>CAVQDD010000019.1:1072500-1096377 GCA_963711185.1 uncultured Actinomycetota bacterium | reverse complement strand
GACCGGCGCAGGCGGCGAGCTGCTCGACGAGCACTAACTGAGCCAGGCCGGCCACACTGATCTCCTTGCCCGGCAACAGGGCCATTGAGTCTTAACTTAGCTAAATTTTCTTGATTAAAACTTTGATCTAATAGTGCCACCATCCCATTACCAGTTCTATTGATTCCACTTTTGAAAACATTCTCTGGGGTGTTTGGTTTATAAATTCCAAAATAAGCTCCGGCCGGTATCGCGATAAAAAGTACGATCACTAGAGGAAGAATTAACCCAAGTTTTTGTGGTTTTTTAACCTTTTTAAAAAGTGATTTGAAGTTATTGGATCTCGCTTCACTTGCAACTTGATCATAACCACTTCCGAAAACCGTCTTCTGACCTGGCAAGTTTGTAGGAGCTGGCTGAGCTGTTGGGGCTGACTGAGCAATATTTTTGGTTTGTGGATCGTTTGGTGTTGGCTGCACCGGAGTAATCGGCGGAGGATTAATAGCCTCGGGGTTAATCTGCTGCTGACTGGTCACTACAGACTGAGAACTAGAATCTTGTGGATTAGATTCTAATGCAGGCGCAGGTGAATGCAAGGGGGTTTCGCTGGTCTGTGGATTAACTGCTTGGTTTGAACTGACGTCATCTGGTTTAAATATTTGCGGTTCAGGTGGCGTAAAATTTTCCGGCGGATTATTTGTTTTTTCAGGTTCCATTTTTTATTTTTAATTAACTTGCTGGAAATTATATATAAAGCACAGTAAGTTTACAAACTAATCAATGAAATTTTTAATTAGTTTACTCACAGCTTCTGGCTTTTCATGATGAACAAAGTGACCGCTGTTACTTAATACCTTTAATTTGGAATCTGGGATGATGCTACTTAAAATTTCTCCGTAAATTGCCGGTGTTGCATTATCTGTTTCGCCGTAAATAAGCAATGTTGGGATTTTTACTTTACCAGCTTCGGACTGGATATCTGTAGACACAATATTTTTAAAAGTTTCCTGCATATTTTCGGCGATGTATAAATCTGATCCAAGTTTGTTGTAAACATTTTTCTTAATCTTAAGTTGAATATTTTTCGGTAGTGGTTTTATCAAATACTTAGCTGGTTTAGACAGAATCTTCATTGAACTTTTTTTGGATTTATTTTTATTTCTTATACCTGCAGATGCTAATAAAATAAGTTTTTTAGGTTTAATAATCTCATTTGCCACCGCGTCAATAGCGATTGTGCCACCATTTGAATGACCGACTACTGCTTCCAGATCTTTAATATTAATTTTATCCAAAAAGCTTTTAATAAAATTGGCGTAATTTTCTATGCCCCAAGCTATTTTTGGAGCTTGACTGACACCAAACCCCGGTAAGTCCACAATTACCAGACTAAAACCAGACTTTAACTCAGACGACAAAGCGGCGAAAGTCTTTGAACTATCGGCCCATCCGTGCAAGAACAATATTGTTCTTTTTGAGGAGCCTATTTTTGTATATGATACTAAACTATTATCGACTAAAACCTGCATAGCTTATGCTAGTATAACAGTTTAAAACTAAGTTAGCTTTGTGGTTGTGAGAGGCGCTTTTGCAGTTCTTCGGCTGGGATAGTTTCGGTTGGTAGATTTGTTGGACGATAAAGTCCATAACCACTGTATGACTCTACTCTTCCCTGAGGATATGAAATCGATAATATTTCTCGGCTAACCACATCGATCGTCATCTTTATATTCAATGCGGCTGAACCCTTATATTCATCAGGATTTATCTGCGAAGCATCGCCGTTGCCGCTGAGCTGCATGTAGCTTTTTAGAATTTCTACTAGATCGGCTGGGTTGATACTTAAATCATACTCATAAACTAATCTTTTATTTTCAAACTTTTTCTCCGCCGATACTACCTTATATAAATTTTTTTGTTTAATCTGGTTTAAAAGGTTAGCCCGCTGCTCGCTGTTAACATTGCCAAAAGGAACTACGCTAAATAAACCTTCATTAAAGAATGTAGTAGTCGCGTCTTTATTATTTTCGCCGCCTCGTTTTGCCCAGACTCCTATTAGACTTTTTAGCCCGCCTGCACCATCACTTCCGCCAGCTCCTTCAACAGAGGTGTAGCGAACATAGTCAGCGTCATTTGTACCTATGGTTTCAGTTTGAACCTTAGCTTGGCCATTAGAAGTCAGTTGAGACAATACTGTATTAGTGTAAGCATTTGGATCTGGCTGATAAAAAGATAGGTATGTAGTCTGATCAACACCGCTGCCTTGGGAATCCTGTACAACCTTTCTAGTTACACTATTGGTTTTTAAGCTGTTTTCGATTGCACCAGACAGTACCTTGTCAGAATTTACTAAGTATTTTGTCCAGCCAAGCCATCCTAAGGCTACTAGAATTATTACTAACGCCACCCCGAAAATAATAAATTTATTTCTCTGCGTTATTGATTTTAGCAATACGAACCTGAACCAAGTAAATAATAAAAAAAAAGTAAAATCATAACGAACTAAAATCCAAGCTAAAACAAAACCAAAAAAAGAATTTATAAGGCAAGCAACAAAAGCCATTGAGATAGTCACATAATAAGCGGAAAGAGCTACAGGTTCGGTTGCTCTTCTCCAAAAGTCATAAAAAAGAGTTCCACTTACTTTGTTTAATAAAGCCGTTATAGGCAAAATAAGCATAAAAACAAGATATGAAAAAGTAAAAAAAAAAGAAATTTTGCTTAAAGAACGAAATTTTTTAATCATAAACCATTTTTTGTTTAATTTTTTTATTTACTCACCCACCTTGCGGGGGGTTAGGTATAGAATCCACAAATAAACATTTTTTTTATTTAATATTTGCTAAAGTGGATATCAAATTGTTAAAAACAAATTTTTATTTTTAATATTTTGTATTTTTTAATAAAATTATTTTTGTTTTTCCATGTTTTTTAACAATTTCCATCAAATTGGATATTAAACAAAAATAAAACCTTTTACCAATAAACTCGAAGAATAAAAATTCATTTTAAACCAATTAGGTTTAATTAATTTTTTTATTTAAACTTTAAACAATATTTTTGTCAATTTTTCGATTTTTTTTTTTTTAAAGTTGAAAATTATCTATTTTTTTTTTATAATAAAAAAAATTAAATTAATTTTAATTAATTTTTAAAAGCCTCAATCTTGTTAGATCACAAAAATTACTATCTTTTATGTCACATTCCGTTAAAATTTATGACACATGTATTGGATGTACCCAATGTGTACGCGCTTGTCCTACAGACGTTCTAGAAATGGTTCCATGGGACGGATGTAAAGCAAATCAAATCGCATCTGCTCCACGAACAGAAGATTGTGTAGGTTGTAAACGATGTGAATCGGCTTGTCCTACTGACTTTTTAAGTGTTAGAGTTTATTTAGGTTCAGAAACTACACGTAAAGTATCGGGATCAGCTTATTAATTGTTTTTATGTTGAATAGTAAAAAACACAGAATTTTATGTTTTTAATGAACTAATAATTAGCCAAATTAATTCATTGTTTTATTAATTTTTTACTATTTTTTTTCTACCCCCTTTATGGGGGGTTTAGTAAAAAACGAATTTTATGAGAAATATTTAACTTTTTAAAATTATTCGATTAAAAAAAAAATTAATCGTTAAAATAATAAAAAAATTGCTATTTTTACTACTTATAAAAAAGTATGTAATATAACTGTATAAATGAAAACAAGATTCTAGACGAATTTTTAATGAAATATAAAAATTGGAATATAAGAATAAAAAAAGAAAATTTTTGTTTTTATTCCCGAAAATAATCAAAAAATTAATACCTTTAACAATGAAATCAATAATTCTTAAAAAAAAATTGATGATTTATAGGATTTTATAAAGAAAATGAATAAGTTTAAAAAAAATTATTTACCTGCAAAGCTAAGCTTTGCAGGAATTTTTAAATAAAGATTGATTTAAATTTTTTGAAATGACATTCTCAAACAAAACAATTAAAAACTCCTTTTTTCCTTTTTTTTTTAAAGAAAAATTTAAATTTTTATTTTTTCAATAAATTTTTTAAATCAAATTTTAAATAAGAGCTTCCAGGCCAAATAAATCCTCCTCGAATTCGGTGAAAGAACATGATTTATAGAAGAATCTATTTTTCTAATCGAAGAAGGTAAAGATTTATAAAGTAAACCTCTTTGTTTTGCTTCTTCTACAGACAATTGATTAGTAAAAAATCGTTTATTTTTTTATTAGACGGATTATCCAAAGATTCATAAATAACGGAATAAGGAATCGACAAATCATTTTTATCCAAAATTTCTTTTGGAATTGGCCATGCTGTAAATTCAATTTTTTTGTTTGAATCGATTAATTTGTTAAAAATCGAATAATTTTTTTCTTTTGGAATTGAATTAAAATCAAACAAAAGACCAGCTGTATCTTTGGAAACAAAACGATTAGTTAAAACAAATTTTCTTAATTCGGTATCCCAACCTGCATAAAAAGGAGTTGAATATGTTCTTGTTATAAAAGGAGTTTGAAGTTGTTTGCTTTCCGTGTTTTTAAGCTCAGTTTTCTTTAATTCTTCATGAAGATAAGTATTTTCATTTTTTTTTGTATAAAGTGGTTGATCAAATTTTAAAACTAAATTTTGTTTTTCGTTTTGTTCTTCATTTAAAGAAACTGAGAACAATCGACGAACTATTCGTAAAGTTCCTTTAAATTGTTGGTTATAAACCCGATCTGCATAACTTTTTGAGCCATTTGTTAATAAACCAAAATGTTTGTAATCCCGAAGAGTATCGTAATATTTTGATAATAAAAGACGTTTTTCAAAAAGCTCTTTTTCTTGTTGAGCGTTTAAAAAATGAGAAGTGGGTTGTCTTCCTAAAAAAGAATCAATATCAACAGAAAGAAGAATTTTGTAAATAGGATTAGAATAATATGTTTCTTTTAACTTGTCTTCTATTTTTCTATGCTTTGTCTTTACAAACCTATTGAAAAAATTTGTTTCTTCATTATCAAATAAAAATTGAGTCTTTGAAATATCTTCGAAACGATTTTCTAATTGTTTTTTTTGATCTACTGAAAAAAACTTTGGATTGCCTTTTTCAAAAATTTCGTCTTCTAAAGGAGTTAAATTTTTGATATCAAAATCTTTTTCTTCTTTTGAAAGATTAGTGAAAGTAGATAATTTTTCATCCCTGGAATTATTTGTTAAATCCGAAGATTTTTCAGCTATTTGATCTCTTTTTGAAAAATTATTTTTTTGTTCCAACGATAATTTTTTTGATCCAGTCGGAGATGAACTTTTTGTCAAAGATTCCATGAATTTACTGATAGTATTTTTTGCTTTTTTTGCTTTTGGATCAGAATATTTTTTACGTTTTATACCGTAATAAAAAGCCCTTTCACCTCGATAATTTAAATTTTCAAAAGTATGAATATGTGGTTCTTTAGCATCAATTCGAAAATCATAAAAATCTTTATCAAAATATTTTGATTCAGAAAATAGCTTGAAATTTTGCAAAGAGATATCTCCTGGAACAAATCCTAATTTGTTTGTGAATAAATATTCAAAACTATAATAAGGAGTGGAATTAAAAGCAAAAAGAATTGTTAGTACTAAAATCGATCTATTTAACCTTTGAAGCCATCGAGATTGCATAATAGAAAAAGATTTGGATAAAAAATCATTCAACTTTTGTATTAAAAAACCAAAAACAAAAGTAAAAAAAAGATTTCCAAATAAGATTCCAAATAAATAAAAAATATTATCAAAAAAAGTTTGATTTCCTAAAAATTGAAGAATTGTAGGTTCCACATCAAATGTAAGATTACCTAAATAATGAAAAATAAAATTTTGTTGAGTCCAAATTAAAGCGAAATTTAAAAAAAAGATTTGAAATAATGTTTTTTTTGTTGTTTCTGAAAATGGAATTCTTTTAATTTGTCGTTCATGAAACATGTCAAAAATAATACTGAAAATTAAAAGAATTCCAAAAATATAGGTTAATGGTGCCAAAGAAAAGAAGGGAATAATCAAAAATCTTAAACCAAAAATAACGGAACCAATAAATAAAAATTGCCCTAAAATGAGACCTAAGCCTGAAGCAAGACCAGCAGGAATTCCTTGAATAAGCAATCGACGAATCCAAATAAGATGAGCAGTCGAAATTGGTAAAGAAAGAAAAAAACTGTTTAAAAATCCAATTAAAAATTTGTTACTATTATATGTAGAAATTTGAAATAGACTAAAAAGATTAAAAACAGGATTTTCAAAAAAGAAATCCTCTTTAAATATAGAATTGGAAATTTTTGGTACTAAAAGAGGTAAATAGACGAAATCTCGTAACCATTGGAAACTTAATAAATAAAAAACACAAATTTTAAATGTTTCAAAAAGATAAGTAAAAGTTTCAAAAATTACTTTTTTTAAAGTAATATCTGTGCTTAATGAATCATATAAATTATTTAATACATCAACATAATCTTTAATTATAGTCGTCATTGACATTGAAAATAAATCCTCCTTATTAGAATATTTTCTTTTTATTAAGTCCTATTTTATTTTGGTTTATTTAATTCTTTAAAGTTATAGGGTTCCTGGTTTTAAAAAATCAGTGAACACTCGGTTTCCTTCCGGTTTTTTTGGAATTGTTTTCTCTTTTTTTTAAAGTAGCTGTTTTTTATAAAAAATGAAAATAGCTTTATGGGTAAATTCAACCAAATAAAAGTTGCAAATTTTTGCCTTAACCTCTTGCAAATTTTGTTTGTAAACAAGAAAATAAAAATTATTTTATAGAGAAATTAATTAAAAATAAACTTTTTCCTTCAGCCAAAACTTTGAGAAAAAAAATTTATAAGTTGGAGTAAAATAAATCTGTTTGATCTCTGCCTTTTCTTAGAAAAGAGAAAAGTACCTTCCATAAAAAACAGCTTTAGAATAAATTTTTTCTCCCTCACATGAAAAATAATTCAAAAAAGATTTTGTTTATTATTACATTTTTTTTTTGAAAAATAAAGTTTTTTTAATCATTTCTTTTCTTTTTGTTGTGTAACTTTTTTCCAAAATTATTGTTTTCATTCTTTGTTCCTCGTAAGAGAATGATTATTAAAAATAATTTCCTCTCTTAGAGAAATGTCAACATTAAAAACTACTTTCTTTTCCTGTAAAGAAATGTTGGGTATGTTTGCAAGACTAAATAGAAATCCCATTTTGCAACTTTCTTAATACCCTTAACCAGTAACAGAGTCAAACAGTAATCTGTTTCAATAAACTATTAAAATGAAAACGCGGTCGAATATAAAACTGTACATTACGGATTGACAAAAGTGCAAAATTATCGGTTTCCTTTTCGTTTCAATTTGTAAAAATTGAAGTATTTTATCAATCTTTGATTGATGGGGAGATCTTTTAAATTGGGACAGAGGAGTGATTTTTGACGAAATTCTTCATTTTTTTTTTTTCAACGAAAAAAAAAAGGAGAAGTTCCTAAATCCGAATAAAATTTAATTCTTATTGAAAACAAAAATAAGTTTATAGAGAAAAGTTTCTTCCGATAAACTTAAAGGGTAAGAGTATTTATATTCTTAAAGAATATAAATATAATGATTATTTAAAAATAGTTAAATTCTTATTTACCAACAGATATTTCTCTACGGATAAACTGATAGGTCTATCTCCCATATATATGGTAAGATGGTGTAACCGATATTAATTATGAGTTTTTCTTTTATTCTAAATTTAGTGTATCTGAAAATCGTTCCATTTCCTATTGTAAAACCGTAGGTAAAATATTCGTGGTAACCGTTCTTTTCAGCTAGAAAATACTCTAGTGATTTTTGGAACATTTCTTGGACAATTCTTTCGCCCCTGGTGCGACGGATTTCTACCGATCACTCACCCTTCGAAACGAAAGTTTCGAAGGATGATTATTAATGGGAAAGGGGGTTGATAAGATCTCCTTTTTCTTAAATTTATTGAGTAAAGATAGAGTAAATTGCGTATAAAATAGCTCTATTTACTCTATCTAATCTACTGGATTAAACTCCTCCACTCGCTATTTTCTCTTAGAGAAAAAAAAGATTCTACCTTTTTAAGAAAAGATGGCTAAAGTAGACCCACTTTTTTATCTCTCTATTTTGGTTCAAAGAACAAAAAAAAGTTTACTCTCTAATACGATCTTCTGAATCAAGGAATGGAGAATTTTATTTTTAAAGATAATTCTTTATGTATAAATTAAAATAACTTTTATAATTTTTTAATATTGACGTTTTTTTCTTTTTTAGGTATTATTTTTAATACCAAATCGGTAACAAAAAAACTGAAAATGATCAAGTTTAAAAAAACCAATTTCGGTTTTTCCAGTTTTTTTTCGATTTTGAGTGAAAATTTTTTTAATTTTCAATTTTATTATGACTGCTATTTTAGAAAGACGTGAAAACGCTAGCCTATGGGCTCGTTTCTGCGAATGGGTTACTAGCACTGAAAACCGTCTATACATCGGTTGGTTTGGTGTTCTAATGATCCCTACTCTATTAACAGCAACTTCTGTATTCATTATTGCTTTCATCGCTGCTCCTCCAGTAGACATCGATGGTATTCGTGAGCCAGTATCTGGTTCTCTACTTTACGGTAACAACATCATCTCTGGTGCTGTTGTTCCAACTTCAAACGCAATTGGTCTACACTTCTACCCAATTTGGGAAGCAGCTTCTTTAGACGAGTGGTTATACAACGGTGGTCCTTACCAATTAGTTGTTTGCCACTTCTTCATAGGTATTTGCTGCTACATGGGTCGTGAGTGGGAACTTTCTTTCCGTTTAGGAATGCGTCCATGGATCGCAGTAGCTTACTCTGCACCAGTTGCTGCAGCAACTGCTGTATTCATTATCTACCCAATCGGACAAGGTTCTTTCTCAGACGGAATGCCTCTAGGTATTTCAGGTACTTTCAACTTCATGATCGTATTCCAAGCTGAGCACAACATTCTTAATGCACCCATTCCACATGCTTGGTGTTGCTGGTGTATTTGGTGGATCATTATTCTCAGCAATGCACGGTTCACTAGTTACTTCATCACTAATCCGTGAAACAACTGAAAACGAATCAGCTAACGCTGGTTACAAATTCGGACAAGAAGAAGAAACTTACAACATTGTAGCTGCTCACGGTTACTTTGGTCGTTTAATCTTCCAATACGCTTCATTCAACAACTCTCGTTCACTACACTTCTTCCTAGCTGCTTGGCCAGTAGTTGGTATTTGGTTCACTGCTCTAGGTATTTCAACTATGGCTTTCAACCTTAACGGTTTCAACTTCAACCAATCAGTTGTAGACTCTCAAGGTCGTGTAATCAACACTTGGGCTGATATCATCAACCGTGCTAACTTAGGTATGGAAGTTATGCACGAGCGTAACGCTCACAACTTCCCACTTAGACTTAGCTTCTGTTGAAGCTCCTTCAATCAACGGTTAGTTTATTTTTCTGGAATAATCATTCCGGAAAAAAAAAATACCCCCAAAAGGGTAACCCCTCTTGACCCCCTAGCGGGGTTATCAAGGGGGGTAATACCATCTAAGATAAATTTTGTTTACTTTAATGAAAAAAAGAATAAATAAAAAAGATTTTAATCGTTTTTTTTTACGCTAAATACTGCTTTTTCTTTTTTATAAGAAAAAGGTTCGTTACCTTTAATTTGTTTTTCTCAATGACTTAAAACTTCTGTAAAAATAAAGATTAAAAAAAGAATAAAAAATTAAAAAAAGAATAAAAAGTAGAGATAGGAAATAATTGTTTTTAGAACCAACTTAAAAGTTCTTAGTTTTGGTGTTTAATCTTTTTCGCTAATTGGTCGTTCAACAACCTCTCTGATAGAAAAATCCTCTCCCTATTTATCGAAATCTCTAGACTGTCAATCGAAAAAGTAAATTTTTGAACTTAATATAATACCAAACAAAATTATAGATCTGGACATCCATAACCCAAGTTACCAGGTTACTTACTTATTTTAATTAGCCGCAGTTTTTATTATAAATAAAACTTTGTTGCCTTTGCTTTTCTTTTTTTTTAGAAAAAAAAACCAACTTTATTTTTGCTTAAAAAAAATAAAAGTTATTGGAGTTACTCTTGATATTAAGGACAGTTTGAGTTCTAGCATTAGAGTAGTAACTTGGGGTACAAGGATCCCAAGTAGCAGCAACATTTTACTAACATTCTAGGTACTACACCAGCACCAGTAAAGCTCTGCTTTGCTGGTGCTTAACTTTCATGTACAAGTCTATACACCAATTGAAACAACGGTTTAAATTTAATCAGTTTACTTTTACATAGCATACGGCATAAGGCCGAGTGTAAGACAATACCAACTTGATCTGTTTTCAACAGAAAAAACAACAATAACCTCGTTGGGAGGTGAAGTGGTTTTTTTGATGTAAAAGTTATTACGGTTATAAAAAAAATAAAAAAAAATACATAAAATTTACTTTGCTACTGCGGAGTACCCCACCAACAAAAACTTCTCAATGCTGCTCCTTTTCAGTCCTCACATGATTTGAAATTCGATGTTGCAGAGTACTCTTTTTAAAATATACCATTTTTTTGAAAAAAAAACAACTATTTTGTTATCTCTTATTTTTAACTCTATTCTAACTTCAACAAACCTTGGTTTTGCAGCCCATTAAAAAAACAAAGTTTTGTAGCTAATTTGTTTATTTACCTGGGGGCCTCGTATGAGATAGCTAATTTACATAGTTTTTTTGTAAAGAAAATGATTTTTCTTATTTCAAGAAAAAAATCACTTGAAATATTACTTGATTGATTATCCACACAATTATCAGGGTCATTTCGAATTGAAACAGCTGTTGGCAATAATTTGGAAAAAATTGGTTGGTTTGAATCTTTATTCAAAGTAAAAGAGGGTATACTTGATTTTATTGAAGATACTAATACGTTTTGCGGAGATCAAGAAGGTGCTCCGCTATTAAGTTTTTTTCTTCCCTTCCTATTCTTTGATCTCCACCACTCGGTAACTGTTTTTTTCTAGAAATAGTCGTTTTGTTACTTATAGTTTCAAAAGGTAAGCGAGGTTGACTAAGAGAATAAGCCAAATCTCTGTAAACAGAAAAATATGTTTTCACCGTTTTCTTATCTCTGTCTTATTTCTAAACAAATTAGAGAAAGTTATAATAGTATTTTTAAATAAAGTTTCTTACTTTTGGTGAAGTTATTTTTTCGATTTTTGTTACAAAATTATAATTTTGACAATTTTTAGCAATTAGCTGCAAAACAAAATTTTTTACCCCCCCTTGCTAACCCCCCTTGACCCCCTAGCGGGGTTATCAAGGGGGGAGGAAGGGGTTAGGGGTAATATTTTTTAAAGATTTAATCTTACAGGTTAAATCTTTTGCAAATAATTGTCAATAATGATAAAAGACTCGGGTTTTGAAAAAAATAATGTTTTTTTCAAAAACCCTGTTTATCTCCGATTTTATTTATAAATATCTCTTTTCGTTTTTTAGTTTTTTCTGTAACTCTTCCTAATAAAAATAAGGGCTTGTAAAGCGAAGGTTTACAGAGTCAGTCAACAAATTAGCTGCGGTTTTTATTTTTTTGTAAAAAATAAAACCAAAAGTTGGTTTTTTGGGGATGTTTCCTTCGTAAACCCTAAAGAAAAAAAAAGAGTTACGAAATTTTTAATAAGGTTCGCCTGGCATCAGCCTATTTTTCCGAGGAGCTTCCCCCTCAGTATTGTCGACTCTGCAATCTTTAACATCCAAGTTCGGGATGGATTGGAGTACTTTTTATTGCAGTGAAGACACCAGTACGAACCACCTGGCTGTAAAGCTGTTTTTTATTGTAACTGGTTCGGTTTTAAAAACCGAACGTTTATCAGCTTTGCTGATAAACCAGAAAAAATAGCTTTACAAGCCCCTTATCTGGTAAGGGACTCGAAGGAACTTCTCCATGAAATGGAGGATTGTAACTAACCCCCCTTGACCCCCAAACCCCCCGCAAGGGGGGGTAAGGTAAGGGGTTATCAAGGGGGGGCAAGGTAAGGTAAGGGTTTTTGAAAAAAACATTATTTTTTTCAAAACCCTCCCTCCACGAAGTGGAGGGGTCTTTTAAAATAATTTTTTAGGTCAAAATCAATCGGTCTATGAGTATGTCTCGGCTAAAGCCATTGCTGACCTTTTACCTGACACCTTTTAAACGGCTTGTCTTGCCGTGACCTAAGAGAACACTCATCTTGAGGTGGACTTCCCACTTAGATGCTTTCAGCGGTTATTCACTCCGCACTTGGCTACCCAGCGTTTCCCGTTGGCACGAGAACTGGTATACCAGCGGTGCGTCCTTCCGGGTCCTCTCGTACTATGGAAGGCTCCTCTCAATGTTCTAACGCCTACACCGGATATGGACCGAACTGTCTCACGCATGTGAAAACTAAGAGCAATTAAAGTGCTCAAAGTAAATCCCTATGTTTCCATAAGGCATGGACTATATCTTCATCCTTAAATAAGTACAAACTTATCAGGAGTCGGCGTGTTATACCAATTTAAACAAATTGATATCCCGAGTGTATTATATACATCTCGAAGTCTCTACGGGGAATTTACTATCACATTACACATCATGTCCAAGAGCTTGTAAGGTGGTTCGAACTTCATCAGATTTTATCGTACGTTTTTTTCCGTCTGTTAATATTCCGATTTTGTCAGTAAGAACGCATGCTTGTAAAAGCATGTGAGCATCTTTGGTATAAGGTAATTTTTGTATAATTTCTAATACAAGTTTAGCTTGTGATTTTTTTAATTCAAGATACGGTAAAATACTTTCAAGAGATAGTTTAAGTTGTGTTGCTCCAACCACACAAAACTCAGACATACCATCGTTTCGTTTCCGAATTGTTCCTTTACCTAATAATTTTTGTATATGTAAAAGAATATGATGTCTTTTTGTGGATTGAAAAACCGTTAAACTAACGCGTACTTGGTATTTTAATACATAATCGTCTCTACGAATTATTTGAGCATTTATAGAACCATCAGCATCTATAAATCCTGCCAGCCATGCTAATTTGAGTTGCCTTGTATCTTCCATATGTTGAAAAAGATATGATAGAAAATTCTTCCCTCGGTATTGCCATAGTAGTCAGTTCGAAAGTACTAATGAAGGTTTCACCGATATAAGCCGATACTATATCAACATTACTGTTGATAAACGCAGTGATGTTTACGTTCTGAACCCAGCTCACGTACCGCTTTCATGGGCGAACAGCCCAACCCTTGGGACGTACTACCGCCCCAGGTTGCGATGAGCCGACATCGAGGTGCCAAACCTTCCCGTCGATGTGAACTCTTGGGGAAGATCAGCCTGTTATCCCTAGAGTAACTTTTATCCGTTGAGCGACGGCCCTTCCACTCGGTACCGTCGGATCACTAAGGCCGGCTTTCGCCCCTGCTCGACTTGTAGGTCTTGCAGTCAAGCTCCCTTCTGCCTTTACACTCTACGGCTGATTTCCGTCCAGCCTGAGGGAACCTTTGCACGCCTCCGTTACCTTTTAGGAGGCGACCGCCCCAGTCAAACTGCCCACCTGAAACTGTCAAGCGTCCTGATTCAAGGATCGCTATTAGAATTCTAGCTCTTCCAGAGTGGTCTCTCACTGATGGCTCAAGCTCCCCCGGAAGAAACCGTCAACGCCTCCCACCTAGGCTGCGCAAGAAGAGCCCAAACCCAATTCCAGGCTACAGTCAAGCTTCATAGGGTCTTTCTGTCCAGGTGTAGGAAGTCCGCATCTTCACGGACATGTCTATTTCACCGAGTCTCTCTCCGAGACAGTGCCCAGATCGTTACGCCTTTCGTGCGGGTCGGAACTTACCCGACAAGGAATTTCGCTACCTTAGGACCGTTATAGTTACGGCCGCCGTTCACCGGGGCTTCGGTCGTCAGCTTCTTCGAAAGATCATAACCAACTTCCTTCACCTTCCGGCACTGGGCAGGCGTCAGCCCCCATATATTGTCTTACGACTTAGCGGAGACCTGTGTTTTTGGTAAACAGTCGCCTGGGCCTGGTCACTGCGACCGCCTTAATGCGAGCGGCACCCCTTCTCCCGAAGTTACGGGGCCATTTTGCCGAGTTCCTTAGAGAGAGTTATCTCGCGCCCCTTAGTATTCTCTACCTACCTACCTGTGTCGGTTTGGGGTACAGGTAATTCTTAATTTTATGGTAGTTCGAGCTTTTCTAGGAAGTTTGACAAATTATTGAGTTTTGACCTTGACCACCTTGCAGAGGTAGAGATTCAAAACCGTATCACGTCTCAGCTCAAGAACAGTTTTTCTTCTACCTCTCATTACCTTGAACGCTTCCACCGAAAAATCCAATTTTGGCCAACTGTTGCCTTCTTCGTCCCTCGGTACCAAATAAGAATTAGTACAGGAATATTAACCTGTTTTCCATCGACTACGCCTTTCGGCCTCGCCTTAGGTCCTGACTAACCCTCCATGGACGAACCTAGTGGAGGAACCCTTAGGTTTTCGGGGCATTGGATTCTCACCAATGTTTTCGTTACTCAAGCCGACATTCTCACTTCCGCTTCGTCCACACCTACTTTCGTTGATGCTTCACCCTAGAGCGGAACGCTCCCCTACCGATTTCGATTGTTCGAAATCCCACAGCTTCGGCAGACCGCTTAGTCCCGTTCATTTTCGGCGCAAGAACGCTCCACCAGTGAGCTATTACGCACTCTTTAAAGGGTGGCTGCTTCTAAGCAAACCTCCTGGTTGTCTCTGCATTCTCACCTCCTTTGCCACTTAGCGGCCATTTTGGGGCCTTAGCTGGTGATCTGGGCTGTTTCCCTTTTGACAATGAAGCTTATCCCCCACTGTCTCACTGGTTGACGGAAAGCATGATCTAGTATTCTTAGTTTGCTACGATTTGGTACCGCTCTCGCAGCCCGCACCGAAACAGTGCTTTACCCCTAGACCAGCCCATCGTTAACCGCTGCGCCTCAACACATTTCGGGGAGAACCAGCTAGCTCCGAGTTCGATTGGCATTTCACCCCTAACCACAACTCATCCGCCGATTTTTCAACATCGGTCGGTTCGGACCTCCACTTGGTTTTACCCAAGCTTCATCCTGGCCATGGTTAGATCACCCGGGTTCGGGTCCATAAAAAGTGACATCTTTTAAGAAACGCCCTATTAAGACTTGCTTTCGCTTTGGCTCCGGATTTTCTCCTTAACCAAGCCACTCCCTATAAGTCGCCGGCTCATTCTTCAACAGGCACGCGGTCAGACTTTAGAAAGTCCTCCCACTGCTTGACAGCTTACGGTTTCATGTTCTATTTCACTCCCCGACAGGGGTTCTCTTTCACCTTTCCCTCGCGGTACTATTTCACTATCGGTCACCCAGGAGTATTTAGCCTTACGAGGTGGTCCTCGCTGATTCACACGGGATTTCACGTGTCCCATGCTACTCGGGATAAGAAGTAAAGGTTAATCAATTAGCTTTCAACTACTGGACTTTCACCATCTATGGTGCAGGATTCAGCTGCTTCGTTTTATTCTAGCTAAGGTTAGATTTCTTTTATAAATAAGATCTAGTAAGTAATGTTCTTCTTCCCACAACCCCGACTCAGAAATCGAATCGGTTTAGGCTGTTCCCAGTTCGCTCGCCGCTACTACGGGAATCGCGTTTGCTTTCTTTTCCTCCGGCTACTAAGATGTTTCAATTCACCGGGTTGTCTCTTTCTCATCTATGAATTCAATAAGAAGTACAAGAGGTTGCCCTATTCGGGAATCTTCGAATCATAGCTTGTTTCCAGCTCCCCGAAGCGTTTCGTCGGTTTCCACGCCCTTCTTCGTCTCTGGGTGCCTAGGTATCCACCGTAAGCCTTTCTTTATTTGACCTTATTGATAACCCCCCGCAAGGGGAGGTCAGAACATGTAACTCTTCCTCACTTTAGTAACCCCCCGCAAGGGGGGGTTAGGAAGAGGTAAGTGGTGTGGTTTACTTACAGCTAGTAAAGCAACATCCCTCCCTTTGCTTACCTTCCTTAGGAAGGTAAGTAAGAAGTTTTGTGTAACTTTAACCCCTTACTAACCCCCCGCGAGGGGGGGTAAGTAAGCAACTCGAAGAGTTGTAACTAACCCCCCGCAAGGGGGGTAAGGTAACCTATTTGTCACCTTAGTGACAAATAGGGGGAGGTAAGCAGGTAAACCAAACACCTTTTGCATGTTCATCGATTTAGAGTTTAATAAACTCTGCTCATGACGTCAATACAGTCCGCCTCTCTCTTATTGTTTATTGAACGCTCTTTTAAAAAAATAGAATTCATCAGCGTTTTTTTATTCCAATAAGCTGCCGCTTTTATTTTTTACAAAAAAATAAAAACTGCGGTCTAACCCCTTACCCCCCCTTGATAACCCCGCTAGGGGGTCAAGGGGGGTTAGCAAGGGGGGGTAAGTAAAGCTTTGCTTTACAAGCCCTTACAAAGCAGCTGCAAAGCTACGCTTTGCAAGACCCCCCCTTCAAGCTGAAGGGGTGCGATTTGTGATCGTTTAATGAATTTAGACATTATTTAAATGTCCCGGCGCAGGACCGAAAACCTATCTGGCTAACCTGATAACATCAAAACAAACAAAACCTCAAAACAAAACCGCTTTTCAACCCAAGTTAGGGAGGGGAGGTAAGTAAAGTGAAGTACCCCAGGATAACCCCTTGACCCCCTCGATAACCCCGCAAGGGGGTCAAGGGGGCTGCAACTCTTCGAGTTGCTGATAAGTAAGCGGCTTATTTTTTTATTCCAATAAAAAAAAAGAGTCGTTAGTTTTTAGATTTAATAATAAATGGGAGTAAACCAATCATTCGTGCATTTTTGATTGCTTTGGCGATATGACGTTGTTGTTTAGCGGTTAATCCACTCACACGTCTAGGCAATATTTTTCCTTCAGAAGTAATAAATTTTTTCAGTAAAACAAGATTTTTATAATCGATTATTCGAGTTTTATAATCAAATATTCCTTGAACAGGTGGACGATTTGATTTACCCTTTCCGGTAAACGTTTCCTTACCCCCCTCTAAACCCCCTAGAGGGGGGGTCAGGGGGTTAGAAGGAGAAACCTGTTTTGATTTTCGTTCAACAATAGGGATAATACGAGAAGGGGATTGTTTCCCTGAACTGATTTTTTGATGACGAGGAGAAAAATTCATAATAAATGTTAAATAAAAATTTTATCTGATATTAGTTTTACTCTTTTTTTTAAGAAAAAAAAAGAACCCTAAGGCGGAAATTGCAGCCCCAGGTTAGCAATAACCCCCCCTTGCTAACCCCCCTTGACCCCCTAGCGGGGTTATCAAGGGGGGGTAAGGGGTTAGGCTGCAGTTTTTGTTTTTTTGTAAAAAATAAAAGCAACAGAGTTTTGTTAACCTAACCTGGGGTACGGCTGTAATTACAAGCCCCAGGTAAGGTAAGTAAGGGTTTTTGAAAAAAACATTATTTTTTTCAAAACCCGGGTCTTTTTTTTTTATAAAAAAAAAAGCAAAGCTATTTTTTCTGGTTGACGAAGTCAACGTTTACTTACAGTAAACCAGTTGCTTTTTTTTTTATAAAAAAAAAAGAGGTAAGGTTTACTAAAAAACCAAAACCGCTTTCCAACCCAAGGTAACTCACTTGGGGTTTCCTGGTTTTAAAAAACCAGTGAACACTCCGTTTCTTGCGGTTTTTTTGGTTTTTTATCTTCTTTTTTTCTGGTTTATCAGCTTTGCTGATAAACGTTGACTAGCAAAACTTGTTTTATTCTTTTTTTTTTAAAAAAAAGAGTCAACCAGTTTCTTTTTTTTATTTGTTTTTTTATCTTTGATAAAAAACCAAAAAAAAAGAAGATAAAAAAGTAGCTGGGTTCTTTTTAAAAACGAAGTTTTTAAAAAGAACCTACCCCAAGTTAGGAGGAGTTACCAAACATTTCAAAGCTTCTTGATCACGTACTGCTAACTGAGCAATCATTTTTCGGTTTAAAACTATATTTTCATTTTTTAGTGTATGGATAAAATGACTATAATTGATTCCATGAAGTCTCATCGCAGCATTGATTCTTGTAATCCAAAGAGATCTAAACTGACCTTTTCGATCATGACGATCTCGATATGAATAAGAAAATGCTTTCATTTTTTGTTGGTTTGCAGTACGAAACAAAAGAGAAGAAGATCCGCGAAATCCTTCCGTTATTTTGAGAACTTTTTTACGTCTTTTACGAGCGACATTACCACGTTTTACTCGAGTCATTGTTTTTTATTCCTTTGTATTGGTTTTATAAATTTATAAAAGGTTTACTTGTAACCCTTACTAACCCCTTACCCCCCCTTGATAACCCCGCTAGGGGGTCAAGGGGGGTTAGCAAGGGGGGGGTAAGGTAAGCAACTCTTCGAGTTGCTGACAAGTAAACAAAAAATCAAATTTGTATTCTTTTTTTATGAGGTTGGTTTTTTATCTGTTTTTTTTATCTTTGATAAAAAAAAAGATAAAAAAAAGCGGTTTGTTGTGAATGGTTACTGTGCAAAGCAAAGTTTTGCAAGTAAACCCTCTCCCTAACAAGAGGGAGTTAGAAACTAAGGGAGAGTTTGGTTTTTTATCTTCTTTTTTTTTTACCTGTAACCCCTTCACCCCAGGTTAGCAAGGGGGGGTAAGGGGTTACAGGTAAAAAAAACCAAAAAAAAGCAAAGCTTTGTTAGAGAGAGTAAGTAAGGGAGATTGTTACAGGAACTTCGCTTATCCTGAGTTGGAAAGCGGTTTTGATTTTTTAGTAAACCTTACCTCTTTTTTTTCTAAAAAAAAAAAGCAACTGGTTTACTGTAAGTAAACGTTGACTTCGTCAACCAGAAAAAATAGCTTTGCTTTTTTTTTTATAAAAAAAAAAGACCCGGGTTTTGAAAAAAATAATGTTTTTTTCAAAAACCCTTACTTACCTTACCTGGGGCTTGTAATTACAGCCGTACCCCAGGTTAGGAGTGTTCCCTGAAGGTTCCCTTCCCAGTAAACCATAAAGATTTCAACTTAAGGTTTGCAACCCCATTCTTTATTAATATTTTTTAAGCAAAAAAAAATGAATGCGTTGCAAAAAAAAAATTTGCATAGCATTTCATATCTTATATGAAATCTCAAACAAATGCACATAAATCGGTTCCATTCTTTTTTTTTTGAATGGAAACGTTTTCTTTCAGATTTACGGAAAGAAAACCATACCTTAAGCATAATTATGTTCTGGTTTGGTTTACTGTTGCAGCTATAACTCCCTAACCTGAGGCCGCAGTTTTTATTTTTTTGTAAAAAATAAAAGCAACAGAGTTTTGTTAACCTAACCTGGGGTACGGCTGTAATTACAAGCCCCAGGTAAGGTAAGTAAGGGTTTTTGAAAAAAACATTATTTTTTTCAAAACCCGGGTCTTTTTTTTTTATAAAAAAAAAAGCAAAGCTATTTTTTCTGGTTGACGAAGTCAACGTTTACTTACAGTAAACCAGTTGCTTTTTTTTTTATAAAAAAAAGAGGTAAGGGAGGTAAGAGGCCGCCTTTGCTGGAGCACAGGAACCTCTCCACGAAGTGGAGGGTTGGTTTGTGTAACTCCTCCTCATTTGTCACTTTTTACCTCTCTCTTGTTTCTTGTTTCCTGCAAGGAAACTCGGGAGAGTTAGAAACAAGGGAGAGGTAAGTAAGTATAGTCTACCCCCAGGGGAATTCGAATCCCCGTTTCCTCCGTGAAAGGGAGATGTCCTAGGCCTCTAGACGATGGGGGCTTTCTTCTATCATAAAAGGTTTTGTCGTTTTTGTCAACGGTTAAAGTAGGAACAACGTCATAAAACTCCTTGCAAAACAAAGTTTTGCACTAAGCCTCCACCCCTTCTCTCCCCCCCCCTTGCGGGGGGGTTAGGGAAAATTTGGTTTGGTTTATCTGAGGGCCTAACTCCCTAACCTGGTAAGTAAAGGGTATAACCGGCAAAAAATAAAACAGCTTAGAAAAAAAAACTAGAAAAAAAAAAAAGAACCTCTAAAAGGAAACTAGTAATAACTACAAAGTAACCCATTACTTACCCCCCCTTGCTAACCCCCCTTGACCCCCTAGCGGGGTTATCAAGGGGGGGTAAGGGGTTAGGGGGGTTAGCAAGGGGGGATAACAGCTTTGTAAGGGGGAGTTACAGGTATTGCCGATAAACCGTTTTCAAAAGGAGTAGGCTATACTGGATTTGAACCAGCGACCTCACCCTTATCAGGGGTGCGCTCTAACCAACTGAGCTAATAGCCTCATTATTTTCTAAGAATAAGCTTTGTTTTGTTCTTTTTTTAAAAAAAAAGAACAAGGTCTTCCTTGTTTCCTGTAAGGAAAAAAAAACAGGGATCTCTCCTTTTTGGATGGTGTTTGCCTCTTTTTTTTTCGTTCTTTTTTGTTCTTTTTTTGGTGGAGGTAAGCGGACTCGAACCGCTGACATCTGCCTTGCAAGGGCAGCGCTCTACCAACTGAGCTATACCCCCTTGGTTTTTTTGAAAATATTTTATATAAATTTTAACTTTACAAAGAAATTTTGTCAATTTTATCCTGGTTTTTACCTCCCCACCCCTTGATAACCACGTAAAGGGGCTGTAAAGCGAAGCTTTACAAAAGGGGGGTTAGAAGCTTTGTTTACCCAACCTGTAACCCGTTACCCCCCCTTGCTAACCTGGTTACCTCCTCCTTACTAACCTGGTTATCTCCTTTTTACTAACCAGGTTACCTCTAACCCCTTACCAGGTAAGGGACTCAAAAGTTGTAACCTCTTACTAACCCCTTACCCCCCCTTGATAACCCCGCTAGGGGGTCAAGGGGGGTTAGCAAGGGGGGGTAAGGCTGCAACTCGAAGAATTGTTGGGGAACCCCAGGTTAGCAAGGGGGGGTAATTTACTTGGTTCGCAAGTTAGTTAGAGTTACACAAAGGGGAGGTTTGTCACCTGGGGCTGCAACTCGAAGAGTTGTACCCGCAAGGGGGGTTAGGTACGGGGATCCCAGTAAGGGACCCAGGTTAGCAATAACCTCCCCTTGCTAACCCCCCTTGACCCCCTAGCGGGGTTATCAAGGGGGGGTAAGGGGTTAGGCTGCAGTTTTTATTTTTTTGTAAAAAATAAAAGCAACAGAGTTTTGTTAACCTAACCTGGGGTACGGCTGTAAGCGAAGCTTACAAGCCCCAGGTTAGGTAAGTAAGGGTTTTTGAAAAAAACATTATTTTTTTCAAAACCCGGGTCTTTTTTTTTTATAAAAAAAAAAGCAAAGCTATTTTTTCTGGTTGACGAAGTCAACGTTTACTTACAGTAAACCAGTTGCTTTTTTTTTTAGAAAAAAAAAGAGGTAAGGTTTACTAAAAAATCAAAACCGCTTTCCAACCCAGGTAAGGGTTGTAAGCGTATCTCTGCAAGCCAGGTACATCAAACTAGCTTTGCTGATAAAACCATTGAAAATCAACGGGATTGACGGGACTCGAACCCGCAACTTCCGCCGTGACAGGGCGACGCTCTAACCATTGAACTACAATCCCTAACCAATATTTTTTATTACGCTAACCCCCCGCAAGGGGGGGTAAAGCACATTTTTTTTGTTTCAAAAAAGAAGGCACGCAAGGGTAAACAAACAGAGGAAACATTTACCAATTTGAAAACCCTCAGCAAAAGAAAACCAAACAAACATTTTTAGTCACCAATTGCAGCCGTAACTTCTCCTTACAAAGCTGTTACCCCCCCTTGCTAACCCCCCTAACCCCTTACCCCCCCTTGATAACCCCGCTAGGGGGTCAAGGGGGGTTAGCAAGGGGGGGGTAAGTAATGGGTTACTTTGTAGGAGGAGGTAAGAAAGATTTCTATACGCAAAATAATGTTTTGCACACCTTTATTTATAATCAAAAAGCACGTTTTTGTCAAATTTTTTTACTGACTTAACCATCAAACCCCGACTTTGTTGATTTTTTAAAGGATAACTCTCTAACCTGGGGTACGGCTGTAAAGCGAAGCTTTACAAGCCCCAGGTTAGGTAAGTAAGGGTTTTTGAAAAAAACATTATTTTTTTCAAAACCCGGGTCTTTTTTTTTTATAAAAAAAAAAGCAAAGCTATTTTTTCTGGTTGACGAAGTCAACGTTTACTTACAGTAAACCAGTTGCTTTTTTTTTTAGAAAAAAAAAGAGGTAAGGTTTACTAAAAAACCAAAACCGCTTTCCAAGGGCTTTGTAACGTAATGGCTGTAATAGGGCAGCAAAGCTGTTACCCCCCCTTGCTAACCCCCCTTGACCCCCTAGCGGGGTTATCAAGGGGGGGTAAGTAATGGGTTACTTTGTAGTTATTACTAGTTTTCTCTTAGAGGTTTTTTTTTTTTTTTAAAAAAAAGAAGAAAACCGGAAGGAAACTTAGGAGGAGTTATACAAAGCTTCGCTTTGCTGGGTAAGCAAAGACGCTTTGCAGTCAAATTCGGAAAGGGAGGGATTCGAACCCTCGGTAACCGTGAAGCTACGTCGGTTTTCAAAACCGATGCATTGAACCACTCTGCCACCTTTCCTTCGATCACGAAATGAATGTTATTCTAGCCAAAACGAATCTGAGTTTATCAGCCTGGGTGAACCCCTAACCCCCCGCAAGGGGGGGTAAAGCCCTAACCTGGTTACCTCATCCTTACTTGGGAACGGAGTAAGGAGGAGTTACACAAAGCGGATGGGGCTTTACATGCCCCTAACTAACCCCCCTTGACCCCCTAGCGGGGTTATCAAGGGGGGGTAAGGGTAAGGGTAAGACAAATCAAAAAAAACCAAAAACCCGCGTAGAAAGCAGATAACGGGATTCGAACCCGTGACCACACCTTGGCAAGGTGTTGTTTTACCCCTAAACTATATCTGCTATCGGGTAAAAAGCTGTTGTTGTGGTTCTTTTTTTTTATTAAAAAAAAAGAGTAAAAAGATTTTTTTCTCATTTGCGGAGTAAATGTTTCATTTCCTGGGTCAAGGGGTTATCGAGGGGGTCAAGAGGGGTTACAAAACGAAGTTTTGCAGCCCTTACATTCGTTAGGGGGAGTTACACAAACATTTAATAAACCTGTTTTCTTTTTTTTTATTATAACAAATAATTTTGATTTTAGCAAGTCATTTTCGTAAAGCAATTAGCTGGAAAGCGGTTTTGGTTTTTTAGTAAACCTTACCTCTTTTTTTTTCTAAAAAAAAAAGCAACTGGTTTACTGTAAGTAAACGTTGACTTCGTCAACCAGAAAAAATAGCTTTGTAACCCCCCTTTTGTCTAACTCCCTTACCTTACCCCCCCTTCTCCCTTACCTTACCCCCCCTTGCGGGGGTACAACTCTTCGAGTTGCAGCCCCAGGTTACTAACTCTCCCTAGAAGGAGTTACCAGGCTACTGATAAACCGGACAAAAACGATTTTTTGAATGCCTGCTACTAGATTTGAACTCGTGACCCTCCGCGTATGAGACGGATGCTCTAACCAACTGAGCTAAGCAGGCTTTTTAAAATAATAACCCGCTTTAAAAAAAAAAGCAAGTTGGTTTTTTATCTTTTTTTTTCTGGTTTATCAGCTTTGCTGATAAACGTTGACTAGCAAAACTTGTTTTATTCTTTTTTTTTTTTAAAAAAAGAGTCAACCAGTTTCTTTTTTTTATTTTCAATAAAAAACCAAAAAAAAAGATAAAAAAAATCAAAAACAGCTTTGCAAGTAAGAAGGTAACAGTTTCAACCAACCGGGTTATGCGTTCTTTTTCAACAATTGGTTTCCCTGTTTTTGCAAATGTAACTCCCTTACCTAGGGGTACGGCTGTAAAGCGAAGCTTTACAAGCCCCTAACCTGGGGTACGGGGCCCTAACCCCCCGCAAGGGGGGGGGTAAGGTAAGTGAGATAAGCAA
>CAVQDD010000019.1:0-1067500 GCA_963711185.1 uncultured Actinomycetota bacterium | reverse complement strand
CGGATAAGCTTCACGTCCTGGTGGACGACGTAAGTAATAAAGACATTTCTCGATAAGCTTGAGCTTGTTTTGATAAATCATCATAAATAATTAATGTATGACGACCTGTATACATGAAATATTCAGCTAAAGCTGCACCAGTATAAGGAGCAAGATATTGTAAAGTAGCTGGAGAATCTGCTGTTGCCGCTACAATAATAGTATAATCCATTGCTCCACGTTCTTGTAAAGTAGTTAACAACTTGAGCAATAGAAGATGCTTTTTGTCCAATAGCTACATAAACACAAATAACATCTTTTCCTTTTTGATTTAAAATTGTATCTATAGCAACAGCTGTTTTACCAGTTTGACGATCACCAATAATTAATTCTCGTTGACCTCGACCAATTGGAATCATTGCATCAATAGCAACAAGTCCAGTTTGTAATGGTTCATAAACAGAACGACGAGAAATAATACCTGGAGCACCAGATTCAATTAGTCGTGTTTCAGTTGTTGAATTTCTCCCTTTCCATCAATTGGACGAGCTAAAGAATTTACAACACGACCTAAATATCCTTCACCTACAGGAATTTGAGCAATTTTTCCTGTTGCTCGAACTGAAGTTCCTTCTTGAACTGTTAAACCTTCTCCCATAAGAACTGCACCAACATTTTTTGATTCAAGATTTAAAGCAATTCCTACTAGTACCATCTTCAAATTCTAAAAGTTCACCAGCCATTACTTTTTCAAGACCATAAATTCTAGCAATACCATCTCCAACTTGGAAAACAGTTCCAACATTAACTACTTTTACTTCTTGATTATATTGTTCAATTTGTTGACGAATAATACTACTAATTTCATCTGGTCGAATTTTAACCATTGAAAAATAACTCCTTGAGATTCAATCCCATTTCCTTTGTCATATTTTACAAAATGAAAAAAATTGTTAATTAATTTTGCTTTTTTTTCTTAAAATAAAAAAACAAAACTCTTTTTTACAAAATTCCTTAATAAAGAAAAGGAAATAAACATATTTTTTCAAAATAATGTATTCGTAAAAAAAATCCAAAAATTTTTTGCAATAAAAATATAAAATAATTTGGATTTTTAGGGGTAAACAGTTGTTTTATTAACAGCTAACTCTTGATATAAAGAGATAGTTGTTTACAGATTAGAAATTATGCATATTAAAAGTTTTTTTACTTTGATTACAATTTTATCTGAAATTAATTTAATAACTGAAAATCAATTATTTTGATCATAAACCAAACATTTATAAATTTTTAAAAATTTTTTGCCCTCAAAACGTTGCGAATCAACGTTTGCTCGCTAAACCAATTCTTTTTATTTATAAAATTAATTAGTAATAAACTTTTTTCTAAAAATATAAAGTAAATTGCAATAAAATAATAATTTTTGATAAAAAAAAGAATTAAAAAAACTTAATCTTAACTTGGTTTATAATTTGTAAAAAGAACAATATTAAAATTGTTAACAGATGCATGAAATGTAGAATCTAAACGAGTTATTTAATTTTTCACGAACTTGATTTAAAGCAAGTGAAACAACTTGTTGAGAAACTTGATTGATTGCTTTTTGTTGTTGAAATTGAATGAGTTTCTTGTTTTGTTTCCTCTAAACGATAAGCTCTTCTTCTGTTTGACTAATAGCATTGTTTTTTTTCTTGTTCAGCATGTAATTTTTCCTTGTTGACGAATTTCAACTAGCTTTTTTTTGAGCTAGTTCTAATTGATTTCTTGCTTCGCTATTAATTTTTCTTGAGCTTCTTTAGCTCTTTGATCAGCTTCCTGAAGATTATTTAAAATAGTTTGTTTACGGTTTTCTAGCAAGGAACGTAAGAGCATCCCCTCCAAAAGAAACAACAACCCTAATAACAACAGCTAAATTTATAAGATTTGTTTCTAAAATATTCCCGTTAAACCCAAAACCTTCTCCAGGAGGAATACCAGTAAACAGGTTTAAAATAGCCATACATTAATGGTTCGAATTTTTTTATATTTTCTCTATATCTAATCTAGGAAATAGAAATCCAGAATTTTCGAAATAAAAATTTTTCTTTTCATTTTAAGAAAAAGAAAATTTCAGATCAAAAAAATCATTTTGTTATTTTTTGGGAAGATTTTATTTTTTTTTTTAAGAAAACACTTATTTATCTATTACTTTTTTCCCTAAAAATTTTTTTGGAATATTTTAATATCCAACTTTTTGTTCAAACCTTCCGAAAAAAGTAAATAAATTGGCATAAGTTTTTTTAAAATAAATAAAAAACGACTCTTTTCTGAATAAACAGGTTTTCTTATCTTTTAAAAAGATAAGAAAACCGTTGATTTTCTTTTTCAATAACCCAAAAACAAAAAATTTATTTTTGTTTTCTGCTTTTTTTTAATATTTTAGATAATTTTCGTTTAATTTTTTTCCAAATAAAGAAAAAAATTCTTAATAAGATTATTTAAGAAGCAAAAGGATTAGCAAAAAGCAATGCCAATGCTACAACTAGACCATAAATAGTTAAAGATTCCATAAAAGCGAAACTTAACAATAAAGCACCACGAATTTTTCCTTCAGCTTCAGGTTGTCTGGCAATACCTTCAACAGCATATCCTGCCGCTGTTCCTTGTCCCATTCCAGGTCCAATAGCAGCAAGACCAACAGCTAATCCAGCAGCGATTACAGATGCAGATGCAATAAGTGGATTCATAATATTTTTTTATTATTTATTTAAATAATTGTGTGTGACAAAAGTATAACAAAACAAATTGTTACTAAAAATAAAAACCTTGTTTTATTAAAAACCGATTACTAAACAAATAACACTAAAAATTTTTGAGAGTTATTTGTTTAGTAATTGACTCTTCAAAGTTTACCCAAATCTAGAATAATAATCAACATCTTCGGAGCAATATAATTGACCACTTTTTGTTACAACTTTTTTCACGTAACCAAACGAGAAACAGTAGTTTTATTCACTCAATTTTAATGACCTTCTAAAGCTTCACCAATATAAGCACCAGCTAATGTGGCAAAAACAAGAGCTTGAATCGCACTTGTAAATAAGCCTAAAAGCATTAATGGAATTGGAACAACAAGTGGAACTAAAGCAATTAAAACACCTACAACTAATTCATCCGCTAAAATATTTCCAAAAAGTCGAAAACTTAAAGATAAAGGTTTTGTAAAATCTTCTAAAATATTAATCGGTAATAAAAAAGCAGCAGGTTCAATATAACGTTTAAAATAACCTAATCCTTTTTTGCGTAATCCCGCATAAAAATAAGCAATTGAAGTTAATAAAGCTAAAGCTACAGTAGTATTAATATCATTAGTAGGAGCTGCTAATTCTCCATTTGGTAATTCAATTAAACGCCAAGGAAAAAGAGCACCAGACCAATTGGAAACAAAAATAAAAAGAAAAATTGTTCCTAAAAAAGGAACCCAAGTGCATATATTCTTCTTCACCAATTTGTGTTTTTGCTAAATCTCGAATAAATTCAGTAATATATTCAGTTAAATTTTGTAAACCATCAGGAATTGATGTTTTAACTTTCAATTTGCTAAAAAAGATAAAACAACAATAATTCCTAAAACAATCCATGATGTTATTAAAACTTGCCCATGTACTTGATAATCCACCTATTTGCCAATAAAAATGTTGTCCAACAGAAACTTCTGAAAGATCAAATAAAGGATTGATTTTAAAAAGTGTTGAAACGTTATCACCCAAAAAATCATTCATTGTATCCATACCGATTAAACCTTTTTTGTTAAGAGATTTTAAATAAATTTTTCTTTTCTTTTTTTTAAAAGAAAAAGTGTTGTGTTATTGTTTGGGCAAAATTTGTTACTTTTTTTATAAAAAAACGAATGTAACACTGATCAATAAAATTGAATAATAACTTTGCACCAAGAAAAGTTTTGAGTTTACTAATTTCGAAAAAGATAATAAACATTTAACGTGCTTACATTGTTTAAAAAAAACGATGTAAACCAATTAAGTTTACCTTATATCTAAAATGATGTCACTTTAACAATACTTGTACTTCATTTCTATTCGAAAAGTTTACTAAATTATAAAAAATTAAAAGAACCATCAGATAAAATTTTAAATATTTTTTATTTTACAGAAATTAATTTCTATTTTTAAAACTTAAAAATTTTTAAATTCGTTTTATTCTCGGGCAAGAATAAATATTAGGAGAGAGTAAGCTTATTTCTAAACATTACCTTCTATGATTTCAAAAAAAACATTTACTTAGCAAAGTGATCTTTCGGTTTTTTTTACCTGCAAAATATAAATTTGCAGGTAAAAAAAAAAGATAAAAAATGAGCTTTGCAACTAAATCAAAAAAGAGAAATAAATTTATAATTCGATTCTGGAAATCTACTTATAAATTGTAACTTGGAAATAGAAAAAAAGGATTATAAAGATATAAAAAAAGCAAAAAAAAATAAAAATAATTTTGTTTGTGAAAACTGTTCTTTTATATTTTCTTCTATTTTTTCAAAGAAGTTTTTCTGTTTTTATCGTTTTTTTTCAAATAAAGTTTTGAAGAAAAACGAGTTTTATTCGTTTTTTGTCTTAATTTTTCTTGTTTTTTGTTATATTCTTCTTTTCCCTCTTGAATTGCTTCCAAAAATTTAGTGAAAATAAATTTCAGAGAAGCTACTGAATCATCATTAGCAGGAATAAAAAGATCCGCCAACGTTGGATCACAATCGGTATCAAGAAGTGTAACGCTTCTTATTCCTAATTTTTGGCATTCAAGAACTGCATTTTTTTCTTCGGGTTGTCCAACAATAATGACTACATCCGGAATAGCCCTCATATTTTTTAAACCACCCAAGTATTTTTGTAATCTTTGTTTTTCTTTTCTACATAATGCTTCCTCTTTTTTTGGCAAATTCTTTAATTCGCCATTTTTTTCTTTCTTTTCTAATTGATTCAGTTTTTCGATAGAAGTTTTCATCGATTTCCAATTAGTTAACATTCCGCCTAACCATCTCTGGTTGACATAAAAAGAATCAGTTTGTAAAGCTAATTTTGCAATTAATCTCGTAGCTTGTTTTTTTGTTCCAACAAAAAGAAATTTTTTACCTTCTGATGCTGATGTTTTTAAAAAAGTAGAAACTTCTTTTAATCGAGAATAGGTTTGAATTAAATCAATAATATGAATACCATTTCGTTCAGCATAAATATAAGGAGCCATTTTAGGATTCCATTTTTTTGCTTGGTGCCCCAAATGTATTCCAACGTTAAACATTTCGTCAATTATTGTCATCATAAATAAAAAAATTTTACAAAATTTATTATCATTCATTTTCATTTGTTTGGTCAATTTTACAAGGTGTCAATCTTATTGTTGAATTCTATAATATCTATTCATTTTTCAATCTTTTTCATTTTTTGTTTTATAAAAAATCCAAAATGACAAATTTGTTAAGGAGAAGGTTTTATTTGACAAAAATTTTTTAACTCAGTTTATTTACAAAGAAAGCAAAAATAAACCTTGTAATTATTTTAAAAAATTATATAAAAATTTAAAAAAACATATTTTGTATTGTTAAAAAAAAAATAAAAAGAAAGAAACCCAATAATAAAATAAAGAAGAAATCTCTTCAATAACAAAATAAAAATCGACCTTAAAAAAAACTCTATAAATATTTTAACGTTTTGTTTCCTATTTTACAAGATCGATTTCCATTCTTTTTTAAAAAAAGAATAGAAAAATTCAACTTATGAAAATTTATTTTACCGTTTTTACTAATTAGTCCATAATGCTAAAATCGAGTTTTTATTTTTATTCTATGACCAATTCCCCAATTGGTTCGGTACATATGACCTGGAACTAAAAAAGAAGATATTATTTTAAAAAACAAAACAAAATAACCCTGCAGAAATCTTCTTTTAAATTCACTTTACCAAAAATAAATTCAATATTTTCTAAATTTTTTTAGTATTTTTTTAAGATGACTTCTATTTTTTTTTTAAAGATTTAAATTTTAATTTGAAAGGTAATGAAAGAAGTGAAAAACCAGTACCCGCTCGAATAAGATGCCCAAAATAATATTCTCTTTTAATCCACGCAAATAATCCGTTTTTCTTTCTATAGCAGCACGACTCAAAATACGTGTCGTTTCTTGGAAACTAGCCGCAGAAATAAAACTTTCAGTTTCTAAAGCAGCTTTTGTAATTCCTAAAATAACAGGCTCATATTCCGCTTTTCTTGTTTCAATTTCAATTCCCTTGTTAATGGTTTCAATAAGAGTTAATTCAATTAATTCGCCGCGTAATAAACCGGTTCCTCCTCCATCTAAAATTCGAACTTTTGATGTCATTTGTCGAACAATTATTTCAAGATGTTTATCCGCAATTTGAACTCCTTGAGATTGATAAACCCGTTGAATACCTTCAATTATAACTTGTTGAATTTGTTTTAGACTCTTTCTCGTTGCTTCTTGAGGACTCATTTTTTTTTCTGTTTTGAAAAGAAAAAATTTAATTGAGCATGTAAATTTTCTGGAAAAGGTTCACCTTCTTTTGTTTGTCGAGCTTCAAATAATTCCTCAATTTTTGGAATTCCTTGAACAATATCTTCCGTTTTTAAACTTTGATAAGACAATGTCATTAAAGGAGATCCTTTTTCAACAAAATCTCCATGAAAAACATGAAAAGTGCCCTTTGAAGAAAATATAATGGACTGAGCTTTTCTTATTACGATTTTATCTTTTTCAACACGAATAATTTGACCTGTTTTGGTTACTCCAATATTTTCTACTATCTCTTCTCCATAACGAAGGAATTGACTTACAACAACGGATGTTGGTTTGCCTTCAGTTGAAAAACTAATTTGATCTGAATCCGTAATTATTAAATTTTTTTGTTTATTTTCTAAATCCATTTTTGTTTTTATAATTTCACCTTCATAAGGGCTAAAAAATGAAGTTGAAATTATGGGGTTTTCGGATAAAACTTTTTTTTGTTTTGTTAACCAAATTTTTGTACTATCATTTGATTTTTCAGTGAAGTGAAACTTTAGAAAACTTTTTTCTCTATATTTTTGTAATCGGTTTATTAAAGATTGTTTTCTTTCAATTGAATTTTCCGAGGAAAAATTATCTTTAAGCAAAAAAGTAGAATTTCTATTTTTCCAGGAACCTTTTTTGGCAAAAGAAATCAAACCAGTTTTGAGTTGAAAAGACTGATTATTTATCTGAATTTCAGGCCCTAAAGAAAAAAGATTTGGATAATAAGTTTGTTTACTTAATAATTTTTTTTTATTTTGAAGAGTTGAAAGAAAATGTAATTTTTCTAAAATTTTTTCTTTTTTTGAAAATCCTTTTTTTGGTTTCTTTACCATTTTTTTATATTTTTTATATATTATAATTTTTTTGAAAACAGTTATCCTTTTAATCGACGTAGAAAATCAACTATTTTGTAACTCTTCCCTAGTTGTCACTTTAATGGCAAATTAGAAAGAGTTTTAAAATTATTTCAAATTTTTATCAATTTTTTTGTTTGTATCAATTTGACGAATTAAAGATAAATTTAAATAAGAATCCCAAATAAACGAAAGTGAGTTAAAAACATCAATAAAACTTTTTGATTTTTTATCAAATGGAGAAGTCAACAAACTCGATTCTTTATTTTGTTTTTTTGATACCAATTGAAATTTTGGTTTTTTAAAAGGATAATTTCTTGGTAAACTAAAAATTAAAAAAATTTCAATTAAATTTTTAGGTTTAGAAACGAAATTTCTCTTTGAATTTTTCCAAAAGAAAAAACTAGTTTGATTGAAAATCAATACCAGGAAACAAAGGAAGTAATCTTGTAACTTTTTGTTTATTAAACAAATTTGTTTCCTCTAAAGAGGAAAGGGTTTTCGGAAAGAATAAGCCTGTTTGATAAATAGGATTACAGAAACAATTATTTTCCCTTTTTTGTTTTTCTAAATCTCCTCTATTTTTGAAACTGTAAAGCTTTGTTTTCCTGATAACATAGAATCTTGCAAATCAAGCTGAAAACCATTTATCGATGAATTTTTCATCGATAATCTAATAAGATTTTTTTTATATTTTTCTGAATTTAATAACGAATATTCTGTAACTTTTTGAACCAGAATAAAAAATTTAGGTTTTAAACAAAATTTAATAGAGGAATAAGAAGAAGAATAATAATTGAAAGAATCAAAACTAAAATTTTTTTTATTAAGACAAAAATCAAAATACTTTCTTAAAAACAGAAGATTAAAGGAAGAGAAATTTATAAAAGGGGAAAACCCGGTTTCTCCCGCAAATACTGGAAAAGGTTTACTTTTTAATAAACCAAGATTTTTTTCAATTTTTTGTTTTTGAAAAATACTAGTTTCTTTTTTTCTTTTCGATAAGTTGGCTAACCAAAATTGCTTATTTCTTTTTGAAACAAAAAAAACAGAAACGTTTCCAAAAAGAAAAAGAAAATGATATTGTAAAATAAAAAAACAAATATTATTTTTCTGAAATTTTTCAAAAAAATTACTTCTTTTATCTTTTGAGTCGAAATTCTTTAATTTGTTCAAACGGTTGTTAACAGAAAAAGAATATGGGGATTCTAATCGTTTTACTCTAGCTTTAGTAGTTAATAAATTTAATTCTTTATAATTGAAAAATTCGATCAAAAAGGCATAAGAAATTCCTTTTTTTTTGCGTTCAAGCAAATGTTTTCTCCACTCTCTAAAACCTTTTGAAAATTTTTTAAAGAATTAGCTTTTTCAATTTCTAAACCCCTTGTAGAAGGTAAAGAATACGACAAATTAAGGGAACCAGTTTGCGCAGCAAACGTTTCTTTTGCAAAGAAACTATTTGCTCCGAAATAATAAATTTTTGTTTGCTTTTGAAAAGCGCTTAAAAATTCCTTTTTTTTTGAACTGACTAAAAGATCTAATAAAATCGTGTTTTTTTTATTCAAAAAAGAAGCATATTCTTTCAAGAAAAAAGAATTATGGAAAAATTTAATATTACCTTTTTTATTTGTCAAAGAAAAACAAATGGATGGTAAATCCAAATTTTGTTTATAAAATAAAAATTCTTTTTTCGCTTGAAAAGGTGGTGAAATAAAATAACGAAGTTTTTCACAAAAAAAAAATTTTTGATTTAAATTTTTTATTTCTTGTGAATTTTTCATATTTTTTTCAAAAGTTGACTCAGAAGAAAAGAACTTCTTAACATAAACAAATGAATTTTTTTGAATGAAACCTGTATAACTCTCGTTAACAAATTTATTTGTAAGGGAGGGAGAAGAATTAATAATTTGTTGTTTTTCTTTTGTTGCAGTATCCTTTTGGGGAATGAAAAAAGATTTGTTCGAGGTTACCCTTTTTGTACGAATTTTTTTTCTCAATCCATCATTAAAATTATAGTTCGATTTTCTAAAAATAGGATTTGGAACAAACTGGTTTCCTTGCAAAGGAAACGTTTGCTCCGCAAACCTTTTTGGTTTTGAATTTACTAATAACGGTAATTTCGATGGTAAGTTAATTTCAGAATCTGCGATCAATTTTTCTTCTTGACGCCATCGATTTTTATGATTCCACTCAAACGGAGAATATTTAAAATATTTTTTTAAAAAAATTGAAGTTGAAATTCGAAGTTTTTTAAAACTCAAAAACGAGTTTTTTGAAAAACTTAACTCAGTAACTTCAAATTTTTGATTTGAATAGCTTAAAAAAATAATATTTCTAGAAAAAAATTGGTTTAAAAAATGAGATCTGAAAAAAGCAGACCTTGCAATTAACTGGTTATCTTTCACTACAAATTTCCCGTTTCGGGGAAACAAAAAATTTTCAGTTTTTTGGTTGTTTTTCTTATTTTTTTTTTTTGTAATTGTTTTACATTTTGTATAAAACTTTTTTCAGAAGAAGAATTGGTTTCAAACTCTTTGTTCAATAAAATAGAATTTTGTAAAAAAAATGAATTTTTTAATAAAACCAATTCAAGAGAAACAAATTGTTGGTCAAAAGACAAATCGTCTACAGGATAAAAACTGTTTAATAAAAAAGATTGGTTCTTTTGGGCCCCTTCAATTATTTTTTTGGGAAAATAAATCCATCCCGGTTTAATGTTTAATTTCATTTTTTTTTTAAAATTTATTTAAATTCGGACTACAGTTTATTCGAAATTGGTTTCTTTTTTCTAACTGGTTGACGAAGTCACGTTCACTTACAAGTGACCCAGAAAAAAAGAAACTTTTGCTCTATTTAAAGTAAACCAGACAAATTTTTTTGATAATTTTTTACTAACCAACGAAATTTTTGTGATAAAACATGTTTTTTTTCACCAAAAGTTTTTTTGTTTTGGTCTAAAACGTTGAAATTTTCAAAAAAATTTCGAACAGAGGAAAAAGGTTGTGCAAGCAAGCTTGCGAACCTCGCTACTTTTTTATCTTCGGTAAAAAAAACGGAAGGAATTGAGAACTTATTGTTATATTTTTTTGATGTAAAAGATATTGTATACTCCATTTTTTTTGGTATAAGAACTTTTTTTCGATCTAAGGTCGATTTAAAACCTGGTTTATCAAGAATTTTTTCTTTGATAAAAGGTTTTATTGAGAAATTTGATTGATAGTTTTTTTGTTCTAAAAAAGAAGAAAAACCGACATTTTGCGATGAAAACCAATTGGAAGATTCCAAATCTCCTCCAACAAATTGAAAAAATTTAAGAGTTGTTAAAATTTTCGATTTGCTAAAATCATTTTTAATGTATAAACCGTTTCTTTTTCTCGTTTCTTCCGATTTTTTTGTCGAAGATAAAGAAGTAGTTAGGTTTGCAACCTTGCTTGCATCACCTTTTCCCCCCGTTTTAGAAAAACAAAAATAAGAAAAAGGAACAAATTCGGAATTAAAATACTGTAATCTTTTTTCTTTCGAAGATGAAATAAACAATGATTGGTTTTTTTTAAGATATATTTTCACCAATCCATCAAATGGACTATAAAAAAAAATTTTTTTCCCTTGTCGATTAGATTTGTAAAAAAGAGGTTTTTGTTTTGTATTCCATTTTGAATTCAAAATTGGTTTCAAAAGTGTGGATTCAGTTGAAGTGGTGAAAGTCGGTTTTATTTTTGTTATTTTATTCTGACTAATTCTTTTCTTCTTTTGTGAAGAGTTTACTTCAATTTTGGAAAAAACATTATTTTTATTAAAAAATTGAGTTTCTTGATCAAAATTTTGATTGGATAAGGAAAGATTTCTTAATTTCGCTAATCGACTAAATTGAGTACACTCATAAACTTCTTCTGGGATAAAAAATATTTGGAGTTGTTCTAAATGGGTTTCAATAAAAGAATCCGAAGAACTTGAAAAACTGGAATTCATATATCCTTCTTCTTCAAATTCAGTAAAAAAACTTCCATCTTTCAAACCGGAATAAGAGAAATTATTAATAGTCAAAACAGGACAAAGAGGATTTTTCAAGAAAACAAATCCCCCTGTTTTTGTTTTATAAAATTTTGGAAAAATTTGAAGATTAAAAATCTCTTGCTCGGGTAATAAATCAACTTTTTTTAAAAATTTTTTTTTGTCAAGAGGATTCCCTACCAGTGATTTGTTTCCAAGTTCATTTATTTTGAAATTTTTTATCTGGAAATAAGAAAATTCGTTATTTTTTTGGTTGACTCCTCTTTGGAGAGTCATTTTTTCCGTTTTTAAAGGAAAACCATAAAAATTAATTGGTTTACTTTTTCGAATAAATATTTTTTCTTCAGGAGAAATAAAACCAATTTCATCCCTTTTTTTTATTATTTGCAAATCATCTCCAGATAAAAACAAATACGTCTCTTCTCTTCTTTTTTCTTGATCTTTTCTTGGTTTAAATTCTATTTCAGAAGAGGTTTTAACCCAATCTAAAAAAGATGGTGTAGATTTCGCAAAATAAAGATTTTTGGAAACTTTTGAAAAATCGACTGACATAACAGGTAGAGGGGAATAGAGATTTATTGTTTTGTTGGAAAATTGATATCCAGATTTGTTCACTAAATTTTTCGTTTCTTCAAATCGTAAAAAAAATGGTTGATTTACCAAATGCAAGATTGGTAAAGATTTACTGAAGATAAACGAATTTTCTTTTTTATCAACAATGTTAAATTTCAAACTTTTTCGAAAGAAAATAAGATCTAAAGATGAAACGATTGGATTGTTTGTTAAAAAATGAAAAGAAAGAAAATAACAAAATTTTCGATAAAAAACCGTTTTAACAAAAAATCCAAAAATTGATTGGCTCAAAAAAATTTCTGGAGAAGGAACAGGTTTTTGGAAAGAACCATATTGAGATAAAGAATTCCTAAATTGTGAAAGTTTCTTTTTTTCTAAATGAAAAGCGAAATTTTGTTGCAAAAAAGGAAACCCACCAAAATTTATTTGGTAGCCATCTTCCAAAAAAAAAGATTGAACCAGCGAAATAATCATAGCTCTTTTTTCATAAAAAAAAGGATCTTTTCTGGACAAATATAAAAATTCACGATCCAAATTTTTATTCTCTCTATTAACATGCAAAGAAGAATTCAAATTATCTTTTAAAGTGGAAATAACGGTTTTTTTGTTATTTTTTGAAAAACAAAAAGATATCGAGTTATTTTTAAAAGAAAAGGGTTTAAAACGAAGAAATTGGGTTTTAAACCCTTCTCGTTTAAAACCCTGTTTCTTAATCGAATTTTTCTTGTTTGAAAAAAAGAAAAAAGGTTTATTTGAAAAAATAAATGTTTTGCATGAGAAAGCTCCAAAGTATAATTTTGTAGCCGATTTTTTATTTGGAAGGTTGCACAAGCAAGCTTGCGAATCTAATTTCGCAAAAAAATCGGAATTTTTTGAATATAAAACGATGTTTCGATTTTTATTGAACATTTTTTGATTGGTCGATTTTTGAATCTATATTTTTTATTTGTTTTCTCTTTGAGAAAACATTTTCATATCAAAAGTGTGAAAAGATTACTCCTTTTTTTTTATTAACAACAAAGCAGGTTAAACTTAGAAAAAAATAAAGGTTGCGCAAGCGGTTTTATTTTTTTCTAAAAAAATAGGGTGCGGTTTTTTAAAAACTTCGTTTTTAAAAAGAACCTAGCTATTTTTTTATCTTTGATAAAAAAACCTGGAAGAAAAAAAGGATAGGATTAGAACCAATGCTGTAAAAGGAAACAGGGTGGTTCTTGGTTTTTAAAAACCATGAAACCCATTTATTAAAAAATTTTTGTTTTTTAAATATTCTTTGTTTTACCAAGAGAAAACCCATTATTAGTTTTGTAAAAATTTTTTATCTTAACTTTGAAATTTTATTTTTAGATATTGGAGTTTGAAAAGATTCAACAAATCCAGAATATGGAATTATTAATCTAGATTTATTAATAAAAGAATTTTTATCGATTAAATCACCAACAATAGGAAAAAGATTGACTCCTCCTCCTGATTCATATATTTTTCCAGAAAAAATAAAAAAAAATCCAAGTTTATTAGCTAAAGTAGTTCTATCTTTTTTAGAAGTCAAAAAGATTCGATCAAAAACAACATCCCCTTCTATCTCTGAATTTAAATTATGTTTTGTAAGAAGTTGTTGTTTTTTTTGATTGGATAAAGATGTTGAGGAAAATTCAGCAAGAACTTGTCTTTCAAAAATTTTTTCTCCCTGTCTAACAAATAAAACAGTGGCTGGCGCTAGCTCGAATTTCATAGATTCAAATTCTGATTTTTTGTTTTCCATTAATAAAGATTTTTGTTTTTCAGAAGTTGAATTATTTGAGTTATTCTTCTCGTTTAAACCTTGTTGTTTTTGTACAAAAAGAACACCAGGAACTTTTGTTAAAAATGCAATTTTTCCGTGAGCTGTTCGAATCAACCTTCCTTGGAGTGGTTCTGGGAAATACACAATTCCATCGTAAGGAGCACGAATTTCATTCATGACATCTCCAGAAAAAACACCACCTGTGTGAAATGTTCTCATAGTAAGTTGTGTTCCTGGTTCACCTATCGATTGAGCTGCAATAATCCCAACAGCCTCGCCTAAAAAAACAAGTTTTCCAAAAGCTAAACTCCAACCATAACAACGTTGACAAACAGAGTTTTTTGCTTCGCAAGTTAATGAAGATCTTACAAGAACTTTTTTTTTCACTTTACAAATTTTGCTTGACAGAAAAGCTGAAATTTCCTTATTTTTAAAAATCGTTAAACCATCTGGAAAAGAAACAGTTTCAGCCAAAATTCGACCTACTAGACGATTTTGAAGAGATAAAATTATTTTATTCCCTTCTTTCATATCGGTAAGAAAAATCCCATTTTTTGTTCTACAATCCACTTTGCTTACAATAATATGTTGGGCAACATCAACTAATCGACGTGTTAAATATCCCGAAATAGCTGTTCTTAATGCGGTATCAACTACTCCTTTTCTTGCTCCATAACATGAAATAACATACTCTGTAAGTGTTAATCCTTCTCTAAAATTACTTCGAATAGGAAAATCTATAATCTGTCCTTGTGGATCGGCCATAAGTCCTCGCATACCCACTAATTGACGAACTTGAGAAAGATTTCCACGCGCTCCGGAAAAAGCCATCATATAAACAGGGTTTAATATATCAGTCGAGCGAAAATGTTGAACTACATTTTGTTTTAAAGTTTCACTTGTCCGATGCCAGGTGTCAATCAATTGTTGAAATTTCTCGACAGATGTTACATTACCGCGTTGATATTCTTTTTCTGTCGATTGAATTTCTATTTCTGCTTCTGAAACAAATAATGGTTTATTAGGTGGAGTCTTCAAATCATCAAGACTCAATGAAATCCCAGCATTTGTTGCATATTGAAATCCTAAATCTTTTAACTTTTCTACAAGTTCTAAAGTTGCTGTTTCACCCGCATTTTGAAAAGACCAGAATACAAGATCTTTCACTCTTCCCTTATCAAAACAACGATTAAAAAATAATAAATTAAAAACCATTTTCAACCTCCTTTTTTTATTTGAATTTTAAATTTCTTTGTATTTTCCTTCTTTTTTTTTTTAAAAAAAGAGTAAACCAAAAAAATTTAAAAAACAATTATCTAAAAACCCCTTTCAATTCAACAATTATGAATAAGAAATAATTCATGAAGAAATAATGAATACACTATTTTCGATTTACTCTAAAAACTTTTGCCTTCTCGTTTTTTTAAAAAAGAAAAAAACCAACAAAAACGATTAACCCTTTTCTCATTCCGAAAATAAGCAATGAGTACAACGGGTTATTGATTGAGATGAGTGATTAAGAAAGGAGAAAAAATTTTTGTGTAAAAAACTGGTTTCCTTTCAAAGGAAACGTTTGCTTCGCAAACCACTTGTTAACCCCGTTCCTTCCCCTTATATCTGTTTACTTACCCCCCCTTGCTAACCCCCCTTGACCCCCTAGCGGGGTTATCAAGGGGGGGTAATGGGTTAGGTTAACAATTTATTTTTTTTATATGAGAATTAAAACTTTGAATTTAAAACTAAAAAATTTTTTAAACAAAAGTTTTTAAAAATAAATTTGTTGGAGATTGAAATTTATCTCTCTCAAATCCGGTTAGAATTTTTTGAAACAATCAAAAATTTGTTTAAAAATAAACAAATCATTTCCATTTATCAATTTTCTAACAATGGTTTAGTAAACATTTTAGAAGAACTTAATTCTTCTGAAATCAGTTTATTTAGCAAAATTCGACCAGTGGTTGTTCTTATAAATTGACTTTTTTTGTTTTGATTTGACTCAAAATGTTGTTGATGTTTTAAATAAATTTTTAACAAATTACCATTAGAATCAATTTGAATTTCTAAAGGTTCATAAAGTTCATTTTCAGATTCGAAAGGATCATTCCATCGAACCCAAATTGGTGCATGAATATCAATTTTTTTTTGATAAAAAGCTTTTATTACATCATCAAGATCAGAAAAATAATAACCGCTACCTTTTTGGAGTTTTGAATTGATCGTTGTTAAATAATAACAACCTAAAACCATATCTTGGCTTGGAAGAATACTTGGTTGACCAGTTGCTGGGGATAACAAATTATTTCTTGACCACATAAGATTCCAAGCTTCCGCTCGAGCTTGAAAAGATAAAGGAACATGAACTGCCATTTGGTCACCATCAAAATCTGCATTGAATGCTGGACAAACCAAAGGATGTAAAAGAATAGCACGCCCAGAAACTAATCGGGGTTGAAATGCTTGAATTCCTAGACGATGAAGAGTAGGAGCTCTATTTAATAAAATAGGATGATTTTGCATGACTTGTTCCAGAATTTCCCAAATAATAGGGTCTTGGCGTTGAATTAATTTTTTTGCCAGAAAAATTTTTCCTACAATTTTATTAGTCATTAATCGTTGAATTAAAAACGGCTCAAATAAAACAACTGCCATTTCTTTTGGTAATCCGCATTCATGAAGTTTTAATTTCGGACCTACAACAATAACGGAACGACCTGAGTAATCCACTCTTTTTCCTAAAAGATTTTGACGAAATCTGCCTTTTTTCCCTTTTAATAACTCGGACAATGACTTTAGAGGTCTTTCGTTAGAAGCACAAATTGGAGTTGCCCCCCCTTTACCGTTTTCTATAAGAGCATCGACGGCTTCTTGTAATAAACGTTGTCCATATCTTACTTGAGGCGACTTTTTATCGGAAGAAGGTTGTTCTAATAATTTTTGAAGTCTATTATTTCGAAACAAAACATTTTGATAAAGTTTATTAAGGTCAGATACACCTATTTCACCTCCATCCAATTGTATAATTGGGCGTAAATCTGGTGGCAAAACAGGAATTCTCGATAAAACCATCCATTCGGGGTGTGCTTTTGTGTACCGAAAATGTTTTATTAACCTTAGACGGCGCAGTTCTCGTGCTCTTATTGAAAGTAATTTTTTCAATCTTCGAACCTGCCAAGGAAAAAGATAGACTTGAGCTTCTAAATCTTTTATCTCACCATCTAATTCAGAAATTTTTATTTGACTTGATTTTTGTTCGAAACGAAAATCAAATTGAGAGAGTTGTTGATGAACAATTTCTGCACCAATCAAAAATCGTTCTTTCAGAAGATCAAAAATATGAAGAATTCTATTTTCGAGCAAAGGAAGTTCATTAAAAGAATCCGATTTTTGAGAAATGTCAGAAGAAATAATACCGTTTGAAAAAACAGATGATTGCCCATTTTGTTCTGTTAACAAATTAGGGAATAAACTTATTTTTTGGTTTTGTTGAATTTGTTTTCTTTCTTCTTCTTCCTTTTTTGAAGAAAGAGAGAAAAAGTGATGAGAATTACTATTTTGATCTTTTGAATCAAGATTCGTTTGCATTAGTGCTTTTTTTTCAAAAAAAAGAAAAAAAACATTCTTTTGACTCCCGTAAAGAAAATTTTTTTTTTTCAAGAGAAACGGAATCTGCTGAATTTTTAAAAAATAACTTACATATTGGAAATATGTTAAAAAAGCAGAATTTTTCGGTAATGAAGAATTTTCTAATTCTTGAACAAAATCTTTTAAAGACGTCGAAAAAAAACTACTTGATATATTGATATTCCCACATAAATAAGGGTTCAAAAAGATTTGTTTTTTTTTTTTTGTATTTTCTTGTATAAAATTTTTTTTTTCGTCAAAAAAATTGATCTTTTTTTGATTATAAGAAAAATCATGAAATACTATCTTTTGATTAAAAAAATGAGCCGGTGGGTAAGAAATCCCGAAAATCTGGTTCGAAGATTTAAATCGATTATCTTTTTTTATCCAAATATGGGATGCTGGAAACTCTGAACAATTGTTGGCATAACCTCCTCGTACATTTAGCTTTCTCCGAAAAGGAAACCGTAAAATTAAGTTTCTTTGAAATGAATAATTTTTATCAATTGCAGAAGTTTTATTCAAATATATTCCTTTGCAAAGATCAACTTTGCACATATGCTTTGTTTGGTTTACTAATTTACCCGCAAAACTTATTTTTGCATTACTTAATCTTTCTTTCCTTCTTGTAAATGAACCGAAAGAAACAGGATTCGAATTTTTAGAAACTGAGATAACAATTTGATTTTGAAAAAGAAAGGAGTTTAAATTTTTTAAAGGAACTTCTCCATGAAATGGAGGATTTTTTTCTGGTTTATTCCCATTTTGTAAAACTTCGGACAAAACAGGATTTTGTATATACATATTTTTGACAAAATTGTTATTCTCTTCCTGGATAATTTTATCCGTCTTAGGAGAAAAAATAAATTTTCGATCTCTTTCTTTTAAAACATAAGGAATAGTTAATAGTTTTGTTAAAAGATTGGAAAAAATTATAAAATTTATTTCTGACACTTTTAAAAAATAAGAATTGTATAAAGAAAATATATTAGGAAATATTTTTGTTTGAGTTGATGTACCTGAGGTCTTTTGCAAATCGAAAACCGATTGTCTTATATAACAATTTTGAAAAAATTTGGTTATGATTGTTGATTTATTTTCGTTTTGGAAAAGTTTTGATTTTTTAAAAAAAGAATTGGTTTGCGAAGCAAACGTTTCCTTTGCAAGGAAACCATTATTTTTGAAAAAGATTTGGTTTTTTTCAGTAAAAAGAGGAACAGCGATAAAATCCAAATACAGAAAGAATTTTTCGAAATCTTCAATTTTTCGAAAAATTCTCTTCTTTTTGCCGTTTTTTATAAATTCTTTTGTCGATAAAAAATAAGGGAAGAGAAAAGATATTGCTTTAGATGAGTCTAATTCTTTTTCAGTTAATTCTTTAGGAGAATAAAACCCTTCACTACAATAAGTTATAGCTTCCGCTATTTTCTTTTTTAAACCAAGCAGAAGAGGAATATAAGAAGTTTTTCCTTTAAGATACCAAACATGAGTAACCGGTGAAATTAATTCAATATAACCAAGACGATTTCTTCTTTCTTTTGATGATGTAAACTCTACGAAACATTCAGGACAAAATTTTAATTCTGATCGTTTGTTTTTACGACCACAAGCACATTCATAATCATTAACAGGACCAAAAATCCGTTCACAAAATAAACCTCCTTCTTCAGGTTTTAATGTTTTATAATTTACTGTATTTGCATTTTTTACCTGTCCAATCACTTCTCCATTCGGCAAAACTCGTTCCGCCCATTTTTTAATTGTTTCAGGAGAAACGAGCCCTAAACGAATTGATTCTAGTTTTAATCGTTGTTCTATTTCATTACTTTTTGACGGGGTGTGTACCACAAATCCCGTTTTTATATGAAAAATTTTTGTCATATTTGTTTTTTGATGAAATTATAAATTATTAGTCTTCTCGAAAGAGGAAACCTTTATCTTCGATAAACCAATTTATTTGTCTAATTCAGGGTATATATTTTTTTAATAAAAAATATTTTCTTTACTTTTTGTTTACTTTTGTTTTTTCGATACAAATTTTTATTTTGTGCAAAAAAACAAAAAATATGCAAACAGATTTCTCAAACGAATATGCACTCTAATTAAACAAAACCTGTTTTATCTAATTAAAATAAAAAAGAAAAAAAGAGAACTTTTTATTGGAATATCCATAATTTATTTGACAAAACCTCTTGACCCCCTTACGGGGTTATCCCACAAAAAATTCATCTCTTTATTAAATAAAAAATCAAACAAAAAAGTGGTCAAAATTCAACTCTCAACAAATCGATTCTAGTCAAACTCGATTTTTCCTATTTCTATCAAAGGATAGAAAAATTTTGATTCCTAATAAATTCTCGAGAGAGAGTTTAAACATAATTTTAGAAAAGAAAATTTATCTCCCTTATTTGTCACTAAAATGACAAATAAGAAAGAGGTGAGGAAAGTACTCCTATCTTAATGCAACCTTTAAAAGGATTGGTTTGCGAAACAAACGTTGACTTCGTCAACCAGTTCTTTTGTAATTCAATAAATATATTGGTTTACTCCGCTTGTTTATTACCATAAACAAGCTGAGCAAAACGGTTTTATTAAAAAGAAAAAAAAGTTGAATTACTCTTTTAAAAAATTTTCATAACGTCCAACTGTTTTCTTCTTCCCGAAGAATCAATATGATAAACTCCAACATCTAAACATAACGATTGAAGTTCCCGCATTAAAACTTTAAAAGCTTCCGGAGTTCCTATGAGATATAGGATTATTTTCTAAAATTGCATCTGATAACTTCATGTCGACCTTTCATATCATCCGATTTAACTGTTAAAAGTTCTTGAAGAGTATAAGCTGCACCAAATCCTTCTAAATGCCCAAACTTCCATTTCACCAACTCTTTGACCACCGTGTTTAGACCTTCCTCGAAGAGGTTGTTGAGTAACTAAGAGAATAAGGTCCTGTTGAACGAGCATGAATTTTTTCATCAACCAGATGAACGAATTTTAACATATAAGCTTGCCCACTGTTACCGGTTGGTCAAATGATTCACCAGTTCGGCCATCAAAAACTCTTGTTTTTCCTGGAAAATTGAGGATTAAATAACCATTTTTGACCTGTTTTTAATCTAGCTTAATAAAGTTTTGAATAAACTAAACTTCGTGAAGCTTCAGGTCCATAAATTTCATCAAAAGAAGTAATTTTAAAATGTTCACCTAAATATCTTCCTGCTAAGCCTAATAAACATTCAAAAACTTGACCTACATTCATTCTGAGAAGGTACACCCAACGGATTAAGTACCATATCCATAGGAGTTCCATCAGGTAAATAAGGCATATCTTGTTTTGATAAAATTCGCGAAACAATTCCTTTATTACCATGACGGCCTGCCATTTTATCACCAACTTGAATTCTTCTTTTTTCAACTATATAAAGATGTACACGGCCTGGTCCTCCCGAAAAATAGTATTTGAGGAATAGTTTTCTTTCTCAAAAATTTGAACACCAATGACTCTTCCTTCAACACCTTTTGGAAGACGTAAGGAACGTATCACGTAGTCAGTTGGTATTTCTTTATCAACAATATCATATAAAAGTTTTTCATGAGGGAGAAGTGTTTTTTTTTTTATTGGAGTCACTTTACCTATTAAAATATCCCCTTCTTTTACCCAACTTCCAATCTTTGCTACTCCTTTCGCATCTAAATGTGAAGTTCACTATATCGGAGTTTCCGGTATTTGAGTTGTTATTTGTTCAACACCATATTTTGTGTCACGAATTTCTACTTCATATCTTTCTATATGATAGAAGTATAGAGATCATCAAAAACAAGACGATGAACAATAAAATATTATAAATGAATGTTAAAGTACACAGAACAAAACGTATTGCTGCTGCTCCGGACGCGACAGCGCCGGCGCACCCGCGAGGGGTGCACCGGCGCTGGGACGTCGCTACTTGGAGGCGTCGGCCTTCTTGCCGTACCGGGCCTCGAACCGGGCCACGCGGCCACCGGTGTCGAGCAGCTTCTGCTTGCCGGTGTAGAAGGGGTGGCACGCGCTGCAGACCTCGGCGGAGATCTTGCCGGAGGTGGCGGTGCTGCGGGTGGTGAACGTGTTCCCGCAGGTGCAGGTCACGCTCGTCTCGACGTACTCGGGGTGGATGTCACGCTTCACGGGAGGCTCCTTCGAGGTGGCCGCCGGGTCGCCCTCACCCCGGGTGGGTGCAGACGTGAACCGGAGCCGGTCTGACAGTGTGCCAGGCACCCGGTGGAGCACGAAATCGACCGTGTTCATTCCCACCGGGCGGCCTACCCTCGGGCGTGGCCACCGCGACGACGCCCGCATCCCAGACCCGTGCGACGCAGACCCGCCGGCTGCGGCGGGTGGTCGAGGTCGCCCTGGCGGCCTACGACGTCCGCCCGGTCCGGGTGCGGCGGCTGCCGCGCGGCTGGAACGCCACCTTCGGGGTGCAGGCCGACGACGGCTCGCGGTTCGCGCTGCGGGTGCACCGCCCGGGAGGCCCCGGCGAGGCGGAGGTGCGCTCGGAGCTGGCCTGGCTCGCGGCGGTCGCGGCCGACACCGACCTCGTCGTCCCCCGTCCGCGCCCGACCCGGGACGGCGACCGGGTGGTCGTGGTCGACGACCCGGCCGTGGTCGACGACGGCCCACGGGTCTGCGACCTGCTGCGGTGGGTCGACGGCCACTTCGTCGACGCCCGCCTCACCCCGGCCCACCTGCGGACGATCGGCACGCTGATGGCGGACCTGCCGAGCACGGACGGCGGTTCGTGCGGCCGGACGGGTTCGTCCGCCGCGACGTCACCGGGTGGACCGACCTCGCCCGGGGCGGCGACGACCCGCTCGGTGCGGCCGTGCTCGACCGGGCCGCCGACGCGCTCGCCGCGCTCGAGCCCGGACTGGGACCTCGGTGTCGTCCGCGCCACGGTGGAACGGGCCAGGGCGGCCCGCGACGCCGCGGCCGCGGACGGGCGGGTCGGGCTGCTGCACGCCGACCTGCACCACGAGAACGTCCTGTTCGGCTCCCGCGCAGCCGGTACCGACGGGACGGTCCCGGCCGGCGTCATCGACTTCGACGACTGCGGAGACGGACCGGACGCCTACGACCCGGCGGTCATGGTCACCGAGCTGTGGCGCCGGCCGGACCGCGACCGGCTCCGCGCGGCGCTGCTCGAGGGCTGGGCGGGGCGGACGGGGCGTGCGGTCGAGAGCGAGGAGGTCGACGCGATGGAGGGCCTGCGGCACCTCCAGCTCGCCGTCTACGGGGTCGAGCACCGCACCGAGCCGATGTTCGCCGCTGGTGGCACGAGGACATGACCGGCGTCCTGGAGCGGCTGGCCCGCCACCTCGGGTGAGCCGTGACGCGCGAGCGCCCGCCCCCGGGGAGGGGACGGGCGCTCGGCTGAGCAGGACGGGTCAGTCGTCCTTGCCGTTGCTCATCAGCGGTGCCGTGGTCTTCTGCACCTGCATGAGGAACTCGGTGTTCGACTTGGTCTCGCGCAGCTTGGACAGCAGCAGCTCGATCGCCTGCTGGGAGTCCAGGGCGGTGAGCACCCGCCGCAGCTTCCACATCACCGCGAGCTCCTCGCGACCGAGGAGCACCTCCTCGCGCCGGGTGCCCGACGCGTTGACGTCGACCGCCGGGTAGACCCGCTTGTCGGCGAGCGAGCGGGAGAGCCGGAACTCGGAGTTACCCGTGCCCTTGAACTCCTCGAAGATGACCTCGTCGGCCTTGGAGCCGGTCTCGACCAGCGCCGTCGCGAGGATGGTGAGCGAGCCACCGTGCTCGATGTTGCGCGCGGCACCGAAGAAGCGCTTCGGCGGGTAGAGGGCCGAGGAGTCGACACCACCGGACAGGATCCGGCCGGACGCCGGCGCCGAGATGTTGTAGGCGCGACCCAGGCGGGTGATGCCGTCGAGCAGGATCACCACGTCGTGGCCCATCTCGACCAGCCGCTTGGCCCGCTCGATCGCCAGCTCGGCCACGGTCGTGTGGTCGCTCGCCGGACGGTCGAAGGTCGAGGCGATCACCTCGCCCTTGACGCTGCGCTGGAAGTCGGTGACCTCCTCCGGGCGCTCGTCGACCAGCACCACCATGAGGTGGACCTCGGGGTTGTTGACCGTGATCGCGTTGGCGATGGCCTGCATCATCATCGTCTTGCCCGCCTTGGGCGGGGAGACGATGAGGGCGCGCTGGCCCTTGCCGATCGGCGACACCAGGTCGAGCACCCGGGTGGTGAGGATGTTCGGCTCGGTCTCCAGCCGCAGCCGCTCCTGCGGGTACAGCGGGGTGAGCTTCATGAAGTCCGGGCGGGCCTTGGCCTGCTCGGTGGTCTGGCCGTTGACCGAGTCGACGCGCACCAGCGGGTTGAACTTCTGCTGCTGGCGCTGGTTGCCGCTGCCGCCGCCCTGGTCGCCCTCGCGCTGCTGGCGCACCGCACCGACGATCGCGTCGCCCTTGCGCATGCCGTACTTCTTGACCTGGCCGAGGGAGACGTAGACGTCGTCCGAGCCCGGCAGGTAGCCGGAGGTCCGCACGAAGCCGTAGCTGTCGAGGATGTCGAGGATGCCCGCGACGGGCAGCAGGACGTCGTCCTCGGTGACCTCGGGCTCGTCCGACATCCCGCTGATCGGGTCGCTGCCGCGGCCACGACGCTTGCGGTCGCGGTAGCGGTTGCGCCGTCGGCGGCCGCCACCCTCCTCGTCGTCGTCCGGACCGTTGTCGCGGTTCTGCTGCTGGTTCCCGCCCTGCCGGTTCTGGCTGCGGTCGTTGCGCTCGTTCCGGTCGTTCTGGCTCCGGTCGTTCTGGCTCCGGTCGTTCTGGCTCCGGTCGTTCTGGCTCCGGTCGTTCTGGCTCCGGTCGCTCTCTGCTTGTCCCGCTGACGGTCCTCGCGCGGGGCGCGGTCGTCCTGCTGCGGCCGGTCACCGTTCTGGGTGCGCTCGCCCTGCTGGCGGTCGTCGCCCTGCTGGCGGTCCTCACGCTGCGGGCGCTCGCCCTGCTGGCGGTCGCCGCCCTGCTGGCGGTCCCCCCGCGGCGGGCGCTCGCGCTGGCGGTCCTCACGAGCGGGGCGCTCGTCGGACGGCTGCTGCACGGGCAGCGCCTCCTGCGTGCTGGCCGGCTCGGCCGCGGTGGCCGGGCCACCCGCGGAGGTGGCGCGGCGGGAGCGGCGGGCGGTGGGCCCGCCCTCGGCCGGCGCGCCCGTCCCGTTCGCCGTGGCGGCGGCGGCCCTGCCGGCCCCCCCGCCCTGGTGGCTGCGGATGGCCTCGAGCAGGTCGCCCTTGCGCATCTTCGAGGTGCCCTTGACCCCGAGCTGGGTCGCGATCGCCTGCAGCTGCGGCAGCCGCAGGCCGGTGAGGGCTCCCCCGGTGGCCGCGTCGCTGCCCTTCGGTGGTGCCGAGTCGGCAGCGGGAGCGGCGGTGGTGGTGTCTGTCACGAAGGTCCTTCCCCCTCGTCAGCGGTCGCGGTGCGCAACCGGGTGTCCAGCGACGTCGCGCTGGCGAAAGTGTTCGCCGGGTCCGTAGGGAGGTCGGGTCCGCAGCCTGGGGCTGCGCACCGGGCGTCCCGGGATCGTGAGGCGATTGCCGCCGGTCTCCGCGCGCTCGGTCCTGGATCTGAGATCCGGGGCCCGCGGTACGTCGGCGTGATCACCATAACACCCAGGCGGGTACCGGTGTTCCTGCTCGGGTCAGGGCGCCCCCGGCACGGGCGGTTCGACGAGCACGGGCGGTTCGATCAGCACCGCACCGTGGCGGTCGATGCCGGGGGCGAGCACCTGCCAGCCGTCGAGCAGCTGCGCCACCCGGGCCGCGAGGTCGTCGTCGGTGCTGCCGAGCACCAGCAGCGACGGCCCGGCGCCGGAGACGACGGCCGCCAGCCCGTGCGAGCGCAGCAGCCCGACGGCCGTGGCGGCCTCTGGCATGGCGGGGGCGCGGTAGGCCTGGTGCAGGCGGTCCTCGGTGGCCGGCAGCAGCAGGTCCGGGCGCCGGCTCAGCGCCTCCACCAGCAGCGCCGCGCGTCCGGCGGTGAACGCGGCGTCGGCGTGCGGGACGGTGGCGGGCAGCATGGCGCGCGCCCGGGCGGTCGAGAGCTCGGCGTCCGGGACGGCGACGACGCAGGCCAGCGAGGGGTGCGGCTCGACGCGCGCGGCGCGGGCACCGCCCGAACCGGTCCACCCGACCGTGATGCCGCCGAGCAGCGAGGCCGCGGCGTTGTCGGGATGGCCCTCGAGGTCGGTGGCCACCTCCAGCGCGGTGGTGTCGTCCAGCAGCTCGGGCCGCTCCAGCAGGCCGCGCGCCGCGACGACGCCGGCGACCACCGCGGCGGCCGAGGACCCGACGCCGCGTCCGTGCGGTACCCCGTTGCGGCACACCACGACCAGGCCCGGCTGGGGCGCCCCGACCCGGGCCAGCGCCGCGCGCACCGAGCGGACGACGAGGTTCTGCTCACCGGTGGCGATCCGGTCGGCCCCCTCGCCCTCGACCCGCACCTACGGCGCCGGGCTCGGCCCGCGCCTGCACCCGGACGACGTCGTGCACCGACAGCGCCAGACCGACGCAGTCGTAGCCCGGGCCGAGGTTGGCGCTGGACCCCGGGACGGTGACCTGCACGGTCACCCCGTGCCGCACCAAGGAGTCGGTGCGCTCGGGGAGCACTCAGAGCCCCAGCGCGTCGGCCACGCCCACGACGTCGACGGCCACGCGGGTCGGTTCGACGGGGACGCCGTCGAGGTCCTGCATCGCCCACTGCGGGTCCTTGAGGCCGTGCCCCGTGACGGTGACGACCACGCGCGAGCCGCGCGGGAGGTGCCCGGCGGCGTGCCGCTTCAGCAGGCCGGCCACGCCGGCCGCCGACGCCGGCTCGACGAAGACGCCGTCGCGCGAGGAGAGCAGCCGGTGCGCAGCCAGGATCTCGGCGTCGGTGACGGCCTCGATCACCCCGCCGGAGCGGTCGCGGGCGTGCACCGCCTGCTCCCACGAGGCCGGGTTCCCGATCCGGATCGCGGTGGCGATGGTGTCGGGGTCGTCGACCGGGTACCCGCGCACGATCGGCGCGGCGCCGGCGGCCTGGAAGCCCCACATCGCCGGCGCGGCGGTGGCCGGTCCCGGCTGCGCGGCGTCGTGCAGGTACTCGGTGTAGCCCTTCCAGTACGCGGTGATGTTGCCGGCGTTGCCGACCGGGAGGCAGTGGATGTCGGGGGCGTCGCCGAGCGCGTCGACGACCTCGAAGGCCGCTGTCTTCTGGCCCTCGATCCGGTACGGGTTCACCGAGTTCACCAGCTCGACCGGGTAGGCCTCGGCGAGCTTGCGGGCGACCGTGAGGCAGTCGTCGAAGTTGCCGTCGACCTGCAGGATGCGCGCGCCGTGCGCCACCGCCTGGCTGAGCTTGCCCATCGAGATCCGGCCGTCCGGCACGAGCACGGCGCAGGTCATGCCGGCGGCGGTGGCGTAGGCCGCGGCCGAGGCGCTGGTGTTGCCGGTGGACGCGCACACCACGGCCTTGGCGCCGAGCTCGGCAGCGCGGGTGATCGCGCTGGTCATGCCGCGGTCCTTGAACGAGCCGGTGGGGTTGCAGCCCTCGACCTTGACGTGCACCTCGCACCCGGTGAGCCTCGAGAGGTGCCGGGCGTGCACCAGCGGCGTGCCGCCCTCGCCGAGGGTGACCGCCGGGACGTCCGGTCCGAACGGCAGCCGGTCGCGGAACTCGTCCACGACCCCGCGCCACGCGTGCGCCACGGTCAGCTCCCCTCCACCCGCAGGACCGACGCGACGGCGTCGACGATGTCGAGCCCGGCCAGCGCCTCGACCGTGCTCGCGAGCGCGGCGTCGGTGGCGGTGTGGGTGACGATCACCAGCGCCGCCCGGCGGCCGTCGTCGTCGCCCTCGGCGTCCGGGTCGCGCAGCAGGGTCTGCCGGACGGTCTCGATGGACACCTCGTGGGCGGCGAACACCTGCGCGACCTGCGCCAGGACGCCCGGACGGTCGGCGACGTCGAGCCGCACGTGGTAGCGGGTGGAGACCTCGCCCATCGTCAGCACCGGGAGGTCGGCGTAGGTGCTCTCCCCCGGTCCGCGGCCGCCGACCACGCGGTGCCGCGCCACCGCGACGACGTCGCCCAGCACCGCGCTGGCGGTGGGCTGCCCGCCCGCGCCGGCACCGTAGAACATCAGCGAGCCGGCGGCCTCGGCCTCGACGAACACCGCGTTGTACGCGCCGCGCACGCTCGCGAGCGGGTGCTCGCGCGACAGCATCGCCGGGTGGACGCGCACCGAGACCGCTTCTCCTGCATCGGTCTTCGTGCGCTCGCAGATCGCGAGCAGCTTCACCACGCACCCGGCCGCCTTCGCCGCCGCGACGTCGGCCGCGCTCACGCCGGTGATCCCCTCGCGGTGCACGTCGGCGGCGCTCACCCGGGTGTGGAAGGCGAGCGAGGCCAGGATCGCGGCCTTCGCGGCGGCGTCGAAGCCCTCGACGTCGGCAGTCGGGTCGGCCTCGGCGTAGCCGAGCGCCTGCGCCTGCTGCACCGACTCGTCGAAACCCGCTCCGGTGGTGTCCATCTGGTCGAGCACGTAGTTCGTGGTGCCGTTGACGATGCCGAGCACCCGGTCGATCCGGTCGCCGGCCATCGACTCGCGCACCGGACGCACCAGCGGGATCGCGCCGGCGACGGCGGCCTCGAAGTAGAGGTCGACGCCGTGCTCGTCGGCCGCCTCGTACAGGGTCGGGCCGTCCTCGGCGAGCAGCGCCTTGTTGGCGGTGACGACGCCCGCGCCGTGCTGCATCGCCTCGAGGATCAGGGTGCGCGCCGGCTCGATGCCGCCGATCACCTCGATCACGACGTCGGCGCGGCGCACCAGGTCCAGCGCGTCGGTGGTGAACAGGTCGGGATCGATGCCCGGCGTCGCGGCGGCGGGCGGGCCGGCGCACCGCGATGCCGACCAGCTCGAGCGGTCGACCGACCCGGGCGGCGAGGTCGCCGGCGTTGCCGGTGAGCATCCGCGCGACCTCGGTGCCGACCACGCCGCAGCCCAGCAGGGCCACCCGCAGCGGGGCGACCACGTCCCCGTCACCCACGTCGCTCACCCGCCGATCATCCCGCCTGTCCACCTGATGACCGCACGTCGTCCCGCCATCCGGACAGCGACGGACGACTTCACGGGGCCGGCACCCACGCTCGCGAGGCTCGCACGCCTAGTGAACGTGGTGGTCGCCACGTTCACTAGGCCGGCGGGCAGGGGATCAGAGGTTGCCGCGACGGTCCTGCTCGCGCTCGATCGCCTCGAACAGCGCCTTGAAGTTGCCCTTGCCGAAGCCGAGCGAGCCGTGCCGCTCGATCATCTCGAAGAACACGGTCGGGCGGTCGCCCACCGGCTTGGTGAAGATCTGCAGCAGGTAGCCGTCCTCGTCGCGGTCGACCAGGATCCCGCGCGACTGCAGCTCCTCGATCGGCACCCGGACCTCGCCGATGCGGGCCCGCAGCTCGGCGTCCTCGTAGTAGGAGTCCGGGGTGTCGAGGAACTCCACGCCCTCGGCGCGCATCGCGTCGACCGTGGCCAGGATGTCGCCCGTGGCCAGCGCGAGGTGCTGGGCGCCGGGGCCCCGGTAGAACTCCAGGTACTCGTCGATCTGGCTCTTCTTCTTCGCGATCGCCGGCTCGTTGAGCGGGAACTTCACCCGGTGGTTGCCGTTGGCGACCACCTTGGACATCAGCGCCGAGTAGTCGGTCGCGATGTCGTCGCCGATGAACTCGGCCATGTTCACGAAGCCCATGACCCGGTTGTAGAAGTCGACCCAGCCGTCCATCTTCCCGAGCTCGACGTTCCCCACGATGTGGTCGAGCGCCTGGAAGATGCGCTTCGGGGCGCCGGGGCGCTTGACGAACGAGGACGTGCGGGCGACGTACCCGGGCAGGTACGGGCCGGAGTAGCGGGAGCGGTCGACCAGGGTGTGGCGGGTCTCGCCGTAGGCGCCGATCGCCGCGATCCGCACCGTGCCGTGCTCGTCGGTGACGTCCTCGGCCTCGCGCAGGATCGTGGCGCCCTCGCGCCGGGCCTGCTCGATGCAGCGGTCGACGTCGGGCACCTCCAGCGCGATGTCGACGACGCCGTCGCCGTGCGCGCGCTGGTGGTCGTGCAGGGGGCTGTCGGGGTCGACGCCCGCCGTTGACGACGAACCGGATCGAGCCCGAGCGCAGCACGAACGACTTGTGGTCGCGCTGGCCGGTCTCGGGGCCGGCGTACGCCTCGAGCTCCATGCCGAACGCGGACTGGTAGAAGTGCGCCGTCTGGGTCGCGTTGCCCACCACGAACACGATCGCGTCCCACCCGGTGACCGGGAACCGGTCGGTGCTCTGGTCGTACTCCACCAGGCCCACGAGCTGCTTGAGCTGGTCGAGGTCGAGCTCGGCCTTGCGCTCGGACGGGGTGAGGTCGATGGTCACGATGGGCCTCCCGGCGGATTCGGTCAGGGCTCGGCGGCGTCGGTGCGACGTCGGACGGACCCGTCCACTGTCGTCCGGTCGTCGTCCCTGGGCAAGCGGGCCCGCACCGCCTGGTCAGGTTGTGCAAACTGCCCGCCCGCGAGCAGGGAGGACTGGGCATGATGTCCACCATGACCACGCCTGCTGCCGACCCGGACCGTCGGGTCCCGGCCGACCGCCTCGACGCCGCCCTCGTGCACGCCCTCGCGCGGGCGCCCCGCACCGGGGTGCTCGAGCTGTCGCGGCTGCTCGGGGTGGCGCGCGGGACCGTCCAGGCCCGGCTCGACCGGCTGCTCGGCCGCGGCGTGCTCCGGCTGGAGCCCGCAGCTCGACCCCGCGGCCCTCGGCTTCCCGGTCACCGCGTTCCTCACCCTCGAGCTGCACCAGGGCACCGGTCGCGACGAGGTCACCGAGCAGCTGTCCGGCGTCCCGCAGGTGCTCGAGGCGCACACGACCACCGGGGCCGGGGACCTGCTCGTGCGGGTCGTGGCCCGCGACAACACCCACCTGCAGGAGGTGATCGACACGGTGGTGGCGACCCCGGCGGTCGCCCGCACCTCCACCGTGATCGCGCTGCAGGACGTGGTGCGGCACCGCACCTTGCCCCTGCTCGACGAGGCCGTCCGGCCGCAGGGCCTGACGATGGTACCGGTCAGCGGACGTCCTGCAGGGCTCAGGTCGGCGCGCAGAACCGCCGAAGGAGACCTGTGGTGACGCTGGGAACGCCGCCCCGCTGACCGCCCGACGCGCGGCGCTGCTCGGGTGCCTGCTCGTCGTCGCCGCCTACGTCCCCGTGCTGCGTGCGGCCCGAGGGCACCACCGTGGCGGTGTTCTGGCCCGCCGCGGGGGTCGCCCTGGTCGCCCTCGTGCTCACACCCCGCACGCAGTGGCCGGCCGTCGCTGCGCTGGTCCTGGTCGGCACCGCGCGCCGGCAACCTCGCGGGCGGGCGCGAGCTGCTGCCCGCCCTGCTGCTCGGCTCGGCCAACACCGTCGAGGCGGTCCTCACCGCCGCCCTGTTCGTGCGGGTCGGCCGCGGGCGGTACCGGCTCGACCACGTCCAGGACGCCTGGCACCTGCTGCTGGCCGCCGTGGTCGGCGGCGTCGTCGGCGGGCTGGTGGCCGGCGGCGACGGCGCAGCTGGTCCTGGACGGCGAGTTCTGGCACGCGTGGCGCTCCTTCGCCGTCTCGCACCCGGCCGGGGTCGCGCTGATCGCCCCCCTCGCGCTCGTGACGTCGATGCCGCACCGCGGGCTGTCGGTGGCCGAGCGGATGCTGCAGCCGACGGCGCTCGTCGTCGTCTCCGTCATCGCCTTCGCCCCGACCCAGGCGCTCCCTCTGCCGTTCCTGCCGCTGCCCGTGCTGATCTGGGCTGCTGCCCGGTTCGGCACCCGGGTGGCGGTGGTGCCAGGTGCTCGCCGTCGGCACGGGGGCCACCCTGGCCACGCTGCGCGGCGGCGGACCCTTCGCCTCCGTCGTCGAGCCGGCGGTGACGGTGACGGCGCTGCAGACCTACCTGCTCTGCCTCGGTGTCGCCGTGGTGGTGCTCGGCCTCACCGTGGAGGACGACCGTCGCAAGGCCGCCGTGCTGGCCGCCGGCGAGTCGCTGTACCGACGCACCTTCGACGAGGCGATGCTCGGGATGCTGATGCTGCGGATCGAGGGATGCGCACCCGACCGGACGGTGGCCCGGATCGTGCGCAGCAACCCGGCGGCCACGCAGATGCTCGACCTGGACGGTGACGGGCCGGTGGGCGGGTCCTTCCACGAGCTGCTGCACCCCGACTCGGCCGCCGTCCTCGGGACCGCCCTGACCCGGGTGGTCGACGGCGAGCTGTCGACCTGGCACGGCGAGCTGCGGCTGCTGGGCCCGCGCGACCGCCGGGTCGCCGTCACGCTGTCGCCGCTGCGCGAGGCCACCGGCCGGACCGAGCAGGTGACGGTCCAGATGTCCGACGTCACCGCCCGGCACCTGGCCGAGCAGCGCCTCATCGAGCAGGCGCTGCACGACGCCCTGACCGGCCTGCCCAACCGCACCCTGCTGCACGACCGGCTCGGCGAGAACCTCGGCGGCGAGGCCCGGCTGGCGCTGCTGTTCTGCGACCTCGACGACTTCAAGGTGGTCAACGACTCCGCCGGCCACCGCGTCGGCGACGCCCTGCTGGTGGAGGTCGCCGCCCGCTTCGGCGCGCTGCGGCCGGACGACACCGTGGCCCGCCTCGGCGGCGACGAGTTCGTGGTGCTGTCGCCCGTGACGACCCCGGACGCCCACGCGCACGCCGACGAGCTGGCCGCGCTGGTGCTCGAGATGCTGACCGCCCCGGTCGACGTGCAGGGCGCGCGGTACCGCCTGTCGGCGAGCATCGGCATCACCTTGTCGCGGGCGGGCAGCACCGCGGAGTCGCTGCTGCGAGAGGCCGACTCGGCGATGTACCAGGCCAAGCGCGAGGGCAAGAACCGGGCGGCCTGGTTCACCGAGGAGCACCACCTGCAGGCTCGTCGCCAGGTGCGTCTGGTGGAGGAGCTGCACGCGGCGCTCGAGCGCCAGGAGTTCGCGCTGCACGTCCAGCCCGTCGTCGACCTCGCCACCGGCCGGGTGGTCGCGGGCGAGGCCCTGGTCCGCTGGCAGCACCCCGAGCGCGGCCTGCTCGCGCCCGGCGAGTGGCTCGACGTGGCGGAGGGGTCCGACGTCATCCACGCGCTCGGCACCTGGGTGATCGAGGAGTCCTGCCGGATGGCCGCCCACTGGCGGCACGTCCTCGGTGACCTCGCGCCGGTCGTGCACGCCAACGTGTCCGCGCGCCAGCTCGGCCAGGGCACGCTCGTGGCCGACGTGCACGGCGCGCTGCGCCGGCACGACCTGCCCGGCGGATCGCTCGTCCTCGAGCTCACCGAGACCCAGCTCGACCACGCGCACAGCGCCGTGCTCAGCGAGGTCGTGCAGGTGCGCGCGGCCGGCGTGGGTCTGGCTGCCGACGACTTCGGCACCGGCTACAGCTCGCTCACCCGGCTCACCGAGATGCCGGTCGACATGATCAAGATCGACCGCGACCTTCGTCTCCCGGATGCTCGACGACGAGCGCGCCCGCGCCGTGGTCTCGAGCCTGGTGACGATGGGCAACGCGCTGCGCGTCGACGTCGTGGCCGAGGGCGTGGAGACCCGGGAGCAGGCCGAGTGCCTCGCGGCGATGGGATGCCATCTGGCGCAAGGGTTCTGGTGGAGCCGCCCGGTGCCGGAGGACGAGTTCGTCCGCCTCGTGGGCAACCCGTTGCCGTCCGTGCAGGTGGCCTGAGCGTCCGCTCCGCCGCCCGTCCGCGTCAGCCGCGCGAGACGAACCGCTTGCGCAGCAGGTCGATCCGGGCCTGGATCTGCTCCTCGCTGGCCCGCGCCACCTCGCCGCCGCCGGTGGTCGTCCGCAGCTCGGCGTGCACGACGCCGTGCGGTGCGCCGGTGCGGCGCGACCAGGCCGACACCAGCGCGTTCAGCTCCTTGCGCAGACCGGCGAGCCGGCGGTGGGCCGCCTCGGACCGCTCCACCTCGGCGGCCGGACGCGACGACCGCCGCGAGGTGTGCTCGCTCTGCCGCTGGCGCAGCAGGGTGGTGACCTGGTCGACGTCGAGCAGGCCGGGGATGCCGAGGTAGTCGAGCTCCTCCGGCGAACCGACGTCGGCGCCGGTGCCGAACTCGCCGCCGTCGAACAGCACGCGGTCGAACGAGGCCTGCGCCTCCAGCGCCTCGAACGAGCCGAGCAGGTCGTCGCTGGCACCCTCGGCCTGGTTCGCGCGGGCGACCAGCCCCTCCTCCGGGCTCCACTCCAGCCCGTCGTCGTCGCGCGGCGAGCGGTCCAGCGCGTGGTCGCGCTCGACCTCCATCGCGCCGGCGAGCGCGAGCAGCGTGGGCACGCTCGGCAGGAAGATCGACGCGGTCTCGCCGCGGCGGCGGGCCCGCACGAAGCGGCCGACGGCCTGCGCGAAGTACAGCGGCGTGCTGGCCGAGGTGGCGTAGACGCCCACGCACAGGCGCGGCACGTCGACCCCCTCGGACACCATCCGCACCGCCACCATCCAGCGCTGGTCGCCCTCGGCGAACTCCTCGATCCGGGCCGAGGCGCCGGAGTCGTCCGACAGCACCACGACCGGCGGCTCGCCGGTGACCTGGCGCAGCACGGCGGCGTACGCGCGGGCGGTGGGCTGGTCGGTGGCGATCACGAGGCCGCCGGCGTCCGGCACCACCCGCCGCACCTCGGTGAGCCGGGTGTCGGCGGCGCGCAGCACCGAGGTCACCCACTCGCCGTCCGGGTCGAGGGCGGTGCGCCAGGCCTGGGCCACCTGGTCCTGGGTGAGGGGCTCGCCGAGCCGGGCGCTGATCTCGTCGCCGGCCTTGGTGCGCCACCGCATCTGCCCGCTGTAGGCCAGGAACATCACCGGGCGGACGACGCCGTCGCGCAGGGCGTCGGCGTAGCCGTAGGAGAAGTCGGCCAGCGAGCGGCGCACGCCGTCGCGGTCCGGCTCGTAGCGCACGAACGGGATCGCCGCGGTGTCGGACCGGAACGGGGTGCCGGTGAGCGAGAGCCGGTGCGGCGCAGGCGAGAACGCCTCCTCCACGGCGTCGCCCCACGACAGCGCGTCACCGCCGTGGTGCACCTCGTCGAGCACCACCAGGGTGGGCGCGGCCTCGGTGCGGGCGCGGTGCAGCTTCGGCCGGGCCGCCACCTGCGCGTAGGTGAGCGCGACGCCGTCGTAGCCGTCGGCGAGCGCGCCCTGGCGGTTGCGGAAGGCGGGGTCGAGCTGGATGCCCACCCGGGCCGCGGCGTCGGCCCACTGCCGCTTGAGGTGCTCGGTGGGGGCGACGACGGTGACCCGCCGCACGATCCCGCGCTCGAGCAGCTCGGTGGCCACCCGCAGCGCGAACGTGGTCTTCCCGGCGCCGGGCGTGGCGACCGTGAGGTAGTCGGCCGGCATCGCACCCAGGTACTCCTGCAGGGCGGCGGCCTGCCAGGCCCGCAGCCGCGACGCGGTGCCCCACGCGGCCCGCTCCGGGAAGGCCGGGGACAGGTGCGAGGCTGCCGCCGAGCTGGCGTGCTGGGGCAGGCCGGACGGCTCGGACGGGGAAGGGCTCACGGTGGGTCGAGGTTACGTGACCGCCGACCCGTGGACGCGCCGACCCACCGGTCCCCGGCGCGCCCGTCCGCCGTTGCTCACCCAGCCCACACGCATCGGCCGGCGGCGTGTGGGTACGGCGAGCAACGCGGCCGGTGCGACGAGCAGAGCCGTGTCAGCCGCTGCCGCCGAACAGGTCGGCGACCATGCCGAGCACCCCGCACCCGCAGATGAGCACGAGGACCGCGATGCCCGCGAACGCCACCCACCGGTTCGACCGCGGGGCCCTGCCCTGCGGCCTCGGGCGCTGCTGCGACTGCGGCCGCTGCGGAGCCGGCGGCCCCGCGGGGGGCGCTGCTGTGGGCTGCTGGCTGCGGGCGCCGCTGCTGCGCCCGCTGCTCCCCTCGCGGGCGGCGCTGCGGCGCCGGCGCGCCCTGGCGGCGGGAACGCCTGCGGCGGGCCGGGGAGCCAGTCCGACGGCCGGGACGGTGGGCGCCGGACCGGACGGCGGCGGCGGGTGCTGGCGGGGGGTGCGCGGCGGCTGGGCGTGCGGCGCCGGAAGACGGCCCGGCGGGCGGGCTCGGGGTCGGGCAGCGGGGTGGCCGAGATCTCGGCGGCGAGCGCGGCGGCGGCGCGGTCGACCACGGCCGCCACCTCCGGCTCGGCGCGCACCCGCAGCGCGTCGCCCCACGCCTGAAGCTGCACCACGACGTCCTGCTCGCGCCAGCGACCGAGGTGGAAGACGCAGCCGAGCCGCGCGGGGAGCCCGGCTGCCTTCGTGGGCTCCACGCCGGCCGCCACCAGGACCAGCCCCCAGGCGTCCGGAGACGGCGTGCGGTCCCCCGTGTGCGCCAGCGCGGTGCGCACGGCCTGGCGCAGCATCGGGGTGCTCACGGCTCGTTCGCTCGCAGGCTCGCTCACGCCGCCAGGATGTCAGCCGGGGGCGCCCGCGCGGGCTGTTCCGGGGACGGTGTCGTCCGGTCGCTCGCGTCCGCGCCAGCCGACGAGCACGCCGAGGAGCGCGACGACCGCCAGGCCCAGCCAGATGCCCGCGAACAGCCCGGCGTCCGAGCCGCCGGGGTCGTGACCGAGGGCGAAGACCGCGCCACCGAGGCCGACGCCGGTGACGGCGCCGAGGGAGTCGCTGACCTGGAGCGCCGCGGAGTTGCGGCCCTGCACGTCCGGCGGCGACATCGCGAGCACGAGCACGCTGGTGCTCGACATCGCCAGGCCCATCCCGATCGCCCCGACCGCCCACACCGGCGCGGCGACCCACGGGCTCGCGCCGGGCAGCATCGACAGCGACAGCCCGCCGATGCCGACGGCGATGAACCCGGCCCCGAGGGCGAGCAGCCCGTGCCGCGGGACCCGCAGCCCCGGCCGTCCCTGCAGGAACGAGCCGAACGACCAGCCCAGCGCCCCGCCGGTGAGGGCGATGCCGGCGGCCGTCAGCGACAGTCCCTTCTCCTGGCTCAGCGCCAGCGGCACGTACACCTCGGCGCCGAAGAACGCGGCGGTGTAGATGCCGCGCACCACCACCACGGACGGCAGCCCGCGCCGCAGCCGCAGCGTGCCCGGCGGCATCAGCCGGGGCAGCCCGAGCGCCACGAGGGCCAGGCCCGCCAGACCGGCGACGACCGGGAGCGGCCGGACCGGCACCACGTGCTGCACCGACCACTGCACGAGGGCGGCGCCCGCGGCGAGGCGCCAGCCCGAGCAGGGCCCGCGTGCGGGCGGACAGCGACGGGCGCTCGTCGGCGGCGGGCGGGGGCGGCGGGAACCGCCGCACCTGCGGCAGCAGCAGCACGAGGGCGAGGACGGCGACCGGGCGGCACGATCAGGAACACCAGCCGCCAGGAGACCTCGGCGGCCAGGAAGCCCGCGATCGGCGGTCCGACCACGGCCGGCACCACCCAGGCGGCGCTGATCCAGCCGAAGACCCGCGGCCGCGCCTCCTCGGGGTAGACCGCGGCCACCACGACGTACAGCGCGACCACGAGCGCGCCCGCACCGAGCCCCGAGACGGCGCGGCCGACGAGCAGGGCCGGGAACGTCGTCGCGGTGCCGCAGACCACGAGCCCGCCGGCGAACAGCGTCATCCCCGCGGTGAGCGGCCAGGTGGGGCCGCGGCTGTCGGCGAGGCCGCCGGCCACGACCATGCCGAGCAGGCTGGTGGTGAGGAACAGCGAGAACGCCAGCGAGTAGCTGCGGACGGCGTCGAGCTCGCTGGCCACGACGGGCATGGCGGTGGCCACCGCCATCGCCTCGAACGCCACGAAGGTGACCTGGCCGATGATGGCGACGGTGACCAGCCGGCGGCCGGGCAGCCCGCGGCCGCGGCTGCGGGGCGCGTCGGCCGCGAGACGGTGCGGACCTCAGTCATTGCTCACGAGTCGTCCGACCCGCCGCCCCCGTCCGCCGGATCGCGCAGGCCGTCGTAGATCTCCTTGCAGATCGGGCACACCGGGAACTTGTTCGGGTCGCGGCCGGGCACCCAGACCTTGCCGCACAACGCGATCACCGGGTCACCCGACAGCGCGGAGGTCAGGATCTTCTCCTTGCGCACGTAGTGCGCGAAGCGCTCGTGGTCGCCGGGCTCGACCGGCTGCTCCAGCTGCTCGCGCTCGAGCACCGCCGTGCCCTGCGGGTTCGACGCGGGCTGCGACAGCGGCTCGGGCTGCGACGACGGGGCGCTCGGAGGCAGGGGCTCGCTCATGCCCGCAGTCTACGAACCCGTCAGTTCATCGACGGGTCGTCGGGGTAGCGGGCCACCAGCGCGAGGTCGCCGCCCTGGCGCATCAGCACCTCGGGCCACAGCCCCTCGGGGTCGTCGGTGAAGGCGTCGCCGGACTCGGAGTCCACGACGTACCAGGAGCCGTCGACGATCTCGCCCTCCAGCTGCCCGGCCGACCACCCCGCGTACCCGGCGAAGATCCGCAGGCCGCTGACGCCGTCGGCGAGCAGGTCGGGCGGGGCGTCGAGGTCGACGACCGCGAGCGCGCCGATGATCCGCCGCAGGCCGCTCGGCGGCTCGCCGTCACCGGGGACGCGGGCCAGTCCCAGCGCGGAGTCCTGGGAGACCGGCCCGCCGGTGTAGAGCCGGCCGGGGACGGTGGCGTACGGCTGCCAGCCCGGCAGCACGGCCTCGACGTCGACCTGCGACGGCCTGTTCACCACGACACCGAGGGCGCCCTCGGCGTTGTGGTCGAGCACCAGCACGACGGTGCGGCGGAAGGTCGGGTGGTCCAGGCGCGGCGTGGCCACGAGCAGCCGTCCGGTCAGCGATCCGTCCACGTGCCCATCATGCCGCTCGTCCCCTCCCCTGCCGCCGGGTAGAAGACGACCTCCCCGACCACGTCGACCCCCACCCGCGTCCCGGGCGGTACGCGGTCCTGGGTGCGGCAGACCAGCTCGGAGCCGTCGGGGGCCAGCAGGTGCACGGTCGAGTCGTGCCCGTGGAACCACACCCGTCTCACCTCGCAGGTCACCCCCCGGCCCGGGACGCCGAGGTGGAGCTGCTCGGGCCGCACGAGCACCCTGCCCCGGCGCGGGACGCCGTCGCTCGGGCCTGCTCGCGGGCACCAGGTCGACCTCGCCGAGGCAGGTGGTCGCCCCGCTGCCGGTGGACACCGCGGGCAGCAGGAAGGCCTCGCCGACGGCCCGCGCCACCACGGGGTCGCGCGGCTGGCGGTAGACGTCCTGCGGGGTGCCCACCTGCAGGAACCGGCCCTCGTCCATCACGGCGACGTGGTCGGCGGTGCTCAGCGCCTCCTCCTGGTCGTGCGTCACGAGCACCGCGGTCGCCCCGGCGACGGCCAGCGCCTCGCGCACCTGCTGGCGCACGCTGACCCGCAGGTCCGCGTCCAGGGCCGAGAACGGCTCGTCCAGCAGCACGACCTCGGGATCCGGCGCCAGCGCCCGGGCCAGCGCGACCCGCTGCTGCTGCCCGCCGGACAGCTCGGCCGGCGAGCGGTCCGCGAACTCCGCGAGCCCGACCATCGCCAGCACCTCGGTCACCCGCTCGCGGCGGCCGGGCCGGCGCGACCGGCAGCCCGAAGGCGACGTTGGCCCCGACGTCGAGGTGCGGGAACAGCGCGCCCTCCTGCGGGACGACGCCGACCCCGCGCCGCTCGGGTGGCAGGTGCGTCCGGGGACCGCAGACCTCCCGGCCCGCCAGCAGCACCCTCCCGGCGTCGGCGCGCTCGAAGCCGGCGACCACGCGCAGCAGGGTGGTCTTGCCGCAGCCCGAGGGTCCGAGCACGGCCGTCAGGGAACCCTGGGGCACCACCAGGTCGAGACCGCGCAGCACCTCGGTGGTCCCGAACGCCTTGTGCAGGCCCTCGATCCGCAGCTCGCTCACCGCGGCCGCCGGTCCACCGGGTCAGCAGCGCCGTGGGGACGGCGGCGACCAGGACCAGCGCCGCGGCGTACGGTGCCGCGGCGGCGAAGGCCGCGTTGGAGGTCTGGGTCCACAGCTCGGTGGCCAGGGTGTCGACGCCGGTGGGCCGCAGCAGCAGGGTCGCCGGCAGCTCCTTCATCGTCGTGAGCAGCACGAGCGCACCGCCGGCGGCGACCCCGGGGGCCGCGAGCGGGATGGTCACCCGGCGCAGCACCTCGACCGGCCGCTGCCCGAGCGAGCGGGCGACCTCCTCCAGCCGCGGCGGGCACAGGGCGACCGAGGAGCGCACCGCGCCCACCGCCAGCGGCAGGAACAGCACCACGTACGCCAGCACCAGCAGCGGCAGCTCCTGGTAGATCGGCGGGCACCAGCCGGACCCCGACGAACACCAGCGACAGCGCCACGACGATGCCGGGCAGCGCGTGCCCGGCGAAGGTGGCCTGCTCCAGGGCCCGCACGCCGCGTCCCCGGTAGCGGGCCGCGAGCACGCCGACCGGGACCGCGAGGGCGAGGGTCACCAGCGCCGCGAGCGTCGAGATGCCCACGGTGGCAACCGTTCCCGAGATCAGCGCCTCGAGGTCGAGCACCCGGCGGCCGCGCACCAGCCAGTAGGTGAGGCTGGCGAGCGGGACGGCCAGCGCGAGCACCAGGACGGCCGCAGCGGCCGCCGCCGCCGGCAGCCGCCAGCGCCCGAGCGACCACGGGCCGGACGGCGGGAGGCGCCGGAGCCGGTGCGGACCTGCTCGGTGCGGCTGCGGGCCCGGCCCTCGGCGACGGTGAGCGTGACCGTCAGCGCGACGAGCAGCAGCGACAGCACGGCGGCAGGAGTCCGGTCGAAGCTGGCCTGGTAGGAGGTGTGGATCACCCGGGTGAACACGTCGAACCGCATCAGCGACACGGCACCGAAGTCGCTCAGCACGTACAGCGCGACCAGCAGCGAGCCGGCGGCGGCCGCCGGGCGCGCGTGCCGCAGCGTGACCTGGACGGCGGTGCGGAACGGGCCCCACCCGAGCGAGCGGGCCACCTCCTCCTGCGCGGGGTCGCCCGACCGCAGCGCGGCCAGGACGGGCAGGTAGACGTAGGGGTAGCTGCACGCGGTCAGCACCAGGACGGCGCCCTCCAGGCCGGCCACCTGCGGAGCCGCGCCGAGCCACCCGTAGGCGGCCACGTAGCTGGGGATCGCCAGCGGCATCGGCGCCAGCACAGCGACCACGCGCCGGCCCGGCAGGTCGGTGCGCGCGACCAGGTAGGCCAGCCCGGCCCCGACGACCAGGCACGCCGCGGTGACCAGCGCGCACAGCAGCAGGCTGCGGCCGACCAGGACGAGCGTGCGCTCGCGCAGGACGAGGTCGGCCACCCGGGCCGGACCCGCCTCGCCGACCCGCACGAGCAGGTACACCAGCGGTACCAGCGCGACGGCCGCCGCGAGCGCCGAGGCGCCCACGAGCAGCGCCGGCGGCCGGCCACGACGTCCTGCGGGCACGGCGGCGCCGACCGTCCGTCCGGGTCCCGGGGAGGACCGGTGCGGTGGCGGTCGGCGCCGTGGCCGCGGGGGGCACTACCCCAGCCCGACCTCGTCGAGCAGCGCGAGGGTCTGCTCCAGGGAGTCCAGGTCGTTCAGGTCGATCGGTGCGCCCGGCAGGTCCTCGAGCGGGACGAGGTCGTGCTCGGTGCTGGTGACGCCCTCGACCACCGCGTACTCGGCCGTGGTGTCGGCGAAGTACTGCTGCGCCTGGTCCGAGACGAGGAACTCCACCGCGGCCGCGGCGGCCTCGGACTGGTCGCTGCCCTCGATGACGCCCGCCCCGGCGACGTTGATCAGCGCGCCGGCGTCGCCACCGGGCAGGTAGTGCAGCTGCGCCGACATCTCCTCGGTGCCGACCTCGGCCGCCTTCTCGAACCAGTAGTAGTGGTTGATCAGACCGAGCGGCACCTGGCCGGAGTCGACGGCGTCCAGGATCGCGATGTTGTTGTCGTACACCTGGGGGTCGTTGGCGGCGAAGGCCTCGAGCCAGTCCCGCGCGCCGTCCTCGCCCTTGGTGACGCGCAGCGCGGTGACGAAGCTCTGGAACGAGGCGTTCGTCGGCGCGTAGGCCACCCGGCCCCGGTAGGCGGGGTCCAGGACCTCGTCGATCGAGGTCATCTGGGCGACCTCCGGGGCGGTGGCGGGGTCGTACGCCACGACCCGGGCGCGCGCCGAGGTCGGCACCCAGCGGCCTGCGGGGTCGCGGAACCGCTCCAGGGTGCGCGAGGTGGTGTCCTCGTCCAGCTCGGCGAGCATGCCCGCACCGGCCAGCGCACCGAGGGCGCCGGCGTCCTGGCTGAAGAAGACGTCGGCGTCGGTGCCCTCGCCCTCCTCCAGCAGCTGCGCCGCGAGCTCGCTCGACCCGGCGTAGCGCACCTCGACCGGGACGCCGACGGCGTCCTCGAGCTGCTCCAGGATCGGCCCGACCAGGTTCTCGTTGCGGCCGGAGTAGATGACGAGAGCGTCCTGCGAGGACCCGCCGTCGTCGGCGCACGCAGCGAGGGGGGCGACCAGGGTCGTCACGGCCGCGACGGCCGCGAGCCGGCGCCAGGAAGGTGAGCTCATGCCCAGGAGTATGGCAAGGTAAGGATTGGCTAACCAAATCCTGCTCGACCGCTCCCGCCGTCCCCACCAGAACAGGTCTCTCCCGTGCACCCCGTCGCGCTCCACGTCGCGCCCTGCGAGGCGCCCCCCGCGGTGCCCGCGCCGGCCCGGCCCGCCGACCGGTCGAGGCGACCCACCCGCTCCCGTTCGTGCACCTGCTGCGCGAGCGCGGTGACGCCGCCGCCCTGGTCGAGGACGGCGTGGCGACCAGCTACCGCGACCTGGCCGCGCAGGTGACCGCCCGGGTGCCGGCGCTGGGGTCGGGACGACGGCTGGTGCTGCTGGCGATCGAGGCGACGCGCGAGTCGGTGGTCACCTACCTCGCCGCGCTCGAGGCCGGGCACGTCGTGCTGCTGGCGCCCGCCGACCGGCCCGCCGCGGTGCAGGCGCTGACCGACCGGTACCGCCCGGACGTGCTGGTCGAGCCGGGACGCGCCGCCGACCCGCTGCTGCTGTCCGAGCACCCCGGCCACGACCTGCACCCCGACCTCGCCCTGCTGATGCCCACGTCCGGGTCGACCGGGTCCCCGAAGCTGGTCCGGCTCTCGCACGAGAACGTGCGTGCCAACGCCGCGTCGGTGGCCGCCTCGCTCGGGCTCACCGCCGACGACGTCGGCGTCACGACGCTCCCCCTGCACTACTGCTACGGGCTCTCGGTCCTGCACAGCCACCTCGCCGTCGGCGCGTCGGTCCTGCTCACCCGGCTCTCCGTCGTCGACCCCTGCCTGCGTGCCGCCGCCAGGGCGGCGGGCGTCACGACGCTGCCGGCCGTCCCGTACACCGTCGACCTGCTCGACCGGGTCGGGCCGGAGGCGCTGGACCTGCCCTCGCTGCGGCTGGTGACCCAGGCCGGTGGGCGGCTCGCACCCGAGCGCGTGCGGGGGTTGGTGGAACAGGGCCGACGGCTCGGGTTCGAGGTCGCCGTCATGTACGGGCAGACCGAGGCCACCGCCCGGATGACGGTGCTGCCGCCCGCGCTGGCCGCCACGCACCCGGGCAGCCGTCGGCCTCCCGGTGCCCGGAGGGCGGATGCGCGTGGACCCGGCCCCCGGGCACCCCGACGGCGTGGGCGAGCTGGTCTACCAGGGCCCGAACGTGATGCTCGGGTACGCGGAGGACCCCGCCGACCTCGCCGCCGGACGCGCCGTCACCGAGCTGCGGACCGGGGACCTCGGACGGATCGGACCCACGGGGCTGGTCGAGATCGTCGGTCGCGCAAGCCGTTTCGCCAAGGTCTTCGGCCTGCGGGTCGACCTGGACCACTGCGAGCGGCAGCTCGCCCGGCTCGGGTTCGTCACCTGCGCGGTCGAGGTCGACGCAGCGGTGCTGGTGGCCGTCGAGGGCGACCACGACGAGGGCTGGGTGGCCCGCCTGGCGGCCGAGGACCTCGGGCTCCCCCGCGGCGCCGTCCTCGCCGTCAGCGTCGACGCCCTGCCGCGCACGGCCGCCGGCAAGGTCGACAACGCCGCGGTGCGGGCCCTGGCAGAGCGCTCCGAGCCCGGGCCCGACGCGCAGCCGACGAGCACGGGCGACGGCCCGGCCGGCCCGGACGACGTGCGCACCCTGTTCTCCGACGTCCTCGACCGCCCGGACGCCGGGCCGGCCGACACCTTCGTCGGTCTGGGCGGGGACTCCCTGTCCTACGTGGCCGTCTCGGTCGGGCTCGAGCGGCTGCTCGGCCACCTGCCGCCGGACTGGCACCTCACGCCGATCGGCCGGCTGCAGCCGCGCCGGCGCCGGGTGGCCTGGGTGCGCCAGGTGGAGACCGGGGTCGTGCTGCGCGCGGTGGCGAGCGTGCTCATCGTGGCGACGCACGTGGGCGTGGTCGGCGTCCCGGGCAGCGCGCACGTGCTGCTCGCGCTGGCCGGGTACACCACTGCCCGCTTCCACCTCGACGCCCGGCCGCGGGGCGAGCGGGTCCAGGGGCTGCTGCGCGGCGTCGCCCGGATCGTCCTGCCCACCGTGGTCTGGATCGGTTTCGCCGCGCTGCTGCTCACCGACGACTACGGCCCGCTCAACCTGGTGCTGCTGAACTCGGCCCTCGGGACGCCGACCTGGGACGCCTCCTGGCACTTCTGGTTCGTGGAGGTGCTGGTGTGGACGCTGGTGGGCCTGGCCCTGCTGGCGGCGGTGCCGGCGGTCGACCGGCTGGAGCGCAGGCTCCCGTTCGTGGTGGCGCTCGCGGTCCTGGCGCTCGGGCTGCTGTCCCGGTTCGAGCTGCTCCCGGTCGACCTCACCCACCCCAAGCCGGTGCTGTGGATCTTCGCGACCGGGTGGGCCGCCGCCCGCGCCGAACGGTGGTGGCAGCGCGCCGTCGTCACCGCGGTCGTCCTGCTGTGCGTCCCCGGGTTCTTCGGCGACCCGCAGCGGGACGCGGTGATCGCGACCGGCGTGCTGCTGCTGCTCTGGGTGCCGCGGCTGCCCGTGCCCGCTCCCCTGGTGCCGCTCACCGCCACCCTGGCCGGGGCGTCGCTGTTCGTCTACCTCACGCACTGGCAGGTGTACGGCTGGGTCCGCCCGGTGGATCCGTGGCTCGCGGTGCTGGCCTCGCTCGTCGTCGGCGTGCTGTGGGCCCGGGCGGGCGGGGCGATGACCGCGGCGGCCGAGCGCGGGGTGGGTCAGCTGCTGGCGCGCCGCCGGCCGACCCGGGCCAGCGCCAACCCGACACCGGTACCGACGACGTCGGCCACGACGTCGGCCACGCTCCCGGTGCGCTCGGCCAGCAGCCGGTCCTGAACCACCTCGCTGAGGACCGCGTGGGCGAGCAGGGCGAGCGCCACGGGCACGACCGGCAGCCCGCCGCGACGCGCCGCGAAGGCCACCGCGGCGAAGACCACGAGGTGGACGACCAGGTCCAGGCCGGGGACGCCGCCGCCGACGTCCGGCGGGCGCGGCCAGTAGAGGACGGCGAGCTGGACCAGGAACGAGACGACCGCCACGAGCCGCCAGGTGCGCTCGTGCGGAGCTGTCACGCGGTCTCGGCGCCGCCGGCGAGGACGGCCTTGCGCACCGCGTCGGCCACCACCGTGGTGACGTCCGGGTGGAAGACGCTGGGCACGATGTAGGTGGGGTTGAGCTCGTCGTCGCCGACCACCGCGGCGAGCGCGGTGGCCGCCGCGAGCAGCACGGCGGGGGTGATGGTGCGCGACTGCGCGTCGAGCAGACCGCGGAAGATGCCGGGGAACGCCAGCACGTTGTTGATCTGGTTGGCGAAGTCGCTGCGTCCGGTCGCCACCACGGCGGCGTGCCGGGAGGCGTCCTGCGGGTCGACCTCGGGCACCGGGTTGGCGAGGGCGAACACGACGGCGTCGTCGGCCATCGTCGCCACGTCGTCCCCGGTGACGACGTTCGGGGCGCTCACGCCGATGAACACGTCGGCACCGGCGAGCGAGCCCGCCAGCGTCCCGGTGACGCCGCGCGGGTTGGTGTTCTCCGCGATCCACCGCCCGGAGTCGTCCAGGTCGTCGCGGCCGGTGTGCACCACCCCGCCGATGTCGCTGACCACGACGTCGCGGGCGCCGGCCTCGAGCAGCAGCTTGAGCACCGCCGTGCCCGCCGCACCGGCGCCGGACATCGCGATCCGGACGTCGCCGATCTGCTTGTGCACCACCTTGAGGGCGTTGGTGAGCGCGGCGACGACCACGACGGCCGTGCCGTGCTGGTCGTCGTGGAAGACGGGGATGTCGAGCTCGGCCCGCAGCCGGCGCTCGATCTCGAAGCAGCGCGGTGCGGAGATGTCCTCGAGGTTGATGCCGGCGAAGACCGGCGCGATCGCCTTGACCACGGCGATGATCTCCTCGGTGTCGGTGGTGTCGAGGCAGATCGGGAAGGCGTCGATCCCGGCGAACCGCTTGAACAGCGCGGCCTTCCCCTCCATCACCGGCAGCGCCGCGAGCGGCCCGATGTCGCCGAGCCCCAGCACCGCGGTGCCGTCGGTGACCACCGCGACGCAGTTGCGCTTGATCGTGAGATTGCGCGCGTCGTGCGGGTTCTCGGCGATCGCGAGGCACACGCGCGCGACGCCGGGGGTGTAGACCAGCGACAGGTCGTCGCGGTTGCGGATCGGCACCTTGGACTCGATCGAGAGCTTGCCGCCGAGGTGGGCCAGGAACGTCCGGTCGGAGACCTTCCCGATCGTGACGCCGTCGAGGGCGCGCAGGCCGTCGACGATCCGGTTGGCGTGCGCGTTGTCGCCGGCCGCGCAGGTGACGTCGACCCGCACCCGGTCGGCGCCCGAGGCGGTGACGTCGAGCGCCGTGACCAGGCCGCCGAGACCCTCGATGGTGTGGGTCAGCTCGCTGACGGCCGTCGGCCGCGCTGGCAGCTCGAGCCGCACCGTGATCGAGTAGGAGACGCTGGGCAGTGGCGGGCGCGGGGTCGCGGGTGCGGACGTCATGTGCCCATCCTTGCGGCTACCGGCAGGTACGACGGGGAGGCGACGGTGCACGGAACGCACGCAACGAGCACGGAGCGGGTCCTGCACGAGGGGTTGGAGCTCGTCGTGCACGTCCACCGGCCGGCTGCGCCCTCGGACGACGTCCCCGTCGTGGCGCTGCACGGCTTCCCGCAGACGCACCGGTGCTGGGACCCGGTCGTCGAGCGGCTCGTCGCGGCCGGCCGCACCGTGCTGGCTCCCGAGCTGCGCGGCTACGCGCCGAGCGCCCGTCCCGCGGACGACGAGGCGTACGCGCTCGACCACGTGGTCGGCGACGTGCTCGCGGTGGCGGCTGCCGCGGGCGCGGAGCAGGTCGACCTGCTCGGGCACGACTGGGGAGCGGTGGCGGTGTGGGGCGCCGCGGCGGCCCGTCCCGACCTGGTCCGGTCGCTGGTCGCGGTGTCCGTACCGCACCCGGGGGCGTTCGCGCACGCCCTGCGGCGTGACCCCCGCCAGGCGGTGCGGTCGGCGTACATGACGCTGTTCCGCCGCAGCGGCGCGGCGCACGGCCTGCGCGCCGAGCGGGTGCTGCTGGCCGACGACGCGCGGCGGCTGCGCAAGGTCTACGACCCGCTGCCCCCCGAGGTCGCGGCGCCGCACGTGGCGGCGATGACCGACCTCGGGACGCTCACGGGGGCGCTCGGCTGGTACCGCGGCATGCGGCTGGGGCGGCTGCGCGAGGTGCCGCCGGTGGTCGTGCCCACCACCTTCGTCTGGGGCGACGGCGACGTCGCGATCGGCCGCACCGCGGCGGAGGCGTGCGGCGAGCACGTCGAGGCCCCGTACCGGTTCCTCCCGCTCGACGGCGTCTCGCACTGGGTGCCCGAGCAGGCGCCCGACGTCGTGGCCGACGCCGTCCTGGACCCACCGGCCTGACCCGTCGGACGACACCTCGGACGGGCGGACGAACGGCAACCGTCACCGGGGCGCGAGCACCTCGGGCAGCCCCAGCGCCGGGAACCACCGGTACCCGAACGTCGTGATCTCGGCGATCCGGTCGCCCTCCACCCGCAGCACGTCGAGCTTGAACGGACGGAACAGGGCGTCGCCGGGACGGCGCAGGTAGCTGGCGGCGGCCGGCATCCGGTTGACGGCGGTCGGCAGCAGCTGCCAGTCGCCGTCGCGCTCCGGGCCGAACGCCCTCTCCAGCAACGGTTGCAGCTGCTCCAGGCCGTCGATGCACATCGGCTGCGGCGGCATCGTCACCCGCAGGTCGGCTGCGGCCGATCGCGACGACGGCACGCGGGTCCATCCGCTCGTGGGCGTCGACGAACGCCGCGAGCAGCCGCCTCTCGTCCGGGCTGGGCTCGCGTGCCGTCCAGTCCGCGCGGTGCGACGGCAGGTGCTGCCGCATCGTCTCGCGGGCCCGCTGCACGGCGCTGTTCGCCGCGGCGACGCTGGTGCCGAGCAGCTCGGCGGTCTCGGCCGCCGTCATGCCCAGCACCTCGCGCGCCACCAGGGCGGCCCGCTGCCGCGGCGGGAGCACCTGCAGCGCCACCAGGAACGCGAGCTCGACGGTCTCCCTGGCCACCGCGACGTCGTCGGGGGCGTCGTCGTCGGAAACGACCTCGTCGAGCATGGTGTCGGGGTAGGGCGTCAGCCACGCGACCTCGGCCGGCGAGGCGAGGTGCGCCACCCGCCGGCGCCGCGAGCGCGCGAGGTCGAGGCAGACGTTGGTGGCGATCCGGTACAGCCACGCCCGCAGGTGCTCGCCGGCGAACGAGGACCTGCTGCGCCACGCGCGCAGGAACGTCTCCTGCACGGCGTCCTCCGCGTCGTCGAACGAGGCGAGCATCCGGTAGCAGTGCACGTGCAGCTCGCGCCGGTGCGGGCTGGTGAGGCGCTCGAAGTCGGCCTCGGCCAGGACGGCGGTCACGACGTCCGCCGGTGCGCTTCCTGCACGGCGAACCCGTTGCCGTCGGGGTCGTCGAAGAAGACGTACGAGCCGAAGTCGCGCCGCTCCGGGTCCGGGCCCGGCGTCATCACGCCCTGGTCGAAGTGGTGCACCCCTCCGTTGACGACGCCCGCCGCCTCGAGCTGCGCGTGGGCCGCCACGATGTCGTCGACCACGAGGTGCACGCCACGCAGCGTCCCCGGCTCACCGCCCCCCACGCCGATCCCGAAGGTGAGCGAGCAGGCCGATCCCGGCGGCGTCACCTGCACCACCCGGAACGACTCCCCCACGGCGTGGTCGACGTCCAGGGCGAACCCCAGCCGGTCCACGTAGAACTCCTTGGCGCGGTCCACGTCCGTGACGGGCACCACCACGACCTCGAGCTTCCAGTCCACGACGTCCTCCTCCTCGGGCGACGCCGCCCTGGCGTCCACGAGAGGTAGAACGCCGGGGCCGCGCCGGACTCATCGGTGCACCGGTGAACCGGTGACCACCCGCTCTCAGCCGGGCACGGGGCGGAACCCGGCGCACACGACGTGCATCCGGGAGATCAGGCCGTCGGCGTCGAGGTCGAAGTAGGCCCGCTGCTCCACCACGTGCAGGCCGCGCGGGTTGCGGACCCGGAGCCGGTAGTCGACGCGCTGCCGGTCGACGACCTCACCGACCTCCAGCAGCTCGACGTCCTCGACGACGTCGGCGGGCTCGAACCACTGGTACAGCACCTCGTGGACGGCCTGCTGCGGCGTGGCGGCCTCCCAGAACCGGCCCGGGGTCATGCCCCGGAAGTCGACCTCGTCGGCGAACAGCCCGACCAGGGTGCCGGTGTCCTTGGCTGCCAGCGCCCGCACGTACCGGGTGCCCGTGTCGGTGTCGGTCTGCGTGCCGGTCTCGCTCACGCCCGCAGGATCAGCCACCGGGCCCGGTGCTGTCGAGAGCCGGACGGGCGCGGGCGCGCCGGGCGGCCAGCGCGAGCAGGACGCCCTCGACCGCGGTGAGCACGAGGAGGGCCGCGAGGGAGAGGACGTAACCCGGCCCGGACCCGACGTGGTCGGCGGCCGTCCGCCCCTCCTCGAGCACCTGGTCGCCGAGCTGGCCGGTGACGAGCGCGACCAGCGCCGAGCGGGCCACCGCCACGCCGGCCACGAGGAGCACCGCCGCGAGACCCGCCGTCACCGCGACCGCCAGCCGGCGCGTGCGCGGGTCGGTGACGACGAACGAGGCGACCAAGGCGACGGCGACGAGCACCAGCGCCGCGAGCACGAGCCCCTGGAGCCCGACCCGGTCCGGCAGCCAGTCCGCCGGGGGCAGCAGGTTCTCGGTGCCGCGCGTGGGGTCGAGCCCGAGCGCGAGCTGGTAGCCCGTGTAGTCCGTGGACCCGCCGGCCGACTGCGACCCGTACTGGGTGGGCACGCAGCCCACCGTGAGGAAGGGCAGGGCGAACAGCCCGAGGACGACGACGAGCACGACCGAGCGGCTCCAGCGCATCCGCGCAGGCTAGTGGGGTCGGCGCGCTGGTCGCGGGTGTCCGTGCACAGGGGTAGGAAGGGGGCACCAGGCAGCAGGCAGACGACGGAGAGGCTCAGCGATGACGACGGACGCCGACAAGCAGCGGCTCAGCGGGCAGCAGGTCCTCGACGAGGGGCTCGACGGCTGGCGCGTGGTGCTCGGCAGGCTGGTGGCGCGGTTCGGCACCGGCGACTTCAGCAGCGGCGCGCGGTTGGTGTCCGAGATCGCGCGGGTCGCCGACGAGGCGAACCACCACCCCGACGTCGACCTGCGCTACCCGCACGTCACCGTCACGCTGCTCAGCCACGACGTCGGCGCCCTCACCGCGCGCGACGTGCGGCTGGCCCGCCGGATCAGCGAGCTGGCGGCAGAGGCCGGCGCGGAACCGGACCCCGCGGCGCCGCAGCTGGTGGAGCTCGCCCTCGACACCCCCTCCACCGCAACGGTTCTGCCGTTCTGGCAGGCGGTGCTCGGCTACGACGCGAGCAGCGACGACGTCTTCGACCCGGCCGGCCGCGGCGTGCCGCTGTGGTTCCAGGAGACCGAGTCGACCGAGCCCGACCGCCAGCGCTTCCACGTCGACGTCTCGGTGCCGCACGACCTCGCCCAGCAGCGGATCGCCGCCGCGCTCGAGGCGGGCGGCACGCTGGTCGACGACGGCGCAGCGCCGTCGTTCTGGGTGCTCGCCGACGCCGAGGGCAACAAGGCGTGCATCTGCACCTGGGAGGGCCGCGACTGACCTCGCGGCCGGGCTCGAGCTCCGCTAGCCGCCGTCCTGCCCGACCCGTGCTCGTGGTCGGTGGGCCAGCCTGCGGGCGAGGTACGGGGCGGTGGCACCGCGCCCGGCCGAGGCGACGTCGGCGGGGGTGCCGGTGGCGACCACCCTTCCGCCCGCGTCGCCACCGCCCGGACCGAGGTCGATGACCCAGTCGGCGGTGGCGATCGTGTCGAGGTCGTGCTCGACGACGACGACGGTGTTGCCGGCCTCGACGAGCCGGTGCAGCTGCCGCAGCAGCAGGGCGATGTCGGCAGGGTGCAGACCCGCCGTCGGTTCGTCGAGCAGGTACAGCGCGTGGCCGCGGCGAGCGCGCTGCAGCTCGGTGGCCAGCTTGATGCGCTGCGCCTCACCGCCGCTGAGCTCCGTCGCGGGCTGGCCCAGCCGCAGGTACCCCAGCCCCACCTCGCGCAGCGTCTCGAGGCTCCGGGAGGCCGCGGGGACGTCCGCGAGGAACCTCGCCGCGTCGTCGACGGTCATCGCCAGCACGTCGGCGACGGTCCTGCCCTGGTAGGTCACCTCCAGCGTCTCGGCGTCGTAGCGCGAACCGTGGCAGGTGGGGCACGCCGCGTAGGTCCCCGGCAGGAACAACAGCTCGACGGCCACGAAGCCCTCGCCCTGACAGGTCTCGCACCGGCCCTCGGCGACGTTGAACGAGAACCGGCCGGCGCCGTAGCCGCGGGCCTTCGCCTCGTCCGTCGCGGCGAACAGCCTGCGCACCGCATCGAACATCCCCGTGTACGTCGCGAGGTTGGACCGCGGCGTCCGCCCGATGGGGCGCTGGTCGACCAGGACGAGACGGTCGAACGACTCGAGCCCCGACGCGTCCTCCACGTCGACCTCGAGGTCGGCCTGGTCGGGGTCGTCGGGCGCCAGGCCCAGGTGGCAGCGCACCAGCTCGGCGAGCACCTGCGTGACCAGCGTCGACTTGCCCGACCCGGAGACGCCGGTGACCGCCGTCAGCACGCAGAGCGGGATGTCGACCGAGACGTCGATGAGGTTGTGGCGGGAGACGCCGCGCAGGTGCAGGTGGCCGTGCGGGGCCCGCGGGGTGTGGTCGAGGGGCTCGGCGCGCCCGAACAGGTACGCGCTCGTCGCGGACTCCTCGACGTCCTCCAGGCCGGCCACGGGCCCGCTGTAGAGCACCCGGCCCCCGCCCTCCCCCGCGCCCGGCCCGATGTCGACGACCCAGTCCGCACGTCGGACGACGTCCATGTCGTGCTCGACCACGAAGAGCGAGTTGCCCGACGCCTTGAGCCGGGCCAGGACGTCGAGCAGCGGCTCGGCATCGGCCGGGTGCAGGCCGGCCGAGGGCTCGTCCAGCACGTAGACGACGCCGAACAGGCCTGACCGCAGCTGGGTGGCGATGCGCAGGCGCTGGGCCTCGCCGGGCGACAGGGTCGTCGAGGAGCGCCCGAGGCTGAGGTAGCCCAGGCCGAGGTCGAGCAGCACCTCGACCCGAGCCACCAGGTCGGCGCTGATCCGCACCGCGACCTCGTTGGTCTCCTCGGGCAGCTCGGCGACAGGCCGCAGGACGGCGACCAGCTCGGCGAGCGACATCGCGTTGACCTCGGCGATGGAGAGCCCGGCGACGGTGACCGCGAGCGCCTCCGGCCGCAGCCCGCTGCCGTGGCACTCAGGACAGGGCACGCTCCGCACGAACCGCAGCGCCCGTTCGCGCATCCGCTCGCTCGTGGAGTCGGCGAGCACGTGCAGGACGTGCTTGCGGGCGCTCCAGAACTTCCCGTAGTAGCCGTGGTCGACCCGATCACGCTGTGGCTTGATCAGCACCGACGGCTGCTCGTCGGTGAACAGCAGCCAGTCCCGGTCCTTCTTCCTCAGCCTGCTCCACGGCTTGTCGACGTCGATGTGGAGACCACTCACGATGCTGCGCAGGTTGGCACCCTGCCAGGCACCTGGCCAGGCCGCGATCGCGCCGTCGCGGATGCTCAACGACCGATCCGGGACGAGGAGGTCCTCGGCCACGTCGTGCACCACGCCCAGCCCGTGGCAGCGCGGGCAGGCACCAGCGGCGGTGTTCGGCGAGAAGGCTTCGGCGGCCAGGTGCGCGGCACCCGACGGATAGGTCCCCGCTCGTGAGTAGAGCATCCTCAGCAGGTTCGACAGCGTCGTGATCGTGCCGACCGTCGACCGCGAGCTGGGCGCACCACGCCGCTGCTGGAGGGCCACGGCCGGCGGGAGCCCGGTGATCTCCTGCACGTGCGGCGCACCGACCTGTTGGAGCAGCCGACGAGCGTACGGCGCGACCGACTCGAAGTACCGGCGCTGCGCCTCGGCGTAGCAGCGTGCCGAACGCGAGCGACGACTTGCCCGAACCCGAGACCCCGGTGAAGGCCACCATGGCGTCGCGCGGGACGTCGACGTCGACGTCGCGAAGGTTGTGCTCGCTGGCGCCCCGCACGTGCACGAAGGTGTCGCTCGGGTCGTAGGTCACGAACCATCTTCACCCGCTGCGCGCGTGAAGGAGAGTCGAGAGGCACGACCTCCGACGGTTCCCGGACGCCACGGGTGACGTCGTCCCGCAGGGCGACGCCGAGGACCAGCCACTGGTGCGCTCGTCCGGGCAATGACCGACGAGGCAGACGTCCCGAGTCCTGAGCGCCCCATTCCGCCCACTGTGGGCTAAGGGTCTGAGGTCCCGCTGATAGCCGAGGGCACGCTTGGCTGTCAGCGGAACCGCGCGTAGGACCGGTCGCAGAGGTCCATACCGGCTCAGCTTTGCAATCCTAGCCAACCACTTCCTCGCCAAACATGTGCTTCAATTGCGAGTATATCTCGATAAATCGAGACCTAGGGAGGACAGGCGGGCGCCACTCGGCAGCCACAAAGTGCGCGAGCGCTAAAGGCGGAATGACCACGCCATACTCTTTCACATATTCGACGCCGTCCACCCGCCAGTAATACACGCCGTCTGACGAAATTGCAGATCCGCCACTTACACCGAAACGATCACCAACTACGTCGCGGGTGTACTCCATCCAAGCCAAGAAAATGGGACAGCCTTCCATATACTCAGCAACCGCAGTGCGTTGCTCGTGGGGCATATTGGGGTCGAGCTCCAATGCCTCCCCCGACCAGGGCGTACCGTCGGCAGGGGGGCCGAGTGATCCAAGCGGCAACAACCGAGGCTGTGATCGTTCCTGCATCAGAACGCTCCTAGATTAGTTCACCGGTTATCAGGTCCAATTGCGCCTTCCGTGTGGTGCTCAAGACATCAACCCCCAGCATCTGCGAAAGCTCGCCGGCCGTCTCTCTACCACCATGGCACATCACTAGACGGATGGGACAACCATTCCATGCCGGGTTCTCCATTACTGGCTCTTCGGAGTTGAGCGTGGTTGACGCTGGGTTCTGAGCTCGGCGCGGCGGTCCGCGGTGAGGGGTGTCGAGGCCTTCAAGATCGGAAGCGACCAAGCTGACCGTTCGAAGAAGGCCCCGACGTGGACCACTGTAGATGTGGCCCGGGCGCGCACTGGTGCGCTCTGGCGGATGCGATGTTCGACGTGCCGGGCATGCACGTGCTGGCCGTGCGGCGCGAGCCGGATCGGCTGGTGCTGGAGGTCGAGTCCGACGCCGACGTCGGTGGGTGCCCGTCCTGCGGGGTGATCGCCATCGGGCACGGCCGTCGGCGCCGGGTCGTGGCCGACGCTCCGTGCTTCGGTGTCCCAGTCCGGTTGCAGTGGTCGGCGCGGGTCTGGCGGTGCGCCGAACCGGCCTGCCCGGCAGGCACGTTCACCGAGCGGCACGACCTGGTCGCGCCGCGGGCGAAGCTGACCAGTCGGGCGATCGGCTGGGCCACCGACGCCCTCGAGCACGACGACACCACGGTCTCGGCGCTGGCCCGGCACCTGGGGGTCGACTGGCACACCTGCTGGGACGCGATCGAGACCGAGGCGACCCGCCGGGTCGCCGACCCGGCCCGGCTGATCGGGGTCGACACTCTTGGAGTCGACGAGCACATCTGGCGACCGTCCCGGATCGGGTCGGCGGACCGGGCCGTGACCGGCATGGTCGACCTGACCCGCGACTCCCGCGGCGTCCTGCACGCCCGGCTCCTGGATGTCGTCCCGGGCCGCTCCGGCACCGCCTACGCGACCTGGCTCAAGGCCCAGCCCGAGGCGTTCACCGCCGGCATCAAGCACGCAGCGTTGGACCCGTTCCGCGGCTACGCCAACGCGCTGCGCGACGAGCTGCCCGACGCGGTCGCGGTGCTGGACGCCTTCCACGTGGTCAAGCTCGGCACCAGCGTCGTCGACGAGGTCCGGCGCCGGGTCCAGCAGGATACCCTGGCCCGGCGAGGACACAAGGACGACCCGCTCTACAAGATCCGCGGCCTGCTGCGTCGAGGGCGAGAGCACCTGTCCGACAGGCAGATCACCAGGCTCAACGCCGGCCTGGTCGCCGGCGACCCCGGCTTCGAGGTGACCGTCGCCTGGCACGCCTACCAGCAGCTGCGCGCGATCTACCAAGCCGGCACTTCGGCCGAGGGGCGGCGGCTGGCCGAGCAGGTCATCGACTCGTTCCCGGCCTGCCCGATCCCCGAGGTCGCCCGCCTCGGCCGGACCCTGCGGACCTGGCGCCAGCACGTCCTGGCCAGGTTCGACACCCACCGCATCTCCAACGGCGGCACCGAGGCCGTCAACCTGATCATCGAGAAGACCCGCCGCCTGGCGCACGGCTTCCGCACCTTCGAGCACTACCGGCTCAGGATCCTGCTCGCCGCGTCCGGTCAGCGTGCCTACCGACGACCCGGCGCCCATGCGTAACTCCGAAGAGCCACTTTGCGGCCGGCACCTGGGTCGCGCCGTGGCAGGGCGGCGTGCTCAACAAGCACGGCCGGTACGTCGTCGAGATCCAAGTCGTGTGGCCCAGTGATCAGCCCCAGACCTTTGGCGCTTGTCGCGTTCCACGGCGCCGTCAGTTCGCCTGACGCGCAAGAACCTCAAGAACCTCGCTCTACTGAGCCCGCCAGGAATGGCAGGCTGGTGGCACATGGGTGCTGGTTCCAATCAGAATCGTCGCCGACGAGCCCACCTCCCAGGATGAGCGGGTCGCCGATGGATCCGACCGGCTCCCCGGTCTCGTCGAGCAGCGTCGCCTCTCCGCTCGGATCGGAAATGACCGTCCAGCCGAAGGGCCAAATGACAGGCTGGAACAACCCGTTCGACTCGATGCCTGGACAGCCGTCAGCCGAACCAAGAACCAGGGCACCTCGTTGCTCCGCCAAGTCAGAGAAGTCGGTGGGTTCCGGCGCGGTCATCATCTCCGACGTTGGCGGCCCAGCTGCAGTGGCGTCGGTCGGCGAAGGAGCGACGGTGACAGCCGGGTCCGCCCAATCTCGGACTAGGCCCGGAACACCGGTAGCCACTGCGCAGACGAGCGCGATTAGTGCCGCGGTCCCGCCAGCGGCGTAACGAACGTTACGCCGGCGCCTCACCTTTCCGGCGACGCCCTGAAGGAGCTGGTGGCCATCGACGTGCGTCCCGGCGACTTCGTCATCCATCTGTCGTCGCAACCAGTCCTCAGTGAGCACGGTGACTCCTCTCATCGTTCGTCGGTGCGCCGTACTCATCTCGGAGGGACTGCAGCGCTCGTGCCGCCTGGCTACGCACTGTCGATTGGGTACACCCGAGAACATCGGCGATGTCGGCGTCGCTTAGGTCTGCGTGGTAGCGAAGGACGAGGACAGCACGTTGGCGAGGCCCCAGGGACCGCAGCAGATCGCTCACTCTCGATGTCTCGCTGAGTTCATCCGCGCCTGGCGACGTGACACTGCCCGGCAAGAGGTGCGTGAGTCGCCTCAACCGCTGCCGGCGCCTCGCCTGGTCTAGGAAGAGGTTCGTCATGACGCGACGTGCGTATGCGTCCGGTGAGTCCATCTGCTCGACTCGTGGTCCCATGGTTAATAGCCGCACCAAGGTGTCATGAAGGAGGTCCTCGGCATCCGCATCGCGACCTGTGAGGAGGCGCGCAACACCCTTCAGCCTCGGGGCGCTGGCAAGCGCCCATGCCTCAAAGCCGTCGGTCGTCACCACGCCCTCACCCCCGCACCCGCTCAGCACTGACAAGAGGTTGACGTTTGGACCAGGCGTTCTTGCTGCACGACCACAGAAGAATCTGGACTAGTTGGAAACCAGCATCCATGCCTAGTCCACCTCGCTCAGCCGGACCCGCACGCTGCGTCCAATCCTCACCGAGGCCGCGACGCCGCGGGCCACCCGATCCTTCAGCTTGTAGAAGGAGATCCTGGAGACCGCCGCAGCTTGATGCAGGCTAAGGAGCCTCTTGGGGTCGGGCACCTCGGTGGGCACCTTCTCAAAGACGGTGATCGCCTGACCGTCGTCAACCCGAGCCCTCGTCGGCGGGCCTTTGCGCTTCGGACGAGCTACGAGCCCGCCAACCCTATGGTGCGGCTTGCGTCGATACGGCGTGGCCACGGCAACACCCTGCCGTGGGACGCTCGTCTGACTAGACAAGTCCGGCAAAGCCTTCGCCACGTCCCGACGCGGCCACGAATGGCCGCGACACCGAAGATGGCGTCCCTCCGGTCAGTGCCGTACCCATGACGACCTCCAGGACCGTCATCCCGCCGCCTGCCGGGCGTCACCTGAACTCGGCGACGACCTCGATGGTGCCGATGATGTGCCGGTTGAACTCCTCGAGGTCCTCAGCTGGAATCCAGTACTCGAGGATGCTGCGCCCGCCGACCTGATGGACGGCGTACTGGTCGAGGTAGGGCTTGTCGACCTCGAAGCGGGTCACGTATCCGACTCCGCTGGCCTTGACGTTCCAATCGCGCGCGATTCTGGTCGCGTAGTCCTCGTTCAGGACCGGGTAGAAGATCGGCTGCTCCGGAAGCCGAGGTGGCCACGCACGCCAGCCCGACGCCTCCACGAGTGCAAGCTCGGTCGGTCCCGTTGGGCGCCAGAGCGTCACGGTCTGCATCTACTCATCGTGCTCGATGAGTGTGAGCCCCGACGACCCCATTGCCGGCGATCGGCTGCCACTAGCCGCAGTGCCCCCTTCCGCCGCCTGCGGAGCGTCGCCGTCCTGGCTGAGGAATAGCGTCGGTGCTGTTCCAGGTGCCCGGGGCTGCGGTGGCGGCGGGCGTGGTCTGGGCCCGGTGTCGTGTCGCCGCGCGAGGTGACCTATGTCCACGACCATGCTGCTTCCCTACGAACCAGCGACGATGTCGACCGCCCAGCTGGCGGCGGTCTCCTACCTCGCCCGCTACGCCGGACGCACCCACCACCTGTACAGCTTCCAACTCGCGCGGTGGTTCACCTGGTGCCAGACCCACGGTTTGGACCCGCTGGTCGGGATCCAGCGGGCCCACGTCGAGCTCTACATCCGCCACCTCGGCGAGGCGGGGTTGATGGACTCCTCCGTCGTCACCACGATGCACGCCGTCCGCGGCTACTTCCGGTTCGCCCACATCGACGGCCTGATCCCCTCCGACCCGGCCGTGTACGCACGCCTGCCGAAGGTCCACCGTGACGAGTCCCGCACCCAGGGCCTGGACCGGCTCGAGCTGATCCGGTTCCTCCAGGTCGCCCAGACCCTGACCGTGCACCACGGCGCCCTGGCGTACCTGCTCGGCATCAACGCCCTGCGCGCCTCCGAGGCGTGCGCCGTGCGGATCGAGGACTACGCCGACACCCTGCGCGGGCACCGCGTCCTGCACCTGGTCGGCAAGGGCAACAAGCCCGCCACCATGCCGATCACCGTGCCCGTGCTGCGCGTCCTGGAGGCCTGCCGAGGCCACCGCGCCACCGGCCCGCTCGTCTTACGGCCGGTGTCGGGCAAGCCGATCGACCGTCGCGACGCCTACCGCATGGTCGCCCGGATCGCGAAGGCCGCCGCCATCCCCCGGCACATCAGCCCCCACTCGCTGCGGCACGCGGCCATCACCAACGCCCTGGACGCCGGCGTCCCGCTGCGTGACGCCCAGATCCTGGCCCGCCACGCCGACCCGCGCACCACCGAGCACTACGACCGCGCCCGCGGCAACCTCGACCGACACGGCGTCCACTTCCTCACCGCCTACGTCGCCGGCGTCTGAGCGACCGTCATCCCGGCGCGAGCGGAACGCCTGCCGACAGGGAGTCCTGTCTCGACAGCAACATGACCGTGACCCCGAACCGGTACGCCGGTGCGCGGCCTCCAGTTGGGATCATCACGGCAACAAGTCGAGGTACTTCCTCCGCGCCGGCATGGCGTGGATGACCATCTCCTCGCCGCTGTCGAAGACCAACACCACCGTCTCGAGCAGGCGGGCACGGGTGTCGAAGCCGAGGCGCAACTCCCGGTCAGGCGGGCCGTTCCCCTCGAGGGGCTCGACCCACAGCGACCACTCCGACGCCTGGATCGCGTCCTGCGGTGAGACGCCGTGCTTGAGCGCGCTCGGGTGGACCTTCACGCAGCGAAGTGGGCCAACGCAGCCCGAATCGCCTCGGACCTGCTCATATCGCTCTTAGCGGCTGCCGCATCGAGGGCGTCCAGCTCCTCGGCGGTCAGCCGGACCGCTACGACCTGCATGGGTTCAGCGCCACGGCCAGGGCGCCCACGACCGCGACGCTTGAGCTCCTCGACGTCGTATCCGGTTTCGGCCTCGTCGGCCCACTTCTGGATCTGTTCCTCACTCACCATCTCAATATCGTATAACGAAACTCAGGGGAGTTCCAGACGCATGCACTGCCGATCCGGACGCAAGGGCGAGCGGTCACCAGCGTGCCTTGCAGCGATCAAGAGCACACGTCCCAAGGCCGCGCACACGGCTGCGGCCTTCCGCCGCGTGCAGGGTGCGACGGAACAAGCTCGGATCCTGTGTGACTGCGGCGGCGGAGGCGGGCGGAAGCTTCACCGCTGCGAAGGCGGGTGATCAACGCGACTAAGAGGTACGCGATGGCCGAGGTCGCCGCCATCCTCGGGTCGGCGGTCGCAAGGGCTGGCTCGTGAGCACGAGCGGTCTGGCCGACGCCGTCCTGCCCCTGATCCGCACACGCGCTGACCTGCACCGCTCGAACGCCTCGCACGAGCACGGCCGTCAGATGCACGAGGCCGTCGACATCCTGGAAGCATCGCGCCCGTCGACGGACCCGTCCGACATCCATCACGTGGCCCACAAGGCACTGGCGATCACGATCATCGCGCGGGCCGACGACTCCAGCGGCGTCATCGTCGACGCCTGCCGGCGCCTGCTCGACCTGCATCCCCACGCCGCGGCAGCGGCCCAGGTTCCGGTGGGCAGGCAGGTTGACGAGATGGTCACGTTCCAGTTCGACGGTGCCATCGACTACTTCGAGCTCGACCCGGTCGCCTGCGCTCCGGCACTGGGCGCCGAGGGCGTCGCCCTTTACCGCGCCCGGCCCGACCAGGTCCGCGACGCCGTGGGTCCCGAGCCGTCGGGCACCCAGCGATGGTCGGTGCCCGACCGCCACGAACGGTGGGTGCTGGACCGCATCGAGCGCCGCCTCGCAGTGCTCGATCACGACATCGAGCCGATCATCCGCACGCACGCCGGGGACCGCCAGGTCGCCGCCTGGTTCCAGGACACTGCGGAGGCGTTCGAGGAGATCGGCGAGATCGACCTCGCGATCGACTGGGCTCGCCAAGCCCTCGACGTCGGGCCCTCGCACCAGTCCCTCGAGGCCGCCGACCACTGGTGCACGCTCCCGGAAGCGCACCGGCCCGGCGAGGTGCTCGACGCGCGACTCCTGCTCTTCTGCCGCTGGCCCTCGTCCACGACCGCTGCCCGGCTCCCCCGGGCCACCGGCCCGACGTGGCCGGACCACCGGGACGAGGTGCTCGACACCTCTCGGCGAGCCCCCGCGATACGGTCCTGTTCGCACTACTTGCGCTCGAGGTCGCCCCGTTGGCGTGGGACCTCGCCCACTCCCTCGGGCTCGACCACGACCGCACCTGGAGCGAGCTCGCGAAGGCCTACGAGCCGATCGACCCCCTCGCTGTCCTGCCCGTCCTGACCCGCCTCGTCGAGTACGAGCTGGTCGAAGCCGGCGCACAGCACTACCGGACCGCAGCGCGCCGGCTCGCAAGTTGCCCACGCTCGCAGCCGGATCGGACCACGCGACCGACGTTGACCGCCTCGTCGTAGAACTTCGCGAGTCCATCGACGCCGGCCCCGACTGCAGCACGAGTTCGACCGAGCGGGGCTGCCGTGACCTGGGCGACGCAAGGGAGACACGGATGGAACAACCACCGCGACACGGTCCGGTACCTGGCGACCGCCCGTGGACCGGTTCGTGGGAGCAGCCGCGCTCGCTGACGAGTAGCCAGCGCGTCCGCGAGGCGTAGTCTTCGTCGGCCTGGCCGGGCGGCCGGCCGACGACAGAGGGGAACAGGCGATGACTGCGAGGATGACCACGATCGGTCGCACGTTGGCGGTGGCCGTCGTGTCCGCGGGACTGTGCCTCACGGCGTCCACGGCCACGGCCGTCGACGGGTGGGTGTCCAGCTCGTCGAGCAACGGCAAGGGCTGGGGCGGGAGCCACATCGACTTCACCGGGTCACGCTCGGTCGACTTCGGACGCACCGAGCTGAACGACCTCGTCTGCGACGGCAAGAAGGTGTGGATCATCCACTGGATCTCCCCCTACCAGGACGGCGCCTTCTTCAACGTCGGTCAGACCGGTCGCCAGGACTGCGAGACCGACAAGGTCTACCGGTTCGACGGGCCCCGGGTCACGCATCCGGATCCGATCCGACGAGCAGCCATCAGCGTCTGCTACGGGGAGTACTCGATCGACAACTGCTCGGCGCTGATCAAGCGCGACAACGGGCACAACTGACGTAGATCTGCGCCTGCGGCGCGGGGTCGTCGAGCCGCACCTGTCCCGGCCCCGCGAGTTCGCGGCACTCCCAGGCTGACCGGCCCGCTTGTCCGTCTCGACGGCGTGCCGTCGCCGACGCGGCCCCCGCCACTCCGAGGCAGACCGTCCACAGTGCGCCAGCGTCGCAACGCCGCGAAGCGCCCACCAACTGGTGACGCCGCACGACACCTGTTTATGGGTGGTACCGCTGCGGTACCATCCAGGTGTGGCGATGAACCTGAGGCTGACCGACGCCGAGAGCGAAGCCCTGCGCAAGAGGGCCGAGCAGGAAGGGCGTTCCATGCAAGAGGTCGCCCGAGCTGCGATCACCCAGTACGTGTCCGAGCGGCCGCAGCGGCTGAGGGCCGCGATCGAGCGAGTCCGCAGTGAAGACAGCGAGCTGCTCGAACGCCTGAGTCGGTGAGCGACGAGGAGCTGGACTACCTCTCGGTCGAGGACCTTCACGAGATCGCATCCGGAGTGCTCGACGACGTTGCGGTCCGGGACCCGGGCCTGCTCGCAGCGGCCGCCGCGCGGCCCAGGACCACCGTCTTCGGCGACGACGCCTACCCGACGTTCGAGGACAAGGTCGCGGCGCTGATGCACTCCTTGGTCCGCAACCACGCCCTGGTTGACGGCAACAAGCGCCTCGCTTGGTCGGCCGCCCGAATCTTCTGTCTGCTCAACGGCCGCGATCTGACCTACACCGTCGACGAAGCCGAGCAGATGATGCTCGAGGCAGCCGCCGGCGGGCTGGACGTCCCACAGATCTCGGCCTGGCTCGCCGCGCGGATCGCAGCCGCGTCGTAGCGACCCTCTTGTGGCGATCGGCCCCGATGTCGTCCACATCGCCGGCTTCGCGCGCGGCGTCGACGGCGTCGTGCAGTTCCTCTTCGGCCCGCGGCGAGGCGGTCACCGGGTCCGCGCGTGACTGCGTCGGTATAGTGGATGCGGCGTCGCGGGCTGGGCGATGGGTCGCGACGTTGATCTCGTCGAGCCCGGTGCTCTGATGGTCGGCCTTCATCTTCTTCATCGGTGGTCACCTCATCTCAGGTAGTCGTAGAACTTGGGTCGGGCGCCGGTCCGCGCGGATGATCCGCGTTGGGTTGTTCGCCGGCACGGCCACGACTCCAGCATGATCCCGTGTCGATCTGGCCCGATGACGAGCAGTCGTTCGTCACCGTCGTACTCGTACTCGATCAGCCTGTGGCACCTGTCAACGATGTCTTGACGCGGCCGTTGCTGTCACGATTCGGTCGACAGCCAGAGAGATCCCCCCACTCCGCCGTGTTGACGCGCGGCTCCTGGTGCTCGCGCCAGGTACGGTCGCCCGGCTGAGGATCGGCTACCGGGGCGTCTGCGTCAGGAAGTCCGAGAGCGCCCTCGTGAGTTCTTCCGCGGCTTCCTCGGCCACGTGATGGCCGGAGTCGATGCCATGGCCGCTGACGTCGTCTGCCCAGTCGGACCAGATGGCCAGCGGGTCGCCGTAGAGGTCCTCGAGGTCGTCGCGCAGGGACCACAGCACCAGCAGAGGCTGCCGGACGCGTCGACCAGCAGCGCGATCGGCGCGGTCGTGGTCGGCATCGACCGTCAGTCCGGCGCGATAGTCCTCGAGCATGCCTGTCACCACGGCGGGATCGTGTATTGCTGACTGCCACTCAGCGTAGTTCTCCGGGCCCATAGCATCGGGGTCCCCGCGGTACCACGCGTCGGGGTCGGCCCCGATGACGCGCTCGGGGATCTCAGGCTGAGCGAAGAAGAACCAGTGCCACCATGCGGTGGCGAACCGGGCGTTCGCCCGGTCGAGGTGCTCGATGATCGGCAGGCAGTCCAGCAGGGCGAGCCGCGTGACGCTTTCGGGATGGTCAAGCGCCATACGCAGGGCGTAGTAGCTGCCGCGATCGTGACCGACCACGGCGAACCGGTCGTGTCCGAGTTCCTGCATCGCGTGCAGCAGACGGCGTGCGCCGACTCGCTTTGAGTGAGCTGCGTGATCTGCGGTCGGTACAGGTTTGTCCGAGCGGCCGTAGCCGGGGAGGTCAGCGCACACCACGGTGAAGCCGCGGTCGACCAGCGCAGGAGCGACGCGGTGCCAGGTCGCCGACGTACGCGGGTGGCCGTGCAACAGGAGTAGCGCCGGCCCGGCTCCGCCGAACCGAACGAGCAACCGCAGGTCGCCTGCGTCGACCATCGATTCGGTGAAGCCATCGAACATGCAGAAAGTCTGGCACGACGAGATCGAGCGCGCCCTCGACCGATCCTGGCTACGTCTCACCGTGCGTCTCCGCCGCGAGTCTGGCGCTGCGCGCCAGACACCCATCGACGGTTGCGTATGAACCTCGGCGAGAATTGCACACCACGGGCTCCTTCCGACAGGCGATGGGCCGGTGCGCGGGCGTCGCACTGATCGGGTGTTCATCGCCGCCACCGAGGCCTGTGCCGCGATCAGGAACACGTTGACCCTCTTGGCCGATGCTGCCAGCGGCGTGGTCCTCGGCCCGATCGCCCGCCAGGCTCGTTCGGGAAGCACGTCGATCGGCGCCTCGACGATCTGGTGGGCGCTGCCTGGCACCGGCTCGGCGAGGTCGAGACTCGCCGTGACCGGCGCCGTCGGCTGCAGATCGCCCTCGAGAGACAGGTCGACGCCGCCGACCGACGTCGCTGACGCAGCCAGAGCTGTCTCCATCGCCGTCGGGACAGCGAGGTCGACGCCGTCGACCGCGGTGAGGGTGGCGACGGCCCCCCGGGAGCAGTCCCCTCGGGGATCGTCCACCGGTGCGGCACTGTCTACGTCGCCCGTGATGCGGTGCGGCGCGGCCACGTCCAGGCGGAGCGCAGGATGAAGGCCAGGAGCAGCACCTCGAGCCCGATGGAGAAGCCGTAGAAGTAGGAGTAGCTCCAGGACCCCCCCGCCGCGTTGTACACCGAGAAGGGGATGAAGAGCGTCGCCACCACGAGGTTGACTGTGCGGCCGGCACGGGCGGGCAGGATCGTGGAGAGCAGGATCATCACGCTCGGGATGGAGACGGAGGTGAGCGCGAGCGCGACGAACGTCGGGCCCGCCTCGAACTCGTGGACCTTCCCCACCAGGATGTCGTCGAGCATGCCGGGCTTGTACAGCGCGAGGTAGTCGACGTAGATGTAGAGGAACATGAAGCTGGTCCAGGCTGCTGCGATCCTGGCCCGTACGGGCATGCGCAGCTCGTCCAGCCCGTTCGGGGACACGCGATCCTCTGGCGCAGTGCGGATTCCAGGCGTACTCATCAGGGTGCTCCTTGGCTCGGTCGGGTGAGGGCTCCCACCTTCCCCGGACACCGGCGACGGGCACATCAGCCGCAGAGCCAGATCCGACCTGGCCGTCGGCACAGCCGACCTCTTGTACTTTCGGCGGATACGCCGAGCGCGCGGGCTGCCTAGGCTGCTCGGGTGGCCGCCGACGCACTGCGCTCGTTGCTGGCCGAACCCCGTCCGGCGAGCGCCGTCGGCCCGAGACCGCGGGACTGGGCCCTGGTCGCGGGGCTGATCTGCTGGTGCGTGCTGGAAGGGTTGCTCCGCGACGACATGGCGCCGCTCCCGCTGGTGCTCGTCGCTGCGCTCGCGGTCGCCGGGCCCCTTCCGTGGCGACGCACGCACCCGCTCGTCGCGGTGGCGGTGGCCTTCGGCACGGTGGCGGTGGTCGACGTCGTCCGAGTCCTCACCGGGTCGGAAGGCGTTCTGCCGTCGAGCGTCTCGGCCACCCTGGTCATCGCCTACGCCCTGTTCCGATGGGGCTCCGGTCGAGAGGCCGCAGGCGGCCTCGGCGGCATCATGCTCTGGCTGGCGATCACCTTCGTCGCCGAGCCGAGCGGCGTGGCGGAGACGGTTGCCGGGTACGCGTTCTTCCTGTTCGCCGCGGCGCTCGGCGCTGCGATCCGCTATCGCGCGAGGATCCGCGTCCGCGACATCGACCAGGCCAAGGCCCGGGAGCGCGAGCAGCTCGCTCGCGAGCTCCACGACACCGTCGCCCACCACGTCTCGGGCATCGCCATCCAGGCCCAGGCAGGACGAGCCGTCGCCGCCTCCCACCCCGAGCGTGCGATCGAGGCCCTCGCCGTCATCGAGGACGCCGCGACCCGCACCCTCACCGAGCTGCGCGCGATCGTCGGCGTGCTCCGCACCGAGCAGGACACCGAGCTCGCGCCGCAGCCGGGCGTGGCCGAGATCGAGCAGCTCGCCACCGACGGCCGGACCCGTCCCACCGTCGAGGTGACGCTCTCCGGCGAGCTCGACGGCCTCAGCCCGGCCGTCGGGGCCGCGATCTACCGCCTGGCCCAGGAGTCCGTCACGAACGCCCGACGACACGCTCGCCACGCGACCCAGGTCACCGTCGCCGTCACGGGCGACGACGACCGGGTGCTGCTGACCGTCGACGACGACGGCTCCGCCGCCGGCGGCCGCGGCCCAGCCGGCTACGGACTGGTGGGCATGCGGGAACGCGCCTTGCTGCTCGGCGGCACCTTCCACGCCGGCCCCACCGCCGAGCGCGGCTGGCGGGTCGAGGCGGTCCTGCCCCGGGCCGGGTCGCCACGATGAGCATCCGGGTCCTCATCGCCGACGACCAGCCCATCGTGCGCAGCGGGCTGACGATGCTGCTGGACGCCCAACCGGACATCGAGGTGGTCGGCGCGGCCGCCGACGGGCGCGAGGCGGTCCGCCTGGCGCTCGAGCTGCGCCCCGACGTCGGTCTGTTCGACATCCGGATGCCGCTGATGGACGGCATCGAAGCCACCCGACGCCTCGCCGGCCCCGACGTCACCGACCCCCTGCCGATCGTGGTCATCACCACCTTCGACCTCGACGAGTACGTCCACGGGGCGCTCAAGGCCGGCGCACGCGGGTTCCTGCTCAAGGACGCCGGTCCCGCCCTGCTCACCCAGGCCATCCACGCCGCCGCCGACGGAGACGCCCTGATCGCGCCCAGCGTCACCGTCCGGCTGCTCGCAGCGTTCGCCCACGCCCAGACCTCACCACCGAGGCAGCCGATGGAACCGCTCACCGCCCGAGAGGAGGAGGTCCTCGTGCCGGTCGCACGGGGCCGCACCAACGACGAGATCGCCGGCGAGCTCTTCATCACGCAGAGCACCGTCAAGGCCCACCTCGCCAGCCTGATGCGCAAGCTCGGCGCCCGGAACCGCGTCGAGGTCGCGATGTGGGCCTACGAGACCGGCCGCATCTGAGGGGCTCAGCCCTTCGAGACGGGGATCTCGCTCACCGGCGTGATGGTGCTCGAGCACCTCGTGAAGCCGGGCCACCGCTCGAGGGCGTGTTCCCCTGACGGTGACCCGGACCTCAGAGCTGCAGGACGGCCGCCGCCATCAGGAGCGAGGCCGCCACGAGCTCCGGGTCGTGGAGGTCGCCGGGCGACACGGTCGCGGCCGCCGACCGGGCGCGCACGGCGGCACCGGGGTCGGTGCTGACGAGGTCGAGGCACAGGCCCTCGACGACGGCGCGGGCGTCGTGCTCGTCCAGCGTGTCGAGCACGAGCCCGTCGCGGAGCAGACGTCGCCACCTCGGCGAAGACCTCGCGCGCCATCTCGAGGTCGACCTCGGGACGCGCGGCGGCCGCCTGGTCGGCGGCGGCCAGGAGCAGGTCGAACGGCGGGTGGGTCGGGGGCGGGCCAGGGGGCACGGCGCGAGCCTCGCACCGCATCCCCTGGACGACAACCGATTTCGCGTCAGCCCATGGACTTCTGGCCGTCGATCGACTCGCGCAGGATGTCGGCGTGGCCGGCGTGCTGGGACGTCTCGGCGACCACGTGCAGCAGCACCCGGCGCAGCGTCCACCGCACGCCCGGCTCGAACCACGGCGCCTCGGGCAGCGGGTGGGCGGCGTCGAGGTCGCCGATGCGGACGAGCTCGTCGGTGCGGGCGGCCACGTCGGCGTAGCCGGCCAGCAGGTCGTCCAGCGTCTCGTCCTCGAGCATCCGGAACCCGAGGGCGTGCTGCTCGTAGGAGCCCTCCGCCATCGCCACCGGCCCGCGGACGGCGAAGTCGGCCCACCGGCCCTCGGTGATCGCGACGTGCTTGACCAACCCGCCCACGGACAGCTCGCTGGCGGTCGGGGTCGAACGGGCCTGCTCGTCCGTGAGCCCTTCCGCGGTGTGCCGCAGGAAGAAGCGGTGCTTGGCCAGCGTCTCGAGCAGGTCGGCCCGCTCCGAGGACAGCGGGGCGGTCGTGGTGGGCTCGGCTGCGGTGCTGGTCATGGGTGGTGCTCCGTCCGTGAGGTCGTCGATGCGTATCGAGGACGACGCTACGGACGGTAGAGGTCAGTCTCCGTCCTCCACCAGCACCGGTCAGCGGCCGGTTCCCCCGTAGACCACGGCCTCGCCCTCGGTGGAGTCGAGCCCGAACGCGGTGTGCACGGCCCGGACGGCCTCGTCGAGCGCGTCGGCGCGGGTGACGACCGAGATCCGGATCTCGGAGGTCGAGATCATCTCGATGTTGATGCCGGCCTGGGCCAGCGCCTTGAAGAACTTGGCCGAGACGCCCGGGTGGCTGCGCATGCCCGCGCCGACCAGCGAGAGCTTGCCGATGGTGTCGTCGTACTGCAGCGAGTGGTACCCGACAGAGGTGCCGACAGCCTGCAGGGCCGACATCCCCTGTGCACCTTCGGTCTTCGGCAGCGTGAACGACACGTCGGTGAGGCCGGAGGCCGCCGTCGACACGTTCTGCACGATCATGTCGATGTTGATGCCGGCCGCCGCGACCGCCTCGAAGATCTCGGCCGCCTTGCCGGGGGTGTCGGGCACGCCCACCACCGTGATCTTGGCCTCGCTGCGGTCGTGCGCGACGCCGGAGATGATCGCCTGCTCCACGGGAAGGTCCTCCATCGATCCGCTGACAATGGTGCCCGGCCTCGGGGAGAACGAGGACCGGACGTGGATGGGGACGCCGGAACGCCGCCCGTACTCGACGCAGCGCAGCATCAGCACCTTGGCGCCGCAGGCGGCGAGCTCGAGCATCTCCTCGTAGGTGACGGTGTCGAGCTTGCGCGCCGACGGCACGATCCGCGGGTCGGCGGTGAAGACGCCGTCGACGTCGGTGTAGATCTCGCAGACGTCCGCACCGAGGGCGGCCGCGAGGGCGACGGCGGTGGTGTCCGACCCGCCGCGGCCGAGGGTGGTGATGTCCTTGGAGTCCTGGCTGACCCCCTGGAAGCCGGCCACGATCGCGATGTGGCCCTCGTCCAGCGCGCTGCGGATCCGCCCGGGGGTGACGTCGATGATCCGGGCCTTGCCGTGCACGGCGTCGGTGATCACGCCGGCCTGGCTGCCGGTGAACGAGCGGGCGGACTGACCGAGGTTGGCGATCGCCATCGCCAGCACGGCCATCGAGATGCGCTCGCCGGCGGTCAGCAGCATGTCGAGCTCGCGACCGGGGGGCAGCGGGCTCACCTGGTGCGCGAGGTCGAGCAGGTCGTCGGTGGTGTCGCCCATCGCCGAGACCACGACGACGACCTCGTTGCCGCCACGGGTCGTCTCGACGATCCGCTTCGCCACCCGCTTGATGCCGTCGGCGTCGGCGACGGAGGACCCGCCGTACTTCTGCACCACCAGGGCCACGCGCGCACTCCTCGATCGGCGACCGCTCCGGACCGGACAGCAGCGATCGTCCCACGGGCCTGCCGGCACCCGGACGGGCGTCCGCGTGCTGAGAGGGCCGTCCCGCACAGCGGGACGGCCCTCTCAGTGGTGCGGTGCGCTCGAGGTGAGCGCCTCCGGGTCAGCCGAGCTTGCCCAGCCCCGCCCACGAGGTGCCGAGGTTCACGCTCGCCTTGAACCCGCCGGTCCCGTTCTGCGGGTACAGGATGAACGCGCCGGCGGAGGTGCGGCCGACCAGGTCGCCGACCTTGTCACCGGTGAGGTCGCCCGGGGCGACGATGGTCAGCGACTGCCAGCCGCGGCCGACCTGCTGGCCGGCGCCGAAGGCACCCTTGCCGTTGCCGAGGAACAGCCACAGTTTGCCGCTGGAGTCGCGGGAGAACAGGTCGGCGCGACCGTCCCGGTTGATGTCGCCGGGCGAGACCAGCGCGGTCATCTTGCCCCAGCCGGAACCGATCTGGACGCCCTTGCGCAGGCCGCCCGTTCCGTCACCGGTGTAGAGCCAGAGCCTGCCGTAGGCGTCGCGGGCGTACAGGTCCGAGACGCCGTCGCCGTTGCCGTCCAGGTCGACCACTGCCGACATGCCCGCCCAGCCGGTGCCCTTCAGCACGCCCGAGCCGAAGCCGCCGCCCTTGACACCGCGGTAGAACCACAGCCGTCCGGAGGTGTCGCGGGCGTACAGGTCGGAGACGGCGTCACCGGTCGCGTCGGTGAGCGGGAACAGGTCGCGCATGGTCGACCAGCCCGACCCCAGCACGACCGAGGTCCGCAGCCCGCCCGCGCCGTTGCCCGGCACGATCACCAGACGTCCAGAGCTGTTCACGCCGACGAGGTCGGTCTTCACGTCGCCGGTCACGTCCGTGACCGTGGTCGAGGTGTTCACCGGCGGGGTGACGCCGGGGTAGGACGCGAACACCTGGGTGCCCCAGATGCGCCCGCCGGAGTCCCTGACCCAGCCGATGCCGACCGAGGTGTACGAGCCGAGGATGTTGGCCTTGTGGCCGGACGAGGCCATCCACGCGGCGTGCAGGTTGGCGTCGGTCGAGTTGTAGCCCACGTTCTCGCCGGCCCGGCTCCAGCCGGACGGGATCTGCGTGGAGTAGCTCGGGTTGTGGGCCAGCGTGCCCTTGGAGGCCATCGAGGCCGTCCAGGACTGCGCCACGGCGTCCAGCCGGGAGTCGCGCACGAGCAGGGGCAGGCCCGCCGCCTGCCGCGACTGGTTGAGCAGGGTGTAGAGGGTCGAGGCGTCGGCCCGGGCTGCGGGCGCGGTGCTCACCGACAGGCCGATGGCCGCCAGGCAGGCGGCGAGCAGCAGGGCGACGAGTCGACGATCGACGACGGCGAGACGAGACATGTGTGAACACTCCAAGGTTCCGATGGCCTAGAGAGCATCGGGTGTTCACCCTGCGTAGCGAATCGACCACCTCGGTAGCGTCTTGTCACGCTCCGTGCTCGATAACCGGACGTAGGGCGTACGGCGTGTCGGCTTGACGCATGACGGTGACGGAGTGAGACATCGCGTCACCAGATCGTGTCGCGGGCACCGCCGAGCGGATGACACGCGACCTGAGTCCGGAGACTCACGGCGACGGACGCCGCGAGCACCTACCGTTCGGCCATGACCTCCAGCACGCCCCGTGACGTCGTCGTCGAGGGACCCGCGTCGTCGGACCCGGACGAGGACGGCGCCGCCCGCTACGGCGTGGTCGGCAGCGGCGTCCGCCGCAGCTTCGACCTCGTCGTGGCCGTCGACCGGATGGACCTGCGCGTCCCGCCCGGCCGCGTCACCGCCCTGGTGGGCCCGAACGGCTCGGGCAAGACCACGCTGATGCTGATGATGGCCGGCCTCCTCGCCCCGGACTCCGGCCTGCTGACCGTCGCCGGCGCGAACCCGGTGACCCAGTCCAGCGCGGTCCGTGCGGCCGTCGGCTGGATGCCGGACGTGCTCGGCCAGTGGGAGACCCTCACCTGCCGCGAGGTCCTCACCACCTTCGCCGACGCCTACCGGATCCCACCGGAGGTGGGCCGCGCCCGCGCTGCCGAGCTGCTGGGCGAGGTGCACCTGTCCGAGCTGGCCGACGCGCCGGCCCGGGTGCTGTCCCGCGGCCAGAAGCAGCGCCTCGGCCTGGCCCGCGCCCTCGTGCACGACCCCCAGGTGCTGCTGCTCGACGAGCCGGCCTCCGGGCTCGACCCGCGCTCGCGTGTCGACCTGCGGGTCCTGCTGCGCCGGCTCGCCGGGCAGGGCAAGGCCGTGCTGGTCTCCAGCCACGTGCTCTCCGAGCTCGACGACCTCGCCGACGGCGCGGTGTTCGTCTCCCGCGGACGCACCGTCGACGCCCGCACGGTCGAGGCGATGACCCGGTCGATGCGGCGCTGGCAGCTGGTCGCGCTCGACCCCGAGCACCTGCGGTCGTGGCTGCGCGAGCACGGCGTCGCCGAGGTGCTCGACCCCACCGCCGCCCGTCCGGAGCACGTGCTGGTCGAGCTGCCGACGCAGGAGGCCGCGGCCGCGCTGCTGCGCGACCTGGTCCGCGACGGCGTCCCGATGGTGAGCCAGGCCCCGGCGGCCGGCGCCCTCGAACAGGTCTACCTCGGACTGGAGAGTGACAGACGATGAGCGAGCGAAGCGAGCGAGTCCATCAGCGCAGTGACCTGCGAACGGCGAGGTACGAGCCGTGACCGTCCAGACGACCCCGGAGCCGACGCCCCCGGCCCCGCCGTCGACGCCCGTGGCGGTGCCGCGGCAGGTGCGCGGACGCTGGGCGCTGTCGTCGCAGGGTGTGCGCACGGTGATGCGGCTCGAGCTGCGCCAGCGGGTGCGCTCCAGCCGCTGGCAGCTGATGCTCGGCCTGTTCTTCCTCACCATCGGCGTGCTGTCCGGCCTGGTGATGGCGGTCTCCGGCTTCGACGACGGCTCCGGCGCGTTCCTCTACGGCGCGGTCGCCTGGCTCGTGCTCACCCTCGGCCTGCTGGTGGCGCCGGCGCTCACCTCCACCAGCGTCAACGGCGACCGCTCGTCCGGCACGCTCGCCCCGCTGCAGATGACGCTGCTGTCGCCCGCGGAGATCGCCGTCGGCAAGCTGCTCGCCGGGTGGATCACCTCACTGGCCTTCCTCGGCACCGCCGTCCCGTTCCTGGTCCTGGCGATGATCCCCGGCGGCACCGGCATCGGGCGCCTGCTCGCCACCACGGTGATGATGTCGCTGGTGCTGCTGTCGGTGTGCGCGATCGCGCTCGGCTGGTCGGCGCTCACGGCGCGCTCGGTCTCGTCCGCGGTCATGACCTACCTGACCACCGCGTTCCTGTGCATCGGAACCCTGATCGTGTTCGGCCTGTCGTACCCGCTGGTGAGTGGCGAGGAGCGGGTGCAGGTGCTGCAGGACCCGCCGTTCGACGCCGACTACGACTACTCGACCCGCATCCCGGTGTCGGACTGCGTGGAGACCACCGCCGTCCGCAACGTCTCGCACACCGAGGCCACCTGGTGGCTGCTGGCCGCGAACCCGTACGTCGTCGTGGCGGACGCCGCGCCCGGCGGGACCGGCGAGGACGTGTTCGCGCTGATCAAGTCCGGCGTGCGCACCGCCCAGGCCGGGCCGCAGGAGCCGGTCAACGAGTGCTACTCCTCGTTCGACTACAGCAGCGGGTCGTTCGACCCGATCGGCGGCAGCCAGGCCCGCGGCACCATCCCGGTGTGGCCCTTCGGCCTGGTGATCAACCTCGGCCTCGGCGCGCTCGGCGTCGGGGTGGCCGTCAACCGGCTGTCGACGCCGGTGCAGCGGCTGCCGCGGGGCACCCGGATCGCCTGAGCCCCTCGCCCGCTGACAGGTCGGTCCGATCAGGTGTGCAGGGCCTCGAACTGGGCCTCGGCGACGACCTCGTCGTCGGCGTCGAGCCGCAGGTGGCCGAGCACGCTCAGCAGCACCCGCAGGGCGCTCGCCGCGCGGTCGCCCCAGGCGGACAGGTAGGAGAACTGCCACCACCACAGCGCCTCGGTGGTGCCGCCCTGCTCGTAGTGGCGCAGTCCGTGCACCAGGGCGGACGCGACCTCGGCGATGTCGTTCGACAGGCTGCCGCGGGCGATCTCGACGCTGGTGAGCGGGTCGACGACGTCGGCGTAGTCGTCCAGGCCCTCCAGCACGTTCGCCAGCCCGGTGCGGACGGCGTCGATGTCGGTGTCGGGCCCGGTGTCCGGCTCGAACTTCTCGTCCGGCAGGACGTCCTGGATCGCGCCGAGGCGCGCGCCGGTGGTGAGGATCTGGCTCAGTGCCAGCAGCAGCACCGGCAGCGCCGACTCGGGCTGGTTGCCGGTGGCCACCTCGGTGACGGCGTCCAGGTACCCGGTGGCCTCGCGCGCGGTGTCGGCCGCCAGCGCCTCCAGCACCGGCCCGTCGACCTGCGGGTCCTCGCCGTGCGTCGTCTCGCTCACGGCTCGTCCCTCGCCGTGGCGTGCGCGCTGTGCCTGATGGTTCGTCCGCTCCGCTCTCTCACGGGTACTCCCCCTTCGCTCGAGACGTGCTCTGATCGGGATCTGATCGACGGTCTGGCCGGTGCGCGGTCACGCGTCCAGCAGACGCCGTCCTTCGAAGGCGCGGCCGAGGGTGACCTCGTCGGCGTACTCGAGGTCGCCGCCGACCGGGAGGCCGGACGCGAGCCGGGTGACACGCAGGCCCATCGGGCGCAGCGTGCGGGCGAGGAAGGCCGCGGTGGCCTCGCCCTCGAGGTTGGGGTCGGTGGCGATGATGACCTCGGTGATCGTGCCGTCGGCCAGGCGGATCATCAGCTCGCGGATGCGCAGGTCGTCGGGGCCGACGCCGTCGATCGGGCTGATCGCCCCGCCCAGCACGTGGTACCGGCCGCGGAACTCACGGGTGCGCTCGATCGCGACGACGTCCTTGGCCTCCTCGACCACGCAGACCATCGTGACGTCGCGCCGGGGGTCGCGGCAGATCCGGCACTGCTCCTCCTCGGCGACGTTGCCGCAGGTGGCGCAGAACCGCACCCGGGCCTTCACCTCGGTGAGCGCGGTGACCAGGCGCTGGACGTCGACGGGGTCCTCGGCGAGCAGGTGGAAAGCGATCCGTTGCGCGCTCTTGGGACCGACGCCCGGCAACCTGCCGAGCTCGTCGATCAGCTCCTGGACCGCACCCTCGTACACCCTGCGAGCGTAGACCCGTCCCCATGGCCCCGCCCGGGCGGCGGGGTGCGACCCGCCGGGCGGGCGGCCCGGGTCCCGGATGCTGGTCGGGCCCGGTCCGAGCCAGGTCCGGCTCAGGTCCGGGCGGTCAGCGCCGCTCGTGCTCGACGTCGATGACCTGGCCGCCGAGCATCTGCTCGATCACGGACGTGCCGGCCGGGCCGGCGTCGTCGAGGTCGGGGTCGTCGTCGCTGGGGGTGTCCAGGGCGGGATCCTTCGCCGGGGCGGTGGCGCGCGCCATCTGCTCGGCCCGCGACATCCGGCCCGGCGCCGGCCCGGCGGCCGGGCGCTGCGGCTCCGGCGCGGACGTCGACCCACCGGCCGGCGGGACGTCGGGCGGGGGCGGGGCGTCGTCGTCGGGCGGTGCCTGCTCGAACCAGTCCGGCGGCCCGGACACGGCCGACGGCGCCGCGGTCTCCGGCCACCCGCCGGACGTCGCGGGCACCGGACGCGTCGTCGAGGACGCCGGTGCGGTGGCGGCCGCGGACGTCGTGCCGCCGGACCCGCTCGTCGACGGCGCGCCCTCGACGGCCTCGACCCGGACCGTGGCGCCGAGCAGCTGCTCGACCGCGGCGGCGACGACCTCGGCGTGCTGGCCGTTGCCGAACCCGCGGGCGGTCCCCTGGTTGGAGAAGGCCAGCCGCAGCACGCTGCCGGCGAGCTCGTGCACCTGGGCGTTGGCGCTGATGATCATCCAGGTCGAGCGCTTCATGCCCTGGACCTGGCGCAGCAGGTCGGGCCACATCCGCCGCATCGCCTCGGTGTCGAGCGCGCCCGGCTGCGCGGGCTCCGGCTCCGTTCGCTGCTCGGGCTTCGTGCGCTGCTCGGCCGCCGCTGCTCGCTGCTCGCCGCTCGGGACGCCTGCGCGGGCTCGCGGACGCTGCTCGGGCTCGGGACGCTGCTCGCGCTCGGGCGGCTGCTCGGGCGCGGGACGCTGCTCGGGTGCGGGCGGCTGCTCGGCCGCCGGCAGCTGCTCGGGATGCGGGACGCCGTTCGGGCGGTCGCTGCTCGGCCGCGGACGCCGCCTGCGCAGGGGCCGGGACGGCTGCGCCGAGGCGCCGCTCGATCCGGTCGAGCCGCGGGGCCAGGCCGCGCTCGCCCGCGTCGGTGGCGGGCAGCAGCAGCCGGGCGCACAGCAGCTCGAGGTGCATCCGAGGGCTGGAGGCCCCGACCATCTCGCCGAGCGCGGTGTTGGTGACGTCGGCGGCCCGGGACAGCTCGGCGGCGCCGAGGAAGGTGCTCTGGGTCTCCATCCGCTCGAGCTGGTCGAGCGGGACCGAGCGCAGCACGCCGTGCGCGGCCTCGCCCATCGCCTGCAGGACGATCAGGTCGCGCAGCCGCTCGAGCAGGTCGGTGACGAACTGCCGCGGGTCGTGCCCGGACTGGATCACCCGGTCGACCACGCCGAACAGCGCGGCGCCGTCGGCCTGGCCGAGGGCGGAGACGACCTCGTCGAGCAGCGCGGTGTCGGTGTACCCGAGCAGCGACACCGCCCGCGGGTAGTCGACGCCGTCCGGGCCGGCCCCGGCCATCAGCTGGTCGAGCACCGACAGCGAGTCGCGCACCGAGCCCTGGCCCGCCCGCACGACGAGCGGGATGACGCCCTTGCCCACCGTCACGCCCTCGGCGACGCAGAGCTGCTCGAGGTAGGCCGACAGCGTCTCGGGCGGGACCAGCCGGAACGCGTAGTGGTGGGTGCGCGAGCGGATGGTCTGCAGCACCTTGTCCGGCTCGGTCGTGGCGAAGACGAACTTCACGTAGTCCGGCGGCTCCTCGACCAGCTTCAGCAGGGCGTTGAAGCCCTGCGGCGAGACCATGTGCGCCTCGTCGATGACGTAGACCTTGAACCGGTCGCGCACCGGGCCGATGGTGGCGCGCTCGCGCAGGTCGCGGGCGTCGTCGACGCCGCCGTGGCTGGCGGCGTCGATCTCGATGACGTCGAGGCTGCCGGAGCCGCCGCGGGCGAGCTCGGTGCACGAGTCGCAGGTGCCGCACGGCGTGGGCGTGGGCCCCTGCGCGCAGTTCAGGCAGCGGGCCAGGATGCGCGCCGAGGTGGTCTTGCCGCAGCCGCGCGGGCCCGAGAACAGGTACGCGTGGTTGACCTTGGCCGCCCCGAGGGCGGCGATCAGCGGCGAGGTGACGTGCTCCTGCCCGATGACGTCCGCGAAGGACTCCGGCCGGTAGCGGCGGTACAGGGCCTGCGTCACGTCGCCGACCTTATCCGCCGGGTCGGACGTCGCGCCGGGCCCTGCCGGCGCCGACCGCGGTCAGAGCTTCTTCTCCCGCCAGGGCCGCTCGAAGGGCAGCCGCCACGCCCACGGCGCCACCAGCTGGTGGATCTGGTTGGGTCCCCAGCTGCCCGGCTTGTAGGGCCGGGGGACGGGCGGCTGCTCGAGCAGCGGCTGGGAGATCTCCCAGAGCCGCTCGATGCCGTCGGCCGAGGTGAACAGGGTGCGGTCACCACGCGCGGCGTCGTGGATCAGCCGCTCGTACGCCTCGAGCACCGATCCCGCCCAGTCGGTCTCCTGCACCGAGAACTGCATGCTCAGCTTGTCCAGCCGCATGCCCGGACCCGGCCGCTTGCCGTAGAACGACAACGACATCCGCGACTTGTCGGCGAGGTCGAAGGTCAGGTGGTCGGGCCCGTGGTCGCCCACGCCCGAGCCGGCCGGGAACATCGACAGCGGCGGCTCCTTGAAGGCGATCGAGATCACCCGCGCGCCCTTCGGCGAGCTGCTTGCCCGTCCGCAGGAAGAACGGCACCCCGGCCCAGCGCCAGTTGTCGACGAAGCACTTCAGCGCGATGAACGTCTCGGTCTCGGACTCGTGCCGGACCCCGGGGATGTCCTTGTAGCCGTCGAACTGACCGCGCACGACGTTCTCGGGGAGGATCGGCAGCATCGAGCGGAAGACCTTGTTCTTCTCCTCGCTGATCGCCCGGGGCTCCAGCGCGGTCGGTGGCTCCATCGCGGTGAAGGCCATCACCTGGAACAGGTGGGTGACGACCATGTCGCGGTAGGCGCCCGTGGCCTCGTAGAAGTCGGCGCGGGTCTCGAGCCCGAGCGTCTCGGGGACGTCGATCTGGATGTGGTCGATGTGGTTGCGGTGCCAGATCGGCTCGAACAGCCCGTTCGCGAACCGGAACGCCAGGATGTTCTGCGCCGCCTCCTTGCCGAGGAAGTGGTCGATCCGGAAGATCTGGTCCTCGTCGAACACCTCGTGCAGGCGGGCGTTGAGGCTGCGCGCGCTGGCCAGGTCGGTGCCGAACGGCTTCTCCATGATGATCCGGCTGCGCTCGACCAGGCCCGCCTCGGCGAGCTGGGCGACGACCGGCAGCGCCGCCCGGGGCGGCACGCTCAGGTAGTGCAGCCGCCGGGCGCCCTCCCCGAGCTCGGCCTCCGCCTTGTCCACCGCCTCGCGCAGCCCGTCGGCGCCCGCCGTCGCGGGCACCCACTGGGTGCGCTGGGCCAGGTCGCGCAGGTCCTGCTCGCTGACGTCGTGGCTGCTGTGCTCGCGGATCGCGGTGGCGGCGAGCTCGAGGAACTCCTCGTGGGTCAGCTCCTCCAGCGAGGTGGCGACGACGCGGAGGTCGTCCATCAGCCCGCTCTGCAGCAGGTGCATGAGCCCCGGCAGGAGCTTGCGCTTGGACAGGTCCCCCGTGGCGCCGAAGAGCACGACGGTCGTGGCGGCGGTCATGGCGCCAGCCTGCTCCCGCTCCGCCGACTTGTCACCACGAGCCCAGGTCCTGGGCGGCGCTGGTGGTGACGACTCGCAGCGGACGGGCCCGGCGGCGGGCAGCAGAGGACCCCCCGTGCACCCGACAGAGCCTGCCTACCCTTGCTGCCTTCCGGCCCTGGGGGAGTTCGGCGGGGTGACGCCGCACGAGGGGTCTGCGGTCGAGTCTAGCGGGCCCCGACCGGTGCCTCGGCGGGCGTCCGGACGCCGGTCGCCGCTGCCGCGGGGACGGTCCGCGCGGGACGCCGGTGCACCAGCGTGCCGGCCGCCACGGCGGCGCAGAGCCCGAGCACGGCGGCGGCCCAGACCGGTCCGCCCGCGACGGCCGCGAGGCCGACGGCCACGGCCACCTGCAGCCCCACCATCACCCGCAGGGACGGCGCGGCCCAGCGCTCCAGCGTGCGGTGCAGGTCGCGCAGCCGGGCCGGGGTGGTCGCCCACGCCCCCACCGCGACGACCAGACCGCGGGTGACGCCGAAGAGCAGCCCGGTGGCCAGCGCCCAGCCCGGCGAGCCGGCGAGCACGGCGAGCGCCACCACGAGGTAGTTCGCGGCGGTCATCACGTAGGTGGTGAAGCCCGCGCCGATCTGGACGCCGAAGCCCGCGGCGTAGATCCAGCGGCGGTAGGTGTCGAGCCACGCCTCGTCGACCTGGCGCGGCAGCGTCGGCAGCCGCACCGGGCCGACGCCGGCGTCGGACGCCGCGCAGACCAGCGCCGCGACGACCCCGACCGCGAGCAGCCACGGCACGGCCCCGCCGCCCACCAGCGGCGAGACGGCGAGCGCCCCCAGCGCCGCCACCGCGCCGAGGACGGCGCCGCCGACGGTCGAGCCCGCGACGAACCACGCGCAGGTGGTGCCGTACCGGTAGCCGCGGGCGCGCTCGCTGAACGGGGTGATCGAGGACAGCATCGACAGGCCGCACGGCGACCAGGTGCCTCGCAGACCGGCGGCCACCGCGAGCACCAGGCCCGCGACGACCATCCTCACCGACGACGTCCTACTCGTCCTCTGCGACCAGCTGGCCCTGCAGGGCTCGCACCTCGGCGTTCGTCGAGCCCGACGAGGGGGACGCCCGCTGCTCGCATCTTCCCCAGCATCGGGCGGGTGATCGAGACGTACGCGGTCGCCGGTGACCGAGGCGGCCGCGGGTGGAGCCGTAGTTGGTGACGAACATGAGAGGCACCTTCCGGGTGGGGGGAGGGGGTGAGGTGAGGCACGGGGCGGAGTGGCTGGTGGTGTTGTTGTCCGTGCGGCTGCTGGAGGTGCACACGCCCGCGTACTCCTGCCACGGCGGGACGCACGACACGACCCGGCACACCACCGGGCCGGTCTCGGAGTAGGGGACCTGGGTGTTGCACTGCCCGTACCGGAACTGGTTGCAGGCGACCAGACGGTTGTCGCAGGTGCCGGAGTCGCTGTTGCAGCGGCACCGGAAGGTGTTGTTGTTCCGGTAGGCGTTGCAGTCGATGTAGTACCGGGCGGCACCGCCGCAGTAGGACGCGTTGTCGGCCTTCCACCAGCCGGCGACGAACGAGTTCGGCGGGCACGAGTTCCTCCCGCCGTTGATGGTGCAGCAGAACACGGTGTACCCGCTGGAGCAGGTGGCGTGGCTCCCGCAGACCGCCGCGTAGGCGGTGCCGGGCTTGGTGAGGAAGGCCGCCGGCGTCGCCACGACCGCGGCACCGACGAGGGCCGACCCGCGCAGGAAGCCGCGCCGGTCGGGTCCGCTGCGGCGGGCGATCTTCTCGACCAGCCGCTCGGCGAACGTGGTGCGCGCCGGCGTCCCGGTCGACGTCTGCATCACGGTCACGGGCTGACCTCCACGCCGTCGAGGGTGGTGCTGACGTCGGCCACCAGGGTGCGGGCGTTGCCGACCGAGCCGAGCACGACGAACAGGCACATCGCGCGGGACCCGACGGTGAAGAAGCGCTGGAAGCCGAGCTGCCCGGGCAGGCGCCGCTGCAGGCAGTCCGGGCTGAAGTCCGCCTGCCGCGGCCTCGGCAGACCGCGCGGGGAGAACAGCGCGGTCCCGCGAGCTCGGGGCCGTACTCGAGCAGCGCGACGAAGGCGTGCCGCGGCCCCATCGTGCCGACCACGCCGGACCCGAAGTCGCCGCGCTCGCTGCCGAGGCCGAAGTTCGCCAGGTGCAGCACCGGTGCGGTGCGCTCGCCCTTCCAGCCGATCGCGCCGTCCTTCGCGTCGGGGCGAGAGCGCTGCTGCTGCGATCGTCATCGGCGCGTCGCCGTAGTCGGCGGAGGGCGCGGGACGGTTGAACAACCGTCCCTCCCAGTGGCCGGGCACGTCGGCGCGGATGCCCCAGCCGTCGAGGGTCACCGGTTGCGGCGCGGGCGTGGAGGCCGCGGGCGTGGAGGTCCGGAAGCGCATCAGCGACCCTCCTCGCCCTCGCCGGCCGCGGCGCCCTGGTAGAGCCGCACGTCGCCGGGCATGATCCCGACGCGCATCAGCTCGCGGTCGACGTCGGCCTCCCGCTCGGTGTCGCGCGGCGGCTTGCGCAGCCGGGCCGAGGCGTCGCCGGCGGCCTGCGCCACGAGCGAGGAGAGCTGGCTGAACGAGGTGCCCGACCCCTCGCCCTTGACCCGGCCGGTCGGCCCGTCGACCACCACCACGTACGGCGAGCCCGGGACCTCGAAGTCGCTCCACGCCTGGCCCGACATCACCAGGTCGACCCCGGGAGGGCACAGCTCGCGCAGCAGCGACACGCTCTCGTCGACCTCGTCCTTGGCGACCACGAGCAGCCGGGTGCCGGACGGCAGCGCCCAGCGTCCGGGCTGCGCGAGCTCGTCCCAGAAGCCGAGGCAGCCGGTGCACCCGGAGGACAGGAAGGCCAGCAGGGTGTCGTGCTCGGCGCCGACCACGCGGGCGAGGACGACCTCGCCGCCGAGCGTCGTCCCCTGGACGTCGTGCCCGGCGGACCACTCGTCGCGGCCCTCGGGCTGGTAGGTGCGCGGGCGGGTCACCTGGTCGGCGACCTGGAACGCGGGCGCGTGCGCCCTCGACGGCCGGTGCGTCCTCGCCGCCGCCGTCGAGCGCGTGCAGACGACGCAGCACGTCGGCGTAGGCGCGCAGCAGCCCCGCGACGAGCACGGACAGGACCACCACCACGGCGGTCAGCGCCAGCACGATCCAGATCACCGATCACGTCCTCACCCGGCCGGCGGCCGCGAGGCTCGGCAGCGCGGTGGTCATCAGGAAGGCGGCGTAGGCGAGCAGGCCGACGAGGGCGACCAGGAGGCCGCCCTCCCAGCCGGTCGACGACACCGCGAGGGGCAGCCCCGGGGTGGGGAACGCGACCGCGACGGCAGCAAGCCGCGGCGAACCCGAGGTCGAGCGCGAGGTGCCAGCGGCTGATCGGTGCGCCGGTGGCGCCGAAGCAGCCGCAGCCCGTGCCCGAGGCGACGCTGAGCAGCCGCCACGCCACCAGGGCGAGCAGCAGGTAGGAGGCACCGAGGAGGGCAGCGGTCCAGCGGCCGCCGACGAGCAGCGCCGCCGTCCCGACGAGCACCTCGGCCGCGCCCACCGACCTCGCGACCCAGGGGGACCGGACCCGCGCTCCGCCCGGGAGCCGGGCCGCCACGATCGCCGACCGCGCCGGGCCGGGGTCCCGCAGCTTGGCCAGTCCGGCCACGACGAGCAGCAGCGCCGCGGCGCTGAGGATCCCGACCATGGTCCGAGTTGCTCCGTTTCTCCTCGGTGCCAGGCATCGTAACCACACCCTGCGCCGATCCGGAGGGACGACGGCGCGCCGTCTCGACCACTGGCCGCCGCGTCCGGGGCACGCCCCCGGCTCCGGTACCCTCGTCGGCGGAGGATTCGCCTAGTGGCCTAGGGCGCACGCTTGGAAAGCGTGTTGAGGGAAACCTCTCAGGGGTTCAAATCCCCTATCCTCCGCCAGCACGTGAGGGCCCCCGACCGATCCGGTCCGGGGCCCTTCGTGCGCCCCACCGCGTCAGCAGCCAGGTGAGCGCGACGACGACCACCGCGATGCCGACCGAGGTGACGGCCACCGCGCCGTAGCCGCCGTTCGCCGGGTCCAGGAACGGGTACGGGTACCAGTCGACGACCGGACCCGCGGACCAGGCTGTACGTCACGTAGGCCAGCGGGTAGAGCAGCCACAGCAGGGCGGTGCGGAACGGCACCGGCGGGGTCGGCGGCGAGAGGATCCAGTCGAGCGCGAACCAGATCGGCACCAGGTAGTGCAGCACCACGTTGTCCCACGGCACCGCGGTGAGGACGTCGGCCGGCAGCCCGGACAGCAGCACCGAGAAGACGATCCCGGTGACGACCATGCAGAGCGTCGCGAGCCCGCGCAGCCACGACAGCCACGGCGCCCCGGGACGCGAGACCACGAGCAGCAGCGTGACGCCGGCGAGCAGGTTGCTCTGGATCGTGAAGAAGCTGAAGAAGTTGCCGGGGACGAAGGTGCCGCGTCCGACCAGCACGACGACCTCGGTGACCACCGCCGACAACCCGAGGAGCGCGACCAGCACCCGCAGGGCCTGCAGCACCGGGGCCGGGATCACCGGCGACGCCTCACCCCGAAGACGGAGCGCATGATCTCGCGCCCGAGGACCGTGCCCGCCGACCGTGCGAACGACTTGAACGCGCCCGAGCCCAGCACCTTCTCGGCGGTGGACGGCTCGGGTGCGGGGGCGCGCGGTCCGCGTGGTGCGCGGCTCGGCGCGCCCTGCGGGCTCTGCGGATCTCGGAGCCGGCGCGGGTTCCGGCGCAGCGGGTTCCGGCGGCGGGGCCAGCTTGGCGACGAGCCGCTCGTAGGCGCTGTCGCGGTCGATCTCCTGGCCGTACTCCGCCTGCAGCGGCGAGGCCGCGACGGTCGCCGCCAGCACCTCCGCCGGCGCCGGTGCCATCAGCGACTGCGGGGCGCGCAGCCGCGTCCACGCCACCGGGGTGGGGGCTCCGCGCTCGGACAGGACGGTGACGACGGCCTCCCCCGTGCCGAGCGTCGTCAGCACCTCCTCGAGGTCGTACGAGGAGGTCGGGTACGTCGAGGCCGTCCGCTTCAACGCCTTGGCGTCCTCCGGGGTGAAGGCGCGCAGCGCGTGCTGGATGCGAGAACCCAGCTGCGCCAGCACCTCTCGCGGCACGTCGGTGGGCGACTGGGTGACGAAGAAGACGCCCACACCCTTCGACCGGATCAGCCGGACGGTCTGGGCGACCTGGTCGAGGAAGTCGTCGGAGGCGTCGTCGAAGAGCAGGTGCGCCTCGTCGAAGAAGAAGACCAGCTTGGGCTTGTCGACGTCACCCACCTCGGGGAGCGTCTCGAACAGGTCGGCCAGCAGCCACATCAGGAAGGTCGAGAACAGCACCGGCTGGCTCTGGACGGACGGCAGCTCGAGGCAGCTGATCACGCCCTTGCCGTCCGGCGTGGTGCGCAGCAGGTCGGCCGTGTCGAGCTCGGGCTCGCCGAAGAACTCGTCGGCCCCCGCGTCAGCGAACGCGATCAGCTCGCGCAGGATCACGCCCGCGGTGGCCTTGCTGAGGCCGCCGAGGCCGGCGAGGTCGCCCTTGCCCTCGTCCGAGGTGAGGTACTGGACCACCGCCCGCAGGTCCTTGAGGTCGAGCAGCGGCAGGCCCGCCTTGTCGGCGAAGTGGAAGACCAGGCCGAGCGAGGACGTCTGCACGTCGCCCAGGCCGAGCACCTTGGCCAGCAGCACCGGCCCGAACGAGGTGACGGTGGCGCGCACCGGGACGCCGGTGCCCTTGCCGCCGAGCGCGAACAGCTCCACCGGGTTGCCGGTCGGCGTCCAGTCCTGGCCGACGTCCAGCGCCCGCGCGGTGATCCGCTCGCTCGCCTCGCCCGGGACCGCCAGCCCGGACAGGTCGCCCTTGACGTCGGCGACGAACACGGGCACGCCCTGGGCGGAGAGCTGCTCGGCCATCAGCTGCAGCGTCTTGGTCTTGCCGGTGCCCGTCGCGCCGGCCACCAGCCCGTGCCGGTTCAGCACCGACAGCGGGATGCGCACCTGGACGTCCGGCCGTCCCGCGCCGTCGAGGACCAGCGCGCCGAGGTCGAGCGCCGGGCCGTCGAAGGCGTAGCCCTCCGTGACGCTCCGGACGAGATCGTCGGCGGGCGCAGGCGACTCGGGCACGTGGGCTCCTCGGCGTTCGTCCGGTCCGGTGCCACGTTGCGGTCACCGGTGGCCGCAGGCTAGTCGCGGAACACCTCGGAGGGCACCCTTCTCGTGGTTGGATGCAGCAGTGATCTTCAAGGCCGTGGGGGACGGGCGCCCCTACCCCGACCACGGCCTCACCACGCCCAAGCAGTGGGCCGAGGTCGCCCCGCGCCAGGTGCGGCTGGTCGAGCTGATCACCACCAAGCGCACCCTCGACCTCGACGCCCTGCTGGCGGAGGACTCCACCTTCTTCGGCGACCTGTTCGCCCACGTCGTGCAGTGGCGCGGTGACATGTACCTCGAGGACGGCCTGCACCGCGCCGTCCGCGCGGCCCTGCACCAGCGCCCGATCCTCCACGCCAGGGTCCTGGTCCTGGACGACTGAGGGGGCAGCACGTGAGCACCGGGGACGGAGGGGACGAGGAGTACGACCCGTACGACGACGTCCCGGAGTGGACCGACGAGGACGAGGAGCGCTACCAGGCGCGCCAGGACGAGGAGCGCCGCCGCAAGAAGATCCGCCGCCGGCAGGCCGGGTCGTTCGCGGCGCTGGTGCTGGTCGTGCTCGGAGCCGGCGTGGTCGGCGCCGGGATCAACCAGGGCTGGTGGGAGTGGCCGTTCAGCGACGAGCCCACCGCCAACCCGTCGGCGAGCCCGCGCGCGGCACGCTCCACGCGACGATCGCCGCCGCCGGCCGACACCCGCGTGAACGTCCTCAACGCCACCGACCGCAGGGCCTGGCCAGCGCGATCGGCGACGAGCTCGACCCGCGCGGCTACGTGGTCGAGGACGTCGGCAACGACGGCAGCGGCGTCAGACGTCGACCGAGGCCGGCGCAGCTCCGCTACGGGCCCGACCTGCTGGCCCAGGCGCAGTCGGTGGCGCTGCACTCCCGGGCGTCGTCGCTGGTCGACGACGGCCGCGCCGGCGACGTCGTCGACGTCGCTCATCGGCCCGGCTTCACCAGATGGGCCGGCCGCGGAGACAGCGGCCGCGGTCGCCGCAGGCGACCGCCGCCGCCGCCGGGTACCGGACCTGCACCAGCCGGGCGCGGTCCCTCCACCACGCCCACCCCGTCCGGCTGAGCCGGCACCCCGAGGAGGCAACGATGGGTCTGATCCCCAGCGCCAGCGAGATCGTGGGTGCCGCCACCAGCGTGCGGCACGCGCTCGCGGAGACCGTCGACCAGGCCGTCGGCAGCGTCGGCGGCGCGCTCGCGCTGGTGCCCCAGGCGCAGACGCTGCTCACCCGGGTCTCGGTGCTCGTCGACCGCATCGACGCCGTCGTCGACCACGCCGAGCTCGTGATCGGCCGGATCGACGAGGTCGTCACCGAGTCCGACGGCACGGTCGAGCGGGTGAACCTCGTGACCACCAAGGCCGACCGGACGATGGCCGGAGCCACCGGTCTGGTCGACCGCGCCGACAGCCTGCTCTCGTCGGTGGAACCCGTTGCGCGCCAGGGCGTTCCGATCGCCACGAAGATCGTCGAGAGCATCTCGCCGCAGGAGGTCGACGCCGCGGTCAGCCTGCTCGACCGGCTGCCCACCGTCCTCGCCCACCTCGAGGACGACGTGCTCCCCCTGCTGCGCCAGCTCGACGCCGTCGGCCCCGACGTGCACGCGATCCTGGAGACCGTCCAGAACCTGCAGGGCGCGATCGAGGCGCTCCCGGGGATGGGCCTGCTGAAGAAGCGCGCCGAGAAGGACGACGACTGACCCTGCTCGCCCGGGAGAACGAGGAAGGGGCCCGCTGCTCGCGGGCCCCTTCGTGATCTGGCGGTGGCGGTGGGATTTGAACCCACGGTGGATTTGCACCCACACACGCTTTCGAGGCGTGCTCCTTTGGCCGCTCGGACACGCCACCGCCGACGAGGATACCGACCCCCGTCCGGGCGACCAACTCGCTACCTGCGCACTTGTGCAGAACGAGACTCTGCGCCCACGGCCGTCGGAGTGGTTCTGACAGCGCGGGTCGCGCCGATCCGGCTGCTGCTCAGCGGTGGCTCGGAGAAGAACTCCTGCAGCACGGCGGCGCACTCGGCCTCGCGGACGCCGCCGACGACCTCGATCCGGTGGTTGAGGCGGCGGTCGCGGACCACGTCCCAGAGCGATCCGGTGGCGCCGGCCTTGGGGTCCCAGGCGCCGAGCACGAGCCGGCCCACCCGGGCGAGCACGGCGGCGCCGGCGCACATCGTGCACGGCTCGAGGGTGACGACGAGCGTGCAGCCGTCGAGCCGCCACTCGCCGCGGGCGGCGGCCGCGGCGCGCAGGGCGAGCACCTCGGCGTGCGCGGTGGGGTCGCCGGTGGCCTCGCGGGCGTTGCGTCCGGAACCCAGGACGGCACCGGACGGATCGACCACCACGGCGCCGACCGGGACGTCGCCGGTGGCGAGTGCCGCGCGGGCCTCGTCCAGCGCCAGGCCCATCAGGGCGCCGTCGTCACCGGCGGTGGTCAGCGCAGCGCCTCGATGAGCTCGTCGAAGCCGCAGGCCTCGCCGACCGCCGACAGCACGGTGGCCGGGTCGTCCTGGTTGTCCTCGACCAGCTCGAGCAGCCGCGACGCGCTGACGCCGAGGTCGTCGAGCAGCGCGGGGTCGCCCGCCCACAGGTCGACCGGCTCGGGGTCGGGGTCGGGCTGCACGAGCTTCTCGCCGTCGAGGGCCTCCACGAGCTCGGCCTCGGCCTCGACGTCGTGCTCCACCTCGTCGTCGGTGCGCTCGTCGTCGGACTCCTCGGCCGGGGCGGCGGCCACCCGCTCGTAGGCGTGCACGCCGGGGACGTCGACCTCGACGTCGGCGGCCGAGGAGAGCACCGGCTCGTAGTGGCCGCGCAGGGCGGGGGCCAGGTCGGAGACGAACAGGCGGGGGTCGTCCTCGCCGTCGACCCGCACGAGCGCGAACCAGCCGTCCTCGCGCTCGATCACGCACAGGACCGGACCGTCCTCGACGGCGGCCGACCGCATCAGGTCGGCCAGGTCGTCGAGGTCGGCGCAGTCCTCGACGTCGACGTCGCGCGCGCGCCACGCGGAGCCGTCCGAGGCCATCACCGCGGTGAAGAAGGACACGGCGGTCATCCTGGCAAAGCCTCCGGCCGCCGACCACCCCGTCCGGCGACCCGCACCCACCCGGCGGACCGGTAGGTTCCCGGCCATGCGCCTGCACGTCGCCGACCACCCGCTCGTCTCGCACAAGCTGACGGCCCTGCGGGACGAGAGCACCGACTCCCCCACCTTCCGCCGGCTCGCCGACGAGCTGGTCACGCTGCTCGCCTACGAGGCCACCCGGGAGGTGCGCACCGAGGCGGTCGAGATCCGCACGCCGGTGGCGGCCACCACCGGGACCAAGCTCAGCTCGCCGAAGCCGCTGGTGGTGCCCATCCTGCGGGCGGGCCTCGGCATGCTCGACGGCATGGTGCGGCTGCTGCCCACCGCGGAGGTCGGCTTCCTCGGGATGATCCGCGACGAGGAGACGCTGCAGGCCAGCACGTACGCCAACCGGCTGCCGGACGACCTGTCCGGCCGGCAGGTCTACGTGCTCGACCCGATGCTGGCCACCGGCGGCACGCTCGTGGCGGCCTTCGAGTTCCTGTTCGAGCGCGGCGCCGAGGAGATCACCGCGATCTGCCTGCTCGCCGCGCCGGAGGGCGTGAAGGTGATCGAGGAGCGGTTCGCCGACCACCCCGCGGTCACCGTCGTCACGGCCGCGCTCGACGAGCGGCTCAACGAGCACGGCTACATCGTCCCCGGCCTCGGTGACGCCGGCGACCGCCTCTACGGGGTGGTCTGAGCACGACCACCACCCCAGCGCCGACCGCCCGCCCAGACCCGTCGGGCCCGGCGAGCCTGCGCGACAGCCGGTCACGCAGCGTCCATGCTGGACCCGGCAGGAGCACGCGCCTTCCCCCAGGCGTGCCCGCGACCGTGAGGAGCACGAGGTGTCCCGCGCCAAGAAGGTGCTGATCTGGTTCCTGATCGCCTTCGCGGTCTACGCGATCTTCAAGAGCCCCGACCAGGCCGCCGGCATCGTCGCCAGCGCCTGGGACGGCATCGCCGACCGCCGTCCAGGCGATCGGCCGCTTCTTCGACGCCCTGCTCGGCGGGTAGCCCGTGGCCGGCCGGGTCCGCGACGCAGGACGGAACGTCGGGCGGGCGGTCGGGCAGGTCGTGGTCCGCCGGATCAGCGCGGACGTCCCCCCGCACCTGGACCGCTACCTGCTCGACACCGAGATGGTCGTGGTGGCCGTGCGCCGCCACCCCGCGCAGGTGCTCGAGCCGGTGCTCACCACCGTCGTCGCGCTCTTCCTCGTGCTGTGGGGCACGAGCAGCCTGTCCCCCGACGTCCGGCTGCTGCCGGACGTGCTGTGGGTGGCCTGGCTGCTGGTGCTCGGGCGGGCGCTGTGGCGGCTGGTGGAGTGGTCGCAGGACTGGTTCGTCGCCACCGACACCCGGCTGCTGCTGACCTACGGGATCCTCACCCGCAAGGTCGCGATGATGCCGCTGCGCAAGGTCACCGACATGTCGTACAACCGCTCGCCGCTCGGACGGGTGCTCGGCTACGGCGAGTTCGTGCTGGAGAGCGCCGGCCACGACCAGGCGATGCGGGTGGTCTCGTGGCTGCCCAACCCGGACGAGCTCTACAAGCTGATCTGCGCCGAGATCTTCGGCCGCTCACCGATCCGCCGGGCGAGCGCGGGCGTGCAGCAGGTGATCCTGGACGAGGACGACCTCGAGCCGTTCGGGACCGCCCCTGACGACGACGGCGACGACGGCCCGGAGGACGTCGACGACGAGATGCTCGATGCGACCGAGGCCCAGCGCCGGGCCGCGCAGGACCGCAACGCCACGATCGACATCTACGACGACTGAGCTTTTGAATCCGTTCGCTCGCGGCGCGCGCTCAGGGCGCCGCTAGCGCAGGTCGCCGCCGACGCCGAGCACCACGAGCCCGAGCAGGACGGCCAGCACGACCGCCCCGACGAGCAGCGCGCCGCCGACGTCCCGCTGGTGCCGCTTCTCCGCCTTGCGCGTCATGACCGGCACAACGGCCGTCGCGGCCGACGGTCACGCGGTCAGCCGGCGACGTCCTCCGACCCGCGCGCCGCGCGCCGGGCACTGCTCTCGGCGGCGTCGGCCGCGGCGGCCTGCTCCGGCGTGGGCGCCGCGCCACCGAGGTGGGCGGGCAGCCACCAGGCGTGCGGGCCCGGGTCGGCCAGGGACGGGTGCTCGGCCTGGGCGCGGTCGACCAGCGCCTGCAGGGTGGTGCGCAGCAGCTCGGTGGCGGCGTCCATGTCGTCGCGGGTGCCGACGGTGAACGGCTCGCCGACGATGATCAGGACGGTCTGGCCGCGGACGAGCTTGCGCGGGTGGTTCTTGGTCCACAGCCGCTGACCGCCCCAGACGGCCACGGGCACGATCGGGGCCTTGCCCGCGGCAGCCATCCGCACCGCGCCGGACTTGAGCTCCTTGACCGTGAACGACTGGCTGATCGTCGCCTCGGGGAAGACGCCGACGATCTCGCCGGACTTGAGGTACTTCAGCGCCGTGCGGAACGAGGCGGTGCCGGACTCGCGGTCGACCGGGATGTGGTGCATCCCGCGCATCAGCGGGCCGCCCACCTTGTCGCGGAAGACGCCGTCCTTGGCCATGAACCGGGTGAGCCGGCGCCCACCCTTCCACGGCGCCAGCCCGGCGAAGATGAAGTCGAGGTAGCTGACGTGGTTCGAGGCCAGCACCACCCCGCCCGAGGCCGGGATGTTCTCGGCCCCCTCCACCCGCACGGTCATCCCGAGCGCCTTGAAGGCGGTCAGCGCGGCCCGGATGACGACCGGGTAGACGTAGTCCTTCATCGACGCTCCACCTACGCGAGCGTAGTCGCACAGCGACACCGAACCGTGGCGACAACGCGCGCTCAGACCGCCAGGGAGTCGTCGGCCAGGACCGCAGCGGCCACGAGGTGCTCGGGGATGCCGAAGCCGTCGACCAGGTCGGCCGCGTGCGGCCGCAGCCCGGCGCAGAGCGCGTCGACCGCGGCGGTGACCTCCTTGGCGCGCCGCGGGGTGATCCGGCCGTGCTCGAGGAACCACCCGCGGTCGGCCTCCACCTGCGCGAGCACGTAGAGGTCGCAGACGGCGTCGAGCAGGGTGGCGACGGCGTCGTCCTCGCAGGCGTCGATGGCGGCGGCGAACGACTCCAGCACGAGGCGGTGGACGTGGGCGCGGGCGGTGGCGAGCAGGTGCTCCTGGCAGCCGTTGAACGCCTCGAACGCCTCGCCCGACCGGCGGGCGGCGCGCAGCCGCTGGGCGAGGGTCTCCAGCAGGTGCTTCTCGCGGTCCTCGAACAGGGTGAGGTGCCAGGCGCGGTCGTGGACGCCGCGCTCGCCGTCCTTGCCGGGCGCGGTGCCGAGCAGCCGCGCGACCAGCGGCGCGACCACCGCCCGCTCGATCACCGAGGTGACCAGCTGCTCGGCCACGAACCGGGCGACGCCGAACGAGTCCAGCTCGCCCACGTGGTGCGTGTAGCCGGTGAGCAGCCCCTTGCCGACGAGCTGGAGCAGCACCGTGTTGTCGCCCTCGAAGGTGGCGAACACGTCGACGTCGGCCCGCAGCTGCACCAGGAGGTTCTCGGCCAGGAACCCGGCTCCGCCGCAGGCCTCGCGGCACGCCTGCACGGTGGCGTTGGCGTGCGCCGTGCCCACCGCCTTGATGCCGGCGGCCTGGGTCTCGAGGGTGCGCTGCGCGTTCTCGTCGCCACCGTCGCCGCCGAGGGCTCCGGCCGTCTGGACGTCGTGCAGCTCCTCGGTGAGCTGTGACTGCGCGAGGTGCAGCGCGTACGTGGTGGCCAGCGCGGGGAGCAGCCGTCGCTGGTGCGCCTGGTAGTCGAGCAGCAGCACCTCCTCGCCGTCCTCGGTGCGCTCGAACTGCCTGCGCCGCAAGGCGTACCGGATCGCGATCGTCAGCGCCGACTCGGTGGCGGCGCCTGCCGCGCCGGCGACGGAGATGCGTCCGCGCACCAGCGTGCCGAGCATCGTGAAGAACCGCGCTTCGGGTTCTCGATCGGGCTCGAGTACGTGCCGTCGGCGTCGATCGCGCCGTACCGGTCGAGCAGGTCGGCCCGCGGCACACGCACGTGGTCGAACGACAACCGGCCGTTGTCGACGCCGTTGAGCCCGCCCTTGCGGCCGTCGTCACCGATCGTGACACCCGCTGCGGGAGAACCGTCCTCGTTCCTGATGGGCACCACCACCGCGTGCACGCCGCGCCCCTCGCCGCCGACCACCAGCTGCGCGAAGACCACGGCCAGCCGGCCGTGCTCGGCGGCGTTGCCGATGTAGTCCTTGCGGTCGCGCGGGGTCGGGGTGTGGACGACGAGCTCGTCGGTCTCCGGGTCGTACGTCGCCGTCGTGCCGAGCGACTCGACGTCGGAGCCGTGGCCGGACTCGGTCATCGCGAAGCAGCCGAGCAGGCTCAGGTCCATCGCGCCGGGCAGGTACCGGCGGTGGTGCTCCGCGGTGCCGAGCGCCGTGATCGCACCGCCGAACAGCCCCCACTGCACCCCGGCCTTGACCATCACCGACAGGTCGGCGTGGCCGAGCATCTCGATCGCGGTCACCGAGCCGCCGATGTCGCCGTCCCCGCCGACCTCCACCGGGAACCCGGCCGCGAACGGTCCGCCGTCGGCGAGCGCGCGCAGCCGCTCCAGGGTGAGCCGGCGGTGCTCGTCGGTGGGCAGGTCGGTGACCGGCGGCGTCGCCTCCTCGGCCATCCGCGCGCGGGCGGCGTCGCGCACGCCCTTCCACCGGCCGTCGAGCACCTCGCGGAGCACGCTCGCGCCCGGCGGCGTCCAGGCCCTCGAAGCCGGCGAGCACGTCGCGGCCGGACTCCCGGGTCCGCTCGTGGGCGCCGACCTCGGTCGCGTCGCCGCTCCCGCCTGCCGTCCCGGCGTCGTGGGTGGTGGTGTCGTGCGGTGGTGGTGTCGTCGGTGCCCGGTGGCCATGGCCCATCCAAACCCGCACCGAGGCGCAGCGCCACGCGCTCGTGGCCCATCGCACACCCGCTCCGGGCCCGTAGGGGGCAGGCTGGGGACGTGCGGATCGGCACCCTCAACGCCCACAGCGGCCGCCGGGCCCGCGACGGGCAGGTCGACACCGACCTGCTGGTCGTCGTCGGCGCGGTCGCTGGGCTGCGACGTGCTCGCGCTGCAGGAGGTCGACCGCGGCCAGGAGCGCTCGCACGGGGTCGACCAGGCGGCTGCCGTGGCGCAGGCGCTGGGGGCCGACCACCGGTTCGCGGCGACGGTGGCCGGCGTGCCGGGCGGCCGCTGGGTGCCGGCGACCGGCGAGGACGACGGGCCGACGTACGGGATCGCGCTGGTGAGCCGGCTGCCGCTGCTGGCGTGCGAGGTCGTGCCGCTGCCGCCGCTGCCGCCCTACGTGCCGGTGCGGCTGCCGGTGCCCGTCCCCGGTCGTCTCCCGCTGCTCGTCAAGGAGGAGCCGCGGGTGGCGCTGGTCGCCGTCGTCGACGTCCCGGGCGGGCCGGTGACCGTGGCCACGACCCACCTGTCCTTCGTGCCCGGGTGGAGCGGGCACCAGCTGCGCTTCCTGGTGCGGTGGCTGCGCGCCCGGGACGGACGGCCGGTCGTGCTCGCCGGTGACCTCAACCTCGGCCCCCGCGCAGCGGCCCGGGCGACCGGCATGCGGCCGCTCGTGCGCAGCGCCACCTGGCCGTCGCACCGACCGGCCCGCCAGCTCGACCACCTGCTCGCCGCCGGGCTGTCCCCCGCGGCCGTCTCCGGCGCCCGCGCGGTGCGCACCGAGGTGTCCGACCACCTCGCCCTGGTCGCGGACCTCGCTCCGGAACAAAACTTGAACTCTCAAACTTATGAGAGGATGAGACCCGGAGGGACCCCATGACCCGCTTCGACCCGCACGCCTACGACCGGCACCTCGAGCACGCGCTCCCGCTGACCCGCACGCAGCGGCGCTGGACCGAGGACGACGGCGCGCTGCCCGCGCTCTACCTCGGCCACGGCGCCCCGCCGCTGCTCGACGACGCGCTCTGGCTGCGCCAGCAGTTCGACTGGGCGCAGTCGCTGCCGAAGCCGCGCGCGGTGCTGATCGTGAGCGCGCACTGGGAGAACGCCCCGCTGAGCCTGTCCGGGAGCGCGCAGGGCACCCCGCTGGTCTACGACTTCGGCGGCTTCGAGCAGCGCTTCTACGAGATGACCTACGAGACCCCGGACGCGTCCGACCTCGCGCGCACGGTCGCCTCGCTGATGCCCGACACCGAGCAGGTGCACGAGCACGTCTCCCGCGGCCTCGACCACGGCGCGTGGGTGCCGCTCAAGGCGATGTACCCGGACGCGGACGTCCCCGTCCTGCAGATGTCGCTGCCGACGCACGACCCCGAGAAGCTGCTCGCCCTCGGCCGCCGGCTGCGACCGCTGCGGGAGCAGGGCGTGCTGGTGATCGGGTCCGGCTTCCTCACCCACGGGCTGCCGTTCCTCAGCCGCGAGCACTGGACGAACCCCGACGCGGCCGCCCCCGGGTGGTCGGTCGACTTCGACGCCTGGGCCGGCGAGGCCCTCGAGCGCGGCGACGTGGAGACCCTGGCCCGGTACTCCACCCTCGCTCCCGGGATGCCGTACGCCCACCCGACCGTGGAGCACTACTCGCCGCTGTTCGTGACCCTCGGCACCGCCGACGCCCCGGACGACCCCGCGACCACGGCCATCGACGGCTTCTGGATGGGCCTGTCGAAGCGGTCGGTGCAGGTCGCCTGAGGCATCCTGGGCCGGTGCCCGCCGCCGACCGCACCGCCAGCCGGGGCGAGCAGGGCCGCCGGGCCGCTGGCCGGGGTGCGGGTCGTCGAGCTCGCGGGGATCGGGCCCGCGCCGTACGCCTGCATGCTCCTGGCCGACCTCGGCGCCGACGTCGTGCGGGTCGACCGCGTCGGTGGCGGTGGGCTCGGCGCCCCGACCGGGCTGCCGTCCGACGTCCTCCAGCGCGGTCGCCGTGCGGTGGCGATCGACCTCAAGCAGGACGCCGGGCGCGAGCTGGTGCTCCGCCTGGTGGCGGACGCCGACGTGCTCGTCGAGGGCTTCCGGCCCGGCGTCACCGAGCGGATGGGGCTCGGGCCGCACGAGTGCCTCGCCGCGAACCCCTCGCTCGTCTACGGCCGGATGACCGGCTGGGGCCAGGACGGCCCGCTGGCCACCGCGGCGGGTCACGACGTCGACTACGTCGCCGTCACCGGCGCCCTCGCCGCGATCGGCACCGCGGGTGGGCCGCCGGCCGTCCCCGCCAACCTGCTCGGCGACTTCGGCGGCGGCTCGACCTTCCTCGTCATGGGCGTGCTCGCCGCGCTGGTCGCGGTGCGCTCGGGCGGCCCCGGCCAGGTCGTCGACGCCGCGATCGTCGACGGCGTGGCGTCGCTCACCGGCTTCCTGCACGGCCTGCGCGGCGCGGGCGCCTGGTCGGGTGGACGGGGCGAGAACCTGCTCGACGGCGGCGCCCCGTTCTACGCCGTCTACGCCTGCGCCGGAGGCGGTTTCGTCGCCGTCGGCGCGCTTGGAGCCGCAGTTCTACGCCGAGCTCGTCCGGCTGTCCGGGATCACGCCGACGCCGGCGGTCGACCCGGCCACGCGGCTCGATCCCGCGCACTGGGCCGACGCCCGGCGGCAGTGGGCCGAGCTCTTCCTCACCCGCACCCGGGACGAGTGGACCGCGGTGTTCGAGGGCTCCGACGCCTGCGTCGCCCCGGTGCTCGACTGGGACGAGGCACCCCGCCACCCGCCACCTGGCTGCTCGCGCGGACGCTGGTCGAGCGCGACGGCCAGGTGCAACCCGCTGCCGCACCGCGGTTCTCACGCACGCCGTCGTCGGTGGCGACGTTCCGCCGGTGGGGCCGGGCGCCGACACCGACGCCGTGCTGGCCGTGCTGGGACTCACGCCCGACGAGGTGGCGCGGCTGCGCGCCGACGGCGTGGTCGCCTGACCGGACGAGCTGTCACCACCACGTCGGCTCCGGCCGGTTCTGGTGGTGACAACTCGCTGGGGAAAGGGATCAGGGGCGGCTCGGGGACGCCTCAGGGTGCCGCCGGATGGTCCCCACGCTGCGCGGGGACCACCGTGGAGGGCGTCACGATGTACAGCCCACCGAGGAAGGCGACATGAGCAGCACCACGTTCGGTCAGGTCCACACGTCGATGGCCCAGCAGGGCCTCGTCCGTCCCCAGCACGACCGCCTGCTCGCGGGGGTGTGCGCGGGGCTCGGACGTCGGTTCGGCCTCGACCCGTGGCCGGCGCGGCTGCTCTTCCTGCTCGTGCTGCTCGTGCTGCCGGGCAGCCAGATCGTCGTCTACGCCGTCCTGTGGATCGTGATGCCGTCGGAGCAGACCGTGCCCGTGGCCGCCACCGCCCAGCCGGCCGCGCCACCGAAGAGCGCCTGACGGCTCGCGGACGTCCATCACGAGCCGTCCGCCGCGACGGCGAGCGGCACGAGGTACATGCCGTCCGGTCCGCGGCCGGGGGTGTTGAGGCACTGCGCCGAGCCCTCGGCCGCGGCCATCAGCGTGTAGCAGCGGCCCATCGCACGCTGCCCGTACGCGTTGGGGTGCAACGACTCCTGGGTGTAGCCCTGCACGTCGGTGTCGAGGAACCGGGCCCACTCCGCCGTCTCTGCGGTGGGCGTCCCGGTCGACTGCGTCGCCGTGCGGGCGCACACCTCGCGGCCGGAGAAGGCGTCCGACAGGTCGAGGAGGTCCACGTCCTTCGCCGCGGCGACCGCGGCGAGGTTGTCGCTGATCTGCGGCACCAGGGAGTCGCGGGCCCAGTCGGAGTCGGCGTTGCCGATCGGGCAGCCGCCGATCACCGAGCCGTCCGCCGGCCACCTCGGCGTAGCGGTTGTCCTCGCCCCGCGGCACGGGTGACGGGTACGACTGCAGCACCAGCCGGTAGCTGCCCACCGGTTGTCCCTGCGCGGCGAGCACCGCCCGCACCTCGTCGATCGAGCGGCCGACGTCGGCCATCGCGGTCGGCATCGCGGCATCGACCGCGGCCTGCTGCCCCGGCTCGCACCGGCTCGCGGTGGCGTACGCGACCACGCACGCCTGGATGATGCTCGGCGAATCCCGAGGTCGTTGCCGCCGATCGACAGCACCACCGTGTCGACGTCGTGCGTGGCGGCGACCCGCGCGAGCTGGTCGGCCTGGGGCTCCTCGCCGTTCTGACCGGTCCCGCCCTGCGACGCACGGAAGACGTTCTGCGTCGTCGCCCCTGAGCAGGCGAGGTTGATCTTCGCAGCCACCGGGACGTCGTTGGTGAGCGCCGGGGCGACGTCCGAGCGGTCGCAGCCGTGCGCCGTGCCGCCGTAGACGAGGGCGGGGTCGTAGCCGCCGAGTCCCGCGCTGCGCCAGGCGCGGTCGGTACCGGCCCGGCTCCCGAGCGGCACCGCGCTGTTGCCGTTCCAGCGTCCGGCCTCGCCCGAGATGTAGGAGTCGCCCAGCGTCACCAGCGCGGTCGGGCGGCGGCGGCGGGTCGGCCGTCCGGGCGCCGACCCGCCTGCGCGCCGGGCGCGACGAGGGCGGCGACGGCCAGCACGGCGGTCGTGGTGACGACGACGGTCCTGCGGCGCACGGGCACTCCTTCGTCCGGTGGTACCGCAGTCAACGGGCAGGCGGCGAGGAGGTCACGCAGCGCGCGAAACATCGGGGTCGGACGTGGTGTTGTTACCCGCATGCCCGACTACGGCCACGACCTCCTCTTCGGCACGTTCCTCACGCCCGCCGCCGACCGGCCCGAGCGGGTCGTCGACCTCGCCCGGCTCACCGAGCAGGTGGGGCTCGACCTCGTCACCGTGCAGGACCACCCGTACCAACCCCGGTTCCTCGACGCCTGGACGCTGCTCACCTGGATCGCCGCCGCGACCTCGACGGTGCGGGTCGCGCCGAACGTGGCGAACCTGCCGCTGCGGCTGCCGTCGGTGCTCGCCCGCAGCGCGGCGAGCCTCGACCTGCTCTCCGGCGGACGGGTCGAGCTCGGCATCGGCACCGGCGCCTTCTGGGACGCCATCGAGGCCAACGGCGGACCGCGGCGCACGCCCGGTGAGGCCGTGGAGGCGCTGGAGGAGGCGATCACCGGCATCCGCGCGCTGTGGGCGCCCTCCGGCGGGGTCCGTCTCGACGGCGCGCACCACCCGCTGCGCGGCGCCAAGGCCGGGACCGGCCCCGGCGCACGAGATCGGGCTGTGGGTGGGCGCGTACAAGCCGCGGATGCTGCGGCTGGTGGGCCGGCTGGCCGACGGCTGGCTCCCGAGCGCGGGCTACGCGCCGCCGGACAGCCTCGGTGCGATGAACCGCGCCATCGACGAGGCGGCCGTCGACGCCGGGCGCGAGCCGGCCGCGATCCGGCGGCTGTACAACATCGACCCGTCGTTCGACGCCGACCAGCTCGCCGCCCTCGCCCTCGAGGAGGGGATGAGCGGCTTCGTCCTCGGCTCGGACGACCCCGACGCCATCCGACGGTTCGCGCTGGTCGCCGAGGAGGTGCGCGAGACCGTCGACGCCGCACGGGCCCTGCCCGACCTCGCCGCGGCCGCGGAGGCACCCGTGCAGACCCCGGCGGTCGTCGCCGAGCCGGCCACCGTCGCCGCCGCAGGTGCGCCGCTCGCACCTTCGGGGTGGTGCCGACGCCCGACGACGGGACGCGGCTCAGCACCCAGAGCCCCTGGGACGAGTCGACCCGCCCGACCGGCCCGGCACCCGACCCGGACCGCGCGTACACCGACCACGAGAAGGCCGCCGGGCAGCACCTCGTCGACGTCCACGACATGCTGCGCGGCGAGCTCGACCAGGTGCGGTCGCTGGTCGACCAGGTGGCGTCCGGCCGGGTCGACGCCGGCACGGCCCGCTCGCACGTCAACGAGATGACGATGCGGCAGAACGCGTGGACGCTCGGCGCCTACTGCCAGTCGTACTGCCGCGTGGTCACCGGGCACCACTCGCTGGAGGACCAGGCGATGCTGCCGCACCTGCGCCGCGCCGACCCCCGGCTCGCACCGGTCGTCGACCGGCTCGAGGCCGAGCACCGGGTGATCCACGACGTCCTCGAGGGCGTGGACGCCGCGCTGGTCGAGATGGTGCGCGACGGCGGCGACGTCACCGGCCTGCGGGCCGCGGTCGACCTGCTCACCGACACGCTGCTGTCGCACCTGTCGTACGAGGAGCGCGAGCTGGTCGAACCGCTGGCGCGCCTGGGGTTCTGACCGCCGTCACCAGCGCAGGGCCGGGTCCTGGGCGAGCGTCGAGCAGCTGCTCGTCGCGTGATCGGGCTTCCCGGCGGCGTCGTCGTGCCGGCTGACGACGACGACACCGGTCGGGTGCCAGAGCTCGACCCCGACGAGGGCCCCGTCCGGGCGGTCGAGGAGCCGCACCAGGGTCAGGCCCTCGCCGGGCGAGCTCGTGGTGCAGCCCGAAGCCGTTCGCCAGGTAGGCACCGCACAGGTCGTCCTGCGTGCTGAGCACTGGCGACGGGTCGAGCTCGACGGTCTGGAAGTCGAACGGCTGCCCGTCGTCCCGAAGTTCTGCAGCGAGCGCGACCCGGGGAAGTCCTGGAACTCGCCCGGGCTGCCCCATCCGCACGTACGGCTGCACCGTCCAGACCGGTGTCGAGCACCGGGAGCCCCAGCCCGCGTGATCGCGCCGCGTCGTACGCGGCGTAGAGCCGCCGCACGGGGTTCTGTGTCGGCTCGGCCGTGACGCTCACGCTCGGGCCGGCGGGGTCGGCCGGACCGACCAGACCCGGCAGCACGACCGCCGCGGCCGCCGCCAGAACGGTACGGCCGCGGCCACCGCGCCCACCGCCTGCGCCCGCTGCGACGGCGGCCCGCCGTCGTCCCGTCCGCGCGGCGTGCGTCCACCGACAGCCCGGAGCCGTCGGGTCCGTGCGCGACGACGTCGCGCAGCAGCGCCACCACCTGCTCCTCGGTCGCGCTCACGTCGTCCTCCCCTCCAGCTGCTCGGCCTGCACGTCGCTGTCCCCCAACGCCTTCCGCAGCGCCGCGATGCCCTGGTGCGTGCTGCTCTTCACCGTGCCCTCGGAGACGCCCAGCAGCTCGGCGGTCTGCCGCACGTCGAGGTCCTCGACGAAACGGAGCACGACGCACTGGCGCTGCCGCGGCGCCAGCAGCTCGCAGCGCCCGGGCCAGCCGGTCGGCCTCGGCGTGCGCGGCGCTGACGTCGACCGCGACGCCGCCGACCGTGCACTCCGTCGGGACCTCACGCCGCGATGGCCGGCGAGCGGCGTCGAGCACGCACCGCACCAGGATCCGGCGCAGGTACGCGCGCGGGTCGTCCGCCGTCGAGACCCTGCGCCAGTGCACGTACGCCCGCACCAGCGCCTCCTGCGCGGCGTCGTCGCCGGTGTGGCGGCTACCGGTGAGCGCCGCCGCCGTGCGCGCCAACCAGGGCAGGTGGGCGCGCGCGAAGGCTGCGTACGCCTCCTCCTGCGCGGCCCTCACGGTCTGAGACGCTCGCAGGGCGGCGACCGGTTGTCACCAGCGCAGATCGGGATCGAGGACGAGGGCCAGCAGCCGCTCCGGGTCGGCCGGCTCGGACGGCTCGGGGCCTCGAGCCTCCGGCGGGAGCGGTCCCATCACGGTCACCCGCACGAACCCGGTGCGGTGCAGCAGCACGTACTGCACCAGCTCGCCCTCGTAGCGCAGCTCGAACAGCACCGACCCGTCGTCCTGCGGCTCGCGCACGCACGACAGCTGCATGGGTGGCTGAACGATCGCCGAGCACGCCGTCGAGCCCGGGTCGGGGTCGACCGTCAGGTGAGCCGTCTCCAGCTGGTAGCCGGACCCGTTGGTGCTGACCACGATGTCGTCGAGCGCACCGGGCGACACCCCGTACGCGATGCCCACGCCGGTACTGGCACCCCACCGCGCCGTGGCGTCGCGCAGGGGCAGTCCCGCGGCCACGATGGCGGCGTCGCCGACGGCGTACATGTCGGTGGCCGGGCGCAGCGCCGTGGTGCGGGTCGGGTCCGGGCTGAGCGTCACCGACGGAGCCGCCGGCGGCGCGGAGGTGACCAGGGGCAGCCCGACGACCGAGCCCGCCACGGCGACCACCGCCGCCACGCCGAGCACGGCGCCCGCCACGGCGCGCCGGCGGGCGGTGCGGCGGCGTCCGGCCCGCAGCACGTCGTCGAGCGGCACCCCGGCGCCCGGTCGTGCCGCGACGCCGTCGCGCACGGACCGGCACCAGCTGCTCGTCCGAGATCGTCATCGGGTCACCTCCGTGGTGCGGGTGGGGTCCTGGACCACGCCGAGCCCGGCGCGCAGCGCGGCCAGGGCGGCGTGGGTGGTGCTCTTGACCGTGCCCTCGCGGACGCGGAGCAGGTCGGCGGTGGTGGCGACGTCGAGGTCCTCGACGAACCGCAGCACCAGCACCTGGCGCTGGCGGGGCGGCAGGGCGTCCAGGGCGGCGTTGACGTGGTCGCGGTCGACCAGCGCCTGGGCGTGGTCGTCGACGCGACGCAGCGGCTCCGGGAGATCACCGTTCTCGCGGGCCACCTCGCGCCGAGCGGGCCGGCGGGAGGCGTCGATGGCGCAGCGGACCAGGATGGTGCGCAGGTAGGCCCGCGGGTTGTCGGCCGCCCGCACCCGCCGCCACTTCACGTAGGCCTTGACCAGCGCCTCCTGGGCCAGGTCCTGGCCCGCGTGCGGGTCGCCCGCCAGCGCCGAGCCCGTCCGCACCAACCACTCGTGGTGGGCGGCGGCGAACTCGGTGAAGCCCTGCTCCTCGCTGCGTCTCACGGCACCTCCCCCTCCAGCGTCCCTGACACCCCGTAGACGGAGCGATGGCCTCGGGAGGTTCGGTCCGCCGCCCCCCGACCTGTCACCACCGGAGCCACCCCGAGCCTGACGTGGTGGTGACCGCTCGCGGGAGGGGTCAGGAGGTGAGGCCGGCGGCGATGTCGGTGCGGTGCTGCGCGCCGTCCAGGCCGATCTCGGCCACCCCGGCGTAGGCCGCGGCGCGGGCGGCGTCGAGGTCCGCGCCGGTGCCGACCACCGAGAGCACGCGTCCCCCGCTGGCCACCAGGCGACCCTTGCGGTCGCGCCGGGTGCCGGCGTGCAGGACGTGCACGCCGTCGACGGCGTCGGCCGCCTCGAGGCCGGTGATCTCGTCGCCGGACCGCACCTCGCCCGGGTAGCCGTGCGCGGCGACGACCACCGTGACCGCGGCGTCGTCGCGCCAGCGCAGGTCGGGCGCCTCGGCGAGGTGGCCGGTGGCGGCGGCGTGCAGCAGCACCCCGAGCGGCGTGGCCAGCCGGGCGAGCACCACCTGGGTCTCGGGATCGCCGAAGCGGGCGTTGAACTCGATCACCCGCAGGCCGCGCGAGGTGAGGGCGAGGCCGCAGTAGAGCAGTCCGCTGAACGGCGTCCCGCGCCGGGCCATCTCGGCGACGACGGGCCGCGCGACCCGCTCGACCACCTCGTCGACGAGTCCCTCCGGCGCCCACGGCAGCGGCGAGTACGCGCCCATGCCACCGGTGTTCGGGCCGGCGTCGCCGTCGCCGAGCCGCTTGAAGTCCTGGGCCGGGGCGAGCGGCACGACCTCGTGCCCGTCGGTGACGCAGAACAGCGAGACCTCGGGGCCGTCGAGGAACTCCTCGACCACGACCGTCCCGCCGTCGCGGGCCAGGCAGGCCTCGGCGTGCGCCAGCGCCGCGGCGCGGTCGTCGGTGACGACGACGCCCTTGCCCGCGGCGAGCCCGTCGTCCTTGACCACGTGCGGTGCGCCGAACGCGTCGAGCGCGACCGCGACCTCGTCGACCGTCGTGCAGACGTGCGCCATCGCGGTCGGCACCTCGGCGGCGGCCATCACCTCCTTGGCGAAGGCCTTGCTGCCCTCCAGGTGCGCGGCCGCGGCGTCCGGCCCGAAGCAGGCGATGCCGCGCTCGCGGAGCACGTCGGCCACCCCGGCCACCAGCGGCGCCTCCGGACCCACCACGACGAGGTCGGCACCCACCTCGGCGGCGAGGTCGGCCACCGCGCCGCCGTCCTCGGGGTCGATCGGCCGGCACATCGCCACCGCCTCGATCCCCGGGTTGCCGGGCGCCGCCACCACGGCGTCGACGGACGGGTCGAGGGACAGGGCACGGACCAGGGCGTGCTCGCGCGCGCCGGAGCCGATGACGAGGACCTTCACGGGCCCTGAGCCTAGAGGGGCACGCCCTCGAGGGGCGTCACCAGCGGCTCAGCCGAAGACCTCGCCCAGCGCCTCGCCGAGCAGGCCGACGCCGTAGCGCGCCTCGTCGGCGCTGACCGTGCACGGCGGGACGACGTGCACCCGGTTGCCGGCGAGGAACGGCAGCAGCCCGCGCCGCCGGCACGCGCCCATCAGGTCGGTGATCGGCTTGTTCGCCGGGCCGGCCGCGGCGTACGGCACCACCGGCTCGCGGGTGCCGCGGTCTGACACCAGCTCGAGCGCCCAGAACACCCCGGTGCCGCGCACCTCGCCGATCACGTCGTGCTGCTCGGCGAGCGCGTGCAGGCCCGGGCCGAGCACGTCGGTGCCGATCCGCGCGGCGTTGCCCACGACGTCGTCGCGGTCCATCACGCCGATGGTCGCGACCGCGGCGGCCGCACCGAGCGGGTGGCCGGAGTAGGTGAGACCGCCGGGGTACGGACGGCTGTCGAAGGTGGCCGCCACCTCGGCTGCTGATCGCCACCCCGCCCATCGGGACGTACCCGGAGTTGACGCCCTTGGCGAAGGTGACCAGGTCGGGGTCGGCGGCCAGGCCGTCCTGCCCGTCGTGCTGGTAGCCGAACCAGCGGCCGGTGCGGCCGAACCCGGCCATCACCTCGTCGAGGACGAGGAGCAGCCCGTGCTCGGTGCACAGCTCGCGCACCCCGGCGAGGTAGCCGGGCGGGGGCGGCAGCACGCCGGCCGACCCGACCACCGGACTCCAGCACGACCGCGGCGAGCGTCCCCGGCCCCTCGAGCCGGATCACCTGGTCGAGGTGGGCCAGCGCCCGCTCGCACTCCTCCGCCTCGGTCGTGGCGTTGAACGGCGAGCGGTACAGGTACGGGCCGAAGAAGCGCGAGACGCCCGCGGTGCCGAGGTCGGTGGCCCAGCGCCGCGGCTCGCCGGTCAGCGCCATCGAGGTGGCGGTGTGCCCGTGGTAGCTGCGGTACGCCGAGAGCACCTTGTGCTTCCCGGTGTGCAGGCGCGCCATCCGGACGGCGTTCTCGATCGCCTCGGTGCCGCCGTTGGTGAAGAAGACCTTCGTCAGCCGGTCGCCGGGCAGGTGCTCGAGCACCAGCCGCGCGGCCTCCGACCGCACCCCGACCGCGTGCTGCGGGGCCGTCGTGAGCAGCCGGTCGGCCTGGTCCTTGATCGCCTGCACCACCACCGGGTGCTGGTGGCCGATGTTGGTGAACACCAGCTGGGACGAGAAGTCGAGCAGCCGGTTGCCGTCGCCGTCCCACACCCACGAGCCCTGGCCGCCGGCCAGCACCATCGGGTCGAGAGCGGCCTGCGCCGACCAGGAGTGGAACACGTGGGCGCGGTCCAGCTCGTACGCGCGGGCCGATTCCTGCCGGTCCACGTGGAGGGTCGGCGCGTCCGCCGGCGGGGTCAGGTGGTGCGTCATGAGCCGCACCCTACGCGCGGGATCCGCGTGCGGTCAGTGGCCGTGGCCGCCACCCGGCGTCGACACCGGCCCGAGCGGCGGCGGCGTCCCGGCGTCCTCCCCCGGGCGGACCACGACGAACTGGCCCATCATCCCGTTGTCCTCGTGCTGCAGGACGTGGCAGTGGAACATGTACGGCACGTCCGGGTCGGTGTGGTCGTCGAAGCGCACCAGCAGCTCGACCGTCACCGGGCCGGGCAGGAACAGGGTGTCCTTGCGGCCCCGCAGCTGCGGCGGCGGCGGCCCGCCGTCGTACGACACCACCTGCGCCTGGGCGTCGTGCAGGTGGAAGCTGTGCGGGGTGCCGTCGGTGTTCTCGACCACCCAGCGCTCGGTCGACCCGACCTCGACCACCTCGTCGATCCTGCTCATGTCCATCGACCGGCCGTTGATCCGCGGTGTGCTGAGCCGGAACTCGCGCGTCACGGCCACCTCGTCGTCGCGCAGGTCGGGCAGTGCGGCCAGCCGCTCGGGGACCTCCGGCGACGCGGCCAACCGGTCGGCAGCCCGCAGCTGCAGCACGTCGAAGGCGTCGTCACCGCCGGAGTACCTCTGCTGGAACGGGTCTCCCGCGACCGTCGTCGGCACCGAGGTCAGCGCCACGTCCTCACCGGCCGACATCGGCACGACCACCTCGGCGCGCTCGCCGGGCGAGAGCCGCACGTGCCGCACCGTCTCGGGCGCCTCCAGCAGCCCGCCGTCGGTGGCCACGAGGTCGACCTCGCGGCCGTCGTCGAGGGCGAAGTCGTAGACGCGCGAGCTCGAGGCGTTGAGCAGCCGCAGCCGCACCCGCTCGGTGGTCACGTCGAGGTACGGGGCGACGACGCCGTTGACGACGAGGGTGTCGCCCAGGGTGCCCACCGGGTTGAACACCCCCGTGCCGGGGCCGAGCCGGCCGTCGTCGAGCACCTTGTCCTGCACCACCACCGGCACGTCGTCGACGCCGTACGCGTGCGGCAGGGCGAGGTCGTCGGTGTCCTCGTCGTCGAGCAGGAACAGCCCGGCGAGCCCGCGGTACACGTGGTCGGCGGTCTCCCCGTGCAGGTGCGGGTGGTACCAGAGCGTCGCCGCCGGCTGGTCGATCGTCCACGTCGGCGACCAGGTCTCCCCCGGGTCGACCATCTGGTGCGGGCCGCCGTCCATCGCCGCCGGCAGGTGCATGCCGTGCCAGTGCAGGGTCGAGCGCTCGCCGATGTCGTTGGTGACGTCGACCCGCACCTGCTCGCCGCGTCGCGCCCGCAGCGTCGGGCCCAGGTAGTCGCCGTCCAGGCCGAGGGTGTCGTACGAGGTACCGGTGCCGAAGTCGGTGCTCCCGCGCTGCATCGTCAGGTCGAACACCCGCACCCCGTCGACCACCTCGGACCCCGCGACCGGCGGCACGGGCAGGGCGTTGCGGAAGTCGACCGTGCCGCGCAGGTCGGAGGCGGACGCCTGCCAGGTCCACAGCAGCAGGCCGCCGAGGGCGAGCACGGGGACGAGGGCGAGGACGCACACGGTCAGCAGGACGCGACGGATCGGTTCGGGGCACGTCCTCGACGCTAGGAGCGCGGCGCGTCCGGTCCCATCGGTGACGACCCTGAGCCGTCCCCCGCGCCGACCCTGATCCGGGCCTGTGTCGCCCCGACCGGGCAGACTGGCCCCGTGGCCGGGGACGAGACGCTCGCGGGCGTGCCGCTGACCCACCTCGACGGCGAGCTGTTCGAGGACGCGGGGGTGACCAAGCGCGACCTGGTGACCTACCTCGACGGCGTGCGCGACCGGATCCTGCCGGGGCTCGCGGGTCGCGCGCTGTCGGTGGTGCGGGTGCGGCCGGGCTCGAAGCCGTTCATGCAGAAGAACCTGCCGTCGTACGCGCCGGACTGGGTGCAGCACACCGACGTGTGGGCGCACGCCTCGAAGCGCGAGGTGCGGTACCCGCTGTGCGACGACCGCCGCACCCTGGTCTGGCTGGCCAACCAGCGGGCCGTGGAGTACCACCCGGCGATGGTCCCCGAGGGCTCGGACCACGCCAGCCACCTCGTGATCGACCTCGACCCGCCCGGCGACCTCGACGGCCCCGCCGGCTTCGCCCTCGCCGCCCGCACCGCGCTGCTGGTGCGCGAGGTGCTCGACGGCTGCGGGCTCGGCGCGGCCGTGAAGACCAGCGGCGCCAAGGGGATCCACGTGTTCGTGCCGCTCGACGGGTCGCAGGGCTTCGAGGACGTCGCCGGCGCCACCCGGGCGCTGGCGGCCCGCACCGCGCGGCTCGACCCCGACCTCGCGACCACCGAGTTCGTCAAGGCCGACCGCGGCGGCCGGGTGTTCGTCGACTCCACCCGGGCGGGCGGCGCCACCGTGGTCGCCGCCTACAGCCCGCGCGTGCGCCCCGGCCTGCCGGTGTCGTTCCCGGTGGGCTGGGACGACCTGCTCGGCGTCGTGCCGGCCGACCTGAACGTCCGCACCGCGCTCGACCTGCTCGGCGACGCCGACCCGTGGGCCGCGAGCATGCCTGCGCCGCAACGGCTCCCGGACGACGTGGTGGCCGAGGGGCACGAGATCCCGGTCGCCCGCGTGCGGGCCATGCACGAGGGCAAGCGGCGCAAGCGCGCTGCGGAGAAGGCGGCCGCACCGACGCGCCCGAGCAGGACGGCTGAGGTGGACTCCACCAGCCCCGCCGCCCGCGCGCTCGCCGCGCTGGAGGCGCTGTCGGACAGCCCGGGCATCACCGCGGAGCGGCTCGCCTGGCGGCTCGGGGTGTCCGAGCGGGCGGTGCGCCGGTACGTGCGGGTGCTGCGCGACGCCGGCATCCCGGTCGAGTCGACGCACCGGCCGCTACGGCGGCTACCGCCTCGGTCGCGGCACCCGGCTGCCGCCGCTGATGCTCTCGGCCCCGGAGGCGCTGGGCCTGGTGATGGCCGTCCTCGAGGGTCGCCCGGGCGCGGCCGACGCGACCGACCCGGTGGGCAGCGCGATCGGCAAGATCGTGCGGGTGCTGCCTGCCGCGGTGGCCGAGCCGGTCGCCGCCCTGCGGCAGGTGCCCAGCGGCTCGCAGCAGCGCGGCGACCGCGCGCCGGACCCGCACACCACGACGACGCTGGTGCGCGCGTCCGAGAGCCGGAACCGGGTGCGCCTCACCTACCGCGTGCAGGACACCCCGGTCGACGTCGACCGCGTGCTCGACGTGGACCCGTGGGCGGTCTCGGTGTGGCGCAGCCGGTGGTACCTGCTCGGCTGGTCGCACACCAGCGGTGCGCGCCGGGTCTACCGGGTCGACCGCGTGGTCGGGGTCGAGGTGCTCCAGGACGCCTTCACCCCGCCGGACGGCCTCGACCCGCTGGTCGCGATCGAGGAGCAGATGAGCACCGGGTGGGAGCACCCGGTGGAGCTGGTCGTCGACGCACCGCCCGAGGACGTGGCGCGCTGGCTGCCCCGCAACCTCGGCCGGCTCGAGCCCACCGAGGACGGCGGCACCCGGCTGGTCGGCAGCACCGGCGAGCCGCTGTGGTTCCTGCGCCACCTGACCGCGATCGAGGCACCGTTCCGGATCGTCGAGCCGGCCGGGCTGCGCGACGTCGCGCGCGCCCTGGGCGAGCGGCTCCTGGCCGCTGCCGACGAGCCGCCGACCGCCGTCGGTCAGGCCCAGGCCGCGGCGATCGCGCGGTAGCTCTCGATCCGGCGGGTCCGGTCGATCGCGGGGGTGACGACGACGACCTCGTCGGCCTGGGTCTGCTCCTGGATCGTGCGCAGCCCCTTGGCGACGTCGTCGGGCGAGCCGGTGACCATCCGGCCGTCGTCGCGCGGCAGCGCGGCGAACTCCGGCGACGACGCCAGCGCCTCGACCTCCTCCGGCCGCAGCGGCTCGCGCACCCCGCGCCGCAGGTTGGACATCGTCAGGCGCCACCCGGCCTCGAACGTGGCGACCGACGCCGGGTCGTCGCTGGCGAAGGCGAGCACCGAGACCGCCGACCACGGCTCGTCCTCGACACCGGGCCGGAACTCCTGCCGGTAGGTGCGCAGCGCGTCGACCGCGAGCTCGGGGCTCATGTGGTGGGCGAAGACCGCGCGCATCCCGTTGACGGCGGCGAACTGCGTCCCGTACCCGCTCGAGCCGAGGACGAAGACGTCCGGCTGGTCGGGGACGACGGGCGCCGCGACCAGCGACGCGTACGGGTGCCCTTCGGGGAAGCCGCCGCCGAGGAAGGCGAGCAGCTCGGCCACCTGCGACGGGAACTCGCCGGCGACGTCGACCTGCTGGCCGCGGCGCAGCACGTGCGCGGTGAGCGGGTCGGTGCCGGGGGCGCGTCCGAGGCCGAGGTCGACGCGGCCGGGGGCGATCGCGAGCAGCGTGCGGAAGGTCTCGGCGACCTTGAACGGCGCGTGGTTCGGCAGCATGATCCCCGCCGCGCCGACCCGGATCGTGCTCGTGGCGCCGAGCACGTGCGCCGTCAGGATCTCCGGTGCGCTGCAGGCCAGGCTGGTCATGTTGTGGTGCTCGGAGACCCAGTAGCGGCGGTACCCGGCGTCCTCGACGGCGCGGGCGACCTCGACCGCGCCGGCGATCGAGTCGCTGGCCTGCTCGCCGTGCTCGACGCCGACGAAGTCCAGGACCGCGAGGGGGAGGGTGCTCATGCCGGTGACAACCGAGCCGGGCGGACGGGTGTTCCGTCAGCCGAGCAGGTCGTGCCGGACGATCGTGTCGGCGCGGTCCGGACCGACGCCGACCGCGGAGATCCGCCCGCCGATCATGTCCTCGAGCGCCAGCACGTAGTCCTGCGCGTTCTTCGGCAGGTCCTCGAACGTCCGGGCCCCCGAGATGTCCTCCCACCAGCCGGGCAGGTGCTCGAGCACCGGCTTGGCGTGGTGGAAGTCGCTCTGCGACAACGGCATCTCGTCGAAGCGCTTGCCGTCGACCTCGTACGCGACGCAGACCGGCACCTGCTCGAGACCGGAGAGCACGTCGAGCTTGGTGAGCACGGTGTCGGTGAGGCCGTTGACGCGCTGGGAGTACCGGCCGATGACGGCGTCGAACCAGCCGCAGCGGCGGGGGCGTCCGGTGGTGGTGCCGTACTCGTGGCCGGTCTTGCGCAGGTGCTCGCCGGCGTCGTCGTGCAGCTCGGTGGGGAACGGGCCCTCGCCGACGCGGGTCGTGTACGCCTTGAGGATGCCGACCACGCGGTCGATCCGGGTCGGCGGGACGCCCGAGCCGGTGCACGCGCCGGCCGCCGTCGCGTTGGACGAGGTGACGAACGGGTAGGTGCCGTGGTCGACGTCGAGCAGCGTGGCCTGGCCGCCCTCGAACAGCACGGTCTCGCCGCGGTCGAGCGCCTGGTTCAGCACCAGACCGGTGTCGGCGACCATCGGCTCGAGCCGGTCGCGGTGCTCGAGCAGCTCCTCGACCACCTCGTCGACGGTGATCGCGCGGCGGTTGTAGACCTTCACCAGCAGGTGGTTCTTCTGGTCGAGGGCGCCCTCGACCTTGGCGCGCAGGATGCTCTCGTCGAACAGGTCCTGGATCCGCACGCCGACGCGGTTGATCTTGTCGGCGTAGGTGGGCCCGATGCCGCGGCCGGTGGTGCCGATCCGGCGCTTGCCGAGGAACCGCTCGGTGACCTTGTCGACGGTGCGGTGGTACGGGCGCGATCACGTGCGCGCTGCCCGAGACCAGCAGCCGCGAGACGTCGACGCCGCGCTCGGTGAGGCCGTCGAGCTCGTGGAACAGCACCGACAGGTCGATGACGACGCCGTTGCCGATCACCGGCGTGCAGCCCGGCGTGAGGATGCCCGAGGGCAGCAGGTGCAGCGCGTACTTCTGGTCGTCGACCACCACGGTGTGCCCGGCGTTGTTGCCGCCGTTGTACTTGACGACGTAGTCGACGCGGGCGCCCAGGGCGTCGGTCGCCTTGCCCTTGCCCTCGTCGCCCCACTGCGAGCCGACCACGACGATCGAGGGCACGGCGCACCTGCTTCCGGCGGTCGGTCGATCCACGGTCGGTCGGACGCGCGACAGGTTACCGGCCACCGCCGGCGCCGACTCCACGAGGCGTACGACCACCTCGCGAGGCCCGCACGCCTAGTGAACGTGGTGGCCGCCACGTTCACTAGGCGTGCGAGCCTCGGGAAGGGTGTGGGGGCCTCGGGAAGTGGTCGGGTCAGGGGCGGGTGGCGCCGGCGAGGACGTGGCGGACCAGCCAGCCGACGTCGTGGGCGACGACGTCCGGCGCGGCGCCGGGGCGCACGACGTGGCTCAGCACCAGGCGGACGACGGCCTCGCAGGTGCGCTCGAGGTCGGCGGCGTCGACGGCGGGGGCGTCGGGGCGCTCGCCGATGACCAGGACGAGCACCGCGGTCGCCCGGCCGATGAGCAGCTCGGAGCCGGTGATGAACGGCAGCAGCGACGAGCCGCCGCCGTGCGCCGAGGTCAGCACGTCCTTGAGCAGCGGGTTGTCGACGCGCCATCGTCATCACCACCTCGACGGCGCGCTCGACGGCCCCGACCAGGTCGTCGCCGGTCGACAGCTCGGTGCCGACGGCGGCCAGGAAGCCGTCCAGCTCGCGCAGCACGAGCGCCTCTCCCAGAGCCGGGTTTGCCGCCGAGCTCGTTGTAGACGGTCTGCCTGCTGACGCCCACCCGGTCGGCGACCCGCGCCATCGTCACCGACGACCAGCCGCCGTCGAGGACGATCGCCACCGCGGCGTCGAGCAGCTGCTCGCGCAGCCGCGACCGGGTCTCCTGGACGAACCGCCCCGGCGTCACCGCGCCTGCACCCCCACCGGCTCGAAGTCCGGCTTCTCGCGCACCGCGCAGTCGGGGCAGCACCAGTCGTCGGGGACGTCGGCCCACCGGGTGCCGGGCGCGAAGCCCTCCCGCGGGTGACCCGCCGCCTCGTCGTACACGTACCCGCAGCCGGGGCAGGCGAAGGCCGTCACGCCGCCTCCGACCTCGAGGCGGACGCGCGTCCCGACGGCGTCCGCGCGCCGGTGGCGCCGCAGGTACCGGTCGCGGGTGCGCGGGTGCAGGTTGGCGCGCGCGACGCATCGCCGTCGACGTGGGCCAGCACCTTCGGGTCCATCACCTTCCGCCAGGCGAACGGGAGCAGGGACAGCACGATCATGCCCGCGTAGCCGGTGGGCAGCACCGGCGACTCGGGGAAGTCGCGCAGCGACTGGTAGCGCCGCACCGGGTTCGCGTGGTGGTCGCTGTGCCGCTGCAGGTGGTAGAGCAGCACGTTCGTCGCGATGTTGTTGCTGTTCCACGAGTGCGACGGGTCGACCTTCTCGTACCGGCCGCCGGCCGACCCGGACCCGCCGCAGGCCGTAGTGCTCCAGGTAGTTCACGCTCTCCAGCAGCAGGACGCCGACAACCGCCTGCACCACCAGGAACGGCAGCAGGCCCGGGCCGAACGCGACGCAGCAGCCCGCCCCACAGCACCACCGACATCAGCCAGGCGTTGAGGACGTCGTTGCGGATCGTCCAGACCGTGCCGTCCTTGCGGGTGAGGCGCACCCGCTCCAGCCGCCAGGCGTTGCGCAGGCTCCCGACCACGCTGCGCGGCCAGAACTCGTAGACGACCTCGCCGAGCCGGGCGCTGGCCGGGTCCTCCGGCGTCGCGACGCGGGTGTGGTGGCCGCGGTTGTGCTCGATGAAGAAGTGGCCGTAGAACGGTTGCGCGAGAGCGACCTTCGCAAGCCACTTCTCGTGCTGCTCGCGCTTGTGGCCGAGCTCGTGCGCGGTGTTGATGCCGATGCCGGCGATGCAGCCGAGCGTGACCGCGAGGCCGATCCGGTCGACCAGCGGCAGGCCGAACGAGGTGAGCGCCCAGCAGCCCCAGACCAGCGTGGCGTACTGCACGGGCAGGAACAGGTAGGTGATCCAGCGGTAGTAGCGGTCCTCCTCGAGCCAGGCGAGCGCGTCCTCCGGCGGGTTCTCGGCGTCGCGGCCGACCAGCAGGTCGATCAGCGGGATCAGGCCGAAGACGAACATCGGCCCGAACCACCAGAACCCGCGCCAGCCGGTGGCCTCGACCAGCCCCCACGCGGCCACGCCGAGCAGCGGGATCACCATGCCGAGCAGCCACAGGTGCCGCTTCGGGTCGCGCCACGGGGGGGCCGCCGGGGCCTGCGTCCCCAGCCGCGGTCGTCTGCGTCGATCATCGGGACCCTCCCTGGACATCGCCGCCCCCGGCGTCGTCGATCTTGACATCTGCTCGTCGATTTGTCAAGAGCCGACGGGTCGGGAACCTCGCCGGGGTCGGGCTGCGTACCGTGGTCGAGAGGGGGCACCGTGGACGACGCCGAGTTCGACCGCTTCTACGCCGGGACCGCCGCGCGGCTGGTGGGCCAGCTGCACGCCATGACCGGTGACCGCGCCGAGGCGCAGGACTGCGTCCAGGAGGCGTTCGTGCGTGCCTGGGCACGCCGACGCCGGCTGGACCCGGACCACAACCCGGAGGCCTGGGTGCGCACCACCGCGTACCGGATCTCCGTCAGCAGGTGGCGCCGCGCCACCTCCGGGCTGCGCGCGCACCGCCGGCACGGACCGGCACCGGACCTGCCCGGGGCCGACGAGCCGGCCCCGAGCGCGACGCCGTCGTGCGGCGCTGCGGCAGATCAACCCGCAGCAGCGCCAGGTGATCGTGCTGCACTACCTCTGCGACCTGCCGGTCGACCAGATCGCCTCGGAGACAGGCGTTCCCGTCTCCACCGTCAAGACCAGGCTGTTCCGCGGACGGCAGGCGCTCGCGCCGCTGCTCGCGCCGGCCACGGACTCCGAGGGAGCCCACCATGTCTGAGCACCGCACCCTGCAGACCGATCCGGGCGGGGACTGGGAGGACCGGCTGCGCGCCGGCCTGCACGACCTCGAGACCACCAGGTGCCGGGGCTCCCGGGCCCGACCCGCCCGCCGCACCCACCTGCGCCGCCGCACCGCGCTCGACCGCGGCCTCCGCGCTCGCGGCCGTCGTCGTGGCCGGCGGCACCGTGCTGGCGCTGGACCGTCCGGGCACCTCGGCCCCGGTCGCGCCGACCACGACCGAGCCGCACGGCCACCGCGGCACCGACGCCGAGCACGCACGCCCTCGACCACCCCGCCGACGAGGTCGGAGACCGCGCCCGGTGGTCGTCGTCCCGACGACCATCCCCGACGGCTTCCTGCTGCCGCACGAGGGCGAGACGTCCCAGGACCCCGACGTGACCGACTGGATCTCCGCCGAGGCGCCGTCCCTGTCGGCCTGCGACCACCCCGGACATCCACGGCCTCGACGTCGTGACCCACCGACAACCGCGTGATCGGGCAGAGCGGACCGGAGTACACGCGCGTCATCGGCCTGCGGGTGTTCGCGTCCGCGGACGAGGCGGCCGGCTGGCTGGCCGCCCAGCAGGACATCGCTGCGAGCTGCCTCGGGGTCCCGCAGGGCGGCAGGCAGACGACGGTCGCCGAGGAGCTCCCGGGGCCGTGGGGTCAGGGCGGCGTTGTGGGTCGAGTCGTACCTGAACGCTCGACGGCACCGACCCGGCGACGACTTCGGCCTCGGCGGGATGTACACGCTCGTGACGCGGATCGGGATCGGCCGTCGCCTTCGTGCCAGGGCTACGGCGAGTACGCCCCTGCGGTCGACGGGCCGGACGCCGAGGTCGTCGCGAACCTGCGTGAGCCGCTCGACGAGCTGGCCCCGCGGCTCTGCGTCTTCACCGAGGCGGGCTGCTGAGCGGGCGGGGTCCCGGGCGCGGGGGCGCCCGGGACCCCGCCGTACCGTGGGGCCGCGGCCCGGGGGACGGGCCCACGACGGGGAGGACCGGATGAGCACGGGCGACAGCCACCAGGACGACCGGCCGACCACCGGACGACCGGACGGTGCCGCTGCCGGTCACGCCGGCCGGCGACGGCGCCGCACCGGCCCAGGACGGCGCCACGGAGGTCGAGACCACCGAGGTGGCGGGCGAGGAGCCTCGCGCCACCCGCCGCACCGCGCTGGTGGCCGCCGGGCTCGTCGCGCTCCTGGTCGTGGTCGCGCTCGTGGTCTGGCTGGCCACCCGCGGCACCGAGCCGACCACCACCACGCCCGGACCCAGCCCGTCGGCGTCGTCCCCGCCCCGCCTCCGGCACGGCCACCGGCAGCACCACGACGAGCCCCAGCCCCACCGGGTCGGGCACGGGGTCGGGCTCGGCGACGTCGTCCGGCAGCGCGACGACCACCGCCGACCCGGACGCCCCGGTCCCGACCACCATCCCCGCCGGCCTCACCCTGCCCGCCGAGGGCGAGGAGGGCTGGACCTCCCGCGGGCTGGAGCTACGCGCCGTGCGGGTCGCAGGTCTCCGCGGCGGGGACGAGCGACTTCCGCCGGATCGCGTTCGAACGGGCCGGAGGACTCCCGCAACCAGAGCCTGCTGGTCTTCCCCACCGAGGACGCCGCTGTGGCCTACCTCGCCACGATGCAGGCGGCCGCCGAGGCGTGCGCCGGCCCGGGTGACGGCCTCACCGACACCCCGGCCGTCGTCGTGCAGACCGTCGACGGCGACTGGGACTCCTCGCTGATGGTGGTGCTCTCCTACCCGGTGCCCGAGGGCGGCTACAGCCCTGGCGGCGACTACACCCTCGCGGCGCGCACCGGATCGGCGGTCGCCGTCAGCGGCGGGTACGCCGAGTGGCCCCCGGGCTACCCGACCCCCGCGCCGGCCGCCGTCGCCGACGTACCGCGCCGCGCTCGACGCGCTCGCCCCGCAGCTCTGCGCCTTCACCGACGACGGCTGCTGACCCCCCACCTCGAGGGGGGCACTCAGCCCATCACGGTCCCGGACGAGGCGGCGTTGCGCTCACGGAGCCGGGAGAAGGAGCCGAGGTCGATCACGTTGCCGGTGTAGGGCAGCGTGAAGCGCACCGGGTCGGCGTCGTGGTCGTGGCCGCTCTCGACGGCGGACACCACGGCGACGAGCAGGTCGCCGACCAGCGGCGCGTTCTTGAACTGGTTGCCGCTGGTGCCCATCGCCACGAACCAGCCGGGCAGGTCGGTGCGGTCGTAGACCGGGGTCCAGTCCGACGTCACGTCGTAGACGCCCACCACGCCGAGCGGACGGTTCGGCACCCGCAGCCCGGGCAGGCGCCGAGCCGCACGCAGCGTGTGCGCGTCGTACCGCTCGCGGGTCAGGTGGACGTCGACGGCGTCGGGGTCGTCGACCCACTCCAGCGGGTCGCAGGCCGGCTCGGTGCCGCCGACGAGCAGCGCGTGACTCGCCGACGGGCCGCAGGTAGGTGCCGAGGTCGAGGTCGGCGAGGATCGGCGCCCCGCCCTCGCCCCCCGACCCCAGCAGCCCGGCGGGCATCGGCACCTGGTGCACCTCCTGCCGCAGCGGACGCACGTCGACGGTGAAATCGGTTCCCGCACCGGCCATCTCGTTCAGCCGGCTGGACCACGGCCCGGCGGCGTTCACGACGACGTCGGCCTCCAGCACGGCGCCGTCGTCGAGCCGCACCCTCCACCCGCCGGCGGGCAGCTGGCTCGGCCGACACCACGCCGTGCCCGAACCGCGCTGTCGGCGCCCCGCGCCCGGGCCGCGTCGCAGCAGGTTCGCCGCGGCGAGCCGCGGGTCGTCGACGTAGCCGGCGTCCGGCGTCCAGAGCGCGCCGAGCTGGTCGGCGGGGTCGTCGAAGAACGCGTCGTCGGTGACCGGGCGCGGCGGGAACCACCGTCCGGTGTCGAGGCCGGGCACGCGGTCGGCGAGGGTCGCGGCGTCCCAGTGCTCGTGGGCGCACCCCGACCTGCGTCGAACAGGGCCGCGCTGCGCTGCCACGGCAGGTCCTCGACGTCGAGCATCGCCAGGCCGCACCGGGTGAACGTGGCCACGCCGTCGGGGTCGCGGTGGCCGAGGTGCTCGGGCCAGACCTCCCAGGCGGCGCGCGCGTCCCACGACAGCGCGACGCCGGCGAAGGTCGAGTAGTTGAACCGCACGATGGCGCTGGACGCGCTGGTGGAGCCGTACCCCGGGCCCGGGCCGCGGTCCACCACCTCGACCGAGCGTCCCTGGCGCGCCATCGCCCAGCGCCACCGAGGCGCCGACCACCCCCGAGCCCACCACCACGCACGTCGCGACCGGTCATCCCAGGATCGTGCCAGGCGCGGGCTCCCGGCGACCCGCCACACTGGGCCCGTGACCACACCACGGCGCAGCCGCGTCCTCGTCCTGGCCAACCCCCGGGCCGGCGGTGACGGCGCGGCGTCCGACGCGGTCGACCTGCTGCGCCGCACCGCCGACGCCGTCGTCGTGCACCCCGAGTCGGACGAGGAGCTGCGCGACGCCCTGCTCGCGGCCGACGGCCGGCGCGTGGTCGTGGTCGGCGGCGACGGCACCGTCCACGCGGTGGCGCAGTGCCTGCACGACCTCGGGCTGCTGCGCGAGGTCGGCCCGTCGCCCTGGTGCCGGCCGGCACCGGCAACGACCTGGCCCGCACCCTCGAGCTCCCGCTCGACGACGTCGGCACCGCGGTCGCGCTCGCCCTCGGCAGCAGCGGTCGCGACGTCGAGCTGCTCGTCGACGACGCCGGCGGGGTGGTCGTCAACGCGGTGCACGTCGGCATCGGGGCCGAGGCCGGCGCGATCGCGGCGCGCGCCAAGGAGCACCTCGGGAAGGTCGGGCTGGGGAAGGTCGCCTACCCGGCGGGAGCAGCGGCCGCGGCGGTGACGCACACCAGCACCGAGCTGCGGGTGACGCTCGACGGCACCGTGCTGCACGAGGGCGAGACCCTCCTGGTGGCAGCGGGTATCGGCACCAGCGTCGGCGGCGGCACGCCGCTGTCGCCGGACGCCGACCCGTTCGACGGCGTGATGGACGTGACCGTCTCGACCGCCACCGGCGCCGCCACCCGGATCGGCTACGCCGCCTCGGTGCGCGCCGGCACGCACGTCGACCGCGACGACACCGTGACCGCCCGCGGTCGCGAGCTGCTCGTGGAGTCCGTCGACGGAGAACCGTTCCAGGCCAACGCCGACGGCGAGATCAGCGAGCCGCTGCTGAGCCGCGAGCTGGACCGATGGTGCCGCGGGCGTGGCACCTCGTCGTCCCGCCCGGCGTCGGCGACGAGGGCGAGTAGCTCAGCGGGTCAGGAGGCCTGCGGCAACCGAGCGACGGCCCGAGCGCACGGGGGCCGGGACGGCGAGCGCCCAGACCGCGTGCGCGAGAGCGTCCGTCATCGTGTCGAGCACGCCGAGGTCGACGTTGCCCAGGTCGTCGCAGGGCGCGTGGTAGCAGGGGTCGTACGGCTCGCCGGCCGTGCCGCCCCACTGCTGCGCCTCCTGCTCGGACTTGGTGCCCTCGGCGCCGGAGAAGAGCCCGCCGACGGGGACGCCCGCGGCGGCGAACGCGGAGTGGTCGCTGCGCCCGTCGGCCCCGGTCTCCGGCGCACCCTGCACGCCCTGCGCGGCCAGCCCGGCGTAGAGCGCGTGCGCGATGGCCGCGTCGTGGTCGTAGACGAAGTAGCCGCCGTTGGGCGAGCCGAGCATGTCGGCGTTGAGGTACCCGGAGATGGCACCGAGCTCGTCCGCGGACAGGCCGTCGACGTACTCCTGCGAGCCGAGCAGACCGAGCTCCTCGCCGCCCCAGAAGGCGAACCGGACGGTGACGGCCGGCTCCGGGACGGCAGCCGCGAGGGCCTGCGCGGTGGCGATCGCCGCCGCGCTGCCGGACCCGTTGTCGTTGGTGCCCGGTCCCTCGTCGACGCTGTCGAGGTGCCCGCCGACCATCAGCACCGTGCCCGGGTCGGCGCCGGCCAGCTCGGCGACCACGTTGGCCGTCGGGCCGTCCGGCGTGCTGACCTCCTGGCGGGTGACCGCGAGCCCGGCCGCCTCCAGCTGGTCGGCCACGTAGTCGACCGAGGCCTCGTACCCCGGCGACCCCGTCGACCGGTGGCCGCCGTGCGCGTCAGCCAGGGCCTGGAGCTGCTCGAGGTGGCCGCGCACCACCAGGCCTGGTCGACGTCGGGCACCGTCCGCGACGGCACCGCGACCGCCGGCTTGGGGACGACCGCCGACCGCGCCTTGGGCCACGGCACGACGGGTGCCGCCGAGGCCGGGCCCACGGTCAGGACCACCGCGGACGAGACGGCACCGACCGCCGCCCACCACCTCGAGCGGATCACGTCGTGGCCGCCGGCCACGCGGTGCCTCGGGTCAGCCCTCGATGGCGGCGCGGGCGCGGGGGTCGCAGTCGTCGAGGAAGGTGCGGCAGCGGGTCGCCTCCTCGGTCTCCTCGATCCGGCCGGCGGCCCGGCCGAGCGCGTGCAGCGCCCGCAGGAAGCCCTGGTTCGGGACGTGCTCCCACGGCACCGGGCCGTGGCCGCGCCACCCGGCGCGGCGCAGGGCGTCCAGGCCGCGGTGGTACCCGACCCGGGCGTAGGCGTAGGACTCCACGACCTCCCCGCGGGCCCAGGCGTCGTCGGCGAGCGCGGCCCAGGCCAGGCTCGCCGCCGGGTGGCCGGCCGCCGCCTCCGCCGGGCTGGACCCGCCGGTGAGGAGCGCGGCCACCGCCGCCTCCGGGCCCTCGGGCAGGCGGGTGGGCGGCGTGCCGCCGAGCAGGTTGTCGTGGCTCATGGCGCCAGTCTCGCCGATGCGGGGACGCGAGTGGCGCCCGGCCTGGCGGGCGTGCCCGGATCGTCCGGGTTAGCCTCCGTGGCGGAGGTGCACCGACCCGTGCTCGAGATCTCGACCACGCCCGCGACCACGACGATCAGCGTGGTGGGCGACCTCGACGTGACGATCCGCGACCAGTTCCCCGAGGCGATCGCCCGGGTGTCCGCCCTGGGCCGGCACCTGATGGTGCTCGACCTGTGCCGGCTGGACTTCATGGACTCCACCGGCGCGGCGTTCGTGGCGGCCGCGGCCGAGGCGACCCGCCGGGTCGGCGGCGTGGCGATGCTGCGCGGCGCCGACGAGCACGCGGCGTTCGTCCTCGAGGTCTGCGGCGTGCTGCCGGGGTTCCGCGTGGACGACGAGCACTCCTGCGACGACGACCCGGTCCCGGACCTCGCGGGCTGACCGGCGCCCGCCGCGGCGCGGAGCAGACCGTGCGCGTCAGACCTCGACGGCGGGCACGAGCGCCCAGACGACCTTGCCCATGCTCTCGGCCCGCCAGCCCCACTGCGCGACCGTGCCGACCACGGTGAGCCCGAAGCCGCCGGTGCGGTCCGGGTGGCCGTCGACCCGCCGCGGCGGGGTCGGGTTGGCGTCGCCGACCTCGATCCGCAGGCCCCGGTCGGGCGCCTCGCGCACGTGCAGCGAGACCGTGCCGTGCCCGTGCAGCACGGCGTTGGCGACCAGCTCGGAGACGACCAGCTCGGCCTGCCGGCTCTGCGGCAGCCGCCACAGGTCGCACATCTGCGTGGTGAGCGCGCGGGCCCGCGGGATCGACGACGCCTCGCCGGGCAGCTGCCACCGGCGCGAGTGCGTGGTGCCGCCGGTGAGCGGCGCCTCGCCCGGGACGGGCACCCGCAGCACCACCAGCGCGATGTCGTCCTCGGGCTCGTCGCCGAGCTCGATCAGCAGCCGCTCGCCGATGCCCGCGGCGTCGGACACCCCGAGGTCGCCGCAGATCCCGACCAGCCGGTCGAGGCCGGTCTTCATCGGGCGGGCGCGACGCTCGATCAGCCCGTCGGTGTACAGCACGAGCACGTCGCCCGGGCTGAGCGACAGGTCGGCGGACTCGCGCGGCCCCGCGACCAGCCCGACCATCGGACCCCCGGCGTCCATCAGCGCGGTGGCCCGGCCGTCGTGCACGAGGATCGGCGGCAGGTGGCCGGCGCGGGCCCAGGTCATCTCCCAGTACCCCTCGCCCTGGTCGCGCAGCGTGGCGTAGACCAGGCTCGCGCTGCGGGTGATGCGCATGCCACCGACGAGCTGGTCGACCCGCATCAGCACCGCGGCGGGGTCGTCGCCGTCGGCGGAGTAGGCCCGCACCACCGAGCGCAGCTGGCCCATCGCGGAGGCGGCCTCGATGTCGTGCCCCACGACGTCGCCGATCACCAGCCCGACGGTGCCGTCCTGGATGCGCAGGACGTCGTACCAGTCGCCGCCGATCTGGGCGTGCTGCACGCCCGGGGCGTAGAACGACCAGATGTCCAGCCCCGGCACGTCGACGACCTCGGGCAGCATGCTGCGCTGCAGGGTCTCGGCCACCAGGTGCTCTCGGGCGTACAGGCGGGCGTTGTCGAGCGAGAGCCCGGTGCGCCTGCCCACCTGGCGCAGCAGGTCGCGCTCCTCGTTGTCGAGGGGGAGGGCCGGCACGCCCATCAGGATCAGGCCGGTGACGTCGCGGCGGCCGGGCGCGGACAGCGCGACCCACGGCGCGGGGGCCTCCTCGTCGCGGAGCTGGTCGACCACCCAGCGGGTCAGCGTGCCCGGCTCGTGGTCCGCGTCCTCGGCACCCACCTCGAAGGTGTCGCGGGTGCGACCGGCGGCGAGGTCGGCGAGCGGGTCGTACCCGTCGACCTGGTGGCCGGAGAGGCGGAACCGGCCGTGCCGCGGGATGCTCGCGCCGGACGAGGCCACCAGCCGCACCTCGTCGTCGACCTCGAAGGCCACGCACCAGGTGGCCAGGCCACGCACCAGCACCTCGCACAGCCGCTGCAGCGCGGGGCCGGGGTCCATGCCGGTGAGGGCGTCGCCGATGTCGGCGAGCATCAGCAGCCGGGACCGGGCCCGGCGCTCGCTGGCCAGCGCCTGCTCACGGGCGTGCTCGCCGTCGACCCGGACGGTGACGTCGGCCTGGATGCCGACGAAGTTCACCAGCGCGCCGTCGGCGTCGAGCACCGGCGAGATCGAGACCTGGTTCCAGAAGGCGCTGCCGTCGGCGCGGTAGTTGAGCAGCGTCTCCCGGATCGGTTCTGCGGCGCGCAGCGCGGCGCGGATCCGGTCGAGGGCCTCGGGGTCGGTGTCGGGCCCCTGCAGGAACCGGCAGTTGCGGCCCAGCACCTGCTCGGCCGAGTAGCCGGTGGTGCGCTCGAAGGCCGGGTTCACCCAGACCAGCGGGTCGTCCTCGGCGTTGGGGTCGCTGATCGTGAACGACAGGTCGGTGGCGATCACCGCCCGGTTGTGCATGTCGGCGGTGCCGTCGCCGCGCCCCGCGAGGCCGGCCGCGCTGACCTCGAGCAGCACCAGCAGCGCGCGCTCGCGCAGCGCCTCGGGCCGGGAGCGGTCGACCGGGGTGCCGTCCGGCGACGCCTCGCGGGTGCTGGCCGTGAGCGGGAACCCGGTGAGCCACAGCACCTGGGTGCTCTGGGCCCGGTCCGATCCCGGGGCGCGCTCCGCGCGGCGCTGCACCATCACCCCGCGCCGGCCCCCGCCGAGGGCGACCGCCGACATCGCGTCGGCGCCGGTCAGCGGCTGGCCGTCGACGCCGACCAGGCCGGCCTCCTCGCCCCAGCGGTCCAGCGGGACGGGCAGGTGCCGGTGCGGGAGCATCGCCAGGCCGCCCTGGTCGGCGTGCACGACGCTCATCGTGGGCAGGTCGACCAGCAGGACGCCGGCGACCACCTCGCCGCTCACGGTGAGCGGTCCCACCCTGCCCGCGCCGGCCTCGTGGGCGGCCACGACCTCGGACGAGCGGTCCCGCGGCTCGGACATCCGATTTCTCACCCTTCATCCGGCACCGCACCGGCGAGGACGTCCGGTGCGGTACAACTGGCACCACAGCCCGTCACCCGGCGCGACCGTCGCCGACCTCGAACCACCAACCCCCCGGAGCACAACGCGTGATGGACGCTAACAGCCCCGAACACGGCGCACCCACCCCCGGTAGGGGTGGCGCGTCGGACGGGACTCCCGCCCCCACCACCGCGGCCGAGACCACCGCCGCGGAGCGACGCAGCGAACCCGGCAGCGTGCACGTGCTGCTGGACACCGACATCACCCGGGTCGTCCTGGCCGGGGACGTCGACGCGACCCTGGCGCCCGACCTCATCGACGCCTCCGCCGACGTCGCCGAGGCCCGCCTCCCGGTGCGGATCGACACCCGGAACGTGACCTTCATGGACTCCACCGGCGTGTCGTTCCTGGCCCGGGTGGCCGTCGGCAGCGGAGGTCGGCCGGTGCTCGTCGACCCGCCGGACCACGTCCAGTTCCTGCTGGACATCACCGCGATCGGCGACCTCGTCGACGTCGAGCGCACGGACCGCACGGGCGCGCAGAGCACCCCCGCCGACGGCCCACCACCACCGACGGCCCCACCACCACCGACGGCGACGACGCCGCCTGACCCGCGGGGCGGGGCAGACGGCGTCGGGCGGGACCGCGGCGGCTCAGGCCGAGACGGAGGTGCCCGCCGAGCGCAGGTTCTCGCAGGCCTCCACGACCCGGGCGGCGAGACCGGCCTCGGCGGCCTTGCCCCACGCGCGCGGGTCGTACTGCTTCTTGTTGCCGACCTCGCCGTCGAGCTTGAGCACGCCGTCGTAGTTGCGGAGCATGTGCTCGACCACGGGCGGGTGAACGCGTACTGGGTGTCGGTGTCGATGTTCATCTTCACCACGCCGTAGTCGACCGCGTCGGAGATCTCCTGCGCGGTGGAGCCGGACCCGCCGTGGAAGACCAGCGCGAACGGCTTGGCGCCCTCGCCCAGCCCGAGCTCGGCGGCCGCGGCGGCCTGCGCCTGCTGCAGGATCTCCGGGCGCAGCCGGACGTTCCCCGGCTTGTACACGCCGTGCACGTTCCCGAACGTCAGCGCGGTGAGGTAGCGCCCCTTCTCGCCGGCGCCGAGGGCGCGCACGGTGGCCACGGCGTCCTCGGGGGTGGTGTAGAGCTGGTCGTTGATCTCGTTGTCGACGCCGTCCTCCTCGCCGCCGACCACGCCGACCTCGATCTCCAGCACGACGTCGGCCGCGGCGCACTTCTCGAGCAGCTCGGCGGCGATCTGCAGGTTCTCCTCGAGCGGCACGCCCGAGCCGTCCCACATGTGCGACTGGAACCACGGCGTGCCGACGGTGCGCTTGCGCTCGGCGCTCAGCTCGAGCAGCGGGCGGACGAAGCCGTCGAGCTTGTCCTTCGGGCAGTGGTCGGTGTGCAGCGCGATGTTGACGTCGAAGCTCTTGGCCACCTCGTGGGCGTACGCCGCCAGGGCGACGGCGCCGGTGACCATGTCCTTGACCGAGGGGCCGGACAGGTACTCGCCACCTCCGGTGGACACCTGGACGATGCCGTCGCTGCCGGCGTCGGCGAACCCCTTGATGGCGGCGTTCAGGGTCTGCGAGCTGGTGACGTTGATGGCCGGGTAGGCGAAGGACCGGTCCTTGGCCCGGTCCAGCATCTCGGCGTAGACCTCGGGGGTGGCGATGGGCATCGGGGCTCCTCGTGCTGCTCGGGCGTGGCGAGGAGATCCTTCCACGCCGCTCCGGACGCGCCCAACCAGCGAGCAGCGCGCCGTCTCACGGGCTGGCTGTGGGACCTGGGCGCAGGCACCGACGTCGTCACCGCTGCCGCGCCCGCCCTGCGACCCGCCCACGACCTCGGCGGCGCGGTCGCGACCGAGGTTCCAGCCGGCGGCGTCCGTCGGTTCCTGCACGGCCACCGAGGCGAGCAGGCACGCGCCGCAGCGGGGCGTCCAGCGCGGCCATCTGCCGGGACGGCGTCGGCCGAGAGCCCCTGCAGGTACTGCACGTCGAGCCCGGAGCCGGCGCCCAGCTCGTCGGCCGCCACGTTGTAGCGGACGATCTGCGCGTCCGGGTTCACCACCGCGAGACCCAGCACCGACAGCCCGACGACGTGCACCACCGCGAGCGGCAGCCACCCGGCGCGCCAGCGGATGCCGGCGACCAGGACGAGCAGCAGCACCACGGCCATCGCGATCTCGGCCACCACGACCACCAGCCGCAGCCGGGTGAGCCCGTAGGCGCCCACGTAGAGGTCCATCCGGCCGAGTGCCGACACGACGACACCGAGCGTCGCCAGGCAGAGGACGCCGAGCGCCACCCGGGACAGCAGCCGGTCCCGCGGGGTCGCGCGGGGGGCCTTGCGGGCCGACACCGCGACCACGAGGAGCGTGAGCGCGGTCGCCGCCACGAGCTGGCCGAAGCCCTGCCGCGCGTACTCGGCGTACGTGAGACCCGCTGTGGCACGGACGTACTCGTCGCCGCCGACGAGCGCCACGACCTGCACGGCGACGAACGCGAGCACCAGCAGGTCGAGCGCGGCGACCGGCGCGAGCCACTCCCAGCGACGGGACGGCCGGGCGGCCGGCAGCGCCACCCGCGTCCACGACGGCGGCGCCAGGGCCAGGTGCGCGAGGGCCAGGGCGGCCACCAGCAGCAGGACGGCGACGACCGCCTGCGCCGGCAGGTCGGACAGGTCGAACGTCGGCAGGAAGCTGGCGAAGACGGCGTCGGCGCTGGCGAACAGCACCCCGAACACCGCGAGCAGGACGGCCGTCAGCAGCACCGTGCGCGTGACCACCAGCAGGTGCGCCCGCCGTCCGCCCCCGAGCGCGCGGACGCCGCGGGCCGACCACGGCAGCGACCGCAGCACGCCGGCGGCCCAGGACGGCAGCGCCAGCCAGATCGCCGGTGCCGAGCGGGCCTGCACCGCCGCCACCGCACCCGCACCGGCCGCCGCCAGCAGGCACAGGGCGAGCACCCACGGCGCGGTGCGGACGGCCACCACGGCGACCAGCGCGACGGACAGCGCGCCGGTGACGAGGGCGGCGACCGCCCGGCGGCGCACCAGCGCGGGCACCGCCGGCGCCCAGAGCAGCAGCGCGGCCACCGCGGCACCGAGTCCGAGGTCGTGCCCCACCAGCAGCCCCGCGCCGACGACGGCGACGACCACGGCGAGCCCGAGCGCCACCGGCGGCACCGGCGTCGCCTGGCCGCGCCAGAACCCGCCGAGCGCCACCTGGAGCCGCGAGGGTGCGACCGGGACCGGTTGCGCCGCAACGGCGTACGGAGGCGGCGCCGGGTGGCGGAAGGGCTGCGGCGGGGGCCCTGGCGGCAGGGTGGCGTCGGTCATGCCACCACGGTAGGGACGGTCGGCGGCGCGCGGGAGGCGATCGTCGGTCGGGTCGGTGCGGATGTCGTGGAGGACCTGTGCGCACCCTCCCCGGCGGCTGTCAGAACCCCACCGACGCGGACGGGCGTGGTTCTGACAGCTCGCAGCGGCCGGCCGGCTGTCAGAACGCCACCGACCTCGACGCCGGTCAGGTTCTGACAGCGGCCTCGGTGTCGGCGACGACGGCGCCGTCGGCGAGGTCGATCACGCGGTCGGCCATCGCGACCATCACGGGGTCGTGGGTGGCCACGACGGCGGTGAGGCGGCGGCTGTGCACGAGGTCGCGCAGCAGGTCCATCACGGCCCGGCCGGTGGCGGTGTCGAGCTGGCCGGTCGGCTCGTCGGCGACGAGCACCGCGGGGTCGTTCGCGAGCGCCCGGGCGATCGCCACCCGCTGCTGCTGGCCGCCGGACAGCTCGTACGGACGCTGGTGGGCGTGCCCCTCGAGCCCGACCAGCGAGAGCAGCTCGAGCACCCGCGCGTCGCGCTCGCGCGGGTCGCGTCCGGCCAGCCGCATCGGCACGCCGACGTTCTCGGCCGCCGACAGGATCGGCAGCAGGCCGAAGGACTGGAACACGTAGCCGATCCGGTGCCGCCGCAGCTGCACCAGGTCGTCCGACGACATCGTCGCGAGGTCGGCGCCGTCGATCCGCACGGTGCCGGCGTCCGGGGTCTCGAGGCCGCCGAGGCAGTTCAGCAGGGTGGTCTTGCCCGAGCCGGAGCGGCCCTTGACCACCACCAGCTGCCCGGCGTCGACCTGCAGCGACACCGTCCGCAGCGCGTGCACCGCGGTCTCCCCGGTGCCGAACGTCTTGTCCACACCTCGCGCCTCGACGAGCGCCTCCACCAGCGGCTGCTCAGCCACGGCTGCTCCCCTCCTGGGCGTCGTCGGCGCCGTCCGCACCACCGGGAGCCCGGTGCCGTCCGTGCGAGGGCGGCTCGTGCTCGGGCCGCACCTGGATGTGGTCGGGCTCCAGCGCCAGCCGCACCCGGCGGCGCAGGTCGAGCGCGGTGACGAACTCGCGGGGCAGCTGCAGGCGTCCGGCCGAGTCGAGCACCGCGAACTCCTCGGCCACGTGGTGCTCCTCGCCGGAGTCCGACAGCACGGTGCGGCGCAGCACCTCCGAGGAGGTCCGGCCGTCCCGGATCGCGATCGTGCGCCGCACCTGGTCGGACACCGCCTGGTCGTGGGTGACGATCACGACCGTGACGCCGAGCTCGCGGTTGGCCTCGCGGAACGCGGCGAAGACCTCGTCGGACGTCGCGGAGTCGAGCTCGCCGGTGGGCTCGTCGGCGAGCAGCACCTCCGGGGAGTTCGCGAGCGCCACGGCGATGGCCACCCGCTGCTGCTGGCCGCCGGACAGCTGGGAGGGACGCCGGTCGGCCTGCTCCCCCACGCCGAGCAGGTCGAGCAGGTGGTGCACCCGCTCGCGCCGCTCGGCCCGCCGCATCCGGGTCACCGCCATCGGCACCGACACGTTCTGGGCGGCGGTCAGGTAGGGCAGCAGGTTGCGCGCGGTCTGCTGCCACACGAAGCCGACGGTGTGCCGCTGGTAGCGCACCCGCTCGGCGCGTCCCATCGAGAGCAGGTCGTGACCGGCCACCCGGGCCGAGCCGGCGCTCGGGGTGTCCAGGCCGGACAGGATCGTCAGCAGGGTCGACTTGCCGGAGCCGGACGCCCCGACGATCGCGACCAGCTCGCCGCTGTCGACGTGCAGGTCGAGGCCCTGGAGGGCGACCACCTCGACCCGGCCCTCGCCGCGGCCGCCGTCGACGCTGAAGATCCGCACCAGGTTCTCGCACCGCACCGCGGGGACGTCCGACGCCCCCGTCGAGCACCGCTGCCGTCATGTCTCGTCTCCTACCCTGAGGAGCGTGCCGAGCCGGGCGCGCGAACCGCTGAGGACCGCCAGGACGACGGCCAGGGCGCTGGCGACCAGGACGCCGCCGACGCTGCCGGCCAGCAGGCCGAGGTCGAGCGCGAGGGCCGGGCGGTCCTGGCCCCCGGTGAAGCTGCGCAGGTCGAGCGCCGGGTAGATCGCCAGCGTCACGGCGACGCCGACGACCAGGCCGACCAGCACGCCGGGGACCACCACCGGCCCGGCCTCCCACGCCACCAGCGCCCCGGACTGGCGGCCGTCCAGGCCCAGGGTGCGCAGCCGCGACAGCAGCCGCACCCGCTCGGCGGCGGCGGCCACCAGCGTCAGCAGCATCGCCAGCGCGCACAGCACGGCCGACAGCCCGCGCCGCGTACCCGAACGACCCGAGGGTGCCGGCGACCAGCGGCCGGTCGGCGATGCCCTGCTCGGCGTCGGCGCGCGTGCGCAGCGGCGAGCCGGTACCGAGCGCCTCGCGCAGGCCGGTCTCGACGTCGTCCAGGTCGTCGCCGCGGGCCTCGGCGAGCCCGGGCTCGAGGTCGACCAGGGCGATCCGCGGCAGCGGGTACCGGAAGCCGGCGTCGTCGAGGGCGCGGGGGTCGACCAGCACCCACGCCCCGCTGCCGGACAGCGACACCAGCCGGTCCGCGGTGCCGACCACGACGGCGTCGAGGACGAAGCCGCCGGAGGTCACCGTGATCGCCTCGCCCACCGCGGCCGTCCCGGACGACACCACCACCGGGACGCGGGTCGCGCCCGTGGAGGCGAGGTCGTCGGGCAGCGGCGGGGCGCCGGGCACGACCTCCTGCACCGCGGCCAGCGAGGCGGGGTCGGCGGCGAACACCTCGACCGCCCCCTCGCGGGTGGCCGCCTCGAACTGCCCGCGGGAGACCGACACCGCCGCCAGCCCGTCGACGCCCGGGACCTCGGTGCCCGCCGCGACCTCCTCGGCGGTGAGACCGAGCGAGGTGATGCGTGCCTCGGCACCGACCTCCTCCCAGGACGCGGTCCGCAGCCCGCGCTGGGCGGTCCCGGAGACGATCACGCCGAGGACGCAGGTCGAGATCGCGAGCAGGACCACCAGGACGGGCAGCGTCCCGGCCACCTGGTCGCGACCGGAGCGGGCGGCACCGAGGAAGGTGACCGCGCCGCTGCGGCGCGAGGCCCGGTCGGCGAGCCGGCGCAGCGGCAGGGGCGCGAGCCGCGCGACCAGCACCGCGGTCACGAGCCCGATGAGCAGCGGCGCGGCGGCCAGCAGGGGGTCCGGCGAGGTGTCCAGCGCCTCGGGCGAGACCGCGCCGCTCGTGGCCACCGCCGGGGGCGCCAGGCCGCGCTGGCGCAGCGTCGCCACGGCGGCGACGGCCGCGAGGACGAGCACGCCCTCGGCCACCAGCCGGCGCCGTCCCGAGGTCGACCGCGCACCGAGCCCCCCGACGCCGTCCCGCCGCCGGCCCCGCAGGCCCTCGGCGCCGCCGTCGCGGGTGCCGACCGCAGCCAGCACGGGCAGCAGCAGCACCGGGGCCAGCCCGAGCACCGCCGGCAGCGCCCAGCCCGGCCGTCCCGGCCTGGCCCGGCACCGTCCAGGCGGCGATCGCGGTGCCCAGCGCGGCGGCGGGCAGCCCGAGCAGCGCGCCCTCGAGCAGCGACACCAGCACCACCTGCCGGGCCGAGCCGCCGCGGGCCACCAGCAGCGACAGCGACCGCCGCCGCCGCTCGACCACCAGCCGGGCGGCGAGGGTGAGGACGGCGAGCGTGACCCCGAGCAGCCCGGCCGCGACGAGCGAGACGACGGCCGACGACGTCCGCCGCTGCCGCAGGTGGTCGAGCACGAGACCGTCCAGGCCGCTGGACAGCCGCAGGTCCGGCGCCGGGAAGAAGAAGAAGTCGGCGCCGAGGCCGGCCGGGCCGGGCATCGCGAAGACCTCGCCCTCCAGGCGCCGCACCTCCGCGAACAGCTCGGCCGCCTGCGAGGCCCGGATCTGGCCCGCCCGCAGCGGCACCCGCACCTGCACCTGCGGCTGGTTGGCGTCCGACATCTGGCCCGCGAGCGCCGCCGCGGCCTCGGGCGCGACCAGCAGGGCGGTGGTGTGGATGATCCCGTCGCGGTCGGTGTAGCTCTGGGCCGGGTCGAGCAGCGTGTCGTCGAGCTGCCAGTACGGGTCCGCGGCGTCCAGCGGCTCCACCACGCCGGTCACGCGCGCGGTCAGCCGCTGGTTCAGCGTGATCACCGAGCCCGGCTCCAGGCCGTGCACCCGCGCGCCCTCGGCCGACACCGCCACCTCGACCAGCGTGCTGCCGTTCGCGGCGCCGCCGGGGTCGGTCTCCGACGACCGTCGACCCGGGGTCGCGGGTGGTCTCCGACCAGCGTCGGCGGGCTGCCGGCCACGTAGCGCACCCGGGAGGCGAACCCGGGCTCGGCCACGTCGGTGGGGTCGGTCAGCACGGTCAGGTTGAACAGCGAGGTGTCGGTCTCGTCGGGCAGCACCGGGGCGATCTCCAGCGCCCGCACCGCGCGGTAGCGGAACGACCCGGTGATCCCCGTGGAGGCCTCGGCGAGCAGCGGCTCCAGCGAGCCCTCGACGTCGTCGAGCACCTGCCGGAACGGCAGGGTCGGGTCGCCGGTGCCGCCGTACGCCACCGGCGGCTGCCCCGAGGCGGTGGCGAGCAGGTCGCGGTCCAGCGGCGCCGCCTGGTCGATCGTCCCGCGCAGGCCCTCGGTCGCGAGCCGGTCGAGCGCGCGCGGCACGGCGGCACCGAGGAACGAGGCGGCCAGCACGATCGCGGCCACCGCGGCGCCCGCGGCGCGGTCGGTGAGCAGGTGGCGGCCCAGCAGCGCCGTGGTCCCGGTGCTCACGGGCCCTCCTCGAACCGCATCCGGGCGGCCACGCCGGTCCGCGCACCGGGGTCGCGGACGAGGGCGGGCACCGCCGACAGGACGGCGCCGAGCACGGCCACCGCGGCCACGGCGACGAGCGGCAGCCGCGCGGCGACCCCGGCCGGGCGGCCCAGCGCGGTGGGGTCGCCCACCAGCGCCGGGCCGGTCAGCACGAGGACGACGTACCCGGTGCCCAGGCCCGCGACCACCGCGAGGGCCCCGACGAGCAGGGTGCGCACGAGGTCGGCCCGCCGCTGCTGCCGGGCGTCGGCGCCCAGCACGGCGAGCACGGTGTCGTCGCGCAGCCGGCGCCGGGCCGACACCGCGCCGCCGGCCACCAGACCCGTGAGCGCGAGCAGCAGCACGACGACGCCGCCGAGCAGGCCGGTGCGCAGGGCGCCGCCGGACAGCGGGTCCGCCGCGAGGTCGGCGGCGAGGGCCTCCCGGTCGACCACGCGGACGGGCAGGCCGGTGCCGGTGGCGGCCTCCGCCACCCGGGCGGACGCCGCCTCGCGCCCGCTACCCGCGACCAGGTCGACCTCCCACTGCGCGGGGGCGGCCGGGTCGCGCCCGGCGGCGAGGTCCTTGCGCGCGAGCGTGCGCTGGTCGACCACCACGACGTCTCCCGGGACGCCGTCGACGTCCCCGACGGCGGCCTCGACCTCGACGTCGAGCGCCAGCACCCGGCGCACGAGCAGCCGCTCCCCACCTCGACCCCGGACGCGCGCAGCAGCCCGCGGGTGACCGTCCCGGCGACCGGGCCGCTCGCCGGCGGCCGCGACGTCGGTGGCCAGCGCCCGGGCCGTCACCCGCGGCGCCCACAGGAACGGCACCTCGAGGACCAGACCCGGCAGGTCCGAGGCGACCGCCCGCGCCGAGGCCGTGGTGCCCTGCGCCGACCAGGTGCCGCCGGCGGGGTCGAGCGGCGCACCGCCGGCCGACAGCCCGGTGACCTGCACGGTGATCGTCTGGTCCGAGCCGCCCAGCCCGGCGGCCGCGACGTCGACCGCCACCAGCCGCCAGGCGTCGTCCGGTCCCGGCGGGCGGCGCCGGCAGGTCGACCGACGCCTGCTCGGACCGCCGTCACGGTCTCCCCCAGGACGCCGGTCAGCGCCGTCGAGCCGAGCTCGAGCCGCAGCGGGTACCCCGACCGCGACAGCCACCAGGTGCTCGCCACGACCTGGCTGTCGGTGGCGAACGGCTGGAGCTCGTCCCCCGGCTGGACCCCGGGCGTGGTCGGGCGCGACAGCACCTCGACGGTCCAGGCGACCTCCACCGTCCCCGCGGCGGCCACGACCGGTCCGGCGCCCTCCTCCACCAGGGCCGGGTCGGACGTGCGGGCGACGACCTGCACCGGACCGGCCGACGTCGAGGCCGCCTCGACCTGCACCCCGCGCACGGCGGTGACGCCGTCGACGCCGTCGAGCGCCTCCGCGACGGCGACCGACTCGGCCGGGTTGGCACCCACCGGACGGTCGGTGACCACGCGGACGTCGGCACCGGTCTGCTGCTGGGCGACCCGGCGGGTCTCGGCGTCGCGCGTGGCCGAGGTGCCGGCCACCAGCACGCCGGTGCCGACGAGCACCACGAGCAGCAGGACGGCGACGGCGTACGGCCCCGGCGCCCGCGAGGTCTGCCAGGCGGCCACGAGGGCCGGCAGCGACCGCCGCCGGGCGAGCGCGCGGGCCGCCACCGCGGCGACCGGCTGCACGAGCCGGGCCGCCACCAGGGCGCCGGCCAGCAGCCCGAGCACGGGTGCGGCGACCACCACGAGGTCGGCCCGGTCGAGCAGCCCGCCGTCCTGCACGGTGGTGACCCCGCCCTGGCGGCGCAGCTGCCACAGCGAGAGCACCGCGCCGGCGACCACGACGAGCTCGCCGCCCGCCCTCGCTGCGGCGAACCGACGTCCGGAGGCGTTCTCCCGCACCGCTTCCCAGCGTCGGGCGGCCAGCACGGCGGGCAGCGCGAGCACCACGGCGGCGACGAGGGCGCACACCACGAGCGCGCCGGCGGAGGCCCGCAGCGCCGGCACCGTGGCGGCGAGCACGGCGGCCACCACGAGGGCGGGCAGCACCAGCAGGGCGGTCTCGACCAGCGTCGACCACACCACCTGCGGCCACGACGCCCCGCGCGCCCGGAGCAGGGCGGTGTGCCCCGCCCGGCGCTGCACCAGCAGCGAGGCCACGACGAGCACCGCGGTCAGCGCGGTGACCGCGACGAGCAGGAGCACCACGCGTCCGGTGGCGCCGGCGGCGCCGGCCGCGCGCACCACGTCGGCGAGGTCCTCGGTGAGCCCGGTGCTGGTCCGGGCGGCCGGCAGCCGCGGGTCGGCGCGCACCGTGCCCACGAGGGACTGCACCGCGCCCGGCAGCCGCCGGGCCGAGTCGAGGTCGAGGCGCTCGACGTCGGGCGAGACCCACCAGGTGCGGGTCGGCCTCGCCCAGCAGGGCGGGGTCGGCGGGCACGAGCGGGCCGACGGCCGAGGCGCTCTGCCGCCCGGTGAGCACCAGCGGGTCGCCGCCGACCGCGGCGCCCGCGCCGTCCCGCACCCGCCAGGTGCCGCTGACGACGAGCTCGCGGGGCGCGCCGTCAGAGCCGGTGACGGTGAGACCGTCGCCGACCGCGACGCCGAGGGCCGCCGCGGCGTCGGCCTGGACCGCGACCTCGCTCGGCTCGCCCGTCGCGACGGCCCGGGCCCAGCCGCCGTCGACGAGGGCGGCGAGATCGGGCAGGTCCTGCGCCACGAGCAGGACCACGTCGGTGGCGCCCACGGCCACCGGGTCGGTCACCGCCAGCTGGTCGGACCGGGCCGCCGCGCGCACGGTCACCGGCAGGTCGCCCAGGTCGCGGTCGACGTCGTCGCGGACCGCGCGGTCCTCCTCGCCGGAAGCCACGCCGTCGGCCGGGACCGGGTCGGTCGTCGAGGTGCCGACGGTCAGCGAGGCGCGGTCCGGTGCCAGCTGCGCGATCCGGGTGCGCACCGCGGCGTCGCGCGCCTGCGCGTCGAGGGCGAGCAGCCCGGCGACCCCGCAGGCGACGAGGGCGAGCAGGAGGGCGCACGCGACCGACAGCGGCAGGTCGTCGCGCAGGCGGGCCAGGGCGAGGCGACGACCGTCCATCCCACCTCCCCGTCCCGCGTCCGCCCGCACCACCGTCGTGGAGGAGACGGGTCCGGGGCCGCGCCAGGTTGTCAGCCGCGCCCGTCCGCCCGCCCGTCAGGGCCGACGCACACCGACGTGCCCGGTGCACACCGTCGACGGTGTGCGCGACGCCCCGGCGTGTGCGTGACGGCGACGAGGACGGCCGGGCGCGAGCTCAGAGGCGGTCGGCGAGCTTGCGGCAGGCGATCTGCACCGGGTCCCAGACGGGCGAGAACGGCGGGGCGTACGCGAGGTCGAGGCCGACGACCCGGGCCGCGGTCAGGCCGAGCGAGACCGCCGTGGCGGCGACGTCGATCCGCTTGCCGGCGCCACGGCCACCCACGATCTGCAGGCCGAGCAGCCGTCCCGTGCCCTGCTCGCCGAGGGCCCAGATCGTCATCGGGTCGGCCTGCGGCATGTAGCCGGAGGCCGTCGTCGACCCGACCACGACCTGCTGCGTGCGCAGGCCCACGTCCTCGGCCTCGGCCGGCATCAACCCGGTGCGGGAGACCTCGAGCTCGCCGGCCCGGGTGATGGCGGTGCCGACCACGCCGGCGAAGACCGCGTCGCCCCCGCCGAGGTTGGTGCCGGCGACCTTCCCGGCCTTGTTGGCGTGCGTCCCGAGCGGCACGAACCGCGGCCGGCCGGTGACCAGGTCGGTGACGGCCGCGCAGTCCCCGGCGGCCCACACGCCGTCGACGACCCGCTGGTGGTCGTCGGGGACGAGGGCGCCGCGCACGTCGTCGCCCCCGACCGGGACCCCCGCCGCGGTGGCCAGGGCAGTGCGCGGGGCGACCCCCACGCCGACGACCACCACCTCGGCGGGCAGCTCCCGGCCGTCGTCGAGGGTCACGGCGCGCACGCCCGCGGCGCCGGTGCCCACCGACGCCACCTGGTGGCCCAGCACGATCTCGACACCGGCCCGCTCCAGCCCCTGGCGGACGAGGTCGGCCAGCGGCCGCACCACCGTGGCCGTCATCAGCTGCTCGCCCTGCGACACCAGCGTGGTGCGCAGCCCGAGCCTGGCCAGCGACTCGGCCGCCTCGATCCCGATGTAGCCGCCGCCGACCACGATCGCCGTGGTCGGGCGGCGCCGGGCGAGCAGCGCGCGCAGGGCGGCGCCGTCGTCGAGGGTCTTCATCAGGTGCACGCCGTCGGCCTCGCGCTCCGGCGTCGCCCACTCCGGGCGCAGCGCCTCCGCGCCCGTGGCGAGCAGCACCTCGTCGAAGCCGATCCGGACGTCCTCGTCGGCGTCGAGGTCGCGGGCCACTGCGGTGCCGGTGGCGAGGTCGAGGTGGTCGACCCGGTGCCGCAGCCGCAGGTCGACGCCGGCGTCGCGGTGCTCCTGCGCGGTGCGGGCCACCAGGTCGTCGGCCTCCTCGACGTCTCCGGCCACCCAGTAGGGGATGCCGCACGCGCTGTAGGAGGTGTGGGTGGTCGACTCCAGCGCCACCACCTCGAGCGTGCGGCCCCGTGCCTTCGCGGTGCGCAGCGCCTGGTGGGCCGCCGACATCCCCGCGGCGTCGGCCCCCACCACCAGCAGCCGCGTCACGCGAGGTCGTCCGGCGTGGCCTCGTGCCCGGCGCGCCCCTCGGTGCGCCGGTCGGCCTTCATCTCCGCCTCGTACACGTGCCGCGCACCGTCGACCAGGGCCTCGCGCACCTCGCGCTCCAGCCGGCGGAAGTCGGCGTAGTAGCCGTCGTCGTACTCCTCGACCACCTGGAAGGTCCACCGCCCGGCGAGGACGTTGCGTCCCACCAGCTCGGTGGACAGCCGGTCGGCCAGCTCGCCGTGCCCCGCCTCGCGCAGCTCGTCCACCGCCTCGCCCAGGGTGAGGTCGGCGGTGCCGCTCATCCGGTGCGCCGCGTAGAGGTGGCCGCGCACCACCTCGATCGCCTCGAACGCCTCGCTCAGCTTGCCGACCGCGGACACGGTCGCGTCGTCCACCCCGTCGGGACGCCGGGCCAGGCCGCGGGCCTCGTGGACCCGTCCCCGCTCGCTCTGGTCTGCCATGGCGTCATCGTGCCCCGCGCTCAGCCCGGTCGCTGCCCGAAGCGCCAGCGACGCACCCACGCGTGCAGCGCGATCGCCGCGGCCGCACCGGCGTTGAGCGAGCGGGTGGAGCCGAACTGGGCGATGTGCAGCACCCGCTCGCAGACCGCGAGCGACTGCTCGCCGAGGCCGGCGCCCTCCTGGCCCAGCAGGAGGACGACCCGTTCGGGCAGCTCGGCGGTCTCCAGCGGCTCGGCGCCGTCGACGTTGTCCAGGCCGATCACGGGCAGCCCCTCGGCGGCGGCCCACGCGCCGAGCGCGGCGGCGTCCGGGTGGTGGTGCACGTGCAGGTACCGGTCGGTGACCATCGCCCCGCGCCGGTTCCACCGCCGCCGCCCGACCACGTGCACCCCGGCGGCGTTGACGGCGTTGGCGGTGCGGACGACCGACCCGATGTTGAGGTCGTGCGACCAGTTCTCGATGGCCACGTGGACGCCGGAGCGACGGGTGTCCAGGTCGGCGACGACGGCCTCGACGGTCCAGTACCGGTACCGGTCCACCACGTTGCGGCGGTCGCCGTCGCGCAGCAGGTCGGGGTCGTAGCGCGTCCCCACCAGGTGGTCCGGCGGCCACGGGCCGACCCACGGCCCGACGCCCACCTCGCGCGGGTCGGGCGGCTCGGCGGTCACGGCCGGATCCTACGGACGCCGCCCGTACCCTGGCCGGGTGGACGCCGCCCTCGCCCTGCCCCAGCTCGTGCCGATGCTCGGCCCGAGCTGGCTCGACCCCGAGTACCTCATCAACGACGTCTTCGGACCGTGGGCCCTCGGCGGCACGGCGCTGATCATCTTCATCGAGACCGGCCTGCTCTTCCCGTTCCTGCCGGGCGACTCGCTGCTGTTCACCGCCGGCCTGATGACCGCGGGCGGCGTCATCACCCAGCCGCTGTGGCTCGTCTGCCTCGTCTTCTTCGCCGCCGCGCTCGCCGGCGACCAGGCGGGGTACGCGATCGGCCGGTTCGCCGGACCGCGCGTGTTCAAGCGCGAGGACTCGCGGTTGTTCAAGCAGTCCTACATCGACCAGACCTACGCCTTCTTCGACAAGTACGGCGGCCGCGCGATCGTGCTGGCGCGCTTCGTCCCGATCGTGCGCACCTACATCCCGGTCGCCGCCGGCGTGGGGCACATGCCGTACAGCCACTTCCTGAGGTTCAACGCGATCGGCGCGTTCCTGTGGGGGGTCTGCGTCACGGTGCTGGGCTACTTCCTCGGCCAGCTCACCTTCGTCAAGGACAACATCGAGATCATCCTGATCGGGATCGTGGGGCTCTCCCTGATCCCCGTGGCCATCGAGATCTGGCGGGCACGACGGCACTCCGCCCGCGACGAGCGGTACGACGAGGACAGCGAGCGGGACGCGGTGACCGACCGGGTCGCCGGACGACGGAGCACGACGACGGGAGAACAGCAGTGAGCCAGCCGAACGACCCCTGGGCCACCCCGCCGACCGCCGGCGGTGCACAGCCCGGTCCGCCCCCAGCCCGGCCAGCCGACCTACGGCTCGGCACCGTCCTACGGTGCGGCGCCCTCGTACGGCGCCGCACCCGCGTACGGCTCCGCGCCCCCGGCGGGTCACGGGCAGGCGCTCGGGTACGGCCAGGCGCCGGTCGGGCCCCCGAGCCGGCCGTCCACCATCCGCACCGCCGTGATCCTGATGTACGTCGGCGCCGGGCTGTCGCTGCTGGCCGGCTTCCTCACCGGCACGATGCGCGAGGCGTTCCAGGCGGAGGTCGAGCGGCAGTCCGCGGTGCAGGGCGGTGACGCCGCGCAGGCGGCTGAGTTCCTGGACAGCTTCTTCGGCGTGATCGTGGTGGTGTCGATCGTCTTCGGCGTCGTCTTCGCCGGCCTGTGGATCATGATCGCCGTCCACAGCGGGCGCGGACGCAACTGGGCGCGCATCACCGGCACGGTGCTCGGCGGGCTCTACGTGCTGTCGTTCCTCGGCAGCCTGCTGCAGCCGAGCAGCGGCGTCCTGATGGCGGTCAGCGTGCTCACGGTGCTCGTCGTGATCGCCACCATCGTGCTGCTCTGGCTGCGGCCGTCGAACGAGTTCTTCGCGGCCGCCGGCGCGGCCGGCCGCGCCGGGCGCTGAACCCCTCCGGGCCCACCCGGGCACCAGGACGAGGACGGCCTCGGTGAGCGACTGGCTCAGCACGCTGCTCGACCCCCAGCTCGACGCGATGGGCGCGACCACGGTCTACGTGGTGCTGTTCACGTTCGTCTTCGTCGAGACCGGGATCCTGGTCGGCTTCTTCCTGCCCGGTGACAGCGTGCTGTTCACCGCGGGGCTGCTGTCGGGCACGCCCGGCACGTCGCTGTCGCTGCCGGTCCTGGTCGTCGGCGTCACGGTCGCGGCGATCGCGGGCGACGCCGTCGGCTACTGGACCGGGCGGCGGCTCGGACGGCCGTGGCTGGAGGGCTGGGCCGGCCGCCGCGGAGAGCGGATGGCGCGCCGGCTCGTCGAGGCCGAGGCGTTCTACGAGCGCTGGGGCCAGTGGGCGGTGGTGATCGCGCGGTTCATCCCGTGGGTCCGCACCTTCACGCCGATCCTCGCGGGCGTCGCGCGGATGCCCTACCGACGGTTCCTCGTCGCCAACGTCGCCGGGGCCCTGTGCTGGGGCGCCGGGCTGGTCTGGCTCGGCCACCTCGCCTACTCGATCCCGTGGGTGAAGGCGCTCGGCTACGCCGTCGCCGCCACCGCGATCCTCGGCTCCCTCGTGGTGGCCGTGGTGGCGTGGGTCCGCGCGCGCACGGGCGGCGCGGGCTCCTGCCGGTCAGCCGAGCCCGAGCTCGTCCAGCCCGAAGACGTGGTGGTAGGTCAGCCCGGCGGCCTCGACGACCTCGCGGGCACCGGTGGCGCGGTCGACGATCACGGCCACGCCGCGCACGTCGGCGCCGGCCTCGCGCAGCGCCTCGACCGCGGTGAGCACGGACCCCCCGGTCGTGGACGTGTCCTCGACCGCGACCACCGGGCGGCCGGGCACGTCCGGGCCCTCGATCCGACGCTGCAGGCCGTGCGCCTTGCCCTCCTTGCGGACCACGAACGCGTCGACCGCCCGGCCCTGCGCCGCGGCGGCGTGCAGCACGGCGGTCGCCACCGGGTCGGCGCCGAGGGTGAGCCCGCCGACGGCCTCGAAGGACAGGCCGGAGCGGTCGAGCAGGTCGAGCAGCACGCGGCCGACCAGCGGGGACGCCTCGTGGTGCAGCGTGATCCGGCGCAGGTCGACGTAGTAGTCGGCGGTCTTGCCGCTGGACAGGGTCACGGTGCCGTGCACGACCGCGAGCTCGCGGATCAGCTCGAGCAGCCGGGCGCGGTCGGCGGAGACGTCGGACGGGGCGGCGGGCGCGGAGTTCACGGGCACCGACCCTAGTGCGTCGACACCGAGGTGATGTCGACGCGGCACGCCTCAGCCCCGGCGGCGCGCCCCCGACGCCGCTCGACCCGCGGCGCACCAGCGGCTTCGGCGCGAGCCGGAGCACGGCGCTGACCACCTTGTAGCGCGCCGACGGGATGCTGACGACCCGGCCGCGGCGCAGGTCGCGCAGCGAGGTCGCCACCAGCTCGTCGGCGTCGAGCCAGGCGAGGTCGGGCATCCCCGTCATCTTCATCCCGCCGCGCTGGTGGAACTCGGTGCGGGTGAACCCCGGGCACAGCGCCTGGACGCGCACGCCCGAGCCGGCCAGCTCCTGGGCCAGCGCCTCGGTGAACGTCGTCACCCACGCCTTGGACGCCGAGTACGAGCCCATCGCCGCGAAGCCCGCGACCGACGAGACGTTGACGATCGCGCCGCGGCCGCGCTCGCGCATCGCGTTCGCGGCGGCGTGGGACAGGACGAGCACCGCACCGACCAGGACGTCGACCATCCGCTCCTCGTCGGCCACGTCGCTGCGGGTGAACGGCGTGCGGATCCCGAAGCCGGCGTTGTTCACCAGCAGGTCGACCGGCCGGTCGGCGGAGGCGAGCCGGTCGGCCACCCGCTGCACCTGCGCGCGGTCGGACAGGTCGGCCGGCAGCACCTCGACCTCCACGCCGTACCGGTCCCGCAGCTCGGTGGCCCGCTCCTCGAGCCGCTCCGGCGTCGCGCGCCACCAGCACCAGGTCGTGCCCGTCGTCGGCGAGCCGTCGGCAGAAGGCCCACCCGATCCCGGCCGTGGCCCCGGTCACCAGCGCTGTCGTCATGGCCGCCAGTGTGCGGGAGTGGCGGTCGCGGGTACGTTCGGGGGGTGCGGATGGCCACCTTCAACGTCAACTCGATCCGCTCGCGCGTCGACCGCGTCGTCGCCTGGCTGGAGCGCAGCGAGCCCGACGTGGTCGCGCTGCAGGAGACCAAGTGCCGCGACGACCAGTTCCCGACCGACCGGTTCGCCGCGCTCGGCTACGAGGTCGCCCACCACGGGCTGAACCAGTGGAACGGCGTCGCGGTGCTGAGCCGGGTCGGGCTGGCCGACGTGCAGGTGGGCTTCCCCGGCATGCCCTCCTGGGGCGAGCCGGAGCCGGCCGCCGAGGCCCGCGCGATCGGCGCCACCTGCGACGGCGTCCGGGTCTGGTCGGTGTACGTGCCGAACGGCCGGCAGATCGGCGACCCGCACATGGAGTACAAGCTCGCGTGGCTGCACGCGCTGGCGGACGCGGGCCGCGGCTGGCTCGCGGACGACCCCCGGCGCAGGTGGCGTTCATGGGCGACTGGAACGTCGCCCCCACCGACGGCGACGTCTGGTCGCCGGAGTTCTACGAGGACAAGTCGCACACCTCGCCGCCGGAGCGGGCCGGCTTCGGCGCGGTCGTCGACGCCGGGTACGCCGACGTCGTCCGGCCGTTCCACCCGGGCCCCGGCGTCTTCACCTACTGGGACTACCAGCGGCTGCGGTTCGCCCGCCGCGAGGGCATGCGGATCGACTTCGTGCTGGCCTCGCCGGCCCTCGCCGCGCGCGTCACGGACGCGGCGATCGACCGGGAGGAGCGCAAGGGCAAGGGCGCGTCCGACCACGCGCCGGTCCTGGTCCAGCTGGGCTGAGGCGGACGGCGATGGGGACCCGACGGACCGTCCGCACCGACGACGGCGCGCTGCTGACCCTGGTGCTCGACGGCGCCGACCCGCGCGAGGCCGAGGTCACGGTGGTGCTCGCGCACGGGTGGACCCTCACCCACCACTCCTTCGACGACGTCGTCGACCGGCTGCTCGAGCAGCACCCCGGGCTGGCGGTCGTGCGGTGGGACCAGCGCGACCACGGCCGTTCGACCACCGGACGGGCCGGGCTCGCGCCGAGCGTGCGGCGCCTCGGCGACGACCTGGCCACCGTCCTGGCGGCCAGCCGGCCGGCCGGCGCGCTCGTGCTCGGCGGCCACTCGATGGGCGCGATGGCGGTGATGGCGTGGGCGGGCGAGCGGCCGGACGGGCTCGCCCGGGTGCACGGGTTCGTGCTGGTCAGCGGGTCCGCGACGCTCGACCTGCGGCACTCCCGGCTGATGCGGGCCCTCGGACGGCTGCCGCACCCCGTCCGCATCCCGCGGCTGCCCGCGGCGGTCCGCCGCAGCCGGGCGTGGGGCGAGACGGCCGACCCGCGGCTGGTCGCCGCGTCGGGCCGGCGGGACGGCTGGATGCGGGCCCGCTCGGTCGGCGGCTGGTACGGCGCCCTGGTGGAGCACGACGAGCAGGCGGCGCTGGAGCTGATGGCCACCCGGCGGCTGGTCGTCCTGGTCGGCGACCAGGACCGGCTGACGCCGGCGCCGATGAGCGAGCAGATCGTCCGGGCCGCGCCGGGCGCCCGGCTCGAGGTCGTGCCCGGCGCCGGCCACATGCTGCCGCTGGAGCAGCCGGGCGCGCTCGCCGAGGCGATCGGCGGCCTGGTCCGGTCGGCCGCCGACGCGCCGAGGCGCTCCTACTGACCGACCTCGGCCCGGCCGGCGCTCGCGGACGGGTCGAGCACCGGCACGTCCTGGTCGGCCGGTGCCCGGGGCGGGGGCACCGGGTGGCCGTAGTGCCAGCCCTGCGCCCAGTCGCACCCCAGCGAGACCAGGGTGGCGCGCTGGGCGTCGGTCTCCACGCCCTCGGCCACGACCACCAGGCCGAGGGCGTGGGCCATCGTGATGATCGCCGTCAGCGTCGCGCGGGCCTGCTCGCCGGGTGACTCCAGCGCGGCGACGAAGGCCTGGTCGACCTTGAGCACGTCGACCTGGAAGGTCTGCAGGTACGACAGCGCCGAGTAGCCGGTGCCGAAGTCGTCGATGCACACGGTGATCCCGCGGGCGCGCAGCGAGCGCAGCGTGGCCAGGGTGCCGCCGTCGTCGTCGAGCAGGCAGGTCTCGGTGATCTCGATGGCGAGGCGGTGCGGGTCGGCGTCGAGCAGGTCGAGGCTGGCGTTCAGCCGGGCGACGAAGTCGGACCGCTCCAGCGTCCTGCCCGAGACGTTGACCGCCACCCGCAGCTCGGGGTCGAGCGCGAACCGCGGGTCGCTGCCCACCACGCGCAGAGCGGCGTCGACCATCCAGTGGTCGATCTCGGCCACCAGGCCGGTCTCCTCGGCGATCGGCACGAACCGGTCCGGGCCCAGCAGCCCGAGCTCGGGGTCCTCCAGCCGCACCAGGGCCTCGAGCGCGCGCAGGCGCCCGGTGGCGAGGTCGTGCAGCGGCTGCAGGTGCAGCCGCAGCCGGCCGCCGTCGAGGCCGTCGCGCAGCCGTTGCTCGTCCTGCACCCGCTGCTCGGCGCGGTCGAGCAGCTCGTCGTCGCAGATGACGAACCGGTTGCGGCCCAGCTCCTTGGCCCGGTACAGCGCGAGGTCGGCGTCGCGCAGCAGGTCCATCCGGGTCGGCGACTGCTCGTGCACCGCGGCGACTCCGACGCTGGCGCTGGTGACGACCCGGTGCCCGCTCGACAGCTCGTACGGCCGGCCGAGCATCCGCACCACCTCGGCGGCGACCTCCTCGAAACCGACGGCCTGCTCGCCCTGCACGAGCAGCACGAACTCGTCGCCGCCGAGCCGGCCCACCAGCGCACCCTCCGGGGCGTGCGTCCGCAGCCGGTCGGCCACCGCCACCAGCAGCAGGTCGCCCACCTGGTGCCCGAGGCTGTCGTTGACCATCTTGAACCGGTCGAGGTCGAGCATCATCAGCACGATCGGGCGGTCGTCGGACGCCAGCGCCTGGTCGACGCGCACCGTCACCATGCTGCGGTTGGCCAGCCCCGTCACCGCGTCGGTGAGGGCGATCCGCTCCAGCGTCCGCTGCTGGTTGCTCTGGCTCGTGACGTCGAGGACGTGCACCACGAGGAACGGCTCGGACACGCTCGAGCCGTGCACCGGGATGACGGTGACCCACACGTGCCGCACCACGCCGTCGGACCGCACCACGCGCCGCACGAGCCGGTGGCCGTCGCGCCCCGCCGCCGCCAGCCGGCCGTGGTCGAGGGGCACGGCGTCCTCGTCGGCCGGCGCCAGCAGCAGGTCCTCGACCTTGCCGCCGACCTCCTCGAGCGGGCGGTCCACCAGCGTCGCCAGCGCGCGGTTCGCCCGCAGCACCCGCCCCAGCGAGGACGGCGAGGACGACACCACCAGCATCCCGTAGGGCGCGCCGTCGAAGGCCATCTCGAACTGGCGCCGCCGCTCGACCACCTCGGTGAGGGTGCGCTCGTGCTCGGTGACGTCGAGGGCCGCGCCGTGCAGCATCAGCAGCCGGCCGTCGTCGTCGCGCTGCTCGTCGGTCCACGCCTGCAGCGACCGCACCTGGCCGTCCGGGCGCACGATCCGGTACCGCACCAGCCGGTGCAGCCGGCCCTGGACGATCGCGTCGACGGACTCGAACACCTCGCGGTCGTCCGGGTGCACCATCGCCAGGAACCGGCGGGCGTCGATCCGCTCGCCGTCGGGGTCCAGGCCTGCGATCCGGTACATCTCGTCGGACCAGTCCAGCTGCTGGGCGACCGGGTCGTAGGTCGACCAGGCCAGGCCCGCCACCTGCTGCGCGGCCCGCATCCGGTCGGCCTCGTCGCGGCGGGCCAGCGCCACCCGGTGCGTGGCCGTCACGTCGCGGACGCGGGTGACGACGGCGTCGACCACGCCCCGCAGCGGGTCGACGACCGGCTGGGCGCTGACCACCACCCAGCGGGTCGGGTCCTCGGCGGCGCCGACCTCGTCGGTGCGGCTGACGTCGGCCGGGACGATCCGCATCGTCTCGCCGATCACCGCCTGCCCGGTGCGGTACGCCTGCCACGTCGGCATGTCCTCGGCCGGGCGCAGCGAGCCGTCCACGTCCAGCCAGCTCCAGCCGCGCAGGCTGACCGGGCGACCGTCCATCTCGTCCGGGCTCACCGCGAGGGTCGCCGCCAGCAGCGGGCTCACCATCGTCACCCGCTGCTCGGGCCCGCGGCTGATCATCACCCCCTCGTCGAGCGAGCCCAGCAGAGCGGCCCGCAGCACCTCCGCGTCGGCCGCGCCCTGGCCCACCTGCAGCCGGTGCGCGGTGACGCGGCAGACCTGCTGCACCAGCTCGAGGTCGAGCTCGTCGAAGCCGCCGCCCATCGGCGGCAGCACCAGCAGCACCGCCACCGAGGCGTGGTCGCCGAGCAGCGGCACCGCGATCGTGCTGTCGGCGGCCAGCAGCGGGCGCCCGGTGCTCACCGCCTCGTGCACGACGGCCTCGACGTCGCGCGCCCGCACCCGGTCGGTGTCGTCGACGACCCCGCGACCGGCGGCGGCGCGCACGACGCCGGCGCCGTCGTCCAGGACGGTGGTCACGACCGAGCCGGCGGCGCCGACGAGCGCGGCCGCCTGCTCGGCGGTCACCTGGAGCAGGTCGGTCCAGCCGGCGCGGCGCACCGCGGCCTGCGCCTCGCCGAGGCGCACGACATCGGCCAGGCGCAGAACCCGCCCGGCCGCACCCTCCCCCTGGGCACCCGAAACGTCCATCGCCGCCTCTCGACCACGCCATCATCGGCGGCGGGACGACGGTGTGTCACCGGATCGGGGCCGATCCGACCCGGATGGTCCACCTTGGCACCCCGGGTGACGTCCTGCTTTCGCCCGGAGTGTCCGGGTCCTCCCCTACGGGGCGGCTCAGGCCCAGGCGTCGGCGGGACGCCCGAACAGCCACCCCTGCGCGGTGTCGCAGCCCATCGCAGCCAGCAGCCCGGCCTGCTGCTCGGTCTCGACGCCCTCGGCGGTGACCTGCATCCCGTGAGCGTGGGCGAGCTGGATGATCGCGCGGACGGTGGCGGCCGCGACGCCGCGCGGGTCGTCCAGCTCCCGCACGAACGCGCGGTCGATCTTGAGCTTGTGCATCCTGAACCGGGTCAGGTAGGCCAGCGCCGAGTAGCCGGTGCCGAAGTCGTCGATCGCGAGCTGCGCGCCGAGGCCGGTCAGGTCGCGCAGGACGCGGTGCAGGTCGTCGTCGTCGGCGAGCAGTCCGGTCTCGGTCACCTCGAGCAGCAGCCGCGAGCCGCTGACGCCGTGGTCGGCGAGCAGGCCGGCCAGGTGCTCGGCCAGGTCGGGCTGGGCCAGGGTGCGGCTGGAGAGGTTGACCGCCACCCGGACCGCCGGGTCCCGCAGCCGCGGGTGCTCCGCCACGATCCGCACCGCCTCGGCGAGCACCGCCCGGTCGACCTCGGTGATCAGCCCGCTCTCCTCCGCCACGTCGATGAAGCGGTACGGCAGCAGCAGCCCCTCGGTCGGGTCGTCGAGCCGCACCAGCGCCTCGAGCGCCACCAGCCCGCGCCCGTCCAGGTCGACGATCGGCTGGAGGTGCACCCGCAGCCGGCCGGCGTCCAGGCCGCGCCGGAGCATCTGCTCGGTGCGCACCCGGTTGTCCATCGCCTCCAGCAGGTCGCCGTCGCACACGGCGAACCGGTTGCGGCCGGCGTCCTTGGCCGCGTACAGCGCGAGGTCGGCCTGCCGCAGCAGGTTCTCGCTCCCCGGGCCGAGCTGGCCGCCGAGCGCGATCCCGACGCTGCCGGTGGTCTCGATCCGGTGCCCGGAGGCGAGCAGGTACGGCTGCGACACCGCGGCCAGCACCTCGTCGGCCACCTGCGCCGGGTACTGCGGGCCGTCGACGTCGACGAGCAGCACGACGAACTCGTCGCCGCCGAGCCGCGCCACCTTCCAGCCGCGGGCGGCGCCGGCCGCGAGCCGCTGCGCCACCTGCACGAGCAGCTGGTCGCCCACGTCGTGGCCGAGGGAGTCGTTGACGTTCTTGAACCGGTCGAGGTCGAGCATGAGCAGCGCCACCCGGTCGGCCGGGCCGGCGAGCGCCGTCCTCGATCCAGGACGCGAGCTGGACCCGGTTGGCCAGACCGGTCATCGAGTCGGTCATCGCCAACGTCTCGAGCGTGCGCTGGTGGGCGTGCTGCTGGGTGACGTCGACGACGTGGGTGAGCACGGTCGGCTCCTGGTCGTCGCGCGAGAGCACCGTGGAGCTGAGGTACACATCACGCACCGTGCCGTCGGGACGCAGCACCCGGCGGTGCGAGGTGCCGCTGTCGTTGCCGGTGGCCGCGACCCGGGCGAGCGTCGCGTGGCTGGCGTCGCGGTCGGCGGCCACCAGGAAGTCCTGCGCCACCCTGCCCACGACCTCGTCGGCCGCGACGTCGAGCAGGTCGGCGATGGCGCGGTTCGCGCGCAGGATGACGCCGCGTCGCTCGTCAGAGGCGGCGCTCACGACGACCATGCCGGACGGCGCGTGCTCGAACGCGGCGCGGAACAGGCGCTCGCTGCGGGCGGTCTCCTGGGCCGCACGGTCGCGCTCGGTGACGTCGAGGACGTGGCTCAGCAGGACCGGGTCGTCGGTCCCCTCCCCCGACACCGACGTCGTCACCAGCGCCGGGAAGGTCGAGCCGTCCCGCCGGCGGTAGCGCTTCTCGTACTGCAGGCTGCGGAGCTCGCCCGTCAGCAGCGGCAGCAGCCGCGCCCGGTCGGCCTCCAGCGTCTCGGGCGGCGACCAGGCGTCGACGGTGGCGCCGAGCAGCTCCTTCTCGTCGTCGTACCCGAGCATCGCCAGCAGCGCCTCGTTCACGCGCAGCAGCCGCCCCGAGGTCGCCGGCCGCAGGTCGAGCAGGCTCATGCCGATCGGCGAGCTGTCGAAGGCCAGCCGGAACCGCTCGTCACGCGACACCAGCTGGGCGACGGCTTCCTCCCGGTCGGTCACGTCCAGGCTCGCCCCGTAGATGCGCACGAGCCGGCCGTCCGGACCGTGCTCGCGGTCCGACCAGGACTGCACGACCCGGACGGTGCCGTCCGGGCGGACCAGGCGGAACACCTCGTTGCGCGAGTGGGGACGCGTCGCGGGCGAGCCCGCGCTGCCGGGGTCGGTCACGGTCCCCGCTCCGAGGCACTCGGGCCGGTCGTCGGGGTGCATCAGCCCGAGGAACCCGGCGCCGTCCGGAGCCTCGCCGGCCGGGTCCAGGCCGGCGATCGCGAACATCTGCTCGGACCAGGTGTGGGAGTCGGTGACGGCGTCGTAGGACCACCAGGCCAGGCCGGAGACCTGCTGTGCGGCGCGCAGCCGCTCGCGGCTGGCGTCCAGCTGGGCGCGGTGGAGGCGCTCGTCGGTGACGTCGCGCATCCGGGTCACGACCGACAGGACGTCGTGCGAGAGCGGGTCGCGGACCGGCAGCGCCGTGACGCACAGCCAGCGGTCGGACCCGGGCTCGAGCGCCCGCGAGCCGCAGCACGACGTCGTGGACGCCCTGCCCCGTGCGCCACGCGATCGCGGTGGGCTGCTCCTGCGGCGGGACGAGCCGGCCGGCGGTGTCGTGCAGCGCCCACGGCACGTCCCGCAGCACCGTGCCCGGCTCCAGCCGCACGCCGCTGACGGTCATCCGCCGCAGAGCGTGGTTGGCGTGCAGCAGCTCGAGCTCCTCGCCGCGGGTGACGATGACCGCCTCGTCGAGGGCGTCGAGCACGGTGCGGTGCAGCTCGGCGTCACCGACCTCGGTGACCAGCTGGGTCAGGCGGTCCGAGGCCGTGCCGCAGGTCAGCTCGGCCGCGGCGAGGTCCTCCTCGTCGAAGCGTCCCTTCTCGCGGGCGAGCACCGAGACGACCCCGACGACCTCGCCGTCGCGGCAGATCGGCACGGCGAGCGAGGAGCCGATCCCGAACCGGGCGTTGCGCCGCGGGTCCGAGCGGGCGTCGTCGGCTCCGTCGGAGCACAGCAGGCTGCTGCCGGTGGTGACGGCGAGACCGGCCAGCGTCCCCGTCACCGGCACCCGGTCGCCGGCGAGCGGACCGCCCGGCCACGGGGTGCCGCACATCTCGCGGGACACCAGCTCGAGACCGCCGTCGTCGGAGGTGCCGACGATGACCAGGTCGGCGCCGCACAGCTCGCGCACCTCGGCCGCGGTCACCCGCAGCAGGTCCGACAGCCCGGCGCCGCGGATCCGCTGCTGGGCGCGCGTCAGCCGCACGACCGGCATCGCCCGCGCGGGGGCCGACACCGGCCCGGCGTGCGGGGCGGTGGTCACCTACGGCGCATCGGCACCGGCACCGTCCACCTTGACCGGGTCCGCGAGGTCCTCCTGTGCTCGGCCGACGGTGAGCCCGTGCTCGTCGCGGTCGACCACGACGCCGTCGCCGTCCCGCACCTGGCCGGACAGCAGCGCCCGGGCCAGCCGGTCGCCGATCTCGGTCTGCACCAGCCGTCGCAGCGGGCGGGCGCCGTAGGCCGGGTCGAAGCCCTCGGACGCCAGCCAGGCCCGGGCCTCGTCCGAGACCGTGAGGGTGAGGCGCCGCTGCGAGAGCCGCTCGGCCAGGCGGTCGACCTGGATCCGGACGATCTCGGCGAGCTGCTCGCGGCTCAGCGGGTCGAAGACCACGACGTCGTCGAGCCGGTTGAGGAACTCCGGCTTGAACGCCGCCCGGACGGCCGCCATCACGTTCTGGTGCTGGGTCTCCCGGCTCTGGGTGGGGTCGACCAGGTGGGTCGAACCGAGGTTGGAGGTGAGCACGAGGATGACGTTGCGGAAGTCGACCGTGCGGCCCTGGCCGTCGGTGAGCCGGCCGTCGTCGAGCACCTGCAGCAGGATGTCGAAGACGTCGGGGTGCGCCTTCTCGACCTCGTCGAGCAGCACCACGCTGTACGGGCGCCGGCGCACGGCCTCGGTGAGCTGGCCGCCCTCGTCGTAGCCGACGTAGCCCGGGCGGCGCGCCGACGAGGCGGGCCACCGAGTGCTTCTCGCTGTACTCGCTCATGTCGACCCGGACGATCGCCCGGTCGTCGTCGAACAGGAAGTCGGCCAGCGCCTTGGCCAGCTCGGTCTTGCCGACGCCGGTGGGGCCGAGGAACAGGAACGAGCCCACCGGACGGTCGGGGTCGCTGATGCCGGCCCGGGCGCGGCGGACGGCGTCGCTGACGGCGCGCACGGCCTCGAGCTGGCCGATGAGGCGCTCGGCCGAGGACGTCCTCCATCCGCAGCAGCTTGGCCTGCTCGGCCTCGAGCAGCCGTCCGGCGGGGATGCCGGTCCAGGCCGCGACGACGTCGGCCACCTCGTCCGGGGTGACCCGGTCGGCCACCATCGGCTGGCTGTCGCGGACGGCGTCCTCGGCACCCTGCGCGGCCTCGATCTCCTTCTGCACCAGCGGGATCCGGCCGTACCGCAGCTCGCTCGCCGCGCCGAGGTCGCCCTCGTTGTACAGCCGGTCGGCCTGCCCGGTCAGCTCGTCGAGCTGCGCGCGCAGGTCGCCGAGGCGGTTGAGGCCGGCCTTCTCCTGCTCCCAGCGGGCGTTGAGGCCCGAGAGCGTCTCCTGCTTGTCGGCGAGGTCGGCACGCAGCGCCTCCAGCCGCTCGCGGGTGGCGTCGTCGTCGGCCTTGGCCAGCGCGAGCTCCTCCATCCGCAGCCGGTCGACCGCGCGGCGGAGCTCGTCGATCTCCACCGGGGACGAGTCGAGCTCCATCCGCAGCCGCGAGGCCGCCTCGTCGACCAGGTCGATCGCCTTGTCGGGCAGCTGCCGTCCGCTGATGTACCGGTCGGACAGGGACGCCGCGGCGACGAGCGCGGCGTCGGTGATGGTGACGCGGTGGTGCGCCTCGTACCGCTCCTTCAGGCCGCGCAGGATGGCGACCGTGTCGGTGACGTCGGGCTCGCCGACGAAGACCTGCTGGAACCGGCGCTCGAGCGCGGGGTCCTTCTCGATCCGCTCGCGGTACTCGTCCAGGGTCGTGGCGCCCACCATCCGGAGCTGGCCGCGGGCGAGCATCGGCTTGAGCATGTTGCCCGCGTCCATCGCGCCCTCGCTGCCGGCGCCCGCGCCGACCACGGTGTGCAGCTCGTCGATGAAGGTGACGACCTGCCCGTCGCTGGCCTGGATCTCGGCGAGCACGGCCTTGAGCCGCTCCTCGAACTCGCCGCGGTACTTGGCGCCCGCGACCATGCCGGACAGGTCGAGCGAGACCAGCCGCTTGCCCTTGAGCGAGTCGGGCACGTCGCCGGCGACGATGCGCTGCGCCAGCCCCTCGACGACGGCGGTCTTGCCGACGCCGGGCTCGCCGATGAGCACCGGGTTGTTCTTGGTGCGGCGGCTCAGCACCTGCACGACCCGGCGGATCTCGGCGTCGCGGCCGATGACGGGGTCGAGCCGGCCCTCGCGGGCCTGGGCGGTGAGGTCGATGCCGTACTTCTCCAGCGCCTGGAAGGTGCCCTCGGGGTCGGCGCTGTCGACCTTCGCGGCGCCGCGCACCTGCGGCAGGGCGGCGCGCAGGGCCTCGGCGGTGGCGCCGGCGCTGCGCAGCAGGTCGCCGGCCGGGCCGCGGTCGGCGGCGAGCGCGAGCAGCAGGTGCTCGGTCGAGACGTAGGAGTCGCCGAGCGAGGTCATCTCCTCCTGCCCGGCGATCAGCACGCCCTGGGCGGCCCGCGACAGCTGGGGTGCGGCGACGTTGGTGCCGCTGGCGCTGGGCATGCCGGCCACGACGCCCTTGGTGCGCTCGAGCAGGCTCGGCGCCGGCACGCCGACGGCCTCCAGCAGGCCCGCCGGCACCCCGCCCGGCTGCGCGACCAGCGCGGCCAGCAGGTGCACCGGCTCGACGTGCGGGTTGCCGTTGGTCGTGGCGCCCTGCACGGCGGCGGCGAGCGCCTCCTGGCTCTTGGTGGTGAGCTTGAGCTCCATCCGTCCCCTCCTGAGTGGAACTTGAGTCTGCTCGGCTCAACTCCGCCGCAGCCCTCCATGTTCCCACCCCGGGACGCGCGGAAGGCGGAAGGTCGGGGTCGTCCTGACGACCACGACCTTCCGGCCTCCGTGCGGAGGGGACGTGCGCCGGGTCAGCCGATCCCGAGGGCGAACACGTGCAGGTTCGCGTTGGCCGGCAGCACCACGAAGTCGACGGTCCTCGCCGGGTCGGTCGCCACCGAGTGGGCGAACACCCGGTACTGGTAGGCCGCGTCGCCGTAGCCGCTCGGCCGGTTGCGCCCGGTCGAGGACGCCACCAGCGTCGCGCCGTGCGCGCCGGCGTCCTGGAACGACCAGTTCGGGAAGCCGACCAGGCCCGAGGTGCTGGCGCCGTCGGTGTAGTAGACCGTGAGCGACCCGGCCGCGCCGTTGCCCACGCCGCTGCCGAGCACCACGACCCGATCCCCGCTGCCGTCGAGCTCGACCGCCTGGCCGGCGCTCGGGACGTTGTCCGGCGTGCCGGGGGCGACGTCGGGCCAGGTGAGCGAGGCACCGAGCGCCTCGATCGTCCCGCCCGGGACCACACCGACGTCGGCGAGCTTCTCGGCGCTGAAGCTGTTGCCGTCGCCGTCGTAGTCACCCGGCGCGGTGTCGGCCTCGCTGGTGACGCCGACGTTGGAGAACGCCTCGGCCAGGGTGGCGAGCGGGTCGCCGGTGCGCTCGGTGCGGGTGACGCCGGCCGAGCCGGCGCCGTCACCGCCCTTGTACGTGGCGGTGGCGGTGAAGGTGCGCAGGAAGAAGCCGTCGCGCTCCTCGGGGACGCGCAGCTGGAAGGTCGCGCGGGCCGGCTGCCCGGGACGGACGGCGCCGACCGCGACCGTGGCCGGCGCGACCTGCCAGCCCACCGGGCCGCGGAAGGAGACCACGAGGTCGCGCATCCGCGCCGTCGAGCCGTTGGTGACCGTCACGGTCACGTCGGCGATCGCCGGGCCGTCGAGGCTGATCGGCGAGATCGCGACCGTCGTCGAGGCGGCGGCCGCGGCCGGCACGGCCTGCGCCGGTGCGCCGACGAGGGCCAGGCCCACGACGGCCAGCGCGGCCGCGCCGCGCAGGAGAGCTGAGAACCGCATGGGGACAGGACCTCTCGATCAGGACGGTGTGGTCGACGGACGGTGCTCGGATCAGGGGACGGTGCTGGATCAGGGGACGGGGGGCATCTCGGTCTGCTGGGAGTCCAGGCCGAGCCGGAGCGTCTGCCAGTTGCCGCGGGTGAAGTCGGGCACCTGGACGGCCTTGCCGCCCTTGGCGAGCGACTCCACGCTCAGCGGGACGGGGGCGCACCAGACCGCCGAGTCGTAGACGTCGATGTCGGGCACCAGGCCGGCGCGGATCTGCTGGACGGCCCGCCACTGCAGGATGTAGTCCATGCCGCCGTGGCCACCGCCCTCGGCGTCGTCCTCGAGCTCCTTCCAGAGCCAGTGGTCGAACTCGGGCCGCAGCGTCGAGAACCCCTGCCAGACGTCGCCGCTGTGCAGGCCCTCGGCGTACAGCCGCGCGCCGGTGGGGTCGGTGCCCGTGTAGTCCTCGAAGATGCCGCGGCTGCCGGAGAGCGCGTTGATCCGGCTGTACGGACGCGGGGAGCTGACCTGGTGCTCGGCCCGGATCGTCCGGCCGCCCTGCGTCGTCAGCATGCAGGTGACGAGGTCGCCGTTGACGTACTCCTCGTCCCAGGAGCGGTGGTCGCGTGGGCACGAACCGCTCGCGGTAGTCGGCCAGCCCGCGCGGGGCCGTCGCGGTGGCGGTCAGGGTGGTGACGCGGTCGCCGCGGTTGACGTCCATCGCCGCCGCGATCGGGGCCAGTCCGTGCATGGGGTAGAAGCTCGCGGTGCTCCGGGTGTGCCAGAGCCGGCGCCAGTCGTCGGTGTAGTAGCCGTCCGCGAACAGCAGCGCGCGCAGGTCGTGCAGGTACCCGCCGTGGCCGTCGGTGATCTCGCCGAAGACGCCCTCGTGCGCCATCTTCAGCAGCGCGAGCTCGTTGCGGCCGTAGCTGCAGTTCTCCGAGAGCCACAGGTGCTTGCGTGTCGTCTCCGAGGTGTCGACCAGGCTCCAGAGCTCGGCCAGCTCGGTCGCGATCGGCAGCTCGACCATCGCGTGGGCCCCGGCCTCCATGGCGGCCTTGCCCTGGGCGTGGTGGAACTCCCACGGGGTGGCGACGTAGACGAGGTCGAGCTCGGTCCGGTTCACCATCTGCGTGAACGACCGCTTGCTCCCGCCGAACTCGGCGGGGCGCGGGTGGCCGGCGGTCTCGACCAGGTCGGCTGCGGCGGTGGCGCGCTCGGCCCGGATGTCGCAGACGGCCACGACCACGGCGCCGGGGATGTCGACCCAGGTCGACAGCATCCCCATCCCCCGGTTGCCGAGGCCGACGACCCCGATCCGGACGACGTCCACCGGCTCGAACGGGACGTCGAGCATGGTCTTCGCGCGGGGCCGGGTCGGCGCCGCGGCGGCGGGCCCGGCGGTGGCACCGACCAGGGCTCCGGCCACCAGTGCTCCTCCCAGCAGGCCGCGGCGGGACAGGCCGCCACGTCCGGTCTCGACGGTCTCGGGCTGGTCGCTCATCACGGTCACTCCAGACGAATCGGGCGGCGTCGTTGCCCGGATCAGCCTGCTTCGCCGTCACGAGCGATGTCAATATGTGATCGGAACTTGCTCACAACGCGCATGATCGATCACCCGGCATCGGTCAGATCTGGAGAAGCCACCAGCCCCGGCCCCTGCCTACCGTGGACGCCGCACCCACCGGACCCGTCCCAGCACCTGCACCAGACCCCCAGGAGAACGCGATGGCGACGAACACGAGGACCTCGACCGACGGCTGGACCGCCGCGGAGCGTGCGGCGATGAAGGAACGGGCCGCCGAGCTCAGGGCCGAGAAGGGCAAGGGCGCCGGCAAGGCGGCGAAGGACGCGCAGGCGTGCCTGGACGCGATCGAGGCGCTGCCGGGCACGGACCGCGAGATCGCCGAGCGGGTGCACGCGGTGGTGGCGCAGGAGGCGCCGGACCTGGCGGCCAGGACCTGGTACGGGATGCCGGCCTACGCCCGCGACGGCAAGGTCGTGCTCTTCGTGCAGCCGGCGTCGAAGTTCGAGGCGAGGTACCTGACCCTGGGTTTCAACGACGACGCGCAGCTCGACGACGGCACGATGTGGCCCACTTCGTTCGCGGTCACCGGCCTGGACCAGGAGGTCGTCACGACGATCCGCGACCTCGTGCGACGGGCCGACGGTCGGGGCTGAGCCGGCGGCCGCGGGATCCGGCCGGCGGCGGCACCGCGCCGAGGGCGGTCAGCGCGGCACGACGTTCGCCGACCGGGCGGACGGGGCGCCGGTGCCGACGGCGTTGATCGCGACCACCTCGAACCGGTAGTTGCCGTTCGTCAGCGTGAACGAGCGCTGGCGGGCGCCCGCCCCCAGCACGGGGGAGACCGTCGTCCCGGTCACGGTGGCGTCGGGCGCCGACGAGCTCATCCGCAGCGCGGTGACGCGGTACCCGGTGATCGGTGAGCCGCCGGTCGACGCCGGAGGCGTCCAGCGGGCCCCCGCGGTGAGCGGCGCCCCGGCCGCACCACGGCTCGGGGCGCCGATGACCGGCGGCCCGGGCACGGTCGTCGTCGTCGGTGTCACGGCGGCGGACAGGGCCGAGTACGGTCCCGCTCCCGCGCTGTTGCTCGCGGAGACCTGGAACCGGTACGCCGACCCGTTGGCGAGCCCCGTCACCGTCACCGAGGTGGCCGTGGCGGGAGCAGGGCGCAGGGCGCCGACCTGTGCACCGCCGGCGTCGACCACGCGCACCTGGTAGCCGGTGAGGGCCCCGCCGCCGTCGTCGACCGGAGCCGACCAGCGCACGACGGCCTGCGCGTTGCCCGCGGTGGGCGTCCCGATCGTCGGCGCGGACGGGACCTGCACCGCCGGAGCGCTGTTCAGCCGCCCGGGCGACCCGCCGGCCGTCGGTGACAGGCGCCAGGACTCACCCACGGAGTTGTCCGCGGCCGGGTCCACCAGCTCGAGCGAGCTGCCGGCCGAGGGGACCGGCCAGCCCGCACCTCCGTACGTCAGCGAATCGGCGGTGCTGCCGTCGCGGCGCGTGAGCGTGATCGTCTCGGTGTCCTCGAGGGACCCGGTGTACCGGTCACCGACGAAGACCGTGCTGCCCGACGCGGCACGGAAGGCCGGGTCGTTGCTGACGAACGTCATCGTGGTCCGCGGCAGGACCACCGTGCCGGGCTGGACGGTGAGCGAGACGGCGCCCGAGAGCTGCCAGCCGCTGAGGTCGATCGCCTGGGTGGCCGACGGGTTGTAGAGCTCGACGAAACCGGCCGCGTCACCGGCCGTCGGCGAGACGTGCAGCTCGTCGATCACCATCGCGGGCGCCGCCGGCTGGGGCGACGGGACCCGGGAGTCCGCCGCCATGACCGAGCGACGGGCGGCGACCGCGTTGAACAGGCTCGTGCGCGCGCTCGCGTAGCCGGTCGTGCCGGTGTACGGCCAGGCGGCGAAGTCCGAGGCGATGACGGGCTGGGCCGGGCCGAGCCGCGCGTCGTAGAGGGCCTCGATGCGCCCCGGGGCCAGGATGTCGTCGACCAGCGTGCGCAGCCGGCGGAAGTACATGTCACGCCACTGCGGCTGCGCGAGCAGCGCGACCATGATCTCGCTCTTCTTGTCGCTCGGCTCCGCCGGCGTGACGAAGGTGCTCGTGACCTGGCAGCAGCCGTTCCCGAAGGTGTGGTCGAGGTCCCAGGGGATGACCTCCCAGCGTCCGGTCACCGGGTCCTGGGCGGCGTAGAAGTTCTTCGACGACGAGTCGTGGTGCTCCACGATCGCGGTGACCGCCGCGTAGTTGATCAGCTGCGGGATGTCGGTGGACGCCAGCATGTAGTCGCGCTCCGCGGTGCCGCTCAGCGCGACCCCCGCGAGCAGCCCCTGGAGCGGGGCGAAGTCGCCGTCCGCCGGGTTCTTCTTCTCCCACCGCACCTCGACCAGCGGCCGGTTCGCGTCGAAGGCGCCGGTGGAGGCCTTGAACAGCTGCGTGCTCCCGCCGTACCCCTCGCGGTCGCGCCACGTGCCGTCGAACAGGTCGACGTAGGTGTACAGGCCCTGGAAGGCCGCGTTGCGCTGCACCCGCATCGGGAAGACCTGGGTGTCGACCACACCAGCTCGCTGGTAGGCCTCCCACGCCAGGTTCGGCCGGCCGTGCGACTTGTCGCTCCAGTCGCCCTGCATCGCGAACTCGTCGACGGGCTCGAGCAGCCCCAGGTCGAGGTCGTAGTTGTGCGGGAGCTGGACCTTCCAGTTCGGCTTCGGTGCGGTCTGCGAGTTCGCGCCACGGATGTTGAACACGACGTTGTCGACGACCTGGCCGTCGTAGGCGATCGCGCCGGTGCGCTCGATGTCGGCGGTCGGGTTGCTGACGATCGCGTTGTAGTCCGCGTCGGAGATGAACCACTCGAGCATCGTGATCGGACTGGTCACGCCGCTCGCCACCACCAGGGGCAGGTAGACCGTGGTGTCGTCCGAGCGGGGCACGCGCGACGTGGCAGCGCCGTTCGCGGCCTCGACCCGGTAACGGATCAGGTGCCCCGCAGCGGCACCCGGGATCTGCGCGGTGTAGACGTCCCCACCGGCGGGCTGCAGCGTCACGGTCTGCTCGGCGGCGAAGTCCGTGCGGTAACGCACGACCGCGGTGGTCTGCCCGGTCACTGTGGCCGTGACGGTGACCGCCTGGCCGGCTGCAGGGACGGCCGGGTTCGCCGACACGGCAGTGATCCGTGGCCCCAGTCCGTTGCGCCGCACCGAGTTCTGCACCCCGGGCGTCCAACCGGCTGCCGCGATCGAGCCGGCCCAGTCGAGGAAGTCGTTGTTCTCGACGTCCGGGTCCACGAGCTCGAGCGAGGCACCCTCGCCGTCCGGCGTGCCGGGCCAGGGCGCGCGGTCGGTGTACGCGACGGCGTCGATCACGGCGCTCGTGGTGTCCCGCAGCGAGATCGTCTCCCCCCCGTTGGAGAGCCCGCCGGTGTACGTGGCCGCGGCCGTCCTGCCGTAGGTCTGCTGGAACCGCACCGGGTCCGGGCTCACCACCAGGTAGCCGTTCGGGGGGATCGACGTCCCGGCGGCGAACGTCAGCGTGATGCCGGCGAACGACCAACCGGAGACGTCCACCGCCTCCGGCCCGCGGTTGTGCAGCTCGAGGAACTCATCGCTCCCGAGGTCGGAGGGCGGGTTGTACATGATCTCGTTGATCACCACGTCGGTCGCAGCCGCGTCCGCCACGGTGGGCGCCAGCAGCGGCACGAGCAAGGCCGCGGCGACTGCGACGGTGACAGAGGGGGTTCGACGTCCGCGCATGGCAACCTCCAGGGGCGTTGCGGCACGACCCCGGACCCGTGCCCTCCCCGCCGACGCTAGGCCTCGGAGGTCGGGCCGTACATGGCTCGGAATGACCCCCTCCCATCGGCTGCACGGCCCGTCCCCCGATGAGGACGGTCCTCGTCGCCTGTCGGAGGAGTGACTAGTCCCTCCCTCCTCCTCCAGGAGGTGCAGGAGCGGGACCTGCGCCCGACGCGGGGAACCCGTTGCCGCGGTTACGTTCCCGAGACCACGACCTCGTGACGGGATGGCACGCGATGAGCTCGATCGTTGCAACGGCACTGCGCTTCAGGCTCCTCGTCCTCGCTGCGGCGCTGGGCGTCCTCACGATCGGGGTGGTGCAGCTCCGCAGCACACCCGTCGACGTCCTGCCCGAGTTCACGCCTCCCTACGCCGAGGTGCAGACCGAGGCCCTCGGGTTGTCGGCCGAGGAGGTCGAGCAGCTCATCACGGTGCCGCTGGAGGCGGACCTGCTCAACGGCGTCGAGGGGATCGAGACGATCCGGTCGGAGTCGATCCCGGGCCTGTCGTCGATCGTGATGGTGTTCACGGAGGGCACCGACGTCTACCGGGCCCGGCAGCTGGTCGAGGAACGTCTGACCCAGGCGCACGCGCTGCCCAACGTCTCCAAGCCACCCACCATGCTGCAACCGCTCTCGTCGTCCAGCCGCGTGCTGCTGATCGGGATCCGGTCCGACGAGCTCACCCCCATCGAGCAGTCCGTCATCGCCCGGTGGACGATCAAGCCACGCCTCATGGGCGTGCCCGGAGTGGCCAACGTGGCCGTCTGGGGGATGCGCGACCAACAGCTGCAGGTCCAGGTCGATCCCGAGCGCCTGCAAGCCAACGGGGTCACCCTGGCGCAGGTCATCAGCACCGCCGGCAACGCGCAGGTGGTGTCTCCCCTGACCTTCCTCGAAGCCTCGACGCCGGGTACCGGCGGGTTCATCGAGACGCCGCAGCAGCGGCTCCAGGTGCGGCACCTGCTCGAGAAGATCGCCGACCCCGAGCAGCTCGGGCAGGTGCCGGTCGACGGCACCGACGGCCGGCTCAGGCTCGCCGACGTGGCGGACGTCGTGGTCGACCACCAGCCGCTCATCGGCGACGCCGTCGTCGAGGGGGAGCCGGGGCTGGTCCTGGTGGTCGAGAAGTTCCCGGGCACCGACGCCCGCGACGTCACCGCCGGCGTCCAGGACGCGCTCACGGCGCTGGCCCCCGGCCTCACCGGGATGCAGGTCGAGACGTCGGTGTTCCGGCCCTCGGGCTACATCGACACCGCCATCGACAACCTGGCGCTCGTGCTCCTGATCGGCGGCATGCTGCTGCTCGTCGGGCTGGTTGCGCTGCGGTTCCACTGGCGCGGTGTGCTGGTCGCCGCGATCACCGTCCCGCTCTCGCTGGTCACCGCGGCGACAGCGCTCGACCTGCTCGGTCAGGGCTTCAACGCCCTGGTCCTGGCCGGCGTGGCGGCGGCGGCGGTGGTGATGGTGGACGAAGCCGTCGTCATGAGCGACCGGGTCGTGCGCCGGTTGCGTCGACGCACCCGTGCCGGCAGCGACGAGCCGGTGACCGAGATCGTGGAGCTGGCCTCCGAGGACGTCCGCACCCCGCTGGTGTTCGCCACGGCGATCGCCCTGCTGCCCGTGCTGCCGCTCGCCGTCCTCGGCGGCCGGCCGGGGGCGTTCTTCGGCTCGCTGGTGCTGGCCTACTCGGTCGCGGTCCTGTCCACGCTGCTGGTCGCCGTCGTGGTGACGCCGGCGCTCGCGATCGCCCTGTTCGCCCGCTGGCCCGTCGCCGCCCGCGGTGCCGGACGGCAGGGCGGGCAGCGGGTGGGGTTGCGGTACGTCGGCTGGCTGGGGCGGTTCGCAGGTGGTCGGGCCACCGCACCCGCCGTCGCCGCCGTGCTCGCGGTCCTCGGCCTCGCGGCGCTGCCGTTCCTCGACGTCTCACCGGTGCCGGGCTTCGCCGACCGCAACGTCCTGGTGCGGCTGGGTGCCGCCCCCGGCACCTCCAACCCCTCGATGACCGAGGCGACGACCGATCTCGCCGGACAGCTCGGCGAGCTGCCGGGGGTTGCCGCCGTCGGTGCCCACGTGGGACGGGCCGTCAGCGGCGACCGGGTCACGAACGTCGACACCGCCGACGTGTGGGTGACCATCGGCAACGACGCCGACTACGACGGCACCCTCGCGGAGATCGAGCGCCTCGCGACGGCGGCGGACGAGCTCGAGGCCGAGGTCGTGACGTACACCGAGCAGAAGATGAGGGACACCGGCGCACTGGTCGCGGGCGAGGACGCGGCCGGGGCCACGGGCCTGTCGCTGCTCACAGGCGTCGCGGAGGGCATCGGCGTGCGCGTGTACGGCCAGAACCAGGAGATCCTCGCGCAGGAGGCGGACAAGGTCCTGGCAGCGATCGCCTCGGTCGACGGCCTGGTCGACCCCGTCGTCGAGACCGACCCCGTCCAGCAGGCCGTCGAGATCGAGGTCGACCTCGACCGCGCCCAGGCACTCGGCGTCACGCCCGGTGACGTCCGCCGCTCGGAAGCCGCTCTGCTGCAGGGTATCCAGGTCGGAAGCGTCTTCGACGACCAGAAGGTCTTCGACGTGATCGTGAAGGGCGTCCCCAGCATCCGGGAGAACGTCGAGGACGTGGGCAACCTGTTGATCGACCGGCCCGGCGGCGGGCACGTCACCCTGAACCAGGTGGCCGACGTCCGCGTCTCCGAGTCACCGGCGGCGATCACCCGCGAGGCGGTGTCCCGACGGCTGGACGTGACGGCCCAGGTGAGCGGGCGCAGCATCGAGGACGTCACCGCCGACGTCCGAGCCGCCGTGGCCGGCCTGACCTTCCCGATGGAGTACCACGCCGAGGTGCTCGAGCGGAGCACGGCCGACGAGGCCGGCGCGACCCGGGTCGTCGGCTTCGGCGTCGCGGCGCTCATCGCGCTCCTGCTGCTGCTGCAGGCGGCGTTCCGCAGCTGGCGGCTCGCCGCTGTGGGGGCCGCGTCGATCGCCGTGTCGATGGTCGGCGGCGTGCTGGTGGTGCTCGTGGCAGGACGCGACCTCTCGCTCGGGGCCATGCTCGGCCTGCTGGCCCTGTTCGCCCTCGCGACGAGGTTCACCGTGCTGTTCGTCCACCGCGCACAGGTGGCGGCGACGCAGATCGCACCGGCGAGGGCGCACCAGGGTCTGCTCCTGTCCCATCCCGTCATCCGCGCTGCACGGCAGCGCCTGTCGCCGACGCTGGCGACCGCTCTCGGGGTGGCGCTGCTGGCGCTGCCCGCCGCGGTCCTCGGTGGCCGGCCCGGGACCGAGCTGCTCGGCCCGATGGCGGCGGTCGTCGTCGGAGGCCTGGTCACGACGGCGCTGGTCGCGCTGTTCGTCCTCCCCGCGCTGTGCGTGCTGCTCGTCCAGCAGGGGCCCTGGACCGATCCGGTGGGCGACACAGCCCCACCGCCCCAGCGGACGGGGGCCGACGAGCGCACCATCCGGCTGCCCGACCACTCCTCAGCCCACACGTCGGCGCGGATCGCAGAGGCGGGGACGTGACCCCGGGACGGCTCCGGGGGGTGCCGGCGGTCGCCGTCCTGGCTCTCGCGGGCAGCTGCCTGGCGGCGTGCAGCGGCGGGGAGGGCGAGGTCGAGGTGTACGAGCCCTCCGAGGTGCACGAGGTGGAGGGATCCGACCTCAGCATCGTCACGTTCACCGACATCGGCGCAGCGGCGGTCGGCCTGGAGACCGAGATCGCCCAGCAGGTGGGGGACCACACGGTCGTGGACTACGCGGCGCTGATCTACGACGGGCAGGGCGAGTCGTGGGTCTACACGGTCACCTCCGAGCTCAGCTACCAGCGCGCGGCGATCGTCGTGGACCGGATCGAGGCGGGCAAGGTCCTCATCTCGTCCGGGCTCGATCCGGGCACCGAGGTCGTCACCACGGGTGTCGCCGAGGTCTACGGGACCGAGCTCGCACATCGGCGGATCCCACTGACCCGCAGCAGCCCGGCGGCGCTGCGGACCCACTGACTCCTCACACCAACCAACTCTCACCGACCACACAGACTGTCGAGGATGGGGCCACGATGCGGCGGATCGTCTCTCAGAGCTTGCACTTCCGGTGGCTCGTCGTCTTCGTGGCCGCCGGCATCCTGGCGCTCGGACTCGCGGACATCCCGAGCACCAAGGTCGACGTCTTCCCCGAGTTCGCCCCTCCGCGGATCGAGATCCAGACCATCGCCCTGGGCAACTCCTCCAACGAGGTGGAGGAGCTCATCACCGTGCCGCTGGAGCAGCAGCTCAGCGGCATCCAGGGCCTGACCGAGATCCGCTCCAAGTCGGTGTCGCAGCTGTCGTCGATCCTGCTGATCTTCGACCCCGGGACCGACGAGCTGCGCGCCCGCCAGCTGGTGTCCGAGCGCGTCGCCCAGGTGACCGCCACCCTCCCCACCTGGGCGAGTCCGCCGTTCATGATGCCCGCGCTGTCGTCGACGAGCCGGATCCTGAAGATCGGGATGTCCTCGGACACCGTGTCGATGATCGACATGTCGACGATCGCCTACTGGAAGGTGCGCTCGCGGCTCCTGCGGGTCGACGGTGTCGCCCAGGTCGCGATCTGGGGCGAGCGGCTTCCTCAGCGGCACGTGCAGGTCGACCCCGAGCGGCTGGCTGAGCACCAGGTGAGCCTCCAGCAGGTGATGGACGTCGGGTCGGACGCCCTCGACGCCGGCCTGCTGCGCTACTCCGACGGTGCCGTCGTCGGTACCGGTGGCTTCATCGAGGGCGACGGGCAGCGGCTGTCCATCGAGCACGTCCAGCCCATCGTCGACGCCGAGGACCTCGCGCAGGTGCCGGTGGTCGAGCGGGACGGCCGGGTGCTGCGGATGGAGGACCTGGGCGAGGTGCTCGTGGACAGCGGCCCGCTCTGGGGCGACGCCGTCATCAACGACGGGCCCGGCCTGATGCTGGTGGTCCAGAAGTACCGGGGCGCCAACACGATGGAGGTGACCCGTGGCGTCGAGGACGCTCTCGCCGAGATGCAGCCCGGGCTGCCCGGCATCGAGATCGACTCCACCCTCTTCCGGCCGGCGACCTTCATCGAGCAGTCGCTGGACAACCTCACCAGGGCGATGTTCATCGGGATCCTGCTCGTCATCCTCATCATCATCGCGTTCCTGTTCGACTGGCGGACGGCGTTCATCAGCCTGCTCGCCATCCCCCTCTCGCTGGTCGCCGCGGTGCTGGTGCTCGACCAGGTCGGAGCGACCATCAACGTGATGGTGCTGGCGGGCCTGGTGGTGGCGATCGGGGTCGTGGTCGACGACGCGATCATCGACGTGGAGAACATCGTCAGACGGCTGCGACAGGCGCGCGCGAAGGGCAGCGACCGCTCCACCTTCTCGATCGTGCTGGAGGCCTCGGTCGAGGTCCGCTCCGCGATCACGTACGCGACGGCGATCAACATCATCGCAGTGGTCCCGGTGCTCTTCCTGGAGGGCCTCTCCGGTGCCTTCTTCCGCCCGCTCGTGCTGTCGTACGCGTTGGCCGTGCTGGTGTCGATGGTCGTCGCCCTCACCCTCACGCCGGCGCTGTGCCTGGTGATGCTGTCCCGCGGACAGCTGGTGCACCGCGAGTCGCCGCTGCTGACCCTGCTCAAGCGCGGGTACCACGTGGTCCTGACGCCCATCGTCCGGCGTCCGCAGCCCGCCATGGCGCTCGGGGCACTGGTGACGATCGCCGGTGTGCTGGTCGCCCCGACGCTCGGCAGCCAGCTGCTGCCGAACTTCAAGGAGCGCGACTTCCTGATGCACTGGCTGACCCAGCCGGGCACCTCGGTCACCGAGGAGTACCGGGTGTCCGTCGCGGCCTGCGAGGACCTGCAGGAGATCCCGGGCGTGCGCAACTGCGGGGCGCACATCGGGCAGGCGCTGCTCGCCGACGAGGTCTACGGCGTCGACTTCGGCGAGAACTGGATCAGCGTGGACGAGTCCGTCGACTACGACGACACCCTGGCCCAGGTGCACCGCACGGTCGAGGAGTACCCGGGGCTGTACCGCGACGTGCAGACCTACCTGCGCGAGCGGATCAAGGAGGTGCTGACCGGCACCAGCGAGTCGATCGTGGTGCGGATCTACGGCCCGGACCTGCAGGTCCTGCGGGACACCGCCGCGGAGGTGGAGGAGGCGGTCGGCGACGTCGACGGCGTCATCGACGTCCACGCCTCGCACCAGACCGACCTGGCTCACATCGAGGTGGAGCCGGACATCGAGGCTGCTCGGCTGCACGGGCTGACCCCGGGCGAGATCCGGCGGCAGACCTCGACCCTGATCGCCGGCGAGGAGGTCAGCGACATCTACTCGGGCGGCCGCGCGTACGACCTGTACGTCACGTCGGTCCCGTCCGCCCGGCAGAGCATCACCGACGTCGAGAACCTGCAGATCGACGCACCCGACGGCACGCGGGTCGCTCTCAACCAGGTCGCCGACGTCCGGATGGGCCCGACGCCGAACGCGATCGAGCGCGAGGGCCTGTCCCGCCGGATCGACGTCGGCGCCAACGTGAGCGATCGCGACCTGTCCTCCGTGGTGGCCGACGTGGAGGAGGCCCTGACCGAGGTGTCGTTCCCGACCGCCTACCACGCCGAGGTGCTCGGCGAGTCGACCGAGCTCAACGCGGCGAGCAGCAAGCTCACGCTGCTCGGTGCCGCCGCGCTCGTGGTCATCCTCCTGCTCCTGCAGGCCGCCTTCGGCAGCATGCGGTTGACCGTGCTGGTCTTCCTGCTCCTCCCGATGGCCCTGGTCGGAGGCCTGCTCGCCGTCCGGATGGGCGACGGGATCCTCTCCCTCGGATCGCTCGTCGGCTTCCTCGCGGTGTTCGGCATCGCGGCACGCAACGGGATCCTGATGGTGAGCCACTTCCAGCGGCTCGAGCGCGAGGAGGGGATCCCCTTCGGCCCGGCCCTGGTGATCCGGGGCGCCAGCGAGCGGCTGGCACCCATCCTGATGACCGCTTGCGCCACCGGGCTCGCGCTGGTGCCGCTGGCCGTCGCGGGCAGCCTGCCGGGGCACGAGATCGAGCACCCGATGGCCGTCGTGATCCTCGGCGGGCTCGTCACCGCCACCCTGATGAACCTGTTCGTGCTGCCGTCCCTGTACCTGCGGTTCGGGCGCAGCCGCGCGCAGCGGCGAGCCGTCGACGTCGTGCAGGCGACCGGCGGGCCGGCGCCGGCCTGATCGCCTGCCTCAGAACGAGCCGGGCCGCACCAGGCCCGACTCGTAGGCCAGCACCACGAGCTGCACCCGGTCGACCACGCCGAGCTTGCCCAGCAGGTGGCTCACGTGGCTCTTCACGCTGCTGACGGCCAGATGCAGCTGGTCGCCGATCTCGGCGTTCGACGACCCGCGGGCGATCAGCCGCAGGACCGCCAGCTCTCGGGGCGTCAGGTCCTCGACCAGCCGGACCGCCTCGTCGTCGGGGCGGTCCCGCGGCAGCCGGGCCGCGTAGCGGTCCAGCAGCCGACGCGTGACGCGCGGGCTGAGCAGGGCCTCGCCCTCGGCGACCACCCGCACCGCCTGCACCAGCTCCTCGGCGGTGGCGTCCTTGAGCAGGAAGCCGCTGGCCCCGGCCCGCAGCGCCTCGACGACGTAGTCGTCGACCTCGAACGTCGTCAGCACCAGCACCCGGGGGGCGTTCGCGCGCCGGGTGAGGATGCGGGTCGCGCCGACACCGTCCAGGAACGGCATCCTGATGTCCATCACCACCACGTCCGGAGCCAGCCGGTCGGCCAGCTCGACGGCCTCGGTGCCGTCCGCGGCCTCGCCGACCACCTCCACGTCCGGCACCGCCTCCAGGCAGGTGCGCAGGGCCTGCCGCATCAGCGACTGGTCGTCGACGAGCAGCACCCGCACCGTCACGACTCGAGCCCCAGCGGGATGATGGCGACCACTTCGAACCCGGCGGGGGTGTGCCGGGCGGTGAACACCCCGCCGAGGAGGTCGACGCGGCGCTGCATCCCCTCGTGCCCGTGGCCGGTCGCCCGGTCCTCGGCGCGCCGACGGGGCAGCCGCTCCGTCCCGTCGTCCCGGACCCGGATGTCGATGACGTCCGGCTGGTAGCCGATGCTCACCTGCACGTGGCGCGCCCCCGAGTGCCGCAGCACGTTGGTGATCGACTCCTGGACGATCCGGTAGGCAGCCCGGTCGACGCTGGTCGGCAGCGGTCGCGGCTCGCCCTCGACGTCGAGGTCGACCGCGAGCCCGGCTGCCCGGGTGCGGTCGACGAGGCTGTGCAGCGCGCTCGGGCTCAGCATCGGCTCGGGCTCCTCGGTGTCGCTCTGCAGGTCGCGCATCAGAGTGCGCATCTCCTGCAGCGCCGCCCGTCCCGTGCTCTCGATCGCGGTCAGTGCCTGATCGGGATCGGCCGGATCCGACCGCCCGCGGACCCGCGCGGCCGAGGCCAGGGCGACCATCACCCCGACGCCGTGGGCGACGATGTCGTGCAGCTCGCGGGTGAGCCGCTCCTTCTCCTCGCGCACCGCCATCTGCGTCCGCACGGACGCCTGCTCGGCGAGCAGCCGGGCGTTCTCCTCGGTCGTGCGGACCTGCCCGGCCCGCACCTGCATCACGTACCCGACCATCCAGGCCATGACGACCGCCAGGAGGTACGCCACGAGCTTGTCGTCGTCGAGGGAGATGTCGTGCACGAGGTCGCCGACCACGATGACCAGCGCGGTGGCGGCCGTCGCGGCGGTCGACACCAGGGGCCGCAGGGTGCTCGCGATCGCGTAGAGCACGACCAGCTCGGCTGCCGGGAGCGGTGGCGGGACGAACCCGATCGCGTGCAGCGCGAACATGCACGCGTCGACCACCAGGAGGGCCAGCAGCGGGTGGCTGCGCAGGAGGAGGATGCCCGCCGAGCCGAGCAGGACGAGCACGATCCCGAGACCGTCGGCCCCGCGGAAGTGCTGCAACCAGTCCTCGTCGGACTCCCCCAGCGGCGAGATCCGCCCCGTGAGGCTGACCAGGCCCAGCAGCGCGGAGCCGAGGGCGAGCAGGACGTCCTCGGGCCGCAGGCCCGACCGGTCCGAGCGGTCATCGGCTCCGGGCCCGACGGCGACGGGCCCCCAGGTCATGCTCGTCATTGTGGCGCAGGACGGTGTGGCCGTCCGGCTCGTCATCTCCGCCGTTCGGCCGGTGTCAAACCGGCACCTACCGATCGGAATCGGTCAGGCGCAGGTCCCGTACCCTCCTTCCCTACCACCTCCTCATCCCTCCTACACCTTCACCACCTCCCCTGCTGTGCCTCGTTAGTAGACTCAGGTTGCCGTGGCGCCGTGCCCACGCCGCTGCCGAGGACGACCACCTTCTCGCCGCTGCCGTCGGCTCGACCGCCTGGCCGGCGCTCGGCACGTTGTCGGGCGTGCCGGGGCGACGTCCGGCCAGCTGAGGGTGGCGCCGAGCGCCTCCACCGCCCCTCCCGGGACGACGCCGACGTCGGCGAGCTTCTCGGCGCTGAAGCTGTTGCCGTCGCCGTCGTAGTTCCCGCGCGCGGTGTCGGCCTCGCTGGTGACGCCGACGTTGGAGAACGCCTCGCCAGGGTCGCGAGCGGGTCGCCGGTGCGCTCGGTGCGGGTGGTCGAGGCCGAGCCCAGGCCGTCGCCGCCCTTGTACGTGCGGACGCCGTGAAGGTGCGCAGGAAGAAGCCGTCGCGCTCCTCCGGCACGCGGAGCTGGAACGTCGCGCGGGCAGGCTGCCCGCGCGCACCGCGCCGACCGCCACCGCGACGGCGCCACCTGCCAGCCCACCGGGCCGCGAACGAGATCAGGAGTTCGCGCAGCCGCGCGGTCGACCCGTTGTGACCGTCACCGTCACGTCGGCGATGGCCGGGCCGTCGAGGCTGATCGGCGAGATGGTCCAGCGGTGTCCGTCCGCGGCGGTCGGCCGCGACCGGCGCAGCGCTGTCGCCCGGTGCGCCGGCGAGGGCCAGGCCCGTACCGACTCTCGAGCGCGGCCGTCACTCGCGCAGGAGGGCTGAGAACCGCATGGGACAGGTACCTCTGCGTACGATGTCAGGGGACGGGTGGCATCTCGGTCTGCTGCGAGTCCAGCCCGAGCCGGAGCTTCTACCAGTTGCCCCGGGTGAAGTCGGGCACCTGCACCGGTTTGCCGCCCTTGGCGAGCGACTCGACGCTCAGCGGCACCGGGCGCGCACCAGACCGCCGAGTCGTAGACGTCGATGTCCGGCACCAGCCCGGCCCGGATCTGTTGCACCGAGCGCCACTGCAGGATGTAGTCCATCCCGCCGTGCCCGCCCCCCTCCGCGTCGTCTCTCGAGCTCCTTCCAGAGCCAGTGGTCGAACTCGGGGCGCAGCGTCGAGAACCCCTGCCAGACGTCGCCGCTGTGCAGGCCTCTCGGCGTACACCCGCGCGCCGGTGCTGTCGGTGCCCGTCGTAGTCCTCGAAGATGCCGCGGCTGCCGGAGATCGCGTTGATCCGGCTGTACGGACGCGGCGAGCTGACCTGGTGCTCGGCCCGGATCGTCCGCCCGCCCGCCGTGGTGAGCATGCAGCGTCACCAGGTCGCCGTTGACGTACTCCTCTCTTCCACGACCGGTGGTCTCTTCGGCACGAACCGCTCGCGGTAGTCCGCCAGCCCGCGCGGCGCGGTGGCCGTCGCGGTCAGGGTGGTCACGCGGTCGCCGCGGTTGACGTCCATCGCCGCCGCGATCGGGGCCAGGCCGTGCATCGGGTAGAAGCTCGCGGTGCTGCGGGTGTGCCACAGCCGGCGCCAGTCGTCGGTGTAGTAGCCGTCGGCGAACAGCAGCGCGCGCAGTTCGTGCAGGTACCCGCCGTGACCGTCGGTGACGCTCGCCGAAGAGCGCCCTCGTGCGCCATCTTCAGCATCGCCAGCTCGTTGCGGCCGTGCTGCGTTCTCCGCCAGCCACAGGTGCTTGCGCGTCTTCTCTCTCGGTGTCTACCAGGCTCCTACAGCTCGTCCTAGCCCGGTCGCGATCGGGCAGCTCCACCATCGTCGTGCGCGCCGGCTTTCTAGCGCCGCCTTGCCCTGCGCGTAGTGGAACTCCCACGGCGTGGCGACGTAGACCAGGTCGAGCTCGTCTCTGCCGCAGCATCTGCGCGTACGAGTTCTTGCTTTCCCCCCGTACTCGGTCTGCCGCGGCTGACCGCGGCCTCCACGCTGGTCTGCGGCGCGTGGCGGCGGCTCAACCCTGCGGGCGCCAGACCACCAGCGACCGGCCGGTGAGCGAGGACCGTTGCGGGCGGCGGCCTGGCGGCACGGGCACGGTGCCGGTGGGCCCGGCGGCGAACACCCGTCGCGACCGCTGGGCCGCGAGCAGGGCGTCCTCGAGGCCGGACATCAGCTCTGACACCTTGTGCTGCAACGCCTCGACCTGGAGCTCCAGCTCGAGGATGCGCTTGATGCCGGCGAGGTTGACGCCCTCGTCCTGGCTGAGCCGCTGCACCTCGCGGAGCAGGACGATGTCGCGCGCGGAGTAGCGACGCCCGCGGCCGGCGGTGCGGTCGGGGCTGACCAGGCCCAGCCGGTCGTACTGCCGCAGCGTCTGCGGGTGCATGCCGGCCAGCTGGGCAGCGACCGAGATCACGAACACCGGTGTGGTGTCGTCCATCTCGCCGAAGGCCGTCATCACACGCCGCCGGCGCGAGCGGCCTTCTCGCGCAACGCCTCACGCGGGTCGTCGTCAGAGGTGGCGTCGCGGAACGCCTCGACGGCCTCGCGGGCCGCGCCGTCGAGCTTCTGCGGCACGGCCACCTGCACGGTGACGAGCAGGTCGCCGGGGCCGGACGTCGCCTGGATGCCGCGACCGCGCACGCGCAGCGTGCGACCGGCCGGGGTGCCTGCGCGGCACCTTCAGCTGCACCGAGCCGCCGTCGAGGGTGGGGACCTCGATCGTCCCGCCCAGCGCGGCCTCGGCGAACGAGACCGGCACGGTGACGCGCAGGTCCTTACCGGTGGCGGTGAAGACCGGGTGCGGGGTGACGGTGACGTTGATGACGAGATCCCCTGCGGGAGCGCCACCCTCACCAGGACGCCCCTTGCCGGCCAGCTTGATCTTCTGGCCGTCACGCACCCCCGCGGGGATGCGCGCCCGCACCTGGGTGCCGTCGGCCGACCGCAGCGTGACGGTGGAACCGGACGCCGCCTCGGTGAACGGCAGCGTGGTGGACGCCTGCACGTCGGCGCCCCGGCGCGGCCCCCGGGTCGAGGTGTAGCCGCCACCCTGCTGGTTGAACATCCCCAGCAGGTCCTCGAACCCGGGCGGCACGCCACCGGCGCCGCCGCCCTGGCCGAACCGCACGTTCTGCGCCGCCGCCCTGGTTGAAGAGCCCGCCGAGCAGGTCCTCGAACCCGCCTGCGCCGCCGCCGCCCGGACCGCCCGCGGTGAAGCGGGCCCCGCCGGCCATCGACCGGATGGCGTCGTACTGCTGCCGCTTCTCGGTGTCGGACAGCACCGCGTACGCCTCGCCGACCTCCTTGAACCGCGCCTCGGCGGCCGCGTCGCCCGCGTTGGCGTCCGGGTGCAGCGTGCGGGCCTTCTTGCGGTAGGCCTTCTTGATCTCGGCCGCCGAGGCCTTCTTGTCGACGCCGAGCACGGCGTAGAAGTCCTTGTCGAACCAGTCCTGGCCGGTCACGGCGCCTCCTCCCTCGTCCTGTCCCTGTTCCTGTTCCTACGACCCAGGATCGGTCACTGCTCGGGGTCGGTGACGGCGACGCGCGCGGCGCGCAGCACCTTGTCGTTCACGGTGTACCCCGGCTGCAGCACCTGGGTCACCGTCGTCACCTGCACGTCGGCCGAGTGCGCGTGCATGAGCGCCTCGTGCACCGCGGGGTCGAACTCCTCGCCGGTGCTGCCGTAGCGGGCCAGGCCGTGCCGGCCCAGCACGCCCTCGAGCTTGTCGGCGATGGACGCGAACGGCCCGCCCTCGAGGTCGCCGTGCTGGCGCGCGAGCTCGATGTCGTCGAGCACGGGCAGCAGCGACTCGAGCACGCCGGCCACCGCCTGGTCGCGGGCGACCGACCGGTCGCGCTCGACCCGCTTGCGGTAGTTGACGTACTCGGCCTGCAGCCGCTGCAGGTCGGCCAGCCGCTCGGCCGCCAGCTGCGCGGCCGCGCCGCCGAGACCGTCCTCGGCACCGTCGGCCGGGGTCGGCGCCGCCGCCGGCTCGGCCGCGACGTCCTCGACCACGTCGTCGCGCACCGACGACTCACCCGGCGGCGGGCCGGCCGGCTCGCGGACCTGTCCGGTGTCGGGGTCGATCCGGCGCCGGTCGCGGACGACGGGACCCTCGGGGGTCCCGCCGTCCGTCTCCGGCTGCTCCGGACGACCCTGGGTCGGGTCCGTCACTTGCTCTCGCTCTCGTCGTCGACGATCTCGGCGTCCACCACGTCGTCGTCGGCCGCGGAGGCGTCGGAGTCCTTGGTGAACGACGGGCCGTCGCCCTCGGGAGCGGCGTCGCCCGCGGCCTGCTCGGACGCCTGCGCCTCGTACAGCGCGCTGCCGAGCTTCTGGCTGGCGGAGGACAGCTTCTCGTGGCCGCTCCTGACGGCCTCGATGTCCTCGCCCGCGAGCGCGGTCTTCAGCTCCTCGACCGCGGTCTTCACCTCGGCCTTGCCGTCCTCGGGGAGCTTGTCGTCGTTGTCGGCGAGGAACTTCTCGGTGGAGTAGACGAGCTGCTCCGCGGTGTTGCGGGTCTCCGCCTCCTCGCGGCGCTTCTTGTCCTCCTCCGCGTGCTCCTCGGCCTCGCGCACCATCCGGTCGATCTCCTCCTTCGGCAGCGCGCTGCCGCCGGAGATCTTCATCGACTGCTCCTTGCCGGTGCCACGGTCCTTGGCGTTGACGTGGACGATCCCGTTGGCGTCGATGTCGAAGGTGACCTCGATCTGCGGGACGCCACGCGGCGCCGGCGCGATGCCGGTGAGCTCGAAGTTGCCGAGCGGCTTGTTGTGCGCCGCCAGCTCCCGCTCGCCCTGGAACACCTGGATCATCACCGACGGCTGGTTGTCGTCCGCGGTGGTGAAGACCTCGGACCGCTTGGTCGGGATCGCGGTGTTGCGCTCGATCAGCTTGGTCATGATCCCGCCCTTGGTCTCGATGCCGAGGGACAGCGGGGTCACGTCGATGAGCAGCACGTCCTTGCGCTCGCCCTTCAGCACCCCCGCCTGCAGGGCGGCGCCCACGGCGACGACCTCGTCGGGGTTGACGCCCTTGTTGGGCTCCTTGCCGCCGGTGAGCTCGCGCACGACGTCGGCCACGGCGGGCATCCGCGTGGAGCCGCCGACCATGACGATGTGGTCGATGTCGCTGACCTTGACGTCGGCGTCGGCCATCACCTGCTTGAAGGGCGCCTTGGTGCGCTCGAGCAGGTCCTTGGTCAGCTCCTGGAACTGCGCCCGGGTGAGCTTCTCGTCGAGGTGGACCGGGCCGTTCTCGGTCATCGACAGGTACTGCAGCGAGATGCCGGTGCTGGTGGCCGAGCTGAGCTCCTTCTTGGCCTGCTCCGCGGCCTCGCGCAGCCGCTGCATCGCGATCTTGTCCTTGGACAGGTCGACGCCGCTGCTGTTCTTCACCATGGTGACGAGGTGGTCGACCACGCGCTGGTCCCAGTCGTCGCCGCCGAGCCGGTTGTCACCGGAGGTCGCGCGGACCTGGATGGTGGAGAAGCCGTCCTCGGCGTCCTTGCCCACCTCGAGCAGGGAGACGTCGAAGGTGCCGCCGCCGAGGTCGAAGACGAGGATGAGCTCGTCCTCCTTGCCCTTGTCGAGGCCGTAGGCGAGCGCGGCCGCGGTCGGCTCGTTGATGATCCGCAGCACGTTGAGGCCCGCGACGGCGCCGGCCTCGGTGGTGGCCTGGCGCTCGGCGTCGTTGAAGTACGCCGGGACGGTGATGACGGCGTCGGTGACGGGCTCGCCGAGGTACTCCTCCGCGTCCTTCTTCAGCTTCTGCAGGATGCGCGCGCTGATCTCCTGCGGCGTGTACTTCTTGTCGTCGATCTCCACGGACCAGTCGGTGCCCATGTGGCGCTTCACCGAGCGGACGGTGCGGTCGACGTTCGTGACCGCCTGGCGCTTGGCGATCTCGCCGACGAGGGGCTCGCCGGACTTGGCGAAGGCCACCACCGACGGGGTGGTGCGACCACCCTCGGCGTTGGCGATGACGGTGGGCTCGCCACCCTCCAGGACGGCGACCACCGAGTTCGTGGTGCCCAGGTCGATACCGACCGCACGTGCCATGTCTGTCGTCCTCCGTAGTCCTCCGGACCCCTCGTGGGCCCGGGTTGAGTCGTCTGCGCTCAAGGTACGACCAGCCGGCGGAGGTTGTCACATCCGGGCTGACCAAACCTGAGTCTGATCGGCTCAACTACCGGTGGACGGCGGTTGTTCCCCCTCCGTGGAGCAGGCGTCGCTCACGGTCAACGGTGCTTCGCGGCGCACCGGGGCCATCGTCGTCGGCGCCGAGTGCGCCGGTCCGAATCCAGTCTGCACGCCGGCACGACGCGTCGCGAGACCGTTCGGAGGAGAAGTCGTGGCTTCGTGGACCTCGAAGGAACGACTTCTCCCACCGTGCGGGTCCACCTGCGCGGGCGGGTCAGCCGAGGGCGAGGTCGTCGCCGAGCTGGAGCACCGTGGGGACGGCGAGGCGGGCCGAGAGAACGGTCGCGGGCGAGCGCTCGATGGTGCGGACGGGGCCGAGGCGCTGCATCACGCGGTGCAGCGGGACGGTCGCCGTGGCCGAGCGGGTCGTGACCTGCCCGTAGCCGAGCGAGCGCAGGGTCGAGCCCAGCCGCAGCGCCAGGGCGGTGCCGATGCCGACGCCCTGGCGCGCGTCCTGCACGAGCAGGCCGATCTCGCTGCGGTAGTCGTCGGCCGTGGGGTGCTCGGCGGTCCCGAGGGCCACGACGCCCTCCGGGCCCTCGACCACGAGCGTCAGCGGGGCGCGCAGCAGGTGCACGAGGCTGTCGAGCGACGGACCGCGACCGCCGGCGCGGTAGCGCTGCAGCAGCGTGCCCGGGCCGCAGCGGCCGTGCAGGGCGGCGATGCCCGCGAGGTCGGTGGGCAGGGCGCCGCGGACGGCGAAGCGGGTGCCGCCGGCCTGCAGCGGAGCGGCGCGACGGCCCTGGGTGACGAGGTCGGCGACCACACGGGGCGAGACGGGGTAGCGGGTGCCGACGGGCGGCCGGGCGGCAGGGGGCGGTGCTCACGGGGCGGCTCCAGCGGGGGGCGCGAACGTTGTCATCGGTCGATGGAAGCATCCTGCGCCCCTCGTGTGGCGGGCGTGCAACGCGAGGTTGCCGGCGTGTTTCGCACCTTGACGGCGACTTGACGGTCGGCGCACCTGCGCTTGGGGCGGCGCGCACGAACGTGGGGCTCACACCGGGCGAGAGCCCACGACCCACGAGGTGAGACAGATGACCCTTCGTCCCTTCCAGACCATCGCCCTGGCAGCCGTCCTCGGGCTCGGCGCCGCCGGCGCCACCTACGCCGCGAGCAGCTCGGTCGCCCCCACGACCGCTCCGACCGCGGTCACGCTCCGTCGACGACGACGGCACCGCCGACCAGGGCAGCGGCGACCGGCCGGCGACGGTCGTGAGCTCGTCCACCCCGACCGGCGCCTCCACCGCCGCGGGCTCGGCCGACGACGACGGCACCGCCGACCAGGGCAGCGGCGACGCCCCCGGCACCGCCGGCTCCACCAGCACCTCCAGCCCGTCGGGCAGCGCGTCCTCCGACGACTCCGGCCGGGACGGCGGCGGTGACGACGGCACGGCCGACCAGGGTCGCGGCGACCGCGGTGGCGACGACGACTCCGACGACCGCGACGACGACAGCAGCGGCCGCGGTAGCGGCGGGGACTCCGACGACGACTCGGACGACGGCTCCGGCCACCACGGCGGCGACGGCGAGGACGGCTCGCACCACGGTGGCGACGACGACGGCAGCCACCACGGCGGTGGCGACGACGACGACTGACGTCGGACCGCAGGTGCCCCTGACGCGGTCAGGTCGAGGCGGGGCCGAGCAGCAGCACCACGCTCGCCCCGCCGGCGGCCGACCGTCCCAGCTCGACCGACCCGCCCGACGCGACCGCCACGCGTCGGGCGATGTCGGTGCCGAGACCGCTCGACCCGGCGCCGCTGCGTCCGCGCTCGGACACGTCACCCGCCGGGAAGCCCGGCCCGGCGTCCGAGACCTCCACCCGCGCACCGCCTCCCGGCTGCGCGGCCAGGTCGACAGCGAACGTCGGTCCCGTCGGGGGTGTGGGCGAAGACGTTGTCCAGCAGCGCGTCCAGCGCGTCGGCGAGGTCGGCGGCGTCGACCGCCACGAGCACCGGACCGGGGTCGAGCCGGCCACCCACCGCGCGGTCCTGGTCCTGCGCGAGCGCCGACCAGAACTCCACCCGCTCGCGCACGACCTGCGCTGCGTCGCAACGGCTCTCGAGGTCGGCGCGGACGGGACGGCGCGCGTCGGCCACCACCTGGTCGACCGTCCGCACCAGGTTGTCGACGTGCCCGCGCAGCCGCTCGGCCACCTGCGGGTCGTCGATCTGGTCGACGTCGAGCCGCAGCGCGGTGACCGGGGTGCGCAGCCGGTGCGAGAGGTCGGCGGCCTGCTCCCGCTCGAGCGCCAGCAGCTCGACCACCCTGTCCGCCAACCGGTTCAGCGAGCGGCCGAGGGCCTCGACCTCCGGCGGCCCGTCGGGGTCCACCCGCGCCGACAGGTCCCCGTCGCGCAGCCGGTCGCGCGGTCGCGGCGACGTCGGTGACCGGCGTCGACACCCAGCGACCGAGCCGGTCGGCCACCACGACGGCCAGGACGAGCATGCCGAGCGCGAGACCCGCCAGCGTCACCCACGCCTGCACCACGCCGGCGCGCAGCTCCCCGGGCGGCACGGCGGACGCCACGACGGCGGTGCCGTCCGAGACCACCACCGGCAGGAGCACGAGCAGCGCCGTCGTCCGACACCTCGGTGGAGCCCTCGCCGCCGAGCGCCGCGGCCAGGGAGGCGGTCGCCGTCCGGAGGGACCGCGCTCCCGACCCGGGTGCCGTCCGGCAGCCGCACGCCCGACCGCCCGCGGGGACCCGTCGTCGACGAAGGTGACGAGCTGCTCGAGCGCTGCGGGATCCGTGCCGCCGGCCGCGCCGCCGGCCACGAGTGCGTTGGCCACCTGCTGCACGTCCTGACCGGCCGCGGTCAGGGCGCGGTCCTCGGCGAGGGTCTTGCACGAGCAGACCGAGGGGGATGACGAATGCCAGCACCACCGCTGAGGTCGTGGCCGCCACGAGCCACGCGATCCGCCGGCGCATCAGTCGGCCGGGTCGACCAGGCGCACGCCGACGCCGCGCACGCTGTGCAGGTAGCGCGGCTCGGCCGCCGACTCCCCGAGCTTGCGGCGCAGCCACGACAGGTGCACGTCGACCGTGCGCTCCGCGCCGCCGTAGGGCTGGCGCCAGACCTCGGCGAGCAGCTCGCGCTTGGTGACCACCCGGCCGACGTTGGAGACGAGCACGTGCAGCAGGTCGAACTCCTTGCGGCTCAGCTCGATCCGTCGTCCCTCGAGCCGCACCTCCCGGGCCTGCGCGTCGACCACGAGGTCGCCGACGGTCAGCGCGGGCTCGGGCTCGTCGGTGCTGCTGCGCCGGAGCACCGCCCGCAGCCGGGCCTCCACCTGGGCGACGTCGAACGGCTTGATCACGTAGTCGTCGGCGCCGGCGTCGAGGGCCTTGACCACGGCGCCGCCGTCGTCGCGCGCCGTGACGACGATGACCGGGACGTCGCTGACGGCGCGCAGCATCGTCAGCACCTGGAGCCCGTCGGTGTCCGGGAGACCCAGGTCGAGCAGCACGACGTCCGGCCGGTCGTCGATCGCGGCCTGGAGGCCGGCCATGCCGGTCGGTCGGCTGTCGACCGCGTGGCCGCGCGCGGTGAGCGCCCGCGTCACCGCCGAGCGGATCGCGGCGTCGTCCTCCACCAGCAGGATGCTCGCCATGCCCAGACCGTAACCGCCGCAGGGGTGGGAGGCTGGACCCGTGGCTGACGACACGACCGGCGCGAGCCGCCGACGGCGCGGACGGGGCACCGTCGTGGCCGCCGTCGCGGGCTGGCTCGTCGTCGTCGTCGCGGTCTCCGCCCTGGCCTGGCTCGCGATCGGGTCCGCCGGCAGCGAGGTGCTCGACCCGTCCGCGCAGCAGGTGCCCTCCGACTACACCGGGGCCGCCCCGCAGCCGGGCGCCGGCACCACCACGGTCCCGCCCTCCCCGACGGCACCAGCGCACCCCCGACGTCGTCCGGCGGCACGGCGCCGACGACCCCCACCCCGGTGGACACGGCGTACCGGGTCGCGGGCGGGCAGGTCGGGTGCCGGTGCACCGGCGACCGGATCGCCCTGAACGGCGCCTGGCCCGACGACGGGTGGTCGGTGAAGAGCTCGACGTCGGACGGCGGGTCGCGGCTGCGGGTCGAGTTCGAGTCCGGCTCGCAGCGCACCCGGGTGGAGGCCACCTGCTCCGGCGGGCGGCCGGTGCGTGTCGGTGGAGGACGACTCGAGCGGTGGCGGTGGCGGCGGCGGGGGCGGCGGCGAGCGGCGGCGGGGACGACGACTGAGCCGTCCGGCCGGGGGCACCTGGGCCGGCCCGTACGCTGGCACCACGACGGGGGACCTGCTCCCGCCTGCCGCGAGGAGCCCCGTTGCGCCACCTGCTGACCGCTGCCGCCGTGTGCGCCGTGCTCGCCCTCGCCGGCTGCGGGGGCGACGAGGTCCCCGACGGCACCGGCCCGGACCCGGTGACGAGCAGCAGCGCCGCGCCGGAGCCCTCGCCCGAGGAGCCGGCGACGCCGACCTTCACCGCTCCCGGCGACCCCGCCTTCTGCGAGGTGGCCGCCGACGACACCCTCGACACCGCCGAGCCCGGCACGCAGGAGTACGCCGACGGCACCGCGGCCCTGGCGGCCGCCGCGCCCGACGAGATCGCCGACGCCGCCGAGAACCTGCGGGTCCTCGGCGAGGTGCAGCTCGGTCTCGGCACCGACGGCACGGCCGACGAGCTCCAGGTGGCGATGACCGAGCGCGGGATCGACGTCATCACGCTGCTCGACGCCTTCGCGCGCGTCGGCGGCTACATCGACACCTGCGAGGCCTGAGCCGAGCGGGCTCTCACGCGCCCGCGACGACTCCGGCCACGGTGGCGACCACCGGCAGCGCGACGCCGCCGAGCACGACCAGCCAGTCCGACCCGACCATGCGGCTCGGACGCGCCCACGTCCGCTCGCCGCCGGCTCCGAACCCGCGCGACTCCATCGTGGTCGCGAGCACTCCGCCGCGCCGCAGGGCGAGCACGAGCAGCGCGAAGACCTGCGTCCCGAGCGTGCGGGCGCGGCCCAGCAGACCGTCGTCCCCGAGGCCGCGCGCCCGTCGGGCCAGCGAGAGCTGCTCCCACTCGGAGGCCATCACCCCCACCAGCCGGGTGGCGGCGAGCGCGGCCAGCACGAACCGGTGCGGCAGCCGGAGCACCTGCGACAGCGCGTCGGCGAGGTCGGTGGGGTCGGTGCTGAGGACGAGGAGCACGCCCGGCAGACCCACCGCCAGCACCCGCAGCGTGATCGCGAGCCCGGCCAGCGCGGAGTGCTCGGTCACGGTGACGGGTCCGAGACCGGCCAGCAGCGCGCCGCCGTCGACCCCGAGCAGCGCCGTCACGACCCCGGTCGGCACCGCGGCGACCAGGAGGATCCACGAGCGGCGCAGGGCGCTGCGCACCGGGACGCCGGTGAGCGGCAGGCACGCGAGCTCCAGCAGCAGCGCCACCCCCGGGGTCACCGGGTCGGTGCGCACGAGCAGCACGAGGGCGACCGCCGTGGCGACGGCCAGCTTCGCCACCGGGTTCGCCCTCGCCAGGACGGCACCGCGGTCGACGTCGTCGCGCACGCCGAGGTCGAGCGACGTCACGACGCCTCCCCGAGCCGGGCTGCGGGCGTCGCGCGGACGGCGCCGGCTGCCCACCCGCAGCACGTCGTCGGCGAGCACGTCGACGAGGTGCTCGTCGTGGCTCGCGACCACGAGCCCGGTGCCGTCGTCGAGCAGGGCCGCGAGCAGGTCGGCCAGCTCGGCCCAGGTGCGGGCGTCCTGTCCGAAGGTCGGCTCGTCGAGGGCGAGCAGGCGCGGACGGGTGGCCATCGCCGTGGCCACCGAGAGCCGCCGCTGCTCGCCGCCGCTGAGCGTGAACGGGTTCGCCGCCGCCAGCCGGTCGAGCCGCAGCCGCCCGAGCAGCTCGTCGACCCGCCGGTCGACCTCGGCCGCCTCGACGCCGGCCCGCCGCGGCCCGATCGCCAGCTCGTCGCGGACGGTCGAGGCGACCAGCTGGTGGCGCGGGTCCTGGAAGACCGACCCGATCCGGGTCACCAGGCGGCGCGGCGGCCAGCGGTGCGGCTCGGACCCGGCGCCGTCGGCGAGCGGCTCGAGGGCCCGCACCCGTCCGGACGCCGGACGCGCCAGCCCCGCCAGCGTCAGCAGCAGGGTCGACTTGCCGCCGCCGTTGGGCCCGACGAGCGCCGTGCACCGGCCGGCGCGGACGCCCAGGTCGACCCCGGAGAGCACCGGCGGAGCGGACCGGTCCCGCGTCACCGAGAGGTCCTCGGCCACCAGCAGCCGGTCGTCGGTGGGCGAGGGACGGGCTCCCGTCCGCACCGGCCGGTGCTCGTGACCGGGCACCCACACGCCCTGCGCCGCGAGCCGGTCGCCGTGCCGCTCCAGCACCGCTGACGGCGCGCCGTCGGCCACCACCCCGCCGCCGGGCTCGAGCACGACGACGCGGTCGACGAGCGCCAGCCACGCCTGCACGCGGTGCTCGACCACCAGGCAGGTGGCGCCGGTGCCGGCGAGGACGTCGGACACCACCGAGCGCACCCGGGCCGCGCCGGGCGGGTCGAGCATCGCGGTCGGCTCGTCCAGCAGCAGCACGCCCGGACGCAGCGCCAGCACGCCGGCCAGGGCCAGCCGCTGCCGCTGCCCGCCCGACAGGTGCGCCGTCGAGCGGTCGAGCGCCACGTCGAGCCCGACGGCGTCGAGCGCCTCGCGCACCCGTCCCCAGATCTCGGCCGGCGGCACGCCGTGGTTCTCCAGGCCGAAGGCGACGTCGTCGCCGCACCGGGACAGCACGGTCTGCGCCTGCGGGTCCTGCAGCAGCAGGCCCGTGGCGGCGTGGCCGCCCGACCCGGTGACGGCGCGGGTGCGCGCCTCGCGGGCCGGCACGCCGTCGACGAGCAGGCTGCCCTCCTCCTCGCCGGTGCCGTGCTCGCTGCCGTCGAGCAGGCCGGCGAGCCCCGCGAGCAGGGTCGACTTCCCGGCGCCGCTGGGGCCGAGCAGCAGCACCCGCTCGCCGGGCCCGACCTCGAGGTCGACGTCCCGGACCGCCCACGCGCGGCGGCCGGCGTGGCGCCAGCCCCAGCCGCGCAGGCTGATCCGGCCGGGCTGCGGCGTCACACCCGTCGGGCGTCCTTGGCCGAGGCGAGCGGTGCCAGCGCGCCGGCCCGTCCGAGGGCGCGGGTGAGCGCCCACCCGCCGAGCCCGGCCACGACCACGCCGGACACCACCGCGAGCGCGACGTACGTGGCCTTGTAGCCGGCCGCGAAGTCCGGGTAGTAGACGAACGCGTCGAGCAGCCCCACGACGACGCCCGCGCCGGCGCCGGCGAGCAGCGCGGTCGGCAGGCCCCAGCGGCGGTAGAGCAGCACGGCGAGGACGACCTCGGCACCCAGCCCCTCGAGCAGGCCGTACCAGACGGTGGCGAACCCCCACTGGTTGCCGACCAGCGCGCTGACCGTGGCCGCGACCAGCTCGGTGTAGACGGCCGCGCCCGGGCGCCGCACCACGAGCCCGCCGACGACGGCGGGCAGCAGCCAGACCCCGGCGGCCACCGCGGACAGCGGCGGGAAGAACGCGAGCCCGTTGCTCAGCGGTCTCGGACAGGCGGGACAGGTTGAGCGTCGGTCCGGCGGTGTTGGTCAGCTTCAACGTCGCCGTGGTGACGCTGGGAGAGCTGGTGATTTGGGTGGAGGTGCTGGCGGTGTTGGCTTTCCCGAGGAGGAGCGGCTGCCCGGTGGCGGCGGCCGCGCGAGGCACAGCGACAGCACCGGCTGCTACCGCCCCTGCCGTTGCTGCAGCCACCGCACCAGCCCGGATCAACCCGCGCCGCGCCACCCTGGACTCCATATCGTCGGAATCAGACATTCGACACCCCTTTGTCGCCGATGAACCAGCCGACCCGAAGACGGACCGGATGTCATTGCAGTAGGCCGCAGTCTGTCCGCCCTAACCATTCACACGCAACCATCGATACTTACGCAAAGTGAGCTTCACGGCATCAAGGACCGTGAACGAGGACTACTCACCCAACGTGTGAAGAATCAGCCCGGGGCGCTCAAGATCGACCAACCCGTTCGCTAATGCGGCGATGACACCAGCGACAGCTGCAGGCTCGAGCTGCAGCGTTGCCCGGCAGGTGTTGCCATCCCACAGGCTCAGGATGACCACCCCAGCGTGTGCGTGCGTCGAGATCCGAGCCGCACGCCCACCGTCGCGGACATCCGACACCCATACCCCGCTGCCCGGAAACGGAAGAACCGTCATCCGCCCAGGATGCAGGGCCAGCCAAGACGGGTCAATGCTTGTTGCACCCTTGATCGCGAAGGACCAGAGGGAACCACGAACGAACGGACGGCTTGTTTGTCAACCCTGTTGACGTGGCACAGGCCACCGGCAATTGTGCGGTCGGCCCCGTAAGTGTCTGAAACGAGTAGTCAGATATGTCGGTGGACTGGGCATCCTGATGCGAGATGTATGTGTCGGTGCAGGTTGGCCTGTCTGGGTTTAGCTTGGGGTGATGGTGGCGGTGGACCCTGACGATGACAGCGTGCTGCGCCATGTTGTCCGTCACTACCGTTACGACCCTGCCCGCCACGAGCGGCGACACGTCACGGTATGCGCCTACACGACCCGGTCTGAATTCGAGCTGGCCCTTGACCAGCTCGACGCGGAACTCGATGAGCGCCGCACGCTCAGCCCGGGAGAGGTTGACCCGCAGGAACGCGTTTCTGGGGTCACTCTGGAGGTGGGACACCGAGCTCTGCAGGCGAACGGGCGCCTGATCGGCCGGATGTTCGCCCACAACGCTTACGACTCCGAGGTTGTCGCCGCACTGGAACTGCCGCCAAACGTCGGCGTCGTCACTGCGGGCTCAGACGAGACCACAGACACCCGTGACAACCCCGAACCGCCGGCCGAGACGACCGAGCATCAGTGACTGTCCATTCAGCTACCGGCGCCGCTCCTCTCCGTGGCCGGGAGCCGCGATCGGACTATCAATCAACGTCGGTGATGCAAAGCACGGTCATTCGCCGTCGACGCTTGTCCGTGACCACCCAGGTCCAGTCCCAGGCAATGCCTTTGAACCAGTAGGACCACCGAGCGGGCGACTCGTCGACATCCACCTCGTCGTAACGGTCGCCGAACACACCGGCGCAAAAAGCTGACCCGAGCGCTTTCGCCTGGGGACCCGGAACGGCGGGCGATAGCTCACTGTAGGCGCCGCCCCACTGCAACGCACGCGCCAACGCGCCATCCAGAACAAGTGCATGGGAACGGGTGAATTCGGGCGGATCCGCCGGACCGGGCCCGCTGACTGCGGGCATCGCCGCAGCGAAGCCGGCCGAGCGGACGAGCCTCTCGGCCAGCCGGTACTCATCACGGTTCCTGCTCAGGAACCAGGCCGCCACATCGTCACCGCCAACCACGTCGAAGACAGCCGCATAGGCACCCCCGTTGGTCAGCATCGAGCGGAAAGTATCGACCAGTTCGAGGACCGGACCCGCAGTGACGGGCACAGGTCGAAACTCAAGCTGCTGCAGCGAACGCTCACGTTGAGCATCCGTCGGCAATTCGCCGGACCAGTCCACGTCCAGCCAACTGCCGCTCACGAGAACACCGTAGACGCCCAGGCGGATCCGTCAGATCAGGTTTGACTGACGCCCGTTATCGGACCGACCGCTCGGTCGGTCAGATGCTGAGCTTGCGAGGCCGCGCCGTCCAGCGTTGGGCAACGACGATGCCACCGGCGAGGGACATCAACACGATCAGTGCTTCGACGGTGACGACACCGAGGTCGACGTTGTAGTCCTGGGTGGCGCCGAAGGCTGAGGCGAGAGGAAAGCCGACCAGGGTGGCGACGGTGAGCGTCACCGCCAGCCGGGGTGTCAAAGCGGCCGCGCCGGCCCGTTTCCGGTACGCCCAACGGGCTGCACCCACCATGGCGGTCAGTACCGCGGCCACGCAGAAAAGGTCGAGGAACAGATAGAACTCGAGTGCGAAGCTGGCCGGCGGCTCGATGTCCAGTCTGCTGACCAGGAGAAGAAACAGCCAGGCTGCCCCGGCTGCGACACAGCCCGTCCCCAGACAGACAGTCAGCAGCCGTGGGGTGGACACCGGACGGGAACGCGACCTGAGCCCGGCCGCCACAGAGTCGGCGAACGGTGCCGGCGGGGAGGCGGTCAGTTCCTCGATCCGCGCGCCGGCGGCCCGAGCGGTCGCCAGGTCCTGCAGCAGCTGCCGCAGTAGTTGGGCCCGCACGCGGCGCGGTATCCCGGTCGTCGCCCACCGGCCCTCGACTAGGCGCAACCACTGCGCCAGCAGCCATTCTGGCTCAGGATCCTGGTCCATCAGCCCTCCTCTATCGCGATCGCCGTCGGCTCAGATATCTCTTTCAGTGGTGACCACCCTGCAGGTTCTGGTCGGTCCTGAGGCGGGTCGAGCAGCTGGGCAACAGCACGGTTGACGTGGTGCCACTGGTCGGCCCACCGTTCCAAGGTGGATCGTCCCGTCGGCGTCAGCGACAGAACGGTTCGGGGCGGGCCGAGCGGGCTCGGTTCGACGGTGTCGTCGAGCAGCTCGTTCTGACGCAATCGGGTCACCAACGGATACAGGCTGCCGAAGCTGACGTTCCCCAGCCCACGACCAGTCAACCGGCCGACCAGACCGTAAACATGGTCGGGTTGCCGGTCCACCATCGCCAGCACACACATGTCTAAGGCCCCACGCAGCAGCAAACTCCGGCGAGGTTCCAGATCGGTCGTCGAGGAGGCCATAGCAACAAGGTACTCGGTACTGCCCACTAGCGGAAGCTAGACCTACAGCATCAGTGCCGGCTTCACCATCAGCTGCGCTCCCAGCTCGAGCAGGACAGCTCGCCCGCACCTAAGGTTTGCTCGGCATCTCGGGTACGTCTTCGGGACCGAGGGCTCCAGCCCAATCATCAGCAGTGGTGCTCCACCAAAACTCGCCCTGGTCACCGGCAAGCTCACTGATTTTCCGGATTACAGCGAGGACGGCAGTGAGAACAAACGCGGCATCCGACGGCTGGACTGCAGGCCACGGGAACGGCGGTTTCGGGTGCACGCACCGATCACGCGCTGCAATGGCCTCCAGAAGGTCCGCCCAGAGCTGACCGTCGCGGGGGAAGGCCTGGCCTGTCAGGAAAAGCGTCAGGAATGACAGGCGTGTCGTCAGCGGGATGAGCCGCCTGCGCTGGGTGATTCGCCCTCGGTCGTCAACAACCGTCTCCTGCTCACGGAGGATGTCGAGGACCACTGGCTCAATAGCCCCCTGGTGAGCGCGCGCATGCCCGTACGCCACGAAGTTCAGTTGCCCCTCCATCGACTCAAAAGCTGCAACGATGGAAGCGCGGGCATATCGAGCAACGCGGCGGCCGTTCCAGCCCTCGACCGCGGTGTACCTGACAGATAAGGCGTAGAACGCGGCAGCATCAGCAGCCAGCTCGGCCGGTAAGAAGATGCTCTCCGGCCTGTCCGGATCCCACGAGAGGTGGGCGTTGCCTAGGGTCTGCGTCGGCGGCCTTGGGTTCACCATGCCCATCATTCTCGACACGACGACCCGTCCACTGCTGTCAGTCCGCGCCGAGCCAGCGCCGGCGCCAACTACCACTTGACGAGACCCTCTACTGTGCGACGGTGGAGTTACTGACGACAAGCAGCCGGCCCTGGGGACAGAGTTCGGCGCGGGTGGCGGTAATGAAATGGTTCGGTGCAGTCCTGGCCGTGGCTGTTCTGAGCTGGACCGTCACGGCGTTGAATGCGTCCCTCGAAGCCCAATCTGAGCTGGCACGGCTTATCCGTCAATCAGGTGACCTGATGCCGACCAAATGTCTGACCTGCCAGACAGTTTCGCTTCGACCACCGTCCGGGTGGGGAACGACCACGGCGTTCGGAGTTGCTTGTCTGATCGGTGGGGTCAGCATCAAAAGACTCTCAAACCAGCGACGAGATACGTTCCTACACTGAGTTCGCGATCAAGCGAGGTCGGATCTTCAAGACTTTGATCGGGGACGGGCTACAGCAGACCAGTCACCAACGGATCAGCAACCGGGGTGGCAGCTCGTAGGTGTCTAGCGACCCTGGTCGACATCGTTGATCAGTTGAACGAGCGTTCCAGCGTCGACGGGCCCGACAACCCGCGCAGCGACCCTGCCCTGGCGGTCGATGACCACAGTCGACGGGACATCGGCCAGCGGCAGCGTCTTGGCGAACTTGATCAGCTGCGTCCCCGAAGGGTCGTAAATGCTGGGATAGGTGACCGACGCAACCCGAGTGAACGCGACCGCGTTGGCTTCGCTGCTCTCACGGGTGTCGATGCCGAGGAACCGGGCACTACCCGCGGTCTGCTTACTGACCTTCTCAAACGCTGCCGTTTCAGCTCGACAATCTGCACACCACGATCCCCAAACGTTGATCACCAACACCTTCCCAGTCATCGTGGCTGTCGTAATCGTCGCTTTCTTACCCAGCTCGGGCCCACCCACGATCGGCGCCACAACCCGCTGGGAAGGTGGAACCTGCGTGACAGGCCCACGAGCACCCGAAGAATCAGCACCACCTCCAGACGAGCATCCCGCTAAAGCGCCGACCGTCACCGCACCAGCAAGCAGCACCACCAGTCGTAGAAGGGAACGGGTCTGCATCGAGCCAGTGTGCCGTCTGCCGCCTTGTCTGTCGTGTTAAGTAAGCGCTGGGCTCGGCCCACGCCGTCTGGCGCAGCCATGGTGGATTCAAGTGGTGAAAGGTCCCGCCAGGTGTGAATACAGTGTCGGCCGGCTGACCTCGATGGTCTTGGCGACCATGGCCTTCGACTTGCCGTCGGCCAGCAGCTGCCGGGCGACCGCGACTTGTCCGCGGTCATGATGGCCGGCCGGCCACCGACCCGGCCCCGGGCTTTTGCTGCGGCCAAGCCGGCGGTGGTAGTGCGTTCACGGATGACGTCGGGTCGAACTGCGCCAGGCTGTCCATCACGCCGAACAGCCGGCCGGCCGGCCGGGATGGTCGTGTCGATTGCCCTCAGTTAGAAACACCAACCCAATCTGCTGCTCTCTAAGTTCGGCTATCAGGCCAGGGAGAGGAGTCAGCAATCAGCCGAGCCGTCACACCGCCGCAAATATTTAGACTCGCCGGGTGAACGTAGATGATGCTGGGACTACCCAGTACCTGTGCCCGGTCTGCGGGTATACGTCGTTGTATGACCGACCATGGGTCGACGACGCGGCATCCTACGAGATCTGTGTGTCGTGCGGCACGCAGTTCGGCTATGACGACTTCGCTGGCGGTGATACGTCCGAGCGGGTCCGGGTCTGGCGCACCCGTCGACAGGCCTGGAGATCTGCTGACTGTCCATGGTGGTCACGCGCCACGCCGAAACCGGACGACTGGGACCCGGTGGCCTAACTGGCAATCGTCGATGACCGTTGAGCAACCGGTAGAGCGCTATCAAGTTTGAACCATACGTTTGATGCTTACGTCGGCTGGTCTCTTACCACCCGGTGTGACGGGTGAAGTATCAAGCTGTTGTTGCTCAGGCTGAACGACTCACTAATGGTTCAGGTGAGCGTATAGCGTGGGTCGGCTTACCCCGATGGTCTTGGCCACCACTGCCTTCGACTTACCGTCAGCGAGGAGCTGGCGGGCGACCGCGAGCTTGTCGGCGGTCATGATCGCTGGCCGACCGCCGACCCGGCCGCGAGCTTTCGCTGCAGCCAGGCCGGCAGTGGTGCGTTCGCGGATGACGTCACGTTCGAACTGGGCGAGGCTGGCCATCACCCCGAACAACAACCGACCAGCAGGTGTGGTGGTGTCGATCGCCTCTGTAAGCGACACGAACCCGATGTTCTGCTCCCCCATCTCGGCCACCAGACCGACCAGATGCGCGAGCGATCGACCCAGCCGGTCGAGCCGCCACACCACCAGAGTGTCGCCGGGCCGGAGCTGGTGCCGCAGCACCTCGAGCTGAGGCCGCACGGTTAGCGCGCCCGACGCAATATCGATGAACACCCGGCCCGGGTCCACGCTGGCCGCGTGGAGGGCGTCGATCTGCAGGGCCGGATCCTGGTCGCTGGTGGAGACGCGGGCATAGCCGTAGCGGTAGCTGGTCACACCCGGAACTGTAAAGAAACCCACCCACCCAGGCGGGACGACAACCAAGGTTTCTGACACGAGTTTCTGACACCGGATCGCCGGGCGTGTCGCCGGTCGGGGTTGACGTAAGGAAAAGGACCGGATTCTGACAGCCGCAGGTGTGCCCGTAAGCCGACCCTCCTGCGAGAACGTCCTTCGACTGGTTGAGTCGGCGGACGTCGAGGGTCTGTTCGATGGTGCTGTCCCGAGGTGATCCGGTTCGGCAGAGTTGCGGGTCGGGATCAGCTGCGCCTGGCGGAGAGCCCTTGTTGTGGTTCATGAGGCGGTGCTCAGCCGTGCTGCGGGCTCGGCGGTACGGGTAGGTGTACGAAGCAGCATTAGAAGGCCCGCTGCTGCGCAAGCGGTGGCGCTGAGGGCGAGGGTGAATTGGTAGGGCCACAGCCCGACCAGGACCGCGCCAAGCGCATGGACACGGTGGTGGGGACGGTGCCGATCATGTCGTAGCCGGCGGCGACGCGGCCCATGACTGCGTTCGGCGTGCTCGTCTGCAGCAGGGTGGCCGCGGCGACGGTGAGGGTGGGTAGTCCGAGCCCGAGCAGGACGAAGCCGCCGAGCGCCGCGGGGAGCGCTGGGATGATGCACAGCCCGACGCCGGCGCCGAGCAGCGCCAGGCCGTAGACGACGAGGCGGGTGTGGGGGACGCGACGGACGGCGATGCTGACCGCGATGCCGCCGAGGATCGCCCCGACGCCTTGGACGCTGACGAGGACGCCGACAAATTCCGGGTCGCGGTGCAGGCCGTCTATCAGGGCGTAGATGGTCGGTTCGACGGCGCCGAAGCCCAGCGAGAACACCAGGGTGCTCAGCGTCAGGGTCCGCAGTGTCGGCTCTGCCCACAGGTGGCGCAGCCCTGTCGCGACCTCGGTGCCGAAGGTGACGGCCGAGCGTACGGAGGCGGTCTCGCGGTGGGAAAGGACGAGCAGGGCGACGGTGGACAGCACGAAGGTCGCCGCGTCGAGGGTGGCGACCCACTGTCCGCCGACGGTGGCGAACAGACCGGCTCCGAGGATGGGCCCGATCAGGCGCAGGGCCTGCCGGACGGTGGCGAGCAGCCCGTTGGCCGGGCCGAGCTGGTCGGGCGGGAGCATCGACTGCACGAGCCCGGACATCGCGGCGTTGAACACGATGCTGCTCAGCCCGTGCCAGGCAGCGACGACGAACAGCAGCCACAGCTGGCGGCGGTCCGTGACCAGCCACAGGCTGGACACCACGGCGGCGCTGGCCAGGTTGAGCCAGACCATCGTGCGGCGCCGGGGAAGCCGGTCGACCAGGACACCGCCCAGCGGAGCCAGGACGCCGGGCGCGGCCATCGCGAGCACGGTCAGGCCGGCGATGGCGCTGCTGCCGGTCAGGGTCTTGGCCCAGATACCGAAGACCAGGAGCAACGTCCAGTCTCCGAACATCGACAGCGTCTGCCCGGTGAGCAGCAGCCGGAAGTCTCGGTGGCGCAGGAGGTCACGCATCGCACTGATCTCCCGTCCGCGTCGAGGCGTCGGAGGGTTCGAGAGGAGCCACGTCAGGTCGTGGCAGCAGAAAGGTAAGGACGTCGACCAGCCGGGACCCCTGCGGCGCCTGCCCGGCGAACGTGCGTTGCTGCAGCGGCGCGAGAAGCGCGGCCATCGCCGACCCCAGGTCGCGAAGCTCGTCCTCGGTGAGTCGGACAGCCCAGTCAGACGACGACGCGGCATCGCGCCACGAGTCGGACCCCCGACGTTCGTGGTAGCGACGGATCCGGTCGAGGTTGCGGGCGTCGAGCACCGAGGCGAGGGACTCGGCCGCTGAGCGCTCGGCCGGGCTCGCGCCCGCGCGGATGGTGTTGCCAACGGGGACGTGGCGCCACGGCCGGTTGCGGCCGTGACCGCCCTCGGCTTCCTCGACGAACCCGAAGCGGGCGAGCTGGCGCAGGTGGTAGGAGCAGGAGGCGGCGGAGTCCTCGAGCTCGACGGCGCACTCACTGGCGGTCATCGGGCCGTGCGCTGTCAGCAGGTCGAGGATCTCGAGCCGGCGGGGGTGGGCGAGTGCTCGCAGCTGTTCGGGGGTGCGGAGCTGGCGCAACGCCAGCCCGTGTTCCTCGACGACCTCGGGCTGTCGGCTACTCGGAGTAGGCATATGTCGAAAGGTATACTTCGAAAGATGCCTTTTCAAGTAGTGCTTGGTTCCGGAAGCCGTCCGTCGAGCGGTACGGGCAGCGACAGCGCCCCGCAGAAACGGCCCGACAGCCAACCGGTTCTCACAAGCCCCGCCCGCAAAAGTGCCCGGTGAGCGGGGGGTAACCGACGACACTGGTAGACCTCGGCAGTACGTCACAAAACCACCGGATTCTGACAGCCGCAGGTGTGCCCGTCAGCCGACCCTCGTGCGGAGCTCGATCACCGACCGTCGAGCGGAGCTCGCACAAACCGACCGTCTTACGTTAGATCGATAGCGGAGTGGCCACTGCGTCGGGTTGGACTGCTCGTTTCGCCCGCCGGTTCAGGTCGTCTCGCCGGTTCTGCTCGACTCTTGCGGCGTGTTGGTCCAGCTGGCGAGCATCGGTAGCACGCGGGCTGTGGGTGAGTCGGGTTCGACGGTGTAGACCACCAGGCGCTGCTCGGGGTCGTGCGGCCCGACGAGCGATTCGATGCCGAAGCTGAGTGGTCCCGCCATCGGGTGGTCGACGTGCTTGGTCAAAGAGGTGCGAAAGGTGACTCGCTGGTCGTCCCACCACTGCTCAACGTCGGGATCGCGGCGACGCAGCTCGTCCATCAGCTCAGCGAGGCGACGATCGTCGGGATGGCGTCCCACCTCATAGCGCAGCGCTCCCACCGCAGCGGCCGCGAACTCAGCCCAGTTCAGGATCCGCACCCGCGCGTCAGGGTCCAGGAACAACCAGCGCGCGAACGAGGACCGCGGCTTCATCGCGGCCCCCAGCACTGCGCTCAGCAGCCCGTTACGCGCCAGCACCTCAGAACGCCTTCCCAGCAGCAGCACCGGGACGTGGTCCAGGGTCCCCATCAGGCGCAGCATCCCCGGGTCAGGTCGTTGGGCAGCTTCCGGCCCCGCCCACCGTCGGCGCGAGGAGGGTGCGGCCAGGTCCCGCAGGTGGGTCCGTTCGATGTCGTCGAGCTGCAGCGCATGCGACAACGCCCGCACCACCTCATCGGTCACTGTGTGCTGGCGGCCCTGCTCGAGGCGGCTGTAATGGTCGGGGCTCAACCCGGCCAGCGCGGCGAGCTCTTCCTTGCGCAGCCCGGGCACCCGACGCGGACCGGGAAAGGCAGTGATACCAGCCTGAGCGGGGGTCAGGCGATCGCGCCTGGACCGCAGGAACGCCCCCAGAGCAGCACGATCAGCAGGCACTCGTTCAGCATACGAGCAGACCGCGCCATCAACCTGGTCGTGATGTGACTAGGCACGACACGCCCTGGTGCGCTCGTCCTGTCTGGGGTGGAGTGACGGCCATGACTTTCACCGAGACTTCTACCGAGCAGAAGCGCACCGTCCTGATCACCGGTTCCACCAGCGGCATCGGCGCTGCTACCGCCCGGACCCTGGCCGCGCAAGGGTGGCGTGTCGTCGTCACCGGCCGCGACCAGACCCGCGGCGCCGCCGTCGTCGCAGACATCAAGACCGCTGGCGGGCAGGCCGTCTTCGTCCCCTCCGACCTCACCAGCCCACCCGAAGCCCTGCGGGCCTTCGCCCACGCCGTCACCGAGGCGGCCAGTGGCCAGGTGGACGCAGTCGTCCACAACGCCGCCCTGTGCCCCGCCGTCGACACTCCCGGCCTCACAGACGAAGACCTCGACGCCACCCTCGCGGTGAACATCCGTGCCCCCCACGTCCTCACCGCCGCCCTAGCCCCAGCCATGGCCGAGCGCGGCCACGGCGCGATCATCGTCATCGGTTCCTGGATGGCCCACCTCGGACACCCCATCGTCGGGTTGTACTCAGCCACCAAGGCCGCCGAGATCCAGCTCGCCCGTAGCTGGGCCGCCGAGTTCGGCCCTCGCGGCGTCCGGGTCAACACGGTATCTCCGGGCGCCACCCGCACCCCGATCAACGCCTCCGACGACGACGTCATCGCCCAAATGACCGCCGGCACCCCCGCCGGACGCCCCGGAACACCCGAGGAGGTCGCCGAAGCCGTGACCTGGCTGCTTTCCGACCAAGCCCGCTACATCCACGGTGCCGAGCTCGCCGTCGACGGAGGAATCACGACAGCCCGTTCCGCCTGAACTCAGCAGTGCAGACCCGGAGTACGGGCGACCGTACGACGCTCCGTAAGCCGTCCGTCGAGCGGTACCGGCAGCGACAGCGCCCCGCAGAAACGGCCCGACCGCCAACCAGTTCTCACAAGCCCCGCCCGCAAAAATGCCCGGTGAGCGGGGGGGTAACCGACGACACTGGTAGGCCTCGGCAGTACGTCACAAAACCACCGGATTCTGACAGCCGCAGGTGTGCCCGTAAGCCGACCGGCTCACGGGCACCCCGCCGACAGCGGCCGATGTCTCACATGCTCCGCTCAACCACGGGCTGGCGGGTAGGCGGAGGCGGTGAAAGCGATGCTGGTCATCGGGGGTCAGCCGTGCTTCCAATGCGCGAGAATTTCGTCAGCCACGGAGCCTGGGCTGAGCCCGTCGGCGTTCACTGGTCTCGCCCCGGGGAGTCTCAGGTTCGTCCACACGTCGAGGTCGCTACGGGCCCACTCCGGTGGGACCGGGCTCTCCCGCCGCCGAAGGTGCATCTCCAGCGTTGCTGGCGAGCACGTCAACTGAACGATGAGAGATCGACCGGTCGCGCCTTTCTGCAGGGCCGCCACTTCGGCGCCGCTCGTTACGGCGAGTTCGACCACGACCGACCACCCCTGGCTCACGTAGGCCGCGATTGATCCGACGTTGCCGGCGAATACTCGCCTCTCCAGGCTCCGCGCGGCAGTTGAGGTCAGCGATGGCGGAAGTGGCTGGAGCCTCGGCTGGCAATGGTCGGCCTGCCACAGGAGCCATTCAAAGCCGTCGAGCCGGTCGTGGAGCAGCTGCGAGACCGTGCTCTTCCCCACACCCGACGGGCCGGTGAGCACGATGAGATCACCGGACAATGCGAGCCTCTGCGGCGGAGTCACATGTCATTTCTGGTCGACTGTCGAATCCGTCAGAACCGGTCGTGGCGCTGTTTGATGAGTGACCTGAGCTGCTGGTCCAGGAGGGCGGCCGCGACCTCGTCGTCAACGCCAAACCGTTCGCACGTCCAGGGCGCAGCGTCGCCTCGTCCGGTGCGGCAATACCGAGTGCTGGGTAGGACTGCGACTGTTGCGACACCTTGTCGACGGCTGCGGCAATCCTGACCGCGCGGTCAGTGCTTCGACGGGCCAGTTCTCCGGTTGATCGGTGGCCACACTGTAACTTTGCCATAAATTCGATGCCGGCCGGCCAGCGAGAACGGCGGCTACCGCCCGTCCAGCAGCATCTCCACGACAGCGACCAGTGACGGGGGTGCAGCTCGACCGTCCAACTCAAGAGTCGCGCCTCGTCGAAGCAGCGGCTCGACCGTTTCCAGGTAGCCGACGATCTCTTGCTGCTCTCGGGCCGCTTCCCATACGGATTCAGGTGCGTTGTGTTACCCGATCTAGCAGTGTCTTGAGTGGGACTGAAAGCAGCACCAAGTGATCGAAGCTGTCGTAGAAGAGGACCTGGTTCTCGACCGTGCCGGAGACAACAACGTGTTCCGCCGAATCCAAGAGATCGCGCATGCGGGGCTCGTTCCACAGGCCGTCATCTAGCACCCAGCCGTCGTAGTCGGTGTCGACGACACGGTGACCCCGATCAGCTAGTCCCTGCAAAAGGGTTGACTTCCCGACTCCAGACATCCCCGTTACTAGGACTCGCGACATTGCATGATGGTAGGTCTGCCGTCGCCTGAGCGGTTCAACCCTTCACCGCAGGCCGACCGTCCAGCGAGAACGCTCCGTCGCCGTGGGGAAGATGGTCTACGAGGTCAGGAAGTTGGGACTCCCTCGAGAGCAGCCGTTACGGCGCTCTCGACGTGCAGCCGGGTCGTCGGATATACCGGCACCGGGCTGTCCTCGGCGCTGACGAGCAGCTCGATCTCTGTGCACCCGAGGACTACCCCGTCGGCGCCCGCGGCGACCAGTCGTTCGATCACCCCGCGGTAGGCCTGACGGGAAGCCTCGCTGACCACCCCGAGGCACAGCTCGTCGTAGATCACTCGGTGCACCACCGCTCGATCCTCGGCGTCGGGGACGAGAACCTCCAGGCCGTGGCCGGCGAGCCGGTCACGGTAGAAGTCCTGCTCCATGGTGAACGCGGTACCGAGCAGACCCACTGTGCCCAGCCCGTCCCGACGTACCGCCGCAGCGGTGGCGTCGGCCAGGTGCAGCAGCGGAATCGACACCGAGGCCTGGACCTGGTCGGCGACCTTGTGCATCGTGTTGGTGCACAGCAGAAGCATCTCGGCGCCGGCAGCCTCGAGCCCGCGGGCGACCTCGGCGAGCAGTTGCCCAGCGTCCTCCCACAGCCCAGCGACTTGCAGTCGTTCGACCTCGGCGAAGTCGACCGAGGCGAGGACGAGTCGGGCGGAGTGCAAGCCGCCGAGCCGCTCACGCACCAGCAGGTTTGCCAACCGGTAGTACTCGGCGCTGGACTCCCAGCTCATCCCGCCCAGCAACCCGATCACTCGGGGCCTCTGCGCCATCGCCATCGCCGAAGTCTGCCAGCGAAGCAGAACGTCGCCGTCTCCTCAGCCGACCGTCATGCTCAGCGCGTAGACCGCCCCTCGTGCGACGCCCGCAAGCATCGACCGTCTGCCGGTACAGCTGGTGGTCTTGTAGAGGTCGTCGCGATCAGGGGCGAAGGAGCTCGACTGACACAGCCCAAAGGCATCTTGCTGCCTCAGGGTCGAGCGCCCACTCTTTGACGCCGTGCGGGTGTTGGGCGAGGTCGGCGCCGTTGGGAACGGTGTAGGCCTCTTGACCGTCGTCGAGGTAGTGACCGCCGGTGTGCGCGAACTCCGGGGCGACGGCGGCAACTAGCGTGGTGGCGGCGCCTTGGCCGATCGACTTGTACGTGAAGACTCCCGCGGCCTCGGCTGCGTCGAGTGACTCCTTCTGCTTTGCGGTGAAGTTGCGCTGTAGCCCGGTCGCGACACCACCGGGGTTGACCGCGTTGACGACGACACCGTCGGAGGCCCAGCGGCGGGACGCTTCGACGGCGAACAGGGAGTTTGCGGTCTTCGACTGGGCGTACGCGATCTGGGGGTCGTAGCTGCGACGCTCGAAGTTGAGGTCGTCGAAGTCCACGCCGGCGCGCATGTGTGCTGTGGAACTGAGCGCTACGATCCGCGCCCCGTCGCGCTGGGCCGCTCCCCGGGCGAGAGCCTCGTGGAGGCCGGCGGCCAGGGCGAGGTGACCGAGATGGTTTGTCGCGAACTGCAGCTCCCAGCCCTCCTGAGTTCGTTCCAGGCCGCCCGTCACCAGGCCGGCGTTGTTGATCAGCAGATGCAGTGGGCCTGTCCATGCTTCGACGAAGCGGGTCACACTCGCCCGGTCGGCGAGGTCCAGCGGTAGAACGCGAGGCCGGCGTGCCCCGGTCGATTTCTCGATCGCTTCGGCGGCAGCGTCACCCGCAGTCGCGTTCCGTACCGCGAGCGTCACCTCTGCGCCGGCGGCGGCTAGTGCGCGAGCGGTTTCGGTGCCGATACCCGAAGAACCCCCGGTGACGACTGCCCGGACACCGATCAGGTCCACGTCGTGAAGTACCTCGTCCGCAGTGCTGGAGGCGGTGAACGAGGTCGAGATCAATGCCGGAGTTGCCACGTCAGTCACTATACAGAAAAGGCAAATTCCGTATAGTCGATGTACGAGCCCCATTAGGCTTCCGCTGTGACCAGTCCCGAGGTTGGCCGGCCTTCGTCGTCGGGCATCGAGACCGACCGTCGGTCTGCCGTCCTGGAGGCCGCTCTGACCACCTTCGCCCGGTTCGGCTACCGCAAGACCTCCATGGAGGAGGTCGCGCGCGAAGCGAACATCTCGCGGCCCGGCCTCTACTTCCTGTTCACCTCCAAACAGGTCATGTTCCGTGCTGCCGTCACCCAGGCTCTCGAACGCGACCTCGCCGCGGTCGAGCAGCGACTGACCAAGACGGACCGGCCCCTCCAGGAGCGGCTCCTGGACGCCTTCGACCACTGGGCGGGCCGCTACATCGGCCCCCTCGCCAGCGACATCGAGACAGTCATCAACGACAACCCCGACCTCCTCGGTGCCATCGTCGAGACCGCGCCGCGACACTTCCAGCATCTTGTCACCGCCTCACTCTCCGCTGGCTATGACCACGAGCTGGCTGCTCGCCTGGCCGCGACGATCATCAGCACCTCGATCGGCATCAAACATCAAGTCAGCACGCGGGGGGACTACCTCGAACGACTCGAGGTCGCTCTGGACCTCCTGCTCCGCTCACGACCACCTGCCTGAGTCTCAGAACCACGTGACGTCTCGTGACGCCCATCTCGCAAGCCGTCCGTCGAGTGATACGGGCAGCGACAGCGCCCCGCAGAAAATGGCCCGACAGCCAACCGGTTCTCCCAAGCCCCGCCCGCAAAAATGCCCGATGAGCGGGGGGTAACCGACGACACTGGTAGACCTCGGCAGTACGTCACAAAACCACCGGTTTCTGACAGCCGCCGACGTCCGTAGGCGGACCGCCGTGCGATCCGGTCGGCGACCGCGACGCGGCCGCAACCCCTAGTCCACTTCAAGAGTGGAGGTTGTACTTGCCGTCGTTGCGGTTCTCTCGCTCGTCGCAACCTTGGTACTGGGGATCCTCAGTACGAGGACTTCTTTGCGGTCGGCTTCCGCGGCAGAAGCGTCGTCAACGGCTGCTCAGCGGTCACTAGACGTAGCGGCCGAGCAACTGAGGGCGTCCACCGCTGCTCAGGGCGAGAGCCTGCGGCTCGCGCGAGAACAGCTCGCCAATTCTGTTGCTGCGCAAGCGGCAGCGATGCAGCCCTATGTCTGGGCCGACCTAAGACCGCGAGACGACGCCGACATGCTGGTCTTGGTGGTCGGGAACACGGGATCGACAGTCGCCTCTGATGTTCGCCTAGTTTTCGAGCCGCCTCTGCGGGAGATCGTTCCTGCAGACAAGGCTGAGCTGGCGGCCGACATTGAGCAGAAGATCGGCTCGGGGATCGGGTCAGTCGCTCCGGGCCGGACCCAGCTGTGAAACCTCGCCGTTGCATACGAGTTTTTCCCTGACCCGGAGGTGGTTCCGGCTCTGAAGGTGACTATCACTGCGACGGGTCCTAGTGGGCCCTTGGCCGCATCGTCCTACCCGATAGACCTCGAAGATCTACGGCATCAAGCGGCACGCCCCTCGGGTCTCGCCTTGCTTGAGGCGCCCCTCAAGAAGATCGACAACCACCTCAACAAGATTGCTGAGCGCTACCCAAGCTCTAACAGCCTCGGTACCAGGGGTGAGGCGGCCGCTGGGCGCTCGTCAGGGTGGCGGAAAGCGACCGATTTCCGACCGTCTCGTTTTAGGACGGACGGGTGATGTTTTCGGATGTGATGCGGTTCAGCCACATATCCATGAGTTGTCGCTCGGCGGGCTCGAGCGCGGTGCAGGACGGTAGTAGTTCCTGCAGAGTGACTGCGGCTGTTTGCAGTGTCGGGTTCGGGCGTTCGGCTTCGGTAGCGATGGCAGTGATGGTGGATTCGCGGGCCAGGACGCTGAGCCGGAGGTCGCGTGCCTCTTGCGGGATGTCGAGAAGGGTGAGGATGACGCCACGGCCGGTGGCATGCAGCAATTGGGCGGCGTTTTCGATACTGGTTCGTAGTCGGCCAGCCCGGGCCACTTGTCGGAGCTTTCCGAGGAGCAGGTTGTAGCCGAATTGGAGAGCAGGGCTGGCATCGGTGCGGGCGTTGGCGATGCGGTAGACGGCCGGGTGGTCCAGTCCGAACTGGACGGTGTCGTCCCATCCTGCCCGGAGCTCCTCAACGGGGTCGGCCAATGCCTGCCGGTTGTGTTTCTGGCTCACCCAGGCGTCGTAGGCGTGTTCGGCGGCGGTGGTCAACAGGCCGTCTTTGTCGCCGAAGTGGCGATAGATGGCGGGTGCCTGCACCCCCGCCCGGGCCGTGATCGCCCTGGTTGACACTGCGGCCGTGTCGCCCTCATCGAGCAGGTCCACCACGGCCTGCAGGATGCGTTCCTGCGGAGGCGTCGGCAGTCGATCCCGCTGACCACTACTCACAGACTTGATGCTACCGACTCCGTGCTAGCGTCGCTAATCAAGGCGTTACCAATTGCGTAGTAGCAGGCTTATCAGGTGGAGGTTGTGATGATTGTTGTGACGGGCGTGGGCGGACGGCTCGGAGGTGCTGTGTTGGCGGCGCTGCTGGAACGGGTCGATCCGGCCGAGGTCGGGGTCAGCACGACCCGACCCGATCAGCTACAAAATCTGTCCCGCCGGGGGGTGCGCGTGCGTCGGGGCACCTTCGACGATCCGGAGTCGCTTCGCGACGCTTTCGACGGCGCCGACCGTGTTCTCGTCGTATCGGCGCCTCGACAAGGCGCCGCGGCCGTCGAGGCGCACAGAGTCGCGATGGAAGCGGCCCGCGATCGCGGCGTATCCCGGATCTTCTACACCAGCCATGTCGGTGCCGATGCCCTCTCGGCCTTCCCGCCGGCGGTCACCCACGCGGCCACCGAGGTGATGCTCCGAGACAGCGGCATGGCGTTCACAGCACTTCGGAACGGCTTCTACGCCGACACCCCGATCCGGTTGCTCAAGACCGCAGCGGAGTCCGGAGAGCTCCGAGTGCCCGCCGATGCCCCGGTTACCTGGACCATGCACCGCGATCTCGGACCCGGCATCGCAGAACTCCTTCTCGACCCCAGCTATGACGATCGCGCCGTGAACCTCACCGGCGGGCAAGCCGTGGACATGGCGGCGCTGGCCAAAACTGCCTCTGAACTCCTCGACCAGCCGATCCGGCACGTGCCGATCAGCGATGACGACTACGCGGCTGAATTGCGGGCTGCCGGTGTACCGGAGCTAGGGGTGACCATGACGTTGGGCATTTTTCAGGCATCCAGGCAGCGGCACTTCGAGATCACCGACCCAACCCCTGACCCGACTCCCCGGCCGCCCGACAACAACCCTCGAAGAGGCCCTGACCGAATAGGACAACCCTGTCAAGAAAATGACCCGGATCCTCACAGTCACAGGTGTGCCCACAGGCCGACCGTCTTACGCGGCGCACCGGGTGTCGTCGGCTAACGTCGTCGAAGACTTCACCCGACGCAGAGACAGAAGGGATGGCCCTCGGGATCCAGGAAAACGCGAAAGCTCGTTCCAAACTGGCTCTCGTGCTTGATGGCGCCGAGTTCGATGACTTTCGCTTCGGCTTCGTCGAGGTCGTCAACGGTGACGTCGACATGCATCTGCTGAGGCACGGTCTGCCCTGGCCAATGAGGCGCCTGGAAGTCCTCGACCTTGTGGAAGCCGATCGAGTCGCCGTACTCGGCGTTAATCTGGGCACCATCTGCGGTGGGCCGAACCGACCACTCGAGCATGGCTCCGTAGAAGTTGACCAACCAACGCCGACATGGTCATGGCGCCGCGATATGTCTAGCTGCTGGCCGTCACCTGCGCACTTTGGGTTCCTCGAGCGTGATGGCGCGCGCCCTCAGTTCGCTCCACAGCGCATTCGCCACCTACGAGGTGGCCGGCTTCGCTGCTCTAACACCTGCCCGGAACTTCTGTCAGAAAGTCGCCGTCGCTTCTTGACAACTGTCAGGTTGGCATGGCTTTCCGACGGTCCTGCCGGGTTGATGGCTTGACGTCAAGTAAACGACCGGATTCTGACAGCCGCAGGTGTGCCCGTAAGCCGACCGTCTACCGGCGACCGTGGCCTCGCCACTGGTCAAGGGTCAACGCGTACTCAACGTCGCCCAGTTCCGCGCCCGGAATTGGATCAGGTCCGTCATAGATCCAAGTGCGCTGACGTCTCAAGCCGGCCTTTTCCATGACCTTCCACGAGCCGACGTTGGCAACCATCGTCGTGGCGAACAGTCGTTGGACTCCCGCTAGGTCAAAGGCGTACTCGATGATCGCGCTTGCGGCCTCGGTGGCCAGCCCGCGGCCCCAGAAGCCGGGATCCAGCCGATAGCCAAGCTCCACCTCGAGCGGCGACAGGGCCACTGGCTGTAGTCCGAACCAGCCAACTGTCGTCTCGTGAACCCGATCGACACCGACCCAGTAGCCGATGCCCTCGCCGTAGTCAGCCAATAGCCAAGCCATGTCGCGGCTGAGAACAACGTCAGCGGGCACGGGCTTGCCGAGGTCGATGAATCGCATGACCGCAGGATCGCCGTGCAGCCTGGCGACCGATTCGCTGTCGCCGAGCCTTGGCCGCCGCAAGAGCAGCCGAGCCGTGAGCAGGTTGGGCACCACACGAGGAGCGTAGGTCGCGGTTTCGTGGATGTCGATCGGGTTCGACCTTGCCCGTAAGCCGTCCGTCGAGCGGTACGGGCAGCGACAGCGCCCCGCAGAAACGGCCCGACAGCCAACCGGTTCTCACAAGCCCCGCCCGCAAAAATGCCCGGTGAGCGGGGGGTAACCGACGACACTGGTAGACCTCGGCAGTACGTCACAAAACCACCGGATTCTGACAGCTGTTCAGAGCGCACGGACAGAACGGCCCGACGATGTGCTGACGTTCTGAACTAGCGACACCAGCTATGGCGCCGATCAGAGGTCACCGACCTGATCGCCTGCGGACCCACCAGTTGTGGGCAGCCGAAGGTAGGAGCGGTGGCAACCTAGATCTGATGTCATCTAGGTGCCACCATTCCTCCGCGTAGGCGATGGGGTCGTCGGCAAGGTGGGCCGGTCCGTGGGCCTCGCGCAGCAATGACTTCAACCGAGTCAGGTCGTAGCGGTCGGTGAGCTCGAGATGGGCCCATAGACCCCGGTCCAGGGCCGGGGCTACCTCGATCACCTGTCCGGCAGCGGTGAACGCCAGCTGCTGTTCCGCCGTGACGTCGAGACTTTCGACGGATTCGCGCGCTTCTTCGATTGATTCGTACACCTCGAGGAGAGATGGCGGATCGTCGAAGACAAATACGGGCTTCACATCGGTCAGTGTCCTCCAGGGTCGCAGAGCCGGACCCGGCGCAAGCGCTAACTTTTTCTGGACACAGCTCTTGAGCGCTCGACTACCGCCGATCGCTGGCCCACCATCGAACAAATCAGAGTTGGGCCTGTCAGGAAATCGACCGGTTCCCGACAGCGGGCGATGGCCGGGTTGTGTCTGTCAGCGTGAGTGCGTCTGTGGTGGGCGGATGCGCCCTCGGTCGGTGGCATTATGCGGCCATGGCATGGGCGACGGACTCTCACGGCAATGAGCTGCTCGACATTGCCGTGGGAAGTGCGCCCAGGTCCGACCACGAGACTGTTCCGTTGACCGGAGCACTGGTGGTGGTCACCGGGCCTCAAGGGCTGCTACTGGTCCATGATGTGTGGCGCGGTCAATGGGAGCTGCCCGGGGGAGGCGTTGAGCCCGGGGAAACATCTGAGCAGGCGGCTCTACGCGAGGTTGCGGAAGAATCAGGCCAACAGCTGACCAGCTGCCGCCGCGTTGGTTCGGCAACGTTTCGGCTTGCAGCCGGAGAAGTCGTCGAGCGCGCGGACCTGTTCCGCGGCGTGGCCGAGGATGTCGAAGCCTTCGAGCCGAGCGCCGAGATCGACGCGATTCGATGGTGGGACGGTGTGACCCGTGCCGAGGAAGTTGGCGCGATCGATGTCGCGCTACTTCGCTGGGCCCTTGCGCATGGCTCGGACTGACGCGGGTCGATCGGATTCCGGACAGCGTTGCGTGTGCTGGCGGCAGATGCTTGGGGCGTGGACCGATGCGATTTGGTGCAGTCGCGAGTGACATCGACAACTGATGGTCACGAAAACGACCGTATCTGGACGGACGACAGGTCAGTCGCATACCTGCTATGCCTCATGAGGTTGCGATGTCAGGCTACTCCTGACATACTGTCAGGAAACCCCTGACATGGAGACTTGGAATGGAACCCACCTTGCATACGATCACCCGGTGCTCGTTCTGCGCGAAGGAGGAGCCAGAGATCGCGCAGATGGTCGCCGGCCCAGGAGTCTGCATCTGCAACGAATGCGTGAGCCTCTGCTTGCAGATCTTCGCTGCAGGCGAGGGCAGCAATGGCAAAGCAGAGCTGCCCTATTGGGAGTCCATGAGCGATGAGGAGCTGCTAGCGCAGCTTCCCCGGATCGCGTCGGTAGCCGCCCAGGTCGAAGACAACCTTGGCGTGTGGGTACAGCGGCTGCGCGGCCGCAGGGTCAGCTGGGCTCGTGTAGGCCAGTCACTGGGCATGGCCCGCCAATCAGCGTGGGAACGCTTCTCCAACGAGGATTGAACGGCGTTCGCAAACCGGCGGCGGTTACTCGTGTCAGAAGCGAAGGTTGTTTTCTTGACAGGTGTCAAGGCTGCATGAGTACGGGACGGCGATCTCGGCAATCGGGCTTGACGTCAAGGGAAGGACCGGAGTTTGACTGCGGGGAGGTCACTCGGATGCCGATGCGCTTGCGGGATCACCCCCTGGTGGGTGAAGGTGCGGCGGTGCCGTTCGACGACGAACTCCGCCCAGGCGGGGTCACGATTACTGGTTACCGGGATCAGTGGCCGACGGAAGCCGCCGAGTTGGCAGGGACACTCCGGCGGGCTGTGCCATCGGCTGTCGCGGTCGAGCACATCGGATCGACATCCATCCCAGGGATGGCGGCCAAAGACTGTCTGGACATGACGATCGTCGTCGAGGATCTGCTGACCTCGCGGGCCGAGTCCGGTTTGAGCTTGCTTGGCTTCCGGCGCAGGCCGGAGCCGTGGAACAACTTCGAGGAGGCCGGCGGGAAGACTTGGCCGAAGATGGTGTCCGCTCCGCCAGCGGGCGGCAGGCCGGTCAACATTCATGTCCGGACCGTGGGCAGTGCCAGCACCCGGCTATCGCTGCTGTTCCGTGATCACTTGAGAGCCCATCGTATCCGGACGAGGTGGTGGTCAGAGCTGAAAGCAGAGGCAGCGACCGCCGTAGTGGATCTGGCCGGGTACGGCCGGATCAAGTACCCCGCCTGGCGTCTGCTGATGGAGCTGGCCGAGGCCTGGGCTCGAGACACACGATGGGCGCCGCCTGCAGATGGACGCTGAGGAATCGGCAGACCAAAAACGCCAGCGGAACGTCCTTGTCCGATGACAGTTTCGGACTTCCAAGAGCTACCTCCTGCGGAGGTGGCGGAGTTGGCCGCCGCCAGGGCCTGCAGGTCGTGGGACTCGCTTGCCGCAACCAGCTGGCTGGCCTGACGTTTCGCTGCCGCGGGGTCGACGGGATCTCTTTCGTGAAGTGGCTGCCGGCTCACCCTGAGTTCGATGTCGACGCCGAAGCCGCCCGGTTACGGTGGCCACTCAGTACGTCCCGGTCCCAGAGGTGCTGGGCTTCGGTCACGGACCGGGCTGCTCCTGGCTGTGGACCCGAGCACTTCCTGGCGTGTCAGCGATCGACGGTCGATGGGGAGATGATCCGGCCGTCCCGGTCCAGGCCATCGGCGCCGGCTTCCGGCTGTTACACGATCGGCTACCGGTCACCAGCTGCCCGTTCAGTCGGTCGGTCACCGACCGGCTCCCGGGGCAGCGGCGTGGACCGACCGCATCCGACGGAGGCTTCCCCGTGAGGGGGCTTCTTTCCGGCGAAACGCTGTTCATTGCACCGCGGAGGTCAGCCGCATGGCGTTGTCGATCAACCGGTGCCAGCGACCGCGTTGCGCCCAATCATCCGCGGTGAGTTCACGCGACAGCATCCGGTATTCGTCTTCGATCCGGCGCATCTGGTCGGCCAGCCCGCGGTCGCAGGAGAACAGTGACAGCTCGAGATCGAGGTTGAACGAGCGGATGTCCATGTTGGAGGAGCCGACCACGGTGACCAGATCGTCCACCGAGACGTGCTTGGCGTGCAGGATGGAGGGTGCCGGATACAGCCAGATCCGGACGCCGGCGGCCAGCAGGTCCTCGTAGTAGGAGTGTTGGGCGTGGAAGACGCCGAACTGGTCGCCGATCGCCCCGACGAAGAGTTCGACCTGCACCCCGCGCCGGGCGGCGGTGACGATCGCCGCCGACAACGACTCGTCCGGCACGAAGTAGGGGCTGGTGATGCTGATCCGCCGTTCGGCGTAGTAGAGCAGCGAGTTGAACAGCAGCAGGTTGTTCTCCAGTTCGAAACCCGGGCCGCTCGGGGCGACCTGGGCCATCACTGTCCCGCGTCGGCCCCGGTCGGTGGTCAGTTCACGTGAGGTCCGCACCATCTCACCGGTCTCGGAGAACCAGTCGGTCACGAACAGCGCGTCCACCTCGTGCACCACCGGACCCTCCAGCCGGGCCAGCAGATCACGCCACTGCAGCCCGCGTTTGCGGTTCTTCCGCTTCTGATAGCTCGGGTCGATCAGATTGAGCGATCCGACGAAGCCGACCTCCCCGTCGGCGACCATCAGCTTGCGGTGGTTACGCAGGTCCGGACGCTGATAGCGGCCCTTGAGCGGCTGCACCGGCAGCATCAGCCGCCACGCGACGCCGATCCGGGTGAGTTCACGGCAGGCGCGCTTGTAACCCGGGTAGCCGCGGGAACCCATGTGATCCAGCAGCAAGCGGACCTCGACGCCACGTTCGACGGCCGCCTGCAAGGCGACGAAGAACGGCCGGGTGGTGTCGTCCAGGCTCAAGATGTAGAACTCGACGTGCAGATGTCGCTTCGTCTCCTGGACGGCCAGCACCAAGGCGCCGAGCTGGTCGCCGAAGTGCGGGATCAGCCGGGCGGTGTTGCCCTCCAGCAGGGGCATCGCCCCGAGATTCTGGTTCAGCGAGACCACGCCCGGCAGCCAGTTGGGGGTGTCGTGATCACGGCTCATCGGCTCGATCGACCGGGTGGCCTCGCGGATCTGCTGGTCGATCGCCCGCTGGTGTTCGCGGCGGACTCTGGGCAGTTTCGGGCTGCCGATGATCGCAAACAACACGATGCCGACCACCGGCAGGGCAAAAATCAACAGCAGCCAGGCCAGCGCCGAGGACGGCCGACGTTTGTGCGGCACCACAGCCAACGCAACGACCAGCAGCAACACCTGGATGATGATCACCGTGGTGCTCGAGAGAAAACCGATCGAGGGCAGGTCGAAGGTCATCGCGCCGCCACCGCGGTCGATCCTGCTGGGTTCGCCACGCGCCGAATTTATCCTTCTCGGCATCGCCGCGGCTCCGGCGACCCGCGGTCCGATCCGCAAGAGCCGTGGTCAGGAACGGGACGGCAGCAGTGTGCGACCGGCCAATCGGCACACCAGGTAGATCAGGAATGAGATCGTGGTGACGAACGGACTGATCGGCAGCGACCCGCCGAGGGCGAGCATGATGCCGCCGACCATCGAGACGACGGCGAAGATCGTCGACAGCACGGGGACCATGATCGGCGAAGCCGACACCTGCCGCGCGGCCGCCGCCGGGGTGACCAGGATGGACAACACCAGCAGCGCTCCGACGATCTGGACCGAGACCGCGGTGGCCAGACCGAGCAGGATCATGAAGTAGATCGACAGACCCAGATTCGGTACGCCGCGGGCGGTGGCGACCTCGGGGTCGACGCTGTTGAACGTCAGCGGTCGCCACACCACGAGCAGCCCGACGATCACCACGGCGCTGATCACCAGCAGCGACTTGAGTCGCGGATTGTCCACCGCCACGATCTGTCCGGTGAGCAGCCCGAACTTGTTGGCCGACCGACCGGAGTACAGGGTCAGACAGAGAATGCCCAGCCCCAGTCCGAACGGCATCAGAACCGCGATGATCGAGTTGCGACTCCGCGCCCGCGCCCCGAGGAAGCCGATCAGCAGCGCGGCCAACAACGAGCCGGCCAGCGACCCGGCCACCACCCCCACGCCGAGCAGCAACCCGGCGGATGCCCCGGCGAATGAGAGTTCGCTGATCCCGTGCACCGCGAACGGCATGTCCCGGGAGATCACGAAGACGCCGATCAGCCCGCCGACCAGACCGAGCACCGCGCCGGCGATGATCGAGTTGCGGACCAGTTCCAGCAGGGCTCCGTAGTTGTCGAAGTTGAACACCTGCTGCCAGAGATCACCGGTCATCTGACGGCTGCTTCCGGGATCGTCGTGGTGGCTCGCCGGGGGCCTGATGAGCATGGTGGGAGGCGTCGCCGTGCACGTCGTGGTGCACCTGATCGACGCCGGACCGGCCGGTCGCCCCGACCACGACAATTCGCCCGCGGGCGCGGATCACGTCCACCGGCGTCCGGTACATCTCGCTCAGTACGTCGGCGGTGAAGATCTCGTCGACGGTGCCGACCCGGACCTGACCGCCGGCCAGGTAGACCACCCGGTCGACCATGTCGAGCACCGGGTTCACGTCGTGGGTGATGAACAGCACGCCGCATCGCGTCCGTCGACGGCTGTCGTCGATCAGCTCACTGACGATCCGCTGCTGGTTCAGGTCCAACGAGGCCAACGGTTCGTCACACAGCAGCAGTTCCGGCTGCCCCACCAGGGCCTGGGCGACGCGGACGCGTTGTTGTTCGCCTCCCGACAGCACCCCGATCGGTTTGTAGGCAAAGGATTCCGCGCCGACCGCCTCGATCGCCGCCCGGACCTGGGCACGTCGCTCCCGGCTCGGCCAGGCCGGGCCCCAGCGGTGTCCGGATAGCCCGAGCGAGACCAGATCGACGCCACGAATCAGCGCACCGTCCTCACTCGGCCGCTGCTGGGGCAGATAGCCGATCCGCCGGTCGCCGCGACGGACGCGCTCGCCGTCGAGCACGATCTCGCCCTGGCTGAGGTGTTGCATCCCGAGGATGGCCCGCAGCAGGCTGGTCTTGCCGGACCCGTTCGCCCCGAGCACGGCGATGAACTCACCGGCCGCGATGGACAGATCCAGGTGTTGCCACAGAGTCCGATCACCGAAGCGCAGCGCGGCGTCCCGGATCTCCACGACGATGTCGGCCGGCCGGTCGGTGGTGGCCGGACCGGTCCCGGTCAGGGCGGCGGTCACGAATCGAGCGCCGACGAGACCGCAGCGAGGTTGGCCGTCATCCAGGTCAGGTACGTCTTTCCCTGGGGCAGCGTCTCGGTCACCGGCACCGCCGGGATCTGGTTGTCCTTGGCCGACTTGAGCACCAGCTCGGTCTGCGGTCCTGACGTCTGCTCGTTGTAGGCCAGTAGCGACACGGTCTTGTCGCTGAACTGGGCCAAAGTCTCGTTCACCACCGCAGGAGCGGCGTCGGTCCCCTCCTCGATCGCCTCACTGAACGCGGGCGGTGTCTTGTCCACCAGACCGCAGGCGGTCAGCAAATACACCGGAACCGGTTCGGTGATCGCGACACCGGCGCCGGCGTGGTCCTTCTTGATCGTGGCCTCGCTGTCCTCGAGCTTGCCCACCGAGTCGATGAACGTCTCGCCGTTGGTAGCGAAGGTGTGCGCTTGAGCCGGCGCGACGGTGGACAACGCGGCGACGATCTGGCCGGTCAGTTTGATCATGGTCGGGAAGTCGTACCAGAGGTGTTCGTTGAACTCGCCGTTGCTCGGATTCTGGCTGTAGCCCGAGATGGTGGCCACGTCCAACACCGTCCGGTTCTTCACCGGCCGCGCCTTGACCATGGTGTCGACGAAGTCGTCGTAGCCGCCGCCGTTCTCGATCACCACCTGGGCCCGGCTGATCGCCAGCTGGTTCTGCGCGTCCGCTTGATACTCGTGCGGGTCCTTGGACGGGTCGTCGATGATCGAGGTGACGGCCACGCCCGACCCGCCGATCACGGAAGCGATGTCGCCGTAGACATCGGTCGAGGCGACGACGTTCACCACGCTCTCACCGCTGGTGCTCGGTGAGGGGGAGTTCGATCCGGACTCAGAACTCGGTTGCGGTCCGCAGCCCGTGACCAGGGCCACCGTCAGCACCGCGATCGACGCACCCAGCGCCGATCGACCTGAACCCCGTAACCCACTCATCGCGCCCACTCCTGCTCAACGATCCCTCATCCGGTGACAGGAAAGCCTACATGAGAATGAATCTCACTTGTAACTGCCCCGAAATGGCTCTCTGCCCCGGCGCTACACTCGGCGTTGCTGCCCGCGTCTGCGGCGGCCGGGAACCCCGAGGAGGTGGCGATGGCGAGCTCAGCTATCCGGCCGACGGATGCCGCGGCGCCCCGACGGACCAAACAGCGCACGGCGGTCACCGAGATCCTGCTCGACCAGTCCGACTTCCGTACCGCACAACATATCCACGACGATCTGCGAGCCCACGGCCACACGATCGGCCTGAGCACCGTCTATCGCACCCTGCAGATGATGGTGGATGCCGGCGAGCTCGACATGATCAGGGTCAACGGAGGCGAGGCCGCCTACCGACGTTGCTCCACCGGACACCACCATCATCTGGTCTGCCGCAACTGCGGCCGCACGGTCGAGGTCCTCGGCCCGACCGTCGAGAAGTGGGCTACCACCGTCGCCGCCGGCCACGGGTTCCGCGACATCCAACACGACCTGGAGATCTTCGGCACCTGCGGCAACTGCTGACCGGTCGATTTGCGACGTGCTCTGTCTTCCGATCGGTACCTGAGGCAGCAGGAGTGCCGTAACAGTCGGCGGCGATGTCGTCGGTCATCCTTTGTTCGGCGCCGGAAGCCTGACCGTCAGCACGGACTCGATCCGGTGGCGGACCACGCCCGCCATGTCGACCCCGTCACGGTCCAACAACCACTGCACCTGCAGGCCGTCCATCAGCGCCACCAGTTCGAGGGCGAATGCGGCCGGATCGACGCCGTCGACCAGGATGCCCTGCGACCGGGCCAGCCGGATTGTCTGCTCGAAGTTGCGGCGTGAGGCGACATAGCGCCGGACGAAGTAGTCGTGCGCCGGATGCCCGGGCGCACCGGCCTCGGCCGAGAGCACCGCGAACAGGTTGACGATCTCGGGAATGGTCTCGTTGTGTGCGACCAGGTCGACCAAGTCCGCGAGCATCGACAACCCGTCGGCTTCTGTCCCACGTTCACCGGCACCGCCTGCCACTCCATCCCTTGCACCGCCTCGATCAGGACTGATCCGCTCGTGATCTCGCCGGTCACGCTCCCGCAGCACGGCCTGCAGCAGCCCTTCCTTGGTCGGGAAGTGGTGCAACAAGCCGGCCCGGGAGATGCCGCAGGCTTCGGCGAGCTGGACCATGGTCGCCGCCCGATAACCGGTGCGTCCGAACAGGCCGGTGGCCACCTCGACGATCATCGCCCGACGCGCGATCCCCTTGGCGTAGCCCTGCTCCGTCGGTCGAGTCGACGGGTCCGGTCTGGTGGTCGGGACTGGTCTGGTCATCGGTCCCATCGTGACCCGACTTCAATCCCGACACAAGTGTCGGTATTGTTTCGTGCAATCCACCATGGTCCATCGTGAAAGGACACGTTCACCCATGACTCAGCCCGTGCTTTCCGTCCAGCTCTACTCCGTTCGCGACGCGCTCGACGCCGATTACGACGGCACCCTGGCCCGGCTGTCGGCCATGGGACTGCGCCAGGTGGAGGCCTACGACTTCGTCACCCGCGCGGACGCGCTGGCCCAGTCGTTCAGCGCCAACAATCTGGTCGCGAAGACCGGACACGCCCCGTTCCTGTCCGACACGTTGGGCGACGGCGGCGCCGCACCGGATCCCGAGGACGTATTCACCGCCGCCTCCACCCTCGGGCTGGACATCCTGATCGATCCGTTCGTCGCCCCGGACCGCTGGCTGGACGAGGACCAGGTGACCGCGACCGCGAACCGGTTGAACGACGCGGCCGAGCGGGCCGCGGGCCATGGCCTGGTGGTCGGCTACCACAACCACTCCCAGGAGTTCGTGGCCGACTTCGGCGGCGTCTCGGCCTATGAGTTCTTCGTCGACAAGCTGCGCGACGACGTCGTGCTCGAGGTGGATCTCTACTGGGCGGCCACCGGCAAGCAGGACGTGTCGGCGTTGCTGGGGCGACTCGGCGAGCGGGTCAAGGCGCTTCACGTCAAGGATGGCGTGGTCGGGGAGAACCCGTTCCGGCCGGGCGCCGGGCCGGTGCCGCCGGACTCGCTGGACCAGCGACCGGCCGGCCAGGGCGAGATCCCGCTGCTGGACTACCTGGCGGCGGCCCCGTCGACCGAGTACGCGGTGATCGAGTTCGACCACTACAAGGGCGACATCTTCGAAGGTGTCGAGACCAGCGTGAAGTACTTCAACGAGCACGGGATCAAGTGATCGTCAGTCCTCCCGCCCCGCGGTGACCACCGATCCGGCAGTACGGGACACGCTGTCGGCCCCGACCGGCCAGACCATGCCGTGGGGATCGCTGATCCTTCTGGCCGGCACGGGATTTGTGGCGGTAGCCACCGAAACCCTGCCGATCGGCCTGTTGCCGGTGATGGCAGCAGACTTCGGGGTCAGCGAGACCCGGATCGGCTGGCTGGTCTCGGTCTACGCGGCGGCCGTGGTGATCGCTTCGGTTCCGCTGAACGCCTGGACGTCGCGGTGGCCGCGTCGACCCCTGCTGATGGGCTTGATCGGCATCTACGGATTGAGCAACGTCGCCCTGTGTCTGACCAGCAGTTACGGCGTGGCCGCGGGCGCCCGGGTGCTCGGCGGGCTGGCTCACGCGTTGTTCTTCTCACTGCTGTTCGGCTACACCGCAGCTCTTTCGCCGAGACTGCGGCTCGGCACGTCGCTGGCGCTGGTCGGCGCCGGCAACGGTCTGGCCATCGGGGTCGGGACGCCGTTGGGCACGTTGATCGGGGCCGCGTTCGGCTGGCGGACCACCTTTGCCGGCGTCGCGGTGATCAGCGCGGGTCTGCTGCTGCTCACCCGTTGGAAGCTGCCGGCACTGCCCGGCTCGGAGGTGACCGGGGCTAACCAGCTGCGCGAAGTGATCGCCCGCCGACCGTTCCGCTGGCTGGAGCTGGCCACCCTGCTCGCGGTGGCCGGCATCTTCGCCAGCTACACCTACCTGTCCCCGATCATGATCGAATTCGGCTACCGGGTCGGCAACGTCGGAGTGGCGCTGCTGGTCTACGGCATCGCCGCCCTGACCGGTCTGTTCGCGTTCGGGCGACTCGCCGACCGGCGGCTCCGGCTGGTGCTGCCGGCCGCGCTGAGCTTCCTGGTGCTGGTCTTCGTGGTGCTGGCCCTGCTGCCGCACGTGTTGGCCGCCGGCACCGCCCTGATCATCGGTTGGGGCCTCGCCGGAGGGACCGTCACCGCCTACATCCAGACCGCCGTGATTCGATCCGCACCCGCGCATGCGGCGACGACATCGGCCATCCACAACTCGGTCTTCAACGTCGGGATCGGCGGCGGGGCGCTGATCGGCGGCCAGCTCCTGACGGTCGCCCCGGCTACCACGATCGGTTTGGCGTCGGCGATCCTCCTCCTGATCAGTGTGCCGATCTGGCGGCACTGGATTCCGGAAGCCTGACGACCCGGGCCCGACGAGCTGCACGCCATGACGCCATGATGGGACCACCCCGATGACGAGGAGAACGCCGTGACCGAGCTGACCGATGAGCAGATCGCCGCCCGGGTCGAAGAACTGCTGGGACAGCTGACCGTGGCCGAGAAAGCAGGCCAACTCACCCAGTACTTCTATTTTCCCAGCGGCGCCGGGCCGAACGCCAGCCCGGACAACTCGGACAGCCCGGACAGCTCGGACAGCCCAGACAGCTCGGACAGCAACGCTGCCGGCCAGGACGGCGCGGATTCGCCCGGCGCGTCGGTCGAGGCCGCGCTTGGTCGTGGCGAGGTGAGCTCGATGTTGTTCGTCACCGATCCGGCCGAGATCAACCGGCTGCAGCGCCTGGCGGTGGACGGTCATCGGCTGGGAATCCCCGCCCTGTTCGGATTCGACGTCATTCACGGCCTGCGGACGATATTCCCTGTGCCGATCGCCATGGCCGCCTCCTGGGACCCGGCGATCATCGAGGCCGGCCAGGCGGTGGCAGCCCGGGAGGCCCGGGCGGTCGGCATCCACTGGGCGTTCGCTCCGATGGTCGACATCGCCCGCGATCCCCGGTGGGGCCGGATCGTCGAGGGCGCCGGCGAAGACCCGTATCTCGGGGCGGCCGTCGGGGTCGCCCAGGTCCGTGGCTTTCAGGGCGAAGTGATCGGCACCCCGGAGCGGATCATCGCCGGGCCGAAGCACTTCGCCGGGTACGGCGCTGCCCTCGGCGGTCGGGACTACGACGAGGTGAACCTCTCCGATTCCGAACTGTGGAACGTCTATCTGCCACCGTTCGCCGCCGTGGTCGCCGCCGGCGCCGGCAACATCATGAGCGGCTACATGGACCTCAACGGCATCCCCGCCACCGGCAACCGCTGGCTGCTGACTGAGGTGTTGCGGGAGACCTGGGGCTTCGACGGCTTCGTGGTCAGCGACGCCCAGGCCGTCCACGATCTGGCGACCCACCACTTCGCCGCCGACGTGACCGATGCGGCCGTCCGCGGACTGAAGGCTGGGCTCGACCTCGAGATGGCGGTGATGGATCCGGCCTACACCCGGCTGCCGGCAGCGGTCGAGCAAGGGCTGGTCGACGAGGCCGAACTGGACGTCAGCGTCCGCCGGGTACTCGAGGCCAAGCTTCGGATGGGGCTGTTCGAGGCGCCGTTCGTGGACGAGGACCGGGCCCGCGTCGTGCTCGCCGATCCCGCCCACCGTGACGTGGCCCGGCAGGCCGCCGAACGTTCTGCGGTGCTGCTGCACAACGAAAGCGGGCTGCTGCCGCTGGACGGCAATGCGCTCGCCTCGATCGCCGTCCTCGGCCCGCTGGCCGCATCCCCTCGCGACACGATCGGCCCCTGGGTGTTCGACTACGACCTGGACGAAACCGTCACCGTCCTGGCCGGCCTCCAGTCCAGGCTGGGCGAGAAGGTCACATTCGCGCCCGGTGTCCGTCCGGCCCAGCGACTGTTCCCGTCGATGTTCGACATGTTCCCGGGCAATTCCCCGGTCGATCCCGAGGACTTCGACGACGACGCCGAACTGCGGCGCGCAGTCGAGCTGGCCGCCGGGGCCGAGGTCGCGGTGCTGGTGCTCGGCGAGTGGCAGAACATGATCGGCGAGTCCGCCTCCCGTTCGTCACTCGAACTGCCCGGACGCCAACAGGAGCTGCTCGAAGCGGTGGTCGCAACCGGCACGCCGGTGGTGTTATTGATCATGAACGGCCGGCCGCTGGATCTGAGCTGGGCCGCCGACCACGTCCCGGCGATCCTGGACATCTGGTATCCGGGCAGTCAGGGCGGCACCGCGGTGGCCAACCTGCTGCTGGGTGACGTCGCCCCGGGCGGCAAGCTGCCGTTCAGCTGGCCGCGGACGGTCGGACAGGTGCCGATGATCTACAGCCACACGGTTTCCCACGACCCGGAGAAGCAGGGCCGACGCTACTGGGACGAGCACAGCACGCCGCTGTTCCCCTTCGGACACGGCTTGAGTTACGCACCGATCAACTACTCAGGTCTTGAACTGGACGGGACCACTATCGGGGTCGGTGGGTCCCTCACCGTTTCGGTCCAGGTCAGCAACGACGGCGACCGCGCGGCCGAGGAGGTTGTCCAGCTCTACCTGCACCAGCGCTACGGCAACGCGTCTCGTCCGATCCGTCAGCTGAAAGGATTTCGGCGGGTCGGCCTCGCCGCGGGTGAAACCCAGACCGTCCGGTTCAACCTCGCAGTGGCCGAGTTGCAGTACTGGAACGCCGCCGCTCACGACTGGGTCGTCGACGCCTCGACCTTCGACGTCTGGGTCGGGGGCAGCGCTGCGGCCAGCCTCGGCGCCGCGTTCGAGGTTACGGCAAATTGATCAAGCCGCCCGTCATCGTCTCCTCCGTGATCAACTGATCGAAGTGCCGCACCATCCGGGCGGCATCGGGTTCGTGCCCCGTGACCAATCGGATGGTGTCGACCGCCTGGTGGACGGCCATCAGTCCGCCGGACAGGGTCCGCGCACCAGCAGCTTCAGCGGCGCCGATCAAGGCGGTCCGCAAGGGTCGGTAGACCACGTCGGCCACCCACAAGCCGGCGTGCAGCAAAGCCGGATCCAGAGCCAAGCCGGGATGGGCGGCCATTCCGGTGGGCGTGCAGTGCACGAGCCCGTCGGCCGACACCGAGGCTGCCGCAAGTTGATCATGGTCACCGGCGCCGACCTCGGCCGACGGGAATCGCAAGCTCAGCCGGGCAGCGAGCCGCTCCCGTCGTACCCGGTCGACGTCGATGATGATCAACCGTCGAGCCCCGAGACTCAGCAGCGCGTCGGCGACGGCCGCCCCGGCCCCACCGGCGCCGATCAGGACCACGTTCGTCAGTCCGGCACCGGGCAGCCCGGTCGAGAAGGCGGTGCGGAAGCCCGAGGCGTCGGTGTTGTAGCCCACTGCACCGTCGGGCCCGAAGATCACCGTGTTGACCGCTCCGATCCGCTCGGCCTGGCTGTCGAGCCGGTCGAGGTGGTCGATCACCGTCTGCTTGCACGGATGGGTGATGTTGAGTGCGTCGAACCCGAAAGCCCGGGCCGCACGCACCAGCTCGCCGATCCGGTCGGTCTCGATGCCCAGCGCCGTCAGATCGACGCTGCGATAGACGTAACTCAGCCCGAGCGCCCGCCCTTCGGCCTGGTGCAGCGCCGGGGTGAGTGAGGTCGCGATGCCGGCGCCGACCAGTCCGACCAGGAAGGACCGTCCAGCCTCGCTCACGGCCGGATGAACACCTTGAGAGCGTCGCTGTCGGCCATCGCGCGATAGCCGTCCGGCACCTCGTCCAGGCCGGCGGTGCGCTCGATGACCCGGCCCGGCTGCAGGGTCCCCGCGAGGGCCTCGGGCAGCAGTTCCTCGATGGAGGACCGGGCCGGATCTGCCCCTCCGGCGAGGGTGATGTTCCGCATGATCATGTCGCCGCCGATCGGGCCGTCGGTGTAGCCCGGGACACCGACCCGGCTGATCCTGCCGCCATCGCGGACCACCCCGAAGGACGTCATCAGGGTCTGCATGCTGCCGACGCATTCCAACACGCGTGGCGTTCCGGAGCCGCCGGGGAGGTGCTTCACCTGCGCGATACCGTCGTCCCCGCGGGCCGCGACGACGTCGGTGGCCCCAAACTCCTGTCCGAGTTCGGTCCGGTCGGAGTTGCCGCCCATCACGATGATCTGCTTCGCGCCGAGCCGATGAGCGGCGAGCACCGCACACAGACCGACCGCGCCATCGCCGACGACCGTGACCACGTCACCGGCCGAGACGCCGGCGCTGACCGCCGGGTGCTGCCCGGTGCAGAACAACGTCGGTCAACGTCAGCAGTGACGCCAGCAGCGACGTCAGCAGTGACGCCAGCAGCGACGTCAGCAGTGAGGAGTCCACGTCGGCCGGCAATTTGATCAACGTGGCCTGCCCCTGCGGGACCCGGACAGCTTCGCCGGGGCCGCCGTCCACACCGTTCGGGCCGTAGCGGGCCGCGCGGTCGTCTTGGCGATCCTGGCCAGGTCGTAGAGATGGCTGCGCTCGCTCTCTTCCAGCTGCAGTGCGCGGGACAGGGGGTCCAGTACTGCATTGGAGGCGTTGGTGAGACTGCCCCGCTCGAGCCGGGTGTAGTAACCCGCGCCGACTCCGGCCAGCATCGCCACAGTTGCGGGAGCGGACCAGAGCCCGTGAGTGCGACCACGGGAAGGAACGGGAAACCCGATGACCGCCCTGACCACAACCGTGCGGCGACTTTATGCCGGACTGGACAGCCGTTCATCGGCCGGGTTCAGGACGTGGGCGCGGGCAGAACGCAGAATTCGTTGCCCGACGGGTCGGCACAAGTCACCCACGGGACATCGCCCCAGCCCGGGTCCAGCCGCCGTCCGCCCCGGGCGACCACACCGGCGAGGACGGCGTCGGCATCGTCACCCGGCTCCAGCCGGACGTCAAGGTGCAGCCGGTTCTTCGCCTGCGGCTTCGGTTCCGCCTCCGGACAGAAGTCCAACCGCACGCCACGACGGCTGGGGTGGCGCAGCGTGGCCGACCCGGCATCGGAGACACCGGTCCAGCCGGTCAGCCAGGACCAGAACGCGGCGTCGCCGACGGGATCGGACGAGTCGATCGGCAGCGCGGCAATAGGTCCGGTGGCGGTGTAGGCCGCTCGTTCCTCCATCACGCAGAACGGGTTGCCCTCGAGGTCGGCTAGCACGGTCCAGGGAACGACGCCCTGACCGATGTCCAGTGGCACCGCCCCCAGGTCGAGCAACCGTTCGACGACCGCCGCTTGCGCGTCGCCGCCCAGCAGGTCCAGATGCAGACGCGGTGCTTCGGCCGGTGGTTCGGGAACCGGCTGGAAGCAGAGATCGAGGTCGGGACCGCCGGGCACGCTCAGCCGGGTCTCGAATCCGTCCTCAGTGTCGGTCAGTAGTTCCGCAGCCAGAACGGCTTGCCAGAACCGGCCGAGCCGGCGTGGGTCGGTGGCGTCGAACACCACATTTTCCAGGTACACCTCGATCACGCTACCGAGGGCCGTCGGGTGGGTAAACTTTACTGACCGGTATGTTCAGCTTGTGGCGTCCGATGTGCACGAGGCACTGCTCGACTCCGCCGGTCGGTTGTTCTACGCCGGCGGCATCACCGCTACCGGTGTCGACAGCGTGGTCCGCGACGCAGGGGTGACCAAGCCGACGCTGTATGCCCACTTCGGCTCCAAGTCCGAGCTCGTCGCCGCTGTGCTGCGGCGTCGCCACGACCGGCGCCGGGCTGAGCTGGAGGCTCTCCTCGGCCCGCTCCCCGGAGCCGAGCATCCGCTGGCGATCTTCGACTGGCTGATCGGTTTCTACGCCGACCGCGGTGACCGCGGCTGCGGCTTCCTGAACGCCGCCGCCGAACTGACCGAACGCGACAACGCGGCTCTGCTGGCGGTGCAGACCGAGAAGGCCTGGCTACGAGACCTGCTCGTCACCGGCTGCGCCACGGCCGGCTGTACCGAGTCCGCCCTGATCGGCTCACAGCTGCTGCTGTTGATCGACGGTGTATCCGGACGAGCGGTGGTGGGCGGAGGCGAAGCGGCTCGAGCGGCGTCCATTGATGCCCGACAGGCGGCAGAGGTGCTGCTGTCCGCCGCCCGATCAGCCAACCGATGAGAGGCGCGGTCGGCCGTTGGTTGAGGACCCGATCGGCCCGACCCCGGCAGCCGCTAAGCCGTAGCCGCTGGTCCGACCGGCCACTGACCAGAGCCGTGCGGCTGCTGATCGGTCTGGTGTTCTACGGGCTGGCGCTGTCCCTGCTGGTCAAGGCGCAGCTCGGACTCGACCCGTGGACGGTGTTCGGCTCAGGCGTGGCCCGGCACCTGGCACTGAGCCTGGGCGAGGTGACGGTCGTGAGTTCGTTGGTGATCGTGCTGTTCTGGATCCCGCTGCGGCAACGCCCCGGCATCGGCACGGTGGCCAACGCACTGATCGTCGGCCCCGTGCTCGATCTCGGTGTGGCTCTGCTGCCGTCGCCTCACCAACTGCTGGTCCGGGTGGCATTCCTCGTCCTGGCGGTCATCCTCGTGGCCGTGGGTACCGGTCTCTACGTGGGCGTCGGCTGGGGTCCCGGACCCCGGGACGGGCTGATGACCGGCCTGGTCGAGCTCGGCCTGCCGCTCTATCTGGCCCGGACGATGATCGAGGGCTCGGTCCTGGTGATCGGCTGGCTGCTCGGCGGCACGGTCGGCATCGGCACCCTGGTCTACGCGCTCACCGTGGGGCCGCTGGTCGGCCGCGCCCTACCCCGCCTCACCTTGCCGCCGGCCGGCACCGCTCGCTGAGGTCAGTTTGGAGCCGTAGGTTCGGAGTCCGCGTTCGATGACCTGGGTCAGGCCGTTCCAATCGGCCCGATAGCTCGGATCCAGTTCGCGCCGCCAACGGGCGTAGAGCGCGACCGTTCGCTCGACCAGGTTCGGGCGAGGGCTCACCTCGAGCCCACCGCCGGCCAACAGAGCACTGATCTCGTCGGCCATCGCGTCGTGTTCCGAACCGAACCGATGAACCGTCGTCCCGAGCTCACGGTCGCGCAGCAGCATCGCCTGCACCAGGCAGGTCCGCATCAGCTCCAGCGTGAGGTGCAACCCGATCAGCCGATCGCCGCGGCCGAGCTTCGTCACGGCCAACGCCGCCAGGAGGCGGACCTCGTTGTCGGGGGCGGCCGACGGGACCGCCACCGAGCCGTGATCGATCACCAGATCGAGACGTCGCCCGTCCGTGAAAACCGCCCGGATGACCTGCCGGCCGTCGGACCGAGTCTCCGAGACGGCCCAGATTTCCAAGCCGGCGAACAGGTCCACCGGTTGTTGCGCCCCAGACCGGTCAGGATCAGGACGGTCAGGCAGATCGACGTGCAGGTCGAGATCGCTCCAGCCGTCGCCCTCGCGCTCTCGCTCCGAATCGACGGACGCGGAGCCGGTGACCTCGACGTGGATGCCGCTCGGCCAGCGGGCGGCGAGCTGATCGAGGAGTTCGCCCTGCCAGCTCATGTCGGCCAGGCTCTGCTCGGGACGGTCCGGGAAGCCGGCGGACTCTGCATTGACCCCATCCGTCGGATACTGCCCGGCCGAAGTCCAGGAGAGGAAACCGGCCCGACCCATTCCCCGTCATCCGCCGGTCCGAACCGGGCAATTCCGAATCCGCACAACCCGATCGTGGTCGGCAACCGTGGTCTGGGTGCGGCCCAGGGTGAGCTGCTCGGGTCGGTACCGGCAGCGGTGGTCAGGAGCGCGGTCTGCGACGTGATGATCGTCCAGACCGCCACCGAACGGCGGGACGTCTCGGGCTGATTCACCGCCGGGAGCCACCGCCATCCTGACGTCCGAGGAGAATGGGCGGATGAGCACCGATCCAGCGTCCGACCGCACCCCGCCCGACGTCAGCGCGTCACCGTCGACCCTACTGATCGTCGGCGCCGGGCCGGGCACCGGGATGGCGGTCGCCCGCCGCTTCGGGCGCGAGGGGTTCGCCGTCGCGCTGATCTCCCGCGACCAGGACAAGCTTGATCGGCTGGCCGCCGAGCTGGCGGAGTCCGGCGTGACGGCCCGCGGCTTCGCCGCCGACGTCACCGACCGGGACGCCTTGCGACGCGCCGTCGACGAGGCGGCGAACTGGAGTCGGCCCGATCGAGGTGCTGCAGTACAGCCCGATCCCGCCGGCCACCTCATTGAAGGACCTGCTCGACACCTCGGCCGGCGACGTCGACGTGGCCCTGGACTTCTCCGTCCGTGGCCCGGTGACCGCGGTGGAGGCCGTGCTGCCCGACATGCGGGAACTCGGCCGCGGCACGATCGTCTTCGTCAACGGCGGCACCGCCGTCCGGCCGCGGGCCGGTGCGGCCGGCACCTCGATCGCCTTCGCCGCCGAGAGCAACTACGCCCGGCTGCTGCACGACGCGTTGGCGACCGAGAGCATCCACGTCGCGCAGCTGGTCGTCCCCGGAGCGATCAGCGAGAACGACCCGCGGTCCAGCCCGGCCGCGATCGCGGAACAGATCTGGTCACTCCACCGCGACCGCAGCGAGTTCCGCATCTTCCAGACCCCGATGCCGGCCGACTAGGCGCCCCAGCCTCCGGCTCCATTTCTCGATCGCAATCGGCCTGACTAGGATCATTGCCGGAGCGCCGGGAAGTTTGGTCGGCAGCCTGTTGTCGACCCCGTTGGAGCCGTTGCGTGACCGAGACCGAGCAGTTCGGCCTGTTGCTGGTTGTCGCCGCCGCGGCCGGCCTGGCCGCCATCTTGTCCAACCGGCTGACCGAGAAGATCAAGGTTCCCGTCCCGGCCCTGATGCTGGTCGCCTCGGCCATCGCGGTGAAGCTGGTCCCTGGCCTGAACGTCGCGCCCGAGCAGACGGTCGAACGGGTGGTGACCGCGGCGCTGGTCTGCATCCTGTTCTCCGGCGGAATGAGCATCGGCTGGCGACGGTTTCGCGAGGCGGCGCTGCCGATCAGCCTCGTCGGGGTGGCCGGCACCTTCCTGACCGCGGCCGGCGGCGCCCTCCTGATGCACACCGCGTTCGGGTTCAGCTGGTACGTCAGCATCCTGGTCGCCACCGCGGTCGCGCCCACCGACCCGGCGGTCGTCTTCTCCGTGCTCGGCAACCGCGAGGTCGAGGGACGTAGCGGCACCATCCTGGAGGGCGAGTCCGGCGCGAACGACCCGGTCGGCATCGCCCTGATGACCGCCCTGCTGGCCGGCGGTGGCCTGACCGGCCAGGCCTTCGCCCAGATCGGGCTGATCTTCGTTCTGCAGATGGTGATCGGAGCCGTAATCGGTCTGCTCGGCGGTAAGGCCCTGGTCTGGTTCATCCGCCGGGTCCCGTTACCCAGCGAGGCGCTGTACCCGCTGCGGACGCTGGCCGCGATCTTCATCCTCTACGGCGTGGCCACCGTCGCCCACGGCTCGGGCTTCCTGGCCGTCTTCGTGGCCGGCATCCTGGTCGGTGACGCCCGGGCGCCCTACAAGCGAGAGACCGAACGATTCCACGACGCGCTCGGCAGCCTGGGCGAAATCATCGTCTTCGTCGCCCTCGGACTGACCGTCAGCGTGGACGAGATCCTGCACCTGGACGTCTGGCTGCCCGGACTGGTCCTGGGTGCGGTGCTGGCCTTCGTGATCCGTCCGCTGCTGGTCGGCCTGTGCCTGATCCCGGCCAGGCTGCAACGCAACGAACGCACCTTCGTCCTGTTCGCCGGGCTGAAGGGTGCCGTCCCCATTCTGTTGGGTGAGTTCCTCCGGGTCGCACACGTGCCGGGTGCCGAGCGGCTCTACGGGATCGTGGTCGTCGTGGTGGTCTTCTCGGTGGTCGTCCAGGGCAGCCTGACCGGGTCGGTCGCTACCTGGCTGAAACTGCCGGTGCACCAGGTCGAACCGCAGCCGTGGGCACTCGGCGTCCGGCTGCGCGACGAGCCGAACGGGGCCGCCGAGTTCCGGGTCGCGGCCGACTCCCGGGCCGAGGGCAAGACCGTCGCCGAGTTGGACGAGCTCGGCGAGGACGCCTGGATCAGCCTGTTGGTGCGCGACAGCGAACTGGTCCAGTTGCACGGGGACACCCGACTGGAGTTGGGCGACCAACTACTGATTCTGGCCGACTCCGAGCGGCTGCAGAAGCTCACCGAACTGTTCGACACCTGCCCGGAGCCGGTCGCCGACTCGGTCCCCGAATACGGGCCTCGGGACCAGTCGAACAGCTGACCCGCTGAGGATACCGAGCGGGTAGCTGCCAGACCGTTCGCTCACCACCGATCGGCGAGGGCGGACTCGACTTCGGCGTGCCAGGTGTCGTAGCGCTCGTGCTGGATGTCGTCGACCGCAGTGTCGATCAGGGCCAGCCGGGTCCGTTCGAGCTCTCGCCGGACCGCCGCCTGCTGCTCGGGTCGCGAGGCAACCCAGGCGACTTCGCGGAGCAGCTGGTAGAGCCGCTGCACGACCTGCGGTTCGGAGGCGCCGTAGCGGCGAGGCTGGTCCACCGCGAGCTCGAGCAGGTCACTCAGATCAGGCCGCCGCAGGATCAGCCGCAGCTTCTCGTCCTCGTCCCGGATCAACTCGTCCCCGAGCGGCAGTTTGGCCAGCGCACACACCAGGGCCGAGCTGTGACCCAGCGTGTGGGTGGCCGTCGTCGGGTCGTTCACCCCGGGCGAGAGGGCCTTGGCCGCGATGTCGGTGAGCTGGCGCAGCCCGTAGGAGACGTCGTCCACCGAGGTGCGCTCGAAGCCGATACGGACGTGCTCGTCCATCGCGTCCTGCAGCGCCTCCACCGTGTCCTGATCCAGCGGACGACCGACCGGACCGTTCGGGCTGTCGGTCCAGGCACAGCCGATCGGGGTTCCCTCGATCACCGAGGTGCCCGCCGAGACCTCGATCATCACCACCGCATGGTGCTCCTGGGCCGCCGCAGTGAGCTGGGAGAACTCGATGCTGGTCAGGAAGCCCGAACGGGCGGCCAGGAGAAGGCAACGGTCGCCATCGGGAGCGTCCAGATGGCGGTGTTCGGTCTCGGCACCGGAGAGCACGTTGCGCACCGTCGAGGAGGCCTCGGCGTGCACCGTCCGCATCATCGTCTCGGCCCGGATCTCCTCGGCCAGGTGGGCCAGGAACAGCACCAGGCCGACCACCGAGGCAACGGTGAGCAGATAGGTGAAGGTGACCGAGATCCGCGGGATGAAGTCAACGGAGGTGTCACCGCCGCTGCGGATCGCCCGCAGCACGGTCAGGGCGAAGGTGAACGTGCCCAGGAACAGCGCCAGCGTGACCTGGACGAAGCGGTCCCGGGTGAAGGTGCGTAGCAGCCGCGGCGAGAACTGGCTGCTGGCCAGTTGCAGGGTGACCACGGTCAGCGAGAAGGTGAGCGAAGTGACGGTCATCAAGGCGGTAGCCACCGAACTCAACACCGACCGACCCGCGCTGGCGTCCCCGCCGAAGACGATGGTCCGGAACCAGGTCGGCAGCGATCCGTCGACGGACTTGTCCAGATGGGTCATCCCGACCGCAGCCAGCAGCGCGATCAGGATGCCCAGCGTCGGCAGCGGCCAGAGCTTGGTCCGAAGCGCGTCGTTGATTGTCGACACGGCCTGCCGGAACGGCTTTGATCTCGACGTCACTCAGGGCACCGCCGGCCGATCCACTCCGATCTCCGGCACCCGGCAGATCGCCTCAGCGGACTTCGACCACGACTGCGTAGGATCCGAGCCCGACCATCGTTCCGGTCGAGGATTTGCCGTTGTCCAGCTTCAGGCTGACCAACGCCCCGGTCTCGGGGTCGAACTCGACGTCCTTGACCTCGCCGAGCGCGTCGCCCTCGACGGTCAGCACCAGTTTGCCGTTGATCTTGTGGTGCTTGTCGGAGAGCTGGGCGATCTGCTCGGTGGCGTCCTTCAGTCGGTCGGCGCTGTCGACGGTGACCGCATCGCTGCCGAAGGCGGTGAGATCACCCCAGGCCAGCGTCTCCCCACCGTTGGTCTTCCTCAGCACCAGGGCAATCACCGAGGCGCTCTTCGGATCGATCACGAACGACTTCACCTGGCCGACGGTGGTCGCGTCGGCGGTGTTGACCACCTTGCGGTGCCTGGCTTCGGAGAACAGCATCAGTTCTTCCCTCCCAGCGAGGTCCGGAACTCCTGGACCGCGGCCCCGAACCCGGCCAGATCGTCCCGGACGAACTCCTTGGCGCCGGCCGGCACGATCAGGTGCTGGCCCGAGGCGGCCATCGTGTCGGGCAGCGGGATCAGCAACTTGGTGCCCTGGGTCCCCAACGCCTCGGACGCCTCGATCTCGTAGCCGACCACGTCGCAGCTCGCGCCCGCGCCGATGGTGACCTCGACGATCACGTCGACCACCTTGCCCAGATCAGTCCCGGTGTCGGTCAACACCCGCGAGCCGAGCACGTCGCCGCCGGCTCCGCCGGCCGACTTCCGGGACGCCTCCAACACACTCTGCAGCGGCTGCAGCGCGTTCTGGTCGGCGATCATCACCGCATCCGAGCCGAGGGCGGCGACCGAGCCCCACGGCAACGCGGTGTCCAGCGGACCGGCGAACAACCCGCGACCGGCCAGGGTGAAGCCACCGACTGCGCCCTGACCCGAGGTGTGGATGACGTCCTTGATCTGGGCCACGTCCTCACCGGCCATCGTCACCACCGGACGCTTGGCGATCTCGCTGGTTCGCATCAGCCGACTCATGATCCACCCTTCGACCTGCCGGACTTGTTTCCCGACCTAGCGCCCTTGACGTCCATCACGACCCCGCCGCTGCGGCGTCGCCACTGGACCAGCAGCACCGCGACCACGATCAGAATGATCACGACGACCGCGATGATCGCCCAACCCCACCAGGGCATCGACGACATCGGACACCTCCCGGCTGAGCGCACCGACGGTGCCCACGGCAGCCACCGTCAGGAGGAGCGTATCGGGATCGGCCACAAACCCGTGGATGGCTCATCGTCGGCGTCCATTTCCTGAAACGCCAGGTCAGAGCGGACTCCCAGATTGCTGCGTTTGATCCGCGTGGGGATGGGATATGAGGCCATCGACGAGTTGCTCGGGGGCCGGCCGCGAATCACTGCCGGTACTGATCGAGTCCACTGAAATCGAGGAGGCGCGTGCTGTCGTGACGATGATCGCGGAGTCCCCATCAAGCGTTCCGAACGTGCCTTCGGTTGCAGCTGACGGGGCACCGTCGGAAGTCTTCGGGCTGTCGGACCTGTCGCCGGAGAAACTGCGCCGGCTCGCCCCCGCCGAGCTGGCCGAGCTGGCCGAGCGAATCCGGACATTCCTGGTCGACTCGGTGACCAGGACCGGCGGCCACCTCGGGCCCAATCTCGGCGTGGTCGAGCTCACCATCGCCCTGCACCGCACGTTCGACTCGCCCCGCACCCCGATCGTCTTCGACACCGGCCACCAGAGCTACGTGCACAAGCTGATCACCGGCCGGGCCGACGGATTCGGTTCGCTGCGACGCCGGGACGGGATCTCGGGCTATCCGAGTCGGGAGGAGTCCCCGCACGACCAGATCGAGAACTCCCACGCCTCGACCGCGCTGGCCTACGCCGACGGTCTGAGCCGGTCCTTCGCCCTCGCCGGCGACGTGCGCCCGGTGGTGGCGGTGATCGGGGACGGCGCGCTGACCGGCGGGCTGGCCTGGGAGTCACTGAACAACCTCGCGGTGGCCGACCGTCCGGTGGTCGTCGTGCTGAACGACAACGGTCGCTCCTACGCACCGACCGTCGGTGGTCTCCCCCGGCATCTGCGGCGGCTGGCCGAACGAACCAGCCGACGGGATCTGGTCACCCTGCTGGGCGGAAAACCCGCCGGCCCGACCAGCGGCGAACCGGCCAACCTGTTCCGGGCGCTCGGTCTGCGCTACCTCGGACCGGTGGACGGACACGACCTGGCCGAGCTGGAGCCCGTCCTGCGCGAGGCCGCCGCCTCGGACCGGCCGGTCGTCGTGCACGTGCTGACCCGCAAGGGCAAGGGTTACGCCGAGGCGGAGGCCGAGCTGGCCGATCACCTGCACACGGTGCCCGGGACCGCCGTCGTCCCGCCGAGCAGCAAGGCGCCGCTCACCCTGGCCACCCGGCCCGGTCCCAGCCGGCCGAGCTGGACGGAGGTGTTCGGGACGCGGCTGGTCGAGCTGGCCCACGAGCAGCCGCAGCTCGTCGCCATCACCGCCGCGATGACCGAACCGACCGGTCTGGGCCCGATGGCGGCGGCGTTCCCGGAGCGGACGGTCGACGTCGGCATCGCCGAGCAGCAGGCCGTCAGCTCGGCGGCCGGTCTGGCCCTGGGCGGGCGGCATCCGGTGGTCGCGCTGTACGCCACCTTCGCCAACCGCGCCTTCGACCAGATCCTGCTCGACGTCGGTCTGCACAACCTGCCGGTCACCTTCGTGCTGGACCGGGCCGGCGTCACCGGACCTGACGGCCCCAGCCATCACGGGATCTGGGACCTCGCCGCGTTCGCCCTGGTGCCCGGCATGCGGGTCGCAGCCCCACGGGACGGCGAGCAGTTGGCCGGCCTGCTGACCGAGGCCGTGGCCGCGTTCGGACCGACCATGTTGCGGTACCCCAAAGGGCGGGTCGGCGAGCCCATCCGGCCGGTGGGCCGATGGGGCGAGCTGGACGTACTCCGGCGCGGGATGACCTCGGAGGTGCTGATCGTGGGCGTCGGCGCCATGGTCCGACCGGCGCTGGCGGCCGCGGAGATCCTGGCCCGCGACGGGATCGAGGCCACGGTTGTCGACCCGCGCTGGGTGCTGCCGGTGCCGACCGATCTGATCGCGCTGGCCGGCCGGCACCGGCTGGTGGTCACCGTCGAGGACGGTGTCCGACAGAGTGGCGTCGGGGCGCAGGTCCGTGGGGTGTTGGCCGACGCCGGGGTGAGCACGCCGGTGTCCGTGCTCGGCCTGCCGCCGGCGTTCGTCCCGCACGGTAGCCGGGACGAGTTGCTGCAGGCCAACGGCCTGGACTCCGACGGCATCGCCCGATCGGTCTGCGACGCCCTGCAGAACCGGACGCCGGTGCGTTCGCTGCGTCGGTTCGCCTCTCGTGGCGACGCGGCGGCCCGGAAGGACGGGACGTCCCGCAAGGACGGGCGCAAGCTGGCGTCGCTGCAGTTGCTGCGCGGCGGCAGCGGGGACGCCTCCGCCGCCTCCTCCCTCGGTCGTCGCAAGCGAGGGCTGCGATGACCGCGGTTGAGCTCGACCGCCCGGCCCTGGACGGCGAGAACTTCCCGGTGGCGATGCGGCTGATCCCGGAGCGCTATCGCGATCACCTGTGGGCGCTCTATCGCTACGCCCGCTTCGTGGACGATCTCGGCGACGAGGCCGAGGGCGATCGACGTCTGCTGCTGACCGAGGTCGACAACCAGGTCTGCTCGCTCTTCGACGAACAACCCGTCGATCACCCGCAGACGGTCCGCGAGCCGGCGGTGGCGGGGCTGGCGGCGACCGTGCGCAAGTGCCGGCTGCCGATCGAACCGCTCCGAGCCCTGATCCGGGCGAACCTGCAGGACCAGGAGGTGGCCCGTTATGAGACCTTCGAGGAGCTGCTCGGCTATTGCCGGCTCTCGGCCGATCCGGTCGGTGAACTGGTGTTGCACGTCTTCGACGCTGCCACGCCCGACCGGATCGCGCTGTCGAACCGGATCTGCACCGGCTTGCAGCTGCTGGAACATCTGCAGGACGTGGCCGAGGATTACCGGGCCGGTCGGATCTACCTGCCGACTCAGGATCTGTGCCGCTACGGCGTGAGCGTGACCGATCTGGGCGCCCCGAGCGCGAACCCGGCCCTGCGGGCCCTGATCGGCTTCGAGACCGATCGCGCCCTGGCCTGGCTGGACGCCGGCGCCGTGCTGACCGCGACCCTGCGCGGCTGGGCCAGACTCAGCGTCTCCGGCTACATCGCCGGCGGCCGGGCCGCCGCCCAGCGACTCCGTGCCGGCGGCTACGACCCGCTGCCGGCGCCGCCCAAACCCACCGCACGACACGTCGCCCAGAACTGGTTGACCGCGACCCTACGGAGACCCGGATGAGCACTCGCGTGACCGGCACGCCCGCACCCGACACCCGACGCGTCCTCAGGCCCAGCGGCCGACCCGACGGATCACCGGAAGGATCATCCGGCGGATCGCCGGATGGGGGGCCGGGCGGGGTGGCGGCGGCCTACGCCCGCTGCAGTGAGATCACCCGCAGCGAGGCACGCAACTTCTTCTACGGCATCCGGTTGCTGCCCGCCGAGAAGCGACGGGCGATGACCGCCGTCTACGCGATGGCCCGGCGGATCGACGACATCGGCGACGGCGATCTCACTCCGGTGGAGAAGGTCAAACAGCTGGAGGCGACCCGGAAGCAGTTGCACACGCTGACCGGCGCGGGGTCGGTAGCCACCGGGACGGGGCCGGCCGAACCCGGCGATCCGGTGCTGACCGCGCTGGCCGATGCGGCTCGGCGGATGCCGATCCCCCTCGGCGCGTTCGACGAGCTGATCGACGGCTGCACCGCCGACGTGGAGGGCCGGACGTATCAGAGCTTCGAGGAGTTGCACGGCTATTGCCGCTGTGTCGCCGGCTCGGTCGGCAGGCTCTCGGTCGGCATCTACCAGCCGCGCGACCCGGGAGACCTGGCCAGAGCGATGACGCTGGCCGACCGCCTGGGCGTCGCGCTGCAGTTGACCAACATCCTCCGCGACCTCCGCGAGGACCGGCTGACCGGCCGGATCTATCTGCCGGCCGAGGATCTCCAGCGCTTCGGCTGCACGCTGTCGATCGGTCCAGACGGCACTCTGGACGACGATCCGGAGGCGTTTGCGGCGCTCGTCCGGTTCGAGGCCGACCGGGCCCGATCCTGGTACGCCGAGGGGCTGGCGCTGTTACCGCTGCTGGACCGGCGCAGTGCCGCCTGCACCGCCGCGATGGCCGGCATCTACCGGCGGCTGCTGGAGCGGATCAGCGCCGATCCCGACTGTGTCCGCGACCGGCGTCAGTCCCTATCCGGACCGGCCAAACTTCGGGTCGCCGGCCGCGCGCTGCTGTGGGCGAAGGCATGAGCGGCCCGGAAGCGGAGCGCATGCCTGCCGACCGTCCCCGGACCGTTGTGGTCGGCGGCGGGCTGGCCGGGGTGGCTGCCGCCGTCCGGTTGGCCGACGGAGGTCGCGACGTGACGCTGCTCGAGGCCCGGCCGCGGCTGGGTGGGGCGACCGCGTCCTTCCGGCGCGAGACCCCCGTCGGTGAACTGGAGGTGGACACCGGTCAGCACGTCGCCCTGCGCTGTTACGAGCGGTATCTGGCCCTGCTCGACCGGCTCGGCACGGCGTCCGGAATAGCCGTCCAGGACCGGCTGGACATCCCGATCATCCTGGCCGGCGGACGCCGCACCCGGCTTCGTCGGAGCCGTGGGTTGGCCGCACCCGGTCATCTCGCCGTCGCGGTGCTCGGCTACAGCGGCCTGTCGATCCGCGAACGGTTGAAGGCCTGCTCAGCAGCGTTGGCGCTAACCGACCTCGATCCGGACGACCCGCAACTGGATAGCGACACGTTCGGCTGCTGGCTGCGCCGACACGGCCAGTCCGACACCAGCATCCGCCGTCTGTGGGGACTGATCAGCACCGCCGCGCTGAACACCAGCCCGGACCGTGCCTCCTTGGCTCTGGCCGTTCGGGTGCTGCGCACCGGCCTGCTGGATGAAGCGTCTGCCGGCGACCTCGCCGTGCCCGTCGCCCCGCTCGGCAAACTGCACGGAGAGGCTGCCGGTCGACTGCTGGCCGACCTTAGGGTGGATGTTCGCTGTGGGCTCCGGGTGCGTGAGGTCCGGCTCGAATCGGTGGGCTACCTGGTCAGCGCCGTCGGCGCCGGTCGCTCTGCGGAGGAGTTTCGAGCCGACGAAGTCGTCCTCGCTGTGCCGGCCCACGGCGCAGCCGCCCTGGTACCGATCACGGCCTGCCCGGACCGGACGCACTGGTCCGTACTGGGTTCGTCGGCGATCATGAACTGTCATCTGATATTCGACCGCCCGGTGCTCGATTTGCCGTTTGCCGCACTGCCCGACTCCCCCGCACAGTGGATCTTCGACCGCACCGCGGTTGCCGGTCTGACCCGCGGGCAGTATGTGGTCACCTCGGTATCCGACGCCGATGACCAACTCGGTCGGCGTGCCGCGGAGGTGATCCAGCAGCAGATCCACGCCCTGTCCGAGGTCCTACCCGGAATCGCCGAGGCGGAGCTGCTGGACGCTTTCGTCACCCGCGAACCGCGGGCCACCTTCGACCAACAGGCCGGCAGCGCCCCTATCCGGCCGACTGCGGCCACCAAGCTGTCCGGTCTGACCCTGGCCGGCGCCTGGACCCGGACCGGATGGCCGGACACGATGGAGGGTGCCGTTCGCAGCGGTGAAGCTGCCGCTGATGAACTGCTGCGCCGTCCGGAGCGGTCGGCGATCCCGCAACTCCGCGCGTCGGAGCTGACCGAGGTGGTCGCGTGAGCGTGGTCACCAAACCGACCATCCCGAACCCGGGCACGCCCGACCACACCGGCCCGCTCGATGCCGCCACCGGCTTCGCCCAACTGGTCGTCCCCGAGCTGACCCGCGCCTTGGACCGGCTGGATCCGGCAACCCGGCACGTCTGCGGCTACGCCCTCGGCCTCTGGAACGCCGCCGGCCGACCGGAGCAGGCCTACGGCAAGGGCATCCGCGGCACCCTCGTCCTGTTGTCCACCCAGGTGGCCGGAGCCCCGCTGCGGGCCGGGCTACCCGCGGCGGCCGCGGTCGAACTGGTGCACAACTTCTCGCTGGTCCACGACGACCTGATGGACGGGGACCGGACCCGGCGGCACCGGACTGCGGTCTGGGCCGAATTCGGTTCGGCCCAGGCGATCCTGGCCGGGGATGCGATGCTCGGCCTCGCCTCGGAGCTGCTGGCCGAGTGCGAGAGTCCGTGGGCCAACCAGTGCCTCACCGCGACCACCCGCCGGCTGATCGCCGGCCAGATGAGCGATCTCGCCTTCGAGCGACGCACCGACGTCTCGCTGACCGAGTGCCTGCGGATGGCTGAGGACAAGACGGCAGCCCTGCTGGCCTGCGCGGCTTCGCTCGGGGTGGTGCTGCTGGACGGTTCGGCCGGCCTCGCCCTCGAACTGGCCACCTACGGCACCCACCTCGGGATGGCCTTCCAGCTGACCGACGACCTGCTCGGCATCTGGGGCCGACCGGAGGCCTCCGGCAAGCCGGTGCTCTCGGATCTCCGCTGCCGGAAGAAGTCACTGCCGGTGGTCGCCGCGTTGTGCTCCGGCGGCCGGGACGCCGACCGGTTGGCCGCGCTCTACCTCAATCCGGACGGCCGCGAGGGAGTCGAGTTGACCCAGGATCAGCTGGAGGAAGCGGCCGATCTGATCGAACGGACCGGAGCCCGACGATGGGCCGAACGGCGGGCCGCCGAGGAGTTGCGCGCCGCGCTCGCCCTGGTGGACGGGCTGCCGGTGGCTCCCGAGGTTCGACTCGGGCTCGAACAGATCGCCAACCGCCTCTCCGGACGGGAGAGCTGAATGACCGTCACCGACAACAACCGTCGCGGCCTCGATCCGCAGGCCGAGGCCCCGGACACGGGGCGGTCCGGTCGGGTGCCCGGCGCAAAGACCGCCGAGCAGGCGCTGGACAACGCAGTCGAGCACCTGCTCGGTCGCCAGGACGACGCCGGCTGGTGGCAGGGCGAGCTCCAGACCAACGTCACGATGGAGGCCGAAGACCTGCTGATGCGGCAGTTTCTCGGGGTTCGGACCACCGAACAGACCGAGCAGACCGCACGCTGGATCCGCAGCCGGCAGAACGCGGACGGTTCCTGGTCCAACTTCCCGGGCGGCCCGGCGGACCCGTCCAGCACGACCGAGGCCTACCTAGCGCTGCGGCTGGCGGGCGACCCCGTCGACGAGCCCTGGATGCTCTCCGCCCGGGAGGTGGTGCTGGCGCACGGTGGACTGGCCGGCACCCGGGTGTTCACCCGGTTCTGGCTGGCGTTGTTCGGTCAGTACAGCTGGGACGACGTGCCCACGCTGCCGCCGGAGTTGATCTTCCTGCCGAGCTGGTTCCCGCTCAACCTCTACGACTTCGCCTGCTGGGCCCGGCAGACCATCGCCCCGCTGACCATCCTGTCCGCCCTGCGGCCCCGGCGCGACCTGGGTTTCGAGCTGACCGAACTGATCGGCGCGAACGCTCGACCGAAGCGCCACCGGGACCTCTGGTCCCGCGCCTTCACCGGTCTGGACCGGGTGCTCCGGGCCTATCAGCGTCGGCCGCTGCGAGGGTTGCGCCGTCGGGCGATCACCACGATGACGACCTGGATCCTCGATCGGCAGGAGGCCGACGGCTGCTGGGGCGGCATCCAGCCGCCGTGGGTCTATTCGCTGATGGCGCTGTCCGCGCTGGGCCGGTCGGCCGACGATCCCGCGATCAGCCGCGGTCTGGCCGGCTGGCAGCGGTTCACCGTGATCGAGCCGACCGAGCAGGGCACGTTACGCCGGATCGAGGCGTGTCAGTCGCCGGTCTGGGACACCGCACTGGCGGTGATCGCGCTGGCCGACGCCGGTCTCGAATCGGGACACCGGGCGCTGGACCGGGCCGCCGACTGGCTGGTCGCCGAAGAGATCCGGGTGCCGGGCGACTGGGCGGTCCGACGAAAAGCCGAGCCGAGCGGCTGGGCGTTCGAGTTCGACAACGATCTGTACCCCGACATCGACGACACCGCCGAGGTGGTGATGGCCCTGCGCCGGTGCGGCCGGACGCCGGAACGCGAGGCGTCCGTCCGGCGCGGGCTGGACTGGGTGCTGGCGATGCGCTGCCGGCGCGGCGGCTGGGCCGCCTTCGACGCCGACAACACCCGTGAGATCGCCTACCGGCTGCCGTTCTGCGACTTCGGGGCGGTGATCGACCCGCCGAGCGCGGACGTCACCGCGCACGTGCTGGAGATGATCGGCCAGCTCGAACACGACCCGACGCCCGACCTCAACCCGGCGGTCCCGACCGAACGTCGCGGCGCGGTCTCCTGGCTGCTGGCCGAGCAGGAGGACGACGGATCCTGGTTCGGCCGCTGGGGCGCGAATTTCCTCTACGGCACCGGAGCGGCTGTGCCCGCCCTGGTCGCCGCCGGAACCGACCCGGCCTCGGCGCCGATTCGTCGTGCGGTCCACTGGCTGGTCGCCCACCAGAACACCGACGGCGGCTGGGGCGAGGACATGCGCTCCTACGACCAGCCGGCCCGCCGCGGCTGCGGCGCGTCCACCCCGTCCCAGACCGCGTGGGCGTTGCTGGCCCTGCTGGCCGCCGGGGAGCGGGAGCATCCGGCGACGGCGGCCGGGGTCGGCTGGCTGGTCGACCAGCAACGCGAGGACGGCGGCTGGGACGAGCCGTACGCCACCGGGACCGGCTTCCCCGGCGACTTCTATCTCAGCTACCACCTGTACCGGGTGGTCTTCCCGATCAGCGCTCTCGGCCGCTACCTCGGTCGTACTCAGGATTCATCCCGGGCGGTGACGGGGTGAACGAGCAGATCGTGAACCGAGGGACAGTCAACCAAGAGGCGGTCGACCGGATGGCAGTCAACCGGGGGGCAGTGATCTGCGTGCCGACGCGGATCGAGCGCCGAGCCCTGCGTCGCGGAGGTCTGAACGAGACGTCGGTGCTGCTCACCGGAGCCGGGCCGAAGGCATCCCGGGCGGCCGCCCGCGAGGTGGCGCTGCGCTCCCGCTCTCCCGTGACCGTCGCGGGGATCGCCGGCGGGCTCGACCCGGCCCTGCGCCCGGGCGACGTGGTGGTGGCCACCGAGGTCCGCCACGCAAGCAAAATCTCCACCGGCCCTGTTATCGCCGACCGGGGCATCCCCGGTGACGAACCGATCCGATGTCCGGCCGCGCCGCTACTCGCGGCCACACTTCGCCGGGCGGGACTGCGGGTGCACCTCGGGCCGGTGATCAGCACCGATCACGTGGTGGCGCGAGCCGAGGAGCGCGAACTGCTGGCCGCGACCGGCGCGCTGGCCGTCGACATGGAATCGGCCTGGCTGGTGGCCGACCAGCCCGATCCGGTGGTGATCCGGGTGGTGGCCGACGTGGCCGGCGCGCCGCTGCTTCGACCCGCCACGCTGGGTCGACTACGAACCGCGCTGTCCGTCCTCAGCCGAACCGTCCCGGCGCTCGAGGCATGGGCCGCCGCGTGCGGCGAACACCGGGTGCTGCTGGCCGGTCCGCGGTCGTTCTGCGCCGGGGTGGTCCGGGCCATCGACATCGTCGACGAGACGCTGGAGCAGCGCGGTGCGCCGGTCTACGTTCGCCGAGAGATCGTCCACAACCGCCACGTGGTGGCCGATCTGGCCGAGCGAGGCGCGGTATTCGTCGACGAGCTGGACCAGGTGCCCGTCGGCGCATCGGTGGTGTTCTCCGCGCACGGCGTCGCGCCGACGGTCCGGGTGGAAGCGACCGTCCGCGACCTGCAGGTCATCGATGCGACGTGTCCACTAGTCAGCAAGGTGCACGCCGAGATCCGACGGTTCGCCGACGACGGCGACACCGTCTTGTTCATCGGCCATGCCGGGCACGAGGAGGCAGTCGGCACGGTCGGTGAACGCCCGGACCGGACCGTGCTGATCGAGAGTGTCGCCGACGCGATCACCGTTGTCCCGGCCGACCCGGAGCGGGTGTCCTACCTGGTCCAGACGACCCTGGCCGCCGACGAGGTCGCCGAGATCGTTGCCGCGTTGAAACAGCGCTTTCCCTTCCTACGCGGGCCGGACAGTGACGACATCTGTTACGCCACCACCAACCGGCAGCGCGCACTCCGGGAGGTGGCGGCCGAGGCGGACCTCTGCCTGGTGGTCGGTTCGGCGAACTCGTCCAACTCGGTCCGACTGGTCGAGGTGGCCGAACGCGCCGGCACCCCGGCTCGGCTGATCGACGACGCCGGCCAGCTGGAACTCGGCTGGCTGGCCGGCGTCCGCACCGTCGCGTTGACCGCCGGCGCGTCCGCACCCCCAGAACTGGTCGAGGAGGTTCTGACCGCACTCAGCGGTCTCGGGCCTGTCCACCTCGACCGACGCGAGCTGATCGCAGAGAACGTCCATTTCACCTTGCCCAAAGAACTACGAAGGAGTTGAGAACGCCATGTCGATGCCTTGGCGGCTGAGTTTGGCCATGGGTGCGTACCTGATGAAGCAGAAACTCAAGCGCACCGAGAAGTTCCCGCTGCTGGTCGAGCTGGAACCGTTGTTCGCCTGCAATCTGGGCTGCGCCGGCTGCGGGAAGATCCAGCATCCGGTCGACCAGTTGCGTCGCCGGATGCCGGTCGAGGATGCCTTGGCGGCGATCGAGGAGTGCGGCGCCCCGATGGTCTCCATCGCCGGCGGCGAACCACTGATGCACCCGCAGATCGACGTGATCGTCAACGAACTGGTGGCCCGGAAGAAGTTCGTTTTCCTGTGCACGAACGCTTTGCTGGTCCGCAAGTGGTGGGACAAGTTCGACTTCCGTCCGTCCCCGCACTTCGCGTTCACCGTGCACATCGACGGACTGAAGGAGCGCCACGATCTGTCGGTGAACCAGGACGGCGTCTTCGAAGAAGCGGTGGAAGCCGTGCGCTGGCTGAAGGAACGGGGTTTCCGGGTCACCACCAACACCACGGTGTTCAACACCGACACCCCGCAGACGGTGATCGACGTCCTGAACTACCTGAATGATGACCTCAAGGTCGACCAGATGATGATCTCGCCGGCCTACGCCTACGCCAAGGCGCCCGACCAAGATCATTTCCTCGGCGTCACCGAAACCCGTGAGCTGTTCGCGAAAGCCTTCGGCGGCGGCAACCGGAAGCGCTGGCGGCTCAACCACTCGCCACTGTTCCTGGACTTCCTGGAGGGCAAGGCCGACTTCGGCTGCACCGCCTGGGGCATCCCCAGTTATTCCTTGTTCGGTTGGCAGAAGCCGTGCTACCTGATGAGCGACGGCTACGCCAAGACCTATCGGGAACTGATCGACGACACCGACTGGGATTCCTACGGCCGGGGCAAGGATCCGCGCTGCGCCAACTGCATGGCCCACTGCGGCTATGAGCCGTCGGCCGTCCTGGCCACCACCAGTTCGCTGAAGAACTCCATTCGCGCGCTGACCGGATAGCCCTCAACCCCAGCGGGCAGCCGCCCTCAACCCCAGCGGGCAGCCGCCCTCAACCCCAGCGGGCAGCCGCCCTCAACCCCAGCGGGCAGCCGCCCTCAACCCCAGCGGCAGCCGCCCTCAACCCCAGCGGCAGCCGCCCTCAACCCCAGCGGGCAGCCGCCCGACGGTAAACCTGCGGAGCGACCTGGCGCAGCACCAGGGGGATTCGCAACCAGCCCGGAACGACGATCTCCTCGGCGTTCCGGGCCAAGCCGCGGACCAGCGCCCGGGCCACCCGGGAGGCCGGAATCGGCGGTGGGAAGCGGCGATCGTAGGCCGCGCCGCGACGGTCGAAGAAGTCCGTGTCGACCACCCCGGGGACGAGCAGGGTGATGCCGATGCCGGCCGGCCGTAGTTCGGTCCGGACGCTGTCGGCGAACAGCGCCAGGCCGGCCTTGCTCGCTGCGTATACCGACTCCTCCGGCACGCCCAGGAGCCCGGCGATCGAACCCACCAGGACGATTCGCGCCGGTCGACCGGCCCCCATCAGCGGCGCAAGTCCCTGCACCAGACGGATCTGGGCGATCAGGTTGAGCCCGATCAGCCGCTCCACCTCAGCCATGCTGTGGCCGCTCGCCGAATCCCGATGGCCGACACCGGCAGCCAGTACGACCAGATCCAGGCCACCCGGGTCGGCGGCCAGGCTGTCGACCAGATCCTGACGATCCGATTCGACCGCCAGATTGGCCGGCAGTGCGGCCAGGATCTGATCACCGGCAGCCGCACCGTGCCGTTCGGCAGCCGCCGTCGCCTCAGCCAGCGCCACCGGATCACGTCCACTGAGCAGCACCTGAGCGCCGGCGTCGATCAGCGCTGTCGTCACCGCGCGTCCGATGCCACCGGAGGCGCCGGTGATCAGCGTCCGCGCGCCTGCGAGTTCCATCGAGGTGCCTCCATCAGGGCGTTGCCATCAGGGTGTCACCATCAGCCGGAGGCCTCGGCGACCGAGTCTTCCGGCGCGGCGTCGGCCACCAGCTGAGCGCGTCGGGTGAGCAGCAGGATGCCGCCGATCACCGCCAGCATCGAGATCACCTGTCCGGTGGTCCAGCCCGGCCCGACGATCAGGGTCTCGCCGAGCCAGATCGCCCCGACCGCGATGGAAACGATCGGGTCGCCGACGGTGATGGTGGAAACCGCGACCGAGCCGAGCAGCCCGTTCTGGAAGGCGTTCTGGTTCAACAGGAAACCCATCGGTGCCACTACCACGATGGCGTACAGCTCCCAGTGGGTGAACAGGTCGGCGAACCCGACGAAGGTCAGGGTGCGGACCAGCGCCGCCGTCACCCCGTAGCAGACCGCGCAGGCCACGGCCAGCGGCACCGAACGCCATTCGCTGCGCAGCCGGGAGGCGGTGATCAGGGCCAGCACGACCACGACGGCGAGCACGACGCCGGCGATCAGCGCCGAGGACCCGTTGATCCGCGCCCCCGGCGGGGTCGGGGCCGGCCGGCTGACCACCAGGAAGACGGCCAGGCCGGCGGCGGCCAACCCTGCCCCGAGCATCAGCTGCCCGTCCGGGGTGTGGTGCAGCCGGATGGTGACCAGGATCAGGTAGAAGATCAGCTGGGCGACCAGCAGCGGCTGCACCAGAGCCAGCGGAGCCACCGACAGTGCCGCGACCTGCAGCACGAAGCCGAGGATGCTGAGCAGGATGCTCCAGCGGAAGCCGGCGATCTTCAGCAGATCCCAGATCAGCGCCGGTCGCAACGGGCCACGTTCGGGCGCCTGCCGCGCCGCCGCGTGCTGAAGGTAGGCCGCCCCGCCGAAGCTGGCCGCCGCGGCGACGGCGATCGGCACGCCGGCCAGCTCGGGAAGGCTCATGCCTGGGCTCCGCTGGCCGCCAGCCCCGGCGACGTCACCGGTTCGCCCGTCGTCCTCGCATCCCCCGTCGCATCGCCCGTCGCATCCCCCGTCGCATCGCCCGTCGCATCGCCCGTCGGATCGGTCGCGGAAGCCAGCGGCTGCGGGTCTGCCGGCCCCGCGTCAGCGGCGCGCCAGGCCTGGATCAACGCCTCGCGGACCTGCTCGGTGTCGAGGCCGAGCGTCGGATCCAGGGTGATCCCGAACGACGTGGTCTCACCGAAGGTGAGCACGCCGACCACGATGGGAACGCTCGGTGCGAGCGGCAGCACCGGCACCACCGCCCGGACCGGACGTCCGGCCAGGGTGCGTTCGCCGCGCGGTCCGGGCAGGTAGGACAGCAGCGTGTTCATGAACCGATCGCCGTAGACCAGCCGGGCGAAGCGGGCGAAGACGGGCTCGGGCAGCCGTCCGGCCAGCCACAACGCCAGGTGACCGGCGTGCGGCTCACCGCGGTCCACCCGACGCCGCAGGTCGGCCGAGACCGCTCGCAGTCGTGCCTCGAACGGCATCGGGTCGATCGGCAGGTCGAGAGCCACCGTGCCGGTCCAGTTCCCGAACAGCCGGTCGAGAGCAACCGGTCGGAGCGAAACCGGGATCATCGCCCGCATCGACCCACCGGGCCGGACCAGCCCGGCCGGCAGCAGCACCCGGGTGAGGGCATCGGACAGCAGAGTCATCACCAACTCGTGCGGACGGGCGTCCAGCCGCCGAGCGACCCGGCGCAGCTCGGAGCGGGGTACCGCCCAGCTGACGAGCTGCCGACGGCTGGTCGGCACCGGACGGTTCATCGGCTGGCCGGGCGCCCGGCCCTGCCCGGCCAGGCTGACCAGCCCACGGCAGACCAGGGCCGCCTGCCGCAGCCCCGACCTCACGGCCCGGACGGCTCGGACGGCTCCTAGGCCGGCCGGACGGTCGACCGGACCGGATGGCGAAGCCGGCTCCGGCACGACCTTTCCGGGCACCCCGACGGCATCGCCTCCGGGCACCTCGACGGGATCGTCGAACAGCCGATCGAGCAGGCTGAGCGCCGAGATCCCGTCGGCCACGCAGTGGTGCTGCTTCATCGCCATCACGACCTCGGCCGTCGCCCTCGCGTTGCCCGATCGATCCGAATCGTCTGCTCGACGGATCAGCAGCATCCGCCAGGCCGGGCGATCCTCAGGCAGCGGTTCGGACCAGAACTCGATGATCGCCTGATCCGCCCAGCCGGTGTCCGCGGGCCGCTCCACCACGACCTCGTCGACGTGCCGGGTGATGTCCAGGCTCGGGTCCAGCTGCCAGCCGAGCCGGTCACCGCGGACCAGCCGCCGGCGCAGGGCGGTCAGCGCGGGCGCCCGGGGCTCCAGCGCGGCCCGCAGCGCCGCCAAGGTCAGCGGCCCGTCCTGCGGCGACGGCGCGATCTCACACGTCACCCCGATCTCCTGCCGTAGCCGCTCGGTCTCCACCGCGGCGAACAGGGCGTCCTCGGAGCGCAGTCGCGCGTGGCTGTGGACGGTCGGACGGGTCGCCGCCAGTTCGGTCAGCGGATCATCCAGATCGCTGCGCCGGAGGTGGTCGAGCTCGCGGCGATGCAGCACCTGCAGCCCATCCGGCTCACCCACCCGCGAAACGGCCGCTCGGACGTAGTCGACGAGTCGATCCTGATCCAGCACCACGTCGGCCAACCCGCTGACCACCATCAAGTCGGAATTGGCCCGGCCGTGCGCGGCGATCGGCTGGTACATCACCACCGGGGTGGCGCTGGCCAGCGCCTCCAGCGCGGTCGCCCCGCCGGCGTTGGTCAGCACCAGATCGGCCTCCCGGATCAACGGCGCCATCTCGGCCACCCAGCCGAGCACCCGCAGCCGCTCGGCCGGCAGACCCAGCGCGAGAAGTCGGCGCATCGTCGCCTGATTACGTCCGCAGACCGCCACCACCTGGGACCGGGGCGAGGCCGCCAGCACCGTCTCGACCACGCTCACCACGTCGCCGAAGGAGTAGCTCCCGGCGGAGACGAGGACGCGGAACCGGTCGTCGCCGCCCGACTCCTCGCCTGAGCCCCGGCCCGACTCCCGGCCCGACTCCCGGCCCGGGGACGGTTCCGGTCGGAACTCCGAGCGAACCGGCAACGGACCGACCAGTACCCGGGCTCCGGGTTCGGCGGCCCGGGCGGTGAGAGCTGCCGCCTCGTGCAACACCACGGTCAGATCGACGTCGCGATAGACCCAGAACGGATGCGGAGCGAAGTCGGATACCCAGGCGGCGGTCGGTACGGCCAACCCACGGTGGCGGCGCAGCCAGGCCAGGCCCGAGCTGCCGAGCGGGTAGGTCGAGACGATCAGGTCCGGGTCGAACCGGTCGATGACACCAGCCAGCCGACGGCCGCACCAGCTGCCGGTGAACCGCTTGGAGGCGTCGGCGAACCAGCGGTGCCGCCACAGGTTGGCGTAGAAGAACTCATACAGCCAGGGGGTGTGTTCGACGTTGCCGACGTAGATCGATCGGAACGGCCCGCCCATACCCATCAGTTCCAGCGCGTCCACCCGGCGGGTGACGCTCCCCGGCCAGCGACGCCCGATCTCTTCCTCCAGGGCCGAAGCCGTGGAGTTGTGGCCGCCGCCCATGTCTGCGGAGACGACGAGCACACGGTGGGTGGGCACGCTCGGTGCGGCGGTCGGGTTCCGGCCCTGGTCGGCCGCACTGCTCTGCTCAGACATGTGCTCCCCACTCGAGCCGGCCGACCCGGCCGGTCATTTCGCTGACTACTCACCTCTGCCTACCCAGTCGCAGCAGAAGGAAACCGCAGAACGTTTCTCAGGTTTGGCCGACGCCTCCGGCGGGTAGCAGCGACATAGCGACGAGCGGGAGGACAGCTACCATCAGCGACGGGCATACAACGGGCGGCCGGGGCGAGGCCCGGGAGCGGGACGCCGACCGGGCCGGCTGGCTGGCGTCCAGCCGGCTGAGCGGGCTGGTTTCCAGCCGCTTCCTGGCTGTCGTGGTCTGGACCGCCGGACTGATCGTGATCGGGCTGGGGGTCTGGCTGCTGGCCCGGGCCGTGTCCGCGGTCTTGGTGGTGGTCGTGCCGTGCGCCATCGGCCTCCTCGTCATAGCCCTGCTCTCCCCGCTCAACCAATGGCTGCGACGACGTCACTGGCCCAGGCCACTGGCCGCGCTGGGTAGCGTGCTGGCGCTGATCCTGCTGCTCGCCGGCGTCGGCATCCTGACCGGGTTCAGTGTGGCCAGTCACCTGACCGACCTGCAGAACGAGTTCAGCAGCTCGCTCAGCTCTTTGCAGCAGCGGCTGGCCGGCTGGTCACTACCGGTGAACGCCGATTCGCTGCGCTCGCTGGAGTCCCGAGCTCAGCAGTACCTGGCCGGTGCCGGTGCCGGAATAACGTCGACGCTGCTGAAGGTCACCCAGGCCACCGTCGACGTGGCCACCGGCGTAGTTCTGGCCCTGTTCGTGGTGATCTTCGTCCTTTGGGACGGCGAACGGGTCTGGTCCTGGTTCTGCGACCTGTTCGGTTTCACCGCGCGACGGCGGATCGCCGCCGCCGGCGACGCCGCCTGGACCAGCCTCACCGGCTTCATCCAGGGCACCTTCATCATCGCCTCGATCCACGGCGTGGTGATCGGCACCACGCTGTTCATCCTCGGGGTGCCGATCTTCATCCCGCTCGCCATCCTCGTCTTCCTCGGCAGCTTCATCCCGGTGGTCGGCGCGTTCATCGCCGGAGCGGTGGCGGTGGTGATCACCCTGGGCACGCAGGGGCTCGTCCCGGGGCTGATCATCCTGGTCGTGCTGCTGGCCGAGAACGAACTCGAGGCCCACGTGCTGCAACCGTTCGTGGTCGGCCGATACCTACGGCTGCACCCGCTGGCGATCATCCTGGTGCTGACCGCGGGCTCCTTTCTGGCCGGGATTCCCGGCGCCTTGCTGTCCGTGCCCGCAGCCGGAGTCGCCCACGCCGCCTGGGGACCGCTGAACGGACACCCGTCGGCCGTCCCGCCCCGGCATCGATCGCGGATCTCGCGTGCCTGGGACTGGCTGCAGCGCCGGCGAGGACGGTCCCGGCATTCCGACGAGTCCGGCGATGATGGGTAACCAGCCCATACCGGAGCAACCTGGACAGGAGCCCGAACTCGTCTACCTGCCCGCCGTCCGCGCGCTGGCCCGCCAGATCGTCCTGCATCTGGGCGAGGCGGTGATCGTTCCGCTCGGACTGTTCTACGTCGTTCTGCTGCTGGCCGGGCTCTGGCCCGCGCTGGCCGCGTCCGCCGGCTGGGCGGCGCTGGCCATCACGTTCCACCTGGTCCGGGGTGGCAGCCCGTCGGCGCTGCTGGTGGCCACCGGCGGCCTGGCCGCCCTGCAGATCGGGCTGACCGCCGCGGCCCGCTCGCCGGTCGTCTTCTTCCTCCAGCCGACGGCCGCCACCTATCTGTTCGCCGTGGCCATGCTGGCGACGGCGTGGCGCCACCGGCCCCTGATCGAACGACTGGCCGCCGACTTCTGCCCGATGCCCGAGGACTTCCTCGAATCGCCGGTGATGCGTCGTTTCTTCAGGCGGCTGTCCTGGATCTGGGCCACGGTGCTGGGCGGCAATGCGACCCTCACCCTGGTGCTGTTGCTAACCATCTCGACCACCTGGGCGGTGCCGGTTTCCACCGCCGGATCGCTACCGCTGTTCGCCCTCGGCCTCGTCATCTCCTACAGTTGGTTCCGGCGTGCGGTACAGCGCGGTGGATTCGCCCTCGTGTGGGGAGCCGACCCAGCTCCTCTGGATGATGGCGAAGAGACCGCTTGACGACCGGACGACGACCTGGAGAATCCGGGCGAGGCCCCTCACGGCCAGGAGGATTGTTCCGATCGGGTGCACCATGGTGCGCAGGTCCGACCACGACCTGCTGACCATGCTCGACTGTGCTCGGCCGGTGGATCGCCTGCGTCAGGACGGTGCTTCTCCCCTGAGCACACAGGACAGGCGATGCCTCACGACGCCAACGGCCAACCCCTCGCTGCCTCCTTGGTCGAGATGACTTCGATCGACTCCGCCGCCGGATCTCCGGTGGACCTACTCGCGGTCATCGCGGGATCACCCCCTCCGGCTGACGCGTCGCGAGGATCGGTGTCGCCCTGAGGGCGGTCACGCAACAGCGGTAAAGCCACATCAGCAGTCGAACAGAGCGCTGCATCCAGGTTGGTGAGCAGATGGGTTGTTCATGTCGACCGATGTTTCCTTGTCCGATATCCACCGCGATGCCGCGCATCGCCATAACCGTCCGGTCAGCCCCGTCGCCGACCGTCCTCACAGTCCGGGCAACGCCGAACACCGTCACGACCAGGCCCTGCTCCGAGCCCACGATGCTGACGACTCCGGAACGGCCGTCGCGGCCGGAACGGCCGAGCCGCCCGCGCCGGCACCGCAGACCCCGACCGGACGATTGCCGCACTGGCACGACGAATTGGCCCTCCGGACCGTCGAGCTCCTCACGTGGGCGCGAACCGCTCCGGAACCGCGTCGAACCGAGCTGCTGGAGCAGGTGGTCCTGGAGCACCTCTGGCTGGCCCGCCGGTTGGCGCAGCGGTTCGCCCACCGGGGTGAGGATTTGGACGACCTGATCCAGGTCGCGCGGACCGGTCTGGTCGAGGCCTCGCAGCGCTGCGATCCCGATCAGGGCCCGTTCCTCCCCTTTGCCACCCCCACCATTCTGGGCCGGCTGAAGCGCCACTTCCGCGACCACGGCTGGCTGGTCCGGCCGCCCCGCCGGACTCAGGAACTGCTGTCCTCGATTCGGCAACAGTGGCCCGACCTGGCCCAACTGCTGGGCACCGTCCCGAACGAGCGCGAGCTGTCCCAGACCCTCGGTGAGGAGCTCGTCGAGGTGCGTCGGGCCCGCCACGCCAGCCACGGCTACCGGGCCTCGTCCCTGGAGACGATCGCCTTCCGGACCGAGTTCGTGGGTTCGAGCGAGAGCCTGGAAGAGATGGACCGGGCCGAGACCCGATTACTGCTGCATCGGGCGTTGGCCGGGTTCACCGAGGATGATCGCGAGCTACTGCGGCTGCGCTATCAGGAGCAACTCTCCCAGTCCGACATCGCCCAGGCGATCGGCATTAGCCAGATGCAGGTGTCCCGTCTGCTTTCTCAGTTGCACGCCCGCCTCCGCACCGTCATCGGTGGCCTGGACGGCTGCTGAGCAAGGCCTTCGGACCGCTCCGTACCATCGGTGACATGCGAGCAACCCTCATCCATGGACCCGGCGACATCGAGAGCGCCGAGGTCGACGACCCGAAGATCGAGAAGCCCACCGACGCCCTCGTCCGCGTCACCGCCTCCTGCATCTGCGGCTCGGACCTCTGGCCTTACCGCGGCATCCAGAAGACCAAGGAAACCCACCAGATCGGCCACGAGTTCGTCGGCGTGGTCGAGGCGGTCGGCGACGACGTCAACGACATCGAGGTCGGCCAGTTCGTGATCGCGCCGTTCGTGATCAGCGACGGCACCTGCCCCAACTGCCGCAACGGCATCCAGACCTCGTGTCTGCACGGCGCCGCCTGGGGTGCCGACGACGAGGACGGCATCGCCGTCAGCGGCGGTCAGAGCTCGCTGGTCCGGGTGCCCTTGGCCGACGGCACGCTGGTGGCCACCGACGGGCAGCCGGATGACGACCTGGTCCCGTCCCTACTGGCCCTGTCGGACGTGATGAGCACCGGGCACCACGCCGCCGTCTCGGCCGGGGTCGGCCCGGGCAAGACCGTGGCCGTGGTCGGCGACGGAGCGGTCGGGCTCTGCGGTGTGCTGGCCTGTCAGCGGCTCGGGGCGGAACGGATCGTGCTTTTCTCCCGGCACGAGTCGCGGCAGAAGCTCGGCCGCGAGTTCGGCGCGGACGACATCATCGAGGAGCGCGGCGATGAGGGCGTCGAGGCCGTACACAAGCTGTTCGACGGCATCGGCCCGGACTGCGTGCTCGAATGTGTAGGCACCAAGGAGTCGATGGAGCAGGCGTTGGGATCGGTTCGGCCCGGTGGCCAGGTCGGCTACGTCGGCGTTCCCAGTGGTGGTGCGGAGCTGCCGATCGGGCAGATGTTCGGCGGCAACATCAACGTCGCCGGCGGCGTCGCCCCGGCCCGGGCCTACATTCCGGAACTGCTGGAAGACGTGTGGAGCAAGAAAATCGATCCCGGCAAGGTGTTCGATCTGACCCTGCCGCTGGATCAGGTCGCGGACGGTTACACCGCGATGGACGAGCGGACCGCGATCAAGGTGCTACTCAAGCCGTAATCGGCTCGGTGTGCCCGGGTCGGCAGAGCACGCGTCGCTAGAACGTTCCGGCCGCTCCGCCGATCGCGGCGGGATCGGCTGGACCGAGGGACACGACGCCGGCCTTGGCCAACACCTGCTGGGATGCGAGATTCGCGTGGGTGGTGGCTGCGGTCAGCACGCGGCGAGGTCTGGTGGTGCGAGATGCAAGACATCGGCCGTCGACCGGTCGTCGTTCTCTCGCGAGATGCGGCAATACCTCGGCACCGGCGTGCTCTGGTAGCTCCCTGCACGACCACGATCCGCGGCCTCGTGAGCCAAGTGGTCCTCGAAGCCCCGGAGGATCCGGTTCCGCGGCGCCCGGCGGCCACCTGTATCGAGAGCGTCTCGATCTCGGTGTTGGTTCATCGACTCGGGCGGCTCGGTGGCGAACGAATGCGGGAGATTTGCCAGGCCTTGGCGGTCGCAGTGGACTGCGACAGCTAGAGCCAGGTCAGGTCAGGCGGCCGCCGGCTGGGCCGGCAAGATGTGGTCGCCGACCTTGTCGGTGCTCAGACAGAGCGAGCAGACGATAGCGTCGTGCGTCTCGCACTTGGCCACGTCCGGGCGCTCGTAGTCCTGCCGGCAGACGTGGCAGGTGAGGATGGCGTCCGACGGGTTGCCCAGCTCGTCATACATCGGCAGGTCGATCCCGTCATCGCTGCGCAGCGGATCGGCGGCGTCGGGCCGGCGCAGGTAGTACTTACCCCGGGTGGCCAAGGCGATGATCGGCGGCAGCACCAGCGCCAGTCCGATGGCCACCAGCGGCGAGAACGGCTGAATGGCCGAACCGAGCCCGCCGAAGAAGGCGATGATCGACAGCCCCGCGGCGATGATCATGGAGCCGAATCCGACCGGGTTGAAGCTGTAGAGCAGGCCGCGGCGAAACTCCGGCTTCAGTGGCGATAATTTCAGCAAGAACTTGTTGAACACGATGTCGCTGGCCACGGTCACCACCCAGGCCATGCCGCAGTTGGCGTAGAAGCCGAGGATCGTGTTCAGGAAGCTGAACATGTTGGCTTCCATCAGGATCAGCGCGATCAGCAGGTTGAAGGCCAGGAAGACGATCCGGCCCGGGTAGTGCTTGGTGATCCGGGTGAAGCTGTTGGTCCAGGCCAGCGAACCGGAGTAGGCGTTCGTCACGTTGATCTTGACCTGACTGATCACCACCAGCACGACCGCGAGGCCGAGGGCGACCGGGGCCGGCATGATGTCGCGGTAGATCTCCAGGAATTGGTGCACCGGCTGGTTGGCCACCGTTGCTCCGCCGGCGATGTTGGCGATGATGTAGACGGCCAGGAACAGCCCGATGACCTGCTTGATCGCACCGAAGATCACCCAGCCGGGGCCGGCCAGGATCATCGCCCGCCACCACCGGCGTGAGTTCTCCGGAGTCCGGGGCGGCATGAAGCGCAGATAGTCGATCTGCTCGGCGATCTGGGCGATCAACGACAGGCAGACCCCGGCGGCCAGCATCACCGAGCCGAGATTGGGTTCACCCGCGCCGTCCTCGCCCTGGTAGGAGAAAAAGGTCGCTACCGAGTTCGGATGGCTGACCAGCAGGTAGACGAACGGGATCACCATCAGGATCAGCCAGAGCGGAGTCGTCCACAGTTGCAGCTTGGACAGCACCTTCATGCCGTAGATGACCAACGGGAAGATGATCAAGGTCGACACGGCGTAGCCGGCCCAGAGCGGAATGCCGAGCCCCAGATTCAACCCCTGGGCCATGATCGAGCCCTCGAGGGCGAAGAAGATGAAGGTGAAGGTCGCGAAGATCACGTTGCTGACCACGGAGCCGTAGTAGCCGAATCCGCTGCCCCGGGTGATCAGATCGAGGTCGAGGTTGTACCGGGCGGCGTAGTAGGCCAGCGGGAAGCCGGTCAGGAAGATCACCACGGTGAAGACGACGATGCCCCACAGTGCGTTCGTCGTCCCGTAGGCGATTCCGATGTTGGCGCCGATGGCGAAGTCGGCCAGATAGGCGATGCCGCCCAACGCAGAGATGGCGACCACGCCGGTGGTCCATTTGCGGTAGTGCCGGGGCGCGAATCGGAGGGTGTAGTCCTCCAGCGTCTCCTTCGTGCCGGTGCCGTGTTCGAGGTGCGTCGGCTCGGCCTCGGTGGTCGATGGCGCGGGTGGATTGCTGATGTCCTGGGTCATGTTGATCCCCTTGTCGAGTGAGGCCCGTGGTGATCTGGGGGGGACGGGCGGCGCGGCCGGCCCGACGGTGAACTGTCCACGCCGACGCTTCCGTACTCACGCACCGGTGAGGTGTCGACGATGTTTCGGCCGTGTTGCTTTTTCCTCGCCGACCGCCGGACCCGTTGACCGCCGGGACGCCGGGTGAATAGGTTCGAGACCATCCTCGGGGAGGAACACCGTGCCGACATACGCCTTTCGCTGTCCTGCCTGCGGCGAGTTCGAGCTCGTCCGGCCGATGGCGCGCTCGGCCGATCCGGCCTGCTGTCCGGTGTGCGGAGACGCCGCCCGACGCTTGGTCGCCGCTTCGGCCCTGCGCGTCGACTCCCCACTGAACCGCATCATCGAGCGCTCGGAGCGCAGTGCCCATCAGCCCAGCGTGATGACCGACGTCCCGTCGGCCCGGGTGACCGGTAACCGTGCCCGGGATCCACGACAGGCAAGACTTCCCCGTCCCTGACCGGGTAGTACCCGTCCCCGCCAACCCCCGAGGAGTCCTTCGTGCCCGACGTCGTTTTCGAGGTCGACCAAGCCAAGTCGATGCGTGACCAGGTGGTGCCCGGTCATAACCGTTGGCATCCGGACGTGCCGATCGCGGTCAGCGTGAAACCCGGCCAGAGCATTCGGGTGGAGTGCAAGGAGTGGACCGACAATCAGATCGGCAACAACGACTCGGCCAACGACGTCCGCGACGTCGACCTGAGCGTCGCGCACATGCTGAGCGGTCCGATCGCCGTCGAGGGTGCCGAACCCGGTGATCTGCTGGTCATCGACATCCTCGACCTCGGACCGGTGCCCCAGGAGGCAGGGGAGCACGCCGGGCAGGGCTGGGGCTACACCGGCATCTTCGCCAAGACCAATGGCGGCGGCTTCCTCACCGACCGGTTTCCCGATGCCTACAAGGCGATCTGGGACTTCGAGGGACAGGTGGCGACGTCGCGACACATCCCCGGCGTCCGTTACACCGGGTTGACCCACCCCGGCCTGTTCGGCACTGCGCCGTCGGCAGATCTGTTGGCTCGCTGGAACACCCGCGAACGTGCGTTGATCGCCACCGACCCGGACCGGGTGCCCGAGCTCGCACTGCCACCGTTGGCCGACGGCGTTCTCGGCGGGACGGCGACCGGTGACGTGCTCGCCTCGATCGCCGCCGACGGCGCCCGTACGGTTCCGGCGCGGGAGAACGGCGGCAACCACGACATCAAGAACTTCAGCCGGGGTTCGCGGGTGTTCTATCCCGTGCACGTACCGGGTGCGCTGCTCTCCGGCGGCGATCTGCACTTCAGCCAGGGCGACGGCGAGATCACGTTCTGCGGGGCGATCGAGATGGGCGGGTTCATCGACTTCCACGTCGATCTGATCAAGGGCGGGATGGAGACCTACGGGGTCAGCACCAACCCGATCTTCATGCCCGGCAACGTTGAACCGCGCTACAGCGAGTTCATCAGCTTCATCGGCATCTCGGTCGACCACGACACCGACACCAACTTCTACAACGACGCGACACTGGCCTACCAGAACGCCTGCCTCAACGCGGTCGACTACCTGATGAAGTTCGGCTACACCGGCCCGCAGGCCTACCTGCTGCTGGGTTCGGCGCCGATCGAGGGCCGGATCAGCGGCGTGGTGGACATCCCGAACGCCTGCTGCTCGCTCTACCTGCCGACCGCGATCTTCGACTTCGACATCACCCCATCGGCGGCCGGTCCGACGTTCCTCGACCGGGGTGAGGCCGCCGTCTCGTCCTGATGCCCGCTCACCTACGGTGGCTGCATGACTGTGGTGTGTGTGCCCGACGACAACGCGATCCGGACGCTGGGCGAGGTGCCCGACGGAGTCGAGGTGTTGGCCTGGAACGGTGAGGACGAGCAGCCCGACGGCCTGAAGCGGACCGAGTTCTGGGTGCCCCAGGTCGAGGACTCCTCCGATCTGGATCGCAAGTTCGCCGCCCTCCCGCAGTTGAAGGTGATGCAGCTGCTCAGTGCCGGGGTCGAGGACGTGGTCGGTCACATCCCGGACGGCGTCACCCTCTGTGACGCCCGCGGGGTGCACGGACCGGCCGTCGCCGAGCTCGTCCTGGCGCTGATCCTGGCCTCGCAGCGACGACTGCCGCACTTCTTCGACGCTCAGCGTCGAGGCGCCTGGGACGATTCCGAAGCCGACGACCTGGTCGACAAGACGGTGCTGATCGTCGGCGCCGGTGATCTCGGCGACGAGACCGCCGAACGGCTACGCGGCTTCGGATCCAATCCGGTCATGGTCGCCCATTCCGCCCGGGACGGCGTGCACGCCACCGACGAACTGCCGGGCCTGCTGCCCGACGCCGACATCGTCGTCCTCACCCTGCCGTTGACCGACCAGACCGCAGGCCTGGTGGACGCCGACTTCCTGGCCGCGATGCCCGACGGCGCCCTGTTGATCAACGTGGCCCGCGGCAAGATCGTCGACACCGACGCCTTGCTGGCCGAGCTGAACTCCGGCCGGCTACGCGCCGGTCTGGACGTGATGGAGCCCGAACCACTGCCCGAGGGTCATCCGCTGTGGACCGCACCGAACGTGATCATCACCCCGCACGCCGCCGGCCACATCAAAGCCTCCGGCGCCCGCGCCTTCAAGCTGGTGAACGACCAGCTGCGCCGCTACGTCGCCGGCGACGACCTGATCAACGTGGTCGACGGCGCCTACTGAGCCCGCCGCGCCCGTCGTCCCCCTCTCGTCCTGCCTCCGACCGCCAGATCGGGTCGGTCCCCCTCTGCCTCCCAACCCCCACCTGCCCACAGTCGGGCGTCATCGCGCCCTTTAACCAGTGATCGCGCCCTTTAACCAGTGATCGCGCCCACTGCAGAGGGCGCGATCACGGTCCAAAGGGCGCGATCCCCGGTCCACGGTGGCGCTGGACTCAGGCGTAGGCGGTGAAGTTCGGGCCGAGGGCGTCGAGCCAGACGGCAGGGTGCGTCGCCAGCGCCGCGGCCCCGGGTCGCGACGCTGCCGCATCGACGGCGGCCAGCAACGCGGCGCTGGTCCGTTCGGAGTTGAAGCGCTCCAGAACCCAGTCCCGGTTGGCTTTCCGGACCGGTTCGAGTTCGGGCGCCCGCCGTACCAGATCGACCACAGCGTCGCGGAGCAGCAGGGGTCGCTGCTCAGGAATCCGCCAGGCGCCGGGGGCCTCGAACAGATCAGTGCCGCCGCCCCCGTCGTAGCCCACGACCAGACAGCCGGCGGCGAGCGCCTCGGCCACCGGCAATCCGAAGCTCTCGCTGTGGTTGAGGGAAACGAAGACCGTCGTCCGTCCGAGCGCCTCGACGACCTGCGCCCGGGGCACGTCGACCAACTCGACCAACTCGACGCCGGTCAGCCGTTCGTCGCGGGCCAACAGCGTTCGCAGCAGGCTGGCTTCCCGCGGCCGCTTCCGTGGAAACCAGGTCACCCTGACCCGGTCCGAGGACAACGGCCGGAACAGCTCCCCCTCGACCAGATTCGGTATCAGGTGGACCGGCAGTTCAGGTTCCAGGGCGCGAAGGAGATCTCGGCTCTCGGGTGAGACCGTCCACACCGCCGGGGTCGGATCCCAGCCAGGATAGGAGAGCCCCGGCTGGATCGTCGCCGTCGGCGCAGAGCTGGACCGAGGCGCCGAGTTCGGAGGGGCACTTCGGACCGAGTCCATGGTCGGGTCGGGGCGAGCGGCATAGGTGTAAAAGTGGTTCTGGTTGAAGATCACCTTGCGTGCGCCAGGGGCCGGATCGCGACCAGGAACGACGGGAGCCTCCGGCAGCACCAGCAGGTCGTCGGCTCCGATCTCGAGCTGAGGGCCGCCGACCACCGGGACGGCCGGATCGATCCAGTCCGTCCGGTTGTCGGCTTCCGGCAACCACAGCACCGCATCCCGGCCGGCGGCCCGCAACAGCTGGACGTGCTGGGTCCCGACGTAGACCCCGCCGCTGTGCCGCAGGGTGGCGAAACTGGCGTAGACCACGCGTCTGGTCACGCCCGTTCCGACCCGGTCACAGGTACCACGACGCGGCGCTGCCGGTGTTGTACGCCGGGAACGAATCCGGGCCGAGACCGACCTCGGCCCGCCAGCCCGGACCCCACTTCGCGTCCAGCCCGGTCAGGATCTCGGCTCGGTTCTGCTCTCCGGTGCGGCCGACGTCGTTCATCGTCTGGCGACGCAGATGCTCGACGTAGGCGCCCTCGGTGACCAGGCACCGCAGCCCGGCGTGTTTCGCGCGCAGCGCCAGGTCGATGTCCGAGCCGTAGCCGTGAACCGGAAACGCTTCGGCGTCCAGCAGCCCGATCTCGGCGATTCGCGCCGTCGAGAAGGCCAGCGCCGTCCCGTCGCAGAACGGCACCTCACGGTAGTGCTGCACCGGCACGTAGCCGGCTGCCTCATCGGGGATCTCGGCGGCCCGCTGGTGCAGCCAGAAGTCGTTGTAGCAGGCCGCGACCACGGCGACGTCGGTAGCCCGGCCGGCGTCGGCGAACGGCTCCACCAGTGAGCTCAGGAAGTTGCGCGACAGCCGGGTGTCGTTGTTCAGGACGGCGACCACCGGGATCTGCTCGGCGATCGCCGTGTTCAGGGCCCAGTTGGTCGCACCGATCCAGCGCAGATTCTGACCGGGCCGATAGATCGTGAGGTGCTCGTCGGCGACCGCCGGCTCGTAGTCGCCACCGTTGTCGACCACCACGATCCGGCTGCCCGGCGGTAGCGGATCCCGCACCAGGTCGCCCAGCACGCTGTCGGTCAGGTGCGGCAGCCCGAACGCCGGAATCGCCACCAGGACGCCGTCTTGATCACTCACCCGTGCAGCCTAAATTGCGCGCCCCAATCACGTTCGCCGACGTTGCACCAGCTGCAACATCTCCCGCGCCACCATCGGCCCGGCGTTCTGGTTCTGACCGGTGACCAGCTCGCCGTCCACCACCCAGTGGTTGGCCAGGATGTCGGAGATCGCCTTCGTCTTCTCATAGCGTCCACCGTGCCGACGCAGTTCGGTCTCCGGATGCTGCGGGGTGTTCACGATGCCGAGTTCTTTGATCTGGCGGTTGCTGGCCCCGGTCACCGGACGACCCTCGATCAAGCCACGCCCGTCAGGACGGGTGGCGTTGATCAGACCGAGCGGACCGTGGCAGACCCCGCCGAGCACGAGGTCGGCGGCACTCGCCTCGGTCATCGTGGTGGCGAGCGCGTCCGAGGTGCCGAAGTCGAAGGCCGCGCCCCAACCGCCGGCCAGATAGACCAGGTCGTAGTCGGTCACGTCGACATCGCCGACGGCCAGCGAACCGCTGACCTTGGCCCGAAGCACGTCGTCGTCGAGGAACCGGTCGTCGGACGGAGTCCGGATGATGCCCCACATCGAGAGCGGATCGACCGGGATCAGCCCGCCGGACGGGCTGGCCACGTCCACCTCCAGCCCGGCGTCGAGAAAGGCGTAGTAGGCGGTGGTCAGCTCGCTGGCGAACACGCCGGTCGCCTTGCCGACGTCGAGCACGGCCCGGTTGGTGGCGACGACCAGCGCCCGTCCGGTCAGCGCGAACTCGGTCGCCTCGGGGTCCTCCGGATGCAGCCCGAGCGCGCGGAACAGGGCACGGATCAGCAGCAGCGGCGGGATCGGTCGCGCCATCCGGGTCCTCTCGGGTCACGCCGACCTCGGATCGGCGTGGCGAGCCTAGTGCCAGGACGGCTCCTGACCGAACGCCCACCAGGTCCGGGTGGCGGTGTCGGCCATCACGTCGGCGGCGGCGCCACGGGATCGTCCCTGGTCGGGTCGGGGCAGCCGCGGGCTCGACGGGCCTCGCTGACCGTACGGCCGATCTGGCCGAGCTGCCCGAGCTGCTCCGGGGTGAGGACGTCGATCAAGAGCTGCCGCACCGCCGCCACGTGGCCCGGGGCGGCCGCCACCACCTGGGCCCACCCCGCTTCGGTGAGCACCGCATTGGTGTAGCGACCGTCGTCGGGGTCCGGCGCCCGACGGATCCATCCCCGGCCCTCCATCCGTTTGGCCACGTTCGACAACCGGGAGAGCGACCCGTTGGTCAACCCGGCGAGTTCACTCATCCGAAGGGTGCGGTCGCGGGCCATCGACAACCGGCTGAGCACCAGGTACTCGAACAGGTGCAGCTGCGACTCCCGTTGCAGCTGGGCGTCCAGCTCGGCCGGCATCACGAACGCCATCCCGACCGCGGCGAGCCAAGCCTCCTGCTCGACCGCGGAGAGCCAGCGCGGTTCGTCCTCGGCAACGCTCATCCGGTCAGCCTAGCGGAATTGAGTTCAAGCATGAAGTGATATCCTCGAGTAGTCAGTTCAAGGTTGAAGTGACACTCGTTCGCCACCCAAATCCGAGGAGTTTCTGCCATGACCTTGTTCCGTCTCGACGCCAGCATCCGCGTCGAAGGTTCCGCCAGCCGTGAGATCGCCGACATCGTCGAAGCCGAGTGGCTCGCCAGCCATCCCGGCGAGCGGATCGAACGTCGCCACATCGGCGTCGACACCCTGCCGTCGGACGCCTGGGGCAACGCAGTCACCGCCGCCTTCGTCCCCGAATCCGACCGGAGCGCCGAGCAGCAGGCCGCGGTCAAGCTGGCCGCCACGCTGGTCGACGAGCTGCTCGAGGCCGACGCGATCCTGATCACTGCCCCGCTCTACAACTTCGGCGTCTCCCAGCACGTGAAGTCCTGGATCGACCTGATCATCGCCGACCCGCGGGCCGGCGCCGGCACCCCGCCGCTGCTCGCCGGCAAGAAGGTCGTGCTGGCCACCGTCCGGGGCGGCGCCTACGGGGCCGGCACCCCGCGCGAGGGATGGGACCACTCGACGGCCTACCTGAAGCGGATCCTGGGCGACGTCTGGGGCGCTGACCTGTCCGTGGTCGAGCGCGAGTTCACCCTGGTCGGGGTCAATCCGGCGATGGACGCATTCACCGATCAGGCCGCCGAACTGCACCAGGGCGCGCTGGCGTCGGCTCGCGAAGCCGGCCGAGTCCTGGGCGCCTGACCCGAGTCGACCGAATGGGCCGCGGCGAGGTCAGCCGATCACCGTCGCGGCCAACTCGTCCAGATTCTCTACCGCACACACCCGTCGTCCCTGCTCGATGTCGTGGATGACGGCGGCGACCCGTCGAAAAATCGGACCGTCGATGTCGCGCAGCACCTCGTCGATCTCGGTGCGGCGGTGCCGGACGGCGAGATCGCGGTAGATGCCGCTGTGGGTCTTGGCGCTGGACCGGTTGAAGACGGCCAGCCGGTCCAGCGAGCCTTCCAGATCGTCGGGATCGAACCCGTCGAAGCTCTCGACCGGGACGGGTGCCTGGGCCAGGACTTCGTGGGCCAGCGCCAGCATCAACGGCCGGTAGGCGAGGCGTTCCAGGGTCTCGGCGATGGTTAGATCCGAGGTGGCACCGGCCCAGAGCATCGCGCCGTAGATTTCTTTACCCCACAGGAAACCGAGCACGTTGTCGGTCGGTTCGGCGTACGGCAGGGTCGCGGCGAGAGCCCGGACCCGACCGGTGATCGGACCCGGGTCGAGCTCACCGATCCGGAAGGTGGCGACGTTGCCCTGCAGTACATGCCCGGGCCCGATCAGGTCGGCCCCGAAGTTGACGAGGCTGGACAGCACCCGGTGCCGTCCGACCGCCCGGACCAGCACATCGGCAGTCAGTCCGTTCTGAACGGTCAGCACCTCGCCGTCCTTGCTCAACCGGCCGGCCAGCAGCGCCGCGACCGACGCCGTGTGCTGACTCTTGACCGCGACGATGGCGTGTTCGATGCTGTCCCGCTCGCCGGCCAGCGCGTCGTCGAGCCCCGCCGGGACGACCGCGGGAACATCCACCGTGAATTCGTTCACCGGGCCGCTGATCCGCAGCCCGTCGGCGTTGATCGCCGCGACATGGTCGGGGTCGGCGTCGCAGAGCAGAACGTCGTGTCCGGATCGGACCAGGTGGGCACCGAGGGTGCCACCGATCGCGCCGGCTCCGATGATTGTGAACCTCATCAGCGCTTCGCCGCAGCTGCGCCGGCTGCCAGCTCCTCCGTCCAACGATTCACCTGGATGCCGAGCACCGGCAGCGGCACCGCGCCCTGACCGAGTACGGCGGTGTGGAAGCCGCGCAGGTCGAACCGGTCGCCGAGCGCGGCACGGGCCTGCTCTCGGAGCCGCAGGATCTCCCGCTTGCCGACCAGGTAGGAAACGGCCTGACCCGGCCAGGCGATGTAACGGTCGACTTCGCTGACCACGTTGGCCCAGGTCGTCGCGGTGTGTTGCCACATGAAGTCGACCGCCTGCTCGCGCGACCAGCCGTAGTGGTGCAGACCGGTGTCGACGACCAGCCTGCAGGCCCGCAGGGAGGCGTGGGACAGCATGCCCAACCGGTCGAGGTCGCCGGAGTACAGGCCGATCTCGTCGGCCAGCTGTTCACAGTAGAGACCCCAGCCCTCGTTGAAGCTGCACGCTTCCACGTCGAGGTGGCGACGGTAGCGGGGGATCTCCAGCAGCTGAGCGGTGGCCAGTTGCAGATGGTGCCCGGGGATCGACTCGTGGAAGGCCAGGCATTCCGACTCGTAGCGGAACCGGGTCGCCGGCTCGGTGGTCAGCAGGCAGTACGCCCCCGGACGGCTGCCGTCCACCGCGGGCGGGCGGTAGTAGGCGAGCGCCGCGTCCTCAGCCTCGGCAGGACCGATCTCCTCGATCACGCAGTCCGAGATGGGCAGATCGGGGAAGAAGCGGGGCTGCTCGGCCTTGGCCCGGGCGAGAGCGGACTGCGCGGCGTGGACGATCTCGGCTCCGCTACCGAACCGAAATCCGGGTTCGGATCGCAGCCGGGTGGAGATGGTCTCGCGATCCCCCTCACCCAGCGCAGATCGGCCGATCTCACGCCATCGCGGCTCCAGCGCGGCGAGCTCCGCCAGGCCGACGGAGTGGATCTGCTCCGGATCGAGACGCAGCGTGGTGTTCCGGTCGAGGGCGGCCTGGTAACCCTCCTCGCCGCCGGGGACGAAGCGGATCCCCACCTGGTCGTCGGGTCGAGCGTCGGCCAGTAACTCGGTCTGCAGGTCGAGCAGTCGAGCGATCGCCGGCTGCACCGAACTCCCGATCAGCTGCTCGGCCCGCTGACGCAGATCGGCCGCACCGGTCCCGGTCGCCGTTCGGACGGGCTTGAACAGCGCAGATTCGTCCACGGCTGCCTCCAGCTGGCCGGCCAGCTGGGTCATCGCCTGCCGGAGTCCGCGGACGGTGGACCGGCGACCGGCCGCTGCTTCCGTCCGGTAGCGCTCGCCCAGGGCGGCGAAGAGGTCGCCGAGACCGGCCAGACGTTCCAGATAGGCCGACCGTTGATCCGGCTCGTTGACGGCCATGGTCGGAATCGCCTGGAACACCAGGCCCTGCGGGCTGACGTAGCCCTTGGCCGAGGCGTTGGCCGCCCAGAGCTGATGCCGGGCATCGCCTTCGGCTCCGCGGGCCAGCGCAGTCAGGACAGCGTGGTCGAGCTGGTCCGCAGGCGCCAAGGCGTCGAGATCGACCTGCTCGAGTTCTCGCCCGATCTCGGCGAACGCCTCGCTGGCCGCGCTGCCGGCCGTCGGTCCCGGATCGGGCAGCAGGTGTTCGAACTCGTCGAGTCCGAGCAGAGTGGCGTTCAGCGGGTCGAAGGTGTGCTGGGTAGAGAAATAACGCTCGCCGAGCTCGTCGAGCCGCTCGTCCCGGATCCCGTCATCGTCTTTGTTCACGGTCTCTTTCACCTCTCAGGTCAGAACAGCGACGCTCGGGTCAGAACATCGAGTGGCCACCGTCGATGGACAGCACCTGGCCACTGACCCAATCGGCGTCCGGAGCCACGAAGAAGCGGACGCCGCGGGCAATGTCGGCGGGCGTGCCGACCCGTCCGACGGCGATCGAGTCGAGCAGCTCGCGCTGACCGTCCGGGCCGTAGGAATCCCACTGGGCTCGAGTGGTCGGGTTCGACAGGACGAAGCCGGGGGCGATGCAGTTGACCGTGATCCCGTGCGGCCCGAGTTCGTGGGCCAACTGCCGGGTCAACGCGATCTGGGCGGCCTTGGCCGAGGTGTAGGCCTGGACGCCGGTCAGGCTGACGCTGCGGCCGGCCCCGGAGGAGATGGTGACGATCCGGCCGTAGCCGGCGGGTTTCATCGTCCGCGCCGCCGCCCGGCAACAGAGGAACGCCGTCCGCAGGTTGGCGTCGAGGACGGCGTCCCAGGCTTCGTCGGTCAACTCGTCGATCGGGGTGTGGGTCTGGCCGACGACGCCGCCGGCCACGTTGACCAAGATCTGCACGGTGCCGACCTCGGCGAAGAACGCCTCGGTGGCTGCCGGGTCGCTGAGGTCGACCTCGGCCTTGTCCACCCGATGGACGATCGCTCCGGCGCCGGTCAGGTCGTCGGCGATCTGTGCCCCGATCCCCTGGGCGGTGCCGGTCACCACCGCGACCGCGCCGGACAACTCACCGGTGACCGTCACGGATGCCGGAAGGTTGCGGTGCAGCCGCCGTCGACGGTGACGATCGACCCGGTCATGAACGAGGAGTCGTCGCCGGCCAGGAACACCGCGACCCGGGCCACCTCGGCGGCCTGAGCCTGGCGGCCGATCGGCTGCAGCGCGGCGGCGGCCTCCCGGCGGGCGTTCGCCTCGGCCTGGCCCTCCGGCCCGAGGCCCGCCCGATGGTCACCCATGTCGGTGTCGATGTAGCCGGGGCAGATCGCGTTCACCCGGACGCCCTGTGGGCTGTAGTCGACCGCAAGCTGCCGGGTGAGGTTGACGATGCCGCCCTTCGACGCACAGTAGGCCGGCGCCAGTGGCGCCCCGATCAGTCCGTAGGTGGAGGCGACGTTGACGACGCGGCCTCGTCCGGACGCGATCAGCCGCGGCATCGCCGCGCGGACGCAGAGAAATGTTCCGGTCAGGTTCACCGCGACGGTCCGTAGCCACGCCGCCACCTCGGTCTCGTGCGCCGGAGCCGAACCACCCGAGATGCCGGCGTCGTTGACCAGGATGTCGACGCCGCCGAACCGTTCGGCGGCGAACGCGACCATCGCCTCGACCTGCTCCGGATCGGCGACGTCGCAGAGGATGTGGGCCGCCTCGCCACCGGAGGCGATGATCGACTCCACGGTGTGGGTGCCGTCCTTGACGTCGGCCACCAGCACCCGGGCACCCGCCGCGGCCATCGCCTCGGCCGTGGCGGCCCCGATGCCGCCGGCCGCGCCGGTGATCACCGCGACCCTGCCGTCCAGCGCACGATCCTGCGTCATAGGGGACGTCATTCGACGATGGCCCGGGTCAGCAGGACGATGGTGATGAAGGTGCGGAACAGCCGGATCGGGTCGTCGTCACTGACCTGGACGGTCCGCGACTCGACTCGCTCGACCCCCCTGACCCAGCTGGCCATGTCGGCCATGTCCCCGGTCTGGAAGGAGATCTCCAGGGTGGCCGGCAGTTCGATCGCCGGCGGCCGGGCCCGATCGAGTTTGTTGATCGCGGCGGTGGCCGCTTCGGTGATCACCGCGACCGCCTGCTGCGGATGCAAGGACTCGGCCGCGAACCTACTCACCGACTTCTTCACCACCGCGGTGGTGATCCCCGGACAGATCGCCGTCGCCTCCTCGGCGGTGGTGTCGTCGCCCGTGATCAACACCACCGGGACGCCGTAGCCGAGCGCGACCAGTGCGTTGATGCCCGACTCCCCCACCTCGACGCCGTTGAGCAGCACCTGGGATATGGCTCGCGGGTTGTAGGTGTGGGAGAGCGTCGAGGCCTCGCTGGCCATCGAGCCGTGGTAGCTGACGAAGAAGATCGCGTCGAAGGTGTCGTCCAGCCCCTGCATCATGTACATCGGCTTGTGCTTACCGGACAGATAGCGGGCGTTGCCCAGCAGTTCGTCCGGACGCAGGTTCTGCATGGTCGAGTGCGAGTCGTTGACCACGACCTCGGTAACGCCCGCAGCCAGCGCACCGCTGATCGCCGCGTTCACCTCGTCCTGCAGCAATCGGCGGTAGTACTGGTACTCCGGGCCGGGGCCGCGGCACTGGTCCCAGTCGACGACACCGGCGGTGCCCTCCATGTCGGAGGACAAGAACAACTTCACGGCACGCTCCTCGGTCGGATCTCAGGTTGATCATGGTCGCGGGTCATCACGGCGTAGGTCGAGCCGGGCTGCCCGGCGGCACCGCCGTGCCGGCCGTCCGGGGTCAGGGCCAGCACCCGGAGCTCGGCCCGGAAATCGTCCGGCAGGGTCGCGGCGTCGGCCAACGCCTCACCGCAGGCCCGTTCCAGCGGGACGTCGTGGCCGAGGGCGTCCACCACCGAGCGGGCGGTGCCGGCCCGCATGCTGAGCTCGCCCCGTCCGGTGCAGGCCGCCGCCCCGAACCGCAGATCGCACCAGATCCCGGCTCCGGGCAGCGCGGAATCCCCGACCCGGCCCGGGTACTTCCACGGATAACCGCTGGTCGAGACGCCGGCCACCAGTTCACCGGCATCGTCCAACGCGATGATGTTGATGGTGCCCCACGGCCCGCCGTGCGGGGCGAACCGGCGGACCAGCTCGAGGGCGGCGACCCGATAGGCCCGATCGCCGTCCGAACCCAGCATCCGTTCACCCTCGACGTTCCCGCCGTCGGTCAACGCCTCGGTGAACAGCTTCGCCGATTCTGCGGTGATCAGCTCGGCCGGCTCGAACCCGCACTCGGCGGCGAAGGTGGCGGCACCGTCGCCGACCAGGACGCAGTGCTGCGGCAGCCGTTCCAGTACGGCCCGGGCCACCGAGATCGGGTTCGGGTAGCCCTGCAACGCAGCCACAGCGGCGAAAGCTCGGCTCGAGCCAATCATGACCGAGGCGTCCAGCTCGACCACGCCGCGGGCGTTCGGCAGCCCGCCGGTGCCGACGTAGTGATCGGCGAGGTTGTCCTCGCACGCTCGCAGGGCGGCCTCGACGGCGTCCAGCGCCGAGCCACCGTCGCGCAGGATCGCCATCCCGAGCGGCAGGCCGATCTCGCTGCGCTCGCAGCCGATGATAACCGGGCCGCTCACCCTCGGCCCGACCTCGACACCGGGGACGGATCCGGTGGCCAGCCGCGGCACCGAGGAGAGCAGCAGCTTGGTGTAGGGGTGCTGCGGGTCGGAGAAGATCTGCTCGGCGCACCTTCCTCGACCAGCACGCCGTCGTGCATCACGGCGATCCGGTCGCTGACCTGTCGCACCACCGCCATGTTGTGGGAGACGAACAGCATCGACAGCCCGAGCGTCTGCTTGAGATCGAGCAGCAGATTGATCACGTTGGCCTGCACCGAGACGTCCAGCGCCGAGACCGGCTCGTCGGCGATCAGCACCTTGGCTCCAGCGCCAGCGCCCGGGCGATCCCGATCCGCTGGCGCTGACCGCCGGAGAAGGAACGCGGCAGTCTGGTCGAGCGCCCGCGGCGGCAGACCGACCAGATCGATCAGCTCGCGGACCCGGGCGGCGACCGGCCGCCGCGGGACGACGCGGTGGTAGCGCAGCACCTCGCCGAGCGTCTGACCGACGCGTCATCCGCGGGTTCAGCGAGCTGTACGGATCCTGGAACACCATCTGCACCAGCCGTCGCTGGCTGCGCGATCGGGCGTGCCGTGCAGTTCCTGCCCGGCGTAGCGGACGCTGCCCGACGTCGGGGTGTAGAGCCCGGCGAGACAACGGCTCAGCGTCGACTTGCCGCAGCCGGACTCGCCGACCAGACCCAGGGTCTCGCCGGTGCTCACCGCAAGGTCGACCCCGTTGACCGCCTTGATCAGGTGCGGCGCACCGGTGCCGAAGCCGGGCCAGCTGCCGCTGCGACCGCGGAAGTGCTGCACCAGCCGGGCCGCCGCCAGCACCTCCTCGCTCCACACCCGGCCGTCGCTCACGTCGTCTCCGCTCCGGCTCGGGCCATCGGTCGCTCTCCTCGCTTCGCCAGCAGGCGCTGAGCTGCATCCGGGTCGCCCGGCCCGGGGCCGGCCACGATCCTCCGCCGGTCGGAGCCAGCGGCGGCCGGTCCGTCCGTGCACGCGTCGATCACGCGCCGGACAGCGCGGGGCGAACGCGCAGCCGGTGATGTCGCTGCAACAGATCCGGCGGCTGCCCGGGGATGGTGACGAGTCGGTGCACGGGCTAGATCCGGGTCGGGCACCGAGCGCAGCAGTGCCGCGGTGTAAGGGTGTCGCGGCTTCGCAGCAACACCTCGGTCGGACCGTGCTCGACGACCCGGCCGGCGTACATCACGTTCAGCTCCGTGCAGGTCCCGCTGACCACGGCCAGATCGTGGCTGACCAGCACCAGACCGACGTCGCGTTCACGCCGCAGCTCCGCCAGCACGCCGAGCACCTGGGCCTGGATGGTCACGTCGAGAGCGGTGGTCGGCTCGTCGGCCAGGATCAGCCGCGGGGTCGGCGGACAGCGCGATCGCGATGCAGATCCGCTGCCGCATGCCGCCGGACAGCTCGTGGGGATAGGCCCGGTACCGGCGTCTCGAGATCGCGGATGCCAACCTGGCCCATCAGGTCGAGCGCGCGGGCGCGGCGCCTGACCGCGACTCATCCCCAGCCGCTGCCGAGGCACCTCGGCGACCTGGTCACCGACCCGCATGGTCGGGTTCAGTGCGGTCAGCGAGTCCTGGAAGACCATCGCCAGCACCGAGGACAGGTGCGCCCGTCGCCGAGCCGGCGGCATGCCGGTCACGTCGACGCCGTCCACCACCACCGCACCGCCGGTGACCCGGGCCGGCGACGGGCAGCAGGTCCAGGCGGCCCGCAGGGTCAGGCTCTTGCCCGAGCCGGACTCGCCGACCAGACCGACCGACTGACCGGCAGCGGCGCTCAGCGACACCCCGCGCACGGCGCGCAGAACGCCGCCGGGCAGCGGGATCTCGACGTCGACGTCGTGCAGTTCGAGCAGTGGCGCGCTGCCACGCCGAACCGACTTACTGCTCTTCTCCGCAGCCTCCTGATCGGCCCGACCGAAGGTCATCGACTCCGGCACGGGCGCCAGCTCGGCGCTCACCTGATCCTCACCTCGGCTCCGCTCCGCATCCCCGTTCAACGCCGTCCGCTGCGCTGGACGAAACCGTCGGCGATCAACGCAAGCGCCAGCCCGGTGACCACCACGGCCAGACCGGGAATGGCGGTCAGATACCACTTGGTGAAGATGAACCCCTGGCCCTCCTGGATCATCGAGCCCCAGTCCGGGGTGGGCGGCGGCACGCCGAGGCCGAGATAGCCCAGGGTGACGATGGCCAGGATGGACAGCACGATGTCGCTCATCGAGAACACGAACGCCTGCAGCACCACGTTCGGCACCAGGTGACGCAGCAGGATCCGATAGGTCGGCAGCCCGCTGGCCCGCGCGGCGAGGGCGTACTCCTGCTCCTTGGCCACCAGCACCTCGCCACGGACGATCCGGGCGTAGGCGACCCAGCCGACCAGGGTGATCGCGATGTAGATGCTGGAGGTCCCGGCACCGAGGGCGAACACCAGCGCGATCACCAGGACGAAGAACGGGAACGCCACGACGATGTCCACGATCCGCATCAGGACGAGATCGAACCAGCCGCCGAACCAGCCGGCCAGCAGTCCGAGCGTGGCCCCGATCAGGAACGGGAACAGCACGGCCAGCGCTCCGACCCGCAGGTCGACCCGAGCGCCGTAGATGAGCCGGGCGAACACGTCGCGGCCGAGCTGGTCGGTGCCCAGTAGATGCCCGTTCCCGGGCGGCAGCAAGGAAGAGTTCAGGTCCTGGGCGATCGGGTCCCAGCGGGTGAGCAGTGGTGCGGCCAGAGCGACGAAGACGATCAGGGCGAGCAGGATCAGCCCCGCGGCCAGGGTCGGGTTCAGCCGCAGCGAGCCGATCCGGAAGCTCCGGCCCGCCTTCGGTTCCGCGGGGGCGGCGACGACCGCGGTCACGACAGTTCCACCCGCGGGTCGAGGCCGGCGTGCGCGAGATCGGTGGCCAGGTTGATCAACACCACCATCACCGCGAACACCAGCGTCACCCCCTGGACCACCGGGAAGTCCCGGTTGAAGATCGCGTCCAGCATCATCGTGCCCAACCCGGGCAGGGCGAAAACCTGCTCGACGACCAGCGTGCAGCCCACCAGGTAGGCGATGTTGACGCCGAGCACGGTGATCGAGGAGACGGCGGCGTTCCGCAGCGTGTGGGCCATGATCACCCGGCGTGAGCTGAGCCCTTTGGCCCGGGCCGTGACCACGTAGTCGCTGTCCAGCACGCCGATCATGGAGGTGCGCATGCTGCGGATCAGGATCGGGGTGAGGGCCAACGCGACGGTGAGACCGGGCAGCACGATCGAGCTCAGATGCTGGACCGGCGTCTCACCGAAGCCGGAGACCGGAAAGGCGTGCACCTTGAGGGCGAGCAACAGCACCAGCATGATCCCGACCCAGAAGGTCGGCATCCCCAACCCGAGCAACGGCACGCCCCGGACGACCTGGTCGATCAGCTTGCCGCGATGAGTGGCGGCCAGCACAGCCAACGGCACACTGATCAACAACGCCAACACGGTGGCGGCGACCAGCAGCCAGATGGTGGCCGGCAGCCGGGTTCCGATCAATGAGCCGACGTCGGTCTGGTAGAGGAACGATTCGCCGAGGTTGCCGTGGAACAGCCGCCCCATGAATTCCAGATACTGCTTCCAGATCGGCTGGTCGAGCCCGAACTGCTTGTGCAGCGCGGCCACCGACGCGTCGGTGGCCCGGACGCCCAGCAACGTCCGGGCCGGATCGCCCGGCACCAGATGGATCATGAAGAAGACGATCACGGTGATCCCCAGCAGCACCGGGATCAGCGCGACCAGCCGGCGGAACAGATAGGCGAGGTACTTCACTTGTTCAGCGTCACGTCTTCCATGTGGTAGTTACCGGTCGGGTACACCTGGAATCCCTGCACCTTGTTGGAGTAGGAGTAGCTGAACGGCGAGTAGTAGAGGAAGCCGAGGAAGGCGTCCTGCGCGGCCTGGGTCTGGATCGTGTTGTACAGCGTCTGGCGGTCGGCGGTGCCGAAGGTCTTCTCGGCCTTCTGCGCAGCCGCGATCACGGTCGGGTTGTTGTAGCTGGTGTAAAACGATTTCGCCCCGGACTTCGGATCGACCGCGAAGGTGACCAACTCATCCGGATCGGCGATGTCCATCGTCCAGTAGGAGTGGGAGATCGAGTACTTCTGCTGTTCCTGCAGGTCGTGGGCCGCGCTCGGGTCGACGTTCTGGATCTTCATCGTGACCCCGAGGGTTTTCAGCGACGCCTGCAGGATCTGGGCGATCGAAGCGTCGGTGCTGTCCCCGGACGAGGCCAGGAACGTCGTCGTGAAACCGTTCGGCACCGAGGACTTGGCCATCTCCGCCTTGGCCTGGGCCATGTCGTACTGGATGCCCGGAGTGTTCTTGTCATAGAAGGGGACGTTGGGCATCAGGAACGAGTTGGCCGGCGTGCCGTTGCCGAAGAGCAGCGTCTTCACCATTGCGGAGCGGTCGATCGCGTAGGAGATCGCTCGCCGGACGTGCACGTCGTCGAACGGCTTCACGTTCTCGTTCATCAGGATGTAGTCGGTCTTGGTACTCGGGAACAGGGTGACCTTGACGCCCGGCTGGCCCTGCAGCTGTTGCACGCTGGAGAACGGCGGGTTCTCGTTGATCTGGGCTTGGCCGCCCTGGATCTGCACGTTGCGCGAGTTGTCATCCGGCACCACCTTCCAGGTGACGCTGTCCAGTGACGGCTTACCGGCGTCCCAATAGTCCGGGTTCTTGACCAGCTTCAGCTCGCTGCCCTTGGTCCAGTGGTCCCACTTGAACGGACCAGTGCCCACCGGGGCCTGGTAGAAGGCGTCGTGAGTCTTGCCGCCGTAGTTGTTGGGCAGGATCGCGTTGCTGAAGTTGGCCAGGTCGGCCAGCAGCGGGGCCCACGGGTATTTGGTGGTGATCACCACCGTGTCGGCGCTCGGTGCGGCGACCGACTTGATGGCCACGTCCAGGAACTCCCAGCCGCCCTTGGTCGCCCGCGCCTTGTCCAGAGAGAACTTGACGTCGGCCGAAGTCATCGCCGCGCCGGTGCTGAACTTGACGCCCTGACGCAGCGTGAACGTCCAGGTCAGCTTGTCACTCGACAGGGTGTATTTCGTGGCCAGCAACGGCTGCACGCTCTTGCCGTCCGGGCTCACCTCGTAGAGCGACTCGAACATCTGCTGAAAGACCCAGATCGAGGCGTTGCTGAACACCGTGGTGTTGTCCATCGACGTCGAGTCCTGGGCCCGGACGATGGTCACCGCGCCGCCGGTGGACGAGCTCCCGGCACTGGTCGAGGTGGTGCCGTTGTCGGCGCAGGCACCGGCGAAGGCGAGGATCAAGGCGCTGAGCAGGACGGTGAAACGCTTACGCACAAAGGCCTCCGAAGGGCACGGCAGGAAACGGCACGGCTGAAACGATGCGGCGTGATCAAGGTAGGCCCAGTTATGCCAGCCGTACATGACTTCGATGTAACAGCTGTGTTGCAGACGTGCTCGATGCCGGACGGCCACCGACTAGGTGGCATGCTGCGCAGCATGAGCACGGCAGCCGAACTCGAGCTCGCCGCGGCCTACGAGCGGCTGCAGCGCATCGGGGTGCCGCTGCACGCCGTGGTGCAGGCCCTGCCCGAACCGGCCCGCAGCTCGACGGGCCCGTTGCTGGGTCTGCCGATCGCCGTCAAGGACATGGTCGACATCGCCGGCGTGGTCCGCGGCTGCGGCAACCCGCGAGCGATGCTCGGTCCGCCGGCCGTCGCTGACGCCCCGGTGATCGGCCGGTTGCGTGCCGCCGCGGCGGACGTGTTCGCCACCGCCGCCCTGCTGGAGTACGCCGCCGGGGCGCAACACCCCGGTCTGCCGGAAGCACGCAACCCGGCCGATCCGACGCGGACGGCGGGAGGATCGAGCGGCGGTTCGGCCGCGCTGGTCGCGGCCGGCGTCTGCCGGGCGGCACTCGGCACGGACACCGGCGGCTCCATCCGGATCCCGGCGTCCTACTGCGGCTGCGTCGGGATCAAGCCCAGCTACGGACTGGTGCCGACCACCGGGGTTCAGGCCCTGGCGCCGTCCCTCGACCACGTCGGCGTGCTGGCCGCCGACGTCTCCGTCGCCACCGCCGTGTTGGCGGTGATCGGTGAACTGATCGCCGTCGTCGCGCCGGAGCCGGGCGACCTGTCGATCGGCGTCCTGGTCGGCGACGGGTCCGATTCGCGCCTTCAGCCCGCGGTGCGAAGCGTGACCGAGGCCGCACTCGAGCGGCTGGCCGAGGCGGGCGTACGGATGGTCGAGGTGGACGTCGCGCCGCTACGCGCCCTGCACGCGACCTTCGAGCCGATCATCCTGTATGAAGCCTGGCGCGAACTCGGTCCGCTGGCCGCCGATCCGGAGTGGTTCGGCCCGGACACGGATCGCCTGCTACGCCAGGGTTCGCAGGTCGACGAGGCGACCTATCGCGCGGCTCTGACCGAACGAACGAGGCTGCTGCCCGCTGCCGATGCCTTGCTGGACGGCGTCGACGCACTCATCGGCCCGGCGGTCCCGTTCGTCGCCCCGGCCACCACGCCGGTGCTGGACTCACCTGCAGGCGAGGTGGAGGGACTGTTCTCGATGAGCGCCAACCTGACCGGCCAGCCGGCGATCGTGTTACCCGCCGGGCGCGACCTGGCCGGTCTGCCGATCGGCATCCAGCTGGCCGGACGGCGCGGAGCGGACGCCGAGCTGCTCGCGGTTGCCTCCACGGTCGAGCAGATCCTGGCCGCCGGCGGCTGATGCCGGCTCTGACCGGATCAGCGCGACGACAGCTGCGTTTCGAGTTCCTCCAGCGACCGGTTTCTGGTCTCGGGCACCATGATCAACGCCCAGAGGAAGGCCAGCACACCCATGCCGGCGAAGCCGAAGAACACCGTCGGGGCACCGTTCTGCAGCAGGGAGGGGAACACCAGACCGACGATCACGCTGGTCAGCTCGGTCAGGAAGGTGGCGATGCCCATCGCTGCACCACGGACCGCCAGCGGGAACATCTCGCCCAGCACGACCCAGACGATGCCGCCCCAACTGAGCCCGAAGGCGATCTGGAACAGGGCGAGACTGCCGACCGCCAGATAGCCACCGGCCCCCGCAACCGTGCCGCCTGCCGCCCGGAGGAACACCGCGCCGAGGGCCGCCATACTCAGCGCCATCAGCAGGGCACCGATCATCAGCGGCTTCTTCCGGCCGAGTCGGTCCACGACGAGGTAGGCCATCACGATGGTGGTCAGCAGGCCGAGGGTGGACAGGCCCACGTTGGCCAGGATGGCGGCACCGTTACTGAAGCCGACTCCCTTCAGCACTGTCGGTGCGTAGTAGGTGATCGCGTTGATGCCGATCAGTTGCTGGAAGATGCCCAGCACGGAGCCGATGATCAGCAGCCGGACCAGCGTCCGGGAACGGAAGATCGAACCGGTGCCCCGCCGACGTTCACCCGTATCGAGCCGACGGATGGCCTCGGTCTCCCGCTGCGCGTCCTCGACGCTCCGCGATCCGGCGAGCACCGCCCGGGCCTCGTCTTCGCGACCGTGCCGGACGAGCCAGCGCGGGGACTCCGGCAGGCGCAGCGAACCGACAAACATCGCCGCCGCGGGAAGCACGCCGAGCCCGAACATCCAGCGCCAGGCGCCGGCCGGGCTCAGGGCGAGGCTGATCAGGCTGGCCACCAGGACTCCGATGGTGATCAACACCTGGAACAGGGCGGTGAACGAGCCGCGTCGCAGCGCGGGCGCGATCTCGCTGAGGTAGACCGGGATCATCGCCGTCGCGATCCCCACCCCTAGGCCCAGGACCACCCGGGCGGCGATCAGGACGCCGGCGTTGGGCGTGAACGCCGCCCCGAGGATGCCGATCACATAGAGGACCGCGCCGGCGGACAGCATCGCCCGCCGGCCGAAACGGTCGGCGAGTGGGCCGACGCCCAGAGCGCCGACCAACGAACCGACCAACGCCGAGCTCACCACCCACCCGGTGCTCAATGGAGTGAGCCGCAGAGCGGGCCCGGCGAACAGCAGCGCTCCCGCGACGACGCCGAGCTCGTAGCCCCGGATACCGCCGCCCAGTGCACCGAGCAGGTAGCTGCCCCGCCCGATGGCCCGCGTCCGCACTGGCTTCGTCGTCTCAGTCATGACCTCATCTGCCTCTCTGCTTCGTGCACGTGTTCATTGATAAGAAGTTGGCGACGATAAGAAGTTGGCGACGATCAAGAAGTTGGCGACGATCAGAAGTTGGCGACCCGGACCGGCAGCGGATCGACGGTCCACGCCATCCGGTCGGCCAGCCGGCGGAGCAGGTCGGTCTTGACGCCGGCCGAGGCAGCATCGCGCCAGCGGTTGACGTGCTCGCCCGGGTCGGCGTGGAGGTCGTACAACTCGCCGGCGTCCAGGCCGTGGAAGGCCACCAGTTTGTGATCCTCGGTCCTGATCATGGTGGCCTGCGGCGCCGGATCGTGATGCCAGGGCATCGCGTTGTAGTACTCGCAGTAGACATCGTCGCGACGGGGCGGCCGTTCCGCCGATCCGGTCAGGAACGGCCACAGGGAGTTCCCCTGCATCGCTGTCTGAGCAGGAAGACCGGCCGCCTCCAGCAGGGTCGGAGCGAGATCGACCAACTCGACCAGACCGGTCTCCCGCCGGCCGCCGGCCAGCCGGGCCGGACAGGAGACGATCAGCGGAACCCGGACGGCCTGCTCGTAGAAGTACGGTCCCTTGAGGTAGATCCCGTGGTCACCGAGCATCTCGCCGTGATCGGTGGAGAAGATGACGATCGTGTCCTCGGCCTGGCCGGTCCGTTCGAGTGCGGCCAGCAGCCGGCCGACCTGGACGTCGATCAGGTCGCACATCGCCCAGTAGGCCGCCCGGACCAGACGATGATCGTCATCGCTCATCTGCGGGTAGCTGAAGTTCTCGTTCCCGCCGTAGGCGCCCTGATGGTCGATCCGCTGGAACTCCGGCTTGTCGTCCAGCTCTCCCGGCCGGTAGTCGGGCAGCGGGATCTCCGCCAACCGGTCCAGGTAGGGCTGCAGGAATTCGGCCGGCGGGTCGAACGGGTGGTGCGGGTCGAAGATGTTGACCGAGAACAGCCAGGGATTCTCGAAGGCTGCGTTGGCCTCGATGAACTCGATCGCCTTGTCGGCGCACCAGGTCGTCTGATGGTCCTCCGTCGACATCCCCTGCAGCACGTGCTCGGATCCGGCCAGCGGCGGGGTGTCGTAGCGGATCCCCTTCTGTTGCAGCCAATGGATGTACTCGTTGGTCGGCCAGTTCGGATCCGGGTGGTGGGACCAGTGGAACTCCGAGTAGCCGTCGTCGACCCGGGGTTCGGTTCCGGGCGACACGCTCCAGTGGGAGGCCGAGATGTGCAGCTTTCCTGAGAGGCCGCAGACATAGCCCGCCGAAACGAGCGTCCGGGTCACCAGCGTCTCGGTCGGCGGGATCGACTGGCCGTTCTGGCGGGCGCCGGTGGTCCGCGGGTAGCGCCCGGTGAGGAAGCTGGCCCGCGACGGGGTGCAGACCGGGCTCTGACTGAAGGCGCGGTCGAAGACGACGCCGGTCTCGGCGAGACGGTCGAGGTTGGGTGTCGTGGTCCAGGAGTTCCCGGTACCCTCCTAGGGTGTCCCAGCGTTGCTGGTCGGTGCAGATCCACAGGATGTTCGGTCGAGTCGGCATCGTGTCCGACTGCCCCCTTTCGTTGAATGATCTTTCGGTGGCCACACACCGGTTAGCTATGGCCGCGCCGTACGATCCGGCCGGCGGCGATCACCTTCCGGTTCGCGGCGGTCACCCGCGCATGGCTGTCGGCCTTGAACACCCGGCGGTCGTAGGTGAACAGCCCGTTCACCTGCAGCTCGGCGTCCTCGAACAGGTTGTAGTTCGCCCCGCTCAGACCTTGGCCGGTGATGAAACCGGCGACCGTGTTCAGCGCCCGGACGTAGGCCTCGGTGAGCGCGGCGGCACCGGCGACGTCCTGGTTCGGCGTGCTGTGACCCGGGGACCACTCGTGCCCGGCGACGGGGTAGCCGAACGCGCCGAACTCGCCGATCAGCACCGCCCGATCGTCCTCGACGGGCGGCACCGGCCCGGGGTAGGGCGAACGGAGGTTGTGCCAGTCGAGCACCTGCCCACCCCCTTCGTCGTAGTCGGCGGTGGTGGTACCGCTCAACTCGTCGACGATCCGGGTCGGATCCCAGCGACGCACCTCGGCGGCCACGCGAGCCAGATCGTAGGCGCCCCAGCCCTCGTTGAACGGGATCCACATCACGATCGACGGGAAGGCTCGGAACTGCCGGACGACGTTGCGCAGTTCGCGTTCGAACTCCCGCTGGCCGGCTGCGGGCGGCGTCGCCGGTGTCTGCTGATTGGGTGGTTGCCGGCCGGTGGCGGTGGCCGGCATGTCCTGCCAGACAAGCATTCCGAGGGTGTCGGCCAGGTGGTACCAGCGGTCGGGTTCGAGCTTCTGGTGCTTGCGGATCGTGTTGAAGCCCAGCCGCTTGGCCTGTTCGATGTCGAATCGGAGCGCGTCGTCGGTGGCTGCGGTGTAGATGCCGTCGGGCCAGAACCCCTGCTGCAGACAGCTGAGCTGCACCAGGAATTCCCCGTTCAGCAGCAGATGCGGCGCCCCGCCCAGCTTCGCCACGGTGATCTCCCGCATGCCCAGATAACTCCGGACCCGGTCGCCGCCGTGACGATGATCGACGCCCCGGTTCCGGCGGGTCCCCACGGAGAGCAGTTCGACCTCGAGCCCGTAGAGGAACGGGTGATCCGGTGTCCACAGCTCAGGATCAGGGATGTGCACCTCGATCGGCTTGCCGCTGTGCCCGGTCGCCGAACCCACCTTCCGCCGCCCGTCGTAGGCGGTGACCTCGACCCGCGCGTCGTCGGTGCCGGCGACCTCGACCCTGACCCGGGCAAGATGGGCACCGATGTCCGGCGCGACCACCACGTCCTGGACGTAGACCGTCGGCACCGGCTCCAGCCACACCGATTGCCAGATGCCGGAGGTCGGCGTGTAGTAGAGGGAGCTGTGCGGGGCCGTGGGATCGATGGCGCCGACCCGCTGCTTGCCGAGTGGTTGAACGCCGTCCTCGGTCGCGTCGTCGACGACGACCAGGAGTTCCTGCAGACCCGTCGGTCGACCGGAATGCCCGGCGGTGTTCAGGGCGTCGGTGACGTCGACGGTGAAGCGGTCGTAGCCGCCTCGGTGGCTACCGACGGCGCGGCCGTTGACTATGACCTTCGCCTGATAATCGATCGCGTCGAAGTGGATCAGCAGCCGGTTCACCGTTCCCCGGCCGGTTCCTACCTGCCAGGAGGACGGCACCCGGAACCGCCGACGGTAAACCATCCGCGACTCGTGCCGCATGATGCCGGACAGCGCCGATTCGGCCGGATAGGGCACCAGGATGCGTTCGCTGAGGTCGTTCCCGGGCGCCGGCTCGGCGCCGGCGGCCAGCGAGTCGAACTGCCAGACCCCGTTCAGGCTCAGCCAGCGGTCCCGGGTCAGTTGCGGCCGCGGGTATTCCGGCCGCGCGTTGGTCGCAGAGACGTCGGCGGTCCACGGAGTGGTCAACGGCGGCTGCTTCGGTGACCATCCGGTCTCCTGCGGTTGGGCTGTGTGATCGCCGGCCGGCCCCGGGTCTGCAGTCACGGCGCGGGCGGAAGGTGATCCGCCGAGCGCGAGCCCGCCGGCCGCTGCGCTCGCGATTCCCAACCCCTGCAGGAATCTGCGCCGCGGCCAGTCCCGGGCCGGAGTGGCCGCCTCGGACCGCTGATCGATCGACTCGTCGTCCGCACCCATGATTCTCCTTCGAATCTTCGGTCTGCCGGTTGCGACGTGGCTGGATTCACGGCAGGTGAAACAGTTCGGTCAACCACGCTCGGCCCCGACCATAGTCGCCTTCTTGCAACGTTACAAGATCGGGGTCGCCGAACGGCATCGCTGACGCCCGGAGCTAACCGGACGAACCCCTGGTCACCAGGCGGTGAGCCACCACGACATGCTCCACAGGACGGGCCGGATCTTCCCGCCGGCGCTGGATGGCCTCGATCGCCCGCGTAGCGATGGCTTGCATGTCGTGGGCCACCGAGGTGAGCGGGGGTGCGGTGAAGTGCGCCTCCGGCGAGTCGTCCCAGCCCACGACGGCCACCTGTTCCGGGACGGCCACGGCGCGCTCCCGGAAGGCGGCGAGGGCCCCGACGGCGAGCAGATCCGCCGCGCACACCAGAGCGTCGAACGGGGCCGACCGATCGACCAGCGTCTCGGCGACCCGCCGGCCCTCTTCCCGAGTGTGCGGGCTGGTGTCGAACACCAAGTCGTCGGACAGCACGAGGCGGTGCGCAGCCAGGGCGTCTCGCAGCCCTTCCAACCGCCGGTACGCCGGCCCGGCCCGGTCGGGCGGCCGACAGAAACCGGCGAAGGCGAACGAGCGACGACCCGAGCCGATCAACTGCTCGGCGACCTCGCGTGCCGATCTCCGGCTGTCGATCGCCACGTGGTCGAAGGAGCCGCCCGGGACGTACTCGCCGAGCAACACCGTCGGGATGTCGCTCTTCGCCTCCTCCAGCTCAGCCAGTGAGATCGCCACCGGACAGAAGATCACCCCGTCGATCCCGCGGCTCGGATAGCCGTGGGCGATCAACCGCTCCTGCTCGAGCGCGCCGTCGGTCTCGTCGATGAACAACGTGATGTCGCGCCGGCGCGCTTCGGTCATCACCATGTGGGCCAGGTCGGCGAAGTAGGGCGATCGGATGTCCGGGACGGCCAGGGCCAGCACTATTCCGGTCCGACCCCGCAGCTGACGGCCCGCATAGGACGGCCGATAGCCGATCTCGTTGATCGCCCTCTCGACCCGCGCCCGCACCTCGGCCGTGACGTAGGGGTGGTCGTGCAGGACGTTCGAGACGGTGCTGGCCGAAACTCCGGCGGCTGAGGCCACATCCTTGACCGTGGGACGACTTGATCCCGGCCGTCTTCTCGACCCGGTAGACACCGATCAAGAATATCGGCCGCCACGATGCTTCTGACCGATCTGCTCACGGACGTTCGACGACGGGTGCCTGACCGTCCGGCGCACCGCCACCCGCGGCCAGCGGGTGAGCCCGGCTTCCGCCTCGTACTGCAGGCGCTCACGCAGGCCGGGGCCGATCTCATCGGGGTCGATCGCCTCGAATCCCAGCCGCGCGTAGTACGGGGCGTTCCAGGCCACGTCCCGGAACGTGGTCAGGGTGACGGCCGACAGCTCGTGCTCGTCGGCCCAGAGCGCCGCCCGCTCGACCAGCTGAGCCCCGATCCCCTGTCGGGCCATCGACGGATGCACCGTCACCTGTTCGACGTGGGCGGCGTCGTCGAGCCGTTCGACCAACAGGTAGGCCACCGGCCGATCATGATCATCGACACTCACCCAGGCGCCTCCGTCGACGACGAACGCGGCGAACTCAGCGGCCCCGATCGGATCGTCATCGGCGATCTCAGCCATCCCGACCGTCCGGAACAGCTCGCCGGCGGCGCGCTCGATCTCCTGTAACGCAGCAAGGTCGGCTGACGTCGCGAGTCGTTGGGTCGACGTGGTCACGGCTACTCGATGTCCTCGCGGCCGATCAGATTCACCCAACGGACCCCGCGGGCTCAGCCAGATGGAGACGCTGCACCGTCCACTGGGCACCGGTGACCTGGCTGAGGATGTCCCGTAGCGCGCCGATCCCGTCGTCGTAGGCGAATTCGATCTGCACCGCGGTGTCACCGGCCCCAGGTAGCCGGCGGCTGGGTGCGGTGTAGCCGTAGGTGACCACGAAGTGCAGCGCGGTCACCACCAGCGCGAGCAGCCACAAGCCGGCCCCGGCGGCCATGCCGATGGCCCCGGTTTCCCAGACGGCGGCCGCAGTGGTGAGCCCGCGCACCGCTCCCCGACGGGTCAAGATCAGTACCTGCTGACCAATAGGAGCAGGGCCGCAGTCGTCCCCACGATCGCCTGAGTGCGGATGCCGGCGCTCTTGCCCCGCAACTGGCGCTCGAACCCGGTCAGTGAGGAGCACGAAGGCGAGCAGGAGTTCGCCGACCTGTAACCAACCCTGGCCGCTCATCGCGGACATCCCGTTCACCGCTGAGGGCCGTTCACTTCAGGTAGCCCACCGGTGCGTGTGAGCGGACGTGGTCGAAGCACTCCGTCCGCTGCGCCGGCGTCAAACCGTGCAGCTGATGCAGCACGACCGCCCCGTCGTACCCCGACTTCTGCAGCGCGGCCAGGAAGGTGGTGTAGTCGAGCAGACCGCGGCCGGCGCCGAGTTGGCCGGCGTCGTCCTCGTGATCGAGATCTTTGGCGTGGGCCAGAGCGATCTGGCCGGCAACCTGATCCACAGCGTCCTGTAGATGCTCGGCCATCCGATCCAGATCACCGTGGTGGAAGACGTTCGCCGGGTCGAGCAGCACCTGCAGGGCCGGTGAATCCACCTCGTCCAACAGCCGTCGGGCCATCGTGATCGAGTTGACCACGTTGTTGATCTCGGGTTCGAAGGCCAGCGTGACGCCCGCGCGTTCGGCCGCGTCGGCCGCGGTGCTGACGTCGGCGACCAGGTCGGACCAGGCCTCCGCGCTCGCGTTCTCCGGATCTCGGACCCACATCACGTCGGCCCGGGATCCGGTACACAGGGTGACGATCCGGGTGTCGAGATCGCCGGCGAGGTCGATCAGCCGCAGCAGGTGTTGCAAATTGCGGCTCCGGCGTTCGAGATCCGGATGGATCATGTTGTAGGTGCCGTCGACCGCGCACAGTGCCACCTCGCGCTCGGTCATCAGCTCGGCGACCTGGTGAGCCACCTCGATGCTCAGCCGGTCGCCGGTGACCTCCAGGCCGTAGCGCAGCGAATCCGACAGTGCGAGGTCGGTGAACACCGAGCCCAGCTGCAGTTGGACGGTGTGCACGTCGTGGCCGACCACGGCGTCGAGCGTCTCGGCCAGGCTCGATGCCGCGAACTCGGTGGTCAGCACGCCGAGGTTGGCCATGTCGGTGATCCTCCGTTGTCGCGGGCCAGACCGAGGTGGAAGACGAGCTGGTCGGTGACGCCCAGGATAGCGAGGACGGATATGGACGCGTCGACCATCCGGAACGAATCATCGTGCTGGCTCCGGGCGAGCCGTTCGTCCTGTGGTTCGCATCAGGAGCCGAGCCGACGACTCACGCTGCCACGAAGCGCACCCCGAGGTTCATGTGACCGATCGAAACGGCCTCGAAATCGAGCCCGGAGCCCTCGAGCATCTCGTGGAACGCCTTGTGCTCGTGCTGCTGCCACCCGTGATAGCCGAAGTACTCATCGAAGACCGCGATAGTGCCCGGGACGAACCAGTCACCGAGATGGTCGAAGACGGTCTTGGTGGAGCTGTAGAGATCGGCATCCAGGTGCGCGAAGGCGAACGGCCCGGAGTGCTCGCGAGCGAAGACCGGCACGGTGTCGTCGAACCACCCGACGTGGAACTCCACGTTCGACACCGGGAGTGCCGGCGGTCTACCACCGACGTCGAACGCACCCGCCTCCTTCACCGCCCAGGCCGTCGGCAGGCCGACGAAACTGTCGAAGCCGTGGACCGTGCGGTCGGGGAAGAAGGTGGCGATCTGCGTCAACGACCTGCCCTTGTGGACCCCGAACTCGGCGACCAAGCCGTCGAGCGTCATCTCGCCGAGAGCGGCCGCGAGGGCTCCCGCGTTGTGCTGACTCACCCGGGCATCGTCGAATCGCCGGTCGGAGACGACGTAGTCCACACCGTCGTCGACCGCACGCTGGCGCAGTGCCAGCCCGATCGAGGGAATCGTCCGGGCGGAGTTCAGCTCTCTGACGACCTGGCTGAGCAGATCGGTGACGGATGGTTCAGACATCGATGGCCTCTCGTCGGCGGTTGGCACCCGAGGTTCACTATGGGGTCGGCAACCTACCTGCGCCAGGTAACAGCAAGGTGGACACCAAACCGCACGACCGGATTCCGACGCCGACGAACGACTGCGACGACCAGCAGGGCCAGACCCAGAAGGCCTAGGATCCCGGCGCCGATGTGGCGTCGTCCATGGGAGATCCGTTCCAGACCCAGGCCGCGAGGTAAATCACCAGCCTGAAGACCGCAACGCACGTGGTGTTACGACGGCGACAGGAAGGCGTCGTCGCTGATGTGTCGGAGACGAGTTCATGGAGAATTCCTCCGATGGCCACCAGTGAGGCATCCTCCCCGAGGATGACTCGACTCGGTGCCCGTATTGCCCGGTAGTGGGCCCCGTGGGACTCGAACCCACAACCCGCGGATTAGAAGTCCGCTGCGGGCTGCATCGAGTCGCTGGCCAAAACGTACCCGTTGGCGCCCACCTACACCGATACGCCTAGTCGGATTGGTGTTTCGAGTTGCCCAGCGCGCCGCTCGAGCGCCCAGGACCACCAGGCGTTGCCCTCTTGTTCTCTTCCTTCTGCGGACTGAGCGCGGACCGCAGCTTGCGCGAGCATCCTCGGCGAGGGATTGGTGCGGAGGCTGTCCCCGCATGCCAAACTGGCGAAGCCCGCAGCGAGGAAGGAGGAGGCCAGTGCCCACTGCGATCTATCAAGACGCCCGGTTTACCAAGGCGCTGTACTCCGTGCCCGACGCTGCCAGGTACCTCACGTTGGCAGGCTCCACCCTCAAGGTGTGGGTCGACGGCCGCCCCGGTTTTCCGAAGTCCGGGCCGCTCGTAACGTCGGTGCCCGCTCAGGGCAAGTACGCACAACAGCGCATCCCGTTCATCGGCCTGGCCGAGGCCTACGTGCTGAAGGCCTTCCGACTTGCCGGCGTGCCGCTTCAACGCATCCGCCCTTCCCTCGACGTCCTCAAGGCCGAGCTGGGCGAGCACGCGCTCGCTTCAGATCGACTGTTCACCGATGGAGCAGAAGTGCTGTGGAACCTTGGCGCACACGCGCCGGAAGGCACGGCTGAGCAAGTGAGCGCCATGAAGCTCTTGGTCCCGCGCTCAGGCCAGTACGTGTTCAACGAGGTCGTAGCGGCCTACCTGCAGCGCATTGCTTTCAGCGACGGCTACGCCCGGCTCATCCGCCTCCAGGAGTACGGCGACGCCGACGTGGTCCTCGATCCCACGCGTGGGTACGGCCGGCCGATCTTCGATCGCGCCGGCGTCACAGTCGACAACGTCTTCGGAGCCCTCCGGGCTGGAGATTCGATCGAGGAGACAGCCGAGGACTACGGCCTCGAGCCCGAGCAGCTGCGCAACGCCTGGTCACTGTCACTGAGCGCGTAGGGGCGGCCGTTGCTGCCCCACGCCTTCGTCGATCGCAGCCTGGGCTCGCTCGTCCTGCCTCGGTTGCTACGCGAGGCCGGGGTCGATCTGACGACGATGCGCGAGCACTACGGCGAGGGAGTGGCGCAGCGCGTTGACGACGTCGAGTGGTTGATCGAGATCGTCGAGCAGGGGTGGATCGGGTTCGCCAAGGACGGCGCAATCAGGCACAACGAGGCCGAGCGCCAGACGGTGATCGAGCGCCAGGCCCGACTGTTCGTGATCGCCAACGCGAACGTCGGGGCGCAGGCCAACGCTGCTTCATACCTGACTAACTTGGCCGCCATCGAGGCAGCCGCCGCGCAGCCCGGTCCGTTCATCTACAGCGTGCAGCCTTACCGAATCTTGCGGCTGCTCTAGTACGAAAGCCGAGTCCATCAGAATCGGCATTGGCTCGCCCGGCACACCACGGTTGCGGGGCACCGTCGGTTAGCTACGCGTTGGGCCGGCCAGCAGGACGCTTGTCCGCGGGATTGTTTCGACGGATGCGGGTCAGCACGTGCTCGGCCGGAGGCGGCGGGTTGTGGCCGTGGGCGACGGCATGCGCTTGGCCAAGAGTGACCAGTTCGTCCTCGGTCCCGGCGCTCAGGACTTCTTGGCAGCTGTGACAGGTCAGGGTGAGGGCCATGGTCGCTGGCCCTACTTGCCCAACAGCTGGTTCATCTCGGTGATTTCCGCCTTCTGAGCTGTGATGATGTTCTGCGCGAGCTCCTTGGCCTCCGGGTTCTGCCCTGCGTCGAGTTCGGTCTGGGCCATGGTCACCGCGCCCTGGTGGTGCTTGATCATGCCGGTGAGAAACAGTTGGGCGGCTCGATCGCCTGAGGCGGAGTTGAGTGCGTCCATGTCGGCCTGGGTCATGGTGCCGTCGCCGTGGTCCATCCCCTCCATGCCGCCCATCGACGACGGGCTCGGGTTCTGTCCCCACCCGGCCAGCCAGCCACTCATCTGGGCCACTTCAGGCCCCTGAGCGGCCTTGATCTTCTGGGCCAAGGCGGTGACCTTGGAGTCAATGCCACTCTTGGCGAGCAGCATGTCGCTCATCTCGATGGCCTGGTTGTGATGCGGGATCATCATCGAGGCGAACGCGATATCGGCGTCGTTGTGGGGTGCACTTGCGGGCGCCGCCGACGAGGACGCAGCGGACGAACTCGGCACGCTCGACGTCGAAGGCGAGGACATCGAGCCCATATCGTGATCGCTGCTCGAGGAGCCGCAGGCTCCAAGTGCGAGCGTGATGGCGAGGACACCGGTCCCGGCGAGCAGCTTGCGATTGATCATGCGGTTAGTTCCTTCGAGTCAAAGGGACGGCCGGTTTTGCGCGTTGGCCGCTTGGGAGGTGAGGGGCTAGGAGCCGTCTTTGTGGGGCTTTGGCGAGCCGTGGTGGCGGATGTGCTCGGGCGTTGTTGACTGATCGGCAGCGGGGCCGTGAGCTGAGTGGTCATGGCCGCTCATGCCGTGCCCGGACTGATCGTGGTTAGGCATGCCGTGACTGGAGTGGTCGTGACCGGACATGTCATCGGGGCCGCCGTTCATCATCTTCATCATTGCCGGGCCGCCTGTGCGCATGAAGCGCACGACAAGCACCGCTGCAAGCAGTAACTTCCAAGACGACTCGGCGTCAAGGCTCCAGTGTTCTGTGAGGTTGCCAAAGTCGGCGAGCGAGTCCTTCGGGAGGTACTCAAGAAACTCTTGTAACGATTCGGATCTACGCGCACGATCAGACAGGGTTTCGAGGGCAGGAGCAGGCGTGGTTGCTACCAAGCGGAATCTCTTGCCGCTCAGGATGTGCGCCTTTGCTGCCGTGAGCAATCCCTCTCGTTGCAGTCGGCCAAGCGTCCAATTGCCGTCTGCTCCGGCTGCTTTTACTTGCTCCGCCGAGAGCCCGTCCGACTCTTCGATCTGGAACTCGACCCCGAGCCCATCGTCACCGGGCGGCTCGATTCGGATGCGAGTCGCTGTTCCCTCGAGGACGTCGAGAAGTCGTATAGCTGTCCACCAGTGCTCATAGCGATTACCTAATTTGTCAGCCACACCTCCTGGCGGAAGGCTCATAACAAAACGTCCTTGCCGTGGTTCATAGATCCCGCAGCAGCATGCGAGTTCCGAGTGCGACTCACCAGTTCTGACACTAGGCGATGCTCCTCACCGCAGGCGACACCGCTGGTAAGGGCCCCGAGGCAACGAGACGCAGGCCGCCGCGGTCGCGGACCATCTGCGGACAGGAGGGCAGGCTCTCACTCCATTCAGTGGCCGATCCACGCCTTCACTAGGTGAAGTATGCGTGGGCCCCGTGGGACTCGAACCCACAACCCGCGGATTAAAAGTCCGCTGCTCTGCCAATTGAGCTAGAGGCCCCGCATGCCGGGTCGGCCCTTGCCCCGCCGTCCGACCCGACGTCATACCCTAGTCGACTCCAGCGGCGGCCCGAGTCGAAAGCGGCCATGCGGCCGGCTGCGCCCGGCTCTCCTAAGCTGGCCCGACAGTGTCCCGGTCAGCGGGGACGAACCGCAGGAGGAACACATGGGCTGGGTCACGCAGGAGAAGCAGGCGTTGGTCGCCACGTTACGGGCCGCCGACCCGACCGCGCCGACGCTCGATGAGGGCTGGGACGTCCGCCGCTTGCTGGCCCACCTGGTGCAGCGCGAGCAAGGACCGGTCGCGATGGTCAAGGACGCCCGCGCGAAGCAGCCGCCCGGCCAGGAGCCGAATCTGAGTGCGCTGGTCGACGGCACCACCAAGCCCGGCGGCTACGAGGCGCTGATCGACCGGTTCGAGTCCGGACCGCCGGCCTGGTCGCCGATGAGCTGGGCTTCGGAGAAGCTCAATTTCGTCGAGTACGTGATCCACCACGAGGACATCCGCCGGGGCGGATCCGATCCGGACGCACCGCGGATGCTGCCGGCGGCCGAGAACGAGGCGATCTGGGGTCAGCTCGGCATGCTGGCCAAGCTTGGCTTCCGGAAGGCTCCGGTCGGCGTTCACCTGGCCACGCCGAGCGGTCGTCACAACGTGGTCAAGAAGGGCGCCGGAGTGACGGTTACCGGCGAACCGGTCGAGCTCGCTCTCTACGTCAGTGGTCGCCGCGACGCCGCGAACGTCGAGATCACCGGACCGGACGAGCAGGTTCTCCGGTTCAACGACTGGGCCGCGAACTCCTGATCACGGCACACCGACCGGTTCCCTGAACCGGGCGCCCTGGCTGGCTAGATTGCCCGGCATGGGGGCCTTGCGCGGAATTCTCGGGTTGATCCTGATGCTGGGGATCGCCTTCCTGGCGTCCCGGGATCGGCGGGGTATCCGTTGGCGCACCGTCCTGGTCGCCCTGGCCCTGCAGATCGTCTTCGCCTTCCTGGTGCTGCGCACCGGACCGGGCAAGACCGTGCTGAACTGGCTGGCCAAGCGGGTCGAAACCCTGATCGGCTACACCGAGAGTGGCACCGACTTCGTCTTCGGACCACTGGTCGGCGTCGGCGCGCCTAAGTCGGAGGCGTTCGCGCTGCAGGTGCTACCGGTGATCATCTTCCTCGGCGCGCTGATCTATCTGCTGCTCTATCTCCGCGTCATCCAGTTCGCCACCCACTACATCGGCGGCGCGATCGGGAAGCTGGTCAAGGTCACCAAGGTCGAGTCGATGTACGCCGCGGTGGTCGTCTTCCTCGGGCTCTCCGAAGCTCCGCTGCTGATCAGCCCGTACCTGAAGAAGCTGAACGCCGCCCAGACCTTCACTGTCGTCGTCGCCGGACTGACCGCCGCCTCCGGCTCCACCCTGGTCGGCTACTCCCTGCTGGGCGCCCCGCTGCCCTATCTGCTCGCCGCCACCGTGATGAACGCGCCCGCCGCCCTGGTGATGGCCAAGATCATCTGGCCGGACACGGTCCGTCAGCCGGTCGAGCTGGCAGCCGACACCGCGGACGAGGGTGGTGCGGACGAGAGCACCGCAGCCACGCCGCAGCCGAAGACCGAGCGGATCACCAAGGCCGAGGCGCTGGACGCGGCCGCCGACGACGACTTCGACGTCCGCGACATCCGGGACGAGGAGTCGGCCAACGTACTGGACGCCATCGCCCGCGGAGCACTGGCCGGCGGCAAGGTCGCCGTCTCCATCGCCGCCCTGCTGATCGCCTTCGTCGCCCTGATCGCCTTTGCCAACGGCATCATCGGCACCGTCACCGGCTGGTTCGGCCTGTCCGGCATCACCTTCCAACGCCTGCTCGGCTACGTGATGGCCCCGGTGGCCTGGCTGCTCGGCGTCCCGTGGAACGAGGCGGTGAACGCCGGCCAGTTCATCGGGATCAAGACGGTGTTGAACGAGTTCGTCGCCTACGGCGAGTTCGGCAGCCAGATCGGCACCTACTCCCCCGTCACCGTCGTGGTGGTCACCTTCGCACTGGCCGGCTTCGCGAACTTCGGCTCGATCGCCATCGCCATCGGCGCCATCGGCAGCCTGCGGGCTCAGATCCGCGGCTTCGTCGCCCGGGTCGGCCTCCGCGCTCTCCTCGCCGCCACCCTGGCCAATTTGGCCAACGCCGCCATCGCCGGCCTCGTCTTCATGCGCTAGGCGATCGAGCCGCAGCCCGCACCCGACTGGTGCACCCGTCGCACCCCGTCGGCCCGCGTCGCACACGTTGCTCGGTGTGCGACACGGACGTGGGTGTGCGACGCGCCGTCAGCCCAGGGAATGATGGCGACTACCCCGCTGTTGACCGACGGGTTCGGCCGAAAACCGTGGACCAAGGGGAACGGGAGGAACTGGCGTGACCTCACCCGTAGTCAGCGACGCCTCCGCCGAGCCCGAACCGGTCGATCCCGCTCCCACCCGCATTCCGTTCTGGCGTCGGCTGCTGCACGACCGGGCCGCCGTTGCCGGCGCGGTGATCATCCTCGTCTTCGTCCTGGTCGCGCTGTTCGCGCCGCTGATCATCCTGGTCTCCGGCCACAACCCCTACGACTACGACCTGGCCGCGTTGGCTCCGAACACCGCGCCCCGCGGCGTTGCCGGCGGGATCAGCGCCGACCACTGGTTCGGGGTCGAGCCGACGACCGGCCGGGACCTGTTCGCCGTGGTGATCTACGGCGCCCGGACGTCGCTGCTGGTCGGCATCACCGCCACCATCGTCTCGGTGGTGCTCGGGGTGCTGATCGGCGTCGTCGCCGGCTACTTCGGCGGCTGGACCGACCGGATCATCAGCCGGGCCACCGACGTCATCTTCGGGTTCCCGTCGTTGATCTTCATCATCGCCCTCGGCGCCATCGCACCGGCCTGGTTCCCGCGGACCTTCCTGATCGTGGTGGTGATCGGCTTCTTCGGCTGGCCGTCGATCGCCCGGGTGGTCCGCGGCCAGACGCTGGCGTTGAAGGAGCGCAACTACGTCATCGCGTCGCGGGCATCCGGCGCCGGCGCGGCTCACGTCGTGTTCTTCGAACTGCTGCCGAACCTGACCGCGACGATCATCGTCTTCGCCACCATCTCGATCCCCGGCAAGATCGGCGCGGAGGCGGCGCTCTCCTTTCTCGGCGTCGGCGTGCCGCCGCCCACCCCGGCCTGGGGCCGCTCGATCTCCGAGGCGATCAACTGGATCTCCCTCGACCCGATGTTCCTGATCTTTCCGGGCGCGGCGCTGTTCCTGATCACCATGGCGTTCAACATCTTCGGCGACGGGCTGCGCGACGTCCTCGACCCCCGATCGGCGGGTCTGGAATGAGGTGGGCCCGCTTCCTGGCCAGCCGGCTGCTGGGCATGGTCATCGTGCTGCTGCTGATCGCGTTCATCTGCTATCTGATCTTCTACCTGCTGCCGGCCAACCCGGCCCAGCTGGCCTGCGGCCGGCCCTGCACCCCGGACCGGTTGGCCCAGGCCGAGGCCTTCATGGGCTATGACGCACCGTGGTGGAAGCAGTTCCTGACCTTCCTCGGCGGACTGTTCGCCGGCCGGACGTTCGGTACCGGCGGGGTGGCCATCCACTGCGCGGCGCCCTGCTTCGGCTACTCCTTCCGGCTGAACGAGTCGGTGACCCAGCTGATCCTGCAACGCGCACCGGTGACCTTCTCGATCGCCATCGGCGCCGCCGTCCTGTGGCTGATTCTCGGCGTCGGGACCGGTGTCGCCTCCGCCCTGCGCCGCGGCACCCTGCTCGACCGCGGGTTGACCACCCTCTCGGTGGCCGGAGTGTCCGCCCCGGCCTATCTGGTCGGTCTGCTCGGCATCCTGCTGTTCGGTTTCACCCTCAACATGGTGCCGATCGGCGGCTACGTACCACTGACCCAGAGTCCGGTCGACTGGCTCTGGCACCTGGTGCTGCCCTGGGTCGTCCTGGCCCTGCTGAACGCGGCCATCTACACCCGCTTGACCCGCGGACAGATGCTCGAGGTGATGGGCGAGGACTACATCCGCACCGCCCGCGCCAAGGGCCTGGCCGAACGCCGGGTGGTCGGCCGGCATGCGCTACGCAACGTCCTGATCCCGGTGGCCACCGTGTTCGGGCTCGACCTCGGCAGCCTGCTCGGCGGCGTGGTGCTGACCGAGAAGGTGTTCGCCATGCAGGGCCTCGGGGCCCTGCTGTTGGACGCGGTCGGCAACCTGGATCTTCCTGTGCTGGTCGGCGTCACGCTGTTCTCCGCGTTCTTGATCATCGTGGCGAACTTCGTGGTCGACATCAGCTACGGGGCCCTCGACCCCCGAGTCAAGACCGGCGCGCGATGAAGCCGCCCGCACACGCAGACAAGGAAGGTACGACGATGAGAAGAGCTCCCAAGCTGGCCGCGGTGCTGGCGGCCGGACTGTTGCTGGTCACCGGCTGCAACGCCAATCCGACCCAGCCCAGCAGCACCCAGACGCAGGCGGCGACCAAGGGCGGTGATCTGACCATCCTGACGTCCTCCACCCAGCTCAACTTCGACCCGGCGAAGAGCCAGAGTCTGGCCATCACCAGCCTCGGCCTGGTGCTGCGGCGGCTGACCTCCTGGCAGACCAGCCCGGACGCCACCACCAAGCCGGTCCCGGACCTGGCCACCAACATCGGCGAGTCCAGTGACGGTGGCCGGGTTTGGACCTACCACCTCAAGGACGGCCTGAAGTACGACGACGGCACCACGATCACCAGTCAGGACATCAAGTACGGGGTGGAGCGCTCGTTCGCGGCGCAGCTGTCCGGCGGCCTGGGTTATCACAAGGCGTTGCTGGTCGGCGGCTCGGACTACAAGGGCCCCTACGACGGCAAACAACTGTCCTCGATCGAGACCCCGGACGCGAAGACCATCGTCTTCCACCTGAACGCCCCGTACGGCGACTGGCCCTGGATCGTCTCGATGGGTGCGTTCGCGCCCGTCCCGAAGGCCAAGGACACCAACCCGGCAAACTACGGCAACGACCCGGCCGCGTCCGGCCCGTACAAGATCGACTCGCTGCAGCAGGGCGTGTCGCTGACCATGTCGCGCAACCCGAACTGGAGCCAGGCCACTGACCCGGCCCGGACGGCCGGCCCGGACACGATCACCTTCAAGATGAGCCAGGACGAGACGGTTCAGGCCCAGGCGTTGATCAACGACAGCGGCGCGGCCCAGACCAGCTTCGGCGCCGATTTCGTGCCGGCCGCCCAGCTCGCCCAGGCCCAGGGCAATCCGCAGGTCGGCAGCCGGCTGGTCACCTCCGGCGACGGTGCGCTGAACTTCCTGGCCCTGAACACCCAGCGCGGCGACCTGAAGAACCTGCAGGTCCGGCAGGCGTTGAACTATGCGATCGACCGTAACGCGTTCATCACCGCCTCCGGCGGGTCCAAGTCCGGTGATCCGGCCACCACCCTGATCACGCCCGGGATCGCCGGACGTCAGGCCTACGATCTCTACCCTGCCGGCGACAGCGGCAACGTCGCCAAGGCCAAGCAACTGCTCAGCGAGGCCGGGCACGCCAACGACCTGAGCTTCACCCTGGTCGTCTCCAACCAGGCAATTGCTCTGGCCCAGGCGCAGGCGATCGTCCAGGCGTTGGCCAAGGTGAACGTCAAGGTGACCCTGCAGCCGCTGGACTCCAATGCGGTTTCCGATCGGGTCACCCAGGGCAACGGCAACTACGACATGTACCTGGGCAGCTGGCAGCCGGACTTCCCGAGCGCCAACTCCAACATCCAGCCGCTGTTCGACTCCAGCCAGATCGGCAACGGCGGCTACAACACCTCGCGCTACGACAACCCTGCGGTGGACAAGCTGATCCGGCAGGCCACCGAAGCGGTCGACCAGACCACGGCCCAGTCACTTTGGGCCCAGGCGGACAAGACGATCATGCAGGACGCACCCGTCATCCCGATCAGCTACGCCAAGAACTCGTTCCTGCACGGATCGAAGGTGCAGAACTTCTACATCGGCGAGTTCCCGGCCTACCCGAACTATCTGAAGGTGAGCCTCTCCCAGTGACTGCGTCGTGAAGGCGGACTCGTGAGCCAAGACGCGAAGCAGGCCGGGACGCCGGTGCTGACGGTGCGTGATCTCCGGATCGCGTTCCGTACCACCGACGTCCCGGGCTCGGCCGAAAGAGCTCAGCCGGCCGAGGTCGTTCACGGGATCGACTTCGACCTGCGTCGCGGCCAGGTGCTGGCGCTGGTCGGAGAATCGGGTTCGGGCAAGAGTGTCACGGCGATGTCGATCCTCGGGCTGCTGCCGGCCAGCGCTCGGGTCAGCGGCAGCGTCGAGCTGGACGGCGAGAACATCCTCGGGGCCGACGCGAACCGGCTGCGACATATTCGCGGGGCCTCGATCGCCACCATCTTCCAGGAGCCGTCCAGCGCACTGAACCCGGTGTTCACCATCGGCAACCAGCTCTCCGAGGCGATCTGGGCCCACCATCCGGAGCTGGACAAGGCCGCCCGGCACCGTCGCGTCCTCGAACTGCTGGAGCTGGTGGCGGTGCAGAATCCGCGCCGGATCGCGGCGGCCTATCCGCACGAGACGTCCGGTGGCCAGCTGCAGCGGGCGATGATCGCGATGGCGATCAGTAACGACCCGACAATCATCATCGCCGACGAACCGACCACCGCGCTGGACGTGACGGTGCAGGCCGGCATCCTGGAACTGCTGCGCGACCTGAAGGACCGGCTGGATACCGCGGTGCTGTTGATCACCCACGACATGGGCGTGGTCGCCGACCTGTCCGACGAGGTGGCGGTGATGCGGCACGGCGAGATCATCGAGCGGGCCCCGAGCCGGCAGCTGTTCGCCGATCCGCAGCACGACTACACCAAGGCCCTGCTGGCCGCGGTCCCGGAGCTCGGCTCAGCCACCGGACGGGTCGCCGAAGCGGATCTGTCAACGGCTGCCGAGGCACCGAGCGCGGCCGCCGAACTGCGGGACGCCGACGTCGTCTTCGGCCGCGGGGACGACGCCGTGCACGCCGTCGACCACGTCTCGCTGACGGATCGAGCCCGGCGAGTTCGTCGGACTGGTCGGGGAATCCGGCTCCGGGAAATCGACCGTCGGCCGGACGCTGAGCGGTCTGGTCCCGCTCGACGTCGGGCTACGCGGCGCTGGCCGGGATCGACCTCAGCCACCGCCCGCCGATCCGACCTCCGCCGGGCCCGATCCCGGCTCGGGCATGGTGTTCCAGGATCCGGCGTCCAGCCTCAACCCGCGGCACAGCGTCGGCCGCAGCATCGCCGATCCGCTGCGCCTGCACACCGACCTCGACCAGAGCGCCCGGACGGCCCGGGTGCGCGAACTGCTGGACGCCGTCCGGCTCGAAACCGCCCTGGCCAGCCGCTTCCCGCACGAACTGTCCGGCGGGCAGCGGCAACGGGTCGCGATCGCCCGGGCGCTGGCCACCGAACCGGATCTGCTGATCGCCGACGAGCCGACCAGCGCGCTCGACGTCTCGGTCCAGGACCAGATCCTCACCTTGCTGCGGGCCCTGCAGTCCGAGTTGGGCTTCGCCTGTCTGTTCATCAGCCACGACCTCGCCGTGGTCAGCGAACTGACCACCCGGATCGCGGTGATGCAGGACGGCCGGATCGTCGAGCAGGGCGCGACCCAACAGGTGTTGCAGCACCCGAGCGAGCCCTACACCCAGCGGCTGCTGGCCGCCGTCCCGGTCGCCGACCCGCAGCGCCAGGCCGAGCGCCGGACCGCCTGGCTCGAACTAACCGGCTGATCGTCCTCGGCGGGCCCGGATCCGGGCCATCAGACCACGGGGACGGCTCAGCTCGGCCGGTGGTTGCTCCGTCTCGGCTGCTGGAGCTTCATCGGGTCGGGCTGTTGTTCTGTCAGCGGGGCTGCGGTCGAGACTGCGGCGTTCCCGCCATTCCCGGACCACCCGTTCGACGTCCCGGGTCCGCAGGAAGATCGGCGGACCGTCGATACCCTGCACTCGGCTCTGTCGGATCTGTCGGTTCAGCTCGGCCACGATCTCGCGGACCCGAGCTTCGGAGCGTTCGCCGGCCACCGTGTCGGGCAGATCCTCGATCCCCCGGGCCAGCGCCAGCGAGGGCGGCAGCACGCCGGACAGGTCCTCCCGTTCGACCCACTGCCGGACCCACCAGTTCGGATCCGGCCGGCCACCGAGCCCGGGCAGCGGCTTGCCCGCTCCGGGCAGGTTGTCGAACGCCCCGGCCTCACGGGCCTCACGGATCTGCCGATCGACATTCGATTCGTACGGCGCCATCTCGCATCACCTCAGCGCATCGTCTCGGGTTCGGTCTCGGGTTCGGTCTCGGGTTCAATAGACGAAGTTTACGGGCCGTCGAATCGCTCGCCGCGCCCGATGGACCCGCCGTCGCGCCCCTTGGACCTCGTCGCACCCCTTGGACCTCGTCGCACCCCTTGGACCTGTCGCACCCCCTGGGACCTCGTCGCACCCCTTGGACCTCGTCGCACCCCTTGGACCTGTCGCACCCCTTAGACCTCCGTCGCACACGTTTCTGCGTGTGCGACGCGGACGACGATGTGCGACGTAGACCGGAAGTGCGACGTAGACCGGAAGTGCGACGTAGACCACAAGCGCGACGTAGACCGGAAGTGCGACGGCCGACCGTGGAGGGCGCGGACGCGGACGGGCTTGGCGCACCCGGAAGAGCTGGGCGACGTCGAACCGCCACCGGCCCTCGCTGGACCCTCCGTCGCACCCTTTAGACCCGCGTCGCACACGTAGCGCGGTGTGCGACACGAACGGAGACGTGCGACGCGGCCCCGGGGTAGGCGCGGCCGACCAAGCTCGGCGACGTCGTACCGCCACCCGCCCCGGTGGACCTTCCGTCGCACCCCTTAGACCCGCGTCGCACACGTTGCGCGGTGTGCGACGCGGACGAGGGTGTGCGACGCGGACGAGGGTGTGCGACGCGGGCCGTGGTGCGACCGCCGCTGTGGCAGGCTGGGCGTCATGGACGGCTGGCTGATCGGACTGATCGTGGTCTGCGTCCTCGGGCTCGGGTTGATCGTCTTCGGCGCCCTGTTCGACCGGGCTCGTCATCGTCGCCAGGTGGTCGAACTCACCACCACGCCGGCCCGTTCGATCCCCAGCTTCGAACCCACCGCCGCCGCCCCGCAGTACCTGTCGGAGCTACAGGCCCGACGGCCGCCCGCCGGCACTGCGACGAAGCTGGACGCCGCCGCACGCAACGACCTCGAGAGCGAGCTCGACGCCGAGGACACCATCCGGATCGCCGTCGGCTACGCCTCCAAAGACTTTGTCACCGATCCGGACTCCGGCTGGGCGGTGCTGGACGAACCGCGGGTGTTGGCCTGCGCCGAACCGGTGACGTCGCTGCGCGAACTGCTCGGTCTGCTCGAGAAGGCGATGATGAGCGACACCGCGCTGGTGATCGTGGCTCCGGCCGTCGACCCGGAGTTGTTGCGCACCCTGGAGGTGAACCAGATCCAACAGAAACTGAAGATCCTGGTCGTCCTCAGCCGCGACCCGCAGCCGGTGGACGCGATCTGCGCCGCTACCCGCGCAACCCTGATCGGGCGGGCCGACCTGCAGGCCGGCTACGTCACCGGCGGTGAGCTGGGGGCCTGTCGACGCTGGATCAGCTCGGCCACGACCAGCTATGTGGTCGGGTCAGTGGGGGCGGCATGATCGGCTCCCGCCGTGAAGGAGGGGCCGGCGGCCGCGCCGGAGTGGTGCTGCTGGCCGCCATCACCCCGGTGATCTTCGGTACCACCTACCTGCTGACCACCAACTTCCTGCCGCCCGGACGGCCGTTGCTGATTGCCCTCGGTCGCAGCCTGCCCACCGGCCTGGTGTTGGTCATCGGATCGAAGCTGCCGCCGCGCGACTGGTGGTTGCGGTTCGTGATCTTGTCACTGCTCTACAGCTCGGCCTTCTTCCCGCTGCTGTTCGTCGCGGCCTACCTGCTGCCGGGCGGGGTCGCTTCGGTAATCAACTCGCTCGGTCCGATCGTCACCGCGATCTTGTCGATCTCGTTGCTGGGCACGAGAATCCGCGGAGTTCAGATCGTGGCCGGGGCGCTGGGGATCGGCGGCGTCGCGTTGTTGGTGCTGACCTCGTCGGCGGGCCTGAACGGGTGGGGAATCCTGGCCATGGTGGTGGCGGTGCTGATGCTCTCCACCGCTACCGTGCTGACCAAGCGCTGGGGACGTCCGCCGGGCTTCAGCTCGATCGCGTTCACCGGGTGGACGTTCCTGCTGGGTGGGATCACCCTGCTGCCGTTCGTGTTGATCTTCGAGGGCCTGCCGTCGCAGCTGTCCGGACGAGAGATCGGCGGTTTCGTCTACCTCGCGGTGGTCAGCGGCATCCTCGGCTACGCAATCCTGTTCTGGTCGATCGGCCGACTGGCGCCGAGTGCGGTGATGTTCCTCGGGCTGATCAACCCCGTGGTGGCGGCCGGGATCGGTTGGCTGGTGCTCAACCAGCGGCTCAACGGCTGGCAGCTGTTCGGAGCCGCCCTGGTGCTGGTCGCGGTGGTCCTCGGCCAGGCGCCGGAGAAGAAGTCGGCGGACACCGATGATCGGCGGCCGTTAACATCGCGGGTGTGAGCGAGACCGACGACACCCGGTCCGGCCCGACGCCGGACCGCCGGTGGCCGCGCTCGGTGTACGGGGTCGGCGACGAACCGGACCCGCGCTTCACCTTCGCCAACGAGCGCACCTTCCTGGCCTGGATCCGGACGGCGCTGGCCCTGATCGCTGCCGGTGTGGCGCTGACCGCCTACGGCGAGGTGACCGGCACCGCATCCTGGCCGGTGGTGGTCGGATCGTTGCTGCTGACCGCCGCCGGAGTAATCAGCGGGATCGGCGCGTTCGCCAAGTGGACCAGCAACGAGCGGGCGATGCGGCAGAACCGTCCGCTGCCCTCGACGCCGCTGCTCGCGCTGCTGGTCGGCATCCTCGTCGTCTTCGGCCTGGTCGCCGTGGCCCTGAACTTCTGAGCCCGTGGCACGACCGAACGAACGAGATCCGAGCCCACCGGACGTCCTCTGGGATCCGGCCGCCCAGGCCGAGCGGACCCGCCTCTCCTGGCAACGCACCGCCCTGTCCGGACTGGCCGCCAGCCTGGTCGTCGGGAAGCTAGTCTCCCGGCACTCGGTTTTGCTCGGCGTCGTCCTGACCGGGGTGGCCATCCTGATCACCGGCGCGATGCTGCTGCTCAGCCGGGCCCGGTACCGGCGGGCGAACGCCGCCCTGTTCGCCGATGCCCGACTGCCGGACGCCCGTCTTGCAGTCGCCACGCTGGGCCTCATCCTGGTCACCGGAGTCGGCGCCGCGAGCTATACCGTGCTCGAATTGATCCTGTTCCGAACCCGCAACTGAGCGGTCCTGCTCAGCCGTAACCGAGTTCGCGCAGCCGTTGGTCGTCGATGCCGAAGAAGTGGGCGATCTCGTGCACGACGGTGACGTGGATCTGCCGGTTCAGTTCGCCCAGGTCGCGGCAGACGGCGAGCAGCGGTTCCCGGAAGATGAGTATCCGATCGGGCAGCAGACCTGCGTATCCGGTGCCCCGCTCGGTCAGCGGGACCCCTTCGTAGAGCCCCAGCAGATTCGGCTGGTCGGCCGGCGGTCGGTCTTCGACGAGCACCACGCAGTTCTCGATCCGATCCGCCAGTTCCGGCGGAATGGTGTCCAGGGCCCGACTGACCTCGGCGTCGAACTGCTGCGGATCCAGAGCGAGCGGCACCTTCCGAGCCTAAACCAGCCGGAGGTAGCCAGCCTGAGGTAACCGCTCGCCACCTGCGAATGACATCGGTGAAGTTCCAGCCGGGCCAACGGCGTGTCGAGTTGCGGGCGAGACCTCGACCTGTACTCAACCCTTGCTGAAACATCTGAGAGGCCCGTACGCTCCTGCGAAGCCTGAGGTTGCTGTGACTGAGGTGATCTCGGAGACCACCCGTCGCCAGATTCATCCCGACCACATCGCCCGAACCCGAGACCCCGTCAACCGCCCCCCGGCCGGATCGCCGTCGAGGAGAGGAAGCACCCCCGTGAGCCGTCCCCTGCACACCATCGGCGTGATCACTGCGGTGGTCACCACCGCCGGTTTGATCACCGGCGTCAGCGGCGTCGAGTTGGCCACCGCCGGATCGGTCACCGCGACCGCCGGCGTCAACATCCGCTCCGGTCCCGGCACCGGCTACCGGATCCTCGGCACCCTCTATCGCGGCCAATCCCTGACCAAGCTCGCCGCCGCATCGAACGGCTGGATCAAGGTCCGGTTCCACGGACACACCGCCTACGTCTCCGGCAAGTACCTGTCGACCGGCACCACCGCGCTGCCCTCGGCCCCGACCACGATCTACACCAGTGGGACGAAGATCACCACCGCGGCCCTGAACGTCCGCAGCAGTGCCTCGCTGGCGGCCTCGATCGTCGGCTACGTCTCCAAGGGCCACCGGGTGACGCTCACCGGCAAGGCGTCGCGGGGATTCGCCGAAATCCTCTACGGGGGCAGTCGGGAATGGGTCAGCGCCCAGTACCTGACCAACGCCGGCGGTGACCTGCCGAAGATCACCGGCAGCCGGACCGCAACCGACGATCTCATCCTCCGCAGCACCTCCGGCTCGGACTTCCGATCCCTCGGTGAGGTGAAGAAGGGCACGAAACTGTCGGTCACCGGCACGATCCAGAACGGCCGCGCCCAGATCGTCTACCGCCAGGCCGTCCGCTGGGTGACCGCCAGATACCTGACCAACAGTGCCGTGTCGCTGCCGGCGGCACCCGGTCTGCCGCGCGTGGTCGCCACCCGCTACGCGACAACCGCGCTGAACATCCGCAGCAACCCGTCCAGCCGGTACACCCTGATCGGCGAGGTCCCGCGCGGGACGAAGCTGGCCATCACCGGCGCCCGGAGCAGCGGCCGCGCCCAGATCATCTATCGCGGTGCGGTCCGCTGGGTCACCGCGCAGTACCTGAGCGCTACCCGAGCGTCCGGTTCCTCCGGTTCGTCGAGCGGCAGCACCGGTTCGGGTGGGACGGGTTCGAGCAGCGTCAGCTATGCGGTCGAGCGTGGCCTGAAGCCGAACGCGATCAAGGTCCATCGGGCAACGCTGGCGGCCTTCCCGGCGATCAGGACGTACTACGGCGTCCACGCCGACCCGATCCCGGACCACCCGTCCGGCCACGCCCTCGACCTGATGCTGCCCTTCAGTAACTACAAGTCGGCGGCCGGACAGGCCTACGGTCACCGGGTGGCCAACTGGGCCCGGGCGAACGCCCGCACGCTGGGCATCCAGTACGTGATCTTCGACCAGCACATCTGGAACATCCAGCGCGACTCCGAGGGATGGCGCTACATGGCCGACCGCGGCGACGACTCGGCCAACCACAAGAACCACGTGCACATCACCGTCTACTGAACACACCCGCCGATTCCACCCGCCATCCCACCTGCCGAATCCAACCGCCTCATGCAACTGAGCACGATGGACTGGTTTGAGCGCGGTCGCGGTCGGGCCCTATAGTCTTGCGGTCGAGTCCCCATCGTCTAGCGGCCTAGGACTTCGCCCTTTCAAGGCGGCAACGCGGGTTCGAATCCCGTTGGGGGTACCACACGTCGGTCGACTGACCGGGCACCCGGATCGAACACCGCGGTCCGCTCGCCCGGCCGAGTCGCGCGTCGTCGCCGAAGGCATTCAACAGCACCGCGGCGTCGACCACGATCACCGCCGGCTTCGCCGTCCTCGAGATTGGCGACCGCCTCGGGCCACCTGGACAGCTGGCCGACGTCAGCTCACGAACTCAGTAGCCGCTGAAGAAGTCGGTCCGGACGGCTCGCGCCCCGAGTCCGCGGGCAGCCGCCGCAACGGCTTCGACCATCGCCGGCGGGCCGGAAACGTGCACCTCGCGGCCGGCGATGTCCGGAACGTGACCGGCCAGCAGATCGGTGTCGACGCGTCCGGTCGTCACCGAGCGCCAGCGGTCCGGCAGATCACCGATCGGGTTGCGGGAGACCAGCACGACCGGCACACCGGCCGCCTCCAGCACAGCCCGATAGCTGACGTCCGCCGCATCCTTGACGGCATAGACCACTACGATGTCCCGCCCGTGATCCGGACCGAGATCCTCGATCTGGCTGGCGAACGGCGTGATGCCGATGCCGCCGGCGACCAGCAGCAGCGGGATCCGCGGATTTCGGGGCAACAGGAAGTCGCCGGCGATCGAGGTGGCGGTGATCACCGAGCCCTCCGGCAGGTCGCCGAGGACCTGCTTGAACGAACTGGAGTGCTCCGGCATCCGCGTGCCGATCCGGAGCAGATCCGATCCCGGTGCCGAGGCGATGCTGAACACCCGCCGCAGACCGCGACTGTCGGGGTGCCGGTGCGGAATCGTCAGCTCCAGATACTGACCGGCTCGAAAACTCAGCCGACCACTCGGCCGGAAGGCGAACTCGGTGGTGGATGGGGTCAGCTGGGTCCGCTGCTGCATGGTCAGCTCGATCGCCTTGCGCTGCCCGGCCAGGAAGGCGAGCGCGTTGCCGATCAGCAACGCCGACTCGGGGGCGATGTAGACCGAGCCGAGATGCATCGGTACCGAGAAGAAGACACCGATGATCCCGGCGAAGCCGAGCCGTTGCCAGCGTAGCGGGGGTTGGGTCAGCGGTTCGGTCAGCATCAGGCCGGCGAAGAAGATCATCGGCGACGAGGTGAACGGCCATTCCAGCGCCAATCCGAAGGGGATGCCGGCGGCCAGGCTGCGCACCGCCATGATCGAGCCGGCCACGGCCAGGAAGACCAACGCCATGCTGAACCGACGCAGCCGGTAGCAGATCAGGAAGGCCGCGAGCAGCGTGAACGGCAGCATGCCGGGGGTGCCGATCCACCAACCCGAGTAGTAGAAGCCGGTCAGGGTGAGCAGGAAGGCGCCGGCCGCGGCCGGATTGAACACGTGCCGGCCGCGAAAAGCCAGGATGTACTTCGATCCGGAGGCCAGCACCGCCGCCAGCGCCACACCCAGCACCGGCAACGCGTGCAGCGAGGGCGGGAAGATGAAAAATATCAGGAAGGCGGTGATCAGCGACGACTCCGAGTGCGGGACGACCCGGAACATCGCAGCCAGTGCGCGGTTGGAGAGGTAACAGGCGACCAGGGAGGCCGACAGGGTGGCCAGCAGGGCCAGTGGTGGATAGCTGCCGAAGCCGAGGAACGACTCGATCAGCGCGACCGCGCTCAGACCGATCAGGCTGCCGAGGACGAGCCGATACATGGTCACCGCGCCGACCTTGGCCCGTACGGCGGCCGAGGCAGCGGCGACGGAACCGAAGAGACCGGTCACGTTGCCGGGTGTACTCGCGGCCGAAGTGCCGGGCTCAGACCTGGACACGGGCCGCCGCCTTGATCGTGGCCAACGCGTTGTCGAACCCCAGCGAAGTGAGTGAGGCGCCGGCCAACCGGGAGACGCCCAGCGAGGCGAGATCGCGGGAGACCACTTCGGAGGCGTAGCGGCTGGCGAACTGACGCTGGAACTGCCGCGCGGTCGGCGAGGTTGCCTCGACCTCGACCCGCGAGCGCACCACCTGCCCGGACGCGACGGTCAGCCGGACGCCGATCGCCTCGTCGCCGCCGGGGGTCAGGTAGTCACCCTGGGCGGAGTAGGTGCCGTCGCGGAACTGTTCGGAGCCTCCTGGGGAGCCCACCGACGCGGCAACCGAGCCGGGCGGTGAGTCGGCCGCGGCACAGGTGGTGAACGGAGCCTGGTGCACGCAGTTCGCAGCGGTGATGCCCTCGATCGAGGGCGTCATCAGCGGCCGCGCCGTGGCCTGGAAGTAGTGCAGGCCGCCAAAGCCGGCGGCGATCACCGCCACGCCGCCCACAGCGCCGCGCGCGTAGCGAAGCCGGTTGGATCGGGGCTGGGCGTACCGCCGGGACACGGCAGATCGGGACACGGCAGATCGGGAATCGGTTCGAACCACGCTGACCTCGCTCCTGAGCATTCGGGTCGTGCTGGGGGAAAGGCATCGCGATGATCGAGAAGGCCGACGCCACAAGCGTCGGGTCGACGATCAATACGTTGCCCCGGAGTTGTCTGCGTGTGAGGGTGCCGACGTCTGAGGTTCGGAACGAGTATGCGCCCGGATTGCCTATTCGCCGTGCGGCTCGCGTCGAACTGACCGCGCGACCGGAGCACCGCCCAACGATTTCGACCGACCGTCCGTCCTGCGCTATAGTTTCGCGGGCGCCAGCAAGGCGGAGACAAGTTCTGATTCCGTCGTGCGGTGCCCGGATCTTGTTCACTGCCGGGTGCGCAAGGTGATGTCGAGGCCCCGTAGCGCAGTTGGTTAGCGCGCCGCCCTGTCACGGCGGAGGTCGCGGGTTCGAGTCCCGTCGGGGTCGCCACTGTGGTGATGCAGCAGCATCGCCGCTGGTGGAGACCGCTGGTTCTGAAGAGTAGCCAGCTTGGCCAGGTAGCTCAGCTGGTAGCAGCGTTCGCCTGAAAAGTGAAAGGTCGGCGGTTCGACCCCGCCCCTGGCCACCAAGACAATCCGGAGGCCACGTATCCTCGGGTACGCCCCGGAACGGAGTCCCACCCAAGTTGAACACGAGACGCGATGACGACGCCGAGCTGGCGGTCGCCAAATTCGTCGCGGGCGCTGAGGACGCGTTGGCTGCGGTCTATGCCCGCTGGTCCTCTCTCGTCTACAGCGTGGCGTTACGGTCCCTCGGGGACGTCACCGAAGCCGAGGACGTCACCCAGCGGGTTTTCGTCGCCGCCTGGCAGGGCCGGGAGCGTTACGACCCCAGTCGGGCCAAGCTGCCGACCTGGCTGATCGGCATCACCCGCAACAAGATTGCCGACGCCTACAGCAAACGGACCCGGGACCGCCGGATCCGTGATCAGCTGATCGCCAACACCGACCCCGCCGTGGTGGAGAGCGAGACCGGCCAGTTGGCCGACCGGATGATGATCGCCGAGGAGATGTCGCAGCTGGGCGAGGTCCCCCGCCTGGTGCTCCGGATGGCCTTCTACGAGGATCTCACCCACGCCCAGATCGCCGAGCGGCTGCAGTTGCCGCCCGGCACGGTGAAGAGCCACATCCGTCGCAGCCTGATCAAGCTGAGACGCGCGCTGGAGGCCAAGTCGGATGCCTACGAATCCTGACGTGCTCGCCTGATCGTGTTCGGCGAGCACGCCGGGACCCGGGGCGAGGAGGCCCACGCACCTTGGTGTTGTGCGGGCGATCGGCTGCTGAGTCAGTTGACCTGGATTCTCGAGGTCGACCGCACCCCAGGGACCAAGGGGAGAGACCGGCTTGCGCAGCCGGCCGGGCGGGCCTGGGACCGGATCAACTCCGAGCCGTAGTCGACCTGATCCGCTCCGTTGTCGACCCGACCCTGATCAGATCAGGGTCGGGAGACGCATTCAGGCCTGGGCGATCTCCTGCTGGGCCTCACCGGACTTGCCCTTGGCCTGGGACGGCGTGTCGGCGATGTCACCGACGATGGCGCCGGCCCGACGCGGCCAGGAGACGTAGCGCGAGGCGAGGCTGACCAGGGTCTGCACCCGGTTCCGGTTACCGAGCAGGAAGGCGATGTGCAGGGCGATCCAGCCCAGCCAGGCGAACGTGCCGGTCATCTTGAAACCGTTCGGCAGCTGTAGCACGGCGGCCCGGTTGCCGATCGTGGCCATGGTGCCCTTGTCGTGGTAGGCGAACTCCTCCGTCGACTCGCCCTTGAGTATCCGGCTGATCTGGTGGGCGACGAACTTCCCCTCCTGGATCGCCGGCTGCGCCAGCTGCGGCAATGGGTTCTCGGTGATCAGGGCCACGTCCCCGATGGCGAACACGTGCTCGAAACCCTTCACCCGGCAGTCGGTGTCGACCTCGATCCGGCCACCGCGACCGATCGGGACCCCCCAGTCGTTGAGCGACTTGTCCCCCGACACCCCCGCGGCCCAGATCACCAGGTCGACGTCGAGGCGGTTGCCGTCCTTGAACACCACGTGATCGGGGTGCACCTCGGACAGGGCGGTCCGCAGCCGGACGTCCACGCCCCGCTTGACCAGCTCGCTCAGGGTGTAGCGCTGCAACTTCTCGTCGAACGGCAGTAGCAGGGCGTTGGCCATCTCGACCAGGACGACGTGCACCTTCTTCTGATCCAGTTCGGGGTAGGCGTTCGGGATCGCCGACTCTTTCAGCTCGGCGAGCGAGCCGGCCATCTCGACCCCGGTCGGGCCACCGCCGACGACCACGACGGTGAAGCCACCGGTGCCCGGGTGCGCGGTACCGGCGATGTTCTCCAGGCCGCCGAAGATGGTGTCGCGGACCTTCAGCGCCTCGGCCCGGGTGTACATGCTCATCGTGTACTCGGCGGCCCCCGGGATGCCGAAGTGGTTGGTGGTGATGCCGGTGCCGATGATCAGGTAGTCGAAGGCCACCTTGACCCCATCGTGGCAGGTCACCGTGCGTTCGTCGTGATTGATGTGGGTCACCCGGGCGCGACGGAAGCGCGCCTTGCTCCGCGAGCTCAGGAACCGCAGCGAGTAGGTGATGTCGCCGGCGTTCAACCCGCCGGTCGCCACTTGGTAGAGCAGCGGTTGGAAGGTGTTGTACGGGTGCTGGTCGATGACCGTCACCCGAAATCCCAACTTGGCCAGTTCGCGCGTGGCAGCCACGCCGCCGAATCCGGCGCCGACGACAACGACATGGGGCATCTCGGTCACAGGTTCATTCAAGCAGTGTTCAGCAAGTGGGCGAAAGCGGCCGACGGTTACGAGACCACCGAGTCGTTCGATCGCCGCAGCGAACCGCCGACTCGGCTCGGTAGATAAGCCGACGTCCAGCGGCCCATCTCGGCGAAAACCTCCCGCCGAACCTCCGGCCGGGCCAGGAACAGGTCGTGGATGCCGCGGTCGAACCGGACGATGGTGACGTGCCGCCCGAGGCAGCCGGCCCGGGCTGCGATCTGCTCGACGTCGAGCACGCTGTCCACGCCGCGGAGCTCCTCGTCCCAGCGTCGGCGGAACAGCGTGCGGGCGGCCGCCATCACCAGCACCGGCGCGGTGATGCCCAGCCCCTCGGCCACTCGATGATGGCCGTGTCGGATGGCCCGCACCCAACCGACCCGGATCGGCGGGCTCGGATGGGTCTTGAGACTCTCGTCGAAGTCCCACTCGCCGCCCCGGCTGATGTGCAGGGTCCGGCCGTAGAGCCCGGAGTCGGGCAGCCGGATCGCCGCGGTGGCCATCCGGCCACCGAGGGCGTCGACCACCGGGGTGCCGATGGCGCGCACCATGGCCGAGCCCTGCAGATCCAGCCAGGGCGAGTTGAGAATCAGGCCGTCCACCGCACCGGGGTGGTCAGCGGCCCACAGTGAGCCGATCAGGCCACCGGTGGAGTGGGCGATGATCAGCACCTCGTCGTGGCCGTCCAGCCCGGCCTGCCCGTTGCGGATGACGTCCATCGCCGCGTCCAGCTCGGCGTCGTAGTGGTCCAGTTCGGTGATGAAGCCGAACAGTTGCCCCTCGCGCAGACTGCGGCCGTAACGACGCAGATCGAGGGCGAAGAAGTCGAAGCCCAGCTCGGCGCAGTGGTCGGCCAGATGGGTCTGGAAGAAGTAGTCGTTCCAGCCGTGCAGGTAGAGCACCGCGCGGCGGGACGGAACCTCGTTCAGCCGTCGGACGAGCGTCGCGCACAGCTCGGTGTCCTCCGGCTCGCCGGCCGCGATCTCGGCATCAGGCAGCGGGATCGTCTGACAGACGTAGCCGGGTAGGAAGTCGGCGAACCACTCGCTCACGGGACCAGCTTTCCAGACCGGCCGAAAGAGACGACCTACGGTCGAGCTCGGACGAAGTCGACGTTGAACGGATAGCGATACTCCTCCGCCCGGCCGGCGGAGATCGCTCCCAGAACGGCGAAGACGATCACCAGCACGGAGATCACCGGGAGCAGCACATAACCGATCACCACGACGGTCAGTGCTCCGGCGACCAGCTGGGCGACGCTGTAGAGGATCGAGAAGTTCAACGCCTCGGCCGCGTTCGCCGCAACCAACCGACTGCGATCCCTGATCAGCAGCCAAACCAGCAGCGGGCCGACAAAGCCGGTGATCGGCACCAGGACGTGAACGATCGTGCTCCACAGTCGCGCGTCGGACTCCGACAGCGGCGGCTGGGTGCCGACCGCCCCTCCGGGACGATCGCCGTAGGGCGTCTGCCGGCCGTACGGGTCCTGCCGGCTGTACGGGGTTTGTCGACCGGATGGGGGCGGCTGCTCGTGAAAAGCCGGCTGGTAATCCGGCGGTGAACTGGATGGGGGCTGCTGACCGTAGCGGAACGGCTCGTAACCCGACTGCGGCTCGGACCTTTCCGGGTTCGGTGCGGCGAAGAACGGCTGATCCGGAGTCGGTCGCGGGCGCTGGATAGTGTCTTCGGCACCCTCGTCGCTTCGTCCATCCCATGCCGACCCGTCCGGGTCGGAAGGACCGAACTGGTCGAACCAGCCTTCCGGTGCCACAGGACCGAACCCGCCCTGAGAAACGCCCGGCGCGCCGTCTTCACCGTCGTCCGGACGTTCAGGAGTGCCCTGGGTCATGCACACAGGGTAGGGTCAACCGGCTCGTCGGCTAGCCCGACTTGCGCAATTCCTCGTACTCGCCGTCGGGACGATCGTGATCGTCATACTCCTCGGCAAGATCCGCGTAGGCGTCTGGCACCTCAGCGGAGTGGTCGCCACCGCGCAACTCGTCCTGTAAGGACGAGAAGTCGGTGTCGAAGGTCCGGTACTTAAGCTCCCGGGCAACCTTCGTCTGCTTTGCCTTCGCACGGCCGCGCCCCATAGGGTCGACCCCCTCGCACTCGTACGCCGGCGGTCGTACCGCGGGCTCAGGTTGGTCAATGTCGTGTCCCCAGGCTACCCAATGGCCACCTGTGCGCAAATCATCCCCCGCCGATCCGGTCGGATCAACGATCGGGATGGTCGTTCAGCAGCCGGACGGAGCCGGGCGCGCCGCTCCCTCGGCCATCCCGGGCGGCCTGGACCTCGCCGCAGATCCAGGCGGGAACCGAGCGCTCGGCCAGCAGCCGGACGGCCTCGTCGGCCCGGTCGGCCGGCAACAGTGCGACCATTCCGACCCCCAGGTTGAGGGTGGCTTCGAGGTCGGCGCGAGAAATATCACCGAGCCGCCCGACCAGGGAGAAGATCGGTGCCGGCGCCCAACTGGACCGGTCGATGCCGACCTGGACGCCGTTCGGCAGCACCCGGGCCAGGTTGTTGGCCAGGCCGCCGCCGGTGATGTGGCTCATGGCGTGCACCTCGACCTCGCGGATCAACGCCAGCGCGTCCTGGGCGTAGACCCGGGTCGGGGTGAGCAGCTCCTCGCCGAGCGTCCGGCCCAGCTCGGGCACGTCCCGGTCCAGCGCCCAGCCGGCCAGGTCGAACAGGACGTGCCGGACCAGCGAATAGCCGTTGGAGTGCAGGCCGGACGAGGCCATCGCCACCGCCACGTCGCCGACCCGGACCCGGTCCGGACCGAGCAGGGCGTCGGCCTCGACCACCCCGGTGGTCGCGCCGGCGATGTCGTACTCGTCCGGTTCGAGCAGGCCGGGATGCTCGGCGGTCTCACCACCCAGCAGCGCGCAGCCGGCGGCCACGCAGGCCTCAGCGATGCCCTTGACGATGGCGGCGACCCGCTCTGGCTCGACCCTGCCGCAGGCGATGTAGTCGGTCACCCAGAGGGGCTCGGCCCCACAGACGACCAGATCGTCGACCAGCATGCCGATCAGATCGAACCCGATCGTGTCGTGGATTCCCATCGCCTGGGCGATCGCCACCTTGGTGCCGACCCCGTCGGTGGAGGTTGCGAGCACCGGATGGGCGTAGTCCTTGAGTGCGGAGGCGTCGAACAAGCCGGCAAAGCCACCGATGCCACCGATCACTTCCGGTCTCCGGGTCTTGGCCACCCATTCCTTCATCAGGTCGACCGCACGGTCACCAGCTTCGATGTCGACGCCCGCCGCGGCGTAGGCGCTGGATGCTGGGGATGACTGGCTCATGGTCGAAGCCTAATGTGACCGGCGGTCGGCGCGGAGTGTCGCTCCGGGCGATCCGACGCGGGATCAGCTGTAGCGGTGGCTCTTCTCCGCGTGGCCCGCTGCGCGCGTGCACGCCCGTCCGTTCATCGACTTGTGCCCACAGCGGTCACCCTCGGCGGCAGCTGGGACGGCAGCTGGATGACAGTCGGGACGGCAGTCGGGACGGCAGCCGGGACAGCATCGGCGACTCGCGCCGTCGAGGCGTTGGCCTTTCGGGCAGCCCGAGCCTTCTGCTCGACCGTCGGCGCCTTGCCGGCGGCGGTCGGCTGCTCGGCCGTGGAGCGACTCGGCCCGGCGTTCAGACGGGCGAATTTGGCTTCACGCATCGCCCGCTGGGCGTCGACCTTGCTCATGGCGGTCAGCTTAGAAGGTGCGGCCGACATTTTGCGACGACAACCATCCGAGGGTCAGGATCTGAGGGTCAGAACCTGAAGGCCAGGATCTGAGGATCAGGGACGAGAGAGCGCATCGGCGGCCCCGACGCCGGCCACCACGCTGCGGAGCCCGTCGGCATCGGTCCGGACGTCGTTCAGATTGTCCATCCCGCTCCGGGTCGGGTCGTCCGGCAGATGATTGTTGATCCGCTCCCCCAGCGGCAACTGCACCGGATAGACGCCGTCGAAGCAGGCCCGGCACAGGTTCGGCTTCGGCACGTTGGTGGCCTCGATCAGCCCGTCCAACGAAACGTAACCGAGCGAATCGGCCCCGATCGAGCGGCAGATCTCCTCGTCGTTCAGGCCGGTGGCGATCAGCTCGGCCCGACTGGCGAAGTCCAGGCCGTAGAAGCACGGCCACTTCACCGGCGGTGAGGAGATCCGGACGTGTACCTCGAGCGCCCCGGCCTCGCGCAGCATCCGGACCAGCGCCCGCTGGGTGTTGCCCCGGACGATCGAGTCGTCCACCACCACCAGCCGTTTGCCGGCGATCACGTCCCGCAGCGGGTTCAGCTTGAGCCGGATACCGAGCTGGCGGATGGTCTGGCTGGGCTGGATGAACGTTCGTCCGACGTAGGAGTTCTTCACCAGACCCTGGCCGTAGGGAATGCCGGACTGTTCGGCGTAGCCGATCGCGGCCGGCGTCCCGGACTCGGGGACCGGGATGACCAGATCGGCCTCCACCGGGTGCTCGCGGGCCAGCGTCCGGCCGATCTCGGTCCGGACCGAATGCACCCGCTGGTCGGCGATGGTAGTGTCCGGCCGCGCCAGATAGACGAACTCGAAGATGCAGCCCTTCGGCTCGGCCGGAGCGAACCGACGGCTGCGCAGCCCGGCCTCGTCGATGGCTATCAGCTCGCCGGGCTCGATCTCGCGGACGTAGGAAGCGCCGACGATGTCCAGCGCTGCGGTCTCGCTGGCCACCACCCAGCCCCGCTCCAGCCGGCCGAGCACCAAGGGGTGGATGCCCTGTGGGTCGCGGGCGGCGTACAGCGTCTCCTCGTCCATGAAGACCAGGCAGAACGCGCCGCGCAGCTGCGGCAGCACCTCGGCGGCCGCCTCCTCGATGGAGCGATCGGGATAGGTGGTCATCAGCGCGGTGACCAACGCCGTGTCGTTGGTGGCCCGTTCGTGGCTGAGCGCGCCCGGCACCAGGGTGTCCTCGGGCTGATCACGGTCGGCCAACCACGTCTCCAGCTCGTCGGTGTTGGTCAGGTTGCCGTTGTGGCCCAGGGCGAGGCCGCCGGAGGAGGTCGGGCGGAACGTCGGCTGGGCGTTGTGCCACATGCTGGCGCCGGTGGTCGAATAGCGGGTGTGCCCGATGGCGAGATGGCCGCGCAGTGAGTTCAGCGCGGCCTCGTCGAAGACCTGGGAGACCAGTCCCATCTCCTTGTAGACCATGATCTGGCTGCCGTTGCTGACCGCGACGCCGGCCGACTCCTGACCGCGGTGCTGCAACGCGTAAAGCCCGTAGTAGGCGAGCTTGGCGACCTCCTCACCGGGCGCCCAGACACCGAACACACCACAGGCGTCCTGGGGCCCGCGGTCGTGAGGATCGAGGTCGTTGGTCAGTCGACCGTCTCCGCGAGGCACCCCTTCAGGATAGCCTGGAAACTGCGGGCCGCCGGCCCGGCGCGTTCCCGACCCAGTCCGCGGAGACAACGATGTCGACCAGCTCACCGACCAGTTCAGGTTCGACCCGGGGCACCGACCGAGAGGCGTTCGACCTCACCGAAGGGGCGACCCGGCACGTCTTCCGGCGGCTGTTGCCGTTCCTGCTGCTGATGTACGTGATCGCGTTCCTGGATCGCAGCAACGTCTCCTTCGCCGAGCAGGAGTTCGAGACGAACTTCGGGATCAGTTCGGCGGCCTACGCGTTCGGGGCGGGACTGTTCTTCGTCGGCTACGCGGTCTTCGAAGTACCGAGCAACATCATCCTGCACCGGGTCGGCGCCCGGGTCTGGCTGGCCCGGATCATGATCACCTGGGGCATCGTGGCCGGCTGCTTCGTCTTCGTCCAGGGGCCGAAGACCTTCTACCTGTTGCGTTTCCTGCTCGGCCTGACCGAGGCAGGCTTCTTTCCCGGGATCATCCTGTACCTCACCTACTGGATTCCGGCGCGGCACCTGAACCGGGCGCGCGGGTTGTTCTACATGGGCATCCCGCTGGCCGGCATCCTCGGCAACCCGCTGTCCGGTGGTCTGCTGGAGCTGGACGGTGTGTTCGGTCAGATCGGCATCCACTGGATGTTCGCGGTCGAGGGGCTGCTCGCCCTGGTCGTCGGCATCTGGTCACTGTTCTTCCTGACCGACCGGCCGGCGGCCGCGACCTGGCTGGACCAGCGGCAGCGGGACGCGCTGGTCGCCACCCTGGAGCGGGAGGACGCCGCCAAGTCCGAGGGCACCGGCCCACGGAAGGTGCTGGCCGCACTGGGCAACTGGCGGGTCTGGTACTTCGCGGTGGTCTACTTCTGTATCCAGGTCGCGGTCTACGGGGTGACGTTCTTCCTGCCCACCCAGGTGACCGCGATCACCGGCCAGAAGTTGGGCTTCCAGGCCGCGCTGGTGACGGCGATCCCCTGGGTGTTCGGGTTGGCCTCGGTGGCCTTCTTCCCCGGCGTCGCCGACCGGACGAGGCGGCACCGACTGATCGGCTCGACCCTGCTGTTGGTCACCGCGATCGGCATCGTCATCTCCGGGCTGCTCAGCGGGACGCCGGTGCTGGCCATCGCCGGGTTGTCGTTGGCCGCGATCGGCTTCGTCGCCGCGCAGCCGATCTTCTGGGCCCTGCCGACCGAATACATGACCGGCTACGCGGCGGCGGCGGGGATCGGGCTGATCAACGCGCTCGGCAACCTCGGTGGTTTCCTGGCGCCCAACATGCGCGACTACTTCAAGCAGAACCTGGGCGGGAACTCCGGGCTGTACGCCCTCGCCGTCGGCGCCCTCGTCGGTGCCATCCTGCTCGCCCTCACGTCGCGGTTCTCGCGGGCCAACGAGATCGAATCCGGTGATCTGATCAAGGCCGAGACGGCGTCGGTCGGCGGATGAGGCCGTTCTCGAGCGGCGGCCGGCAGCGGCTGCGGTACGGGCCGCATCCCAGCCAGGTCGCGGATCTGTCGCTGCCCCCGGGCTCCGGCCGGTTGCCGGTCGCGGTGATCGTCCATGGCGGCTTCTGGCGGACGAAGTACGGCCGGTCGCTCGGCACCCAGCTGGCCCGAGACCTGCGTCGGCGCGGGGTGGCGACGCTGAACGTGGAGTATCGGAGGGTCGGCTCCAGCCGGCGCGCCGGCGGTGGCGGCTGGCCGCTGACCTGTCTGGACGTCGCGGCCGCCGTCGATCTGCTGGCCGGACGGGACGTGTCGGCCGCCCGTGATCTGTCCCGGCTCGATCTCGACCGGGTGGTGGCCGTGGGGCATTCCGCGGGCGGCCAGCTGGCCGGTTGGCTGGCCTCGCGTCCACTGTTCCCCGCCGACCTGCCCGGAGCGAGCCCGGCCGTCCGGCTGAGCGGCTTCGTCAGTCAGGCCGGCGTGCTCGATCTGGAGCAGGCGGCTGCCGAGAACCTCGGCGCAGGAGCCGCCCAGGACTTTCTCGGCGGCGATCCGGCGACGGTGCCGGAGGCCTACCGGGCGGCGTCACCGATCAACTGGCTGCCTGACGTCTCGGCGGTCTGTGTGCACGGCAGCGCCGACGACGTGGTGCCGATCAACCAGTCCGAGCGCTATCAGGCCGCAGCACAGCAGGCCGGGCGGACGGTCGAGCTGGTCCGGCTGGACGGCGTCGGCCACAGGGAGATGATCGTCCCGATGCACCGCGCCTGGCATGCCGCCCGGGAGGCGACACTGCGGCTGCTCGGCGCCGACTGACGAACCCTGACTGCGCTCTTGATGAATAGTCCTGACTTGCTTCGTGAGCAAGCGATTCCAGGAATGAGCATCGCTTGCATCACTCTGAGCAGATATCGGCGGCAGACTGGTTGATCAGTAATGCCCGGTTGCGCTACATCCCCGACCCGGCCCGGTCCGGCATGGCCGAGGCAGGTGTCGAACTCGACGACGATCACCCCAGTGACATCCGCCAGGCTCGCATTGCTCTCGACACGCTCGCTCGTCACACCTCGACGCCCGGCAACTGCTTCGCGTGCGTGTGGGACGGGTACGGCGACCCATCCACCGACCCCGATGTCTTCGCAGGCCCGCTGGTCCGTCTTCCGTGGCGCCGATATGCCTTGTTCACCGGCTCGTTGACCGACCTCGCAGACTGGGCCGATGGCCGCAACGGCCCGAGCCTGATCACACCACCAGCCTTCGTCTGGCCCGAAGACCGACGATGGTGCTTCACCAGCGATGTCGATCCGCATTGGGCCGGAGTCGCGGCCGGCCATGCCGCTATCGACGATCTGATGAACAGCCCAACTCTCGATGTCGTCGCCGGGCCCCCCGGCCACGCGGTGCCGTCCTACGGTTAGTGGCGGCGACTATTCCGCCTCGAAAGCTTGATTCTCCGGATGACTGCAGACTTAGCCTCGGCCGCAGCCTCAGGAGGTTCCGGGCGGACGGCCAGGGCCGTGCTCACTGTGGAGGTGTGACGCCGAAGATCCAGGTGACGCCGAAACGATCGGTGAGCATGCCGTAGACGGGCGCCCAGTCCGCCGGCGCGAGCGCCTGGATGACGGTGCCGCCCGCGGCCAGCTTCTCCCACAGCCCGGTGACCTCAGGCATGGTTTCGGCATTCAGCAGGAGGAACGAAGACTCGGTGTGGGTCAGTCCACCCCCGGCCCGGGCGGAGGCGCCCTGCAGATCCGCAGCCGCGAGTCCACCGCCGCTGGTCCCGAAGACGTCATACGCGGCCAGCCGGAGACCGTTGTCGGCGGCGAGCATGCCGAAGGCGAGGTGGTCGGCGTCCGGAGATGATGGCTCGACCCGCGCGAAGTCAGCCCTGTCCGAGTCGGCCGAGTCCTGCGGGACACCGACCTGCTGATAGCTGGCCGCCATCATCTGACCGCCGAAAACGGACTGGTAGAAGGTCAGCGCCTCGCGGGCGTTGCCACGGAAGTTGAGATGAGCAGTGACGACGGGCATGGGGGACCTGTACCCCGACGGCGCAGAATCAATCCGGATACCCGCCGATCCGGGATTGCGGCGGCAGCGGGTCCGTACCGTCGGAGGATCCGAACCGTCGGAGGAAGAGTCGACGCGTGCGCTATTCGGGTCGGCAGGCGATCGCGAGCAGATCACGCGACGGTCCGGCCGGCGGCCGGGTGCCACCGACCCAGACGGCCCGGAGCACCCGGGTCAGATCGAGCCCGGTCGTCCGCACCAGTACGACCTGACCCGCGTCGAGGTCGGCGCCGACGGTCCGTCGACTCAGGAAGGCCGGCGCGCCACCCGAACGGACGGCTTCGCGGACGCCGGTCGACGTGGTCAGCTCGACCGCAGGCGGTGCCATGCTCAAGCCGTGCCGAGCCAGAGCCCGCTCGACCACGTCGCGGGTGCCGGAGCCGGGTTCACGGCTGGTCAGCGCCCGGCCGGCGACTTCGGCGGGCGTCTGCGGTCGTCGGCGGCGGGCCCAGCGGTCCTCCGGAGCGGCGACCAGCACCAGCTCGTCGGTACCGATGTCGAGCACACTCAGCTCGCTCGGCGCTTCGGGCTGTTCGATGAAGCCGAGCTGCGCCTCTCCGTTGGTCACCGCCGCGATCACCTGGCGACTGTTGGTGGCGGTCAGGCTCACCGCAGTCCGAGCACCCACCCGCCTACCGCTGCCCTGTTGAGCGGCGAGGGCGACCAGCCAGCGCGGCAGCAGATGTTCGGCGACGGTCATGCTGGCGCTGATGTGCAGGCCACGGTCACGATCGGTGCGTAGCGCGCCGATCGCCGCCGACATCTCTTCGGCCGCGGCGAGCAACCGGCCCGCCCACTCCACGACGATCACGCCCTGAGCCGTGAGCACCGTTCCCCGGGCCCGACGATGCAACAGCGGCACTCCGACTTCACGTTCGACGCTCGCCAGCCGGGCCGAGGCCGCCTGCTGCGAGATGCCCTGTCGACGCGCCGCAGCGCCGATGCTGCCCAGCCGAGAGACGTCGACCAGCAACGACAGCGCGACCAGATCGGGCAGTGCGGGTGGAGCTGGTGGTGCGGGCAGTGCTGGTGGTGCGGGTGGTGCTGGCGGTGCTGGCGGTGCTGCGTCGCGGGCCATGACCAGACCGTACCGACTCACAACGAAGAGTTGTGGACGCACAACACGTCGAGGGCTACTCAGACCCAGGCTCGACGGCGATGCTCGAAGCATGTCCACCAGCACCTCGATCCCGACCACCTCCGCGCCGAGCGAAACGCCTGCCCGGGCCGGGTTCCTGCACCGATTGGAAGGACAGCCGGCCTTCGGCCAGATCGGGCCCAACTGGTTCGCCTCGGTGATGGGCACCGGAATCGTGGCCAACGCAGCAGCTTCCCTGCCCGTCCGGTTCCCGGCCCTGACCGCCTTCGCCGAGGGCGTCTGGGTGCTGGCCGCACTGCTGCTGCTCGCGGTGACGGCCGCGACCGCACTGCACTGGCTCCACCATCCCCAGACTGCGCGCAGCCACCTGGCCAACCCGGTGATGTCGCACTTCTACGGTGCGCCGGCGATGGCCCTGCTGACCGTGGGCGCCGGCGCGGTGCTGGTCGGGCAGCCCCTGATCGGTGCCCACCCGGCCCTGGTCGTCGACGCCGTGCTCTGGCCGGCCGGCACGCTGCTCGGCCTCTGGACCGCCGCTGCAGTGCCGATCAGGTCGTTCACCAGCCACCGGAATGCGGCCGACTCGGCGTTCGGCGGCTGGCTGATGCCGGTCGTCCCGCCGATGGTCAGCGCGGCCACCGGCACCCTGCTGCTGCCCCAACTGCCGAAAGGTCAGGCCCAGCAGACGATGTTGTTCGGCTGTTACGCGATGTTCGGGATCAGCCTGATCGCCGGCCTGATCGTCATCAGCCTGGTCTGGGGCCGGCTGGCGCATCACCAGGTCGGCGCGGCCGCCGCCACCCCGACGCTGTGGATCGTGCTTGGTGTCCTCGGCCAGTCGGTCACCGCGAGCCACAATCTCGGTCTGGCCGCGCCCACCCTGCTGGCGGCGCCGTACGGCGAGGCGTTCCGCGCCTTCGCCCTGGTCTACGGCGTCCCGGTCTGGGGTTTCGCGCTGCTCTGGCTGAGCGTTGCGAGCAGCATCACCGTGCGCACCGCCCGTCAGGGACTGCCGTTCTCGCTGACCTGGTGGTCCTTCACCTTCCCGGTCGGCACCATGGTCACCGGCACCTCGGGGCTGGCCGCGGCCACCGGCCTGAGCGTGTTCGCGGTGGCCGCCGTCCTCGGCTATCTCGGGCTACTCACCGCCTGGACGATCGTGGCCGTCCGCACCGCCCGTGGCGCCTGGACCGGGCAGCTGTTGCGTCCCCCCGCGGTGCTGGCCGTCGACTGACCCTCGTCCGGGAGATCGACGCAGGTTGGTGGCACACTCCGGAGCTGTGAGTGAACCGGCGGCCGTACCGCAGCCTGCACCCGGAGATCCGGGCACCCCGGGCGGAGAGGCTGAAAGTGTCAGCGACGCGGTGCCGCCCACCTGTCCGACCCGGACCCGGCTCTATCGCGCCGGCGTCCTGCTCGAGGAGGGCTTCCCGGCGGAGCAGATCCGCGACCGGCTGGACAGCGACGAGCAGGCGGTGGCCTGGCTGGATCTCCAGAACCCGACCGCAGCCGATCTCCGTATCGTCACCGAAGAGTTCGGGCTGCACCCGCTGTCGGTCGAGGACGCCCTGCAGGCCCACCAGCGGCCGAAGGTGGACCGCTACCGCACACACCTATTCGTCAATCTTTACGCGGTCTCGGTCGACAAGGAGGGCAGCAGCCGGCAGAGCGAGCTCAGCGCCTTTCTCACCCGGCGGGCGCTGATCACCGTCCGGAAGGACGCGTTCGACATCGACGCGCTGGTCGAGCGCTGGGACCTCAACGACGATCTGATCTCCGCCGAGAACGAGGTCAGCGTGCTGGCCTACGGCCTGCTGGACGCGGTGGTCGACGGCCATTACGACGCGGTGGAGAAGCTCGACGACGCCACCGAAGACCTGCAGGCCATCCTGTTCGAGTCACATCCCGGGGTGGACGTTCGCCGGCGTGGCTACGAGCTCGGCTCCAGCGTGGCTGCCCTGCGGCGGGTGATCGCGCCGATGCAGGAGGTACTCGGCCGACTGGTGCGCGCCGACATCCATCTGGTCGATGAGTCGCTGCGGCCCTACTACGCCGACATCCACGATCACGTGCTGCGCACGGTGGAGACACTGGACGCTGCGCAGGACCGGATCAACCGGATCGTGGAGAGCGAGCTGAACGACCAGGGCGCCCGGCTGAACGAGATAACCAAGAAGCTGGCCGCCTGGGCCGCGATCATCGCCGTACCGACTGCGGTCACCGGCTTCTTCGGCCAGAACGTCCCTTACCCCGGCTTCGGCCACATCAGCGGCTTCGTGATCAGCACCGTGGTGATGATCGTCTTCGCGCTCGGACTGTTCGTCGTCCTGCGCCGCAACCACTGGCTCTGAGAAAGGTGGCAGAGGGTCAGCTCAGCCGACGGGCGCCAACTGACCCCGGACGATGCTCTGCCCGGAGTGCTCGGTCTGACCGATCTCCTGCTGGGAGATGTCGAGAATGGCGTAGTCGTCCAGGTCGATCGAGTGCTCGACGGTCCACAACCCGTTCGGCCCGTCGAGGATCCCCAGGGTTTGCCGCTGGGTCGGATCGTGACGATGAACCAGCCACGACTGGCGGATGCCCGACGTCGGCAGGTCGGCGTCCAGGGCCACCCGCATCAGCCGGCGGCCGCGCTCATCGGTGATGATCTCGGCCCGACCGCGGGCGTGGGACCAGTCCGACCCGGCCGGCGACAGCTCTCCGCGGACGATCACGGCGTCCGCGGCTCCGGCGAAGGTCACAGCTCCGGCGAATCGATCGACGTCGAGGGGCTCGATGCTCTGGTCCAGCGCCAACTCGTTTTGGATCCTGACCCAGACGTCCCGACTGGGGGTGGACATCGTGGTGTCGGCACCGACGCTGCGGCCCAGGTCGACCAACCGCCGCAGTTCCGACAGCTCGCCGGCGCACTGCGGGCAACTCTGGACGTGTGCCCGCTCGTCGTCGCTGCCGACGGACTCGCCGAGGGCGAGCAGACCGAGCAGTTCGGGATCAACGTGCATCGGAGGACACCTCCAGCCGGCTGCGCAGCTCCAGGAGACTGGTGCGGAGGTGACTCTGGACGGTGCTGGACGGAAGTCCCATGCGCTCGGCTATCTGATCGTGAGAAAGGTGGTCGTACAAAGCCATTCGGAGCACTCGCCGCGGTTCGTCATCCAGATGGGACAACCCGTCGGCCAGCAGCAGCCGCTCGGCCAGGTCGGCGGGCAGCTGCGCCGAAGCATCGGCGCCCTGGATGCCGTCGGGTCGAGCCTCGGCAATCTCCGCCCGGGCAATCTCGACCAGCCAGGGCGCCAGTCCGGATCGGGCGGGGTCGAAGGTCCCACGGGAGCTCCACGCCGTCGTGAACACCCGCTGGGTGACCCGTTCGGCATCGTCGACCGTGTTCAGCGAGCGCAGAGCGACGCTGTAGACCAACGGTGACCAGCGGGCGTAGATCTCCGCCAGCGCACCCGCATCACCGGCCGCGAAGCCTTCGAGAGCCGTCGTCGAGTCGTCGCCCGGCTGTGACACCAGCATCGGCTCCTCGCCCTCTGAACGCAGTTCACGGCATCGTCCCGGGCAGCCTAGTCCCGGCAGCCAACCAGCCGCGAGTACCGTGAACATCGTTAGCAGAGAGTCAGGACGAAGGAGTTTTGATGACCACCCAGGACAAGTCCAGACAGGAAGACTCCGGCGATGCCGCCGAGGCCGAAGACCTCGACATGACCAACCCGGAGAACTACGGCTCGGTCACCGTCGAGGACGACCCTAACGGCGAGGTCGACCCGCTCGAGGCGGAGGCGGAGGCGGAGGCAGAAGCGAAACCGAAGAGCTGACCGCCCGGCAGGGTCGGATGTCCTCGGGCGTCACTACCGTGGGCCCTGCAGCTGTCGACGAAATTCGCCATCGCCAAGAACTTCTCGACTTCGACGGCGAGGCCTGCCGCCCAGCTGACCGTCGGCTGCCGCCCGCCCGGCGAGTTCGGCCCAGTCCCGCGACGTTGGCCCCTCGACGGCGTCGCTGGTCCAGGCGACGTCGAGCGTGTGGATGCGTGCGAGGATCTCGCCGGTCCCGAATCCGAAGGCAGCCGACACACGCCACTCTGCAGATCGCCGCAGACCAGAACTCCTGCGGTTGCAAGTCCATGAGGAAACGGTGACTTAGGCTGGCGCCGTGTTCGGCTTCCGTCGGAAACCCCAGCTCCATGAGGATCCGGCGGTTTCGGTGATCGAGGGAATGCTGTCGGCAGCTGCTCCAGCCCATCGGACCCCTGAGCGACTGAGCGGGCAGCGCGACATCGCCGCGCACGCGCTGTGGATTTGCGCCTGCATCACCATCGACGACAGTCCGACCTGGTTGATCTATGACACCCCTGAAGGGAAACTCCGCTGGCTCCGGGTGCCTGACGGAGTTGAGCAGGACGATCTCGTCGATGCGCGACTGAGCGCCGGCGGTCACGCCGACCCAGCAGACGTGGCGAGCTGGCTGCGCTGTTCGGCCCCCGATCCCTGGTCGACTATCGGAAGCGGCTTTGGCGATCTTGGGGTACCCGATCACCTGAGATCGAAGATTCGTGCTCCGCGCTGACCGTCGCCGGCGAATCCGGACGCCCCGTTCGGCATGAGCACGTATCAGCCGGTCGACTCGCGGGTGATCAACCGCATCGGCATCAGTTCGGTGCCGCGGTGCTGGCGCCCGGCGATCGCGTCCAACAGCATCTCGGCTGCTCGTCGTCCCAGCTGCTCCAGTTGGAGGTCCACCGTGGTCAGCGGGGGGCGGCTGGCCAGAGCCATCACGTCCCAGTCGTCGAATCCGGTGACCGCCAGCCGACCCGGCACGTCGATGCCCAATTCACGGAGCCGATCGCAGGCGCCGCGGGCCAGTTGATCGCTGCTGCACATGATCGCGTCGACCCCGAGGTCCACCTCCGGGTCGGCCTGATCGGTCACCGCGGCAGCGGTCTGCCGCAACAGCAGATCGACCGCCCGCCGGCCCCAGCTCTCGCTCCACTCGCCGAACAGGGTCGGTGCCGCGAGTTCCAACCCTGCCTCGGCGACGGCCAGTTCGGCGGCCCGGGCGCGAGCGGTCGAGCTGTGCTGATCGGCCCGTCCGCCGACGTGGGCGATCCGCCGCCGGCCGGTGGCCAACAGGTGCTCGACGACCAATCGGGCACCCTGGTCGTCGTCCGGCATCACCGAGGCGTCGGCCGGGTCGGCCGAGGGTGAGAAGGCGTAGACGGTGGGGATTCCGGCGCTGACCGGACCGACCGGCGGCCGCGGGTCGGTGGTCCGTCCGGTGACGATGATGCCGTCCACCCGGCGGGCGACCAGCGACTGCAGCAGATACAGCTCACGGACCGGATCGTGGCGGCTGGTGGCCAACAGCGCCGACATCTGGCCGGCGGCGAGCGCGTTCTCGGCCCCGAGCATCACCGGGATGGAGAACCGGCCGGCGGAATCGGCGCTGAGCAGCCCGACGGTGTAGGTCCGACGGGCCGACAGCCAGCGGGCGTCCGGGTCGGGGACGAAGCCGAGCTTCTCGGCCGCTTCCTTCACCCGGTCGCGGGTGCTCTGCCGCAGCGCCCCGGTGTCGTTCAGCGCCTTCGAAACGGTGCCGGGCGACACCCCGGCCAACGCGGCGACATCGGTGATCCGCACCGGGCGTCCCGTCACCGTCACTCTTCGCCCTCGTTTCTTCGGGTTTCCGTCTCGGACGACTTTATCGGCTGGGCTCGCTTCCGGTGACCCTCTTGACGCGGAGCCGACGTGGGCCTACTTTGAGGAAAACGTGTTTCCTTCGTTTCCGCACCGACGTTCATGGAGTCACCGATGACCACCAACGGCCCAGCCGCCCCGACAGCCGACGCGCAGGTGCGCTGGTGGCCCCTCTCACCCAGCCAGGCGGGCATCACCGCCGGACTCTGGCACGATCGCGCCGCAACGCAACGCCGATGCGGCCATCCCGAGCGGGCTGAAGCAGCTGGGCGAGGCGAAGAACCTGCACAACCTCGAGCTGGCGGCCGGCCGGACCGACCGGTGATGCGATCGGTCCAATCTTCGCCGATTCCGACGTGCACAAATGGCTGGAGGCCGCCGCCTGGGAGTACGGCCGCAGTCAGGATGAGAACCTGCTGGCCGACGTTCTCGACCTCACCGGCTGCTGGCCCAGGCTCAGGCCGAGGACGGCTATCTCGACTCGGTGGTGCAGGTCCGCGAGGCCGCGCGATATCAGAAGTTGGAATGGAGTCACGAGCTGTACTGCGCGGGCCATCTCTTCCAGGCGGCGGTCGCCCTGGTCCGTACGTCCGGTCACCGTGAACTACTCGACGTGGCCATCAAGCTGGCCGATCACCTGGTGGACACTTTCGGCACCGGCGAGGGCCAGTACGACTTCGTCGACGGGCACCCGGTGGTCGAGATGGGCCTGGTCGAGCTCTACCGCGAGACCGGCACCCGGGCCTACCTCGACCTGGCGCACTACTTCGTCGAGGCCCGCGGCCGGGGACTGTTGGAGACCCACGATGTCGAGCCGACCTACTTCTCCGACCGGGTGCCGGTGCGGGAGCAGACCACCGTCGAAGGCCATGCCGTCCGCGCGGTCTACCTGGCCGCCGGCGCGAGCGATGTCGCCGCCGAGACCGGCGACCAGCAGTTACTGGCTGCGCTGGAAACGCAGTACGCCGCCATGGTCGAGGGCAAGCAGTACCTGACCGGTGGTCTCGGCTCGCGCTGGGAGGGCGAGGCGTTCGGCGATCCGTACGAATTGCCGGCCGACCGCGGCTACGCCGAGACCTGCGCGGCGATCGGTGGGATCCAGTGGGCCTGGCGGATGCTGCTGGCCACCGGGAAGGCGAGTTACGCCGACCAGATCGAGCGGATGCTCTACAACGGTTTCCTGGCCGGCGTTTCGCTGGCCGGCACCGAATACTTCTACGTCAATCCGCTGCAGTTGCGGACCGGCAGCCACGCCGATGAGAACCGCAGCCCGGCGCACGGCCGGCGCGGCTGGTTCGCCTGCGCCTGCTGCCCGCCGAACGTGATGCGCACGTTCGCCTCGCTGACCGGCTATCTGGCCAGCAGCACCGAGGACAGCCTGCAGGTCCATCAGTACGCGCCCGGCCGGATCGAGGACACGCGAAGCGGGCTCGCGCTGGAGATCGCCACCGAGTATCCGTGGCAGGCCACCATCGACCTGACGGTCACCGCAGCACCGTCACGACCGGTGGAGTTCGCTCTGCGGATCCCGGCCTGGGCCGAGGGCGCGACTCCTGCGACGGACGGGCCGGTATGCCGCCGGGGAGTACGCCACCACGACGCCGGATCTGGCAGGTCGGCGACAGCCTGGAACTCGTGCTGCCGATGGAGCCGCGGCTGACCGCGGCCGACCTTCGGGTGGACGCCGTCCGCGGTTGCGTCGCGATCGAGCGCGGTCCGCTGGTCTACGCCCTGGAACAGTCCGACCAGCCGGACGACGGTGATCCTCGACGACGTACCGATCGACGCCGACGGCCGACGTTGAGCGTCGAGCACCGGCCCGATCTGCTCGGCGGGCGTGCAGCGTCATCACCGATCGCCGGTGACCAGCCGCTGACCGCGATTCCCTACCACGTCTGGGCCAACCGAGGACCGCAGGCGATGCGGGTCTGGATGCCGACCAGCTGACCGACGCGCACGAGACCGGGCAATCGCACAATCGACAACCCGAGGATCGACGATGATCATGAGGAGCCAGCGATGAGCCTGACCCGGAGACAGCTGTTGCAGGCGGCCGGAATGCTGGCCGGTGGCGGCACGGCGGCCGGTCTGCTCAGCGGCTGCGGCGGGGCGCTGGCCCCGGTCGACACCGCTGTCCGGGGCTTCGGTAGCGGAGCAGCCGGCAGCGTGGACATCTGGTGCCGGGCGGCCACCCAGACCGGCACCACTTCATGGCCGACGCGTTCAACAAGCCCCAGAGCCGGATCACCGTCCGGGTCATCCCGGTGCCCGACGCGCAGTTCGTGACCAAGCTGGCCACCGCCATCCGCGGCGGCCGGGTGCCCGACCTGGTCGACTTCGACGACATCAACTCGACCCTGTTCGCCTATCACGGCGCGTTCGCCGACCTGACCGACCTGATCGCCGAACTACCCGGGTCGGACAATCTCAGCCCACGCCACCTCGCCCTGGCCACCAAGGACGGTCGCCATTACGCCGTCCCCTTCCTGGCCGACAACTCCGTACTGTTCTGCAACACCGAATTGTTCGAGCGGGCCGGGCTGGACCTCGACGACCCACACCCAGGACTTCGCCGGGCTGCTGGAAGCCGCGCAGAAGATCACCGCCCTCGGTGGCGTGCACGGCTGGACCTATCCGGGCAACAACGCCGGCGCCTGGGGCTTCACCGCGCAACCGCACATCTGGGCGGCCGGAACCGACCTGATCAAGGGTGAGATCGGCAACCAGAGCGGTAACGTCGCCGGCAACGCCGCGGCCCGGGACGACCCTGAACTTCCTGCAGACGTTGTGGTCCCAGAAGCTGGTGCCACCAGGTTCGTACTCCGACGACGCCTCCACCTGGAACGCCGACTATCTGGCCGGCACCATCGGGATGTTCCCGGCCTCCTACGGCGTGGTGATTCCCACCGCCGGTAAGGAGATCCTGGCCAAGACCACGATCGTCCTGCTGCCCGGACCGGACGGCGGCCGGTCCTTCTTCGACGGCGGCGACAACCTCTGCCTGCTGAACGGCGCCAAGAACCCCTCGGCGGCGTGGGAGTTCGCCAAGTTCTGCGTCGGCGTCGAGCAGCAGGTCCGATTCCCCGAGGGCGGCTACACCCCGATCCGCTCGGACGCGGCGACCTCCGACTTCCGGTCGAAGTATCCGCTCGCGGTGCCCACGTTGACCGCCATCGACAAGGGGTTCGCCCCGATCGACGCTGGCCTACAACCTGATCTACAACCAGAGCGACGGGCCCTGGCTGAAGATGTTGCGACGGGCCGCCTTCCAACGGCGAGACCGAGGCGGCCATGGATGAGGCACAGACCACGTTCGACCGACTGCTGCGGCAGGCCCAGGCATGACCGCGGTCACCGCGACCGAGGCGGCCGCCGCCACCCGGCCGACCACCGCGGCGCCGCAGAACCGGACCACCTCGCTCACCCACCCGCCGCGGACCGGACTGCTGCTGGTCACCGCCGGCGGTGCTCTTCGTCCTGGTCTTCGTGTTCGCGCCGCTGGTCGTGGCGTCGGCATCTCGCTGACCAACTTCCCGCTGATCGGCAGCTACCGCTTCATCGGGCTGGCCAACTACGCCTCAGGCGTTCACCGACCCGGCGTTCGGCCAGTCGATCCTCTACACGCTGCTCTACACCGTCATCGTCACCGTCCGATCTTGGTGCTCGGCTACCTGCTCGCGGTCCTGATCCGGTCCAACCGGCGCGGGGTGAAGCTGCTGCGGACCGTCTTCTTCCTGCCCTACGTGGTCGGCCTGGCCACGCTCAGCTTCCTGATGGTGCTGGAGGCCCAGCCCGACAGCGGTGCGGTGAACATCGTGCTGAAGACCCTCGGGATCACCGACGGCAGCACCGCCTGGCTGGTCGACGGACCGCTGGCCACCGGGTTGATCTGCGTGCTGGTCGTCTGGGGGGTTTCCGGGCTGACCATGGTGCTGCTGATGTCGGGCATGCAGTGCATTCCCGTCCGACGTCTACGAGTCGGCCGAGCTGGACGGTGCGACCTGGTGGCAGACCGAGCGGTTCGTCACCCTGCCGATGCTGCGCCGGACCATCGCGCTGGCGGTGATTATCTCGGTGATCGGCTCGTTCCTGGCCTTCACCCAGTTCTTCATCCTGACCCAGGGCGGCCCCGGATCGGAGACGACCACCGTGGTGATGGCGATCTACAAGAAAGCGTTCGTCCAGCTGCAACTCGGCGCCGCCACCGCGATGTCGCTGTTGCTCGTCGTGATCATCGGGCTGGTCACCGCGGCCCAGTTCTGGCTGCTCCGAGAGAGGGACTGATCATGGCCACGCAACCTCGACGACCCCCGCACGCTCGCGCCGCACCCGGCCGGCCGGCGCCGTCGGCAGGACCGGCATCGAACGTGATTCACCCGGACCAAACAGCTGGCTCTACCTCGATCGGCGGACTGCTGGCCCTGCTGGTCTTCGTGGTGCCGCTGCTGTTCGCCCTGTTCCGATCGCTACAACCCAGCGACGTGATCAGCGCCGCGCCCGACCCGAGCACCTTCTTCGCGGTCACCATCGGCAACTTCGCCGGACCTGACCACCAAGGGACTCTGGGCCGGTCGGTGCTGAACAGCCTGATCGTGGCGGTCAGCACCGCCGTCGCTGACCGCGGCGATCGCACTGTTCGCCGGCTACGGCTTCGCCAAGTTCCGGTTCAGGATCAACAACGTGCTGTTCGCGCTGATCGTGCTGACCATGATGGTGCCGTTCCAGGCGATCCTGACCCCGCTCTACCTGGAACTGAACGCATGCGGCTGACCGACAGCCTGCTCGGTTTGATCCTGTTCTACGCCACGGTGCACCTGCCGTTCGGCATCTTCGTGATGCGCAACGCGTTCGAGTCGCGTCCCGAGCCGAGCTCGAGGATTCCGGCCACGTCGACGGCGCCGGCACCATGCGGACGCTGTTCTCGGTGCTCTGGCCGCTGGTGATGCCCGGCGCCGCGACCACCGCGCTGTATGCGTTCCTGGTCTCCTGGACCGAACTGCTCGGCGCGCTGACCTTCATCACCGACCCGGACAAGTTCACCCTGCCGGTCAACCTGGCCAACCTGCAACGCGGCACCTACGGCCAGATTGACTACGGCGTGCTCGCCGCCGGCGCGGTGGTGGCGATGATCCCGTGCGTGATCTTGTACGTGACCCTGCAACGCTTCTACGTCAAGGGATTGACCTCGGGCGCGGTCAAGGGCTGAGCGCGGCCGGCGCTGAGCCCTCTCCTACTCAGCTGGTGATGGAGTCGCAGCCTTGGAGGAAGAGCGCCTCGGCCAGGCAGGCGTGCGCGAAGTCGCCCAGGTGCAGTGACTCGTCGGCGCCGTGCATCCGCGAATCGGGATCGCAGACCGCGGTGACGAGCACGGTCGCCTTCGGGAACGCCTGCTGGAAGTCGGCGACCATCGGGATCGACCCGCCCTGGCCGATGAACACCGGGTCGGTTCCCCAAGCCGCACTGAATGCGGCCTGGGCGGCCTCGGCGTACGGTCCCTCGAACGGCACCCGGGACGGCTGGCCGGCCTCACCGGCGCGGGCGATCACCTCCGCACCCCACGGAGCGTTCGCCTGCAGATGATCGATCACACACTGGGTGGCCCGTTCGGCGTCGTCGCCGGGTGCCAGTCGGATGCTGATCTTGGCGCTGGCCTTCGGGGCCAGGGTGTTGGACGCCTTCGCCAGCGGCGTGGCGTCCAGGGCGATCACCGCGATCGCCGGCTTCGTCCACAGCCGCTCGACCACGGTGCCGTCGCCCAGATAGTGCACACCGGGCAGCACGCCGGACTCAGCGGCCAGCCGGTCGGCGGGATAGTCCAGATCCGGTCCCGGTTCGGCGCTCAGCCCCTCGACCGCGACGTTGCCCACCTCGTCGTGCAGAGTGGCCAGCAACCGGCAGATGGCGGTCAGCGCATCGGGAGCGACACCGCCGAATCCACCGGAATGCAGCGCGTGGTCCAAGGTCCGTACTTCGACGTAGACCTCAGCCAGACCGCGCAGGGTCGTGGTGAAGGCCGGCTGTCCGACCGCCCAGTTGCCCGAATCGGCGATCACGAACACGTCGGCCGCCAACGCGTCCCGGTGTTCGTCCAGCAGTTGGTGCAGGGTCGGCGATCCGATCTCCTCCTCGCCCTCGATGAACAGCGTCACCCCGACCGGCGGCTTACCCCCGAACGCGCGGAGCGCGGCCAGGTGGACGGCGACGCCGCCCTTGTCGTCACCCGCCCCGCGACCGAACAGCCGGCCGTCACGCTCGGTCGCCTCGAACGGCGCGCTGGTCCAGTCGTCGGGGTTGCCTTCGGGCTGCACGTCGTGATGGGCGTACAGGCAGATCGTCGGCTTTCCTTCCGGGGCGGGAAACCGCGCGATGATCGCCGGCTTGCCCCCGCCGGCGGTGACGATCTCGACGTCCTCGCAGCCGACGTCGGTGATCATCCCCGCCACTGTCTCGGCGGTGCGCTGCACTTGGTCGAAGCGATCCGGATCGGCGCTGACCGATTCGATGGCGACCAGCCGCTTCAGGTCCTCGATCACCCCCGGAAGCTCGTTTTCGACGGCGGCGTTGAGGTCGAGGTCTGTACCGGTGCTCATCGCTTGAGCCTATAGCGGCCAGTCACGATGACTCAGAGCAGCTGTCCGAGCGTGATCGGCAGGACCAGAAACACCAGCGCCACCAAGCAACAGATCCAGTCCCGTCCGCGCCATGGCGAGGCCAGCGCGAACGTCCGGCGGGTGGCGCCGGCGAAGCCGCGGGCGTCCATCGACAACGCCATCTGCTGGGCCGACCGCAGCATCCAGACCAGCAGCGCCACGGTCATCGAGGCCAGGAAACGCATCCGCTGCACCGGTGACCGGCCGGGGGCGAGACCGCGGATCGTACGCACTTCGGCCAGGCTTTGCCATTCGCCGGCCAGTTGGTCCAGGCGGAGCAGCGCGGCGGTCGAGGCCAGCACCACCCGGTGCGGCGCGTGCAACCGCTGAGCCAGTGCATCACCCAGCGCACTGGGCCGCAGCGCGCCCAGCAGCAAGGCACCAGGGACGACCAGGCAACCGATCCGCAGCACTTCGCGGATCGCCACCGGGACGGCGGCGGCCGCGAACCAGCCGTAACTGCTGAACAACAAGGTGGACCAGCCGACGGTGAGCGCCGCCAGCCCGACCGGGATCAGTCGGATCAACGCCGGCTTCAGTGCGGCGACGGCCAGCGGCGCGAGGGTGAAACCGAACAGCAGGGTGACCAGCCCGACCGGCCAGTCCCGGACGAAGAACGAGCCGACCGCCGCACCGACCCCGATGATCAACAACGACAGCGGGTTGCACCGCGCCGCCACCGGGCTGCCCGGCTCGAGGACCGGACGGATCCGGTGATCCGGCGGGTCGACCGGCCGGGCGGCGTCTGTGGGGGCTCCCAGCCGCACCACCATGCCGAGGCCGTCGATCAACGCTTCGTCGTGGCTGCTGATCAGGGTCGCCGAGCCCTCGGCCCGGACGGCGGCGATCACCGCACGGACAGCGGCCCAGGTGTGCCGGTCCTGGCCGACGGTGGGTTCGTCCAGCAGCACCAGCCCGGGTTGGTGCACCACCGCAGTGGCCAGCGCCACCCGGCGCTGCTCGCCCCCGGAGAGTTGATACGGATCGGCTTCGGCGAACCGGCTCAGGCCCAGGCCCGCCAGCACCGCATCGGCTCGCCGTTCGGCGGCGGACAGCCGGTCCGGCTGGTCGGCGAACAGGATCTGGCTGGTGGCCAGCACCTCCTGCCGGACCGTCCGTCGGGTGATGATCTGCTCGCTGTGCTGGGGAACCCAGCCCACCCGGGCGGCCGAGCTCTGGTCGTCTCCGCCGATCTGCACGGTGCCCGAGACCGCCGGACGCATCCCGGCCACCGTTCGCAGCAGCGTCGATTTGCCGCAGCCACTCGGCCCCACCACGGCCAGCGCCTCGCCGGCGGCCAGCTCCACCGAGAGGTCGTCGACCAACCGCCGGGACGGACCGGGTCCCGGAGCGTCGACGGCCAGCTCCCGGATGCTCAGCACCGGAGTGGTCGACTCGACGGGCAGGTCCGAAGACGGCCAGACCGACGTCGGCACCTCGGGCAGGGGCGCGCCCGGCACCCAGATCCCGGCGGCCAGCAACTCGGGACCGCGTTCGGTCAGCGTCTGCTCCGTCGGCCCGTCGGCCAACACCGTGCCGTCCCCGGCCAACACGACCAGCCGTTCGCACAGCTCGACCCAGCCGTCGAGTCGGTGCTCGACCACCACCAGCCCCAGTTGAGACTCATCCAGCACCGCCCGGACCGCCTCCCTGACCTGGCCGGCCGAGCCGGGGTCCAGCATCGCCGTCGGTTCGTCCAACAGCAGCCAGGAAGGCCGGGCGGCCAGCGCGCCGGCCAGCGCCAGACGCTGCATCTCACCGCCGGACAGCTGGGTCGAGGAATGGTCGGCACCGTAGGGAAAACCCACCCGGGTTAGGGAATCTGCCACCGTCGCGAGGATGTCCGACCGCGGCAGGGCCTGGTTCTCCGGCCCGAAGGCGGCGTCCCGGCCGGCGTACTCGGCGACCAGCGAATGGCTCGGATCCTGGAGCAGCAGCCCGAACGATCCGGCCTGGGCCTGCGGATCCTCACCACCGAGTCGGACCGTGCCGCTCTGCTCACCCAGACTCTCGTCCAGCAGCCCGGCCATCGCCCGCAGCAGGGTCGACTTGCCCGCGCCGCTGGCCCCGACCAACAACACCCGTTCGGACCGGGCGAAGGTCAAGCTGACGTCGGCGAGGGTGGGCCGGTGGCGCCCGTGCGGTCGCCAGGTCAGCCGGTCGACGGCCAGCGTGCCGGCCTGCCGATCCGGCGGCGATTCGATCATCAGATCCGGCGCGTCTCGGCCCGCTCTCGGGCGATCGGGAACGGGGCCAGGGCTCCGGTCGCAGCCAGCGCCTTGGCCAGCGCCAACCCGAGCAGTCCGGCCAGAATCACTCCGGAGATCATCTGGGCCACCCCGTAGATCCCGGCGTAGCCGGCCGTCCATTCGGTGTAGTAGGACTTCCAGTCGTACGGCGTCTCGAACAGACCAGCGAGCAGGCCGCCGACCACCGCCGGCCAGGCACCCCAGCGACGGTAGGCGAAGAGCAGGAAGCCGAGCTCGACACCGGCACCCTGGATCAGGCCAGAGACCAGGGTGGACAACCCCCATTGACTGCCCAGCAACGGTTCCACGCTGGCCGCGATCAGCTCGGCCAACAGCGCCGCACCCGGACGCCGGATGATCACCATGGCCACCACGGCGGGCAGCCAGTAGATCCCGTTCAGCAGACCGCTCAGCGGCGGCAGCGCGGTGAAGATCGGCGTGGCCAGATTGCCGATCTGGGCCCAGCCGATGAAGATCACCCCGAAGGCGACACCGAGCATCACCGTGGTGATCAGGTCGACGGTGCGCCAGCGGGCGACCTTGCGGGCGGATTGCGTGGATCCAGGCTCCGGCGTCGACCGTGACTTGTAGGTGTTGCTCATGGAGGTTCCTTCCTCACCAAAGGAAGGGGAAACGACCCATGTCGGATGGGCCGGATCGAGAATCCCGACTCCCTACGCCGGTGTCAACCGGATCAGGTTCGAGGGTCTGCGCTGGTGCGCACTCTCAGCGCCCTGCGGCGCTCCCCTGTCGTTCTGCGCCCACAGTATCGCCGTCGAGCGCAGCGGGCTAGACCGGCCTCAGCCGGCGAGCGCGGCCGGGATCGTCTGGCGCCAACGGGTCCGCAGTTCGGGCAGTCCGATGCTGAACGACCCGCCGACGACCAGGTCACCCTGCGGCGACCCGACCGAACCGACCCTGACCAGGGGAACGTCATGCTGACGAGCCAGCTCGGTCAAGGTCGTCACCTGAGCCTCCGGCAGCGAAACCAACACCCTGCCGGTGCTCTCGCTGAACAGTGCCACGAACGGGTCCAGCCCGTCCGGGAGAGTGATCTCGGCACCGAGATCGTGCCGCAGACACGATTCGGCCAGCGCTTGGATCAGACCGCCGTCGGAGAGATCGTGGGCGCTGGAGACGAGTCCGGACGCCGCCGCGCTGATCATCACCTCGGCCAGTCGTTGCTCGTGGTCGAAGTCGACCAGCGGCGGACGACCCCCGAGATGATCATGGACCACCTCGGCCCAGGCCGAGCCGTCGAACTCGTCCCGAGTGGCTCCGAGCAGCACGATCGCCTCGCCCGGCTCGGCGAAGCCCATCGGCGTCCGCTTGGTGACGTCCTCGATCACCCCGAGGGTGCCGACCACCGGGGTGGGCAGGATCGCGGCCGTCCCGGTCTGGTTGTAGAAGCTGACGTTGCCACCGGTGACCGGGGTGCCCAGAACGCGACAGCCGTCGACCAGGCCGCGGATCGCCTCGGTGAACTGCCACATCACTGCCGGATCCTCCGGCGACCCGAAGTTCAGGCAGTCACTCACGGCGACCGGCCGGGCCCCGGTGATCGCCACGTTTCGGTAGGACTCGGCCAACGCCAGTTGCGCCCCGGCATAGGGATCGAGGAAGGCGAACCGGCCGTTGCAGTCGGTGGCCAACGCCACCCCGAGCTGGGTCTGCTCGTCAATCCGCAGCATGCCGGAGTCTTCGGGCTGGGCCAGCACCGAGTTGCCGCGGACGTAGCGGTCGTACTGGTCGGTGATCCAGGACTTGTCGCACAGGTTGGGCGAACTGATCAGCCGCAGCACCTGCTCGCGCAGTTCGTCGGCACTGCTCGGCCGGCGCAGGTCGCCCGCACCCCGCGCCTGGACGTCGTCCTGCCAGCCGGGCCGGGCGTAGGGGCGTTCGTAAACCGGCCCGTCGTGGGCGACCGTCCGCGGGTCGACGTCGACCACCGTCTCACCGTGCCAGTCGATGATCAACCGGTCGTCCTCGGTCACCTCGCCGACCACCGCGGCCAGCACGTCCCATTTCGCACAGATCGCCATGAACTGCTCGACGTCGCCGGGCTCGACCACGGCCATCATCCGTTCCTGCGACTCGCTCATCAGGATTTCTTCCGGCGCCAGCGTCGGATCGCGCAACGGCACGAGATCGAGATCGACGTGCATCCCGCCGTCGCCGGCGGCGGCGAGTTCTGAGGTGGCACAAGAGATCCCGGCCGCGCCGAAGTCCTGGATGCCGGTGATCACCTTTGCCGCGAACAACTCCAGCGTGCACTCGATCAGCAACTTCTCCATGAACGGGTCGCCGACCTGGACAGCCGGCCGCTTGGACGGCTTGGTCGCGTCGAAGGTCTCCGAGGCCAGGATCGATGCACCGCCGATGCCGTCCCCGCCGGTCGCCGCGCCGTAGAGGATCACCTGGTTGCCGGCTCCCGTCGCCTTGGCCAGATGGAGATCCTCGTGCCGCAACACACCGACGCAGAGCGCGTTGACCAGTGGGTTGCCGGCATAGCTCTGGTCGAAGACGACCTCGCCGCCGATGTTGGGCAGCCCGAGGCAGTTGCCGTAGCCGCCGACGCCGGCGACCACACCGGGCAGCACCCGAGCGGTGTCGGGGGCGTGCAGCGGTCCGAACCGCAGCGGGTCCATCACCCCGATCGGTCGGGCACCCATGGCCAGGATGTCCCGGACGATGCCGCCGACGCCGGTCGCCGCCCCCTGGTAGGGCTCGACGTAGCTCGGGTGGTTGTGCGACTCGATCTTGAACGTGACCGCCCAGCCCTGACCGACGTCGATCACCCCGGCGTTCTCACCGATACCGGCCAGCAGTTTCCCGGTCGGCGTCTCCTGGGTCAGTTCGCCGAACCGGCGCAGATGCACCTTGGAGGACTTGTAGGAGCAGTGCTCGGACCACATCACCGAATACATCGCCAGCTCGGCCGAGGTGGGCCGGCGGCCGAGGATTTCCCTGATCCGGGTGTACTCGTCGGCCTTGAGCCCCAACGCGGCCCAAGGTTGATCCAGATCCGGGCTCTGGGCGGCGTCCTGCACGGTGTCGGCCACGCCGACACGCTACCTGGTTTGGCCGGTTCGGCGTCCGAACGGGTCGGGGGCCGGACTGTTGGCCGGGGAACCCGAGCGGTGCCTCCGCCGCGGTTCATCGGCCGGGCCTGCGGGCAGACCGGCGACGAACTCGTCGATCAGGAAGGCCCCGACGACGGCCGCCGCGGCGGCGGTTCCGACCAGCCAGACACTCGCCCCGCCGTCGTTCAGCACGGTGCCCAGGACGGCGACAGCCAACACGGCGATCATCACGATGCGCAGACCGGAGTAGCGCTCATCGCTGATCCGTGGGAGGGCGAAGCGGAAAATGATCGACCCACAGCGCGCGCGCCGATGACGATCGACCCGATCCCCAGCGGACTGACGATGGTCTGCGCCGAGGCAACGGCCTTGCGGAACACCACGTCTGATGCGTCCCCGTCGACCACCCGCTGGACGAAGTTGCCCAGATGGCTGCGGCGCCCGGCGCCACGCAGCCAGTCCGCCACCGAGATCGCAGTGATGACCACGACGGCACCCACCACGATCCCGACCAGCTTGGGCCAGGTCACCCGCACGCCCGAGGTGATCAGAGCCAGCCACAGCACGGCCGGGGTGGCCGCGATCACCCCGCCGAAGTCGGTGCCCATACTCGGCCAGCCCTCACAGATGATCATGCCGAACCCGAGCACCAGCACGGCGACCACGGCCGCGCTCCGGTGCCCGCGCCGGATGAAGCGGTGCACCAGGTAACCGATCAGGAACAGGGTCGGCGGTGGCGTAGGCGGCGAACGTGACGTTGCCGAAGCCGTACCAGCGCAGGCCGTAGATCGGCCTCGAATTGAGCATCGAGCCCGGCTCCATCACGCCGCCCAGCGCAGCGTCGACCGTGAACGCAGCTACCGTCAGCGCGGCGCCGACGATGGCGACCGGGGCCCGGGTCGCCCGGGAGATCAGCAGGGCCGCCGTGGTCAGCACGACGAGCCAGCCCACGTTGGCGATGAGTAACCAGAAGGCCCGGATGGTCGGTTCGCTGCCAGGGCACGGATCCGGGCAGCATCATGCCGGCCAGCCAGACGCTGGCTATGGCCGCTCCGATCCGGGTCAGTGCCCAACGCCGACGCATCGCCGACACCGCGATACCGATAGCGACGATCAGCCCGACGACCAGACTGTTCAGCAGATAGCCGGTGACCACGGCGTCGGACAACGCCCGGACGGCCGCCAATTGTTCGGTGACCGCGGTCGGAGTGATGGCGGACTGGTCGACTCCGAACACGGCGCCGTCGATGGTGTCCGGAACGGCCCGAGCGGTGCCGCCGTCGGACTGACCGAAGCTCACCAGAGTCGCGGCCAGATCGGTCAGGGTGACGACACCGACCCGCCGGGTGCTGTCCGAGGTGAGGTAGCCGGGCAACGTGGTGCCGACCCGATAGATCAGCTGCAGTGCGGGATCCGTCGAGCCGGCCACCGGTCCGATTCCGGTGACGACGGTGGTGACACCGCTGCGTCCGCCCAGGGCGGTGATCACTCGGTCGGAGTCGGCGCCGGCGTCGACCAGCGTGATCGGGCACGTCAGCTTTTCCCCACCGGCCAGAAAATCGGCAGCGCTCTGGTAGTGGTCGACGCTGCCGTCCGGTCGCGCGGCGGCCAAGGCCGCACCCGGCCCCACGGCCTGCACGCAGCCGGTTACCGAGGCGGCGAGGGTGCCGAGCTGCGCGTCGCCGTTGCGGTCGGCGGCGGCGGCCTGTCGAGCCGGCCAATCGGCGACCCGGCCGTCGCTGACCTGTGGACTGCACAAGCCGGCGACCGCGGCCCGCCGACCGGCACCGAGAGTGGTCCAGCCTGCGGCGGCACAGGCGCCGACGTAACGGGATCGGATCGACACTGCCGCCGCCTGGACGTCGGCGGCGTGCTCGTTGATCACCGCGGTGTCGGTGGCGGTCAGCGCGGTGCGGCCCTGGACGCCGATCACGACCACGTTCGGGGTGAAGATCGAGGTAGCGCTCGGTTGGTCGCCGCCGGCGGCGATCTGGCGGAGACCGGCGAAGATCAGCAGCAGGATGACGATCAGGACGGTGCTGCCCCTTCCCAGTGGCCAGCGATGGCGCGATTGCGCCGACCTGACTCGGGGAGGCACGGTCCGGGTCAGGCCAGAGCCCGCAGGTGCTCGATCGCGCTGGCGAAGAACGGCAGCCCGTCCACGCTCGGTCCGGTCAACGGGTCGATGTTGTGCTCGGGGTGCGGCATCAGTCCGACGACATTGCCGCGCTCGTTGCAGATGCCGGCGATGTCGCGGTACGAGCCGTTGGGGTTGCCTTCCAGATAACGGAAAACCACCCGGTCTTCACCTTCGAGGCGATCCAGGGTCGGTTGGTCGGCGACGTAGTGACCCTCGCCGTTCTTGAGCACGATGGTGATCTCCTGGCCGCGGCTGAACAACGAGGTCCAGGTGGTGTCGATCGACTCGACCCGCAGTCGTTGATCCCGGCAGACGAACGTCCGGCTGTCGTTGCCGATCAATGCGCCGGGTAGCAGGTGTGCCTCGCAGAGGATCTGGAAGCCGTTGCAGATGCCCAGCACCGGCATTCCACCGTTGGCCGCCCCGATCACCTGGCCCATGATCGGGGCGAACCGGGAGATCGCGCCGCAGCGCAGGTAGTCGCCGTAGGAGAAGCCGCCGGGCAGGATGACCGCCGAGACGCCGGCCAGGTCGTCACTGCCGTGCCACAGCGGGACCGGTTCGGCCCCGGCTACTCGGACGGCGCGCAAGGCGTCCTGATCATCCAGCGAACCGGGAAAGGTGACGACGCCGATCTTGGGAGTCACGCGGGTTGCTCTTCCCCGACCGGCTGGACGCCGGATTCGACTGGGGGCTCGACATGCACGTCGAAGCTCTCGATCACCGTGTTCGCCAGCAGCGTCTCGGCGGCGCGGCGAATCTCGTCAAGTCGCTCGTCGGTGGCCTCACCCTCGACCTCGACCTCGAACCGCTTGCCCTGCCGCACCGACAATCCGGTGAAGCCGAGCCGCCGCAGGGCCCCGGTCACTGCCTTCCCCTGCGGATCGAGGATTTCCGGCTTGGGCATCACGTCGACCACAACTCGAGCCATGCCGGCCAGCCTATCCAGCTGCCGCCGGAGACGGCGATTCCGCGCGGAACGGCGACCCGGTCAACCTCAGGAAGGCCTCGGTGTAGCGGGAACGGGTGGCCTCGACCACCGAGTCGGGCAGTGGCGGAGGAGGCACGTCACCGTTCCGGTCCCAGCCCGACTCGCGGGTCAGCCAATCGCGAACGAACTGCTTGTCGAAGGATGCCAGCGTGCTGCCCGGCCGCCAGTGTTCGGCGTCCCAGAACCGGGACGAATCGGGGGTCAACACCTCGTCGGCCAGCACCACCGTCCCGTCCGGGCGACGGCCGAACTCGAACTTGGTGTCAGCCAGGATGATGCCGCGGTCACGGGCGATCCCCTCGGCGCGGGAATAAACGGCCAGCGTCAGGTCGCGTACCCGCTCGGCCAGTTCGGCGCCGGCGATCTCCGATGCCGTGGCGAAGTCGATGTTCTCATCGTGCTCACCCATCGGCGCCTTGGTCGCCGGGGTGAAGATCGGTTCCTCCAGCCGCGAGCCGTCCTGCAGGCCCGGCGGCAATTCGATCCCACAGACGCTCCCGTGCACCCGGTATTCCAGCCAGCCCGAGCCGGTCAGATAGCCGCGGGCGACGCACTCCAGCGGCACCATGTCCAGCCGTTCGCAGACCACGGCGCGACCGGTGACCACCTCGGGCACCTCGGTGCCGAGCACGTGGTTCTCGACCAGATCGGTCAGCTGGTCGAACCACCACAGCGAGAGTTGGGTGAGGACTGCGCCCTTGTCGGGGATCCCCGGAGTGAGGACGTGGTCGAAGGCGGAGATGTTGTCGCTGGCCACCATCAGCAGCCGACTGCCCTCATCGGGCCCGTCCAAGCCGTACAGCTCGCGCACCTTGCCGCGATGGACGAGCGGCAGATCGAGGCGGCTGGCGTAGTGGGCGTCGGACATGCCGTGGACCTGCTTTCGGTGGGCACTCGGGACGGGTACTCAAGTCGGGACGACACGACGACCCTACGACTTCACGACTAGGGATGCGCCCTGGACCGGCCCTGAGGCAGCCCTGGGCACGCCGGGAAGCCCCTTCTGCTGACCCGCCGGTTGGGCCACAGTGGATCCATCGGCAACCGGTCACAGCGAACGGCCGCCGCACCCAGAAAGGACCCATCCATGAACACCACCCTCGCGCGACCCCGGTCCGACCGGATGATCGCCGGCGTCTGCTCGGCCCTCGGTCGCCGCTTCGGCATCGCCCCCAACGTGGTGCGGCTGATCTTCGTCCTCAGCTGCCTGCTTCCCGGCCCGCAGTTCCTGATCTACATCCTCGGCTGGATCCTCATCCCCGAGGCCTGAAGTCAGTCGCGACGGTGTGCCCCCGGCGGTCGGAGGGTCGAGACCGTCGGGACCCAATGCTGTAAACCATGACGCCGCAGTCATCGCCAGGGGCTTGATCCGGAAGATCCGGCTGAGATTCTCGATCGCCTTCCCGACGACGACAAGGGCCAGTTGGGGCCGAGTGCCGAGCTGCCGTCGAGCAGGCGCGGAGGCCGGAGCAGTACTGGATGCTGCGGCAGCTCCTGAAGTTATGGCGTTGGGAGCCGCGGCCTTCAGCCGAATCTGGCGGTTCCGAACCACTGGCCGACGCCACAATGGTCTTTCTGATACTGACTGATACCGACATTCCGCTTGAGCAACTCACTCGGGGTTGGCCGAACAGCCGTGGGACGCGTCGCTACTACCATCCGGGAACGACCCGATCCTTTGCGAGGCAACCTTTGGAAGCGGCGTCGGGCTGACCGGTTTCAACGTCAGCGACGGCGATCAAACTCGCCGGACTTCAACCTGCTCCGAGTCGCCGGATATCGGACCGGAGCCGAATGGATCGAACTCCAAACCGAGATGTAGGTGATTTCGCATCGGGATCAGGCAGGCTGGGCGCCGTGACCGAGCCCGGATTCGTGATGATGCTGAATGGGGCGTCGAGCTCAGGGAAGTCCTATCTCGCCAGCCGTCTCCAGAACATTCTCCCGGTGCCGTTCCTCCACCTCAGCAGCGACCAGCTGGTTGACGGGGGCGCGCTGCCTCCGGTCCGGGACGAGAACGCGCTGTTCGCCTGGACCAGCAGGCTGCGGCCGATGTTCTTCGAGGGCTTCCACCGCTGCATCCCCGCCATGGCTTCCGCGGGGAACAATCTGATCGTCGATCACATCATCGAGCACCCCAGCTGGCGAACCCAGCTCGCCGAACTGCTGGCCGACTATGACGTTTTCCTGGTCGGCGTGCACTGCGACAGCGACGAGCTCGACCGACGGGAACGGTTCAGAGGCGACCGTCGGCTGGGCGAGGGCCGGGCCCACATCGAGGAAAACCGCATCCATCACCTGGGGGCCTACGACTTCGAGATCGACACCACGGACGGATCCGACGACATGGCCGTCGGTGTGGCCGCCGCCTGGGCAAAGCGCCGCCGCCGCTACGGGCTCCCGCCGTCACTGACATGACGCCCCGGCCGGTAGTCGTTGCGGCCGCCTCCACGAGGGTCTGGACCTGAACGTCGACCGTCAGCGCCCTGAGTAGAGGGTGCGCACGATGTCTTCGATCGCCGGCTCGGTCAGGCGAAGGTCGCGGATCTCCGTCCGGGCGGTGATCTCGGCCAGGACTGCGGCAGCCGTCGTCCGCTCCGGTGAAAAGGCGAACTGCTGACGCAGGCCGTCGAGTTCGCTGACCACGTGGCGCGCGGTGGCGAGCACCAGCGGAGGTTGCGGATCGGCGAGATCGACGATCAGCACCCGTTCCATCGCCACCCGTTCGGCCAGGCCGGTCAGGGCGCCGTCGTAGGCGATCTGGCCGTGATCGACGACCAGCACCCGGTCACAGAGCCGCTCGATGTCGCCCATGTCGTGCGTGGTCAGCAACAGCGTGGTGCCCTCGTCCCGGCGCTCGGCCAGCAGGAACTGGCGCAGCCGTTCCTTGCTGATCATGTCCAGGCCGATGGTGGGTTCGTCCAGCACCAACAACCGGGGCCGGTGCACCAGCGCGGCCGCCACCTCACCGCGCATTCGTTCACCCAGCGACAACTGGCGGACCGGGGTGGCCAGCAGACTCTCCAGTTCGAGACCGTCGATCAGCTGCTCGATCCGGGGCCGTGCGTCGGCCGCCGGAATACGGTGCACCGCGGCCAGGATGTCGAAGGAGTCGCGTAACGGCAGATCCCACCACAGCTGGCTGCGCTGGCCGAAGACCACGCCGAGGTGCCGGGCCAATTCGGTCCGGGACGGCACCGGGTCGAGCCCGCAGGTCCGTACGGTTCCCCCGGTCGGCACCAAGATTCCGGTCAACATCTTGATCGTCGTCGACTTCCCTGCCCCGTTGGCCCCGATGTAGCCGCAGGCCTCCCCCGCCTCGACGACGGCGCTGATCCCGTCGACGGCGGCCACCACTGTCCTACCTCGGAACAGTCGACGGCGACCGGTGCCGACCGACTTGGCGCGCACCACGAACTCGCGCCGCAATCGGTCCATCACGATGATCTGATCGGCCACGCTCAACCACCCGCCCCGGTGTAGTGCCTAACCCCGACCCGCCACGCCAGCCAGCCCAGCAGGCAACTCCAGGCTGCGAAGACCGGCGCGCACCAGCCGAGCCAGGCGGGCAGGAACGCCGGGCCGGGCAGACCCAGGATGACCAGCGACGGCAGGTAGGCCGCGACGGTGGCCGGGAAGACGAACGTGAACGCCACCCGGAGCGGCACCAGCAGCACGCTTCCGGGCAGCTCCCCGGCGTAGCCGCCGCCGTAGACGAAGGAGTTGGTGAACTCACTGCCCTCGATCAGGAAGAACTGCACCCCACCGGCCAGCACGAACAGCCCGGCGTAGATCACCGCGCCGAACAGCGGCGTCACGATCAACAGATAAACCGTGCCCGGCGTGACCGCGAGCTGGAGCTTGATCAACACCACCGCCAGCACGACCAGGGCGAACAGGGCCCGTCCCAACCGGCGGAGCTGGAAGTCGGCGGTGATCAACTGCAGCAACAGCGACATCGGCCGGACCAGGAACGCCTCCAACGTCCCGAGCCGGACGTGCTGCGGAATCCCGTCCACCTCCCCGACCAACAGATCGGCCAGGGTGAAGCCGACGTTGGCCAGCGCGAACACGAGCGCGGCCTGCGACAGATTCAGTCCGCCGAGCACCGGCGAGTTGGACAGCAGGATGTAGATCTCGCTGAATTCGACGATGCCCAGGATGAACGAGCCGACGAAGTTGGTCACGAAGCTCGGTCGGTAGCTCAACTGGGATCGGATCCGGGAGCCCAGCAGCACCCGGAGTCGCTGACCTCGGGTCAGCACGTCAGCCACCCTGCACCACCAGCCGTCGGCTCGCCCGGCTCATGATCAATCGGGTCAGCATCACCAGTCCGACCAACCAGGCCAACTGGACCCCGATCGCCGACAGGGCACCCAAGTCGGATGCCCGGCCGGAGGTGATGTCGATCGGGGTCTGGAACATGGCCGGGAACGGCGACGCCTCAGCAATCGTCCGCAGCCAGCCCGGAAAGATCCCCACCGGCAGGAAGAAGCCGCTGAGCACGTTCATCACGAAGCCGTAGAGCAGCAGGAAGCCGCGCGCGTCCACCGTCCAGAAGGCGATCAGGTTCATCCCGAACCGGCAGACGAAGCTGATCGAGATACCCAGCAGCAGGCTGACCAGACCCAGCGGATAGGCCCACGGACCACTTGGCACGGCAAGGCCGACCGAAAGTCCACCCAGGATCAGGATCGGCACGCCGCGGGTCAGGAACTGTAGTGCCGCTCGGCCCAGATCTCTGACCCAGTAGGAGGTTTGGAGGTCGATGGGCCTCGCCAGGTCGATCGCCACCTCGCCGGTTCGGACGCGGACGGCGATGTCTTCCCATAAGAACATGTAGACCGGAGCCATGAACGCCTGGCCGAGCCAGACGTAGGTGGATGCCTGCTCGAAGTCGTAACCGCCGATCGACCCACCACCGCCACGGACGGCCGCAAACAGGGCGCTGATACGGAGGAAACCGAAGACGGTGTTGGTGAAGATGCCCGCGATCAGGGCCAGCCGGTAGGTGCTTTGTCGCCGGAACTCCGCCCGGGCGAGAAGCAGGTAGCGGCGCACGATCTCGTGACCGTAGGCCGCGATCTCGGCACCGTCAACCCGCTTCGCGCGTCGCGAGCTCGGATCGGCGTGTCGGCTCGGTCCCGACACCTGGGCCTCCGTCGACCAGTCGCCTCAGGGCAGTTGGGCGTCGGCGCTTCGCAGCGCTCGCTGGAGCGCGTCGGTGATCTCGCCGTCGCTGGCGCCCAGCAGCCGAGCCGACCGGACCGCGTCCAGCAGCGACCGGTTCACCCGTTGGCCGCGGTCGGCCGGGGTGATCGTCCGAGCCGGTGAAGCGACGCGCGTCCCGCCGCCGCGACGGGACCGGACGAGCCCCTGCTGCTCCAGTTCGCGGTAGGCCCGGGCGACGGTCCCCACCGCGACGCCCAGGTCCCCGGCCAACTGCCGGACGGGGGGCAGCCGACTGTCCAGCGGCAGCTCACCTGCGCCGATCAGCGACTCCAGCTGACTGCGTAGCTGCTCGTACGGCGGGGTGGGATCGGCCGCGTCGATCCGTAGGGCCGCGGTCATCGAGCGGTGTCCGCGGAAAGCGGGGCGATCCCCGCAGTCAGCGGGGCGGCCTCGACCACAGCGGGTCGCAGCAACGGGCGCAGCAGCACCGCGGCGGCCCAGCACAGGGCACCCAGACCGGCCACTCCGGCGGCGGTCAACCCAACCCCCATCGGCAGGAACTCAGCCGGCCCATCTCCCGCGTGCACCAGCAGGGCCGGCCCGGCGACCAGGCCGATCCCGACCAGGCTGCCGGCGAACCCGAACAGGCCGGCGGCCAGCACCGAAGCGACCGACTGCCGACGGATGGCGTCGTCGACGACCACCACGGCCGGTTCGGCGCCATCGCGGGGTCGACGGACGGTGACGACCAGGGTCACCGCGGCCAGCATGATCATCAAGGCCAGTCCGACGATCAGCGGCAGTGTGTAGAAAGAACCGGGCCACGGACCGAACGCGCCTTCGTCACAGTCGGCAGTCGTGCACCGGTAGGCCATCGCGCGACCCGCCCGGCCGAGGTCGTCCGGGCTGGCCGCCGCCGTCGTCCACGCCACGGCGGCGCTCAACACGAGACCGGTCAGCACGGCGGTGACGGCCAGCGACCGGGGCAGATAGTCGCGGAGGCGACGGACCTCCACGCCCGCCGAGCCGGGCCGGCGGGCGTCCCGCCGGGTGCTGAGCTCGGCCACCAACACGCCCAGGACCTGCACGGTGGCGAGGACGGCCGGGATGAGGACGAGTCCTTGGCCGAGCCGTCCGAGATAGCCGAGCGGAATCAGGACCGCCGCACCGGCCAACAGTCCGACCAGCCGAGCGCCCACGGCCACCCGGCGCAGCCGAGCCAGACCCGGATCGCCTACCGGCAACGGAACCGGCCCCCGGGCCGGTCGAGACGCGAGCACGACAAGGACGGCGACGCTCAGAGCGACGAGCCCGATCACACTGATGATGCCTCCGAACATGGGTGCTCCGATCCGGATCAACTTGTAGCCGGTAGGTGGTACAAAAAGTATTGAGGTCGCCGGCGGTTTGTGTCAAGCATTCAGTACAAGCGCGCTGGAAAGATCATGGTCGCATGAGTTCATCGACCATCACCCGACCTCGAATCGCGATCTGCGGACTCTCGCTGGAGGCGTCCACCTTCAATCCGGGCGCCACCCGGGTCGCCGACTTCCATCCGCGCCGGGGCGCCGAAGTGCTGGACCAACGACCGTTCTGGGGGGCCGGCGGAGCACTGTCGGAGGCGGCCGAGTGGGTGCCGATCCTTCACCGGGCGGGCGATTCCCGGAGCGCCGGTTCCGGCCGAGGACTACGCGGCCCTCAGGGCCGAGATCCTCGACGGTCTCCGGACCGCCGTCGCCCACGCACCGTTGGACGGTCTGGTGTTCGACATCCACGGTGCGATGAATGTGACCGGCATGGATGACGCCGAGGGCGATCTGGCCGTCGCCGTCCGTGAGGTCGTCGGCCCGGAGGTGATCATCAGCACCGGGATGGACCTGCACGGCAACGTGTCCTGGCGGCTGGCCCGCGCCTTGGATCTGCTGACCTGCTATCGAATGGCTCCGCACGAGGACGCGCTGGACACGAAGGAGCGCGCCGTCCAGAATCTGCTGGACCGGTTGGCGTTGCCGGCCGAACAGCGACGGCCGTTGAAGGCCTGGGTCCCGGTGCCGATCCTGCTGCCCGGGGAGAAGACCAGCACCCGACTGGAACCGGCCAGTAGCCTCTACGCCCGGGTGCCACAGATCGAGGCGTTGGACGGGGTGCTCGACGCCGCGATCTGGATCGGCTACGCCTGGGGTGACGAGCCGCGCAACTGCTGCGTGGTGATGGTCACCGGCGACGACGAGCAGCTGGTCACCGAGCAGGCCGAGCAGTTGGCGGCCGCGGTCTGGGCCGAACGGGAGAACTTCCCGTTCGTCGCACCCACCGGCACCCTGGCCGAGGTGCTCGACACCGCCCTGGCCAGCACGGCGCGGCCCTACCTGATCTCCGACTCAGGCGACAACCCGACGGCCGGCGGCACCGGCGACGTCAGCTGGACGCTCGGTGAGTTGATCAACGACGAACGAGTCACCAACGGTGACGTGTCAGTGATCTTCGCTGCCGTCCACGACTCGGCTGCGGTCGATGTCTGCGTTGCCGCAGGCGTCGGCGCTGAGGTCAGCGTGGACGTCGGCGGGGTGATCGATCCGGGTCCGTCCGGTCCGGTCCGGGTTAACGGCACGGTGGCCCACATCGCCGACGGCGACCCCGACGCGGTGACCGAAGTGGTGCTCGCCGTCGGCCGGTTGAGCGTGATCGTCACCCGGAACCGCAAGCCCTACCACCGGATGGCCGACTTCGAGCACAACGGCTTGGACGCCCCGGGCAGCGACCTCGTGATTGTCAAGATCGGCTACCTGGAGCCGGAGCTGTACGCGATCGCCGCCGACTGGATGATGGCCCTGACCCCGGGCAGCGTCGACCAGGATCTACTCCGGCTCGGCCACCGCCGGATCACCCGGCCGATGTACCCCTTCGACACCGGCTTCACCGACCCCGACCTGCACGCCCGGATCGTCCCGATGGCCGACCAGCCCGCCTGATCCGACCTCCTCCGCACCGGCTCGACGTCGGTTGGGGCTCGCGGCGGCCCGGGACGTCGCACGGGTACGTCCACCTCGCACGCGTTCCAGCCCGTGCAACGTGGACGACGCCGTGCACGGTGCGGCGAGGCCCGCGGCGGCCCGGGACGTCGCACGCGTACATCCACCTCGCACGCGTTCCAGCCCGTGCAACGTGGACGGAAGCGTGCAAGGTGCAGTGGGCCGGACGCCTCAGAGGATGTCGCCCGGGGTGTAGGCGGCGGCGGTGGGGTAGAGCTGAGCCAACTCCTCGGCCCGCTCGGCCAGCGAGTTCACTTGGTCGACGGCGTTACCGGCCAGGGTCATCGGCTCGGCCAGCGCTGCGTCGAGATCATCACGAGTCAGTCCGAGCCGGCCGTCGGCGGCCAGCCGGTCGAGCAGGTCGTTGTCGCCGCGTCCGGTCTCGCGCATCTCCAGGGCCATCGCAACCGCATGTTCCTTGATCACCTCGTGCGCACTCTCTCGGCCGACCCCGCGCCGGACGGCAGCCATCAGGATCTTGGTCGTGGTCAGGAAGGGCAGGTAGCGCCGCAGTTCGGCCTCGATCACCGCCGGGAAGGCGCCGAAGTCGGCCAGCACGGTGAGAAAGGTCTCGAACAACCCGTCCAGGGCGAAGAACGCGTCCGGCAGCGCAACCCGGCGGACCACAGAATCCGAGACGTCACCCTCGTTCCACTGATCGCCGGCCAACTCGCCGATCATCGCAACGTTGCCCCGGACGACCACGGCCAGCCCGTTGACCCGCTCACAGGAGCGCGTGTTCATCTTGTGCGGCATGGCGCTGGAGCCGACCTGGCCGGGACGGAAGCCCTCGGTGACCAGTTCGGCGCCGGCCATCAACCGGATGCTGGTCGCCACGTTGGACGGCGCCGCTGCCGCCTGGGCCAGTGCCGTCACCACCTCGTAGTCCAACGAGCGCGGATAGACCTGACCGGTGCTGGTCAGTACCCGCCGAAAGCCCAGGTGGTCGGCGATCCGTTGCTCGAGTTGCGCGAGCTTCACCGTGTCGCCGCCGAGCAGGTCGAGCATGTCCTGGCTGGTCCCGACCGGGCCCTTGATGCCTCGCAACGGATAGCGCTCGATCAGGTCGACAATTCGGTTCAGCGCGATCAACGTCTCGTCGGCCGCGGTGGCGAATCGCTTGCCCAGCGTGGTGATCTGGGCGGCCACGTTGTGCGAGCGGCCCGCCATCGGGCGGTCCGCGTAGGTCAACGCCAGCCGGGTCAGCTCGACCACCGTGGTGATCAACCGGTCGCGGATGATCTCGGTCGCGGTGAGGATTTGCAGCTGCTCGACGTTCTCGGTCAGGTCCCGGCTGGTCATCCCTTTGTGCACGTGCTCGAACCCGGCCAAGGCGTTGAACTCCTCGATCCTGGCCTTGACGTCGTGCTTGGTGATCCGTTCCCGGGCGGCGATCCCGGCCAGGTCGACCTGGTCCACGACGTCCTCGTAGGCCTTGATCACCAGGTCAGGATCGTCGCCGCCGAAGTCGACACCGAGGTCGCGTTGTGCGGCCAGCACGGCGAGCCAGAGCCGGCGTTCGAGGATGATCTTGTGGTCGGCCGACCACAGCTCGCGCATCGCCGTCGATGCGTACCGTCCGGCCAGCACGTTCGGGATCGTCACGAGGACACCTTCCGGTCAGCTCCATCGCTGTGAGACAGATCAGGAGCAGGTGACGGCGTCGCGATGGCGCCGTGCACGGCCGCGGCGGCGATGTCGCTGCGGTGCTGCCCACCGTCGAGCCGGACGGCCGCCAGTCGCCGATAGGCCGTGCGGCGCGCCTGGTCGAGGTCGGCGCCGACGCCGACCGCGGCAAGCACCCGGCCGCCCGCGCTGACCAAGCGCCCGTCGCGGAGAGCGGTTCCCGCCTGAATGACGTGGGCCAACTCGGTGTCGGCCTCGATCCCAGTGATCGGGTCGCCGGACCGGTTCGCACCGGGATAGCCGGCCGAGGCCAGCACCACCGCGACGCCCGAGCCCGGGCGCCAGGTCAGAGCCGGGACGTCGGCCAGCCGACCGTTCGCCGCGGCGTGCAGCACCTGGCCGAGCGGGCTGTCCAACAGGGCCAGCAAGGCCTGGGTCTCCGGATCGCCGAACCGGGCGTTGAACTCGACCACCCGCAGTCCGCGCGAGGTCAACGCCAGGCCGGCGTAGACCAGCCCGACGAACGGGGTGCCACGCTGCCGCAGCAGATCGACGGTGGGTTGGATCACCCGCTCAACCACCTGGTCGACCAGTCCGGCCGGCGCCCAGGGCAACGGGGTGTAGGCGCCCATGCCGCCGGTGTTCGGGCCGAGGTCGCCGTCGAAGATGCGCTTGAAGTCCTGAGCCGGCTGCATCGGACGGACCGTCGTCCCGTCGGTGATCGCGAACAAACTCACCTCCGGCCCGTCCAGGTACTCCTCGATCACCACCGAGCCGGTGCAGGCGTCGACGTGGGCCAGGGCGGCGTCCCGGTCGTCGGTGACCACCACCCCCTTACCTGCAGCCAAACCGTCGTCCTTGACCACGTACGGGGGGCCGAACTCATCGAGCGCCCGTTCGGCCTCGGCTGCGGTCGCGCAGGTCTGCCAGGCCGCGGTCGGCACCCCGGCGGCGGCCATCACCTCCTTGGCGAACGCCTTGCTGCCCTCGAGTCGGGCGGCTTGCCGCGACGGACCGAAGCAGGCGATTCCGGCGGCACGGACGTCGTCGGCCACCCCGGCGACCAGAGGCGCTTCCGGTCCGATAACCACCAGGTCGACCGCCAACTCAACGGCCAAGCCGGCCACCGCCGCGCCATCCATCGGATCGACCGGGTGCAGCGTGGCCACCGCGGCGACACCCGGGTTGCCGGGAGCGGCGTAGACCTCGGCCACTCCGGGATCGGCGGCGATGGCGCGGGCCAGCGCGTGCTCACGTCCCCCGCTGCCGATCACCAGGACGCGGAGCCCGCCGGCCTGCTCGCCCGCTACCGGCCTGTCTGCCACCCTGAGCTCCTCGTGTCGTGCTGTCCTTGTCGTCTGTCTTGTCAGGGCCGGAGGCTCAAAGCAGCTCGTTGATCATGATGACCTGCTCGCGGCCCTGACCGACGCCGATGCCGGAAACCCTGACCCGACACAGTTCCTCGAGCCGTTCGACGTAGAGCCGCGCCGTCTTGGGCAGGTCGGTCAGCTTGCGAGCGACACTGATGTCGTCCTCCCAGCCGTCCAGCTCTTCATAGACCGGGCGGGCGTGGTGGAACTCGCTCTGGGTCGCCGGCATCACGTCGGTTCGCACGCCGTCGACCTCGTAGCCCACGCAGACCGGGAGCTTCTCCCAGCCGGTGAGCGTGTCCAGCTTGGTGACGAACAAGTCGGTGAAGGCGTTCACCGTCGCCGCCGACTCGACCACCAGCGCGTCGAACCAGCCACAGCGACGCGGCCGACCGGTGGTGGCGCCGTACTCGCCACCGTCCTCACGGATCTTGTCGCCGTCGGCGTCGAGCAACTCGGTCGGCATCGGACCCTCGCCGACCCGGGTGGTGTAGGCCTTGGCCACCCCGATCACGCGGTCGAATCGGGTCGGCCCGACCCCGGAGCCGACACCGGCTCCGGCGGCGGTCGGATTGGAGGAGGTGACGTAGGGGTAGGTGCCGTGGTCGACGTCCAGGTGATGGGCCTGGGCACCTTCGAACAGCAGCACCTTCTCACTGTCCAGGGCGTTGTTCAGCAGTCGTGGCACGTCGGCCAGCATCGGGGTGATCCGGTCGGTGTAGGAGAGCAGGTGGTCGGCCACCTGATCCGGATCGACGGCCCGACGGTTGTAGACCTTGACCAGCAACTGGTTCTTCTGCTCGACCGCGGCCTCGACCTTGGCCCGTAGGATCGGCTCGTCCAGCAGGTCCTGCATCCGGATGCCGATCCGGTTCACCTTGTCCGAATAGGTCGGCCCGACGCCGCGCCCGGTGGTGCCGATCCGGTTCTTGCCCAGGAAGCGCTCGGTGACCTTGTCGATCACCTGGTGATAGCTGGTGATCACGTGGGCGTTGGTGGAGATCTTCATGGTCTGCTCGATGTCCGGCCCGCCGCGCCCGCGCAGCGTCTCGATCTCGTCGAAGAGAACGTCGAGGTCGATCACCACCCCGTTGCCCAGCACCGGCACCAAATTGGGGTTGAGGACCGCTGAAGGGAGCAGATGCATGACGTGCTTCTCACCGTTGACCACCACGGTGTGCCCGGCGTTGTTTCCACCGGAGTAACGGATGCAATAGTCGACCCGGTCGCCCAGTTGGTCGATCGCTTTGCCTTTGCCTTCGTCGCCCCACTGGGCGCCCATGACGATGATTCCCGGCATCTCAGCCGTCCTCTCACAGCAGCGAAGCCCCGTACGCGCTCACGGCGTAACAGGACTCTTACCACCGCACCCTACCGGCAAACCGTCGGCGGTGCCTCGAACCGCCGGTCAGGCGCGGCTGCTCAGCTCGTCGTAGCCGGTCGCCGAGGAGTCCCGCAGGAACTGGGCGCAACGCTCGTATTCGTCGGTCTCGCCGATCCGCCGAGCGGCGGTGGCCAGGGCCCAGAGCGCCCGCAAGAAGCCCCGGTTCGGCTCGTGTTCCCAGGGGATCGGGCCGGCGCCGCGCCAGCCGGCCCGGCGGAGCGCGTCCAGCCCCCGGTGATAGCCGGTCCGGGCGTAGGCGTAGGCGGCCAGGTTGCCCTCCAGGCTGTCGACGCCGAGAGCGCCCTCCGCCAGTTCGGCCCACAACAGGCTCGAGGACGGGTGATCGGCCAGCACCTGCAGGATGCCGTCGCTGTCGTTCTCGTCGAGCGCCGCGACCTCGACGGTTGCCGGATCCAATGGCAGCCGGGTGTCGGCCGTCCCGGCCGGAGCGGCCATCAGGTTGGCGTGCGTGGACGGTTCGGAGGTGGATTCTGGGCTCGTTGTCATGGGGTCAGTTTCTCCTATCGTGTGCTCAGATCCATTTTTTGACCTTCATCACCGCGAACAGCACCACCACGGCGATGAGCATGATCGCCAGATAGAGGTAGAAGCCGCCGCTCTGACCGTTCAGCCAGAACGGGACGTTCATTCCCACGAACCCGGTGACCAGCGTCGGCGCGGCCACGATCGCGGCCCAGCCGGTGAGCTTCTTCATCACCTCGTTCATCCGCGAATCGTCGAAGGCGAGGCTGGTGTCGAACAGCGCGTTCAGGCTGTCCCGCAGATCGTCGGCAGATTCTGAGGTGGAGTTCTGATGCTCCATCAGAAGATTCCAGCTGCGCGAGATGCTGCCGGAGTCACCCTCACTGCTCTGGCCGAGGTTCTCCACCAGTTCACGCATCGGCCCGGTGACTCGGCGCAATTCGGTCACGGTCCGCCGCAGCCGGAAGGCGGTCTTCTTCTCCGCCATGGACAACGGATTCATGTCGAACAGCGAGTCGGCGAGATCGTCGCTGGTCCCGGCGACGGACTCGACCACGACGGCGTAAGTCTTGATCAGAGCGTGCAGGACGACCTGCATCGCGCGTTCGGCCCCGCCGTCGACCAACCGATCGTGGAGTTCGGTCAGTCGCTGGCAGAGCTGAGCCTGGTCTCGGTCATCGGCGACCACCAGCAGGAGCCGCGGCGTAGTCACCAGCGCCACCTTGCGAACGATCAGTGGATCACGGCTCTCAGGGTCGCCAGGCAATTCCACGGCGGCGGTGAGCACCAGGCCGACCCGGTCGAACTCCTCGTACTTGATCTGGGGCTTCGGCCGAGTCGACTGACTTGCCGACCCGGCCGGGTCCCCTTCAGGGGCGACGGTCCAGCCGCCTGCAGTGGTCAGGTCGCGACGGACCCACTCGTCCAGGCCGAACCGCTCGATCACCTTGTCGATCCGCGCGGTGTCACGAGGTTCGATCACCGCCCAGGCGCAAGCGTTCTTGTGCCGATGGATCAGATCGGCGACCTTCGGCTCGTCGGCGTCGTCGGCCACGATCTTGTCGCCGTCCCACACTCGACTCCGCGGAAACTGACCGGACGGGAGGGCGGGGTCGAGCGAGCCGCTCGGGCGGGTACCGCTCACTTGCCGAGCGACGTCCCCACGCTGCGCAGGTTCTGACAGGCCTCGACGACCCGCTTGGCCATGCCGTCCTCGGCGGCCTTGCCCCAGGCGCGCGGGTCGTAGGCCTTCTTGTTGCCGACCTCGCCGTCGACCTTCAGGACGCCGTCGTAGTTGAGGAACATGTGCGCGGCGGCCGGCCGGGTGAAGGCGTACTGCGTGTCGGTGTCGATGTTCATCTTGATCACGCCGTAGTCGACCGCGCTCTGGATCTCTTCCAGGGTTGACCCGGAGCCGCCGTGGAAGACCAGATCGAACGGGTTCTGCTTGCCGATCTTGTCCCCCACCTGCTGCTGGATGTCGAGCAGTACCTCGGGCCGCAGCTTGACCGAGCCGGGCTTGTAGACCCCGTGCACGTTGCCGAAGGTCAGTGCGGTGATGTAGCGGCCGTTCTCGCCGGTGCCCAGCACGTCGACGGTGCGCAGCCCGTCCTCGACGGTGGTGTAGAGCTTGTCGTTGATCTCGTGGCTGACGCCGTCCTCTTCGCCGCCGACCACGCCGACCTCGATCTCCAGGATGATCTTGGCCGCGGCGGTCTTGTCCAGCAGTTCCTTGGCGATCTGCAGGTTCTCCTCCACCGGCACCGCTGAGCCGTCCCACATGTGGGACTGGAACAGCGGGTTCTCACCGTTCTTGACCCGTTCGAGGGAGATGTCGAGCAGCGGCCGGACGTAGCTGTCTAGCTTCTCCTTCGGGCAGTGGTCGGTGTGCAGCGCGATGTTGATGCCGTAGTTCTTGGCCACCTCGTGGGCGTAGGCAGCCAGCGCCACCGCCCCGGTGACCATGTTCTTGATCTTGGGGCCGGATGCGTACTCACCGCCACCGGTGGAGACCTGGACGATGCCGTCGGATTCGGCCTCGGCGAAGCCCTGGATCGCCGCATTCAGCGTCTGGGAAGAGCTGACGTTGATCGCCGGATAGGCGAACGAGCCCTTCTTCGCCGCGTCGATCATCTCGGCGTAGACCTCAGGTGTCGCAATAGGCATGAATGGTGTCCCTCTCGTCCGATCAGTTTCGGCACTCAGTCTGTCAGACCGGATGGCCGGACTCATCCAGGTGCCGGGTCAGGTGTCCAGAGCGCTCAGGTCGACCCCGTGCCGACCGCCGGAATAGGCCCGGGTGACCGAGTCGATGGTGGCCGGGAGGGTGCCGATCTGATCCAGCGGCAGCCGGACCGGTGGACCCTCCTGCCGGGTCAGCTCGAGATCCGGGCTGAGCCCCCACGGCCCGCGACGGACGGCCAGCGCGATCACCTGCGGCCACGGCGCGCCCTGCCCGGCCAAGGTGACTCCGCGTCGATCGATCCTCAGGGCGGTGCCTTCGGCCAGGGTGGCCAGCGGTCGACGGGACCGGCGCCACAGGGCCAGGGTGACCAGGACGAAGGCGACGGCTAACGCGACGACCAGAACGTAGCCCAGGATGACCACGGGGCTGGCCAGGTTGCGGTGCTGCCAGATGCCGATCACGATCAGCAGCACCAGGGTGATCCCGAGGCTGATCAGCCGGGACCGGAACAGGCGACGGAAGCGCTCGATCCGGGCCAGGGTAGGGCCGGGATCGTAGGGCACCACCAGTTCGGCGATCGGCTGTCCGGGCGAGCCGGGAACGGAACCAGGACCGGAGCCAGAACCGAAAGAGGAACTCATCGGTTCAGTTCTCGCGGGCGCCACGAGGCGTGATCGCCATGTGGATCCGGTAGCGGTCGGCACGGTAGGCCGAGGTGGACAGTTCGATCACCCGGTCGCCGGCGTAGGTCACCCGCTCCTGGACGAGTAGCGGCGCCCGCTTGGCGATGCCGAGGATCCGGGCGTGGTGGGCGTCGGCGGAATCGGCCCGGACGGTCTGCTCGCCACTGGTCACCACCACCCCGTACTCGGCGGCGAACACGTCGTAGAACGCGCCGAGCTCACGCTCCAGCAGGCCGGGGAACAGCGCCGAGGGGTAATAGCCGACCTCGTAGGCCATCGGGGTGCCGTCAGCGGTCCGCAGCCGCTCGACCCTGACCACCGGCCGTCCGGGACGGATCCGGAGCGCATAGGCGATGTCGTCGGCGGCGGTCAGCTCCTTGGCCGACAGCACCACGGTGGCGGGGATCAGGCCGCGATCACGCATCTCGCGCGAGAACGAGGTCAGGTGCAAGCGGGAGTCGACCTGCGGCCCGGTGACGTAGGTGCCCTTGCCGTGGACCCGCTCGAGCGCTCCGTTGTCGACCAGGTCGGCGATAGCCTGCCGGATGGTGACCCGGCTGACCCCCAACCGTTCGACCAGCGTCCGCTCGGACGGGATGGCGTCGCCCGGATGCAGTTCGCCCTCGATCATCTGCTCGAGAATGGCCCGCACCTGCGCACGTTTGGTGGTGGACGGACCGATCGGGCCGTCGAACCGATAACCGCCGTAGCCGGCCACCTCGCTCACGCGAAGATCGTCGGTCAACGTCGCTCCTTTGCGTACGGTTCTTCTGTGCAGGTCGCGTGTTCGGTCAAGATTGTCGCCGGTCCGGTGTCGCGCCAGACCAGTCCATACCAGTATCACCCCACGTTCCGATGACGGACAACTCGGAACGGCCCTGGCCGGCGCTGTCGCAGGTGGTGGATCGGCTGCGCGCCGCCGGCTGCGTGTTCGCCGAGGACGAGGCCGCGCTGCTGATCGAGGCCGCCGGCTCACCCGATCTGCTGACCGCATCGGTCCGACGCCGAACCGAGGGGGAGCCGCTGGAGGCGATCCTCGGCTGGGTCGGTTTTTGCGGGCTGCGGTTGATGGTGGCGCCCGGGGTGTTCGTGCCCCGCCAGCGGACCGCCGCGTTGGTGGACCAGGCTGTCGCGCTGGCCCGGACGGGCGATCGGGTTCTCGACCTCTGCTGCGGGGTGGGCGCGATCGGCGTCGCGGTGGCCGACCGGGTGCCGGGACTGATCCTGATCGCGGCCGACGTCGATCCGGCCGCGGTGGCCTGCGCGCGTGTGAATCTGGCCGCGTGTCCGGATCTGACGAATGGTCTGGTGGTCTGCGGCGACCTGTTCGATCCGGTCCCGTCCGAGTACGTCGGCAGACTGGATCTGATCACGGTGAACGCGCCTTACGTGCCCACGGCGGCGATCGCCCTGATGCCGCCCGAGGCCCGCGACCATGAGCCGAACGTCGCCCTGGACGGCGGTGCCGACGGCCTCGACGTCCATCGCCGGGTGTTCAGCCGGGCCAGACGCTGGCTCGCGCCGGGCGGCAGTCTGCTGATCGAGGCGAGCGAACGCCAGGCCCCGGTCTCGGCCGGTCTGGCGACGGCCGTCGGTCTGACTGCCCGGATCTGGCGGGACGACGAACGGGACGCCACCGTGGTGATCGCGGTCCGGCGATGAGCGCCCTCAGTCGCTGAGTCCGGCGTAGAACTCGAGGTGCGCCCGGGCCGCGGCCGGCCAGCTGTGCCCGGCCGCGAACTCCTGGCCGCCGGCGGGCGGACCGTCGCCGATCGTGGTCAGCAGTGCTTGAGCGATGTCGGGCACCGTCGAGCCGTAGCGGACGTGGTCACCGAACACGTCGTGGAACACCGGAAGATCACGCACCACCACGCCGACGCCGGCGGCCAGGGCCTCCATCGCGGCCAGCCCGAACCCTTCCTTGACCGACACGAAGCCGAAGGCGTCGGCGGCGGCGACCAGACCGGGCAGCAGTTCGTCGTCGACCGCGCCGAGGATCTCCGGACACACCTCGAGCTCGACTCGCGGCCCGGTCGAACTCGGCCCGGTAGTCACGGTAGTCGAACAACGTCTCACCGCCGGCGAAGACGAGTCCGACCTCGGGATCGTCCTGGCGGAGCAGGGCGAACGCCCGGACCAGATCGATACTTCCCTTGCGTGGTTCGATTCCACCGACCGCGAGGACGTAGCGCCCGAGGCGATCGCGCCAGCGGTGTTGCGCGTCGGCGTCGGCGGCCGCCGCGGCGAACCGCGCCGCGTCCACCCCGTTGGGGATCACCGTCGGTCTGATCCCCCAACCGGCCCGGACCTCCGCCGCCACCGGGGCGGAGACGCACAGGTGGGCGTACGGACCGACGATGGCCCGTTCGTGGCAGGCCGCCAATTCCGGAGTGGTGAAGTGGTCGAGGTGGTGGATGGTCCGGACGCACCGGCCGGCGGCGTTCGCGCTGATGCAGTCCTGCGCGTGCACGATGTCGTAGCTCTCGTCCCGCCCGGCCTGCGTGAACGCCGCCCGCAGCACCTCGATCGACCGCAGGATCCGCGGCCCGATCTCCTCGCCCACGATCGGCGGGAAAGCCACCAGCCGGACGGTGACCCGGGGGTCGACCGGCCGGAAGAAGCCCTGATCGCCGTCGCGGCCCAGCGACCAGACGTGCACCTCGACACCGAGCTCGGCCAACGCCTCGGCCAGGGCCAGGGTGTGCACCACTCCCCCGCGCGGCTTGGTGGAATAGGTGAGCAGTGCGAGCTTCACGAGCCGATCATGCCGTTCGCGATCCGCGAGTCTTCCCTCTGGTAAGCGTCCAGTCGCCGCTCGGACAGGTGGTGCAGCACCCGTCGGGCACGGGCGATTTCCGCCTCGACGTCCACGTCAGCGACGGCCAGCGCCCCCTTGGCCGACGTCCTGGCCCACACCTCACCGCCGGGACCGACGACCTTGGCCTGGCCGAGGAACCGTAGCCCGCCGAAGACCCCGGTCTGGTTGGACGAGGCCAGCACGACCTGGTTCTCGGCCGCCCGAGCGGCGTCGTAGAGGTCGAACAGCCGGGCCTGTCGATCATGGGCAAGGCGGGAGGCGCGGTCGGTGATGCTGGCCGGCCAGGCACTGAGGGCCGCGATCACCGTGGCGCCGTCCAGGGCCAGGGTGCGGGTCGACTCGGGGAAGGTCTTGTCGTAATCGATGATCATCCCCATCCGTCCGATCGGGGTGTCGTAGGCGGCGAACCGGTCGCCGGCCGCGTAGGCGAGGTGCTCCCCGTCCGGCTGGTGCACCTTGCGGTGGTGGCCGAGGATTCCGTCACCACTGAGACACACCGCACTGTTGTAGCGAACACCGCCGTCCCGTTCGCAGAAGCCCACGCAGACACAGAGATCTCGGGCCATCGCGATGATCGCGGCGATCTCGGGTGACTCCAGTTCCAGCGCCGGCGGCAGATCGGTGGACTCGGGATGGTGCAGATTGGGGATGTAGCCGCCGAGGGTGGCCCCAGGCAGGACGAGTAACCCGAGACCGTCGCGGCGGGCGTGCTCGATCATCCCCGCGAGCTTGACCAGGGTGCGGGGGATGTCGCGCCCGAAGTGGGCCGCGGCCGCCCCGATCCTCACGACCGCATCACCATTGCCGTCTCAGCACCACCCGCACCCCGGGGTTCAGACGTTACGGACTTGCTCACGAGGCAACGGGCAGTTCACGACGCAGTCGCTCCGAGGTCAGCCGGTCGACCACATATTCGGCGTCCCTCGCGACGCCGGCGAACCGACCGGACCCCCAGGTATGCAGCCAGGGCAGTCCGAGGAAGTAGAGACCGGGCACGGTGCTGACCCCGCGCCGGTGGCACGGCAATCCCTCGCCGTCGAAGGCCGGGACACGCAGCCAGCGGAAGTCGGCGCTGAAGCCGGTGGCCCAGATGATCGTGCTGACGCCCTCTTCCTGCAGATCGAGCCGGGTCGGTTCGACCTCCGGACGCCAGACCGGCCGATAACGCGGTTCAATCGGCGCCTCGATGCCGCGCTCGGCGATGTAGCGGTCGATGCCGTCCTTGATGCTCTCGCTGACCGCGTCGGCGTGATCGAGATTGGCCTCCAGATCGGGCGCGACCATGATCACCGCCCGATCGTGGTCGACCAGGTCGACGCCGACCATCCGGCCGTAGAGGGCCATCCCCTCGCGGGCGAACTGACGCAGATCGATGTCGTGGCCACCGTCCCGACCGGTCACGTAGTGATTGGTCTTCTCCCGGGCGGCCAGCCCGCCGGGCGTGCTCTCCACGGCGACGTCGTAGTTGCCCATGTCCTGCAACCAGGCGACGCAGTCGCGACCGCGATAGAACCGTGCGACCCGCGGGGCCGACCCGGTCAGCAGATGAACGGCTCGACCTTCGCGGTGCAGGTCTTCGGCGATCTGCGCTCCCGACTGCCCGCAACCGACCACGACCACCGCGCCGTCGGCCAGGTCCTCGACCCGACGGTAGGCCGAAGAGTGCAGCTGCCGGACGTGGTCCGGGATCCGCTCGCTCAGCCGCGGCACCCTGGGTCGGTGGTAGCCACCGACGGCGACGATCACCGCCCCGGTGCTGATCCGGCGCTCGACACCGTCGGATCCCGTCGTCCGCACCAGGAACCCCTCGTCGGTCTGGTCGACCCCGGCCACCAGGGTGTGTTCGCGGACCGGGGCCCCGAACGCGTCGGCGTAATCGCGGACGAAGGCGTACACCTCGTCGCGCCACATGAAGCCCTCAGGATCCTCGCCCTGGTAGGAATAGCCGGGCAACCGACACTGCCAGTTCGGGGTGACCAGGGTGAAGTTCTGCCAGCGACGGTCGATCCAGTCGTGACCGATGGTGTCCCGCTCGAGCACGACGTGATCGACATCGGCCTCGGTGAGATGCCAGCTGGCCGACAGGCCCGCCTGACCGGCGCCGATCACCACCACCGGGTGGTGCTCGTCCGGCCCGGGATCGGAGACTCTTCCCTCAGGCATAGGACGGCTCGGGGTCGTAGGGGCCCAGCACCGCGTCCAGGCGATAAGCGCTGGGACGGCGGTCCCGCAACGCGTACATCCCGCCGCGGTGCTGGGCCAAGGTCGCCTTGACGTCGACGGTCGCGGTGGCCAGCCCGGAACGCAGACCGGTGGCCGCCAGCACATCCCCGCCGGGACCCACCACCTTGGCGTTGGCCACGAACCGCAACGAGCCGAAGGTGCCGGACTGGTTGGAGGAGGCCCAGAACACCTGATTGTCCAGCGCGCGGGCAGAATCGTAGAGGTCGAAGCGCTTCTTCCAGCGGTCCTCTTCCAAGTTCTCCGTGGTGGCGGTCCGGGCGCCCGGCCAGGCGGACAGGGCGGCGATCACTTCGGCGCCGTCCAGGGCCAGCGTCCGGGATGCCTCCGGAAACGCTTTGTCATAACAGATCAGCATGCCCATCCGGCCGATCGGTGAGTCGAACGCCGCGAACGAATCGCTGGCGTCGTAGCTCAGATTTTCGCCCAGCGGCTGGTGCACCTTACGGTGCGAGGCGAGCACGCCGTCACCGGTGACCGCAACCGCGGTGTTGTAGCGGACCTCGCGTCCGCCGGTCTCGGCCAGCTCACAGAAGCCGAACAGCACGGTCATCTCCCCGGCCATCGCCGCGACCTTGGTGACCTCGGGACCGTCGACTGCGAACGCCGGCGGCAGATTGGCCCGCCGCCGCTCCTTGGTCTCCTCGTCGTCGTCGGCGTTGCCGAGGCTGGGTAGATACCCACCGAGGCTCGCTTCCGGCAGCACCAGCAGGTCGGTGCCGGCGGCGCGGGCCTGGTCGATCACGGCGCCGATGGTGCGGTAGGCCGCCTCGACGTCGCGGCCGAACTCGGCCGACGCCGCGCTGATCGTGGTCGTCATCGAGATCCTCTCGTCGTCATCATCGTGCGGTACCCAACCCGGTGACGTTCTGGTCGACGGCCCGGGTCCGGCGGCCGTCCGGCCATCGCAGGGTGACACCCGAGCCCGGGCGCAGTTCTCCACAGACCACCGACGTGGCCGGCCCCGCCTCGGGGGTTACGGCGCCTGCCACATCGGCGGTGATCATGGCGAAGCCGGGGAAGCAGGTCAGCCAGTCCCCCATCGCGGCTCCGTTCGGGCGTGGCAATGCCGCCACCTCGATCTCGGCCGCACAGTCACTCGCCTCGGCCAGCATGCCGGTGGTGCCGACCAGGCCGGCCATGCTGACGTCCTTGGCCGCCGCCGGCCGGGCCCGGGCGACCCAAGAGCCCATGGTCTGCAACTCTGCAGTGGTGCGCGCGGAGGTCGAATCCCATTGCCGGCCCCGATAACCGGCCCGCCAGTCGCCGGCTAGGTCAGCGGTGACCCGAAGTTCCTGACCGGCCCGTCCGCCGCCACCGGGAACCGGCTCGGATGCCCGTCCGAGCGCGGTGACCGACAACGCCGCCGGCACGCCGAGTTGGGTGTGGCCACCGATGATCGGCACCCCCCAGGCCCGCGCGGCCCGAGCCAGCCCGTTGATCACCCGGGTGGCGAACGAGGCGTCCCGAGCGGCCAGCGCATCCAGCAGAGCGACCGGTTCGGCCCCCATCGCGGCCAGGTCGTTGACGTTGACCAGCACGCTGCACCAGCCGGCCCACTCCGGGTCGCGCTCGACCATCGAGGGGACGATCGCGTCGGTGGCGGCGATGAGGTCGCTGCCCGGCACCGGCGCCCCGTCGTCGCCGAGAAAGCCGCGGCCGCCGAGTGCGCTGCCGCCGGCGAGCATCGGCGCCAACAACCCGCCGAGCCGCCGCTTGCTGCGGTCCGCCAGCTGCTGGATCCGTCCGATCGGCCAGGTCATCGCCTGGTGCGGCCGCCCGTGCCGGTCGATCTCACCCAGGGCCTCCCAGCCGAGCCGGCGGAACAGCAGGACGTTCGGGCTCTGCACGTCGGCGTCGAAACGCAACGCTCCGAGGGATTCCGCGTGGGCGCAGGCCGCGCGGACCAGGGCCGATCCCACGCCGAGCCGATGCCCACGGGCCTCCGCGCGAACGGCCAGCCGACTGCCGGTCCACCAGCCCAGGTCGGGCCCGTCCACGGCGGGCGCGAGTCGGACCGTGCCCAGTACGCTCGCTTCCGCTTCCGCTTCGGCGATCAGGGTGATCGACCGGTCGTCCTCGTCGTGACGATCCCGATCATGGTCGGCGAACAGCTGCTGCTCGTCGACGAACACGGCCCGGCGCAGATCAGCGGCCCGATCGCGGTCACGCTGGTCGCCGGCGACCCGGATGGTGAAGGCCGGCGCGACCGACCGCTCCGACCGGGTCAGCACCTCGACGTCGAAGGCCGCGCCCGGCCCGGCAGAAATCAGACCGGGACCGGTCACGTCGGTGGTCATCAGGCGCCCTGAGCCTTCAGGACGCCGCAGGCCCCGCAGGCGGCACAGCCGGCCTTCTGTCCGGTACTGAGCATCCCGGCCTCACGTAACAGCCCCGCCACCCGGGCGCTGATGTCTTCCACCACCGCTGGGTCCGGAGCGACCGCGCCGTCGGCTACGGCCAGGGTGCCGACCATCGGCCGGAACGGAACCACGAACGGATAGACGCCGAGCTCGATCAGACGCTCTGCGCCGGCCAGCAGCTCGTCCGCGCACTCACCCAGGCCCACCAACAGATAGGTGGAGACCTGATTGCGGCCGAACACCTCGACCGCCTCGGCCCAGGCCGCCCAGTAGTCGGCCATCGGCACGCTGCCCTTGCCCGGCATCCAGCGCCGCCGAACGTCGTCGTCGAGCGATTCGACGTGGATGCCGATCGAGTCGGCGCCGGCCTGCCGGAGCTCGGTCAGGGTGGTCAGGTCGCCGGGCGGTTCGCACTGGACCTGGATCGGCAGCCGGGGCAGCGCCGACCGGACGGCTCGCACGCAGCGGGACAGATGGGTGGCGCCGCGGTCCTTGCCGGCCGACGTCCCGGTGGTCATCACCATCTGTTTGACCCCGTCCAGCCGGACCGCAGCCTCGGCGACCGCGGCCAGATCGGTCGGACGTTTGACCGCCACCGTCGCCCCGCTGCGCAACGATTCCTCGATGGCACAGAACCGGCAGCGCTGATCTTCGCCGTAGCGGACGCAGGTCTGCACCACCGTGGTGGCCAGCACGTCGGCGCCGTGCAACCGGGCGATCTGCTCGTAGCCGATCCCGTCGGCGGTGCTCAGGTCGTAGAACCGCGGCCGCCGGACGGTCTGGACGTCCAGACCGACGTCCTCGCCGTCCATCACGATCCGGTCGCCGTCCAGCCAGTACGGGCTGTCCGGATTCATCGGGACGGTGGCGTTGCTGCCGTCGATGAGTAGGTGTCCGTCGTTGCTCGGGCCTGCCCCGGCGCCCCGACTGACGGGGGGACGGTTGCGGATCCCGAGCAGCGTCAGATCGACCCGCGTCGTGGTTCGTGTGGTGGTAGGCGTGGCTCGTGTGGTGGCGGGCGTGGCTCGTGTGGTGGCGGGCGTGGCTCGTGTGGTGGCGGCGGCGTGGTCATGGTCGAGTTCGCCGGTGCCGGGCCGAGCTCGGGCTCAGAGGTTGTAGGTCGAGTTGATGATGGCGCCCTTGCGGGCGTAATGGATCACCGCGTCCTGCACGTCCAGCGGATGGGCCGGGATGACGCCTTCGATCAGGTCCTCCTCGCGGCCCCCGTGCAGGGCCAGGCCGAAGCGGCAGCAGTAGACCGTGCCGCCTTCGGAGATGAACGCCTTGATCGAATCGTTCAGGTTCTGCTCGCCCGGGAACGCCGAGTCGCCGGTGGTCGGGAAGCCACGGGTGGAGAGGCAGTTGATGGCGCCAGGACCGTAGAAGTAGATGGCCGACTCGTAGCCCTTGCGTAGCGCCCGGGTGGCCTGCAGGACGGCGACGAAGCTCACCGAGGACTCGTGCGCGATGCCGTGCACCAGGGTGAAATAGCTCTCGCCGTCGTTGGCCTGATAGTCGGGGAAGATCTTGGTCGAGCCGTAGATGCTGGAGCCGGCCGGCAGCGACGGGTGCGGGATCTCCTTGATCGACTTCGCCATGTTCTCGGCGATCTGTGCGTCGATCTCGGTGGTGTCGGTGCCGGTGGCGGTCTGAAGGTCGGTCACGGGTGCTCCTCGGAAGTCGGTGCGGATGTCCATGCGGGATGGATTTCCATGGCGGGATGTCCATGCCGGGATGTCCATGCCGGATGTCACTGGATAGCGGGTGACGACGAACCCAGACGTCGTCAGCACTTCCAGTCTGGGCACCAGCTGTTTCCGATTGGTTACGAGCAGAACGCGGGATGGTTGCCTGCGTTACGATCCTGTGTTTCCCCTCATCAGGGTCAGGTGGCCCAGCGCAGTGCCCAGTGATACATCGCGATCGCCGCCGCCGCACCGGCGTTGATCGAACGGGTCGAGCCGTATTGGCTGATGGCCACCAGCTGCTCGCAGACGCCGACCATCTCCTCGGTCAGTCCGGGGCCCTCCGAGCCGAAGACCAGACAGGCGTTGCGCGGCAGTTCGGTCGACTCCAGAGCCCTCGAGCCGGGCAGGTTGTCCACCCCGATCGGGCGCGAGTCGTGCGCGGACAAGTAGGCGGCGAAGTCGGCTACGTCGGGGTGGTGCTCGACGTGCAGATAGCGGTCGGTGACCATCGCGCCCCGACGGTTCCAACGGCGCCGCCCGATCACGTGCACGCCGGCGACGTTGAACGCGTTCGCGGTGCGCACCATCGAGCCGATGTTGAAGTCGTGCTCCCAGTTCTGGATGGCGATCCGCAGCGGATGACGCTGCCGGTCGAGATCGGCGACGATCTCCTCGAGCCGCCAATACCGGTAGCGATCCACCACGTTTCGGCGGTCGCCGGCGGCCAACAACTCCCGGTCCAGTCGTGGATCCTCCGGCCACGGCTCGGGGTGTGGACCGACTCCGTTCTCCTCCGCCCGGGCCATCTCGTCTTGGCTAAGAACCGGATGTGAGGAATCGTCGTTCACATCGCGCGACGGTACTCTCATCCATCATGACGACCCTGCTTCCGCTCGCCGTCGACCAGCTCATCGGGCTGATCCCGATGCTGCTGCCGTCGTGGCTGGATCCGGAGAACCTGATCCGCGCCTTCGGGCCGTACGCGCTGTGGGGCGTCGCGTTCATCATCTTCGCCGAGTGTGGTCTATTCGCTATCCTGCCCGGTGATTCGCTGTTGTTCACCGTCGGCATCTTCACCGGCATCGGCACCATCGACCATTCGATGTTCTTCGTCTGCCTGGTGCTGACCGTGTGTGCGGTCGCCGGCAACGCCTGCGGCTATCTGATCGGGTATCTGGTCGGACCACCGCTCTTTCAACCCCGTAAGGGATTGGTCGGCAAGATCTTCAACCCGAAGTACGTGACCAAGACCCGCGACTTCTACGAGAAGTACGGCAACCGGGCGTTGATCCTGGCCCGGTTCGTACCGATCATCCGCACCTTTGTCACCTTCAGTGCCGGGGTGAGCCGGATGAGCTTCCGCAAGTTCATCCTGTTCACCGGCATCGGCGGCCTCATCTGGGCGCCCGGAGTGACCATCCTCGGCTATTACCTGGGTAGCGTCTCCTTCATCCGCACCCACATCGACGCCGTGCTGGTGCTGATCGTGCTGGTTTCGTTGATTCCGATGGCAATCGAATTCGTGCTGGCCCGACGGCGAAGCTCACGCGGTGCCGCTCCGGTGCGCTCCACCTCCGCCTGACCGCGACCCCTGGCCCAGGCGATAGGTCGGCGCACCGGGACGACCGCTCAAGAGACCCGGAGAGCAACCAACGCTCTCTCGGCGACCGGCTGCAGCTGCGGGGCCGTATCGGGCAGCGACGCGTAGAACAGACCGCCTTCACCCGGCGCTGTGTTGATCACCACCACGATCATCAGCTCGCTCTTGGCCTTCGCCCCCGGAATGTCGTAAGTCAGGGTGGACTCGACCAACCAGGCCGCGTGGCCGTCGCCGGCCAACAACCGCGCGCTCAGGACATCAGCACCCCAGGTCGGCCTACCCTCCGACGAACGTTCCAGCGTGGCCTGCTGGGACTGGGTGTCCTGGCCGAACGGCACCCGTGGACCGAAGATCGGAGGTTGGAACCGCGACCCGAGTCTCGGGATCGGGGTACCACCCGGACGACGCACTCACCGATCAGGGCAGGCACACCCGAGGGCCACCGGCAGGGACCTGCGTCGGCTGGCCGGAAGTCCCTCAACCGGTCCCGAGCACGGCCGGGTTCGGAGAACAGTCGACGAATCGCTCAGCCGAGCAGTCTCAACGACGCGACACTCGCGATCAGCACAGCTTCGGTGTCCCGGCCCGGGCTATCGGCGTAAGCCGTTACCAGCACTCCCCGGCTCGGACCCCGGACCGTGGTCGCCAACTTCCAGCTTTCCTCGCCCGGTCGGGTGCCCTCGATGGTCTGCTGGATCGCGGGCCGCCCGTCGATCATCAGTTCGACCGGGCGGCTCCTACCGGTGCAGCCCAGGTCGTGACAGTCTGCGTCCACTTCGCTACGTTGCCAGTCGCGGTGGTCGGCGGCACCATCGACAGCGTCCTCGACCCAGACATCGGCCTCGGATTCGGTGAGGAAGCCACCGTCGGCATCGATGTGGGTCAGGTAGTCCGGATCTGCAGGTCCGAGGTCGGATCGGTCGCCCCGACCGGAGCAGAAGTGTCCACATCCCAGCTCGAGGGCACCCGGATCGAGACGAGCAGGCCCATACCGTTCACCTCGACGGTCCGGTGGACAGTCCAGCCGCCCAACACGCGGACGGTCACGACGGTCAGCACCACGAGAAGCACGAGAGCCAGAGCTGACAGGGCAATGATCAGGGGAGCCAGCCGGCGTCGCCTCCGCGGGCCGGGTGGACCGGACGGCGACGGCTCGAGAGCCCATCGACTGCGGACCGCGGCCACGGTCCCGGGGCAGTCCATCGCTCGGGCACCACCGGCCCGCCGGCCCACGAGAACGGTTGCTGGGTCCCGCCCGAATCGTAGGGTCTGCCCGCCATCATCGCCGGGCACCGACGACACCCACGCCAAACCCTCAGTCAGCACGCCTCAGTCGGTGATCTCCCTCAGTTCGGCCAGGTCGTCCTCGCTCGGCTGCCACAGACCGGCGGCCACGTTGGATTCGATCTGCTCGACCTTGGTCGCCCCGGCGATCACCGAACCCACGCTCGGCATCGCGGCCAGGCCGCCGATGGCCACGGTCAGGATGTCGATGCCCCGCTCGGCGGCGAACTTCTCGATCGCTTCGATCATGTCGAAGTCGGCTTCCTTCAGCCGGTCCGACATGCTGGCCAGCCGGGTACCTTCCGGCGCCTCCTGGCCCCGGTGGTACTTGCCGGTCAGCAGACCACTGGCCAGCGGGAAGTAGGGCAGCATGCTCTGCTTGGTGTGGAGCAGGGCCGGGACCAGCTCGGCCTCCACGTCGCGACTGAGCCAGGAGTAGTGGTTCTGGGCCGAGACGAACGGCTCATAGCCCCCGGTCCGGGCGGTCCAGTCGGCGTCGACCACCTGCCAGCCGGCGAAGTTCGACGACCCGATATAGCGGATCTTGCCCTCGGCGATCAACTCGTGCAGCGCGGCCAGCGTCTCTTCGATCGGGGTGTTCGGGTCGGGCGCGTGCATCTGGTAGAGGTCGATCCAGTCGGTGTTCAGCCGGCGCAGGCTGGCTTCGACCGCGATCCGGATGTAGCGGCGCGAGCCGCGGACCCCCCAGTCCGGGCCGTTGCTGCCCTGCATGTCCATCCCGAACTTCGTGGCCAGCACCACCTGCTCGCGCTTGCCCGCCAACGCCTTGCCCAGCACGGTTTCCGAGCCACCGGCGTTGCCGTAGACGTCGGCGGTGTCGAACAACGTGATGCCGGCGTCGATGGCCGCGTCGACCACCGCCGGGACGTCCTCGTCGGCCATCCGACCGCCGAAGTTGTTGCAGCCGAGCCCGACCGTCGAGACGGTGAGTCCGGAGTTGCCCAGCTGCCGATAGGTCATGTCTGCCATGCGTTCCTCCTGAATCGATTTACCAGGGTTCACGCTGTCATGCCGGTCCGGATGCCCGGCTCCGGGGTCCGTCCCGCAGCCACCGAGACCGGTTCAGGATCGCGGCGGATCGTTCTGCTGCTGTCGGGGTTGGGCCTGCTGCGGTTGGGGCTGGGCCTGAGGCTGAGCCGGCTGGTCGCCGAACCGGACCGGCGGCGCGGACTGCTGCTGCGGCAGCGCCTGCGGGTTCTGCCCCGAATCCTGCTGCGGGTCGCCGCGATAGGCGATCTCGCCGAAGTTCACGTCCGGAGCCTGCCGGGCGGCCTGGTCGTTGACCTCGAAGTAGGTCGCCTTCTCGAAGTGGAACATGTTCGCCACGATGTTGGACGGCAGGCTCTCGACCTTGGTGTTGTAGTTACGCACGTTGGCGTTGTAGTAGCGACGTCCGTTGGCGATCCGGTCCTCGGTCTCGGCCAACTGCCGCTGCAACTCCAGGAAGTTCTGGTTGCTCTTCAGATCCGGGTAGGCCTCGACGCTGACGATCAGGTTGCGGACCGCGCCGGACAGCTGACCTTCGATGTCGGCCCGCTGCGGGCTCGGCTCAGCACCGTCGGACTGGCTCAGCGCCTGGGCCTGACTGCGCAACCGGGTGACGTCCTCCAGCGTGTTGCGTTCGTGCGCGGCGAAGCCGCGGACGGTCTCCACCAGGTTGGGCAGCAATTCGTAGCGCCGGTTGAGTTCGACGTCGATCTGGCGCCAGGACTCCTGGATCAGGTTTCGGCCCTTGACGAAGCCGTTGTAGGTCACTCCGAAGACGATGGCCAGGATGGCCACAATGGCCAAGATGACGATCAGGATGACAAGTGCGGTCACGACGGCTCCTTGCTCGGGTCCCTGCGCGGTCGGCGGAGTTATTGCTCAGGGTATCGAAGAAGGGTAGCGAAACCAGAGGCTCGACCCCGGCTCACTGGTTCAGGTGCCAGAAATCCGAGATGACCTGGTTCAGTCCGAGCAACACCCCAGTCGCCGTGACGGCAAGGCGGGTCACTGTGCGCACGCGCACAGCGTGCCAGCTCGAGCCGGCGAACGGGCAGAAATCAGGTCACCCGTTGCGATTCCGACCTGAAGTGGTCGGCGACGCGCTCACGAGACGTCAGGCGAGACCCAGGTCGGCCGAGCTGAGCGCGTAGCGGTAGGCCAGACCTTCGGCTTCGATCTTCTCCCGGGCCCCGGTGTCGCGGTCGACGATCACCGCCACACCGATCACCTCCGCCCCGGCCGCGCGCAACGCCTCGACCGCGGTGAACACCGAGCCACCCGTGGTGCTGGTGTCCTCGACGGCCAGCACCTTGCGCCCCTTGACGTCGGTGCCTTCGATCAGCCGCTGCATGCCGTGGTTCTTCTGCGCCTTGCGGACGACGAACGCGTCGAGGCGTTCGCCGTCGGCAGCCGCCGCGTGCAACATCGCGGTGGCCACCGGATCGGCGCCGAGGGTGAGGCCACCGACCGCGTCGAAATCCCAGTCGGCGACCAGCCGGCGCATCACCCGGCCGACCAGCGGCGAGGCGACCCCGTCCAACGTGACCCGGCGCATGTCGACGTAATAGTCGGCCTCGCGCCCGGAGGACAACGTGACTCGGCCGTGCACGACGCCGAGCTTCTTCACCTGCTCGATCAGGGCGGAACGGTCGTCGGAATCGGTCTCGGGGCCTGCCGTCATGGCGCCAACCTACTGGTCGCGGCCTTCCCGGTCACAGCCCTCCTGGTCGCTACTTGTCCTCGGTCTTGACCAGCGCGCCGAAGGCGACCGATCGGTCCGGGGAGTGGAACAGGTCCTGGCAGGTGGTGAGGGTGATGACGGCCCGGGACGGAGTCGCCGAGGGCTGACCTGGGACGGCGTCGAGCACCCAGCTCGCGGTCTGCTTCACCGTCAGATCCCGGGGTGCGGTGTCCATCCGATAGGTGTAGATCCGGGTCCGGGTCTCGACGACCACCGTGTCGCCCTTGTTCATCTCCTCCAGCCGGGAGAACGGTTGGCCGTGGGTGATCCGGTGACCGGCGATGGCGAAGTTACCGATCTGGCCGGGAGCGGCGGTGTCGTCGTAGTGTCCGACGCCCTTGGCCAGGGTGTCCAGATCGGTTCCCTGCAGGATCGGCACCTCATAGGACTTACCGAAGCGCGGGATCCGCAGCACCGCAATCGCATCGCCCGGCACAATCTCATCTCGGCCGACGGTGCTGGCCGAACTCGCTGAACCGGACGGTGCTCGCCACTGCTCGCGCAGCTGGCTGGTCTCTTGCTGGTAGGCGTGTTGGGCGACCACGTTGGTGCCGAACAGCTGGTAGACCACCCAGCCGAGACAACCCAACCCGCCCAGCAACAGGACCAGACCGGCGACCGACAACGGGCTGACGCCGCGCCGGTGGGGAGTCTCGCTCCCCGTTTCGCGATCGATCACGGTGGGGTTGGTCACTCCAGACATTCTGCCCGCCGCCGCGAGATTCTCGCCACCGTGAAATCGCTGGTCGCCGCAGGACCAGAGGGTGCTTCAGGGGCGTCGCCTCCGGTCGGCGTACCAACGGCCGACCCCGGGGGTCCAGCAGATCGCCGCGGCGAGCGCAACGTAGGCGGCGGCCGGGACCCACCAGCCGATCGAGGCCTGCAGCCACCACAGGGACCATCCGACGGTGACCGCGGCCAGTACGGAGTAGCTGATCCTCGCCCAGGCCCGCGGGACGAGCAGCAGGAACGCGGACACCACGGAGAGGACCGGCAGGCCGAAGAGACCGATGGCCAGCCCGCTGCCCATGGTGACCTGAAAGTGGTCGGCGAGGTGGTAGATCGTCGCGTCGGGCTGGATCTCGTAGCTGAAGGTCGCCCGGACGCTGGCCGCGATCAGTAAGGCGAAGATCAACAGGGCGATCCACAGCAGCGAGGCGGTGATGGTCAACGAAGCCGAGATGCCGATCACCGCCGGACGCTGGACCGGGATCATTTTGACCTGCTGGGCCGGCACCGGAGCTGATGGCAACGACGGATACTGCGGCGGAAACTGTGACGGCTGCTGAGCCTGGTACGGGGGCTGGTACGGAGGCTGAGATGGTGGCTGGTAGGGCGGCAGCGGACCGTTCGGGGCCGGCCCCCACCCGGAGCCGTCACCGCCAACCGGAGTCCATCCGCCGGACCGGGGATCGTGGGGCGAGCGCGGATCGGCAGCGCGCTCGTCCGGATAGGCCATGGATCCAGGCTAGTCCGCGTCGGGTCGAGTTGCTGCTGAGATCCGGGTTGAGATGTCCGCCGAGAGAAGACCGGGCGCAGGCGGGCCTCAGCCGAGCCGGAAGACCTGCGGCGGCGGTTCGGGTGACGGTGCGGTGTCCTCGGCGGTGAAGGCGGTGGCCCCGGCCAGCAGATCCCGAACCTTGGCGCCGTGCAGGACGCGGTAGGGAAAGGGCGAGCCGGCGGCGCTGCGGGCGAGTTCGTCGACGGCCATCGCCGCCTCGCTCGCCTGGATGACGACGTTGCCGAAGCGGCGACCTTTCATGGTCGAGGGCTCGGCACTGAAGATCACCTGGTCGAACGCGCCGACGACCCCGGCCAACACCCGCCGGGCGTAGCCGAACGGAGCCCGGTCGGTCACGTTGATCAGGAAGGTGCCGTCGCGGTGCAGCACCCGTCGGACGTCAGCGAAGAACTCGACGGTCGTCAACTCCGGCGGCACCTGGGAACCTCGGAAGGCGTCCAGCACGACGGCGTCGGCGTAATCCTCGCGCAGCGCCGCGATCCCCTCCCGACCGCCGACGGCGCGCACCTTGATCCCGCTGCGTTCCGGCAGCGGGACGTGGGTGCGGACGAAGCCGGTCAGCTCGATGTCCGGTTCGAGCACGATCTGTGCCGAGCGCGGCCGGGTCGCAGCGACGTAGCGCGGCAGCGTCATCAGAGCACCACCGACGTGGACGATGCTGATCCGCTCGCCGGCGGGGGCACAGCGATCCAGACCCGCCGCGATTCGTTGCACGTAGTCGAATTCGAGCCGGCGAGGATCCTCCAGATCGACATAGGACTGGTCCGTGCCGCCGATCCGCAGCATGAACGCGGCCGGGCGGTCGAGATCGCGCACCAGGTGCACCGGGCCGTTGGCACCGACGTAGGACGGCATCACAGACACCCGGTCACCCTACGCACGCGAACTCATACCGTCACCGGTACCGGAGCGTCCGTCACCGCCAGCCCGTCAACGCCGTCAGTCACGTCGAAGTGGACGGTGTCGCCCTCGGTGACGGTGCCGGACAGCACGCGCCGGGCGAGCTGGTCCTCGATGCTGGTCTGGATCAGGCGTCGAAGCGGACGGGCGCCGTAGACCGGGTCGAATCCGGTCAGGGCCAGCCAGTCCTGGCCGGCTTCGGTCACGTCGACGGCGATCCGCCTATCGGCCAGTCGCTGGTTCAGCCGCGCAATGTTGATCCCGACGATCCTGGTCAGCTCCTGGGTGCCCAGGGTGTCGAAGAGGACGATCTCGTCCAGCCGGTTCAGGAACTCCGGCTTGAACGCGGACCGCACCACCCCCATCACGGCATCCCGCTTGGTGTCGGCGGCCAACGTCTGATCGGCCAGGAACTGCGAACCGAGGTTCGAGGTCAGGATCATCAGCACGTTGCGGAAGTCGACCGTCCGGCCCTGTCCGTCGGTCAGCCGACCGTCGTCCAGCACCTGCAGGAGGATGTCGAAGACCTCCGGGTGGGCCTTTTCGACCTCGTCCAGCAGCACCACGGCGTAGGGACGGCGGCGGACCGCCTCCGTCAACTGACCACCTTCTTCGTAGCCGACATACCCGGGCGGAGCACCGACCAGCCGAGCCACCGAATGCTTCTCGGAGTACTCGCTCATGTCGATCCGGATCATGGCCCGCTCGTCGTCGAACAAGAACTCAGCCAGGGACTTGGCCAGTTCGGTCTTACCGACACCGGTCGGCCCGAGGAACAGGAACGACCCGGTCGGTCGGTTCGGGTCGGAGATGCCGGCCCGGGAACGACGCACCGCATCGGAGACCGCGCGGACGGCCGGGCGTTGCCCGATCAGCCGCTGGCCGAGGCGATCCTCCATCTGCAGCAGCTTTTCGCTCTCGCCCTGCAGCAGACGACCCACCGGGATTCCCGTCCAGTTCGAGACCACCTCGGCGATGTCGTTCGGCCCGACCTCCTCCGACACCATCGGCGCTGTGGCTTTCGTCTCGGCCCCGGCGGCGTCGGCCTTCTCCATCTGCCGTTGCAGCGTGGGGATCTCGCCGTAGAGGAGCTCGCTGGCCTGGGCCAACTCGCCTTCGCGTTGCAACCGCTCGGCCTCGGTCCGCAGTTCATCGATCTTGGAGCGCAGCTCGCCCACCTCGTTCAGGCCCTGCTTCTCGGCCTGCCAACGGGTTTCCAGACCGCGGAGCTCTTCCTCGGCGTCGGCCAGATCGGTCTGCAGTCGGTGCAGCCGCTCGGCACTGCCGGCGTCGGTCTCCTTCTCCAGCGCGAACTGCTGCATACGCATCCGCTCGACCTGGCGACGGAGCTGGTCGATCTCTTCGGGGGAGGAGTCGATCTCCATCCGCAACCGCGAGGCCGCCTCGTCGATCAGGTCGATCGCCTTGTCGGGCAGTTGACGGGAGGTGATGTAGCGGTTGGACAGACTGGCGGCGGCGACCAGGGCGCCGTCGGTGATGGCCACCTTGTGGTGGGCCTCGTAGCGTTCGCGCAGGCCGCGCAGGATGGCGATGGTGTCCTCGACGCTGGGTTCGCCGACGAAGACCTGCTGGAAGCGTCGTTCCAGCGCCGGATCTTTCTCGATCCGCTCGCGGTACTCGTCCAGCGTGGTCGCACCGATCATCCGCAACTCACCGCGGGCCAGCATCGGCTTCAGCATGTTGCCGGCGTCCATAGCACCCTCCCCGGACGCGCCGGCACCGACGACGGTGTGCAACTCGTCGATGAAGGTGACGACCTGGCCCTGAGAGTCCCTGATCTCCGCCAGGACCGCCTTCAACCGCTCCTCGAACTCGCCGCGATACTTGGCTCCGGCCACCATCGCCGACAGGTCGAGCGAGACGAGGCGGCGGCCCTTCAACGAGTCGGGGACGTCACCGGCGACCAGCCGCTGGGCCAGCCCCTCGACTACGGCGGTCTTGCCGACGCCGGGCTCGCCGATCAGCACCGGATTGTTCTTGGTCCGCCGGGCCAGCACCTGGACCACGCGGCGGATCTCGGTGTCCCGACCGATCACCGGATCCAGCTTGCCCTCGCGAGCCTGGGCGGTCAGGTCGACACCGTACTGGTCGAGAGCGGTCTCGGTGCCCTCCGCCTCGGCCGAGGTGACCCGCTTGGAGCCGCGGCTGGCGTTGAACGCGGTGGTCAGGGTGTCACCGCTCGCGCCGGCTCCGGTCAGGATGACCCGGGCCGGGGACTCCACCGAGGCCAAGGCGACGAGCAGATGTTCGGTGGCCACGAACTGGTCACCGAGCTGCTCAGCTCGCGACTCCGCGTCGGCCAGCACCCGGGTGAGAGATCCGGACAGGGTCGGCTGGGTGACGTTGTTTCCCTTGGCCGACGGAAGTCTGGTGATCGCCTGCTGGGCCGCCTGGTCGATCGCACTCGGATCGGCGTCGACGGAACTCAGCAGCGGTCCGACCGTGTTGTCGGGGACGGCGAGCAGCCCGTGCAGCAGATGCACCGGCTCGGCGCTCGGGTTGCCGGCGAGTAAAGCGTTGCGTAGCGCAGCCGAAACCGCGTCACGACTCTTGGTGGTGAGCTTCTGTGCTTCCATGGACCCTTCTGAAATCAAAGTTGAGTCTTGCTCACTCAACTATGGCCCAGCTCGCCCGGGCGCGCAAGCCGAAGTTGAGTACACCACACTCAACCTTGGTTCCCGGGGAATTATTTCCACCGAGGAGGCCCTGAAGCGCGGTGGCCTTAGAGTCCGGTGACGTGGACACCTACCTGTTGTGCGCGACGCCGCGGAGCGGCAGCACCTTGTTGTGCGGTCTGTTGCGCTCGACCGGTGTAGCCGGCCGGCCGGAGTCCTACTTTCGCCGCGAAGTCATCCAGGACTACGCCGATCGGTGGAGGGTTCCCCACACCGCGGACGGGCTGGTCGATATTGCCGCCTACGTCCGGGCGGTGGTTGCTGCCGGCAGCACCCCCAACGGCGTCTGCGGGGTACGGATCATGTGGGGGACGATGACCGAACTGACCGATGCCTTGACCGATGCCTTGACCGATGACTTGACCGATGCGTTGACCGATGCGTTGACCGAGGACCGGGCCGATGCGGGTTACGTCGAGGACTCTCCGACGGCACCGGCGGACGAGACAATCTCGATGCCACCGGCGACATCGCCGTTGCGGCTGTTGGGCGATGTCTTCGGCAGGGTTCGGTTTCTGCATCTACGCCGGGCCGACGTCCTTGCGCAGGCTGTGTCCTGGGCACGCGCCGAACAAAGTCATTACTGGCATCCCGGTGAAGAACGGGTGCCGGGTGGCCGCGAGCCGGTTTTCGACCGTCGCCTCATCGCGGAACTGGCCGACAGAATCGATGACCATGAGGCGGCCTGGCAGGCCTGGTTCACCGAACACGGCGTGGACCCGCTCGACATCGGGTACGAAGAGCTCGCCGCCGATCCGGTCGGCCTCACCCGGTCGGTATTGAGCTTTCTCGGCCTCAGCCCCACCGACGGTCAACCCATCACCGTTCAGGATCGTCGACAGGCCGACACACTCAACGCCGACTGGATCCGCAGGATGGGCGGAGAATCACCTTCCCCAGCCTCGACCAGGGACTGATGGGTCAGTTGGACGCGGACCTGGATGCCAGAATCGGACGATGAACGCGGTAGAGGCCATCACCAATCTGCACACCGACGACGTCGATCGGGCGAGGGAGTTCTTCGGGTTCCTCGGGCTGACCGAGGAGGGAATGAACCAGGGTTGGGTCGCCCGGTTCACCTCCGCCGACTCGGGCGCGTGCGTCCAGGTCGTGACAAGGGACGCGACGGCGCCGGAAGACTCCGTGATGACCATCAAGGTCGATGATGTGGACGGCGCATACGCGGAGGCGCAACGACGCGGCTACGACATCGTGCACCCGATCACCGACGAGCCATGGGGTATTCGCCGGTTCTTCGTCCGGAGTCCCGACGGGCACGTGATCAACGTGGCCCAGCACCGCTCGTGATCGACGGCTTCCCGCGCGCCCCGAAGTGTGGCCGCCGGTTAATACTGCCGGACCGGGGTCATGACCAGGGTGACCCCTCATGACCGGACTCTGATCATGACTGGTCTGCCTCGCCGTCCAGGCGGACGGTCCGGTCAACTCCGACGCCGACTTTGGCTTACCCGTCGAGCAGCCCGGAAGACGTGCGGTAGTTGACCTCGATCTGGAGGCCGTCACCGAGCGGGCAGTAGAACGCTGTCCAGGTGGCACCCCAGACTTCGAAGCCGTCGTTGATCTTTCCCGGGCGGTAGCCGGCGCCGAGGAGTTCGTCGTGCTTGGCGTAGACGGCTTCCCGTGAGTCCTGGATGAGCCCGAAGTGGAAACCCGTGGGGTAGGCCGACTGTCCGTCCGGCTCCGGCGAGGCTTGGAACGGTCCCGGCGTCAACAGGTCGGTAGCCGAGATGCTGGACCAGCGTGTCGGCGAGCGCTTCGACGTCGCTGGCGCAGAGGTTGATGTGGTTGAACCGCATGAACATTCCATTCTCTTGGCCGTGAGGAGGAGCCGCTATTGATCATGCACCGAGGGTGGACCAGCCACCGTCGGAGGCGATGACCTGGCCGGTCACCCAATCGGCTTCATCGCTGACCAACCAGCCGATCAGCCGTGCCGCGTCCTGGGGTGTGCTGGCCCGGCCGCCAGGATTGCGTTCAGTCACCCACTGCCAAGCGACGTCGTCGTGGTGGCCGGTGTTGGTCGGCCCGGGGTTGACGCAGTTGACCGTGATCTCACGACCGATGAGGTGTGCGGCCAGGGTCGGAGTCAGCTCCCGCAATGCTGCTTTAGAGGCGATGTACGGCAACTCCTCGGGCATCACCCCGTGGTACTGCCCGGAGGTGAAGACCACCACCCGACCGCCCGGCCCGGGCTGGTGCTGCGCAACGAATTCCTTGATCAACAGCACAGTGGCACGGGTGTTGACGGCATAGGTCAGGTCCAACTCGGCGGCGGTGACTTCCGCCAGAGACTGCCGGACGCTGCGGGCGTGGTTGGCGATCAGGATGTCGAGTCGACCGAAGCGCTCCCGGGCCGCGGACACCAGCCGGGCCGGAGCGTCCGGATCGGCAAGATCGGCGCTGACGTGCTCCGCTCGGCCACCGGCGGCGCAGAGTTCGGCGACGAGTTGATCGGCACCACCAGCACCGGTACCACCAGCACCGGCACCACCAGCACCGGCACCGCCAGCACCGACACCGCCAGCACCGACATGGGCGTCGTCGGCCGCAGCCCAGGAATGCACCAACACGGCGGCGCCATCGCCGACGAGCCGTTGCACGACGGCGGCGCCGATCGCGGTCCGGCGGCTGGCGCCGGTGACCAACGCGACCCGGCCGGTCAACGGTGCCGATGAAGTCATCTGAGAAACCTAGTGCCCCAGGTCCTTGGACACTGACGGGCGACGGCACGCCTCTCGCCCCGCAAGACACCGTTGGTTCGAACGTCGCAGCCCGGCTCCTCGATGGTGACACGTGCGGCCTAAAGCCGGGGGCAGGCCGGACGCACGATGCCCACATCACTCCACACGGTCGAACCCATCGGCCGGCGAGGACGTTCGGGACCATTGTCAAAAGCCTCACGCGTGAGTTAACCGGCTTGATCTACGAGCGGACGGCACCGTGCTGGAGTCGACCGCCGGCCGCATGAGTATCAGGAACACTTCAAAGGAAAAGTTTCATGACCACCACCGAAGCGCAATCCGATACCGGCGTGCCCGAGAATGTGCACGTTCCCGACACCCGTCGGCTGGCGCCCGAATCCGACCCGGCCAGCGCGCCCGACGTTCAGCCGGACGACGCGACCCTGTACGAGCGCCTGGGCGGCTGCTACGGCATCGCCGGTGCCGTCGACATCCTGGTTGACCGGCTGTTTCAGAACGTCAAGGTGAACGCGAACGAGATGGTGCACGAACACCACGGCAATCCGGCGAACGCCGCGGGCTACAAGTGGCTCGTCACCGCCTGGTCGATCGAGAAAATCGTCGGGCCCACGTGCTACATCGGGCACGACATGGGCGCCGCGCACGAGCATCTGGCGATCGACAAGGCCGACTTTGACGCGGTCGCCAAGGAGATCGAGGCGACCCTGGACTTCGTCGGCGTCCCGGACCAGGAACTTCGCGAATTCATGGACATCATCGAGAGCTCTTGCTCAAAGGTCGTTCAGGCCTGAGCGGGCGACGCCGCCGAACCCGTGGACGTCGTGCATTACACGACGTTGTCGTCGATGACTTTGGCTCGTACTCGACCGGTTCGATCTCGTCCTGCGGCTGGCACTCGGGGTGGCCGTCCAAGAAAGGCGTCACAATTTCTGGAGCCTGACCGGCTCGAGATGCTCGTCGCCGGCGTGCTGAGGATCGTCGGCTCGGTGTCCTCCTTCGTCCCAGCCCTACTGGGCATCTGGTCGGGGCGGTACTGGTCTACCCGCTGCGGCAAGAGTCCCGATGGCGGGTCGAGCCGCCGGTTGTGGTCGAATGACGCGTGAATCGGGCCCGGACGTCGCCTGCACGCCGTCGGGTTCTGGTGGCCGTGGTGACGCCGCTGGCCTCGATCCTCGGCTCCGGGCTGTTGATCATCGTACCGGTGCTGGAACGGACGTTGGGATCACTGGCGGTGTTCGGCGTCATCGGCGTGTGCGTGGTGGCCTGGCTGGCCGGGACGGCGACCCGGCACTGCGTTCGGGTTATCGAGCCGCTCGCCGCGGCCGGCGAGCTGGACGCCTCCACCCGTCGGATCGATTGGGCGGCCGATGCCGTGATCGTGGTCGCCTACGTGATCTCGGTGGCGCTGTATCTGCGGATCATGGCCCAGTACGTGGTCGCGTTCGCCACTGGCGGCCCAGCCCCGTTGGCGGAACGGATCATCGCCTGCGCCACCGTGGTCCTGATCATCGTGATCGGCGTGCTGCGCGGCTTCGGCGGCCTGGATCGACTCGACCGGATCAGTTTGATCGCCGTCCTGGTGCTAACCACCGTCCTGGGGGTGACGCTCGCGGTCCACGACGGCCGACTGCTCGCCGGTACCGGGCTGAGCCTGCCGCCACGACCAGACACCGGCCTGGGCACTGTCCTCCTGATCCTCGGCGGCATCGTCATCACCGTGCAGGGATTCGAGACGGTCCGCTATCTCGGTGAGGAGTTCGATCCCGAAACGCGGGTCTGGGCCTCCCGGATTGCGCAACTGGTCGCGGCCTCGATCTACATCGGCTTCGTCGCCGTGGCCACCCCGGTGATGGGGCTGGGCACCCCGGCCGGAGCCGACGACACCCTGCTCGACATCACCGCCCGGGTCGCGCCGATCCTGGCCCTGCCGCTGGTCCTGTCCGCGGTGCTCAGCCAGTTCAGCGCGGGCATCGCCGACACGGCCGCCGCGGCCGGCAACCTGCGCAAACTGTCGGGCCGGATGCACGGGCCGCGACCGTACCTGATCAGCGGTATCGCCGCGGTCGTCCTGGCCGCGACCGTACCGACCTTCACCATCGTCGCCGTCGCTTCGCGCGCGTTCGCTGCCTACTACGCGCTGCAGGCGATCCTCGCTCTACGGACCTCGCCGCGACTCAGCCGTAAGATCGCCTACGCCGCTCTGGCTCTGCTGATGGCCGCCATCGCCGTGCTGGCCCAACCGGCGGACTGAACGATCCCGAGCCCATCTGAGCCGGCCTGTACCGTCCCGATGTTCGCGGCCCGAGCGGCAACGGGTCGGACAGGGCGCATACTTGGAGTGATGACGACCAGATCTGGCCCCGGTAGACGACATCTCGCTACCAGCCCCTTCCAGCCCCAGCCCGAACCGCTGATCGATCGGTTCGACGTCGGAGACCGCGTCTCGCACGACACCTACGGGTTGGGCCGAGTCATCGGTACGGACGCCACCACCACCACGGTTGACTTCGAGACGCAGCGGATTCGTGTCGCCAGTCCGTACCGCAAGCTGAAGAAGCTCTGACCCCGAGCCGGTCCGCCGACGCGGTCACCGGCTGATGGTGAGCACTCGGCGATAGGCCTCGGCGTGGTGCCGACGTTCTCGCTGAGCCGCGTCCTCTGCACCGAACGGATCACCGCTCAGAGCGGACTCGGGTCGAGTTCCAACTTCAGCTGGATCACCGCGGAGTGGGCCGCATCGGCGGCTGCGGCGGCGCTGAGGCCCCGTCGATGAGTGCAGGCACAGGCAATGCCGGCGGCGTCGGCTGAGCACACCAGTTCGCCGTTGTCGACGAACAGCGCGCCGGAGCTGACCTCGATCTGTGGATGACGGGAGGCGAAGAGCTCAGTGGCGCGCCAGTGGGTTGTGGCGCGGAGCCCGTCGAGCAGGCCGGTCGTGGCGAGACCGAGCCCTCCGACGCAGATCGAGGCGATGCTGGCGCCGCGCTGGGGCCGCGGCACGCAGAGCGAGGACAACCACCAGCCGCCTGCTGCCTCCTACCATCGATTCCGGCACCACTTCGGTGCTGCTCGACGAGAGAACCAACCGTGCTCGCACAGATCGGGTAGTTCGATGGCTTCGACCCGCTCGACGTCATCGCCCCGTTCGAGGTACTCAACGCCCGGCTCCGACGAACTCGGTGGAGTCATCGGGGTCCGCCTTGTCGGGCTCGAGAGAGCCCGCTCGGTGTCAGCGGTACCCGCGGGACTACAGCTCACCCTGACCCACGCCCTGGATCCGAAGCTGCCCGGCGTGCCCGGGGCCTCCGGTCCGGTGGGCGGCGATCCAGACCAGCACACCGTGGTGCTGCAGTCCTATCTGTTCCGTCGGCCCACACGGGAACCTGATCGTCTACAACTCACCAGGGGTCAGTGAGCCGGTCCGCGGCCTCGGAGCCCCGCGCCGGCTGTTGATCAACCACACCCACGAGTGGATGTGCGGACAACCCGACCTCGACGTCACCACCACCCCGGGCCATACCGCCGGAACGACCTCCTCGCTGCGGGACAACGGCAGCCACCGCTTCCTGGCCCTGGTTCACGATCTCGACTTCGACGTACTGGTGCCGTGGGGCACCACCGAAGAAGACCTCCCTACGGGCTCGTCAGCGATCAGACGGAACGCCGCGACCGGATCGACGCCACCATCGCGCGCGTCGAAGCAGGTGGGAACCGATGCCCCCTCGAATCAGCCGACCTGGCCGGAATCGCTGACCGCCTTGGAACTCTGGTCACCGATTGCCCGATCGAGCCAGTCGATCAGCAGCTGACGTTCGGATCCGCTGAGCCTGTCCAACTGCGGCGCCAGGGCGCGGAAGGCGATCGTCGTGGCCATCGGGTCGCTGTCCGGCCGGATGGGTCGATCGGTGAGGATCTGGCCGAGCACGGCCTCGTAGACGGCGTCGGGCAGGCCTGCATCGCGCTCGCTGCTGCCCAGCATCGTCTGGATGACACCGATGCCGCCGGCTTGGATGAGCCCGACCGCGCGCCGCTCGCTCACCCGCAGCCGACCGGTCCGCGCGACGCGACGAATCCGGGATTCGAGCGCCCGTCTGCCCTGGGCGGCCGCAGCGGAATGCGCCACCCGGTTGGGGTCGCTGAGCAGCCGGAACAGGTCGGGGTTGGTCAGACCGAACTCGATCTGCGCCTGCCAACCCGCCCGGAGGTCGTCCAGCGGGTCGACGTCCTTGGCCTCGGCGGCCTCGACGATCGCCGTCTTCGCGGAAGCGAACCCGGCCATCGCGTGTTCGGCCACCGCCTCCAGCAGGCCGTCCTTGTCACCGAAAAGTCGATACAGGGTCGGGGCCTGCACGCCGGCGGCCTGGGCCACCCCGCGGGTCGTCACCGCCGACGGACCACGCTCACGCAACAGCTGGGCCGCGATCTCGACTACTCGGGCCCGAGTCTGGTCGCGGTCGTTGACGGTCGTGCTCACGGTCCAACCCTATCGCCGATTGCCGGGCTTGATATCAGTGTTATGGTGTCTGTGTTTCCAATGATATCAGCTGTCGACGGATGAGGAACCCAAACCATGATGATGATCACCGGTGCGACCGGCGCGCTGAACGGCGCGACGGTCGACCATCTGCTGCAGCGCGTGCCTGCCGACCAGATAGTCGTGGCGGTTCGCGATCCGGCCAGGGCGCAACGATTCGCCGACCTCGGGGTCGGCGTGCGACGGGCCGACTACACCGACGCGGCATCGCTGCCGGCGGCGTTCGAGGGCGCCGACCAACTGCTGCTCGTCTCCTCCAACGATCCGAGCGCCGACGCCGTGGCCCTGCACCGAGCCGCGATCGAAGCCGCCGCGACGGCCGGAGTCGGTCGCATCCTCTACACCAGCCATCAGGGTGCCGCCCTGGACACCCCGTTCGGACCGGGTCGTGACCACGCTGCCACCGAACAGCTGCTGGCCGCCTCCGAAATCCCCTGGACCTCGCTACGAAACGGCTTCTACGCCCACAGTCTCCTCTGGCTGGCCGGGCCGTGGCGCGACACCGGGACCATCACGGTGCCCGCCGACGGCCCGGTCTCCTGGACCGCCCGTGAGGACGCCGCCGAAGCAGCCGCGCTGATCCTCCTAGCCCTGAGCCTCCCATCGGAGGGACGCCACGATTCGGAGGGACGCTATGACGGCCCGGTGACACTGACCGCTGGCGCCGCCCCGACCTTCGCCGACGTCGCACAGATCGCCTCCGACCTCACCGGCCGACGGATCGACTGCGAGGTGGTCGGACCCGAGAAGTGGGTTGCCGGCCAGGTCGCCGCCGGCCAGCCCGAAGCCGCCGCCCGGTTCATGTTGGGGATGTACCAGGCCGCCCAGGAAGGCTTCTTCGCCGGTACGGATCCGCGGCTGAAGAACCTGCTCGGACGCGAACCGGTCACCGTCCGCGAGGTGCTCGACCAGCCGGCAGTCCACTGACCGCATCGGTTACAGAAGTAGTGGCCGCCGCACTGACCGAGCACCTTACCGACGGCGAAACTCACCGATCGCCGTCGACCCCCGGAAAGGCCGCTCCCGGAACGTCGGCAGGAGCCAGGATCGTCGTGTCACCCGGGTACGGCGTCTGCCATCCGTGGGTCTGGTACCAGGTGTAGCGGTTCATCTGCTCCGGATTGGCGTAGTCGGGAATCGCGCCGTTGCCGGTGAAGTGTTGCTGGTTACTCCACGCGTCCCAGGCCTTGGCCACGGCCAGTTGGGAGGGAGGCACAGCAGCTTTCTGCGCCTGGGCGGTGTTCAGCCTCTTCGCCGCGCTGCCCCTCAGACCGAGCGTGTCCGGACCGCATTCCGGCCGGGTGGCTAGACCCTCGGTCAGCGGCACTTGATTCGGTACCGCGTTGAACCGCTTGTAGTCGGCGCGGTTGGTGAACGCGCTGTACATCGGCGTAGCTGCGGCGACCTTCTGGTTCAGCGGCTGAGCCCCCAGAATCTGCTCGATCGTCCGCACCATGGTGATCTGGGTGTAATAGGTGCTGTCCACCGCGCCGTGCTGAGCCCACGGGCTGATCACCTGGACCGGCGAGCGATGGCCGTCGACGTGGTCGGCGCCGTTCTGGCTGTCGTCCTCGACTACGAAGATCGCAGAATCCTTCCAGTACTTACTGTGAGAGATCTCGTCCACGATCTTGCCGACCGCCAGGTCGCCGTCGGCGACCTGAGCCTCGGGGTCGGGCGGGCCACCGGTGTGGTCGCTGGAGAGCCACATCATGTTGAGGTTGGCCGGACCGCTCTTCTCGAACTCCTGCTTCCAGATCTGGTAGCGGTACTGGTCGGGAATCGCGGTGTCGAACTGCGGCGCGTCGTGGTTGGCGACCGCGTTCAGCGACGGGATCGGCGACTGGTCGTCAACCCGCAGCGCCGGATCGGTCAGCTGGGCCGGGTCGCCGCCGGAGTCGACGCTGTTGGACGCGCAGTAGTACTGCTGCCAAGTGGCTCCGGTCGGCTTGTTCTCAAACGCCATGAATTCACCGAAGTTGCGGACGCTTCCGTGCGCGGCCTGGACGGCACTCCACAAGAAACCCGAGCGTTGATGGCCCAGCACGTCGTTCTCGGTGTCGTAGCTGCGCTCGTACTCACCGGCATCCGATTCGGTGTACTCGGGGTTGTCTCCCTGCATCACCCAGTTGTGGCCCTCGGCCGAGTTCGTCCCGACGTCATAGAAGTTGTCGTAAAGACCGAACTGCTTGGCCAGGGCGTGCTGGTTCGGGGTGACCTTCTCACCGAACTGGGCCAGCGAGGCGTCGCCGTTACCGCGGCTGTCGTCACCGTACACCTGGTCGTAGGTCCGGTTTTCCTTTACCAGCAGGAAAACGTGCTTGATGGTCGACGGATCCCCGATCCGCCTCGGCACCGGCACGGCGATCGCCTTGTTCTTGCCGGCGAGTTGTGCGACGTCGTTCCTGCCCCACCCGTTCTGGGCGAACACCGTGTCGGTGTCCTGGGCGATCTGCTGGTCGCTGGGCAGAGTGAAGCGGGTCAGCGAGGCGGTGGTGCTGTGCGTGCCGTGTCCGGTCGCCGGCACGGTGCCCGGGCCCTTGTCGAAGGTGAGTTCAGGTCCGCGCGCGTCGATGCCGCGGGTGTTGGTCACGACGATCTGGTCGCCGGACGTCGCCACCTCGGAGGGGTAGTAGTCGGTGGGTAGCAGACCAAGGTAACTCACCGGCTGCCGGGCGTCCTGGTGGTATTGGTAGACCGCGACCGCGTTCGCCCGGCCCAGGGTGACCAGCAGATGATCGTCCTTGGTCAGCGTCATGCTGTTGGGCTCATAGCCGACGTCGGCGGACTTCCACGGCTTGGTGTCGACGGTCTGGACCACCCGGTTCCTGGTGGTGTCGATCACCGAGACGGTGTCGTCGAAAGTGTTGGCCACGAACACCGTCCGCCGGTTGACGTACAGCGCGGTCGGGTGCAGACCGACGTCGATGGTGCCGACCGCCGCGGACGGCCGGGCGGTGTTGATCACGCTGACCGTCCCGGTCGTCGAGGTGCCCAGGGTGGGACTCGCCGGCACCTGAGTGCCGTAGGACCCGATCGTCGTCTCGCCCGGACGGGCCATCCGGCCGCCTTCGTTGCTGACGAAGAGCCGGGTTCCCACCAGGGCCACCGATCGCGGCGCGATGCCGACGTTCCAGGTGTGCTCGAGCGCCCCGGTATTCGCGTCGAAGGCCATCACCGTGTTCTGTCCGTTGATCGGCACGTAGAGCGTCGAGCCGTCGGCGGAGAAGACCGACCGGCCGGGCAACGGCGAGTGCCCGTCGACCACCGGGATCTCCACCGTGACCGTCCCTCCGAGCGTGCCGTCGGGCTTGACCTCGAACCGGGTCAAGCTGTTCTGCTGCGGCAGAACGAGGTATTTGCCGTCCGGTGAGAAGGTCGGACCCTCCTGCCCGACGGTGCCGTCGGACAGTTGCTGATTCACCCCGGCCGCCGATCCGACGGTCCAGACCTGTTTGTAGGTGGAAAGATCGAACATCTGCAGGACGACCGACTTGTCGGTGCTGGTCGCCGCCAGGAACCGCCCGTCGGGGCTGATCGACGAGCCCATGAACTTGCCCTGCTCGGTCAGCAGCCGGTCACCGAGCGGCTTGAGGACTTGATCGGAGGAGACCTGCAGTCCGTTCTGATACGTCGTTCCGACCTGCTGGGAGCCGAGGATCTTGGTATTGGCGTAGGCCGCCCCACCTCCGACCAGGGCGAGTGCGGCGATGCCGGCGATCGCCAGCCGGGCCGGGCGGCGGCGACGGAAGGAGACGAAGCGCGAGGTGCTGAGGGGTCGACGTTGGCGTCTGACTTGCATGGACAGTCCTATCTCAGGGGTGGAGCAGATCGACAGAACCGTCGAACTGCCAGAGCGGGTTCGGGGCCATCCCGTAGGGAACCCGAACCTGGAAGAAGCCGTTGACTTCGGTGGGGCCGTCGCCGTCGGCGACGTAGCGGCCGTCGGGCTTGACGTCGAGCTGATAGATCGCCGAGCCGACCGCGGTGGCACCCGGAAGGTGCCAGGAGACGACGCAACGCCAGTCGGTGCCGGGGCCTTCATCGGCCACCAGCGAACCGCCCTTGTCGCAGGTGGCGCTGGTCTGCAGCTGCGCCTCGGTCACCGCCGGCCGACGCAGTTCCTGTGTCTGGACCCGGTAGAGGTGGGCGTAGGCGGTGGACAGCGAACCCTGGAGCTTGGCCCGGTCGATCCCGGAGCCCGCGGCCGGGGTGGCCACCGCGATCACCAGCACCGACACGGCGGTGAGCACGACCAGCGGCAGCAGACCGGCCACCGCGAGGCGGCGTCCGGAGCCGTCGTTGGCCAGGTCGGTGAAGTCGCGGCGGAGGAAGATCCGATAGGCCGCCCCGAGCGCCACCACCGCCCAGGCGAGGCCGACGACGATCCCGATCACCAGCGGACCGGCCTGCGCCGGCTGGGTGAACAGGCCCCGCCAGGCGACGAAACCCTGACTGGGCAGGGCGAGCCGCAGCGCGACCGGCAGCGGGAGCAGCTGGATCAGGTCTAGCGCCAAGGCCAGCAGAGCCGGCAGCAGGAGGCCGATCGGCGAGCGGCCGAGCGCCACCGAGCCGAGGATGCCGACCGACGAGAACGCCAGCGTGGGCGCCAGCACCGACAGCCAGGCCAGCACCAACCGGCCACCGGCTTCGGCGCCACTGAACCTGCTCCCGTCGAGCCCGATCAGCGAGCGGTCACCGACCGAGATCAGACCGCCGACCAGTCCGGAGACGGCCAACCCGATGACGAGAACCAGGATCACCGCGAGGCTCGCGATCACCTTGGCCAGGAAGATCCGCCGGGGCGAGCGGACCGCGACGAGCAGGTGCCGCCAGGTGCCGAGGCGATCCTCGACCGCGAAGACGTCTCCGGCGACCAGCGAGGTCAGCAGCGGCAGCGCCCAGAGACACCCGAAGGCGAGGACGACCAGGGCACCGGCCCAACCGGTCGAATTCATCCAGCGGCCGAAGACGGTGTCGGTGGGCAGGAAGCTCTGCCGACTGACCACACCGACGAAGAGTCCCGGAAAGATCCAGCAGACGACGACGAGCAGGCGGACCCGCCATTGCGCGATGAGTTTGGCCGACTCGAACCGGAACCCAGGCAGCGTCGGTGCGGGACGAGACGGGGTCGTCCTGGTCAGAGTTGCAGAACTCACCGGCGGCACCCTTGTCGCGTTCTGGCGTGCCCGTCGTCGGTCAGGGTGTCGTCGGTCAGGGTGTCGTCGGTCGGGGCCTCGTCGGTCAGGGCCTCGTCGGTCAGGGTCAGGAACGCGGCCTCGAGCGGCGACATCACGGGCGCGAGTTCACGGACCGCGATCCCGGCACCGACCAATCGGACGACCAGCTGGTCGATCGCCGATTCCGGCCCGCAAAGCACCACGGTGTCGGGACGCTGGGGGCCGTCCGTCGTGGAAGAGAGTCGGATCCCCGCAACGGTCGCGGCGACCCGACGGGCCTCGACGTGGTCGGAAGTCCGCAGCCGATAGTCGAGCTCTCCACCCTCGGCGGCGAGCTTGGCGAGCGGACCGGAGAAGACCACCCGTCCGGTGGACACGATGGTGACCTCGGAGCACAGGGACGCCAGGTCGTCCATCCGATGGCTGGACAGGACGATCGCGGTGCCCGACGCGGCCAGTGCCGTGAGCACCCGGTGGACATCGCGGCTGCCGGCCGGATCGAGACCGTTGGCGGGCTCGTCCAGCACCAACAGCTGTGGCCGGGTGAGTAACGCCGCGGCCAGCCCGGCTCGCTGGCGCATGCCGAGAGAGAATCCGCGAACATGGTCGTCGGCAACGTCGGACAACCCAACCTGGTGCATCGTCTCCTCGACGTGATCGGCGCCGATGCCGCGCAGGTCGGCGAGTGCGGTGAGGTTCTGCCGAACGGTCAGCGAGGGATACAGACCGGGTCCGTCGACGAAACCGGCGACGCCGTCGGGAAGATCCGACTTTCGCTCCACCCGGTGGCCGAGAATCTCCAGCCGTCCGCGCTCGGCGACCGCAAGACCGAGGAGCAGACCCAGCAGCGTCGTCTTGCCGGCACCGTTAGGCCCGACCAGACCGTGGATCTGGCCGAGATCCAGGTCGAGGTCGACCTGATCGAGTGCGACCACGTCGCCGTAGGACTTGGTGATCCCGCGGGCCCGAACCGCCGGACTGTGTTGCATGTGTGCCTCTCCCCGAGTAACTGCGTCAAGAAGTTACGGGCGACGGCTTACGTGATCGACACGAGACGGCAAACACAGGAAGACAAGAACACCAAACGCAAGCGACGCCGTTCACCGAGCGGTAACGATGGCGGTGACGAGGCAGGGACGGGCTGACCGGGCCGGTTGCCGGGCGGAAACTGCCTACCGCGTCGACGGGAAGACGGGCGTTCGACCCGATGGCGGCGTCGATGCAGGGCAGCCGATCATCCAGCGATCGAGCTCGGGTCACGACCGTGCGGCGACGTAACGCCGCCGGTCGGCTGGCTGAGGACTCCGGCGTCGTTGCGCACCGTCGGCCGTGGGTAGGCGGTGGCCTCAGCCCTCGGAGTCACGCGTCAGCTTCAGGGTCGCCGCGGCGGCGTCGTCACCGACCATCCGGTCGACCGACCCCTGGCCGTAACGCTGGTACTTGGCGCGGTAGGCGGCGTCGACGCCATCGCGCAATGCCCGGTCGGTGGAACCGACGTCATCCACGACGACGTCGGCGACAACCTCTCCCCCGGCCTCACCGACGGAGATCCGTGCCCGGCGGGAAGACAGCACCCGCCCGAACCATCCGGTGTCGCGTCGCTGCCAGGTGCGGACGTAGAGCTGACCGTCGACCGTCGCCACCCAGATCGGCACCGGCGGCCGCAGCGAACCGTTTGTCCGCCGTACGGCGATCCGCAACTCGTCCGCCTCGTCGACCGCCGCCAGTTCCGATTCCGACCATTGCGTCGCTGTCACCAGCTGATCCTCGCGCATCGCCGCGGAGCCCGGTGGGCAATCCCTAACATGGGACCATGGGCGCCCGGAACTTCCTCATCGAAGGAGTGTCCGGCACGGGCAAGACATCGGTGTGTCGCGAGCTGCAGCGGCGCGGGTTCCACGCGGTCAACGGCGACCGGGAGCTGGCCTACCAGGGCGATCCGCAGACCGGCCTGCCCACGGAGATCGCCGCCCACGAGCACCACCTGTGGCGGGTGCCGGCGGTTAGGGCCCTCGTCGCCGACCACCGTGAGCAGGCGACCTTCTTCTGTGGCGGGTCGCGAAACTTTTCGTCCTTCATCGAGCTGTTCGATGCGGTGTTCGTCCTGCTGGTCGACGATGCGACCTTGGACGAACGCCTCGCCCGGCGACCACCCGACGAGTGGGGCGGGACGACGCCACAGCGAGCACTCGTCCAGCGGTTGAACCAGACCCAGGAGGACATTCCCGCCGGGATCGAGATCGATGCGACCGCACCGCTCGCCGAGGTCGTGGACACGATCCTGCGGCTTTCCGGCCTCGGCGCCAGGACCTGACCGAGCCACAGGTGGGCCCGGCCAGGTCGCCGGTTCAGTTGGCAGTCCGTCAGAGGATGTAGAGCATCTCCTGATAGGTCGGCAGCGACCACAGGTCGTCGGCCACCAGCGCCTCGAGCTGATCGGCCGCCGTCCGGACCGTCTCCATGGCCGGCAGCACGGTGTCGCGCATATAGGTCGCCGCCGCCAGACCGTCCTCGGGATGCTCGTGGGCCAGGGCCTCACCCAGCGTGGCGATGCCGGCCCGAAGATCGGCGATCGGCGCGGACACCGCCTGCAGATCGCCGAGGTCGGCCTCCACCCCCGCCGCCTTGAGCGCCGCGACGTTCTGGGCGAGCTCGGTCTGGTAGCGGATCGCGGCGGGCAGGATGGTGGTCGAGGCCATCTCGTGGGTGAGGTTGCCCTCGACGTTCACCGTCAGGACGTAGTGCTCGGCGCCGATCTCGAAGCGGCTGTGCATCTCGCGCTCGTTGAACACACCGTAGGTGGAGAACAGTTCGATCGCCTCGGGCGTGATCAACTCCGGCAGTGCGTCGACGGTGGTGCGCAGGTTCTTCAACCCACGCTGCTCGGCCTCGGCGGGCCACTCCTCGGAATAGCCGTTGCCGTTGAAGATGACCGCGCCGTGGTCGGCGATGATCGAGGACAGCAAGGCCTGGACGGCCTCGTTGAAGTCGGTGCCGTCCGCCACCGCCTTCTCCAGCGTGGTCGCGCAGTAGTCGAGGGCCTCGGCCATGATCGTGTTCAGCATGACCATCGGGCCGGCGACGGTCTGCAGCGAACCCGGCGCACGGAACTCGAACCGGTTGCCGGTGAACGCGAACGGCGAGGTTCGGTTGCGGTCGCCGGCGTCCCGGGTCAGGTTGGGCAGGGTGTCGACCCCGATGATCAGGGTGCCCTTCTCCTTGGAGTGCGTCGCGCCACCCTTGGCGATCTGGTCGAACACGTCGGCGAGTTGGTCACCGAGGAAGATCGAGATGATCGCCGGTGGGGCCTCGTTAGCGCCGAGCCGGTGGTCGTTGGACGCGGAAGCGACCGAGGCGCGCAGCAGCCCGCCGTGCAGGTGGACCGAACGGATCACCGCGGCGCAGAAGACCAGGAACTGTGCGTTGTCGTGCGGGTTGTCGCCTGGGACCAGCAGGCTGCCGAAGGTGGAGTTGCCGAGGGAGAAGTTCACGTGCTTGCCCGAGCCGTTGACGCCCTCGAACGGCTTCTCGTGGAACAGGCACTCCAGCCCGTGCTTCTTGGCCACGAAGCGGAAGGTGGTCATCAGCAGCTGCTGGTGGTCGGAGGCCTCGTTGGCCCGCTCGAACATCGGCGCGATCTCGAACTGGCCCGGCGCGACCTCGTTGTGCCGGGTCTTGGCCGGGATGCCGAGCTTGAACAGCTCCCGCTCGGCGTCCATCATGAAGCCGAGTACCCGCTCCGGGATGGCCCCGAAGTAGTGGTCGTCGAACTCTTGGCCCTTGGGCGGCTTGGCGCCGAAGATGGTGCGACCCGCGTTCAGCAGGTCGGGTCGGGCCAGGAAGAAGTGCCGGTCGATCAGGAAGTACTCCTGCTCCGGGCCGCAGTAGGCGACCACATTCTCCGGATCGGAGTGGCCGAACAACTCGAGAATCCTCTTGGCGTGCACCGACATCGCCTGCTGTGACCGCAGCAACGGCGTCTTGTGGTCCAGCGCTTCACCGGTCATCGAGATGAAGATGGTGGGGATGCACAACGTGTTGCCGTTGGGGTTCTCCAACACATAAGCCGGGCTCATCACGTCCCAGCCGGTGTAGCCGCGCGCCTCGAAGGTCTCGCGCAGGCCACCGTTGGGGAAAGACGAGGCGTCCGGCTCGCCCTGCACCAGCGTCTTGCCCGAGAACGAAGCGAGCGCGGTCCCGTCGCCGACCGGGTCGAGGAAGCTGTCGTGCTTCTCGGCGGTCAGCCCGGTGAGCGGATAGAACACGTGAGCATAGTGAGTGGCGCCCTTCTCCAGCGCCCAGTCCTTCATCGCCGCCGCCACCGCATCGGCCACCGCGGGGTCGAGTGGGGTGGACTTCTCGATGGTCGAGACCACCGACTTGTAGACGCTCTTGGGCAGCCGCTTCTGCATCACGGTGAGGCTGAAGACGTTCTCGCCGAAGATCGCGCCCGGCTCCTCGCCGGGGTCGAAGCTGAACGGCGGCGGCTGATAGCCCTCCACGGCCATGATCGCGCCGGAACGAGTTGGGTTACTGCTCATTGCTCTCGGTCTCCTCACCGCAAGTGCACACACCTGGACGACCGGCTGCGAGCCGGTCATGGCGAACCTAGGGCCGGTGGATGCCGAAGATGTTTCACGTAGGTGACAGCCCCGCTGCGATCGGCTGTGTCTGATCTGATCTGGTGTCCGACACGAACGGTGAGGCGGTTGAGACCAACCAACGGGTGAGCGGTACTCGTCGGGCCCTCGGTCCGGTGGGGGTGTCCCTCGGCGTAGGCGATGCCGCACCGACGATCCAGGACCAGTGCACGGCGATCCGGCGGTTGGAGGACGTCGGTCATCGCGCGGTGTGGACCAACGAGATCGTCGGCACGGACGCGCTGGTGCAGCGGCCTACTGGCTCGGCGCTACCGAATCGTTGATGGTGGGCACCTGCATCGCCAACATACGGATCCGGCCGGCGCAAACCGCGCACGCCGCGGCCACCCAGCTCAGTCAGGCCCACCCTGGCCGGTTCGTCCCCGGTCTGGGCGTCGGGAACCCCGATCAGGCGGCCGGCGTCGGCCGGAAGTCCGAGGTAACGCTCGACTGCCTCGAACAGCGCGCTCCGGTGCTCACGGATCGTCGAGGCGGAGCCTAGGACACTCGGCCGCGCTACATCGCTTGTGCCGGTCGGGACTGCTCGAGTCCGCTGCCCCGGACAGCGGTGTCACCATCAGGCTGGTCAGGGTCATGGGTAGCGTTTTGCTCGTCGGCTGGTCGGGCCGTCAGAGCCGCTGCCCGTTCCTCGGCGCGATCGACGAACTCCAGATCAGCTCGGGTGTGCAGCACGGCGGCGTCCAGTAGCAGCGCGGCCATCGGCGTTTCGCGATGTTCGCGAGCGAGTTGGTTCAGCGCTTTCAGTCGGGCGAGTTCGTGGCGTCGTTGCCGGCGGACGACGTCCAACAGGTCGACTTCGCCGCGGCGCGCGGCAGCCAGCAGCTTGAGCACGAACTCGTCCCGGAACCCGCCGTTGCGTTCGACCGGCTCGGCCAGCCACGATTCCAGCGCGACCCGTCCGGCTTCGGTGAGCTGGTAGACCCGGCGGTCCGGACGTGAGGCCTGACTGACGTGGGCCGAAGAGACCAGCCCGTCCCGGGTCAGCCGATCCAGCACCTGATAGAGATGACCGATGTTGAGTCCGCCCCATTCCGGACCGACCGCGTCCTGGAAGGCTGCCCTCAGCTGATAGCCGTGCGACGGTCCGTCGCCGAGAAGGGCGAGGACGGCGTGCTGGATCGGCACCGGCTCCGCCTCTCATCTCTCGTGTCTCCCGATCAGATCCGGCCTGCAGAGGGCCGAGACCGAATTCTGCAACGATTCGGCCCCGATCCTTGCATTGTCACAATGTAGACCGCAGAGTACGGCTTGTGTTCCGAATCGCTCTGGCCCAGTTGCGGCACACGCTGGGCCGGACGGTCGCCCTCGTCGTCGCCATCACCGTCGCCACGACCAGCTTCACCATCCTCACCGGAGCGGTGCAGACCACTCGCCTCCAGGTCAGGGGAACCGCTACTGCCAGCTTCCGCAGCAGCTATGACCTGCTCGTTCGTCCGACTTCCTCCTATACGCCCAGGGAGACCGCACTCGGCCTTGTCCGCCCGAATTACCAGTCAGGCATCTTCGGCGGTATATCGGAGTCCCAGTTGGCCAGCATCCGAGCCGTCGACAGCGTGGAAGTCGCCGCACCGGTGTCCAATCTCGGCTACCTCAACCTGGTCGGCAGCGCGTCGATCGACCTGCGGCCCTTGTTGGACGGGAGCCGGCACCAACTGTTCCGGATCCGGCCGGTGTTCACCATGGATCGCGGACTCAGCCGGTTCGTCGGCACCCCGATCTACGTCTACGTCAGCCGTGACCGAGCGGTCGTGGTCAAGAACGGCGCCAGTCTGGGCTTGCCGAAAGACTGGTCGAATGTCGCGGTGTACGCCGACCAGGCGGCGGGACGGAACGCCCCGGTGCCGTCCTGCAGCAACTACACCCAGGACTGGAGCGAGACGCTGCAACAGCGATCCGACGGTGCCGGCTATCTGGCCACGCCCTGGGGCTATCGCGACCAGTACGCCTCCACGGCGACGTTGATGCGCTGCTACTACTTGCCGACCACCCCCAGCTCCGACGTCGACGGCGCCTCCGACCCGAGCCACCTCATCGCGAAGGTCCCGGTCTCACTCCCGGTCCTGCTCAGTGCGATCGACCCTGCGGCGGAGAATCAGCTCTCCCATCTCGATCAGAGTGTCGTGTCCGGACGCGCCCTCAGCGAACGGGACGCGGTTGCTCCGCCGCCGGTGACCCTCGACGACCGGGCGACCGAGATCCCGGTGCTGGCCGCAACCCGGATCTCTCTGGACCAGCGGGTGAACACGACGGTGCAGCGGGTGTCGACCGGCGACACCGATCCGATCGACGTGCTGGCCGAAAACAGGGGCCTGATCGAGCGACTGAACCGGTTTCCGGCGGTCACGCTGAGCCAGCCGGCCGCCGTCTCGGCCGACGCCGCCTGGTCCGAATTGACGAGCGGCACCGGCACCGCCGACGAGCTGATGCTCGGTACCTACTGGCAGGTCGGCTCGTCGGCCTACCGCACCGCCGGGGAGACCCTCCAGGTCGAGGCGCGGCCCAATCCGGCCAGCGCCTACGTCTCACCCCAGAACGTCGATCCGGGCCCGGTCGGCAGCGACGACGCCGGCGTCCGCCCGGTGACCGGGTTCTCCTACCGCCAAGGCGGCCTGCGAATCGGCGCGCTCAAGGTGGTGGGTCGCTTCGACCCCGCCAAGACGGTCGAGGACAACCCCCTGTCCGGACTGATCAGCCAGACGTACACCAGTCCGCTGCTTGCCGGGGCCGACACGGCCGCCCAAGCCGCCCTCGGTCGTCAGCCGCTGGCCCCGAGCAGCAACGTGGCCGGCTATGCCGCCGCAACCGCCGGCGCTGTTGACCACCCTGTCCGCCGCCCGCTTCCTGCTGAACCGGGCCGACTACGGCAAGCCGTCAGCCGGCCCGGTGGTGGAGACCAGCGAGCAGGGCCAGGACGCGCCGGCACCGATCAGCATCGTTCGAGTCCGGGTGGCCGGGGTCAGCGGGCCCGACGCGGTCTCGCGCGAACGGTTGAATCAGGCCGCGTTGGCCATCCGGATGCGGACCGGACTGTCGGTCGACATCGTCGCCGGAGCGTCCGGTGTCCCGACGACCGTCCAACTGCCCGCCGGAGATCACGGCCGTCCGCAACTGCTTCTCACCGAACAGTGGGCGCGCAAGGGCGTCGTCTACCGAGTCATCTCGGCGGTCGACCGCAAGAGCCTCACCCTGTTCATCCTGATCCTCAGCGTCTGCACGCTGGTCGTAGCCAACGCGGCCAGCGCCGCCGTCCGGACCCGCCGGCTCGGGCTCGGCGTGTTGTCCTGCCTGGGCTGGAATGCCGGTCGGCTCTTCGGGGTGATCCTGTCCGAGCTGGCCACCATCGGGCTGGCGGCGGGACTGCTCGGCGCGGGGCTGGCCATCGCGGTCGGGGCGGCGCTCGGACTGGTGGTCACTCCGGGACGAGCGCTGCTGACCGTTCCGCCGGCCGTCCTGCTGGCCGTTCTGGCGGGCCTCGTCCCGGCCGTCCGGGCCGCCCGATCGAGCCCGATGGACGCCGTGAGACCCGTGGTCCGGGTACCCCGCCGGGCCCGGAGCGCCGGCACCGTCGTGCAGCTGGCCTTGCAGGGGCTCGCCCGGACACCCGGGCGGACGGCGTTGGCCGCGATCAGCTTGGCGATTGGCATCACCGCGCTGACCGTCCTGCTCACCGTGCAACAGGTCTTCCGGGGCTTGGTCGTCGGATCGCTGCTCGGCGACGCCGTGGCGCTCCAGGTGAGACTGCCGGACGTCGTCGCTCTGGTCGCCATCATGGTGCTGGGCATGGCGGCGGTCGCCGACGTGCTCTATCTGACGATCCGAGAACAGGCCGGCGAGTTCGCCGTGCTGCGTTCCACCGGCTGGACCGAGTCGTCTCTGGCCCTGCTGGTGGCGATTCAGGGCCTGGGAATCGGACTGATCGGCAGCCTGCTCGGGGGCCTGATCGGCGTTCTCGCCGTGGTCGCGCTGGTGGGCAGTGCTCCCGTGGCGATCCTCGGGCCCGTCGGCATCGCCGTGGCCGGTGGTCTGGTGTTGTCCGCTGCGGCTGCCGTGATCCCCACCCTGTTGGTGCGGCGACTGCCCACCGCAGCCCTGCTGGCCGAGGAGGCCGCGTGACGATGAATTCGAACGAGACGACCGACTTGCCGACCCGAGCCGGTCTGGGGGTCGCGCTGGTCGAAGTCAGCAAGTTCTATCCGGTGGCTGACGACAACGACGAGCAACGGCTGTACGCCGCCCAGGACATCACGCTGGAGGTCGAGCCGGGCAGCACCGTCGCCCTCACCGGCGCCTCCGGATCGGGAAAGTCGACCCTGCTGCACCTCATCGGCGGGATGGACCGGCCGAGTGCGGGGACGATCACGGTCGACGGGACCGATCTCGGCGGGCTCCGCGGGCGCCGAATGTCGGAGTACCGACGCTCGGTCGGGTTCGTCTTCCAACGCTTCCATCTGCTCCCCACGCTCAGCGTGCACGACAACGTGCTGGCCCCGCTGCTCCCGGTGCGCGGCAACCGTCGGTTGCGCGGTCGGGTCGATGAACTGATCGATGCCGTCGGGCTCGCCGGGCGGGAACGCGCGCTGCCGTCCCAGCTGTCCGGCGGTCAGCAGCAACGGGTGGCAATCGCTCGGGCGCTGGTCGGCGAACCCCGGCTGCTGCTGGCGGACGAACCAACCGGGAATCTGGACTCCACGACCGGCGAGGAGATCCTCACCCTGCTGTTCGACCTACAAGCCGCCGTGGGCATGACCATTCTGCTGGCCACCCACGATCTTCAGGTGGCGACGCGGTGCGACCGTCTACTACGGCTGCGCGACGGCGCCGTGATCGAGGACACACCCATCCAGGACGAGGTCGGCGACCTGCTCACCGACGTCGGTCGGCTCCGCGCCTGAGCGGTGGCAAACCGAACCCGTCCGAGCGAGGCAGCCTCCTGAACCGTTCCGTCAGCGGGACAGCCGCGGCGGTGATGGCCACGGGCTGGCTGATGAGTTGGACGACCGGGTAGCGCAGACCGGCGGGCGGGAGCACCGCCCACTCATCCGCATCGTTCAGCATTGGTGGTGGCGCCGGCCGGGAACCGAACGGGAGAGAACCCCGGCCCGATCAGTCCTCGGGGATGGGACGTCCCATCGCCTCCAGGGTGATGTCCTCCGGTTCCGGCCCGCCGCGCTGATCGGTGTCGAGGGCGTCGATCGCGGCGAGCTGGTCGTCGGTCAGCTCGAAGTCGAAGACGTCGAGGTGCTCCGCGATCCGGGCCTGTTTCGTCGACTTCGGGATCACCGAGCGCCCCTGCTGGACACCCCAGCGCATCATCACCTGAGCCGGACTCTTGTCGTGGGCGTCGGCGATCTCCTTGATCACCGGATCCTGAAGCGTGCTCGCGTGCTGACCGTCGCGGTAGAAGGTGATGCCGCCGATCGGTGACCAGGCCTGGGTGAGGATCTGGTGCTCGGCGTTCTTGGCCTGCACCGCCCGCTGCTGGAAGTAGGGATGCAGCTCGATCTGGTTCACCGCCGGCACCACCTCGGCCTGGCCGAGCAACCGGTCGAGATGCTCGACCATGAAGTTGCTGACTCCGATCGCCCGGACCTTTCCGTCGCTCAGCAGCGTTTCCAACGCCCGGTAGGCCTGCTGCGTCTTGTCGAACTCCGACGGCAGCGCCTGATGCACGTTCAGCAGGTCGATCTGCTCCGGGCCCAGCTTGCGAGCCGACTTCCTGACCGGCGGGATCCGCTCACCCGCAAACCTCGAAGCCGACGATCCCGGCCACCAGTCCCCGCTTCACCCGGGCGACAACTTCGACCGCAACCTGGCTCTGGCCGACGAGGTGGCAGCCGTTGCCGCCGAGAGTGACGCCACCCCCGCCCAGACCGCCATCACCGAGTCGGCTCGACGCCTTGCCGGTCTGACCGGTCTGATCGGGCTCAGGAGCCGATGTCGTAGCCGACGACCATGCCGCGGTGCATGACCCGGTCGCCGACGACGCCGCTGTGGTCGGCGCGGTGCAACACCACCAGGTTGTCCCAGATCACCACGTCGCCAGGAGACCAGCGGTGCTGCAACACGTTGACCTCCGCGGTGGAGTGCGCGTAGAGCATCGCGATCAGCTCTCCGGCTTCGGTGTCGTCGAGCCCGCTGACCGCGGCGCAGCGGGCCGGGGTGGACAGGTACGCCGCCGTCCGGCCGGAGACCGGGTGGCGGCAGAACAGCGGATGATCGGCGGACGTCTCGTCGTCGGCGTCGAGCTCGAGACCGGTCACCACGTGGGTGACGTCGCGACCCTCGAGCCGCTCGACCACCGGTGCGGGCAGGGTGTCGAAGGCCCGATACTGATTGGTGAACTGGGTCTGACCGCCACTGGCCGGCACGGTCACGGCGCGCAGCGCGGTGTAGGACGGCGGGCGGCGCAGATAGCTCGAATCGGAATGAAACGAACTTTTCGGCGGGGTCGACCGGCCGACGTTACTGATCACGTTGAGGTCGGCGAAGCCGGGCACCGGGGTCTCCCCCTTGGTGAAGGTCAGCTCCCCGAACCGGCGCAGGAAGGCCAGAAACGCGGTGTCGTCGATCTGCTGGTCGGGCAGCACGAGCACACCGTGGTCGGCGAGCAGGGTGGTGAGTTCGGTGACGTCGGCGTCGGTGAGGTCGTCGAGGGCCAGCCCGGTGACGCGAGCGCCCACCGGAGCCAGGGTTTGCGCATCCATCAGATGGTTCCTTTCGTCGGCCCGGCAGTCGCCAGGTCATGGTCGAGAGCGGCGGCGACTCCGAGGTCGAGCAGCTCGTCGAGTTCGATCCCGGCGGAGCGGGCCATCACCGGGATCACGCTCTGTCGGGCGTAGGAGCAATAGAGACTGGCCTCCAGGAACCAGGGACGGCCGTCGGGGTCGATCCGGAAATCGAACAGGCTGTAGTGCCGGCAGTCGAGCGCCCGGTGACAGGCCAGCGCAGCGTCCCAGACGTCGTGGGTGACCGGGTCGTCCGGGCCGACGATCCAGGCGTGAGCGGCGTCCTTGGCCACCAGTTCGAGGTCGCCACGGGAGTCGCGGCGGAGCTTGTCCGCGGCGAGCCGGACCGGCTTGCTGTACGGATCCACCCCGTACTCCTCGAGCGGCAGGCAGACCAACTCGGGGCCTCGGGCCACCACCCCGCAGCGCACCTCGCGACCGAGCGGCACGAAGGTCTCGACCATGGCGCGATCGGACTGCTCGTGGGCCGAGGCGAGCGCAGCGCCGTACTCACGGTCATTCCGGACGAGGGTGACGCCCAGACTGTTGTCGGAATCGGCCGGCTTCACCACCGCCGGCGGAACCACGGTCGGGCTCAGCCCCGGGCGAAGCACCTCCCCCGCCGGGACCGCCACGCCTGCCGCCGCGACCAGCGCCTTGGCCGACGGTTTGTCCGCCGCCATCGTCATGGTGCGCGCAGTGTTGCCGACGAACGGGATGCCCAGCACCTCGAACAAGCCGCGGTAGGTGGTCATGCCGGGCAGGCAGAACAGCTGCGGGAGCGCCACGTCGATGCCCATGCCAGCCAGTTGCCCGATCGCTGCGCCGGCATCCAGGGACTGGACCGCAGCGATCGAGTCCGGGCTGAGATCGGTCGGGAAGCACCACCGGCCGTCCGGGCTGACGTAGGCCAGCACCGGTTCGTAGTGGGGCGACGCAGCGGTCAGGCCCAGCGCGTCCCGCGCGTACAGGACGGACAAGCCGGCGTGGAAGTCGCTGGTCGGCGAGCCGACGAGGTGCAGGACGCGGATCACTAGTCGCCGCCCCCTTCCACGAGTTTGCCGATGTTGAAGTCGATCCGGATCCAGTCCTTGCCGCGGCGGAGGTTGTGCAGCAGCAGCGCCGGGATCTGCAGGTGGTGCAACAGCAGGAACGGCAGCGGGTCGTTCCAGTCGAAGACGGCGTCGGTGCCCTCGCGCAGCACCCGGACGCGCTCGCGCAGCGTTCCGGTCCGGCTGAGGATCCGCCACAGCTCGTGGTAGGTCCAGTAGGTCGGACGACTGCCGGGACCGGGGTAGACGGTGGCTACGTCACGCTCCAGATAGGCCGCGGCCAGCGCCGGTTGGTCGTGGAACATGGTGATCGCCGAATGGGTGCGCGGATTGCACTCGATCGCCCACACCTCGCCGCCGTGGTCCTCGATGAAGTCGAAGGAGATCTGTCCGGTCAGCTCGAGCTCCCCCACGAACTGCCGCACCCAGGCCTCGATCCGCGGCTTGTCGACCATCGCGTAGTTGATCTGGAACGCCGAGGATTCACAACACCCGTAAGCCTGGACCTTGCCGGCCCGCGCGGTCGTGTGGGTGCAGTACTCCTGGCCGGTGACGAAGGCCTGCATGATCCACGGTTGCTCCGGCCCGATCGGCAGAGTGTCGACGAAGGCGGTGGTGGCGGCGACGGTGGGCCCGGGGACGGGCGTCAGGTCCAGCCGGTGCACCGGGTCGTAACCGAGGTTCTTCAGCACGTAGGGGCCGGGCTCGGCCTCGAAGTCGACGCCGAGGACCTGGTCCTGATCGGTGACCCGGAACGCCCGCGGCACCGGCAGCCCGAGACCGGCGGCCAGCCGCGAGAAGGCCTCCTTGTCGTCGAGCTCTCGGACGGTCGCGTAGTCGAGGTGGAAGACCTCGCAGTGCTCGGACAGCAGCGGAGCGATGCGCGCGTCGTGCTCGCTGGCCGCCGGGCTGCAGACCGGGATGTAGACGTCGACGTGCTCGGCCAGCACGATCTCCAGCAGCCGCGGACCGTAGTCGGTGCTGTCCGGTGCCGGCACCGTGTAGAACTGGTCGACGGCCCGGGAGAACCGGTGCCCGGAGAGCCGGTACTTCGCGGTCTCGACCAGTATCACCCGGTGCCCGGCGGTGTGGAACGTCCGGGCGAGCTGCAGTGCCTTCGTCATCTTGCCGCCGCTGAGCAAGATCGTCTTCGGCGCCGCGGGCTGCTGCCGCTCGACCGGCACGACCAGCGATCGCAGCAGCGCGACCGCCGTCAAGCCCAGTGTGGGCGGCAGTGCGGCGCCGATCAGGCCGAGCGTGCCAACCGTCTTCAGCGACGTCCGGAGCCGGCCGGCTGCAGTCGTCACGACATCTGCCGGATCAGGGTGATCCCGTCTCGGACCGGGAGCAGAACCTGCTCGACCCGATGCTCGGCTGCCACACCGGCGTTGAACGCGGCGATGGCGTCACCGTTGACCGATCGGGTCCCGGACAGGTAGGCCTCGCCCTGTAGCAAAGTGTTGTCGACGACGATCAGGCCGTGTGGGGCCAGCAGCCCGAGGTCGAGCAGCGCCTTGAGATAGCCGGTGTAGCCCTGCTTGTCGGCGTCGATGAACACCAGGCCGTAGGTCAGTTCTGGCTGCTCGGCGTTCTGGTGGTCACGGGCGAGACGATGGATCGAGGCGAGGGCCGGACCCAGGTGAACGGAGATCTTGGACCCGTGCGGTGAGGCGTCGAAACACTCCTGGGCGAGGTGGGCCGCAAACGGATCCAGCTCGCAGGCGTCGACCGTGCCACCTGCGGGCAGCGCTTCGGCCATGGCCAAGGCGGAGTAGCCGGTGAACATCCCGATCTCGAGCACCCGGGTCGCCGACGTCGCGTGCACCAACATCTTCAGCAGCTGGCCTTCGACGTGGCCGGAGAGCATCTCCTGCTCCAGCGGGGCAACGGAGCCGCGATGCTCGGCCCAGTCGACGGCTTGGGTGCGTCTAGTGACCTCGGCCAGCGCGTCCGACTCCGGGCTGGTGCACTCCTCCAGGTACGGATCGAGCCCACGCGCGAGCCGGACGGCCCGCGCGGCAGCCGTCCTGAGCTCGTCGGAAACATCGGACTGCTCCCGAACCTGACGGTCGATGTTTTCCAGCAACTCGGCCAGAATCCCCATCGGGGTCACCGGACGCGGCGCCGGAAGCTCGACGTCGGTCGCGGCGACCGGCTCGGTGATCATGCCGAGAGCTCCACCGTCAGCGACTCGGTGTCCGAGCTCGGCTGCCCGCCGGTGTACATGTCCACCCCCGCGCCCTGCCGGGGCAACCGCCGGCAGAGATCACGATGGACGTCGAGCACCCGCACCAGCTCCGCGACGGTCACGTCGCTGACGAAGACGCACTCACCGATCGGATGCGGCAACGCCGCCCGCAGCAGCCCGTCCCGGGTCTGCAGGATGGAGGCTGTCGCCTTCCGGAGCACCTCAGCGGTGAAGTACGGGCTGTCGACGGCCAGACCGATACCACTGAACAGGGCGAGGATCCGGTCGCGATCAGCGGACGAGATCAGACCGCGTTCGGCGGCCAGCGTGGCCGAGAAGGCCATGTCGATGCTGATCGCGTGGCCGTGGAACATCGGCGGCTCGGGAAGCAGCTCCAGCGTCGGGCTCCACGTGTGACCGTAGGCGATCACCCGGTCGAGGTCGAGCTCGTGCAGGTTGGGGACCTCCAGCCGCAACATGGTGGCGATCGCGTCGTGCATGACGTTGCGGGAGACCTCAGCGAGCTCAGGGCCTGCGGCGAGCCGCCCGAATCTACTGTGTAGCAGGGATTCGGCGTGACTCTCTAGCGCCTCGAAGATCCCCCGGTTCGCGACCGTCGCGATCTTGACGATTTCGGCCATCCCGTTGCGGATCTGGTCGATCGGCAGGGTGCGCAGGAACCCGGGGTCCAGGATGACGCGCTGGGAGGCGTGGTATCCGCCGAGACGATTCTTGGATTTGCCATGGTTGACGGCGACCTTGATCGAGACGCTGGCGTCGATCTGGCCGATCAGCGTGGTCGGCACCCGGATGTAGTTGGAACCGCGCCGATAGCTGGCGCAGGCGAACCCGACCACGTCGGTGATGAGGCCGCCGCCGACGACCAGGACCGGCTCGGTGCGCAGCAGCCCGAAGGCACTGAACGCGTCGACGATCCGCTCCAGGGTGGGCAGCGACTTGTCGACCTCACCGATGGTGATCGGGAAGACGGTCAGGTCGATCTCGTGATGGGCGAAGTAGTCCTCGATCGCCTGCTGGTGCAGGGAATGGACCGTGGCGTCGATGACCAGCAGACAGCGACGGTGAGCTTCATAACAGTTCGCAAGATAAGGCTGGTCGGTACTGAAGACGTCGTCGACGTAATCAAGCCGGTAGTCGATCCGTTCGTAGGCCTCGACCTGGAAACCCTGCTCGGAGCTGCGGAAGGTGGCTTGGGTAGCACTCATCGGATCGCCCTGCCTCAGCCGCGGACCAGCGCTGCAAGCTCGTCGAAGTCGACCCGATCGATCACCCGGGCCCCGCCGAAATCGTGGCCGGCGGTGTTCTGATTGGGGAACGCGACGCAGGTCAGGCCGGCGGATTCGGCTGCCGTCACTCCGTCGGTGTTGTCCTCGACTGCGACGCAGTCCGCCGGCTTCTCCTGTAGGGATTCGAGCGCGGCAAGGTAGGCGGCCTGGTCCGGCTTCGGCTGATCGACGTCCGAGGAGTCGAGGACGACGTCGAATTCAAGTGCCGGGGACGAGGCGGAGAGCGCGCCGAGCAGGGCAGATACGTTGTCGGCGGATGTGGTGGTCACGAACCCGGTCTTGAAACCACCGGACCGGGCGTCGGCGATCGCCTCGGCCACGCCGGCGCGAGGCTCGAGCTCGGAGTCGGCCAGCAACTGCTGGAAGATCGCGGACTTGCTCTGGTGGACGGCGGCGGCATCGACGTCCTCACCGCGGTCGGCGGCATAGGCGGCGACCCGGTTTTGTCCGCCGGCACTGTCAAGCATCTTCTGGTAGGCGGGGCGGTCCCAGTTCCAGTCCAGGCCGTGCTCGGCGAAGGCACGGTTGAAGGCTTCGCGCTGGAGTTCGGAGGTGTCGGCGAGGGTGCTGATGGATCCGAAGAGAAGTGCAGGCATGAGGGTGTCCTTCTGGTGGTCTACGGACTGATGGTCTAGGGACTGGTCTAGGGACGTCAGTGGGTGAGGCGGCGCCGGCGTCCTGAGGGCAAGAAGAGCAAAGCGATCCGGTCGGTCGGTCCAGAGCGTCACCGACGAGATCAGGTCAGCGATTGGACGGTCAAGCTCAGCCCTCGTGGTTCAGGCGCGATGGCCCCGGCGGATGCAACCGTCCCCTTCGTGCTGCTCGGCCCAGACGCCGGGCACACTCCATCAGCAGCGTCCAGGCAGAAACCAGCCGTTCGAGTCGGGCGACCAACTCGGCTCCTTCGATCGCCCCGGACGGTCGATACGGCGAGACGACCACCCGGTCCGGTCATCGGCGAGAACTACGACGACCTCGAGAAGTCGTCGTCCGTACTGCATCGGACCGACGATGAGGAACGCCTTTCGCCGTCGTCGTCGTACTCCACGAGTCACATGGCGTTCGACACCCTGCGACCATGGCTCGATGACGAGTCCGGCTCCGACCCTGACGCTGTTCTGCGGCCTGCCCGGCGCCGGCAAGTCGACGTTGGCCCGACGGTTGGAGGTGGCGGGCCACGGCGTTCGGCTTTCCACCGACGATTGGCAGGCTGCACTCGGCGTCGCCCACGCCGACACCCACTTCCACGAACGGCTCCAGCGGGTGCTCTACGGTCATGGGTTGCGGCTGCTGCGCGGCGGGGTCGACGTCATCGTCGAAGACGGGCTGTGGACGAAAGCCGAGCGGACGGCGAAGTTCGCCGACGCCCGCACCTGCGGTGCCCGGATCGATTTTCACGTCTTCGAGGTGCCCTTCGACATACTGTGGTCCCGGCTGCAGGGCCGAACCTCGGAAGCCGAACCGGGCGCCTACCCGATGACGCAACAGGAACTCCGGCAAGCTTGGGACCTGTTCGACCCGCCGTCGGAAGATGAGGTGAGCGCCGTCGAGACTCATTGTGTCCACACCGGTGGTTTTTACGGTCCGGAGCCCGACTGATTGACTGCTCAGGACCGGACCGGACGACTTCAGCAGCAACTCCCGCAGCGATGAGGACTCAGATGGCGAACCAGGTGCAATTCAGACCGACACCGGACCAGTACGGCTTCACCTTCGGCGGCTGCGAACCGATCCTGCGGATCGAACCCGGAACCGTTCTCACCCTGTGGTGCGAGGACGCGTTCAGCGGGCACATCCGCTCGACCACCGATGTCGCCTCCACCGCGCTGATCTCGGCCGGGCTCAACCCGCAGACCGGACCGTTTCACGTCGAGGGCGCCGAGCCCGGTGACGTCCTCGCGGTGCACATCGTCGACCTGACCCCAGCGCGCAGCTGGGGTGCCTCCACCCTGATCCCCTTTTTCGGCGGGCTCACCAGCACCCCGCAGGAGGCCGGGCTGCAGGCGCCGCTGGCCGAGCGGACCTGGATATACGACTACGACAGCGCCAATCGGACCGTCGGTTTCGCCGCCCAGGGCAGCGACTTCACCGTCGCCCTGCCGGCCAACCCGATGCTGGGCACCGTCGGGGTCGCCCCGGCCCAGCGGGAGGTCCGCACGGCGCTGGTGCCCGACTATTTCGGCGGCAACATGGACAGCCCGGAGATGCGCGCCGGCGCGACGACCTATCTGCGGGTCAACGTCGATGGCGCGTTGTTCTCGTTGGGCGACGGGCATTACCGCCAAGGCGAAGGTGAATCCTGCGGGGTTGCCGTCGAGGGGGCGATGAACGTCACCCTGATCGTCGACCTGATCAAGGGTGCCCAGGCCGACGCCTCGCAGGCGTGGCCGCGGGTCGAGAACGCGACCCATCTGATGAGTATCGGATCCGGACGACCGTTGGACGGTGCCTGGAAAGCCGGCCAGGTCGACATGATCGGCTGGTTGTCCGGTTTGTACGGCCTGGACCACCTCGACGCCTACCAGTTGCTCAGCCAGATCTCCGAGGTGCCGGTGGCGAACGTCGTCGACACCAACTACAGCTGCGTCACCAAGATCGACAAGCGCCTGCTGCCCGCGGCGCCCGTCTTCGACGGCATCCACGCCGACCTGGTTTCGCGTGCCGCGGAGCTCGGCAGCATCAGCTACTGACGATCATTTTCGTGGCTGATTATCAAGCCACGTTGACTTGAGTCGGATAGCTGTCGTTCCTGCATGGCGCGGCTACTGATGAAGGCTCTCGGGATGGCCTCGCGACAGAGGAAGGACCAGGTCGGATTCCCGTGCACCATCAGCAACGTCGGCCCGTCTCCCTCGTCGACGTAATGGATCTGATGCCTGGCCACCTCGACGAACCGGCTCCGGAACGGGAACAGCTCATCGCTCACCCGGTCAGGCCGTACACGGCTCGATTCGTTACCGCCCGTCGATCATCCTCTCCATCTGCCCGTTGGCCTCCCGCAGCAACCGGTGCTTGGCTGGGGCCGTGACCGATGTCGGATCGAGACCATGATCGACATCACGACGTCTCGGCTCATCCTGCACGCGATCGACGAGACCGAGGCGAGGCGGATCAGCGCCGCCGTCCCCGGTCCGGACGATCAGTGGGCCAAGGACTACCCGTTTGCGGGAGACCTCGCCGCGGTCGGCATGTTCATCATGGCCACCGAACAGTTGGGCGAGCAGCGGCCGTTCGGCTACTACCAGATCATCACCGGGTCCGACGGCTCGGTCGTGGGTGGCGTCGGCTTCAAAGGGCCACCCGGCGGCGTCGTCGTCGAAATCGGCTACGGCTTGGCCCCGTCCGCGCGCGGCCACGGCTACGCCGGCGAAGCGCTGCGCGCGTTACTGGACCTCGCCGCCGAGCACGGGATCACCACGGTCCTGGCCGAAACCACCCCGGACAACGTCGCCTCCCGACACACGCTGCGCCGGGCCGGCTTCGTCCTCGTCAGCTCCGGCCCGGACGTCGAGCAGTACGCGATCGCGCTGACGTAGCTCGTGGATTGCTCAGCTGCTGGTCGACGACCATCGTGGATGAGCCTCCGCCGTCGAGGTTGAGCGAGTCGACCAGCCCGAGGGACTGCGCAACCGCGGCCGTCTCGGTGATGGTGGTCCCGACGCTGCTGGCCTGTCGGCGCGTTGGGTGAGGGAAGTGCCCGGCTGAACCAGCTGCGAGTTGGCACCCGGGTGATGTTCGAGGGACCCTACGGCCGGCTGAGCAGCCGCGCCCGCACCCGGCCGAGCGGTCGTGCTGCAGCGGTACAGCGCCGAGCCCCTGTTCGTCCGGGAGTTCCAGATCCTGGCAGCCGAACGCGGTCTCCAGGTGATCGAGCTGGGTGGTTCACGACCGCACCCGCAATCGGTGCTCCGGGCTGACCGGACCGTCCGGTTCGACCGGACCACCCGTCGACGAGGTGGTGCGCTGCGCTGGTGGATACCGGATCTGTCCGAGCGGGACGTCTTCCTCTTCGGGCCGACCACCTGAACGGCCGGCTTCCAAGCCCTGCTGGCCCAAGCCGGCGTCCCCGCATCCCGGATCCACACCGAGAGCTTCGGTTGGTGACCTCATGAAACGCATCGTGATCTGGCTGGCCTCGACCGTGACGATCCTGGTCCTGCTGTTCGGCTACCACACCTCGACCAACTCCCGGGCGACGGCCGGCACCGGCGCCCCGGCGGCCCCGGCGACCGCCCCGGCCGGGCAAGCCCCGGGGACACCGGCGACCCAAGCGCCCTCCTCGCGCGCATCCAGATCGAGCGCATCCACATCGAGCGCGCCCGCATCGGGGGCATCCAGCGCGGCCACGAAGACGTACACCGGGACGGAGGCCCAGACCCGATGGGGACCGGTCCAGGTCGAGATCACCGTGGCCGCCAAGGGGGTCACCGCGGTCGACGTGGTCGAGTATCCGCAGAACAATCCGCGAGACCAGCAGATCAACGCCTACGCGCTGCCGATCCTGGTCCAGGACACCGTCGACGCCCAGAGCGCCAAGATCGACGCGGTCAGCGGAGCCACCGTGACCAGCGACGGCTACGTGCAGTCACTGCAGTCCGCCCTCGACCAGGCCGGAATCTGAGCAGATCGTGATCGCCACAGCGCAACCGAGGACGAAGGGTGCCGCCGCGGAAGAAGCCGAACCGGTCGTCCGTTCGGTCGAGCACATCATGGGTGTTCAGCACCTACCGACCGGACTCGGTGATCAACCGGTTGGACCGCGAAGAGATCGAGCTCACCGACTGCCCGCCCGAGGTCGCCGAGGTGCTGCAACTCGGTCGATCGGCCGAGCAACAGTCCGACGGCGCCTTCTCCGTTTGCCTCCCGATGCGCCTCCCGACGCGCCTCCCGATGCGCCTCCCGACCGGGAACGGCCGCCCACGGCTCGATCCGAGCGGTGTGGTCAAGGGATGGGCGACCGAACGGCGGCCCGGTTCTTGTCCGGCTGACCGACACCGACTTCTGCCTCTCCGCCGGCGGCGACCTCGTCTGCCGGGTCACCGACCCGGCCCGACCGCCCTGGCGGGTCGGCATCGAGGACCCGCGTGACCCGTCCCGGGTGATTGCGGTGGTCCCGGTCCCTGACGGCGCCGTCGCCACCTCCGGAACCGTGCATCGCGGTGCCCACCTATGGGATGCCCGCACGGGATTCCGGCCGAAGGTGTCGCCTCGGTGACGGTGATCGGGCCGTCGTTGACCTGGGCCGACATCGACGCCACCGCCGCCTACGCCCAGCCCGAGCAAGCCGACGACTGGCTCCGGACAAGACCGATCGGCAGCGCCCTGGTCGTCCGGCCGAACGGAAGGACGACCTTGATCGAAGGTCGTCCCAGCCCCAGCGGGTCGGGCCGCTGACCAGCCGCATCCCCGCAGGGCGGTTAGGTTGAACCACGACCGGACACCGATCTCGATCTCTCACGCCAGATCAGTAGCCGCTCATCCAGCGAAAACTCCTCGACCCGAAGGAACCCGATGTCTTCGACCTCCGCACCTCAGTCCACCGCCAAGACCACCGCCAAGACCAGCACTTCCCCACTGTTGCGTGTCTTCCAGGTGTTGGCGGCGCTGTCCGTGCTGAACGTATTGGCCCAGTTCATCACCGCCGGTCAGCTGTTCCCCTCCGGCGGACCCGATGAGCTGCACGCCGCCGGGGCGATCGTGTTGCACGTGATCAGCGGACTCGCCGCCGTCGCCGCCGTCATTGTCTGGCGCCAGGGCAGGATCGGCATCGGCATCACCGTGCTGGCCATCGTGGTCTTCGGCTACACCTTCATCCAGGCGGCGATCGGCGGCTACAACACCCTCTACGTCCACGTGCCCGGGGCGATGCTGCTCACTGCGGGTGTGGTCTGGCTCTTCGTCTGGAGCCTGCGGCCGGTCCGCGGCTGAGTCCGCCCACGGGCACACCCACGGGCTCGATCATGAGGTCGCGGGAAAGAAGCGACGACACCACAGCGCCACGTAGACCAGACCGACCAGAACCGGTACCTCGATCAGTGGGCCGACAACTCCGGCGAGGGCCTGGCCGGATGCCGCACCGAAGGTGGCGATCGTGACCGCGATCGCCAGCTCGAAGTTGTTCCCGGCCGCGGTGAACGCCAGCGTCGTGGTCCGTCGGTAGCCGAGCCGCTCGGCTCGTCCGAGGATCATCCCGGCGCTGAACACGACCAGAAAGTAGACCAGCAGGGGCAAGGCGATCCGCAGCACATCGACGGGTCGCTCGGTGATGCTTTGACCCTGTAGGGCGAAGAGCACCACCACGGTGAACAACAGTCCGTACAGGGCCCAGGGACTGATCCTGGGCAGCAACCGACTCTCGTACCACTCCCGGCCCCGGGTCCGCTCGCCGATCGTCCGGGCGAGGAACCCGGCCAGCAACGGGAGGCCGAGGAAGATCAGCACACTGAGCGTGACCGTGCCGAACGGGAACCGAGCCGAGCTGGTCGGCAGGCCGAGCCAGGCCGGCAGGGCCTGCAGATAGAACCAGCCGAGCGCCCCGAAGGCGATGAGTTGAAACAGGGAGTTGATGGCCACCAGCACGGCAGCCGCCTCGCGGTCGCCGCAGGCCAGGTCGTTCCAGATCACCACCATGGCGATGCATCGGGCCAATCCGACGATGATCAGTCCGGTCCGGTACTGGGGCAGATCGGGCAGGAACACCCAGGCCAGGGCAAACATGAACGCCGGCGCCAACACCCAGTTGATCACCAACGAGGTGATCATCAGTCGCCCGTCCCGCAGCACGGCACCGGTGTCGCGGTAGCGGACCTTGGCCAGCACCGGGAACATCATCACCAACAGACCGAGGGCGATCGGTAGCGACACCGAGCCGACCCGGACCGCCGCCAGCAGTCCGGACAGACCCGGGATCAGTCGACCCGCCAGCAGCCCGACCGCCATCGCGGCGACGACCCAGGCCGGCAGCCAGCGGTCCAGGCCGGACATCCGGCCGAGGACGGCCGCCTCCTGCGGGTCGAGGTCGCGCTCACCGGTCGCCGTCCCCTTCGGTCCCGCCTCGGACATACCCAACTCCTCCGGATGGTCCGTGGCGCAGACCGGGTCGTGTCGAATCCGTTCGACCCGCAGAGACTAGCGCCGTTCCTTGATGTCCATCGACGACGGATGCGATACCCGTTCACTCCGGAACCGCAGGATTCATAGCCGGTTGCTAGGAACTGTCCATAGGCTTCGGAGGTGGAACGCAACGGGACTGGCCGCGTCCGGGGGTTCCGCGCGCCAACTCCGGATGACGTCCCGTTGGATCAACCGTCCGCTCCCCGGTACGGCCCGGTGCCAGACCCGGGCTCGAATCCGGTGGCGAGCAGTGACGCCGAGACGATGGCCGCCGACCCACCCGTCCGCGCTCCCGGGGCCCGGGCGACCTCGTGGCGATGGTTGATTGGCGCCTGCGCCGTCCTCGTCGTGGCGCTGGCCGTGATCGCCGTCCTGGCGTTCCGACTGGGCTCGACCTCGGCGGCCTCGACCGCGCAGACCACGCCGACGCCTTCGCCGACACCCGCCGCGACGGCGACGCCGCTGCCCACCACGCAGCTCTACACCCAGGTCGTGCCCTCGGTGGTCTTGATCACCACCTCGAAGGGCTCCCTGGGCTCGGGGACGATCGTCACCGACACCGGGACGATCCTGACCGCCAACCACGTCATCTCCGGCGGGGGCAGCCTGACGGTGGTGTTCGCCGACGGCACCAAGACCGCGGCCACGGTCGCCTCGACCAGCCCGAAGACCGACACCGCCACCCTCGTCCCGGCCAAACTGCCCGAAGTGGTGGTGCCGGCCACCCTGGGCGGCGGCGCGACCGTCGGCGCCGACGTGGTGGCGATGGGCAACCCGCTCGGCCTGCGCGACAGCACGACCACCGGCGTCGTCTCCGGACTGGCCCGGACGAACAAGACCTCGGCGGGCACGATCGGCGGCCTCATCCAGTTCGACGCGTCGGTCAACCCGGGCAGCTCGGGCGGTCCGCTGCTGGACGACAAGGGCAACGTGATCGGCGTGGTGTTGTCGATCGCCGACCCAGGTAACGACGACGCGTTCGCCGGCATCGGCTTCGCCGTCCCGATCGGTTCCGCAGTCGGCGGCGGCGGAGACGGACCAGGGCAAGGAGGAGGACCACAGCTGTGAGCTCGGACCACCAGGGAAACACCGCAGACCCGATCTGGTCACGCGCGGCCGTCGAGGCCCGCGAGGCCGAGCGCCGCGATCTCGCACGGCGCCAGACCGCGAACGTCAACTCAGCCAATCCGCTCGAGCAGGTGCTGTTCGAGGTGAAACGCACCATCGTCGGCCAGGACGTGCTGCTGGAACGGATGGCCATCGCCATGCTGGCCGGCGGCCATCTGCTGGTCGAGGGCGTCCCCGGGTTGGCCAAGACCCTGGCGGTCAAGTCGCTGGCCGGGGCGATCGGCGGCGAGTTCCAGCGGATCCAGTTCACTCCGGACCTGGTGCCGGCCGACCTGGTCGGGACCCGGGTCTACCACCAGCGGACCGGTGAGTTCGAGACCACGCTCGGCCCGGTGTTCGCGAATCTGCTGCTGGCCGACGAGATCAACCGCGCCCCGGCCAAGGTGCAGAGCGCCTTGCTCGAGGTGATGCAGGAGCGCCAGGTCACCATCGGCCGCGAGACCCATCGGGTGCCCGAGCCGTTCCTGGTGATGGCCACCCAGAACCCGATCGAGTCCGACGGGACCTATCCGCTGCCCGAGGCCCAGGTCGACCGCTTCATGATGAAGGTGCTGGTCGGCTATCCGAGCTCGCCGGAGGAGCACGCGATCGTCGAGCGGGCCCTGATCCCGGCCGGTCCGCCACAGCAGATGCTGACGCCGGAGGACCTGATCGCCATGCGCAACCGGGTGGCCGAGGTCTACGTCGACCCGGCGATCACCGACTACGCCGTCCGACTGGTGGCGGCCACCCGCTCACCGGCTGCGGTCGGGCAAGGCGAGCTTGACCGCTACCTGACCTACGGCGGCAGCCCGCGGGCCAGCATCGCCTTGGTCCTCGGCGGCCGGGCCCTGGCCTTCCTGCGGGGCCGGGACTACGTGCTGCCGACCGACGTGGACGAGATCGCGCTGGACGTTCTGCGGCATCGGGTCGTGCTCTCCTACGAGGCCTTGGCCGACGATCTGGACGCCGACACCATTCTGACCCGGGTGCTGCGCGCGGTCCGGGTGCCGGACGTGGTGCTGCAGCCGTGACCCGCCCATGATCACCGCGCCCGAGCGGTTGCTGCACCGGCTGGAGTGGACGGTGCTCCGCGAGCTCGACGGTCGGATCCAGGGTGGCGTCCGGACCCGTCGCCGCGGCTCCGGGCTCGACTTCGCCGGGCTCCGACCCTACGTCGAGGGCGACGACGCCCGGCACATCGACTGGAACGTGACCGCCCGGCTGGACGAACCGCAGGTCCGTGAGTTCACCGAGGACCGCGAGCTCACCTCGTGGCTGGTGCTGGACCGGTCGGCGTCGATGCTGGACGGTGGAGCAGGCGAACCGGAAACCGAAGGTCGGCAGCGGGGCAAGCAGGACGCCAGCACCGAACTCGCCCTTGTCCTGGCCCGGCTGCTCGGCCGCAGCGGCAATCGGGTCGGCGCCGTCCTCTACGACGACGGCCACGTCTCGATGATCCGGCCCGGAACCGGCCGGAACCAGGCGCTGCGGATCGGCCGCGAACTGAATCGTGTCCCTGACGCCCAGGCGGCCACCACCACCGATCTGGCCGCCATGCTCGACGCCGTCTCCAGTCTGGCCCGACGCTGCCTGGTGGTGGTCATCTCCGACTTCATCGGCACCGGCGAGTGGGAGCGGCCGTTGATCCGGCTCGCCTACCGCAACGAGGTGGTCGCCCTGCGGGTGGTCGACGACGCCGACGACGCGCTGCCCGCCGTCGGACTGATCGTGGTCGAGGATGCCGAGACCGGCGAGCAGCTGCTGGTCGATTCCGCCGATCCGTGGTTCCGGTCCCGGTTCCGCGACGGGGTCGGCGAGCGGAAGGCCGCGCTGGCCTCGGGGACGCGCCGGGCCGGGGTGCCGTTGCACCGGGTCGAGGTCGCCGGCGATCTGGTCGGGGCGCTGGTCGCCATCGTGGCCGCCACCCAGCGCAGCCGGCGGACCCGGCGGGGGCGTCCGTGAGCCTCACCCACCCGTGGCTGCTCGCCGTGGCCCTGCTGATCGCCGCGGCCCTGGTCGTCGGTGCCGTGCTCGCCGTCCGCCGACGCTCGGCGGCGCTCGCGGCCGCCGGACTGCGGCTGGCCGGCCGGCGGGGTCGCCAGCTCGGGCTGTGGCTGTCACTGGCCGCGGTCGTCGTACTGGCCGTGGCGGTGTCCGGACCGGCCGCTTCGCTGCCGGTCGGCCGTAGCGCCGGGACGGTCATCCTGGCCATGGACGCCTCCAACAGCATGAGCGCCACCGACGTCGCGCCGAGCCGGCTGGCCGCCGCCCGACAGGCCGCGAACGCGTTCATCGACGCCCAGCCCGACACCGTCGACATCGGGGTGGTCGGCTTCGACCAGGGTGCGCTCACCACCTCGCTGCCCAGCGCCGACCGGGCCGCGGCCAAGGCCGCCGTGCAGAATCTGCGGTCCGCCGGCGGGACCTCGCTGTCGGCGGCCATCCTCGGCTCGCTGCGGGCCATCACCGGCAAACCGGTCACCATCGGCAAGGACGGCGCCCTGCCCGACCTCGGCTACTGGGGATCGGCCACCATCGTGGTGTTCTCCGACGGCGAGCAGCAGGGGGACGCCGGTGACGCCGCGACCACCCAGGCCACCACGCTGGCCCAGAACGCCGGCGTGCACATCGAAACCGTCGGCGTCGGCACCGCCGCCGGCACCACCGTCAAGCTGCAGGGTTATCAACTGCACACCGCGTTGGACGCCGAACGACTGACCGCGATCGCCCAGAGCACCGGCGGCAGCTACCACCCCGCCTCGGACGCCGCCGAGCTCAACGGCGTGGCCTCGACCATCGATCTGCGGCTGACCGTGGCCAAGCAGGACGTGCCGCTGGCGGGCGGGTTCGTCGGTCTCGCGCTGGCCCTGCTGATCGCCGGTGCCGTCCTCACCGGACTACGGACGGGAAGGCTGGTATGAGTTTCACCTGGCCTTGGGCCCTGCTCTCGCTGCTGGCCATCCCGCTGCTGCTCGGCGTGCTCTGGCTGTTGCGGCGACGGAGGCGACGGGCGGCCGTCCGGGTCACCTCGATCGCCCTCGTCCGCGCCTCGGTCCCCACCCGCACCCGGTGGACCCGGCTGCTGCCCGGTGTCTTCTTGCTGCTCGGCTTCGCCACCCTCGGCGTCGGCGCAGCCCGTCCGCAGGCCACCGTGCCGGTCGCCTCGAACTCGACCACGATCATGCTGGCGATGGACGTGTCCGGGTCGATGTGCTCCACCGACGTCGACCCGAACCGGATCACCGTCGCCCAGAAAGCGGCCATCGCCTTCATCAACGCCCAGGGCGGCGGGGTCAAGATCGGTCTGGTCGCCTTCGCCGGCGTGGCCGGGCTGCAGGTGCCGCCGACCACCGACACCGACAAACTGATCCAGGCGATCAACAACTTCTCCACCGACCGCGGCACAGCGATCGGCTCGGCCATCCTCACCTCGATCGACGGGATCGCCGCCGTCGACCCGACCGTCGCACCCAGCGGCGTGGACGCCGAGACCGCCCAGCGGTCGGGCTACGCACCGGACGTGATCGTGCTGCTGACCGACGGCGCCAACACCCAGGGACCCGAACCGGCAACAGCGGCGCAGGCGGCCGCCGTCCGCGGGGTGCGGGTCTACCCGATCGGCTTCGGCACCACCACGCCGACCCGGATGGCCTGCACCGGCCAGCAGGCCGGCGGTTGGGCCGGCGGCGGCGGTGGCGGATTCGGTGGCGGCTACGGCGGCGGTCGCTACGGCGGTGGCGGTCAGACGAACGGACGCAGCCCGCTGGTGATCGACGAGGCGGCACTGAAGAAGGTGGCCAGCACCACCGGCGGCAGGTACTACCGGGCCCAGAACGCCGATCAGTTGCAGGGGGCGCTCGGATCGTTGCCCAGCCAGATCGTGGTGGCGCGCAAGCACGTTGACGTCGCGTCCTGGTTCGCCGCGGCCGGTGGACTGCTGGTGGTGGCTGCCCTCGGTCTCTCTCTGTGGTGGAACCGGGTGCGTACACCGTCGCCACCGCGGTAGTTGATCATGAGGGCATGAGCACCGCAGCTACGGCGACCGGCGCGGGCGTCCGACCCGATCGGAGTCTGCTGCAGCCCGGCCTGCGGGTGGTCATCGCCGGCACCGTCGGTCGAGGTCGGCGTCCGGTGGAGTACTACGCCGGAGTCGGAAATCGCTTCTGGGAACTGGTCCAGGGCAGCGGACTGGTTGCCGAACGTCTGGCACCGGACCAGGCGGAGCGGCTGCCCGCCCTCGGGGTCGGCCTGACCGATCTGGTGATCGAACGTGTCCGGCGAGCCGGTCAGGAGCCGGAGATGATCATTCATCGCAAGCCGTTCGATCAGGTGATCCGGGCGGTGGCGCCGCAGGTGGTGGCGTTCGTCAGCAAGACGGCGGCGACCTGGTACGCCCGTGGCGCGGGCGAACGGCTGCCGCACGGCTACGGCGAAGTCGACTGGACCGTGGCCGGCACGCCCGCCTTTGTCCTGCCCGGCCCGTCCGGTGCCAACAACGGCATGCCGCTGTCGCTCCGGATGGCGCTGTGGACCGACCTGGCCGACTACCTGGATCAGGACTGAGTCGCACCGCCGTCGACCGACAGTTCGGCGCCGGTGGTGTAGATCGAATCGATGGACGAGAAGGCCACGGCTCGGGCGATCTCTTGCGGACGGGCCACCCGGCCCGTCGGGTTGCCCTACGCCATGCTGTCCATCGCTGCGCCGGCAGCACCGGGGCCGAGTGGGCCGTCCCAAGGTCGGTGTCGACCGCGCCAGGGCTCACCGCGTTGACCCGGATGACGCGCGGAAGCAGTTGTCGGGGTCAGTGAGCGGGAGCCGAGGCTCAACTACGGGACCGAGACCCGGACCCGGCAGTGGCGGCAGAACCCGGACATGGGTGCCCGCGAAGCGGTGGTGGATGAGGACGGGCAGCAGGCGTGGGCGGATGTGCACGTGTGGTGGCGCCTATGTCGCTGACGGAGAGCCGCGGTGGAGTTGCGGCGCGAGCGGGTCGGAGACGCCGAGGCGGTAGTGGCCGTCCCAGTGGCGTCGCCACCAAGGTGCGCAGTGTTGGTACTCGCCGGGTCGAGTGGGCGCATCGACGAGACGCGAGTGCGGCTCCTGGCAGGGGCGGTTGCGGTTGGGCTGAGGTGGTTCGGCGGAGAGGGGCAACCGCCCGGGATCTGCGAAGTAGCGTTGGAGTCCTCTACTTCGGCGCTGGATCTGCTCGCCAACTACGGAGCACCGCTAGCGGTTCTTGGCACGTCAAAGGGAGCTGAGGGTGCCTGCCTATTGGCATTGACCGATCCACGGGTAAGTGCGGTCGTCGCGTTCGCACCGACAGACGTGGTGTGGGCCAACATCGGCTTCGGGCGGGACGGGCGTGCTGAGACGCCACGATCATCCTGGAGGCGGACGGGGCAACCCTTGCCGTTCGTGCATCTCGTGTCGGGTTGGGCGGCCACCGACGACCCGCCCGCCTACCTCGGCCGGTATCTGCAGAGCCGGCGCGTCCACACCGACCAGGTGCAGTTGGCCACAATTCGGCTGAAGCGGTTCAGCGGCACGGTCCTGCTCGTGGCCGGTGACGACGACCAAGTGTGGGACTCTGCGGCCTCAGTCCACCGCATTTGCGAGCGTCGACGCGAAGCAGGCAAGACGACGACCGTATTGATCGGCTCCGACGCCGACCACCGGACCCTCCTGCCAGGAGAGGCACCGGCTGCCGCAGGACATCAGATGCAGCGCGGCGGCACCCGAGCCGCTGATATCGCCCTTGGTATCGCGGCGTGGACCTCATTGGTCGCCGCGCTCGACCTTCGTTCCCGGTGAAGACGGTCGATGCTTACGGGCACACCTGCGGCTGTCAGAATCCGGTGGTTTTGTTGACAGCTGTTTCAACCCGCCCGATCGGGCTACCGGCCCGAGATTGCGGCGCCCGGTGTTCTGTGAGGGAAGGCGAGGACCGCACTGGCGGCGGCGTGGATGGTCAGTAATTGTGTAGTTGGTTGAGGACCTTGGGCCAGGCGGCGGCGTCTGCTTGTGGGTTGGATTGGGTTGTGGCCCCGTTGTTCGGGTCGTTCGGCGGGGTGTTGATGGGACGGTCGGCGATCAGGAAGTCGACGTAGTGTCCGGCGTCGGGGTAGTTGAGTAGCAGGTCGTGTTGACCGACTCCGTGTGTTTTGCGTCGGTCGAGGACGGCCTGGCTGAGCTGGCAGGCGTTCCATTCAAGGTCGGCGCCGCCGCAGACGGCGACCACAGGCCCTTGGATCTTTTCGACGGGGATGATCGCCGACGGGTTGTCGGTGGGTGAAGCGTTGTTGAACTGGCGGGTGAAGGGGATAGGTTTCCCGCTGCTGGTGAAGGGTGGTTGGGTGCAGGAGGCAGTCGTGGTGCCCGGGGTGAGGCTGCAGGTCACAGTGTTGCCGCCGCTGAGGGAGAGCACGCCGTGGATCAGATGGGGATAGCGGCTGCCGAGCAGTAGTGCTGCTTCGGAACCGTAGGAGCCGCCAGAGACCCACAGCCGGTGCTGGTCGACACCGCGCTGGTGTTGGAGCCAGGTCAGTGCGCCCTGGAAATACTCCAGCGGGATGTCGGCCAGGTGCTTGGGCAGGCCGGGTGCTGCAAAGTAGGCCACAGCCAAGGCGGGGATGCCGCGGGCGGCGAAGGTTTGGGCAAGCAGCACTTGAGAGTTGCCCCCCTCCGATCCGCCGAGGAGGAGGATGGCTGGTTGCTTGGCCGCCGGCGTTGCTGGCGAAAAGTACGTCCCGCTGACGTGGTCCTCGGCCAGTGTGAGGGTGGTGCTGGTGACAGGGTTGGGGATGAAGCTCCGTGTGAACGTTGCCGTCTGGTGGCGGTCTGCCGTGGTTACGGTGATGTGGAAGGTTGAGGGTCCCGAGGTGGGGGCGTGGTAGGCCAGGTTGGGGCGGGTCGAGGCGTCTGCGGTGTGCATCGAGGTGATGAGGCCCATGGCCGAAACGCCGAGGTAGCTGCCCTGGCTTGATGCGGCCGTACTGAGGTCCACGACACCCGTGGCGTCGGCGGTGAACGATGCCTGCGACGCCCACTGGTCGCCCTTGCCGTCGGTTGAGGTGATACCGATCTGGGTTGCAGCGCTCTTCGGAAGACCGGTGACCTTAATCGAGACTGGGTCGTCTCCGCGGCTGGCCGAAGGTGTCACCACGATCGAGGGCGGCGGCGCCGCGCTGCACCCGGCCGTGACGAGCAGCGCGCATGCTGACATCACTGCTAGCCCACGTATGCCCCGAGCCCAACATCCCCGATGATGCATGGCAACACGATACGAGCCAACCCCGCCGCCCGGGTCAGCAAGCTAGACAGGTTTATTGGGGACGGCGACGACGGCCGGGCAAGCCCTCCAACGCCGACTGCTCTGCGGACAGCTTCGGCGGATGATCAGGGTAGACGGCGTCGAGATCGACATCACCGTCACGAACAAGGTGATACGGACGGGCAAGAGTGTGTCCTACCCGTTTCAGCACAGACAACAACCCCATTGAGGATCCTCTCCCAACACGCGCCTTCAGGAAGCCTAGACCCCTAGGGGCCGACAGTGTCGACGCTGCTGCAGTACCACCTGCCCTTCGAACTGCCGGCCCTCGGCACCGACCCCAAAGATTTCGGCCGCGTCAGAATCCGGTCGTTTCCTGACAGATCGGCGAAGAACTCCCAGCGTTCTGGCCTCAACTCGAATTGTGGTTGACGACACCGGCGAGACTGAAGCCATGGTCGATGTGGGAGCTTTCGTTTCCGCGGTGTGCTGCGACGGTGAGCACCGGTTCAGCAAGGTTCCGGTCGAGCAGATTGTGCTGTTGTCCGGGTTGGGGGTGCGGGGAGATGCTCACCTTGGTGTCACGGTGCAGCACCGGTCGCGGGTGGCAGCAGATCCGGCCCAACCGAATCTGCGGCAGGTCCATTTCATCCACGCTGAGCTATTCACCGCGGTCGCCGAGCACGGTTATGACGTTCACCCTGGCGATCTCGGGGAAAACATCACCACCCGGGGGATCGATCTACTGGCTTTGCCCCGGGGTGCCCGGCTGCACATCGGAGCCGAGGCGGTGGTCGAGATCACCGGACTGCGCAACCCCTGCCAGCAGATCAACATCTTTCAGCCCGGACTGTTGAAAGAGGTACTGAGCAAGGACGCAGCAGGGGAGCTGATTCGTAGAGCAGGCGTCATGGGCGTGATCGTGTCCGGTGGCGTCGTCCGCCCCGACGATCCCATCGTCATCGGACTTCCCGCCTCACCGCACCAGCCCCTCGAGCGGGTGTGAAGGCTTCCCCGCGGCTGGGCTCTACGCCGAGATCGACGACCCGCGGCTGTGGTTGACGTGACGGCGGTGGAGCTGCGGCGCCAGCGGGTGGGGGACGCCGAGGCGGTGGTGGCTGTCCCGGTGGCGTCGTCACCGAGATGCGCGGTGCTGGTGCTCATCGGGTGGAGTGGGCGCATTGACGAGACCCGGGTGCGGCTTTTGGCTTCGGCAGGGGCGGTCGCAGTTGGGTTGCGGTGGTTCGGCGGTGAGGGTCAACCGCCCGGGATTTGTGAGGTACTGCTGGAGTCGTTCACACCGGCTCGGGATCTCCCACCCGCTGGCGCCGCAGCTCCACCGCCCTACCGTCACTCACAGCAGCAGTCTCCTGGGCGGCTTGGAAGGCCGTCGAACCAGAGGTGTCACAGGCCGACCAACGTGCGCCAGGACGCCTAAGGCATGCGGTCGCGGCGTTGTTACAGCGTGAGGTTCGTGGGCTCATCGGGAACGCCGTCGGCTAGGAGCGTCGAGAATCGCTGCTTGAGGTCTCGGGGTGAGAAGAAATCTGAACCGCGGTAGTTAGCCAGGTCGGCGGCTGACCACCAGCGCATCTCCTCCAGGTTCTCGGTAGCCAGCTCAGCGTCCGAGAGAGCGCCGCGTGGTTTGAAGGCGCTCGTGCGCACGAGGAAGTACTCGTTCGCGACTCCGTCGTAGCCGGCAGAAAGGCCGGGGCTACGCATCACCTGTCGCCACACGAGCGGCGGGTTGTCCTCCACGACCAGGCCGACCTCCTCACGCAGCTCGCGCGCAAGGGCCTCGAGGTCTGACTCCCTGCCCTCGACCCCGCCTCCGGGAGCTGCCCAGACGGCGGATCCTGACGGGTCGACCAGCGTGTGTCGGCCCAACAGGAGGCGATTCGCATCGTCCACGATCAACGCTCGAACAGAGCGCCTGAGGTTCTCTGGCGGCATGACCGCAATATGACAGAGACCGACCATCGAGCGAAGCACGCAGCACCACCGTGCTGCGAACCAGCGGTCGTGTGAGTGCTTTGCTGTTTCTCGGTGGTCAGAGCAGGCCCGTGAGGGCGCCGCCGTCGGCGCGGACCGCGGCGCCGTTGGTGGCCGAGGCGTGCGGACTGGCCAAGTAGGTGACGAGGTGCGCGATCTCGGCCGGCGCGAGGAAGCGACTGAGCAGCGTGGTTGGGTTCTGCCCGATAATTGCTGCCTTCAAGGTCTCGGGCGGCACTGACTGTTCCGCTGCGAGGGCCTCGACGGTGAAGGCGACGCCGTCGGAGTACGTCGGTCCGCCGAGCACGGAGTTGATCGTCACGGCCGTGCCGCGGGTGCGCTTGGCGAGCCCATTGGCGAGGGCGAGCATGGCCGCCTTGGTGACGCCGTAGTGGACCATGTCGGCTGGCACGTTGACCCCGGACTCGCTGCTGATGAAGATGATGCGTCCCCAGCCACGGTCCAGCATCCCGGCCAGCAGGTGTCGCGACATCCGCACCCCGCTCATCACGTTGACGTCGAAGTACCGGTTCCAGACCTCGTCGGAAATCAGCTCGAACGGGGCCAGGTCGAACAGCCCGACGTTGTTGACCAGAATGTCGACCGCGCCGAGGCCGTCCAGCAGACGCTGCACGGCCGCTGGCTCGCTGAAGTCGGCGACGAGGCCCGACGGCCGTGAGCCGGGGTGCTCTTGCCGAAGCCGTGCGACGGCAGCGTCGACGCGCCCAGGGTCCCTTCCGTTGAGGACGACGTCTGCACCTTCTGCGGTGAGAGCGGAGGCTACCGCGTAGCCGATGCCCCCGCTCGAGCCGCTGACGAAGGCGGTCTTGCCTCGAAGCTCCATGTCCATACTTGTTCCGTCCCCTAGTCGTTGCTTGCCCAAGCAAGTGATGAGTGTAAGCATGACTTGCTTGAGCAAACGACTTCGTTTTCGCGGGTGGCCAGGTTGACGTATCTTTTCCTCGTGGTCACATCTCGTGAGCGCGCGGAGCTGAGCGCGGAGGAGCTGCAGACCTGGGCCGCGGTCGCCACGCTGCTGGAACGGCTGCCATCAGCACTCGACGCGCAGCTGCGCGGCAGCGAACTGACGCATTTCGAGCTCGGCGTGCTGTACGCGCTCGACAGCGCGCCGGACCGCACACTGCGGATGAGCACGCTGGCCGGTTACGCCAGCTCCACGCTGTCGCGCCTCTCGCGCGCCACGACCCGCCTCGAGGCGAGGGGCTGGGTGCGCCGCGAGGCCGACCCGACCGACGGCCGCTTCACCTTGGCGGTCCTCACCGAGGCAGGTCAGGAGAAGGTCGCCGCAACCACCCCCGCCCACCACGCCCTCGTCGAACGGCTGGTATTCAACACCCTCACCCGCGGCCAGGCCCGCCAGCTCGGTGTGATCAGCCGACGTATCTCCGCAGCCGTCGATAGCGCACCAATCTGGGAGCCGCACTCACAAACGGAATGATCGAGTTCGAAGACACGAGACCCTCGTCGACGTGGGTGCCAGACGATAGTGCCAGGCAGGGACACGGCACCTCCTTCGGCGGCTAGCGTGCCGCTCCTGACCGATGCGGGCGGAAGAGGTTCGGCACTGACCAGCATGACCACCACAAGAGGCGCCGTCGTTGACGGCGTCGACACGCACGGCGAGACCAACCATGCGGCTGTGCTCGACGGGCTCGGCCGTCAACTCGGTGATCGAGAGTTCCCGACCATCCCAGCCGGCTACCGCCAGCTGCTCGCTTGGCTAGGCAGTCACGGGCCGATCAGCATGGTAAGGATGGAGGGGACCGGTTCCTACGGAGCCGGACTGGCCCGCCATCTGTGCACTGCCGGGGTCGCCCTGGTCGAGGTTGACGGAACCGACCGCAAAAGCCCGCCGGCGCCAAGGCAAATCCGACCCCTTGGATGCTTACGCTGCCGCGCGCGCCGCCCTTCCAGGCGCTGCGACGGGAACGGCGAAGACCCACGACGGCACGGTCGAAGCGCCCCGCGCACTGCGCGTCGCCCGCAGCGGCGCCATAAGGCACGGACCCAGGCCACTCACCAGATCAAGGCGCTGGTGATCACCGCGCCAGCGGAGCTGCGGCAGCAGTTAGGCCATCTCAGCACCAATGTGCTGATCGCGACGTGCGCTCGGCTACGTCCGACCCTCGACCTTGCCGACCCCAAGCTGGCCACGAAAGCTGCCCTGCATCGCCTCGCCATCCGCCACCAGTACCTCCACAAGAGATCGCCGAAGCCGATGCCGAACTGAGAGCGCTGGTTACACATGCAGCGCCTCGGCTGGTCGACCTGCCCGGAGTCGGCGTCGAGGTCGCTGGCCAGCTACTCACCACGGCCGGCGACAACGCTGATCGGCTTCGGTCCGAGCCATTGTTAGCGCACCTGTGCGGGAGTCGCCCCGTTCCCGCGAGCAGCGGCCGGACTCGGCGTCACTGCCTCAACCGCAGCGGCGACCGAGCAGCCGACAACGCCCTCTACATCGTCGGTCCTGAGTCGGCTGCGCTACGACAGTCGAACCCGCGCCTACGCCGGCCGACGCACCCAGGAGAGCTTGACCAAACCCGAGATCATCCGCGGCCTCAGCGCTATGTCGCCCGCAAGATCTACGCCGAATAGCAGACGCCGGCGCTGACAGAATCCGGTCGTTTCTTTGACGTCAAGCCAACAGCCACGCCGCTCCGTCGGAAACCCATGCCAACCTGACAGCTGTCAAGAAACCATAGTCGAGTTTCTGACACGGGTTCTTGACGCTGGTGCTCAGCAGCCACATGTCCGTCACGGCGAGGGATCCCTGTCGGGGCATCCCAAATCGATCTCGCGTGGCTACTGATGCAACTGTTCGATAACCCACCGCATGACGCGGGGAGGAAAGGCCGCCTCGACGACCGCGTCTGCCGTGGTCAGCTGGACCACTTCGCTTCGGGCATGACTGACATGGCATCAGCCCAGCTGGTGGGATCTAGGCGCGGCCCGATCTGGACTAGGTCCAGGTTGACCCGGCGACCCGGTAAGAACCGGACACCACCGACCATCTTTGGAAGCGGATCTCGCTGCGCTCGATGACGGCTGCACCACTTCGCCATCGAGAGGTCAGGCCGGGGCAGGTGCCTCTGACCATCCGCAGGCTGCAGTCGGTCTGATGGCGATCGCGAGAATCGTTGCGCCGGCGCAGAAGATCGAGCAGTGTGGCGCCGATCGACAGCAGGAACAGAAACCCGAGAGTCGGGACGGCCCCATCGAAGGTGGGCCCGGCCAGCGACCAGTGCGACAAGTAGACCGGCCATGCACACGAAGGTGACGAGCACGACGACGAGGCTGGGCGAGAGCAGCCGTGGTCCACCGGGGACCGCATGCTGCGGTCGACCTCAGAACGTCTTGGTCTGGTGCCGCCGTGACCCAAGTGGCCAATGCGCTCGGTTAACGCTTGGTTTCCGGTGCCGCTGGAGCCGGAAGAGGGCGATCACGACGACGAGCAGCACGGTGTAGGTCACAACGGACCAGAGAACTCCGCTGCGCCAACCCCGTCGTCTCCCAGCCCGTGAAACCGACGACGATGGCCACCATTGCCGGTGTTCCGAGCACTAGCGATCGGACCATGCCATTCACCTCTTCGCGGTACGGATCAAAGCCCACGTTCGAATCCTAACTGAGTGAGAGGGCGGGAGCTCCTCGCAAGACCCGCTTGGCGGGTGAAGCGGTGGGGGCACGTCTTACGTTCATACCCAAAGAGGCGCATCTGGTCGTTTTTCTGGCACACCGATAAGGACCTGCAGCGTGCCGGTCAGCTCCCCCTCACCGGGCACTTCTGTGGGCGGGGCTTGTGAGAATCGGATTGGCTATCGGCCGTCCCTGTGAGCCCTGTCGCTGCCGTTGCCGTGGACGGGACGGCTGCTGGAAGCATCAGCGCCTGCTTCTCCGGCTGGTCCAGCAGCTACGGTGGCCAACCATGAGGGCTCTTGTGATCGGGGCCAGCGGTTCCTCGGCAGCGAGATCAGCAGCCAAGCTCACCGTGCGGGCATCCAGGTCAGTGGTACATGCCTGATCGAGCGCAGTACCACAGCGGGACCGTCACCTCGTCGCATCGACTTGACCTCCGCAACCACTTTGAGGTCACCGACCTGGTGGAGGCCGTGCAGCCAGACGTCATCATCAACGCCGCATTCCGGCAGCATGAGTGGGCCCCTACTGCTGACGGGGCCGCCCACGCCGCCCTCGACGCAAGATCTGCCGACGCCCGGCTCGTTCACATCTCCAGCGACGCCGTCTTCGCAGGGGCTGAACTCCGTATGACGAGACAGCCGACCCTGATCCGGCGACCGCTTACGGGGCGGCCAAGGCCGCAGCGGAGACGGCAGTGAAAGCCATCACCCCGACTGCGGTCATCGCCCGAACCTCCCTCATCATCGGCAGCGATGGAACCTCCTCCCACGAGCGACACATCCACGCGCTCGCCTCCAGTCGCAGCTTCAGGCATGCTGTTCACCGACGACATCCGCTGCCCGTGCACGTCAGCGATCTCGCGGCCGCTGTCTTGGAACTCGCCTGCTCCACGCACGCCGGAATTCAACACGTTGGCGGCGCCGACGCGGTCAGCCGCTACGACCTGGGCCTGCTGATCGCTCGACGTGATCACCTAGATGCAGATCTGCTTCGGCCCGGAATACGAGCGGGCAGCCGTTACCCGGGCCCCCTCAATGTTCGCCTCGATTCCCGAGCCACTCAAGCTCGGTTGCGTACCACGCTGCGAGGTGCACGTCGGTACTTGTCGGCGGCGTCGCCGACGCCCACTTCGTCTCGGGTAAGCCACAGGACCAGACGCAGCCACTCCTACAAGCAGTGATCAATCTCAATCACGGGTCGACTCGTGGCTTCTGTCCCGCAGGAGGTCCGCTGGCTGGCGTAGGAGGCCGTCAGAATCCGGTCCTTTTCCTTACGGTCCACTTGCCGTTAGCGGACAATATGAGGATGTCCGAGGACAGACCTTCCTGCCGCTCACCCGGTCTTCGCAGCTCATTTCACTGCCGGCATCTACGACCCCGACGACTACCGCAATGACGATCTACCGCCCTTCGGGACCGACGAGGGCTCCGACGCCATCCATGAATGGGCTGAGCGCATCGAAGAGATGCAGCAACACCCGACCCTGCGCCACCTTCTCGGCGACACTGCGGAAGATTGGACCGCCGACCTCGAACGCAGCGAAGAGGGCGGCGAGGACGACATCCTGATCGGCGTCGGGTTCACTCTCCTCCGGTTCACCGGTGAGATCGACAGGGAAGGCCGCGGCTGGCTTCTGCAGGCGCTGGAGCGCCAAAACCGCCGCGACCCCGGTGCGGCTTACGCCACCATGCTGGCGGACCTGACCAGCTTCGACCAGCCCGCCGGCGCAGCTTCAGAGGAGCGAAGACGCCGCAAACCGGTCAAGACCAAACCGTGGCTATGGATCACCGGGCTCAACGACAAGCAGATCCAGGCCCGGTTCGCCCGGACCGCACGAGCCGTAGCCGACGATCCGCACTGGCGGGTGTGGTGGGCCGACCGTGGCCTGGACTTCTTGGGCCTCTGTCCCCGACCGGTCGGCCCCCCCGGCGACCACACCATCTTTCGTTCCAACGGCAAAAGGCTCATGGTGATCGGATCGTCGGCTGAATTGACTGAGATCACCACTCGTTCATAAGGGCAGAAGAAGCCGGCCAAGGGTCTGCGTCGAGCTCGTTCGACACCCCTGCCGTTCTCGAGCTGTACGGGGCACTGATCATGCGGCTTCTTGGCGATACTGGCGATCACCTCAGCCTCGGCCCCACCCCGGACCGGCTGCCCGGCTGGACGACAACCTGACGGGGTGGCCTGACCGGCCAGCGCTGGAACCGAATCGGCCGGACGCTGGGTCGGAATCCGGTCCTCTTCTTTACGTAAAGCCCACTCGGCGACACGTCCGACGATTTGGTGTCAAACCCGGGTCAGAAACCCAGCCCGTCGCTGCGCCGGTGTCGATGAGTTTCTTTACAGTTCCCGGCGTGACCAGCTACCGCTACGGCTACGCCCGCGTCTCGACCAGCGACCAAGACCTCGCGCTGCAGACTGATGCCCTTCACGCGGCCGGCCGGCGGGGGTACGGATCGGGTGTTCCTCGACGTCGCCTCCGGTGCTCTCACGGTCCGGGCCGCAGCTCGCGCTACCTCCGTGACGACCGAGATCGCCACTTTTGGCTCGGTCACAACAGGAGGCGTCTGATCGGACTCCCGCTCAGGTGGGCCAGCGGTAATCACCCTGCTGCAGGACACCGGCGTAGTGCAGGAAATGCGCCCGGGTGTAGCTGCGGTCACCCGCAATGGTCGGGCTCGGCGACGCTGCCAGAGCGAATTCCGTACCCAGGAACGGCTCGAAGCCGGGCGCAACGCTCAGCTAGCTGGTCGGATCCGTGCGCAGCAGTCCGATCAGGGTCTCGGCCGCGATCCGTCCACCGACCGGGCCCGAGATGGAGCCCGTCGACGGCGCATCGAGCCTCGGCCAGGACGTAGAACCACAACGGCGTGGCGCTTGCGAACGGCGCATGCACCGCACCGATGTCGGACAACTCCGATCGCTGCAGCGACGCAACGCCCATACGCTTAGCCAGCGTCTTCCCGGACGGCAGACTCAAGGTGACGGAGCAGGTTGCGTTGTGGCAGTACCCGGGGAGCGAGCTGGGTGTGCGGCGTAATGGCGCGCGATCGGCAGCGTGAACAGCAGACTCGAGATGGTGGTGTCGATCTTCCTGTTGGGTTTGACATTCCCGTCGCCGGCATCGAAGAAGGTCTGCCAGCCGACGTAACGTCGTGGGGCCGGGAAGCCGCCGAGCAGATCGCTGCGGTCATGGGTGACGGGTTCGGAGAAGTTAGCCTTGTGGGGATTGGACACGAGGGCAAGGAACGAGTTCTTCGCCGAATCTGCACTGTCGCCCGTTCCGCTGCTGAAGTTCGCGGAGTAGGACGGACGCACCATGCTGTAGCCGAACCGGTAGGCCGCGCCGCCGAACTCGATCGGAAGAAGAGACATGACCCGTGGTCGGCCGGTAATAGCGGGGGCGAGCGAGGACCTCGGCGACCATGGCCTGGCCGACAACCTGCGGCAGGTGCTCGTGCATCAGCAGCCATTGATAGTCGTAGCGCGGGTCGCCCAGGAGTCCGGTGTAGCTTCCGTCGGCGTTGGCCACTCGGGGGACGTCCTCGTGCACACCGGTGCCGATCCGCAGCCTTGGCCCGACCGTGCCGTCCTCGTTGCGTTCGTAGAGGTCCGGACGTCGAGCCGGGCCGCCGCCGAACACCGAGTCCAGATCGAGCAGCGCCGTCCGGGTGTTCGGCGAAGTCGACGGATTGTGCCGGACGCCGAGCCGAGAAGTCTGGTCGAAGGTGATGTCGTGATCGGTGAACTGGCCGACGAAGGTCGAGCCCGCGGTCATCGTTGGATTGTCGGGTTGGAGCCATAGGGGTCGCGGTGGGATTGCCGTTCAACGCCGGATCCAGGATCAAAGCTTTGGTGCCGGCAGAAAGATCATCTCGGGCATCCATGATCCCACCCACACGACCGACCTCTCTCAAGGCAGCTCGTACTTGGTCGGTGGGTTCGGCGAAGGAAGGCAGGTCAGGGAACATCCGGCTGAAGTTGGACGGGTCGGCGTAATGGCTCGACGGGTATGCCGGGGACTGTCCTTGTGGCGCCGCAGCAGAGCCGGGGTCGACCGCTAGTGCTGCTCCGGCCGTCCCGAGGCCGGCCAGCAGGTGACGCCTCGATATCGATGTGAACCGTTCGTCAACCGTTGTTCCCCACTTTCAGTACGTGTGATGTGGTCGGATGGCCGCGTCGACCATCCTGAACACACGTACCGCCGGGCCTGACCGGTTCACGGTCGGATTCGATTGTTTAACCTCTGTTGGGTTTTCGCGTCCGTCCTCGACCCCCGCCGCATCAACTCACTCGGCGTCCACGTCTTGCACCCGGTCACTGCGGCATCAATGGTTTCCACCGTTGTTCAGGTAGACGACCAAGAGAGCACAGGCGACCACGTAGGCGAGGATGTCGGCGACGCCGGTGCCGAACACAGCCACCGCAGCGACGGCGAGCCAGTAGACCGGCCGGGATGTAGCGGCGGACCGCGAGCTGCCAGACCAGAGCCCCGACGAAGAGGACGACGTCGAGGCCGAGCGTGACCGGGAGACCGAGCCCAGGGATCCCGTCGCCCATGTTCAGGGCCCAGTCGGACGCGGCCTCGCCCATGCCGGTGGTCAGCACCTTGGTGATCCAAAAGACCAGCGTGATCCCGGGAACCTTGTTCAGGAACCGTCGCGCTCCACGCTCCGAGCTCTCAGGCCGTGCTCGGTCCGAGGGTGATGTTGGTGCGGGTAGGGAACTCATGCCAAGACCTCCGACGTGGACGTGTTCAGTGATTCGAAGCACACCGGGGTCGGTCGACGTCCTGCGCCCGTGGGCCGTGCTCGTGCGTTCAGGCTGCCGGGGTGCCCGCTGACCTCACGGTTCACGGACGAGACGGGTCGCGCGACGAGGCGTCGGAGAAGACCTCGGTGAGGAAGTCCTTCATCGCCTGCCAGCTGCGCCGTTCGGCGGTGGGGTTGAACTGCGCTCCGTGCTCGGGGACGTCGACGCCGGGCATCGTGAAGGCGTGCATCGCGCCCGAGTAGGCGGTGAGCTGCCAGTCGAGCGCGGGGGCGGCGCGCAGCTCGTCCTGCAGCGCGGTGACGGCGGCGTCGGGGACCATTGGGTCGGCTGCGCCGTGCAGGACGAGCACCTTCGCCCTGATCCCGGCGGCCTCACCCTCGGGTCCGGTCTGCAGGGAGCCGTGGAAGCTGACGACGCCGCCCACGTCGATGCCGGTACGGGCCAGCTGGAGCGCGGCGGCGCCGCCGAAGCAGTAGCCGATCGCGGCGGTGGCCTGCGGGTCGACGCCCGGCTGGGCGAGGAGGGTCTGGTAGCTGCCCACGAGCCGGCTCCGCAGCAGCGGCTGGTCGTTGTAGTAGCGTCCCGCGATCGCCGGTGCCTCCTGCGGGGTGGGGCGGACGTCGGCGCCGTACAGGTCGGCGGCCAGGGCGACGTAGCCGAGGCGGGCGAGCATGTCTGCGCGCATCCGGACGTAGTCGCCGATGCCGGTCCACTCGTGGACGACGAGCACGCCGGGGTGGGTCTCGTCGTCGTCGGGCCGAGCGAGGTAACCGCGGCAGAGGACACCGCCGACCTCGTAGTCGAGGTCGTTCGAGGTGTTCCCCGCCGCTGGCGGTGCTTCGCGGTCGAGGACGGCCGTGAGGTTGCTCGGGTAGGTCATGTGTTCCGTTCCTGGGGGCGGGGTGCTGGACGTGCCGGACGCAGCCCGTCCGGGCTGTTCGGCCTGTTCGGGTTCAGGCGGCGTAGTCGGGCAGAGTGATGTTGTCGGCGGGTGGGGTGAACAGCTTCCCGCCGAGGCTGCTGATGAGGCGGGTGGATCCCAGTCGGGCGAGGGTGTTGAGCGTGGCGATCCCCATCTTGGTCTGCGGGTTCGCGATGCGTGGTGTGCCGGGCGGGAGCTTCTGGGCCTGCTGGACGTAGGGGCGCATCAAGGTCTCGTACGCGGCGAAGGCCCGGGTGTGGTCGGCGTGGCGGGAGAGCTCGCCGGCGAGGACGTAGGCGCCGGTCATGGCCAGGCTGGTGCCCATGCCGCTGACGGGTGAGGCGCAGTAGGCGGCGTCGCCGAGCAGGACGACGCGGCCGGTCGACCAGTGCGGGGCGTGGACCTGGCCGATGGCTTCGAAGTACACGTCCGTGTCGTCGAGGGCGTCGAGGATCCGGGGGATCTCCCACCCGATGCCGGCGAACCGTTGGCGCAGCTGGGCCTTGACCTGGTCGGTGTCGAGGTGCTCGTAGCCGCGGGGCTCGGACATGAACGACAAGGTGGCGCGGGTGGTGCCGACGTTGTCGGGGCGGATGGTGGAGGTGCGCCCGCCAGGCGCGTTGAACCAGCGAGCCCAGGCGGTGTCGGACGGCGCCTTGGGGATCGTCATCCAGGCAGTGTGCAGGCCGAGGGGTGTGACCTGGGGTTCGTCGCCGAAGGCGAGGGACCGGGTGGTGGAACGGATCCCGTCGGCGACGACGACGAGGTCGAAGGTGCGGTCCGGTCCGTCGGCGAAGGTGACGTCGACGCGGTCGCCGCGGTCGTCGAGTCCGGTGATGTGGTCGCCGAAGATGTAGCTGGCGTCGTCCTGGGTGTGTTCGACAAGGAGTCGGGCGAGGTCGCCGCGGAGGATCTCGAGCTCGGCGGTGAAGCCGTCGGAGTCGGTGTGGCCGGCGGGGAAGGAGGCGATGGTGTGGTCGTCGGTGTCGACGAAGCGGAGCCCGGCCTCGCCCGTCGTCGCGGCTCGGACGGCGTCCTCGAGGCCCATCCGGCGGGTGACCTGCCGGCCGGCGCCGCGGACGTCGACGTTCTGCCCTCCCTCCCGGAGCGCGGGGGCGCGTTCGACGACGGTCACGTCGTAGCCGTGGCGGTGCAGCCAGTAGGCCAGCGCGGGGCCGGCGACGCTGGCGCCGGAGATCAGGACGGAGGGGTTCATCGGTTCTCCGAAGTCGTGGCAGGGCTGGGGGCAGGGGTGGTGACGTCGGCCGTGCCGAGGGTGAGGCCGGGTACGAGGGTCTCCGTGTCGTCGCTGGTCGAGGGTGCCTCCGACGAGGCGAACTCGTCGGGGCGGGGCTGGCGGGGGAACAGGAACGTCAGCGCGAGGAAGACCACGAGCAGCCCGCCCTGCACGAGGAGCGCATGCTGGAAGCCGCGGTCGTGCTGGCCGGTCCTGACGCCGGCGAAGAACACCGAGCCGAACACCGCGACGCCGATGGAGCCGGCGATCGACTGGGCCGCGGACAGCACTCCGGAGGCGGAGCCGATCTCGGCGTCCTCGACCGCCGCGAGGATGACGCTGAACAGCGCGGCGATGACCATGCCCGACCCGACGCCGGCGACGACGATGGCCGGGACGAGCGGCCAGATCGAGAACGGGCTCACGGAGCCGTTGAGCGCGCCGAGCTGGAACCAGAGCACCGTGGCGGCGACGAGCTGGACGACAGCTCCGAGCTGGAGCACGGCCCGGCCCAGCTTGGCCGCCAGCACCGCGCCGCTGACCGCGCCGCCGAGGGCGGTGCCGAGGGCGAGGGGAAGGTTGCCGAGGCCGGCCTGACCGGCGGTGTAGCCCTGACCGATCTGCAGGAACAGCGTCAAGATGAGCTGGGTGCCGATCAGGCCGGTGAAGAACAGTGCGATCCCGCCCAGCCCGACCGTGTACGCCGGGTGGGTGAAGATGCTCGGGGTCACCAGCGGAACCCGGCCGGTCGACGCCGCGCGGCGTTGCTGGACGACGAACAGGCCGAACCCGAGCACAGACGCGACGAGGCAGGTCCGGGTCCACCACGGCCAGCCCTCTTCCTGACCGAAGTTGAGCGGCAGCACCAGCAGGGCGGACGACACGACGACCAGCGCTGCTCCGACCACGTCGACGCTGACGGCCCGGTCCCCGGCCCGGCGGGGCAGGACCCGCCAAGCCACGGCCATGGCCGCCGCGCCGACGGGCACGTTGACCAGGAACACCAGCCGCCAGCCGATGCCGAACAGGTCCGCCTGGATCAGCCCGCCACCGAGGACCGGGCCGATGATCCCGCCCAGCCCGAGGACCGGCCCGAAGATCCCGAACACCTTGGCCAGCTCGGCACCGGAGAAGTTCTCCCGCAGCAGACCGAGACCCTGAGGCAGCAGCATCGCCCCGGCGGCGCCCTGGATCAGCCGGACCCCGATCAGGACGCCGACCGAGGGTGCGAAGGCGCACAGCAGGGAGGCGAGGGTGAAGGCGACCAGGCCGCCGAGGAACATCCGACGACGACCGAACCGGTCGCCGAGGCGGCCGCCGATGATCAGGCCCGCTCCGAGGGCGAGGGCGTAGCCGCCGATCACCCACTGCAGGCCGACCGGGCTGGCGCCCAGCGACTTCTCCAGCGACGGGCCGGCGACGTTGACGATGGTCGAGTCGAGCAGGTCCATCACCTCGGCGGTCAGCATCACGGCCAGGATCAGCCAGCGCCAGCGCACGGGAGTGGGGGTTGGGGTGGTAGTGAAGTCGTTCATCACAGCCTCTTGACTATCAACATTATTGGTAAGAATAAGTATTATCATGCTGCTTATGGATGTCAATCAGACGCCGGACCAGACCATCGCCGACCAGCTCGACGAGGTGATCCAGCAGCAGCAGCAGTTCCAACGCCACCTCGCGCGCAGCCTCAAGGTGGACGCGGTGGGCCGGGAGGCCATGGAGCACCTGATGCGCACCGGTGAGGTCGCCACCCCGTCCGAGCTGTCCCGCGAGCTCGGGGTGTCGACGGCGGCCATGACCTTGGTGCTGGACCGGCTCGAGGCAGCGGGTCACGTCACCCGCGGGCCCCATCCCACCGACCGACGCAAGGTCCTCGTCAGCCCGGCCCCCGGGTCGGTGCGGTTGGCGAACGACCTCGTGGGCCCCCTGATCAGCGCCACCGAAGACCTCGTCTCCTCGCTCAACCCCCGAGACCAGACGGTCGTCTCGTCCTTCCTGACCGAGATGCTGCGCATCTACGACGACGTCCTCAGCGGGCGGCCGACCAGCACGCGGCGCCAGGCCCTGCTGCGAGCGGAGGTCGTTCCTGCGCAGAGCTCGGAGGTGAACAGGTGAATTCGAAATCCGGTTCACCCGGACCGACAGCGCCGCCCGCCGACGACCTGCGTTCCTCGATCGACACCTCCGTCGGCGGAGCGGTCGCCCCACCTGTCTCGTTCACCTGCGTGCCGGCCGGCGCAGACTGTCAGGAACCGCCCGGCACTGACGTTTCGGTGTTGTCGCGGCGGAGGTGGCCGACGAGTTTGAAGGTGGGGTGGTTGTCGTGGCTTTTGCGGGTGCGGTCATAGCGGCGGGTGGTGCGCGGGTCGGCGTGTCCGGCGGCGTCCTGAACGTCTTGTAGGGGTGCGCCGGCGGCTTAGGCTTCGGTGACGAAGGTGTGCCGCAGGCTGTGGGGGGTGATCGCAGCCCAGGCGGGGATGCCGGCTCGTTTGGCTAGGCGTCGGACGGTTTGGTGGGCGGTGATGTAGACGAGCCGGCCGCCGGCCGGGTTGGTCCCAACGACCCGGTCAGCTGGCCGGTGGAGGCCTGACCGGGGAACCGTTCTTGGAGGTAGCGGTAGAGGGCCCGGACCACGGGGGCGGCTAAGGGTTCGGTGGAGGCTTCACCGCCTTTGCGCTACTGGAGCCGTGATGCTCTGTGGTCCGTCCTGATCTCCGGTGAACGAACCCAGGGCGACTTCACGATGCTCGAGTAACTCATGCCGGCCCGGAACGGCGCCGCGCTGCACGTCCACGACCGGCTGCACGAATACTTCTATCTGCTGGACGGAGAGATCCGCCTCCAGATCGACACCGAACTGATGACCGCCGGCACGGGATCATCGGTGTCCATCCCGCCGGGCACGCCGCACGGGTTCGTGGTCGTCGGTGAAACCGCCCGGGTGCTGAACATGTACACCCCGGCGGTTTCGACGAGCGACTCCGGTTCCTGGCGACTCCGGTTCCTGGCGACGCCGGCGCAGGCCAAGACCCTGCCGCCGAGTCCGGTCGTGCTCGACGAAGCCACCGCCGATCAGGAGGCCGCCTTCATCGACCGGCTCAAGCAGATCCAGAACGAACGTTGGGCCGACGACGTCACCGACCTGCTGGCCGACGAGCGCAGCTGAACCGAGGGCTGCCGCTTGACGCGGTCCGGCAGCCCTCAGCGGCGCACCAGTAGGGTCGAAACATGGCGGACGTCCGGGACGACACGGCGCTGGACCGCGGCCTGCGCACCGTGTTGACCACCCGGGTGCACGCCGGTCGTTATCCGCCCGGCACCCGGCTGCCCGGCGAGCGGGAACTCGCCGGCGAGCTCGGGGTCAGTCGCGCCAGCCTCCGCCGGGCGCTGCAACAGCTGGAGCGAGAGGGCCTGCTCGAGGCGTCCTCCAAACGGGGCTGGTTCGTTCCCTCGAACGCCGTGGGCGAGCCGCCGAGCACACTGCAGAGCTTCACCGAGATGGCCACGGCCCGGGGTCAGCGCCCGAGCGCGACCATCTTGCGGATCGGAGCTCGGACACCGTCACCGACCGAGGCCGCGGCGCTGGCCATTGCGGCCGACCGTCCGGTGGTCGAGCTGATCAGGCTGCGAGCCATCGACGACCAGCCGGTCGGCCACGACACCAGCGTCCTCGTCGCCGACCGGGTGGAGGGCATTCTGGACGCGGACCTGACCGACCGGTCCCTGTTCGGCTGGCTCGAGCAGCAGGCAGGCATCCGGCTGCTGCGGTCCTCCTACGTGCTGCGGGCCGGGATGATGCCGGCCGAACTCACCACCCTGTTGAAGGTGCCGGACGTCGCGCCGGCCCTGTTCGCCGACGAGGTCACCTACGACAGCGAGCAGCACCCGGTGATGGTCGGCCGACTGGTCTATCGGGCCGACGCCTACCACTTCCGCAGTGATCTGTTTCGGCCGCGGGACTAGCGCGACCCGACACCTCAGTGCAGCAGCCGGTCCGGCAGATAGGCCCGGTGGGCGGCAGCCATCTCGTCGTAGAGGGCCTCGGCGATCGGCAGATCGCGAACCAGCGGATTGGCCACCAGGGCACGGATCGCGGCCGCCCGATCCCCATCCCAGGCCGCGATCCCGGCCAGGTACTGGTACTCGGCCAACTGCTGGGTGATGCCCCGGACGGCGTGCGGCAGCGGCGGTGTGGTCTCGGGATGGAAGCCGTCCCGGTCGACGGTGGCGAACACCTCGACCACCACGTCGTCATCGAACCCGGACAGCACGCCGTCGACGTTCGGTAGGTTGACCGGCAGCCGGGCTCCGGTGTCGTTGTAGTAGGCGCTCATGGCATCGATCGCCAGCTCGAGCTCGTGGATGCCGCCGCGCGACTTGGTCGGGTCCAGCTTCGGCGCGGGGCTGGCCGCCTGCTCGTGGTAGTGCCGCCAGTAGTCGGGCAGCTCGGCCATCAACTGCTCGGCCCGGGTCCGGGACGAGCGCTGCTGCTCGCGCACGATGTCGGTGGAAAAGTAGTAGAACGGGAAGTAATCGGCCGGGATGGACCCGAGTGCGAGGGCGATCTCGACCGTCCGCCGGGCCCGGAGGTTTGTCGTCGGGGTGCCGCGGACCTCCTCGTAGGCCTCGGCCAGCACCTCGATGAAGTCGCGTTCCTCGTAGGTTGCCTGGACCGACCAGCAGTTGTGGTTGATCCCGACCATGGTCGCCCGAACAAGGTCGGGATCGAGTCCGACCTCGACGGCGGGGGTGGCCGGGAAGATCAGCGGGCCCTCGCAGAAGGAGTAGAACGGACGGTCGCTGTTCCGGGTCACCGCCTGGGAGACCAGGTTGACCGGATTGGTGTAGTTGAAGACCACGGCCTTCGGCGCCACCGCGTCGAGATCGGCCAGAATGCCTTGCATCACCGCGACCGAACGGAGCGCCATCATGAAGCCGCCCGCGCCCTGGGTCTCCTGGCCGACCAGACCGTGCTTGATCGGGATCCGCTCGTCCAACGCCCGGGCGGCGAAGTTGCCCGGCCGGAAGCTGCTCAGTACGGCGTCGACGTCGTCCAGCCCGGCTCGCCGATCGGTGGTCGCGGTGATCCGCAGGTCGACCCCGGCGTGGTCGGCCATCTGCTGGGCAATGGTGCGAACCAGTTCGAGATGGTCCTCGTCGAGGTCGATCAGGCATACCTCGGACCCGGCGAACTCATCCCCGTGGTCGATCAGGGACGCCATGGTTCCGGCGGCGCGGGACGATCCACCGCCGATGTAGGCCAGCTTGATCGCAGCCATCGTGCTCCTCTTCTCTTACCTGCTTCAGGTTTGACGGGTCGATTGCTCGATCGGCGCGGTCGCGGGCAGCTCGACAGCGTTGTCGAGCGTGCTGACGTCGGTCAGCACGGTGGCCTGGCGGCAGGCGTGCACGACACTGGCCGGCCACGTCGGGTCGTAGTCGTCGACGGCCAGGATGCGGGCCAGAGCCTGCCGCTTCTCGGCACCGTGGATGACCAGGGTGGCCGCCGCGGACTGTTCCACGATGGTCGCGATGCCGACCGTGACGCCGTGCCGGGGGACGGCGTCCAGGCCGGAGAACGAGGGAAAGGTCCGCAGGTTGTCCCGCCGGGTCTGTTCGGCCAGTTCGACCACCCGGGTGCGGCTGTCCCGGCCGCTGCCGGGCCCGTTGAAGGCGACGTGGCCGTCGCCGGATCCGCTGGCCAGGATGAAGTGATCGATACCGCCCGCGTCGACGATGCTGTGGTCGTAGTCAGCCGGACGAGCCGGATCAGGCACCCAGAACTGATCAGCGGGGATCGGGGCCGGCGTCCCCGCGTTCAACCGCTCGACGATCTCGACCCGACCGAACCGGCGGCAGGAATGCGGCAGGTCGTCCGCCACCGGACGCGGCGAAGAACCTTGCGGCACTACGTACTCATCCATCATCACGATCACCAGATGATCCAGCGGGATCTCGTTCCGGGCCACCTGGCGGGCCAGTGCGGCGTAGACCTCGGCGGCACTCCTCCCACCCGGGCAACCCAGGAGATAGCGACGACTCTCCGCCCGGGCCTGCTGAACACCGTCCAGGATGCGGCTCGCCAGCGCAACGCCGGCCTGCACCGGGTCTGGGAACACCTCGATGGCGGCCGACTCGGTCATGCTGTGACTATAACTGGTCCATCTGGTTTCTGGTCTGTCTGGTACGTTCCTGCACAGACTGGACCTTGGACAAAGCTGAGCGCCGCGAGCAGGCGAAGGGAACCGACATGGCGAGAGAAATCACCCGACGATTGTTCTGTCTCGGCGGCCTCTCCGCCGCCGCCGTGGCCGCCGGCTGCGCCCCGGGTGGCAGCACCACCAGCAGCCAGCCGACCGACACCGGCGCACCGGTGAACAAGGACGTGGCCGGCATGGGTGCGATCACCCTGACCGCCTGGGACGGTGAATCCGGCTCCGGCGCCTCGTCGGTCTACGACGCACTGAACAAGGCGTTCGAGGCCAAGTATCCCAACGTGAAGATCACCCGGGTCAGCAAGAGCTTCGACGACCACAAGACGACTCTGAAACTGGCCATCTCGGGCAACAACCCGCCGGACGTGGTGCAGGCCAACCAGGGCTATTCCGACAACGCCGCGTTCGTCAAGGCCGGTGCACTGGAGCCGCTGACCCGATGGGACCAGGTCTACGGCTGGAGTAGGCGGTTCCCGGCCAGCCAGATCGCGCTCAACTCGGTCACCCCGGACGGCAAGACGCTCGGCACCGGCAACCTCTACGGCGTCTCGGCGACCGGTGAGGTCGTCGGCGTCTACATGAACACGAAGAAGCTGAAGGCGCTCGGCCTGGACCAGCCGACCGACATGGCTCAACTGGTGGCGATGCTGCCCAAGATCAAGGCCGCCGGCGAGGTGCCGATCGAGTTCGGCAACGCCGACAAGTACCCGGCCATCCACCTGCTCGGAAACGTGCTGGGCACGATGTCGCCGCAGCCGCCGCTGGCCAAGCTGGTGTTCGGTCAGAGCGGCGCCTGGACGATGCAACCGGTCGTCGACGCGGCGAACACCATCGCCGGCTGGGCCAAGCAGGGCTACCTCGACTCGGGTTACAGCGGCAACAGCAGCGACATCGCCGCCGACAAGTTCGGCAAGGGCACCGGCGTCTTCCTGATCGGCGGCACCTGGTACCAGCAGGCGTTCACCAAGGCGCTCGGCGGCGACGTCGCCTATGCGGTGCTCCCCGGTTCGGCGGACGGCTCGCCGGTCAGCCTGGGCGGCATCGGGATGGGATGGGCCATCCCGACCCGCTCCGACGCCAAGGACGCGGCCGCCGCCTACATCGACTTCATCACCGGTCCGGACGCGATGCTGATGATGGCCAAGGCCGACCAGCTGCCCGCCCTGCCGCCGGACTCCTTCACCCCGAAGGCGAACACGGTGGCCGCCGACATCTGGTCGACCTGGTCGAAGATCAACGAGACCAACGGACTGGTGCCCTACCTGGACTGGGCGACGCCCACGTTCTACGACACCATCACCGCGCAGTTGCAGCAGCTGTTGGCCCAGCGCGAGGACGCCACCGCGTTCAGCAAGGCCCTGCAGACCGACTACGCCTCGTTCCGCCAGGGCTGATCCCGCTTCATGGCAAAGCGGCGCAAGCGCCCGGGCGAACGCAGCTGGACGGGCTATCTCTACGTCGGGCCGGCCTTCCTGGTCATCGCGCTGTTTCTGCTCTATCCGCTGGCCGACACGATCCGGATCTCGGTCTTCACCTGGGACGGGCTCTCACCGGCGACCTGGGCCGGGATCAGCAACTACGTCCGGGTCTTCACCGACGCCGCACTGCGGCAGAGCTTCGGCCACGCCCTGGTCCTGATCGTCTTCTTCGCGGTGATTCCGATCGTGGTCGGCCTGGTGCTCGCCGCGCTGCTGCAGCGGGGTGCGTTGCTGCCGGGCGTCGGATTCTTCCGGACGGTCCTGTTCTTGCCGCAGGTGATCTCACCGGTGGTGCTCGGCATCATCTGGGTGGCCATCTACGCCCCTGGCGGTGTGCTCGACCAGCTCCTCAGCCTGTTCGCCTCCTCGCCCCGGCAGACGGCGTGGTTGGGTGACTTCAACACCGCGCTGGTCGCCGTCGGGCTGATCGGCACCTGGATCGAGATCGGCCTGTGCATGGTGCTGTTCCTGGCCGGCACCGCCCAGATCCCGCCGGAGCTCTACGAGGCCGCCCGGGTCGACGGCGCCGGGCCGGCGACGGAGTTCTTCTTCATCACCTTGCCCTCGCTGCGGCCGCAGGTCGCCGTCGCTCTCACCCTGACCGTGATCGCCGCGCTGCGCACCTTCGACCTGGTCTACGTCACCACCCGCGGCGGGCCCGGCACCGCGACCACGGTGCCCGCCTTCCAGATCTACAACTTGGCCTTCAACCAGGGCCGGATCGGGCAGTCGACGGCCATCGGCGTCGTCCTGATGGTGCTGTTGCTGCTGGTCACCGTGTTGATCAACCGACTCAATCCGAGCGAGGACCGATGAGGGTCCGGCTGGGCGAGAGGGTGCTCACCTACGTCATCCTGGCCGTGTTCAGCCTGTCGGCCCTGTTGCCGCTGCTCGGGGTGGCGCTGACCGCGCTCACGCCGCAGGACGAGGGCAGCGCGACCTTGAGCCTGCCCAGCCGGTTGGCTCCGGGGAACCTGGTGCAGGCCTGGACGACGTCGGGTTTCAGCAACTACCTGACCTCCAGCGCGATCGTGGCCGGCTCGGTCGTCCTGGCCTCCACGGTGCTGGCGATCCCGGCGGCGTTCGCCTTCGCCAAGCTGCGCTTCGCCGGCCAGACGGTGCTGTTCTACCTGTGCATCGTCGGTCTCACGGTGCCGCAGGAGGCCTACGTGATCGCGACCTACTTCACCTTCCGGACCGTCGGCATCACCGACACCTACCTCGCGGTGATCCTGCCCCAAATCGCCCAGAGCCTGTCCTTCGGCATCTTCTGGCTACGCAACTTCTTCGTCGGGATGCCGGATTCGCTGATCGAGGCGGCCCGGCTGGACGGGGCTCCGGACCGGGCGGTGTTGTGGCGGGTAGTGGCGCCATTGGCCCGGCCGGCCATCCTGACCATGGTGATGTTGGTGTTCATGTGGACCTGGAACGACTTCCTCTGGTCGCTGGTGATGATCAGCTCGGAAAGCCTGCGGACCGCCCCGCTGGCGTTGACCTTCTTCCAGGGCCGCTACCTGACGAACTTCCCGCTGCTCGCCGCAGCCGCCGTCCTGGTCGCGCTGCCCATCGTGGTGCTCTACCTGATCCTGCAGCGCTACTTCATCCGCGGACTGCTCTCGGGCGCGGTCAAGTAAGCCGGCCCTGATTTTCTACCAGTCGTGAGCGCGGACGGGCCGGCTCAGGCGGGGACGACAGGGCACTGGCGCAACGAGTCGAGCATTTTCAGAGAACTCACGCCCGATGCTGGCCGGCATGAACCGAGTTCCGGACCGCACGACACGGGTGGTTGTCCTGGAGGGCATCCGCGCCCGTATCCGTCCCGGCCCGCCGGCTGGCCCTGCCGCCTGAGCTAGTCTCGCCCGGTGCCAGAAGGTCACACACTGCATCGGCTGGCCAACCAGCAGGACGCCGCGTTCGGCGATCGACTCGTCGCGGTCAGTAGCCCCCAGGGTCGGTTCGCCGAGGGTGCCGCTCGCCTCGACGGACGACGCCTCGAGCGGGTCACCGCCTACGGCAAACACCTGTTCCAGCACTATGAGGGCCGGCTGGTCACCCACGTCCATCTCGGCCTGTACGGAAAGTTCGCCGCGGGCACCGGTGAGCCGCCGGCACCGCGCGGCGCGCTCCGGATGCGGATCGAGACCGCCGAGGACGACCAGCCGATCCGCTGGACCGATCTGCGCGGTGCCATCACCTGCGAAGTGCTCGACGATCCGGCGGGGATGAAGGCGGTGATCGCCAAGCTGGGCCCCGATCCCCTTCGCCGAAATCGCGACCGCGGCGCTCGCGCCTTCGACCGGATGCATCGCTCCACGGTCGCGGTCGGCGCGCAGTTGATGGATCAGTCGCGGCTGGCCGGGGTGGGTAACGTCTACCGGGCCGAGATCCTGTTCCGCCACCGGATCAGCCCGTTCCGCCCGGGCACCGGGCTGTCGGCCGAAGACTGGGCGGCCCTCTGGCCGGACCTGGTCACCCTGATGCGCGCGGGCGTGAAGAGCGGCAGGATCGTCACCACCGACCCCGCCGACCGACCGGGCGGACGGGTACGGCGAGAAACCTCGCATTACGTCTATCGCCGTGAGGGTCTGCCCTGCCGGATCTGTGGCACGCCGGTCCGGCGGACCGAGATGGTCGCCCGGAACCTGTTCTGGTGCGAGGTCTGCCAGCCGGCGTGAACGAGCCTGCGCCTACGGGGCGGTGTCTCGCGACCGGCGCAGCAGTGGAATGCTCATTCGGGCGTCGCGCCCCTCAGGGCAGCGACCACCACTACGGAGAACGTCAACGGTGAGAGGTGTGAGCGGTATGCGGATCGTCCAGGTCGGCCTGGGTGGGTTCGGACGGAACTGGGCCACGACGATGATTCCCCAGGTGCCCGAGGCCGAGGTGGTGGCAACCGCCGACGTGTTCGAGCCGTCCCGGCAGCAGGCGATCGCCGACGGACTGACCACCGCGGAGAACTGCTACGCCTCGGTGGAGGAGGCGATCGAAGCGGCCGATCCCGAAGCTGTCCTGGTGACGGCCAGCCTGGTCGGCCACGTGCCGGCGGTGAAGGCGGCGCTGGAGGCCGGCCGGCACGTCCTGGTCGAGAAGCCGTTCGCGCCGAGTGTGGCCGAGGCCGAAGAACTGGTCGAACTGGCCGACGCCCGGGGTCTGACCGTGGCGGTCAGCCAGAACTACCGCTTCTTCCCAGCCGTGCAAGCGGTTCAGACGATCGTCGCCGAGCAGCGCTTCGGTGAGTTGCACGCCGTCGAGATCGACTTCCGCCAGTTTTCGGGTGTCAACGGCGTGGCCTCGCCGCACCACAGTCTCGCCGAGCCGCTGCTGGTGGACATGTCCATCCATCACTTCGACCTGCTCCGCACCGTGCTCGGACGCGAGGTGAGCAGTGTCGACATGCGGACCTGGGATCCGTCCTGGTCGTTGTTCACCGGGCCGTCGGAGGGGACGGGGTTGATCGAGTTCGGCTCGGACCTGGTCGCCAGCTACCGCGGCAGTTGGGTCAGCAGCGGTGTGCGCACGGCGTGGGCCGGCGAGTGGCGGATGGACTTCGCCGACGCCGAGGTGTGGTGGACCAGTCGCGGCGACGGTCCGCTGGGGTGGCAGAGCGACGAGGTCCGCGTCCGGCAGGGCGATTCGGTCGAGACGCTGACGCTGCCCAGGGTGGAGCGGGCCGACCGGGCAGGCAGCCTGACCGAGTTCGTGACGGCGATCGAGCAGGACCGTGAACCGCACATCTCGGGCCGGAACAACCTGGGCAGTCTCGCCACCACCTACGCCGCCGTCGAGTCGGCGCAGCAGCGTCGGCCGGTGTCGTTGAGCGACCGGCTCTGAGCCGAGGCGCAGGATGTCCGGGCAGGCGCGTTAGGCGAGATAGCCGGTTTCGGGGTCCACGGCGGCCAGGAACTCCCGGATCCGGGTTTCGTGCCCAGCCTCACTGGGGTGATCCGGTCCGGACACGCCGAAGCCGTAGCCCTCGTTCGGTCCGGTCAACCAGTTGTAGTCGTACTCCACCAGATCGCCTGCGCCGGCGCGGTCACGGACGCTGAACCGTTCACCGTCCACCTGATAGATCTGGCCGGCCAGGTCGGTATCCGCGTCGACGACGCAGCCCGGGACGGCCTCCGTCGGATCGATTTCTCCGGCCGGCGTCCCCTTCCCGCTCGGCGCGTCGAGAAAGTCGACCCGGGTACGAGCGGCGAGCCCGGCGACGGCGGCCAGAAAGCGCGCGGTGTGCGCGGTGGCCTCATGCGTGGCGTGCGCCGCCCGGTCGGTGTAGACCTCGTAGAAGACCCGGGCGAGCGGCTCGTCCTCGACCCGGTGGGTGGCATAGACGAGCGTGCCCGGCTCACGTTCGACGATCAACGGAAGCGTCTCGGCCAACAGCGCATCGAAACCCTCCGCCGCGTCAGCGTCGTGCAGGTCGAATCGGACCACCAGTGCGAACATGCACCGAGTATCACAGCGATCCCGTCCCGCAGGGAGTCCGTTTCACCAGACCGGTGACTTGCCAGGAGGATGAGGTCATGAGAATCGAGCACACCGTCGTCTTCCGCCTCGAACACCCCTCCGGATCGGATGCCGAGAACGGTTTTCTGGACACGGCGCAGGCCCGGTTGGCCAGCATTCCCGGGGTGGAGGGCTTCGCGATCCGCCGTCAGGTCAGTCCGAAGAGCGACCTCGACTGGCAGTTCTCGATGCAGTTCGCCGACCAGTCGGCCTACCAGGGCTACAACGAGCACCCCGCGCACCGCGAGTTCGTTGTCACCCGCTGGGACAGTGAAGTGGCCGAGTTCCAGGAGTACGACTTCACCGCGATCGGTTGAACAGAAGGCGATTCGGGCCCGTCTGGCGATGATGGATCTGGTCGAGCAGTGCGGTGAGTCGATATCGGTCGTCGGTCGGGCAGGATGCCCAACACCCGGCGTTGAGCGAGTGACAGATCGTTCTCGGCTCCGATCCTGGCCAGTACGGCCATCGAGATGGACCAGGTCCGGACGAACGCGTCGACCAGGTCGGGCCCGACCGGGAAACCCGTTGCGCGGGCACGGCCGACCGAGCAGGCTCAGCCTGTGAAGGACTTCGATCCGGCCGCCAGCTTCCTCGGCGAGACCGCAACGCACAACGACGACCTCCCGCGCGGCGACGAGGACGAGACGGTGGCTCTGTTGAGCGAGCTGGCGCGCGGCCGGGCGTTGGAGTTCGCGATCGGCTCGGGCCGGATCGCCTTACCGCTGCTGGCGGCCGGCGTGGCCGTCGACGGGATCGAGTTGTCCCCCGACATGGTCGCCGTCTTGCGCAGCCGACCGGGCGGCAACCGGATCGACGCCCACGTCGGCGACATGACCACCGTCGACACTGGCAAGCGCTATCCGTTGGTCTTCGTGATCTTCAACAGCATCTTCAATCTGCTCAGTCAGGACGATCAGGTCCGCTGTTTCGCCAACGCCGCCCGCCAATTGAGCGACGACGGGCTGTTTGTGGTGGAGGCGGCGGTCCCGAGTGCGTGGACCCCGAGCACCAGCTACGTCAACGCCGAACAGGTGGAGGCCGATTCGGTGACGCTGGACGTCTGTCGCTATGACCCGGTGACCCAGATCCTGGACGAGAACCACGTCCGGCTCACCGCGGCCGGTGTCCAACTCAAGCCGATCGCGTGCCGGCTGGCCTGGCCGGCCGAACTCGACCTGATGGCCAGACTGGCCGGCTTGGAACTCCGGGATCGCTGGTCAGGTTGGAAACGGGAGCCCTTCACGGCCGCCAGCCTCCGGCACGTCTCCACCTACGGCCGCGCGCCGAACGGCGCAGTTCGCTAGGCTCAGCGGAGCGCCACCCCACCGGTGGACGCTCACAGCCGATGTCCCGGTCCGACCTGTCCGGCGGCTCGTTCACTTGATGATCGAGGAACCTTGTCCACCACAGGTCGACCCTTCTTGCCGTCTCGCCTCGGGCACGGCGCCTATCGGACCCTGTTGGCGTCACCCGCGCATCGCGCCTTCTTCGGCGCGGCGGCACTCGCCCGGCTCGGCGTGGCGATGTCCAGCCTGGCGGTGCTGTGGGCGGTGCACGGTGCGACCGGATCCTTTGCCGGCGCAGGGATCGCCACCGCGACGTTCGCCGCCGCCGAAGCGGTCGCCGGTCCGCAGGTCGCCCGACTGATCGATCGGCATGGACAGCGCCGGGTGGTTTACCGGACCATGACCGTGTTCACCCTGACGGCCGGCGCCTTGGCCCTCGCGTGCTCATCCCACCAGCCGCTGGAGTGTCTGGTGCCGCTGGCCGCCCTGCTCGGGGCGTCGGTCCCACAGGTCGGAGCGCTGTCGGCGAGCCGATGGCGCCAGGTCGTCGGTGGCACCCCACGGATGAGCACGGCACTGTCGCTGGAGGCCGCGCTGAACGACGTCACCTTCATGATCGGCCCCATCCTGGTCACCACGCTCAGCGCCATGATCACCGACGTCGCCGGTTTGATTCTCTCCACGGCCCTGGTCGTCGCCGGCCTGCTCGCCCTGCTCGGCCGGCAGGAGAGCGAACCGCCGCCGCAGATCAGGTCGGTGACCACGGTGCGGACGGCGTCGTCCGGGGTCGGCGATCCCCGGCTCGTGACCAGGAGCTTCCTCGCCTTGTTCGCGGTCAACCTGAGCATGGGGATGTTCTTCGGATCAATCCCTCTCGACGTCACCGCATTCGCCGTCGCCCGCGGCGCCGGTGAACTCGCCGGGGTCATCACCGCCGTGAGCAGCGCGGTCAGTCTGCTGGCCGGGCTGGCCTACGGCGCCGTCGGCCGGAGGACAAATCCTCTCCGGATGGCCGGCGGGGCGGGGGTGGTGCTGACGTTCGGTTGCCTCGTCCTGAGTGCCGTTCCAAGCGTGCCGGCCATGCTCGTCGGTTACGGCTTCGTCGGCGGCTGTGTGTCCCTCGTGCTGATCCCGGCTTCGATCCTTTTGCAGCGGGTTGTTGCGCGCAAGTTCTACACCCAGGCGATGACCTGGATGAACTCAGCCAGCGTCGCCGGTATCGCGGTCGCCGCACCGGTCGTCGGACTGCTGATCGAACACGGCAGTTGGCGATCCGGCTTCGTTGCGACCGCCATCCTGCTCAGCTCGCTGCCGCTGACCCTGGCGATCAGTCACCGCGCACTCGACCGCCGTGAGCGCTGAGCCGAGCAGGTGACGCAGCGGGTCGCCTCAGGCCGGGCCCGCAGCCGTTCGACCGGAATCGGCCGGCCACACTGTTCGCAGCGCCCGTAACGACCGGTCACCAGCCGGTGCTGGGCCGCAAGCAGCTCGGCCAACGTGTGTCGGGTCTGATCCAGCAGCGCCTGGTCGCGGGCCTGGTCGAGCGACGCGGTTGAACCCTCCGGATCGTGCTCGTCGTCGGCGAAGGTCAGACTGCGAGCCAGCCGGACGCCCTCGATGGCCGCCACCAACTCGGCCTCCTGGCGTTCGACCTGTGCCACCCGCTCGGCCAGCAGGTCGGCGAAGATCAGATCGACGTCGGACACCAGGCCATTGTCATCCCTTGGTGGCGGAGCCATCACTCAGTCGCGGACCAAGCCCATCCGGACGGTGATCAGGTCACCCTCCCCGATCCCCTCGGCCGCCCGGACGGCGGCCTTGACCGGCACGATGTAGCCACCGTCCTTCGGCCAAAGCGAGGTGGTCCATTCGCTGGACCCGATCCGGACGGCGACCGGGATCATCCCCCAGCCGTAGCTGACCGAGGCTGCCTCGTCCTGGATCTCCAGGCAGACGTCGTCGGGCAGGCTGACGAAATACCAGGGGGCCGGCCCTCGCCAGTACCAGACCTCACCGACGAACTCCCACTCCATGATCACGACCGCGGGTCGGTTTGGCTGATCCGGGCGTGCAGATGCATGTCGTGCCATCCGTCCGCGTGCAGCGCGGCGGACCGGCGGGTCCCCTCCACGGCGAAACCTGTCCTCCTCGCCACTCGGCAGGACGCGGGGTTGCCGGTCGAGTGTTCGAGCTGGAGCCGATGGAGACCGACGTCATCGAACGCCCAGCGCACCACAACTTCGAGCGCACGGGAAGCGACGCCGGCACCGCGCGCCCACGGGGCGGTCCAGTAGGCGACCTCGCCGGCCCCGTCGTCCAGATCCAGGTGTTTGATCGCCATCCTGCCGAGCAGTGTCTGACCGCCGTCGCCGACCGCCCAGCTCGCCTCGGTCTCGAGCGCCCACCCGTCTCGCCAGCCGCGGATCAGGGCGAGCGCCTCGTCCGCGTCGTCGACCGTCCGGGCGTGCCAGCGTCGGGTTTCGCGATCGCGATACACCGACACCAGGTTGGCGGCGTCCTCGTCTCGCCACGGCCGCAGGATCACGTCGTCGCCGACCAACTCGGGTTGCGCGGCTCGGCTCATCGTCCCGGAGACAATGGTCGGTGTCGTGGTTCGGGGCACGGTCTCAGTGTTCACGATTCGCGGCGACGAACGGACCACCGTCGAGGAACCACGGGTACCTCGGCGAAACGGGATCGATCCGGGCTCACCGGCTCACCGCCGACCAGCGGCAGATCGAGATAGAGCCGACGCAGCTGGAAGTCGATGTCGTGGACCGCAGGCGCAGCGCCGGTCGGTGCAATCATCCAGGCCGCAGGATCGCGGCGCAGGGTTGCCGCATCCGCGGCCGTCGACGGATGGGTGAGAAGCAGTGACCAGAGGTCGTGGTCGGTCAGCTCCGCGATGTCGCGCGCCCCTGCTGCCTCGTCCGTACTCAGCTGACTCAGCAACCGGCCGGCCAGGTGCCGGAGTACCGCGGTGGCGACCACGTTCGGCGGTGCCGTCTGCGACAGCGCTTCGCCGATCACCAGGTCGATGAGGTAGTCGGCGGTCTCGCGGTCGGTGTCCACGGCACCGTCGGCCAGCCGCAAGCGGGCAAGCGTACGCGGCGGCGGTTCCCGGGTCCGCCCGTGCGATCGTCCGCTGCGGACGAACGACTCCAGGTGATCGAGCTGCATGGCCTGGGTGGCGCCGTGCAGGACCGACGGCTTCGTCCCGTTCGCCAGCTCCACAACGACATCCGAGTCGATGCCGTGCCGCCGCAGGATCGGAGCCAGGTCGGCAATCCGTTCGGCTCCGAGCCGATGATGATCGATACCGGCCAGCCCTTCGAAGGTGTGGCTGAACGGAAGATGACCGATGTCGTGCAGGAGCGCGGCGACTCGGACGGTCTCGTCATCCGCGCTGAAGTGGGACACCAACGCCAGCAGGCCGAGAGAATGCTCCAGCCGGGTATAGGACTGGGTGGTGCTGATCGCGGCGGCACCGGCGTGGGCGACAAAGCCGAGCCGACGCACCCACCACGTCCGCAGCAACTCCCGCTCCACCGGGGTCAGCGCGACCTCGATCCGCCACAGCGGTTCAATGAAGATTCGGTCCAGGCCGAGGGTGTCGGCCACCAGGGGTCGCGATCCTGCACCGTCGAGCTTCATGGCGTCTCCTCTCCGGTTACGTCCACCGGGTCGGTGCGGGTCGGTGCGGGTCGGTGCCGACATCATCGTTCACCCGGGTGGGCCGCTCGTCCCGGCCCCGACGCAGGGCCAGACTTCACTCGTGCCTGCTGAGATGAGCCGAATCGAGCTGCTCGGAATCGCAGCCGACCTGACCGAGGCCGCTGCCGGTTCTGGCTGGCGGGCGGCTGAGCCGTTGATCTGACGTGGGTCGCCAGACCCGTCCGCATCGAGATCTCGATCTGGCCGTGGATGCCTCGCAGCTGACCGCCGTCATCACGGCGCTGGCGCGACGTGGCTATCGGATCGAGACCGACTGGCTGCCCGTCCGGGTCGAGTGGCTGACGAGCTCGGCTGGATCGATCTGCATCCGGTGGTCTTTGGCGAGACCGGGCACGGTCGGCAGGCCGGCCCGCTACGTCGGTCCTGTCGGATCAGCGCGAACAGCTGTGGATCAGCCACGCGTCGCAGCGGTCCATCCTCTCCTCCAGCGAGAAGGGTGTCACCCTGAACACCCTCGACTCCGACCGTCGGATCTGCACCGTGCTCAACACCTCCACCGGACGCTCAGCCGGCTTGATCACCGAGGCGTAGCTGCAGTCGATGAGCCGGTCGTCACCCTCATGGTGTCGGGCATTGAGCGCTCCCGGCTCCGTCGGCGCCGCTTCGATCCCAGCCTGCTGCTGACCTTGCGGAACATCCTCGGACCCAACCCGGAGGTGACGCGGTCACCGCCCGAGCGTCGACCAAGCTGGTCTGGTCAACTAGACCAGTCTGATGATCCAGGTCAACGTCCAAGACGCCAAGACTCGACTCAGCGATCTCTTGGCCAAGGTCGAGCGAGGCGAGGACATCGTCATTGCCCGGTCCGGTCGGCCGGTGGCCCGGTTGGTTCCGACGGAAGCCGTACCCCTGCGAACTTTCGGCGGCGGCAGCTTCGTCGTGCCCGAGGATTTTGACGCGCCCTTGACCGAGGACGAGTTGAGCGGGTGGGAATGAGCTACCTACTCGATACCCGCGTTCTGCTCTGGCTGTTGACCGCACCCGAACGTGTCGACGCGCAGGTCCGAGCCGCTCTTGCCGACCGCGCCAATCCGTTGCTCGTATCCGCAGCTTCCGGGCTGGAAATCGCCACCAAGATCAGGATCGGAAAACTCGATGCCGTCGGTCTGGTCGCCGGGCTGCCGCGCTACGTCGACGCCATGGCGCGACCGTGCTTCCGGTCAATCTCGATCACGCTCTACTCGCCGGCTCGATGGTCTGGGCGCATTGCGATCCGTTCGACCGACTGCTCGTGGCGCAGGCCACCACGGTGGATGCCACTCTGGTGACCGTCGATGCAGCTCTGATCGACCTTCCGATGCCCCGGGTTCTTTCCTGGTAACCCGAGCCGGCCGATCGGCGGGCTCGGGCGCCGAACCGGCTCAGAATCTGGACGGAGGCGTCAGCTCGGTCAGCGTGCGCAGCAGGTCGAGGGCGAACCAGTCGCCGTCCTGCTGCAGCTGATAGAGGTAGGAGCTGACGGCGCGGGACTGGCAGCACGCGATGGCCAGTGTCGTGTCCACGCCGGCGGCGACGGCGAAGCGGCGGATCCGGTCGAGCAGCTGATTCGGCAGATCGGAACCGCGACACAGATCGGTGGCGCGACCGAGGATCACCGTGAAGGCGTCGAACGCAGCGGTGCCACTCCAGCCCGTCGGGTCGATGGCCAGCCAGGGTTCGCGCTCGGCACTCAGCACGTTCCCGGCGTGTAGGTCCCCGTGCATCATCGTCGGCGTTGGCTCGTGGGACAGCTGATCGATGGTGTCCAGCGCACGGTCGATCACCTGGGGACCGGCAGTCGGCGAGGGTGGATGGTCCGGCGCGCTCCAGCAGCAGAGCAAAGCCGTCGTCGGAGGCCGCGATGAGCCGCACCGCTCCCTCACCGGCGAAGCAGCGCAACGCCGGCACCTCGCCACGGTTGCCCGGATGCGGAAAGGAGAGCTTGAGCACGGCTGGACCGGCCGAGATCGTCACCGGAAGCACCAGCGCGACCTCGCCGTGCATGGCCGGCCCGTCGATGCGGCAGCCCCACCGAGCGCAGTAGGCCTCGATCAGGTCGGGCAGTGCGTCGAGCCAGCGACGGCCGGCTTCGCCTTCGCGGGCGCTGGTCACCTCGATCAGCCGGGTCGGAATCATCGCCATCGGGATTACCACCGGGCCGACGCTAAACGATCACTCGGGAGAAACCGCAGAACTTCCTATCCTCGATCGCCGAAACCGCCGGCGGAGACCGCAAACCGCGATCGACCATAGGAAGTTCTGCGGTTTTGGTCAGCGCTCGTCCGGTGCCGTCGGGGGCAAGAGTTTCTCGAAGTGCTGCAGGGTCCAGGACCAGGCGGGGTCGGACTCGAGCTGGGTGCGCCGATAGCCCAAGGCGTCGTAGAAGTCGAGGGCCTCGGGCATGTTCGTCGCGGTGTTCAGCGTGACGACGCTGATGCCGGCTGCCTGCGCCCGCTCTTCCAGCCGGCCGATCAGCTCGGCCCCGATCCCTTCGCGACGGCACGCGGGATGGACCCGCACCCGACCGATCTCGATGATGTCCGGTCCGAGCCGGAACGAGCCGCCCATCGCCACCAGCGCGCCGTTCCGTTCGCCGACCAGAAAGTCGCCGCCGACGGCGTAGAAATGGGTGGCGATGTCGGCCAGGTCAGGAAACGCCGCCGGTGGCGCCGGAGCGGGCGGCAGTGGTAGCGGCGTCGAAGGATCGGCGGTGGCGCCCAGATTCGGCAGATCGTTCAGCGCCCAGAGGTCCGGCAGATCGCCGGGCTACGCCTCGCGGAAAGTGGTCACGCGACGATTCTGTCCCGGATCCGGCCGCGTAGTCGCGGCCGAATCCGGGACAGGATCGTGTGGGGTCACGCCCTACGCGGGCCGGACGGGAGCGCTCGGGGCTCGGTCCAGACGGTGCGGGCGTGACCGCCGACGTGCACGCCACCGCCAGGATCGGCGGTGAACATCCGCGCCGACGGCGGCGCCGCCCGGCTGGCCCGCAACAACTCGGCCAGCCCGTTGACCTGGTCGCGCAACTCCTCGATCTCGGTCTGCATGGCCAGGATGCGGCGGATTCCCTCGAGGTTGACGCCCTCGTCCTGGCTGAGCCGCTGAATCAGCCGCAACCGGCTGACGTCCCGACGGGAGTAGCGCCGACCACGGCCGGTGGTCCGACGCGGCGAGACCAGACCCATCCGGTCGTAGGTCCTCAGCGTCTGCGGGTGCATACCGGCCAACTGCGCCGCCACCGAGATGACGAACAGCGGGGCATCGACGTCGACCGGCTGGGGCAACCGCGAGTCGACCATCAACCCGCGCCTCTCCCGGAGCGGTTGGCCTGGGCGAACAGTTGCGTCCGCGGATTACTCACCCCGACCGCACTGGCGTAACTGTCCAGCGCCTGTCTAGCCTCGGCGCTGAGCTCGTTGGGAACCACGACCTCCACGCTGACCAGCAGATCACCCCGGGTGCCGTCGCGGCGGGCGACACCCTTGCCCCGCACCCGGAAGGTGCGACCGTTCGGGGTGCCGGCGCCGATCCTGAGCCGGACCGACGGTCCGTCCAGGGTGGGGACGTCGATCTCGGCGCCCAAGGCAGCCTCGGTGAAGGTAACCGGAGCGGTCATGGTCAGGTTGTCGCCCTTGCGGCCGAAGACCGGGTGAGCGGCCACGTGAACGACGACGTAGAGATCGCCGGCGGCACCGCCGTTCTCGCCGGCACCACCTTTGCCCTTGAGCCGGATCTGCTGTCCGTCCTCCACCCCGGCCGGAATGCGGACCTGCATCGTCTTGGTCGAACGGGCCCGGCCCGATCCCGAGCAGGTCGGACACGGTTCGTCGACCACCATGCCGCGGCCCTTGCACTCGGTGCACGGCTCGGTCACCGCGAACACCCCACCCGAGGTGGAGGTCTGCATGCCGCTGCCCTCGCACTTAGGGCAGACGTGCGGCACGGTGCCGGACTTCGCGCCGGTCCCACGACAGGTTGGGCAAGCCGACTCCGAGACCATCTGGATCGGCACCGTGGTGCCGTTCACCGCCGCCACGAAGTCGATCGTGCACTCGCCCTCGATGTCGCTGCCGCGGCGTGGACCCCGGCTGGACGACGTCCGGGTTCGGGTCGCGCCGCCGAACAGGTTGCCGAAGATGTCGCCGAAGCCGTCACCGGCCTGGGACGCCTGCCGGAACAGGTCGTCCGCCGACGCCGCGCCACCGCCACCGCCGCCGCGCTGCCCGGAACCCGGGAACCGAAAGCCCCCGGAGCCGAACAGCCGTCGGGCCTCGTCGTACTCCTTGCGTTTGGACTCGCTCGCCAACACGTCGTTGGCCTCGGAGACCTCCTTGAAGCGGCGCTCGGCCTCCGGGTTGCCCGGGTTGGCGTCCGGGTGGTTCTCCCGGGCCAACTTCCGGTAGGCCTTCTTGATCTCCGCCGGACTCGCGTCCTTGGAGACGCCGAGCACCTTGTAGAAGTCCTTCTCGATCCAGTCCTTCGTGCTCATCGACGCCCCCTCTCCATCATTGTTCCGTCTGCTCGCTCGACCGGCTCTCGGCACCTTCCGAAACCGGCACCTCGCCGGACGGTTCCGCCACGGCGACCCGGGCCGGCCGAATGACCTTCTCCCTGATCTTGTAGCCCGGCTGCAGGATCGTCACGCAGGTCGGGCCGGTGATCGGCTCGCCGTTGACGTCGGTGGCATGGGAGTGCATCAGCGCCTCGTGCACGTGCGGGTCGAACGCGTCCCCCGGCTCGCCGAACGGCTCCAGCCCGTGCTTGAGGCTGGCCCGCTCGATCTCGTCGGAGACCGCCCGGAACCCGGCCGACAGCTCCTCGTGTTCACGCGCCGACCGGATGTTGTCCAGCACGTTGAGCAGATCGCGCAGCACCGCCTCGACGCCGCTGGTCCGGGCCACGTCGCGATCCCGGTCGATCCGCCGCTTGTAGTTGACGTACTCGGCCTGGACCCGTTGCAGATCGGCCGTCCGGTCGGCCAAGGAGGCCTTCAGCTCGGCGATCTCGATGTCCGCCGACGTCAGCTGGTCGCTGTCGCCGGTCGGCGCCGCAGCCGGCTGTCCCGCGTCCTGACCCGTGGCGGCGGACCCGCCCGACGCAGTCTCCTGCGTCGGACGGACCTCGCCGGTCTCCGGGTCGATCCGGCGGCGATCACGCACCGTCGGACCGGTCGGCTGCTGCTCGTCCGGGTCCTGGTGCGGACCTGCGCTCACTTGCTCTCCCCCGCACCGGACGTGGCGTCCTCGTCGATGATCTCGGCGTCGACCACGTCGTCGTCAGAGCCGCTGGCGCCGTCGGTCGACGGACCGGTGGCGTCCTCGGAGCTGCCATCGCTGGACGACTGCTGGGCCTGGGCCGCGGCGTACATCGCCTGGCCGAGAGCCGCACTGGTGGTGTTGAGCTTCTCCACCGCCGCCTTCACCGCGTCGTTGTCCTCGCCCTCGAGGGCGGTCTTGACCTCGGCCAAGGACTCCTCGACCGGCGTCTTGACGTCGTCGCTGATCTTGTCGGCGTTCTCGCTGAGCAGCTTCTCGGTCCGGAACACCAGGTTGTCGGCCTCGTTGCGCATCTCGACGTTCTCACGCCGCTTCTTGTCCTCTTCGGCGTGCGCTTCGGCTTCCTTGACCATGTTGTTGATGTCGTCCTTGCCCAGCGCGGATCCGCCGGTGACGGTCATCGACTGCTCCTTGCCGGTGGCCAGGTCCTTGGCGTGCACGTGCACGATGCCGTTGGCGTCGATGTCGAAGGCGACCTCGACCTGCGGCACGCCGCGCGGTGCGGGCGGCAGACCGGTCAGCTCGAAGTTGCCGAGCGACTTGTTGTCCCGGGCGAAGTCACGCTCACCCTGATAAACCTGGATCATCACCGAGGGCTGGTTGTCATCGGCCGTGGTGAAGACCTCCGAGCGCTTGGTCGGAATGGTCGTGTTGCGCTCGATGATCTTGGTCATCACGCCGCCCTTGGTCTCGATGCCCAGGCTCAGCGGGGTGACGTCGAGCAGCAGGACGTCCTTGACCTCACCCTTCAGCACACCGGCCTGAAGGCTGGCGCCGAGAGCGACGACCTCATCGGGGTTGACACCCTTGTTCGGCTCCTTGCCGCCGGTCAGCTCCTTGACCAGGTCGACGACGGCCGGCATCCGGGTCGAACCGCCGACCAGGATCACGTGGTCGATCTTGCCGACGCTGATCTTGGCGTCCTCGACCACCGCGTTGAACGGGTTGCGGCAGCGATCCAGCAGATCGGAGGTGAGCCGCTGGAACTCCGAGCGGGTCAGTCGCTCCTCCAGGTGCAGCGGGCCCGACTCACCGAGGGTGATGTAGGGCAGGTTGATCGAAGTCTCGCTGGCGCTGGACAGTTCGATCTTGGCCTTCTCGGCCGCTTCCTGCAGCCGCTGCCGAGCGATCTTGTCCTGGCTCAGGTCGGTGCCGAACTTGCTCTTGAACTGCTTGACCAGCCAGTCGACGACGCGGGAGTCCCAGTCGTCACCACCGAGGCGGTTGTCACCCTTGGTGGCCTTCACCTCGAAGACGCCGTCGCCGATCTCCAGCAGGGAGACGTCGAAGGTGCCGCCGCCGAGGTCGAAGACCAGGATGGTCTGGTCGGTGTCGCCCTTGTCCAGGCCGTAGGCCAGCGCAGCCGCGGTCGGCTCGTTGATGATCCGGTCCACCTTCAGCCCGGCGATCTCGCCGGCTTCCTTGGTGGCCTGCCGCTCAGCGTCGGAGAAGTAGGCGGGGACGGTGATCACGGCGTTGGTGACCTGCTCACCGAGGTAGGCCTCGGCGTCCCGCTTCAGCTTCTGCAGTACGAATGCGCTGATCTGCTGCGGGCGATAATCCTTGTCGTCGATCTTGACCTTCCAGTCAGTGCCCATGTGGCGCTTGACCGAGCGGATGGTGCGATCGACGTTGGTGACGGCCTGGCGCTTGGCGACCTCGCCGACCAGAACCTCGCCTCCCTTGGCGAAAGCGACGACCGAAGGCGTGGTGCGCGAGCCCTCGGCATTGGGGATGACGGTGGGTTCTCCACCCTCGAGTACGGCGACGACCGAGTTGGTCGTACCGAGATCGATACCGACTGCACGAGCCATAGTTGTGATTCCTCCGAAGATTGTCCGTTGTGCGTGTTTGCCGGAATGCGGCGTACAGCTAGGTCAACCTCGCGGGAGTTGAGTCTATTCCGCTCAACTCCGGGCTTGAGCGACCTGGACTCAACTATGCACCACAGGACTGCGCGAATCAATCGGGGGTTGAGTCCGGGTCGCTCAAGTTGGCTCCGCGACGCGGGGAGAAAGCACGATCGCCGCTGCCGCGGGATCGACGGCGTGGTTTACGCCGCTATCCGGGCCGGCTGTTTTAGCCTTCACGCAGACCCGCTGCACCCTCGCGAACGGAGCAGGACAGACGATGGCCGGTTTTCTTCGGGTGATCCGCGATCTGATGCTGTTGATCGTCCGAATCGCCTTCGGTGTGCTGATGATCACCCACGGCTGGCGGCGGTGGCAGACCCAGGGGGTCGGGTCTCAGATCGCCTATCTGACCCAGTTCTCGGTGCCCTACCCCCGGTACGCGGCCTGGGGTGCGATCATCCTCGAGCTGGTCGGCGGGATCTTCCTGATCGTCGGCGCCCTCACCCCGCTGGTCGCGCTGGCGTTCGCGGTCGAACAGGGCCTGACCATCGCCTACACCAACTGGTATCGGCATCTGTTCCTGGTCGACTCCGCCGGGGTGTATCGAGGCGGTTACGAGTTCAGCGCGGCCCTGGGCATGGTCGCGTTGCTCCTCCTGGTGTTCGGCGCCGGCCGGGTCTCGGTCGATCAGTTGTTCCGGCGGGGCAAGAACGACGACGAGTTGCCCGACGATGCGACCTGATCTTCGGACGACCTGATCTTCGGACGACCCGGTCCCAGCGGCCTCAGTCACCGGACCGGCTGGCACGACACCGCGCCGCGCTGGTGGAGGCGGTCAGCAGTCACGTCTCGTGAACCAACCACCACACCTCGGCGACAACGGACAACCCGCGTTCCTCACAGAAAACTCACAGTTCGGTCATAGCCGCAGTCAGTGCCCAAGTGCCAGGCTGAGATCATGGCGAGAACAGCAGCAGCACCGACCCTGACCCGTGCCGACGGCAGCCCGATCCGGGTACTGACCGTGGACGACGAGGCGAGCCTGACCGAACTGTTGTCGATGGCGATGCGCTACGAAGGCTGGGAGGTAAGCACCGCGGCCAGCGGGACCGAGGCGGTCCGGGTGGCTCGCGACATCCGCCCGGACGCGATCGTGCTCGACATGATGCTGCCGGATTTCGACGGGCTCGAGGTGATGCGTCGGATCCGCACCGAGGATCCCGACGTGCCGGTGATCTTCCTGACCGCGCGGGACACCGTCGACGACCGGATCGGGGGCCTCACCGCGGGCGGCGACGACTACGTCACCAAGCCGTTCAGTCTGGAAGAGGTGATCGCCAGGCTGCGCGGTCTGCTGCGCCGGACCGGCGTGATGGAGAACAAGAGCGACTCCACCCTGGTCGTGGGCGACCTCACGCTGGACGAGGACAGCCACGAGGTGTACCGCGGGACCGATGAGATCCACCTCACCGCGACCGAGTTCGAACTGCTGCGCTACCTGATGCGCAACCCGCGTCGGGTGTTGTCCAAGGCCCAGATCCTGGACCGGGTCTGGAACTACGACTTCGGCGGCCAGGCAAACGTGGTCGAGCTCTACATCTCCTACCTGCGCAAGAAGATCGACGCCGACCGTTCGCCGATGATCCACACCATGCGCGGGGCGGGGTACGTGCTCCGCCCGGCCACGCCGTGAGCGATCGACCAGCGGAGATGGTTCCGGCCGACCGAGTCGGTCCGAGTGAGCCCGAACAGACTCAACCGGCTCCGGATCCGCCCCGGATGGGCCGCGGCACTCTGGGCCGGCGGCTGGTCCTGCAGGTCGCCGCGCTGGTCGCCCTGGTGGCTATCGGCCTCGGCGCGCTGACCACTCTGGCCGTCTACCAGTTGATGCTGAACCAGCTCGACCATCAGGTCGACAGCGCCGCCTCGAGGGTGCAGATGCTCGCCTCCGGCGGACCGCCCGACGGCGGCGGCGCCCGGCAGCAGTCGGGCACCCTGATCGTGGCGTTGCCGACCGGCGGCAGCGGTACGGCGGTGTTGCTCGGCGAGAAGCCCGGCTACGGCAAGCAACTGAGTGCGACCGTCGTCGACCAGGTCAAGCAGGCGGTCGGCGACGACTCCCGGGCCACCACGACCATCACCGGGATCGGCAGCTACCGGCTCACCCTGCGGCAGGCCAGCAACGGCAACTACGTCGTCGGGCTGCCGATGTCGGAGGTCGATCGGGTCCTCGCCGGGTTGGTCGGCCTGGAGGCGATCCTCGCGCTGCTCGCCATCGGCGGGGCCGCGCTGGGCGCTCGCGCCCTGGTGGCCCGGAGCCTGCGTCCACTCAACCGGCTGGCCGCGACGGCCACCCAGGTGTCGGAGTTGGAGCTCGGTCGGGGCGACGTCGCGTTGGCCGTCCGGGTGCCGGAGAAGGACGCCGATCCCCGTAGCGAGGTCGGTCGGGTCGGACTGGCGTTCAACCACATGCTCTCCAACGTCGACGGCGCCCTGGCCGCCCGGCAGGCCAGCGAGATGAAGGTCCGACAGTTCGTGGCCGACGCCTCGCACGAATTGCGCAATCCGCTGGCCTCGATCCGCGGCTACGCCGAACTGACCCGCCGCAGCCGGGACGAGTTGCCGCCGGACGCCGCCTACGCGATGAGCCGGGTCGAGTCAGAGGCCGAACGGATGTCCGGTCTGGTCGAGGACCTGCTATTGCTGGCCCGACTCGATTCGGGACCGGACATCGATGTGAAACCGACCGACCTGACCCAGCTGGTGATCGATGCGGTCAGCGACGCCCGAGCCGCCGACCGCGAGCACGCCTGGGCGCTGAGCCTCCCCGACGAGCCGGTGCTGGCCCTCGGCGACGGTCACCGCCTGCATCAGGTGGTCACCAACCTGCTGGCCAACGCCCGAACCCACACGCCGCCGGGAACCCGGGTGGAGGTCGGTCTCGGTACGGTTCGCGATCAGGCCGGCGTCGAACGGGCCAGCATCAGCGTCACCGACGACGGACCCGGAATCCCCGAGGACCTGCAGCGACGAGTGTTCGAGCGGTTCACCCGCGCCGACGCCAGCCGGGCCCGGTCGCTGAACGGGGCTCCGGTCAGCAGCACCGGCCTCGGACTGGCCATCGTCGCCGCCGTGGTCGAAGCCCACCAGGGCTCGGTCCGGTTGGAGAGCCGGCCGGGCCGGACCCGGTTCACGGTGCTGCTGCCGCGAGCGGTCGATGGGTCTCGGCCGCCCGAACCGAGCGGCGCCTCTGTTCGGGAAGGTGCGCCGGACTTCGTCCCGCCGCCGGCCCGGTCCGGGGGATCGGGTCTCCGGCGGACGTGGCGCCGCTAGACCCGCTCAACTGACCCCCCATCGACCGCTCCGGTCGCACGATCGGTGGTCCAGCAACGAGGAGCGAAAGTGACAAAACCTTGGGATCCCCTACGGCAACGGCCAGTACGTCTACCGAGACTACGGTCTGCGCGAAGGCACGGAGCGATGCCGGTGAAGTTCCAGCTTTGCGTCGGCCAATATGGATCTCGTCAGGTCACCAGCTGCCAGGACAAGTACTTCTACGCCAAGGCCTGACCTGACCGGTCAGGAGAAGTGTTTCGATCGGTAGCTGAGGTGGGTAACGGGCTCGTACCGTCCGTACGTCGTCCTTGACAACCGCGTCGCTCCTCCGTTGGATGAAACCCTAGTTTCGCCATCCGGAAGCGAGTCCCGTGCCCGATGCTGACCGTCCGCCGCGTACCGCGGGAAGCTACCTCCGAGTCGGGCTGGCGGTGCTGCCGTTCCTCGGCATGCTGGTCGCGATCCCGGCGGCGAACCGGGTCCGGCCGATCGTCCTCGGGCTGCCGTTCCTGCTGTTCTGGGTCGTGCTCTGGGTGGTGCTGACCTCGGTGATCATGTCGATCATCTTCTTCACCGACCCGGTCAACAAGCGCGGACGCAGGCCGGCGACGCAACGGTCGACGGCCGGTCGACCGGGGGCCGGGCGATGAGCGCCGCGTTACCGATCCTGATCGTCTTCTTCGCCGCCTCGATCGCCCTCGGTCTGTGGTCGCGGCGGGGCCGTGAGATGGATCTGGAGCAGTGGAGTGTCGGTGGTCGCGGCTTCGGCGGCATCATCGTGTTCCTGCTGCTGGCCGGCGAGATCTACACCACCTTCACCTTTCTCGGCGCCAGCGGGTACGCCTACTCCTACGGCGGTGCCAGCTTCTACATCCTCTGCTACGGCGCGCTGGCCTACGTGAGCTCCTACTGGCTCGCCCCGGCCATCTGGCGTTACGGCAGCAAGGAGAAATTGGTCTCGCAGGCCGACTGGTTCTCCCGGAAGTACGGCAGCCGCAACCTCTCGCTGATCGTCACCCTGCTCGGGCTGGTGGCGATGATCCCCTACCTGGAACTGCAGCTGACCGGGCTCGGCATCATCATCGAGGAGACCTCCTACGGGGCGGTGCCGCGTTCGGCCGCCATCATCCTGGGCGCGGTCGCCCTCGCGGTCTACGTCGCCATCTCCGGCATCCACTCCGCGGCCGCGAACGCCGTGGTCAAGGACATCCTGGTGCTGATCGTGGTCGTCTTTCTCGGCATCTACCTGCCGGTGCACTACTTCGGCAGCATCGGATCGCTGCTGAACAAGGTGGAGACGAGCAAACCCGCCTTCCTGGCGCTGAACCAACCGAGCCACGACACCGGGTGGTTCATCACCTCGGTGCTGCTCTCCGCACTCGGCTTCTTCATGTGGCCGCACTACTTCAGCGCCACCTACTCATCCAAGGACGAACGCACCTTCCGGCGGAACTCGATGTTCCTGCCGGTCTACCAACTGGTGCTGCTGTTCGTGATCTTCACCGGTCTGACCGCCGTGATCGTCGTCCCCGGCCTCAGCAACGGCGACCTGTCGCTGCTGCGGGTGGCCCGCGACGCGCTGCCGTCCGGTGCGGTCGGGTTGGTCGGTGCCGCCGGTCTGTTCTGTGCGCTGGTGCCCGGCTCGATGCTGTTGACCACCTCGGCCACGATGCTGGCCAAGAACGTGTTCGCCGAACTCAGACCGCAGGCGGGCCCGCGCCAGATCGGCATCGTGGCCAGGATCGGCGTTGCGCTGATCACCGCGATCGCGTTGATCCTGGCCTTCCAGGGCGGGTCGGCCATCGTCAACCTGCTGCTGCTCGGCTACGCCTTCGTCACCCAGCTGTTCCCGTCGGTGGTCATGAGCCTGCGCCAGGACAACCCGGTCACCAAGTACGGCGCCGGAGCGGGCATCGTGGTCGGCGCCGGGGTCGTGGCCTGGCTGACCCTGGGCGGCTTCACCGTCGGAGAGGTGTTGCCGTTCCTGCCCAGTTCGCTCGATCATCTCAACGTCGGCGTGATCGCGCTGATCGTCAACATCGTCGTCACCCTGGTGGTCTCCGCCTTGACCAGGACCAAGCTGACCAGGACCAAGCTGACCAGGACCAAGCTGACCAGGAACAAGCTGACCAGGAACGATCGGCCGGTGCGGACCGCGAACGAGGAGCAGCAGCAGCAGGTCAGCACGGCCACCACCACCGGAATCTGAGCCCGGCCAGCCCAGAGGTCGGCCGGGCCCAGATCGCGGTTACCGCTCGATCATCGTCATCTGGTCGTCGCTGTGGTGACCGCCGGACGGCGGGGTGAGGTCGGTCAGCCGCTGCAGTTGCTCGGCGCGTGAGTTCGACCGCGTCGGCGGCGACGTTCTCCTCCGATGCGCGAGACCCGCTTGGTGCCGGGGATCGGGACGATGTCCTCGCCCTGAGCCAGCAGCCAGGCGAGGCGACCTGGGCCGACGTCGCCCCGACCTCTTCGGCGAGCGCGCCGACCTCGTCGGCGAGATCGAGGTTGCGCTGGAAGTTCTCGCCGGTGAAGCGCGGGTTGGTGCGTCGCGGAAGTCGTCGGTCGTCGAAGTCGTCCAGCGACCGGATGGTGCCGGTCAGGAAGCCGCGGCCGAGCGGCGAGTAGGCCACCAGGCCGATGCCCAGCTCGCGCAGCAGCGGCAGCACCTCGCTCCTGGTCGCGGGTCCACAGCGAGTACTCCGACTGCAGCGCGGTGATCGGGTGCGACGGCGTGGGCGCGGCGGATCGTGTCAGCCAGGCCTCGGACAACCCGAGGTAGCGGACCTTGCCCGCGCGCGACCAGCTCGGCCGCGGCGCCGATGGTGTCCTCGATCGGCGTCTTCGGGTCGACCCGGTGCTGGTAGAGCAGGTCGATGTGGTCGGTGCCGAGCCGCTGCAGCGAGCCCTCGACCGCGGTGCGGACGTTGGCCGGGCTGCTGTCCAGGTTGCCCGCGACCGCCGCCGGCGTGCGAGACCAGCCCGAACTTCGTGGCCAGCACGACCTCGTCGCGCCGGTCCTTGATGGCGCGCCCGACCAGCTCCTCGTTGACGTACGGGCCCGTAGATCTCGGCGGTGTCGATCAGGGTGACGCCGAGGTCGAGGGCGCGGTGGATGGTCGCGGATCGACTCCTCGTCGTCGCTCCCGGACGCCGGTGTAGCCGTGCGACATGCCCATCGCGCCGAGGCCGATCCGGCCGACTTCGAGCTCGCCGAGGTGATGCGTCTTCATGAGTGCTCCCTAATGAGATTGTGAATCGTGCGGTGTAGATCGTGCGGTGTAGATCGTGCGGTGTAGATCGTGCGGTGTGCATCGTGAGAGGAGGTCGCCCGACCCTTCGGTGGGGCCTCCTCGGCAGGCTACGTCCGGCCGCCGCCCGAAGGGAGGTACGGGTGGTACCCGTCTCGACCAACCAGGCTCAGGCCTGGTCGTAGGAGGTGACGACGCTGAGGTCGAGGGCGAACTCGACCGGGAACTGACCGAACAGCAGCCGGCCGGCTTCGGCGGCGGCGTCGTGGACGGCCTGCTCGACGGCGACGGTCCGAGACGCCGGCGTGTGCACGATGATCTCGTCGTGCAGGAAGTAGACCAGATGCGGACGCCCCTGACCCGGACCGTCAGCGGCCGCTTCCGGAGCGGTCTCCATTGCGCGCAGCCGGGTCCGGACACCCGCCAGCCAACACAACGCCCACTCGGCGGCCGACCCCTGCACCACGAAGTTGCGGGTGAAGCGGCCCCAATCGCGGGCCTGCCGTCGGGCCAGCTGGGTCTCGGCCGGGCCGGCTCCGTCCTCGCCGGCGCGCAGTTGCGCCGCCTGCCAGCCGGTCGACGGTAGCGGCGAGCTGCGCCCCAGCCAGGTATTGACGATGCCGAACCGCTCGCCGACCCGAGCTGCTTCCTCGACCACGGCGATGGCCCGCGGATAGGCCTTGGTCAGCCGCGGCATCAAGGCGCCGGACTGTCCGGTGGTCGCCCCGTACAGCGCACCCAGCATCGCGACCTTGGCGTGGGCGCGGGTGTCCACCACGTTCTGGTCGACCAGCGCCTGATACAGATCCGCGCCCTGACTGGCCGCGGCCATCTGCTGATCGCCGGCCATCGCCGACAGCACCCGGGGCTCCAGCTGGGCGGCGTCGGCCACCACGAGCCGCCAGCCGGGATCGGCCCGGACCGCCGACCGGATCTGTTTGGGCAGCTGCAGCGCACCGCCACCTTGACTGGCCCAGCGGCCGGTCACCACCCCGGCCGGGATGTATTCGGGCCGGAACCGGCCGGCCGCGGTCCAGGTGTCGAGCCAGGCCCACCCGTTCGCGCTCAACAGCCGCGCCAGCCGCTTGTACTCCAGCAGCGGTGCGATGGCGGCATGGTCGAAGTGCTCCAGCGCCGACTTGGCCGTCGTCTCGGCCTCGATCCCCGCGGCGTGCAACGTCCGGAGCAACTCGACCGGTGAATCGGGATTGAGGCCCGGGGCGCCGAGCTCGTGCCGGATCCGGTCGGCCAGACTCTCCAGCTTCTCGGGCCGGCCGCCGAACCGAGGTCGCGGCCCGAGCAGCGCGGTCAGCGTCCGGTCGTGGACGCCGGCGTCGAACGGCAGTCCGTCGTGCTGCATCTCGGCCGCGATCAGGGCTCCGACCGATTCGGCGGCCAGCAGCAGCCGCAGTCGCCCGAACCGCTCCGAGGCCGCCACCGCCTGCTGCTGTCGCTCGAACTCGGCCCACACCTCGGCCGGCTCGAACTCATCGGGCTCACCGAGCTCGTCCAGCAGGGTCGGTTCGGCGTTGTGCCGGCTCGTCCCGGTCCATCGCTCCTCGGTTCCGAGGCTGAGGTCGGCCGCCGAGGAGTGAGCCAGGATCGCGTGCGCGAGCCGCAGATCATGCGCCCGACCGACTCGGACACCGGCGGCCAGCAGCCCGGGATAGACCTGGGCGGTGTCGGCCCACACCCAGCGCACCGGCTCGAGCGACGCCTCCCGCTCGGCGACCTGACCGGCCAGCTCGGACCAGCCGACCCTGACCTCCTCAGCCGTGCGCGCGTCGGTGATGACGGCGTCCGAGGCCGACCGCGCCACCACCAGATCCACTCCCGCAGAGTAATGCCGGGCTCGGACAGCGAGCTGCCCCACGAGGCTCCGATCAGGCGTTCGGACGGCTTCACAGCACGGCCACAGTCCTACCTCGTGACGGCCACAGCCATCGGGCAGAGAGTCGTGCCATGACCTTCCCGACCCTGGGTTCGGCGACCGATCTGCACAGCGCCGACCGACACCGGCGCGGCTCGGTGCTCGCGCTGCTGGCCGGCACCGCCGTCCTCTACCTCGTCGGCCTGTCGGCCTCCGGATACGCGAACACGTTCTACGCCGCGGCCGCCCAGGCCGGGGCGCAGAGCTGGGAGGCCTTCCTCTACGGCTCGCTGGACGCCTCCAACGCCATCACCGTGGACAAGCCGCCGGCCTCGCTGTGGCTGATGGCGCTCTCGGTCCGGCTGTTCGGGCTGAACTCGTGGAGCATCCTGGCGCCGCAGGCGCTGCTGGGGGTGGCCACCGTCGGCGTCCTGTACGAGACGGTCCGGCGCAGTGTCGGACAGTTCACCGACCGGCAATCTGCCGGACGGGACACCGGTCACGCGGCCGGGCTGCTGGCCGGGGCGCTGCTCGCCCTGACCCCGGTGGCCGCGCTGATGTTCCGGTTCGACAACCCGGACGCGCTGCTGCTGTTCTTGTTGACCGCGGCCACCTATGTCACCCTGCGGGCGCTCGAACACGCCGGCGGCAGGTGGCTGGCGCTGGCCGGCGTGCTGATCGGATTCGCCTTCCTGACCAAGACGCTGCAGGCGTTCCTGGTCCTGCCCGCGCTGATCGTGGTCTACCTGATCGCGGCACCGACCACGCTGCGACGACGCCTGCTGCAGTTGCTCGGCGCCTTCGTCGCGATGATGATCTCGCTCGGCTGGTGGGTGGCGATCGTCGAGCTGGTGCCCGCCTCGATGCGGCCCTACGTCGGCGGCTCGGAGAACAACTCCGAGCTGGAGTTGATCTTCGGCTACAACGGCTTCGGCCGGCTGTTCGGCGACGAGAACGGCGGCGTCGCCGGCGCCCTGAGCGGTGCGGTCGGTGGGACGACGGGAGCGGGCGGCCGGGCCGGCGGGTTCGGTGGCGCCGGCGGCAGCATGTGGGGCCAGACCGGAATCAGCCGGCTGTTCAGCGGGGTCTCCGGCGGGATGATCTCCTGGCTGATCCCGGCGGCCCTGATCCTTGCGGTGATCGCCGTCGTCCTGCGGGGTCACGCCCCGCGCACCGACCGCACCCGGGCCGCCGTCCTTATCTGGGCCGGCAGTCTGGTCGTCACGGCGTTGGTCTTCTCGTTCATGGCCGGCATCTACCACGACTACTACACCGTCGCCCTGGCCTCCTCGATCGCTGCCACGGTGGCGATCGCGGGCACCGTCCTGTGGCGGCAACGGCAACGCCGGCTCGCCCGGATCGGGTTGGCCGGCGCGGCTGCGGTCACCGCAGTCTGGGCCTTCGTACTGCTGTCGGAGGCGACCGGCCAGCCGTACGGCACGCTGAAATGGGTGGCACTACTCGCCGGGCTGATCGGCGCGCTCGGTCTGCTGTTCGCGCATCGGCTACCGAAGCTGGTCGCCTCGGTGGCCCTCGGCCTCGCGCTGGTCGGATCGATCACCGGACCCGCTTCCTACGCCGTCCAGACGGTGTCGACTCCCCACACCGGGTCCATCGTCACGGCTGGACCGGTCAGCGGCCGGACCGGTGGCGGCCTCGGCGCCGGCGCCCAGAACAGTCGGACCGGTCAGAACGGCCCGACCAGCACGCCCGGCCAGAACGGGCAGCGCGGCGGGATCGGCCGAGGTGGCACGCCTCCCGACGGCACCGGTCAGGGTGGCGGACGCCAGGGCGGCTTCGGTGGCGGACTGAACGGCGGCACGGTGAGCAGCGCGATGACTTCGCTGCTGCGGTCCGACAACGGCTACACCTGGGCCGCGGCCACCACCGGCGCGACCTCGGCCGCGGACTACCAGCTGGCCAGCGGTCAGCCGGTGATGGCCATCGGCGGCTTCAACGGCGGCGATCCGAGCCCGACGTTGGCGCAGTTCACTCTCTTGTCTCGCAGGGAAAGATCCACTACTACATCGCTGGCCGCGACGGTGCAGGCGGCGGTCCCGGCGGCGGCAACAACCGGACGTCGAGCCAGATCTCACAGTGGGTCAGCCAGAACTTCACCGCTACGACGGTCGGCGGGACCACCGTCTACGACCTGACAGCGTCCTCATGATCATCCGCCGGAGCGCGACGCCCGGCGTCGCGTGCGCCAGCGCCTGCTCCGACGCCGATCCCCATGCCGATCAACTCACCAACTCAAAACAGCCCGCCAGCCAGAACAGGACCCGTGCCATGACCCTGATCACCGAGCAACAACCGACCCGGACCCGAGCGATTGATATCGATACCGACCTCGACAGCTCCCAGGAGATCACCGAGCAGATCACCGTGGTCGATCGGCACCCGGACCGGTTGACCACGATCGATCTGGTCGTCCCGGTCTACAACGAAGAGGTCGATCTCGGCCCGTCGGTCCGCCGGCTCCGAACGTTCCTGGACGACAGCTTCCCGTTCAGCTGCACGGTGACCATCGCCGACAACGCCAGCACCGACGGGACCTGGCCGCTGGCCTGCGAGCTGGCCGCCGAACTCGACGGCGTCCGGGCCATCCGGCTGGAGCAGAAGGGCCGGGGTCGTGCCCTCAAGCGGGCCTGGTCCGCGTCCGGCTCGGACGTCGTCGCCTACACCGACGTCGACCTGTCCACCGACCTGCGCGCCTTGCTGCCGTTGGTCGCGCCGCTGATCTCCGGTCACTCCGACCTGGCCATCGGCACCCGGCTCTCCGGCACCAGCCGGGTCAGCCGCGGCCCGAAGCGGGAGTTCATCTCACGCAGCTACAACCTTCTCCTGCACGGCGCGCTGGCGGTCTCCTTCTCCGACGCCCAGTGCGGCTTCAAGGCCGTCCGTCGGGTGGCTGCCGTCGAACTGCTGCCGCTGATCGAGGACAACAACTGGTTCTTCGACACCGAGCTGCTGGTGCTGGCCCAACGCTCCGGGCTGCGGATCCACGAGGTTCCGGTGGACTGGATCGACGACCCCGACAGCCGGGTGGACATCGTCAAGACCGCCAAGGAGGACCTGCGTGGCGTCGCCCGGCTCGGCCGCGGCCTGCTCACCGGCCGGATCCCGGTCGACCGCGTCCGAGCCGAGCTGGCGCCCCAGCAGATCGTCCAGTCGGCCTCCCGACTGCCGTCGCCGGTGGCCGGGGTTCCGCGCGGCATGCTGGGCCAGCTGTTGCGGTTCGGGGTGATCGGCGTGCTCAGCACCGTGGCCTACTTCGGAATCTATCTCGGGTTGCGCGAGTTCAGCGGGGCGCAGCCGGCCAACCTGGTGGCGTTGCTGGTCACGGCGATCGCCAACACCGCAGCGAACCGCAAGATGACCTTCGGCGTCGACGGCAGCAAGGACGTCCTCAAGCACCACGCCGGCGGTCTGATCGCCTTCGGCATCGGGCTCGGGCTGACCAGCGGATCGCTGTGGCTGCTCGACCTGGTGGTGGCCGGTCCGCACCGCGGAGCCGAGATCGTGGTGCTGATCCTGGCCAACGGTCTGTCCACGGTGATCCGGTTCCTCGCCCTGCGGCAGCTGATGGGCCGCCCGACCAGAATCGGCCCATCCGAGGTCAGCCCGGCCGAGATCAACCCGGCCGAGATCAACCCGGCCGAGATCAACGGGGCGTGATCTTGCCGATGAAGTCGCCCGATCCGTCCGAGGTGGTGAAGTAGAGGGCGCCGTCCGGGCCGAGCTGAACGGTCCGGATCCGGTGGCGTCCCTGCAGCGAGGTCAGCACGGCCAGTGGCTTGGTGGTGTGCCCGCCGGGCGCGATGGAGAACAACTTGATCTGCTCACCCTTCAACACCCCGACGGCCAGGGCCCCGTTCCAGTTCTTCCAACGGCTGCCGCTGAGGAACGTCGCCCCGGACGTCGCGATCGTCGGATATCCCGAGCTCCACCGCGCCCGTGCGGCGTTCGGGTATTTGCGGGTGTCGGTCATCGGGACGCTCTCGTTGTAGCCCGGCACCGGGTTGTAACCGTAGTTACCGCCGCGGCCCACCCCGTTGACCTCGTCGTCGCGGTCGGTGCCCTGCTCGACCGACCACAGCTCGGAGGTGCCAGGCCGCAGCGCCAGGCCCTGGACATTGCGGTGGCCGTAGTTCCAGATGTAGCGGGCGTTACCGCCGAGCTTCAGGAACGGGTTGTCACTCGGAAAGGCACCGGAGTGTGTGAGCCGGAGGATCTTGCCGCCGAGGGAGTGCAGATTCTGCGGATTGGTGCCGGTGGCCGCGTCGCCGGTGCCGACGTAGAGGTACTTGTAGGCGCTGAACCGCAACCGGCAGCCACCGTGTCGCCCGGAACTGATCGGCAGCCCCTTGATCATCGTCTTGTTGACGCTGGCGTGGGTGGCGCTGTCCAACGTCCAGCGCAGCACCCGGATGTCGCCCGGCCGGCCACTGGAGGTGGCCACGGACTGACAGGTGTAGAAGTACTTGTTGGTCGCCCAGTCCGGGTCGGCGACCAGCCCCATCATGCCGCTCTCCACGCCGACGAACAGCTTCGGCATATTGGCCAACGTCACCTTCCGCGGCGCGGCCGTGCCCGATTTGGTGTAGATGCCGCCACCACGAAGGTCGTACATCATCGTCGAGCCCATGAAGGTGAGATCCCACGGGACGTTCAGCCCGGTGACCACCTTGCTCACGGTGTAGTTCGGGGTGGTAGAAGACGCTGCGGGCGCCGCATCCGCATGCTCGGAAACGGAGACCACGGCACCGCTGCCGGCCAGCAACAGGCTGGCGGCCAGGGCGACCGACCTGGTCGATCGGGATCGGCGGACGAGGTCCGACAGAAAACGTGGCATCGCAGAGACTCCTCACCAAGGTCCCCCGACGCTGACGTGAAGCAACAGCGTACGACGAGATGTGAGGCAGGGAGTCGTAGGAATAAAAATCTTCAGGAAACGACGACAGCGGGCCGGTTCATCGTGAACCGACCCGCTGACGATTGCCGTTACTCAGCTCAACGACTTGCTCTGCAACCAGGTCTTGGCCACTGCACTCGGATCCTGATGATCGTCGTCCACCATCTTGTTCAGCGAGATCAGGTCGTCGGTGGTGAGCGCCTTCTGGACGGCGTTCAACGCGGCAACCGCGGTCGCGTTGTTGGCGACCGCTGCCGTGACCAGCGGGACGACCTGCTGCGGCAGGATCAGATTCTTCGGGTCCTTCAGCTCGACGAACCCGTTGGCCGAAATCGCACTGTCGGTGGTGAAGAAGTCGGCCACGTCCACCTTGCCCGCCTTGAGGTCGGCGACCTTGACCGGCAGTGCCGAATAGGACCGGAAGTTGCTGACGGTGACGCCGTAGTCCTTCTTCAGACCCTTCGGACCGTAGGCGCGAGACGGCATCTCCGGAGGCCCGCCGAGGGTCAGGTTCGGGACCTTGGTCAGGTCGGCGAGCGTGCTCAGCCCGTACTTCTGGGCGGTCGCCTGGGTAACCACGTAGACGTCCTGGTCGGCGGCGGTCGACGCGTCCAGGATCTTCAACGAGCCGAGCTTCGACGGCAGTGCGGCCAGCACGTCCGAAGCGCTCTTGGCCGTAGCGTTCGAGTCGAGGTAGAGCAGCAAGTTGCCGGTGTAGTCGGGGACGGCGGACAGGCTGCCGCCCTGCAGGGCCTTCACGTAGACCTCACGCGAGCTGACCGGGTTGGCGGCGGTCGCGGTCACACCCTTCGCGCTGAGGGCCTGGGTGTAGATCTCGCCCAGAATCTCGTTCTCGGTGAAGTTGGCTGAGCCCACCGTCACCGAGCCGCCACCGGCACTCGATGACGCGGCAGGGGTTGCGGCCAGCGGGTCGGAGTTGCTGCTGCTGCCGCACGCCCCCAGGGCCAATACACCGGCGCCGCCGGTGAGGGCGCCGAGGAATCCTCGTCGGTCCAGTGACATGAAAGTTCTCCTTGTTCGGTGACAGGTCTGGCTGTCGGTCCTTGAGGCTAGGTCGTCGGGGAAAACCGGTTCGATCAGGCGGCCGCGGCCGCGGTCTTGACACCCCCACCCGTTCGTCGCCGAACGAGACGGACGATCAGAGCGAGCACGAGATCCAGAATGATCGCCAGGCCCGCCACCAGCAACGCACCGGCGAAGACCTCCGGGTAGTTGGTGGTCGCCAGGCCGGCGATGATCAAGTCGCCCAGCGCACCGCCGCTGACGTACGCGGCGACGGTTGCGGTGGCCACCACCTGCAACGTGGCACTCCGGATGCCGGAGACGGTCAACGGCAGGGCGAGCGGCCACTCGACCCGGCTGATCACCTGGCCGGGAGTCATCCCGAGCGCCCGGGCGGCATGGACCGCGTTGCGGTCCGCACCGGCGACGCCGGCCGCGGTGGCGGTCAGAATTGGGGGAAGCGCCAAAACGATCAACACGATCAGGTTCGGCAGTAGGCCCGTGCCCAACAACAGGACCATGACGATCAAGAAGCCCAGGGTGGGGATGGCGCGAGCCCCGTTGCTGAGACCGATGACGACGATCTCGCCCTTGCCGGTGTGGCCGATCAGCACACCCAGCGGCACGCTGATGATCGCGGCGATGACCACCGCCAAGACGGTGTAGACCAAATGCTCCTGCAGTCGCTGCAGGATCCCCCCGCTGTCGGTCCAGTTGGCCGCAGTGGTCAAGAAGCTGAAGAAGTTCACGCCGCCTGCCCCTGCCGAGCCCAGGGCAGAACTGCCCGCCGAACCAGCAGGATGGCGCCATCGAAGATCAGCGCCAGGATCACGACCAGGACGATCGCGACAATGACCGGCGTATAGAAGGATTGGATGAATCCCTGAGTCATCAGGAGTCCGAGGCCGCCGACCCCGATCAGTGCACCGACCGTGACCAGGGCCACCGTGGAGACGGAAACGACCCGCAGTCCGGCGAAGATCACCGGCATCGCGAGCGGCAGCTCGATCTTCCACAGCCGCGCCGCAGAGCCGTAGCCGACGGCGGTCGAAGACTGCCGCACCTCGTCCGGGACCGACCGCAGGCCGTCGACCACACTCCGCACCAGCAGGGCGACGGCGTAGAGACTGAGGGCGATCACCACGTTCAACGGGCTGAGAATGCCGATGTGGAAGAGACCGGGGATCACCACGAACAGGGCCAGCGACGGAATGGCGTAGATGACGCCCCAGACGGCGAGCAGCCCGTTGGCGACCGGACCGGTCTTGGAGATGAGAAAACCGATCGGCACCGCGATCACGAACCCGATCACCACCGGCACCAGGGACAAAATGACGTGCAGACCGACGTCCCCGCCGATCTCGCCGACGTTCCGGCCGATCCAGTCCCAGTCGATCACGCCGGATCGCCTTCGCGGGCCCGTCCGCCTTCGTGCGCGTCCTCGCGCAGCAACTCCTCGGCGGACTGTTGCTGTTGGTCGTCGGCCCGGACGGCCGACTCCTCCACCGGCGCACGGACCGCGGTCTCGTCCTCGGCCGGATCCGGCCGGTCGGAGTTGTCGGAATCGGATGTGGTGGGATCGGGCAGAGCCTCGACCTGATCGTTCTGCTCTGCACCCGTGTTGTCTGCGCCCGTCATCTCGCCCTCCTGGACGTCCTCGGCCACCTCGTCACCACCTGCGTCAGCCTGGTTGCGGTCAGGATCGGCCGACCGGCCCGCCGTCGGGTCGCCGTCCGAGCTGCTCGCTACGCCACTGACCGGATCGGGGGCGCCCGCATCGGAGCTGCTGAGATCAGCCTGCTGACGACCGGAGATCTCGTCGGCGACGTCGGCTCGGCTCTGGGTGACCTGGGCCAGGATCTTCGCGGCCGTGACCGTACCGGCGTAGCGGCCGGTCTCTTTCGACACCGCCACCGCGAGACCGACCGGTGACGTGAGCGCGGAGTCCAGCGCGACCCGCATGGTGTCGCTCTCCGGATCGAAGGTCGCACCCAGTTGCAGCACCTGCCCGGGACGGTTCTTGTCGATCCAACCGATCGGCCTGGCCTCGGAGTCGACGACCAGCACCGGCTCGTCGCCGACGCTCGAGGAGGGATCCCGGACCACCTTGACCCGATCCAACGCCAGCCCGTCGGCCGGGGCGAAGGAGAGCGCCCGATAGCCGCGGTCCTTCCCGACGAAGCCGTTGACGAAGTCGTCGGCCGGGTTGTCCAGCAACTCCAGGGGCGGACCGACCTGGGCCAGTTGCCCGCCGACCCGCAGGATCGCCACCTGATCACCCAGCTTGATCGCTTCGTCGATGTCGTGGGTGATCATCACGATGGTTTTGCTCAACTCGCCCTGCAGGTTGAGCAGCAGCCCGTGCAGGTCGTTGCGGATGACCGGATCCAGAGCCGAGAACGGCTCGTCCATCAGCAACACGATCGGGTCGGCGGCCAACGCTCGGGCCACCCCGACCCGTTGTTGCTGACCGCCGGACAGCTGAGCTGGGTAGCGGTTGTTGAGCTTCGGGTCGAGGCCGACCGCCGCCAACAACTCCAGTGCCCGCTTACGGGACTTCGACTTGTCCCAGCCGAGCAGGCCGGGCACCGTCATCACGTTCTCGACGACCGTGCGGTGCGGGAACAGACCGCCGTTCTGGATCACGTAGCCCATCTGGCGACGCAGGGTGGTCTTCCGCCGAGACCGCAGCGGGTTGCCGTCCCAGAGGATCTTGCCCTTGGTCGGCTCCAGCATCCGGTTCAACATCCGCAGCGTGGTCGTCTTGCCGCAGCCGGACGGCCCGACGATGACGGTGATCTTGTCCGACGGGATCTGCAGGCTGAGATCACGAACGGCCTGGGTGCCGTCCCGATAGGTCTTACTGACTGAATCGAACTCGATCACGCCAACCTCGCAGCGTCGTCTGTGGTCGTGGGCAGATGGTTCATCGGGTGGCTGATCCGAGAGAGCGGGCAATATATTTCAGGCACGGGTCGCTGCCTTACAGATGGTGGCTCCTGCTGCTGCGACCGGCTGGACACCGCAAGCACGGGTATGACCCTAGCCGCAGAGTCCGACAATTTCAGGGACGGCCCCCGGCGAGCCTGCACCACGGACGGCCCGCAAACCCTGACGCAACTCCAAATTCTCGCTGCAACAGTGCCTCGGCGAACGACCTGGAGTCCTAAGTTACCGAGGAGTAACATCAGCATCCTGCGGTTGACGACGTTGCCCGGCAGACTGTAGACCGGCCGAGCCAATCGGTCGGTGACCACCCTCGGCCCCCACTTCGAACGGGCCACGAACGGAGACGGAGCAGCGATGAAGATTGTCGCCATCGTGCTGGCCCTGGCGGTCTCGGTCGTCGGCGTCACGCTGTTCGCCCGGGCCGCGGCCTCGATCGTCGGCGTGGTCAAGCTCGGACAGCCCACCCGCGGCCGCAGCGGACAGCCGGGCCAGCGGTGGAAGCACATGCTGGCCGAGACCCTCGGTCACACCCGGCTGCTGCAGTGGAACCGGATCGGGGTCGCCCACTGGTTCGTCTTCATCGCCTTCGGCGCGCTGTTCTTCACTCTGCTCACCGCCTACGGACAACTGTTCGACCCGACCTTTGCGCTGCCGATCATCGGCCACTGGGTGGTCTACGAATGGGCCAGCGAACTGATCGCCTGGCTCGGCCTGATCTCGATCGTCTTCCTGATGGTCGTTCGGTTTCGGCTGCGCAACTCTGGTCGTCGGTCGCGTTTCTTCGGATCCACCACCTGGCAGGCGGTCTACGTCGAACTCACCATCCTGGGCATCGTCATCTGCGTGCTGTTCCTCAGAGCGGCTGAGTACCAACTGCTGGGTGCACAGACCTCGCGGATCCACTTCCCGCTGACCAATTTCCTGTTGCCGGCCGGCATCGGCAGCGCCTCGCTCGAGCTGGCGGTCGTGCTCATTGCGGCGATCAAGATCATCATCTCGATGGCCTGGTTCGTGGTGTTGGGCCTGCACACCACGATGGGGGTGGCCTGGCACCGGTTCACCGTCTGGCCCAACATCTGGTTCAAGCGCAAGGCCTCCGGTGGCACGGCGCTGGGCGCCCTGCAGCCGATCACCATCAAGGGCGAGCCGCTCGACTTCGAGCAGTTGGACGACCTGGACGAGGACGCCGCGCTCGGGGTCGGACGGGTCGAAGACTTCACCTGGAAGGGATTGCTGGACTTCACCTCCTGCACCGAGTGCGGCCGTTGCCAGAGCCAGTGCCCGGCCTGGAACACCGACAAACCGTTGTCGCCCAAGTTGTTGATCACCGGTCTACGCGATCACGCCTACGCCAAGGCGCCCTATCTGCAGGCCGCCGAAGAGGCCCGCGACTCGCTGGCGCAAGCGGTGCAGGACGAGGCCGCCCGGCCGTTGGTCGGTCCGATCCGGACCGACGGCGGGCTCGCCGGGATCATCGACCCGGACGTGCTGTGGTCCTGCACCAGTTGCGGCGCCTGCGTCCAGCAGTGCCCCGTCGACATCGAACACGTCGACCACATCATGGACATGCGGCGTTATCAGGTGCTGATGGAATCGGAGTTCCCGAAAGAGCTGAGTGGGCTCTTCAAAGGCCTGGAGAGCAAGGGGAATCCGTGGAACATGAGCCCGCGAGGCCGGCTCGACTGGGCCAAGGAGCTGCCGTTCGCCGTGCCGGTGGTCGGTGATGACGTCGAGGATCTGACCGAGGTCGACTACCTGTTCTGGGTCGGCTGTGCCGGGGCGTTCGAGGACCGGGCCAAGAAGACGACCCAGGCCGTCGCCGAACTGCTGCACACCGCTGGAGTCTCCTACGCCGTGCTGGGCAACGGCGAGACCTGTACCGGTGATCCGGCCCGGCGGGCCGGCAACGAGTTCGTCTTCCAACAGCTGGCGATGGAAAACGCCGAGACGCTGAAGGAGGCGAAGGCGACCAAGATCGTCACCAGCTGCGCCCACTGCCTGAACACGCTGCGGAACGAGTATCCGCAGGTCGGGGTCGAGGTCGAGGTGGTGCACCACACGCAGCTGCTGAACCGGCTCGTTCGCGAGGGCCGTCTGACCCCGGTCGGGCCTACGGACGCCTCCGTCGCGGGCCGGAGCATCACTTATCACGACCCGTGCTTCCTCGGCCGGCACAACCAGATCTACGACCCGCCGCGAGATCTGCTCGGCTCGCTTCCCGGGACGACCTTCACCGAGATGCCGCGGAACAAGCAGAAGTCGTTCTGCTGCGGCGCCGGCGGGGCCCGGATGTGGATGGAGGAGAAGATCGGCACCCGGATCAACCTGAACCGGACCGAGGAGGCGCTGACCACCCTGGCGGTCACCGACGGACAACCGGCAGCCATCGCCACCGGATGTCCGTTCTGCCGGGTGATGCTGTCCGACGGCCTGAGCGCCAAACAGGCGGACGGCAGCGCCGCCGAGTCGGTCGAGGTGTTGGACGTATCCCAGCTGTTACTGGAGTCGGTCCGCCGGGCCAAGGAGTGACCCCCGGCGACGCGCCGCGCTCAGATCAGGCGGACAGCTGCTGGCGCAGCCGCAGCGCCGCACGTTGCGGCCTGGTCATAGCTCGTCCGGTCACTCTTTTTGTCAGCGTCTCTTCTTGTCGGTCTCTTTTGTCAGCGCCGAGGTCCATGATGTCGCCATGACCTCATCGACACCGCTGGGCATCTGCTTCGTCCCGACGATCGCCCCGGAACGGCTGGTCGACATCGCGCAGGCGGCCGACGAGAGCGGCCTGGACGAGCTGTGGGTGTGGGAGGACTGCTTCAAGCAGAGCGGGATCGCCTCGGCGGCGGTCGCGCTGGCCGTGACCAGCCGGATCAAGGTCGGCATCGGCCTGCTGCCGGTCCCGCTGCGCAACGTCGCCATCACCGCGATGGAGCTGGCCACCCTGGAGCGGCAGTTCCCGGGCCGGCTGATTCCTGGCGTCGGGCACGGCGTTCAGTCCTGGATGGCTCAGGTCGGGGTGAAGCCCACGTCGCCGCTGACCCTGCTCGAGGAGTACGCCGGAGCGTTGCGCCGGCTGCTGGCCGGCGAGTCGGTGACCACCCGGGGCGAGTACGTCCAGCTCGACCAGGTGCAGCTCGACTGGCCGCCTTCGCCGGCGCCGCCGCTGATGATTGGCGGCGAAGGACCGAAGTCAGTGGCCCAGGCCGCTCGGCTGGGCGACGGCAACCTGCTCTCAGCCGCGCCGAGCACCGAGCAGATCACCGACCTGGTGGCCATCGTCCGGGAGAACACCGACGACCCGAACCATGCCGTCGTGGCCACCCAGATCGGTGCCACCGGCGATGGCGCCGCCGAACGGGTGGGCCGCGAGGTCCCGAAGTGGGGCAAGACCCCCGCCGAGGGAATCGGGGTTGCCGGCGACGCGGCGACCTTCGCCGCCGACGTCGAACGGCTGGCCGCTCTGGGGGTCACCACGGTGATCATTCAGCCGACCGAGGACGAACCCGATCTGCTCGGCCTGATTCGGTTCCTCGGCCAGGAGGTGCGACCGCTGTTGCATTGATCCTCCGGGTTTGGTCACCTCCGACCGTCAACTGACGTCACTCCGCTGTTGTCAGGACGTCATCTTGATGTCATAGTGGCGTTATGAAGCTATCCACGTACACGGAAGTGGTTCGGCAAGGCGTGCGCGACGCGGCGTCCCTGGCCGACGAAACCACCCAAGGGGTGGCCGAGCGGCTCGGCCGTGCCGTCGAGTCGTCCACCCGGCTGGCGCTGATCCGTGCTCTGTCCGACGCCACCGCCGAGATCAGCAGCGAGTTGGCGCCGGGATCGGTCGAGGTCCGGATCCAGGACAACGAGCCCGAGTTCGTCGTCTCGGTGCCGCACGAGGGCGGCGAGCCGACGGTGATCATGCCGCCCGAGCCCGAAGCTCAGCTCGACAACGAGCCCGCCGCCCAGGACGACGCCGACGAACCGACCGCGCGGATCAGCCTTCGGCTGTCGGCCTCGGTCAAGGCACGGGTGGACGAGGCCGCGGACCGTGAGGGCGTCTCTACCAACACCTGGCTGACCCGCGCCGTCCAGGCCGCGCTGCCCGACCGCCGGAGTTCGGCTGCCGACCCGTCCGGCGGGCCGCAGGGCGTCTTCGGCCCGTCCGGCTTCGGTCAGATCTTCGGCCCGAACGGACCGTTCGGGCCGCAGGGCGTCTTCGGCGCTCACGGCGTGTTCGGCGAGGGCCGCGATCCTCGGGCGGCTTTCCGGCCGGACCGCGGTGGCCAGTCCCGGGGACGCCGATCCGGTCCCGGCGGCAAGGTGCAGGGGTGGGTCCGTTGAGCCGGGCGATCGACGTCACCGACGTTCGGCAGGTGTTCATCGAACACTTCGGTTCCGGTGCGATCAATATTGTGACCGGCGAGGAAGACCGGGTGCACGGCGAGCTCCGAGCTCCCGAGGACTTCCTCGACCGGGTCGAGATCCGGCAGTTCGACGACCAGTTGCGGATCGCCATGCCCCGCGGCATGCTGAACTCGCCGAACGCCCACCTCGATCTGACCGCGCCCGACGGGCTGAGCTACACCATCAGCACGGGATCGGCCGACGTCCGGATCGGCGCCGACTCCGACCGGTCCTGGATCGCCTCCGGATCGGGTGAGGTGCTCTTGAGCACCGCGACCGACCTGACCGTCAACTCCGGCTCGGGATCGATCACCGTCGGCACCCTGACCGGCCGGGCCGCAACCATCGGCACCGCCTCCGGCGACATCCGGGTCGATCGGGCCGACGTTCCGGTCCAGGCCAAGACGGCCTCGGGCAACGTGCGGATCAATCGGCTGCGGGGCGACCTGCGGGCCAGTTCCGCCTCCGGCGACATCAGCGTCTCGGCCAGCACCGCGTCCGCCGACCTGAGGACCGCTTCGGGTGCGCTGGAGGTCGGGGTGTCCGACGACCTGCCGGTCTGGCTCGACCTCAGCTCGGCCAGCGGTCGGATCGACATCGGTCTGGACGCCGGACAGGCCCCGGGCGAGGGAGAGCCCTACGTCAGCATCCGGGCCCGCTCGGCCAGCGGGGCGATTTCCGTCTTCCGGGCCTGAACGCACTTCCCGCCGGTTATCGATCGAGAGCGGCTCAGACCTCGATCCGGTGGAAGTTGAGACTGGATCGACTCGGCGTCGGCCCGCGCTGGCCTTGGTAGCGCGAGCCGTAGCCGGTCGAGCCGTACGGGTTCTCCGTCGGCGAAGAGAGGCGGAAAAAGCAGAACTGGCCGATCTTCATCCCCGGCCAGAGCTTGATCGGCAGGGTGGCCACGTTGGAGAACTCCAGGGTGACGTGCCCGGAAAAGCCCGGGTCGATGAAGCCGGCCGTGGAGTGGGTGAGCAGCCCCAGCCGTCCGAGAGAGGACTTCCCTTCCAGCCGGGCGGCCACGCTGTCGCCGAGGGTGATTACCTCATAGGTCGATCCGAGCACGAACTCTCCCGGATGCAGGATGAACGGGTCGCCCCCGTCCGGCTCGACCAGCCGGGTGAGCTCGGGCTGCTCCTCGGCGGGGTCGATGTGCGGATACCGGTGGTTTTCGAAGACCCGGAAGTAGCGGTCCAGCCGGATGTCGATGCTCGCCGGCTGCACCATCTCGGGAGCGTAGGGTTCGAGCGCGATCTGACCGGATTCGATCTCGGCCTTGATGTCGCCGTCCGAAAGCAGCATGACTCAGACCCTAATCCGAGGGACGGGAGTGATGACGGTCGCTCTCACGGATGACAGATCTCGAGACGGTGGTCGCCGAACGCGATCACGTCCCCGTGGTTCAGGCGGACCTGCTCGCCCGCCGCGAGCAGCCGGTAGTGCCCGTCGATGTCGGTCACCGCGGAACCGTTGGTGGACTCCCGGTCCACCGCGAACGGCCCGTCGGCATCGACATCGAGGGCGAGATGGGTCTTGGACACGGTGCGGGCCCGGTCGGAAACCTTGATCAACATCGCTGCGGCGGCCTCGGTTTGCCCGGCCGTCGCGTCGGCGGGTACGTCGGTCGCGGACGGCTGCGGGTTGCGCCCGATCAGGATCAGCCGGTTGATATCGAGGGTCTGCTCTCCGTCGAGTACCGCCTGCCAGCCCTCGGCCTTCGCCTGCGGCAGACCGGATCTCGGCTCGGCGCTCCACTCCTTCGGCAGACCCGACAGCGTCTCCGGCGCGTCGGGAGACGCCTCGCTGACCAGATCGGCGGCTGCGGTCACCGCTTCTGTCCCGGCGGGCTCGGTCGCGGCGGGCTCGGTCGCGGCGGGCTCGGTCGCGGCGGGCTCGGTCGCGGCGGGCTCGGTCCCGGCGGGCTCAACCTCGGAGGATGCAGACTCGGTGGGCTGATCATCCACCGCGGTCGAGGCCAACTCGGCAACCGGCGACTCGACCACACGGGTGTGCTCGTCGTCCTCGAGTTCGTCATCCTCGAGTTCGTCCTCCTCGAGTTCGTCATCCATGACCGGGCGCGGCTGTCGAGTCCGTGGGCGGGCCGCGATGACCACGGTCCGGACAGCCAGGTCGTGGAGGCCCTGGTTTCGCCGCTGCCCAATCAGAAGGAAGATCAGGACCAGCAGGCCGATCCCGGTTGCGGTCAGCACCAACAGAAGCAGCGTGCGGATCGCGAACCGCCACCAGCCGATCGGACGCCCGTTGCGCAGCCGGACCAGCTGCAACTTCATCAACGTCATCCCCGGTCCGGCACCGCCGATGGCGAACATCGACCAGACGACCAGCACCCAGGCCACGAGGAGCACCACACAGACGATCGAGACCACGAGCGCGTCGGCGGCGATCGCGATGTTGATCAACGCGGCCGGTACGACCAGGTCGACCAGTTGCGCCGCAAACCGGGCGCCTAGACCGCCGGCCCGAACTCCGGGTGGCAACCCGGCCCCGGGGTGGGCGGCAGGTGTCGCTGCGACAGTCATCAGCGGTTATCCACTGCCCGGAGCCCGGACGTCGATCGTGACGCCATCCCCGAGATCGATAACGCTGCCGAAGTCCACACCGAACGGCGTGCTGGGTTCCAGCGTCACCTGCTGGCCGTCCGGCTTGATCAGGATCGTCCCGTTGGTCGAATTCATGTCCGTCACCAGCACCTGGCCATCGCCGGGGAGGATCTGCAGATGGGTCCGGCTGATGTCGTGACTCGGGCTCGGGACGGTCATCAGTCGCGGAAGCTGGTCACCGGAAACCCGGCTGGCCGAGGGCGATCGGCCGACCAGGACCGGCCGATCCACCTCGACTCGACCGCCGCTGGACGGCGTGAGCACTGCCGCCACCACCCGGGTCGGCGGCATCGGCGGCGGCAACTGTGGCGCCCCGGGCAGACTCGGCGCCAGCAGAGTCCGACCGTCCTCGGACTCGTCGAAGACGTCGGTTTCCTGGGTCTGCTGCTCCGATGACGAACCCGTCACCGTTGCTTCCCGGGGCGCCGGCACTCCCTGGGCCGCGGCTCCCGATTTTGGCTGCGGATCGATGGCGAGCGAGTTGTCCGCCGTCGTCCTGACCGGTGTACCCGGCGGTCGCCCCGGATCGAGCGGCGTGGACGGGTCGTAGCCGGCCGACACGTCGGCGCCGAGATCGACCTGACGCGACGAAGCTGTGTCGACGATCAGCGAGGAAACTCCGGCCGCGCCGACCACCAGCGGCAGCGCCAACCGGCGCTCGTCCTCCGCCGGGGCCAGCTGGACGCGGATCCGCTCGATGCCGGCCAGTGCCGTCTCCGACCAGGTGTGCATGCCGGTCCCGTCGGCGATCTGCCGGCCGCTCGCGTCGTCGATCAGCTGGATCCGGCCCCGCACCAACGACCGCACCTCCGACCCCGAGGAGAAGAAGGCGGCGAAGTTCGGCATCTGCTCCAACCGGAAGGACGCCATCCGGCCCAGCAGGTCGTCGATGGTCCTGGCGGCCAGGACCTCCTCCCAGATGGTGGCGATCAGCTCCGACCACTGCGGCGAGGCGGGCTGCAGCACGACCACGGCTCGGGGTCCGGCCAGCGCCAGCCAGTCACCCGGGGTATAGCCCAGGCGCCAGAGACTGCCTCGATCAGCGTCCGCCCTCCCTGCGCCGCTCGGCGACCCTGCAGCCGCCGGTTCAACCTCCGACGTTTCGGTCGAATCAGTCATCGAAACCCCCGCGATCGTTTGCCGGCTCAGGTGTGTCCTGGCCCTCCTCACCCGAACCGTCCACTTCACCCGAACTGCCCGGTCCACCCGAACTGCCCGGTCCACCCGAACTGCCCGGGCCACCCGGTTCATCCGAGGCCGGCCGGTCGAGCGTCCCGACCCCCGGCACAAAGTCCTCACCATGACCGGATTCGGGCAACACGTCAACCACGATCGCCGACACGTTGTCCCGGGCCCCACCGCGCAGCGCCAACGCGACCAGCTCGTCCGCCACTTCGCCGGGTGGTCGTGACTGGCCGACCAAGTCTTCGACGTCGGTGATCTCGGCGTCGGCCAGCAGGCCGTCGGAGCAGATCAGCAGCCGATCGCCCGGCACCATCGGGAGCACCCAGTAGTCCGGTTGAAAGCTGTCGGCCGAGCCGACCGCACGGGTCACCAGATTGCGATCCGGGTGGGTGAGCGCCTGATCGGCGCTGATCAGGCCGGCGTCGACCAACTCTTGGACATGGGAGTGGTCGACGCTGATCTGGACCAACTCCTGCTTGTCGCCCGAGCCGCGCTGATAGATCCGGCTGTCGCCGATGTTGAACACCACCCAGTAGTCATGGCCGCCGTCGGCGATGGCCACCGCCCCGACCGCGGTCGTCCCCGGACCGTAGGGTCGCCCCTGGTGGAGAGCGTGAACGCGCTGGTGGGCCGAGGTGAGCGTGGTTCCGACATCGTCGGGGTCGATTGCCGCCTGGTCGGCCAATTTGCCGAACTCCTCGACCACGATCGCGCTGGCCACCTCGCCGGCCTCACTGCCACCGATCCCGTCAGCCACGACGAACACCGGGGGACGCGCCAAGATGCTGTCCTCGTTGATGGAGCGCACGGTTCCGCGGTCGGTCGCGGCTCCATAGTTGAGGTCGTGCACGGCCCGAGAATAGACCGAACCGGGCTGCGGTGGGGCCGATCAGAGGACTGAACACTGGGCCGCCCGGGCCGTCGTCACCAGGTGGATCCCGGACGCCGGACCCTGAGTGTCAGCGGCTCGCCTCGGTGTCGGCGGCCAGATCCGTTTCCATCGCCTGGTTGAAGTCCCGCTTGGTCGCCTGCCACCGATCCTCGGTGTGACCCGTCCGCCAGTAGCCCGAAATCGAGACCTGGTCACGCTCCAGACCACGTTCGCGCAGCAGGTGCGGACGGAGCTGTCGGATCATCTCGGCGTTGCCGTGGGCGAACGCCTGCAGTCGGCCGGCCGGCAGCTCGGCGCCACAGACCGCCTCGACCAACGCCTCACCGTAGGGACGACCATCGCGATGAACCCAGTGCAGCACGGCGGCCCGAGCCCTTCCGCCGGTCGCCGGTCGAGCGATATCGAACTCTGCCTCGACGTCCTCGACCTCGAGGAAGACCTGCGCTGGAACCTCGTCGGGGAGTTGGTCCAGCGCCGCGGCGATCGCCGGGATCGCCGCCTCGTCGCCGATCAGCAGATGGCTCTTCGCCTCCGGATCGGGTGCGTAAGCACCGCCCGGGCCCCGGAAGCCGAGCTCATCGCCGGGCCGGGCGGCTGCGGCCCACGGACCGGCCAGCCCCTCGTCGCCGTGTACGACGAAGTCGATGGCCAACTCGTTCCGGGCTCGGTCGAACCAGCGGATGGTGTAGGTCCGAGTGGTCGGCCACAGCTCTGGCGGACGGCTGGCCCTGATCGCCTCGACGTCGAACGGCCAGCGGTAGTCGGCGCCGGCCGGCGGGAACAGGATCTTCACGTAGTGGTCGGTATAGGTCAATTCCGGCAGTTCGGCGAGATCGGGCCCGCTGAAGATGACCCGGACCATCGAAGGGTTGAGCCACTCGGTCCGGTCCACGATCGCGCTGCGGGCCGGTCGATCCGTCCGGGACGGGCGTCCGCCCGTGCCGGTTTCGCGCCCGCCCCGTCCCGTGTCACTGCCCGCCATCGCAACCCCATTCCCTCTGAACTTTGTACTTAGGAGAGCCTAACCTATTCCCGAGTAACTCGCCGCGCCTCTCCCTCCGGATTGAGGCTCCTCACCCACACCTGGTGTTCACCACGCGCCAAAAGAATGGGAGACGGGGGAGGACGCGGGGCGGCGCGCGGTCAGGTGGTAGGCGGCGCGAGGTCCAGACTGAGGGGATGATCGATGACCCGCCCGAGCCCACCACCGGCGAGCAGTTGCTCCTCGACGTCGCAGCGGACGAGGTGCCGCGGCCGACCCGAATTGCGGTGCTCGACGACGACACCGGCGCGCTGACGGTGCGGGTGATCGAGCGGTTCGGCGATGCGTCGGTCCGCGTGCACTGCGACCTGCTGAGCGCCGAGCAGCGAGTACGGAGTGCCGTCAGCGAGGGCACCGGCGGCGGTCGGGCCGACGTCGAGGTGTGCCCCGCACTCGGGTCCGCGCTCGATGACCGCACCGATCTGGTCCTGACTAATCTGCCCAAGAGCCTGGCCGCGCTGGACGAGTTGGCGCAGCAGGTGGCGGCCATCGCCGACCCGCAGGTCAGGTTGCTCGGTCTCGGCCGGGTCAAGCACATGAGCCGTTCGATGAACGACGCTTTGAGCCGCTCGTTCGGCGGGGTCCGGGCCAGTCGTGGACGTGGCAAGTATCGGGTGCTGATCGCGGCCGAGCCGCTCACCGGGTCGGCGCCCGGGTCGGGGTCCGGCGCGGAGCGATTCCCCCGTCGAGCGCGCGACGCCGACCTCGATCTGATCGTCTGCGCCCATGGCGCCGCCTTCGCTGGTCCCAAGATCGACCGCGGTACCCGGCTGCTGCTCAGCAGTCGGGACGACTGGCCGGCGGCGGAGGCCGTCGTCGATCTCGGCTGTGGCACCGGCGTCCTGGCCGTCGTCGCCGCCCGGCTCAATCCGGGTGCGACGGTGATCGGGACCGACGACTCGGCGGCCGCTTGTGCATCGGCTCGCGCCAGCGCCGAGGCCAACGGGTTGGCGGAGCAGATCAGCATCGAACGGGCCGACGGCCTCAGCGCCCGCCCCGCGGCGAGCGCCGACCTGATCCTCTGCAATCCGCCGTTCCACCTGGGCACGGCCAAGGATTCGGCTCCGGCGCTGGCCATGCTCGCGGACGCGCGCCGCGTTCTCCGCCCCGACGGAGAACTGTGGACGGTGTTCAACACCCACCTGCCCTACCGCCAAGCACTGCGGGCCGCCGTCGGCTCGACCCAGATCGTCCGGCAGGACGATTCCTACATGGTCACCCGGACCCGGCTCCGACCGAGCGGACACTAGCGCTGCCGACGTCTGATATGCCGCTGACCTGCGGAGACGATCGGGCGCATCCGAGCCGGGCCGGTGCGGCCCCGCAGGCCTCGTCCGACCGGCACCGGCTGGCTCAGGGTCAGGTTGATATACCTCATCTAGTGGCGTCATCCGACGCCACGCGAAGGCCGCGTATGGGCCTGACAACGACGGAGGTTCTCATGAGCGAATCAGAAACCGAAGGCCCGGCCGACGCTGGCGCCGAGGGAGTTCCCGGTGTTCACGACGGCGGCGCCGACAGCGGCGCCGACTCGGGCGCCGAAGGTCCCGCCGACGGCGGCGCCGAGGGCACCCCGGGCCAGCACGACGGTGGCGCGGACGGTGGCGCGGACGGTGGCGCGGACGGTGGCTCCGACGCCGGCGCCGAAGGCCCCGCCGACGGTGGCGCCGAGGGCGTCCCGGGTGAGCAGGACGGCGGAGCCGACGGCAGTGCCGACGGTGGCGCGGACGGTAGTGCCGACAGCGCGGGATCACCTCAGGCGTGAGCACCGATCCACGTGATCGACCAGGATCGGGCGGGGGGCTCGGGACCGGTTCCGGGCGCCCCGGCCGGCCCCGGCCGGACGCTCTGCCTCGGCTGATCACCTGCTCGGCCACCGACTTCGCCGCCGAGCACTGGGGCCGGGCTCCCCTTCTGTCCAGCGCGGACGAGTTGGGCGGCACCTTCACCGATCTGCTGAACGCCGAGGCCATCGACGAGCTGGTCTCCGAGCGCGGGTTGCGGACCCCGTTCCTGCGGGTGGCCAAGGAAGGCAGCACGCTGGCCAACGCCGCCTTCACCGCGGGCGGTGGAATCGGGGCGGGTATCACCGATCAGGCGAGCGACGACAAGCTCGTCGATCTGTTCGCCGGCGGCTCGACCATGGTGCTGCAGGGCCTGCACCGGATCTGGCCGCCGATCATCGCGTTCTGCCAGCAGTTGGCCGCCGAGCTCGGCCATCCCGTCCAGGCCAACGCCTACGTCACCCCGCCGCAGAACCAGGGCTTCGACGACCACTACGACGTCCACGACGTGTTCGTGCTGCAGATCGACGGCGAGAAGGAGTGGACGATCCACCCTCCGGTGCTGGAGTCGCCGCTGCGCACCCAACCCTGGACGGACCGCCGGGCCGCGGTGCAGGCCGAGGCCGGTCAGGCGCCGCTGATCAAGACCGTGCTGCGTCCCGGCGACTGCCTCTACCTGCCGCGCGGCTATCTGCACGCCGCCCAGGCCCTGGGCGGAATCAGCACCCACCTGACCATCGGCGTCCACAGTTGGACCCGATTCCATCTGGCCGAGCAGTTGAGCGCGGCCGCGCTGACCGCCCTGGGCGTGGACGCCGACGTCCGGGCCTCGCTGCCGTTCGGGGTCGAGGTCGGCACCGTCGACGACCTGGCGGCGGACGCCGGACTGGTCCGTGACCGACTGATCGAGGCCATCCGCACCGTGCCGATCGACGATCTCGCCGCCGCGCTCGCAGGGACGTCCCGCGCCGCTCAGCGGGCGGCCCCGGTGGGACCGCTGCGGCAGTTGCAGACGGCCGCCGAGCTCACCTCCGACACCCGGCTCCGGTTGCGGGATCATCTGCAACCGTCGCTCGAGCGCACGGCGACCGGATCGGGCGGGACGTTGGTCAGTCGGGCCGGACGGCTGAGGTTGACCGATGACGAGGTGGCTCCGGTCCGGCTGCTTCTGCAGGGGTCGCCGTGTCCGGTCTCGGCATTGGGACTGGAGTTGAGCCGCAAGCTGGTGCGGGCCGCGGTGGCCGTCCCGGGTGACTGATTCCCTGCCGTCGGGGTCACTGCGACCGGGAAGTGGGCCGTTCCGCTGCTCGGACGCCGCCCGGGCCCGCGGCGACCAACTCACCGGGACGGCACCGCCGGCCACCCGCTGGCTACTGATCGAGTATCCAGGGCCGTGGGCCGTCGACGCGGTGGGTGGCTCAGGCATCGACCCGGCCATCCAGCAGCAGTTGCGGACGGCCGCAGGTCGGGCGCGGGCGCGGCTGTTGCTGATTCGTCGACCGGAACGGCGGGCGTCCGCCCCGCCGGAACGGCGACTCTGGGCAGTGCTGGGCCGCGGTGCGCCGGCCGTCACCGGCAGCTGGGGCGACGACGCTGATCTGTCAGCCGCCGCCCGTGCGCTCGACGATCCGACGAACCGCGCAGCCGACCAGACCGAGAGCCCTGCCGAGGTCGACGACCCGAGCGCACCGATGATCTTGGTCTGCGCCCACGGGGTGCACGACGTGTGTTGCGCGGTGCGGGGACGTCCGGTCGCCCGGGCCCTGGCCGAGGTCTGGCCCGACCAGACCTGGGAGTGCAGTCATGTCGGCGGCGACCGGTTCGCGCCCAACGTAGTGATCCTGCCGGACGGCGTCTACTACGGCGATCTGGATCCCGAGTCCGCCCGATCGGTGGTGGCCGATCATCTGGCCGGGGTGGTGCGGACCGACCACCTGCGAGGCTTCAGCGGCTATCCGCCACCGGTGCAGGCGGCGATGGCGGCGCTCTACCGGCGGCTGGACCCGGCGACCACCCGCGGCCTGTCCTACCGCGACCACGACGTGCTGGACGACGGCGGCTGGCGAATTCGGTTCGGGCTCGAGCACGCGGCGCCGGTCGTCGAGATCTCGGCCACCGCGGCCGAGCCGACCTGGCTGACCTGCCGGGCCGCGCGAGCGACTTCGGCGACCGACTATCGGGTCGAGCTGATCAACGGGCTACCGATGTCGGACGGCCCGGCCTGATCAACGCCGGTGGGTGAGCTTGTTCACCGCGCTCCTGATCTTGGCCTGATTCTCCGGCTTCGACAGTTGCTGACGGCCCTGTTCGACCAGTCGGCGGCCGCGCGGACTGTTCAGGAGTGACTTCAGTTGCGAACTCAGGGACACGGTTCCTCCTGGGCGATGATCGGCGTCGCCGGTGTCAGCGGCTGATATTCCAGGGTAGAGATCGAGCCAAGATTGCATAGCCTGTTGAGGATCCGGCGCATCGCAGCCAGGATCCCGGCGCCCGAGGGCCGAGATCCTGGCGGCTTAGCCATGCCCGGGAGGTTGCCGCACGCGGCAACCGGGCTCAACGACGCTTCTTGCCCTTGGGCGCCGAGTAGGGCTCGACTCCAGGCGTCCAGTTGAGGATGCTGGCTCGTTCCAGGAACTCGTCACTGCCGATCTCGCTGTTGGCGAACCGTTCGGACAGGATCCGGCGGGCCTCGAACTCCGGGGCGAGCAGACGGTGGCGGCCGGCACCCATCCAGGGCGGTCCGCCGAGCTTGCCCCTCCTGGCCAAGAACACGCCCCCGAGTACGAGCAACAACAAACCGATGAACACGATGCCTCCCAGAAGGTGGATGAACGGCGGGGCGCCTGCGCCCCAGGGACCGTGCGGGGCCTGACCCCACGAGTGAAGATGTTCCATGTCCACCACTGTTCCCGTCGGCGACCGCTCAGGCATCCCCCGTGGAGCGACACCGCAGCTACGTCGGCTGACGTAGTGGAACTACGTCGCGAAGCTGACGCCCGGCACCGGCCGCCCGATTACCCTGATCAAAAGGATCAGGCGTCCCGGTCGAAGGTGGTGAGGAGATGGCACGCAGCATCAGCGCGCGTCCGCTGCTACTGGACGTCCCGCTCGGCATCCTGGTCGGCGCGCTGTCGATTGCCGCCGCCCGGTTCAGCGCTGTGGCCGCCGCCAACGGCGCTCCGATGGCAGACGGACGAGGCGACGGGTTCGGCCGGTTCCACGAACACGCCCTGTGGCCGGGGCCGGCCGGGGTCGGAACCACGAGCTCCCCGACGTGGCTGCTGATCGTCCTCGCCCTGGCCTTGACACTCGGTGTGGCCGGTCGACGGTTGTGGCCGCAAACTGCTTACCTCCTGACGATCACGGCCGGCATCGCCTATCTGGCCACCGGGCATCCGTTCGGTCCGGTGGTGGCGGCTCCGGCGCTGGCCCTGCTCGCGATGGCTCGGGCAATGCCACTGCGGCGATGGCTCCCCTGGACAGTCCTGCTGGTTCCGTTCGTCTGGTCCGGTTTCGTCAGCCAGCCGCTGTTCGGGCTGACCGACCCGGATCTCTACCAGGCGTTGGTGTTCGGCCTCGGCCTGATGGTGATCCCGGCTCTCCTCGGCCTGATCCGGCGAAACCGTGAGGACGCGCTGCGTCGCACCCGCGAACTCGAGCGGCGGCGCTCAGCCTTCGAAGAGCGGCTGCGGATCGCTCGGGACGTGCACGACGTGCTCGGCCACAGTCTCTCGGTGATCAACATGCAGGCCGGGGTCGCGCTGCACCTCCTCGACCGTCGTCCCGAACAGGCCGAAACCTCGCTACTGGCGATCAAGACCACGAGCAAGAACGCGCTCGACGAACTGCGCGCCACGCTGGCGGTGTTCCGCGAGGAGGACTACGACGGCCGCCGGGCGCCGGTGGCCGGTCTCGATCGGCTGGGCGAGCTGATCGACGGCTTCCGGGCCGGTGGGCGACCAGTCGAGGTGATCGGCGACGGCGCGCTCGGCCCGCTTCCGGCGGCGGTCGACCTGGCCGGTTACCGGATCATCCAGGAGGCCTTGACCAATGTCGCCCGGCACACCCGGGATGCGTCGAGCCGGGTCGAGTTGGCAGTTGATCATGGACGACTGCGGATCATGATCAGCAACGACGGGCCGCTCAGCACCGTTCCGGGCCGTCATGACGGCACCGGGATCGCCGGGATGACCGAGCGGGCCCGCGCCGTGGGCGGCACCCTGAGCGCCGGACCCCGGCCTGGGGGTGGCTTCCTGGTCGAGGCCGTGCTGCCCACCGCCACACCGACCGGCACCGGCACCGGCACCGGCACCGGCGATCACGGACCGTTCGGCGTTCGAGTTCGGGAAGGCGAAACCGTCGAATCCGATCCCCTGCCGGCGTCGCGATGATCAGCGTGGCGATCGCTGACGATCAGCCGCTGGTCCGGATGGGGCTCCGGGCGCTGATCGAGGCCGAGGACGATCTGCGGTTGGCCGGCGAGGCCGAAGACGGGCGACAGATCGTCGAACTGACCCGGCGGACGCGGCCGGAGGTGATCTTGATGGACATCCGGATGCCCGGTCAGGACGGGCTCCAGGCGTTGCGTCAGATCACCGCTGACCCGGAGCTCCGGGAGACCAAGATCGTCATCCTGACCACCTTCGAGCTCGACGAGTACGTCTTCGAGGCCTTGGCCGCCGGCGCCAGCGGCTTCTTGATCAAGGACAGTGAACCGGCCGACTTCCTGCGCGCCATCCGGTTGGCCGCCGCCGGCGGGTCATTGTTGTCACCGTCGGTGACCACCCGGGTGATCGAATCGTTCACCCGACCCGCATCCCGGCCGCGACGCGTCCACCCCCGGCTGGGCGAGCTCACCGAACGCGAGCGCGAGGTGCTCGCCCTGGTGGGCGAAGGCCTGAACAACGACGAGATCGCCGAACGGTTGGTGGTCAGTCCGGCCACGGCACGCACCCACGTCAGCCGTTCCATGATCAAGTTGGCCGCTCGCGACCGGGCGCAACTCGTGGTCATCGCCTACCAGGCCGGGCTGGTCGGGTAGCGCCCGAGAAGCCGCGGCTCAACCGTCCGGATCGTCGGGATCGGCGGCCAGACCGGCGATCAACTCGTCCACCCAGCGTCCTGGCTGCGCGGGGTCTTCCGACCGGTCCGAACTCTCCGACCGGTCCGCAACCAACCACGCTTCGAGCAGGGACGCGGTCTCGGAGACTCCGCGATAACCGAAGGTGCCGGCCGATCCGGCCAGCTTGTGCGCGACCGCGGCCGCGTCGGCCCGCTCGTCCTCGGTCAACGTCCCGTAGGTCAGCCGGTCGATCGCGGCCGACAGTTCACGGACCCGGGCCTCATTGGTGAGCTTCGCCTGAGCGGCGATCGTCCGGAACCGTTCCTTCAGGTTCTGTTCGGCGGACGTTTCCTCCGCGCTCACCGCGGCCAGCCCAGGATCGTGGACATCTCGTCGATCAGGCTGAGGGGATCGAACGGTTTCGGGATGACTCCGGCCACCCTCAGCTCCCGACGCTGATCCGGACTGACATCCTTGGCCGTCATCATGATCACCGGCACGTCCGGGGTGTCGGGGTCGGCCTGCATCCGTTGCACCGTGCCGGGTCCGTCGAGCTCGGGCATCATCACGTCCATCAGGATCGCGTCCAGTTCGAGGTGACGGGCCAGCTCGAGCGCTTCCCATCCCGACCGTGCGGTGCTGACTTGCCAGCCACCCATCAGCTGCAGTGTCATCTCGGCCACCTCACGAATCGAATCGTCGTCGTCCACCACCAGCACGTGCCGGGTCATCTGATCACGGCCTGTTCCTCCTGGACAGTGCAACGGCACCGCGCGGCGCCTCGGCACCGGCAGCCCGAACCACGGTCCGAGCACCATCAGGAGGGCTATGGATCCGGACCGTTCCGACACGCCGGATGCCGACTCCGCTGACGAGCACCCGGACGCCGCTCATCGTAGATGACGGCGGCCGTCCCCGGCACCGGTTGCGATCAGCCGGTTCCGCGGATTGCTCCGCCGGACGCCGTCACCAGGCGGATTCAGTCGGTCAGGCTCAGGGCCCCGGACGGGCAGCGCCGGACCGCGATCTCGACGGACTCCCGGTGGGCGGCGTCCGGCTCGGGGTCCAGCAGCTCGACCAGGCCGTCGTCGTCCTGATCGAAGACGTCCGGATCGGTCAGCACGCAGTTGCCGGAGCCGATGCAGACGTCGGTGTCAGCCACGATCTTCATGGTCATTCCTTCCAGGGTCAGGGGTGGGTCGACGTGCTGTCCGGCTCGGCGTCCCAGGCCACCGGCAACGACTTCAGCCCGTAGATGAAGGTCTCTCGGCGATAGTCGACCTGCTCCGGCGCTACGGCCAGCCGCAGGCTCGGGAAGCGGCGGAACAGCGCGGGGAAGGCGATCTGCATCTCGGCCCGGGCCAGCGGTGCCCCCAGGCAGTGGTGGATGCCGTGGCCGAAGGCGACGTGGTTGGCCGGCTCGCGGTCGACGTCGAGGTCGAGGCCGTTCTCGATCAGCCGCGGGTCGCGGTTGGCCGCCGGCAACGACACCACCACCAGCTCTCCTTCGGGGATGGTGGTGTTGCCGATCCGCACCGTCGTCGTGGTCGCCCGTGGCAGTGCCATGTGCACCACGCTGAGGTAGCGCAACAGTTCCTCCACGGCGTCCTCGACCTGCTCGGGCCGGTCGCGGATCACCGCCAGCTGATCCGGGCGCCGGAGCAGCACCAGGGCGCCGAGGGCCAGCATGTTCGAGGTGGTCTCGTGACCCGCGATCAGCAACAGGTTGCCCAGGCCGGCCAGCTCGTCGTCGTCCAGGTCGTCCGGCCCGGTACCCGAGCCGTGCTTGGTGATCAGGCGGCCCAGCAGGTCCTCGCCGGGGTCGCGGCGATGCCGGACGACCAGGTCGCGCATGTAAGCACGGGTCTGCTGCCCGATCTGTCGGCGCTCCTCGATCGGCAAGGTGAAGTCGATGGTCCGGGCGGCGCGGCTCTGGAAGTCGTGCCGGTCTTCGTAGGGGACGCCGAGCAGCTCGCAGATCACCAACGAGGGGACGGCCAGCGCGAACTCGGTGACCAGGTCGACCGGGGAACCGTGCCGCTCCATCCGGTCGAGATGCTCATCGACGATCTCGGTGATCCGCGGTTGCAGGCTCTTGATCCGCTTGACGGTGAATTCGCCGGTGAGCATCCGCCGCAGTCGGGTGTGGTCGGGCGGATCCATGCCGAGCAGCATGCCGGCCCGCATCCGGCGGCGCTCCTGCTCGTCCGGAACGCCGGCGAACTCGACCTGGCCGCGGCTGTAGTGCTCGGCGTCGCTGAGCACGGCACGACCGTCGGACCAGTTCGTGACGACCCAGACCGGCTCACCGAACGGCCCGTCGATCTTGCGTACCTCGGCGCTGCCGGGGTCGAACTCGGGCATGAAGTCCTCATCCCGCCGGAACAGCCGCGGGCCAGGACCGCTTCGCTGCGGCACGACGTCCTCGTCCGGCGTCCGCTCGGCCTCATCGGCCGAAACCTGGCTCACTGACATGGCGACTCTCCCCCGCGGGCGTGTTGCTCGTTCACCCCAATGTTGCACACAGTGCACATTTGCCGGACGCCAGGGCCGACGGTTCGCCGGCCTCGGCACCTACTTCGGTCTGGTCTGATCAGGCCTTCGGCGACTCCGCCGCGAGCACCGTCCGCCAGGTGGCGTCTCCGACCCATCCGCTGGCCCGCACGCCGTTCCGGCTCTGCCAGGTCATCACCGCCGACTTCGTGCTGGCGCCGAAGACGCCGTCGGCCTTGAGCCCGAGCGCGGCCTGCACGGCCTTGACCGCCGAACCGGAGACCCCGGTGTGGAGCGACTGACCCGAGTAGCCCAGCAACGTCTTGTAGGCCGCCGACGCGCCCGCCGGAGCCACCGGCTTGGGGTAGGACGGGCACGGCGTGGTCCGTGGCGTCTTGTAGGTCGGCGCCCACACCATCCCCTGGCCACGGCAGGATCCGTAGTTGCGGACGGCCACCTGCTTGCTCCAGAACGAGGTCACCCCCATCGCGCCCTCCCAGCTGAGCGAGATGTGGATGTGGTCGCGGTGGCAGCTGGTGTCGTAACTGCGGTCGGTGTGCGCCGAGCAGCCGTTGTAGTCACGCCACCCCCGGCTCGGTGAGTAGGCGCCCCAGATCTTGCCGTCCCAGATTATGTACATCACGCCGAGTCGGCGGGCGTTGGCGTAGGGGTTACCGGCCTGGTCGGTGGCCAACAGCCAGTTGAGGACGGCGGTGGCCTGGGCGGCCTGAGTGGGGTTGCGGATCGAGTTCATCCAGTCGACCGCGCGTCCGTCGTAGTGCTCGCTGGTCGGAGCGGTGCCGCAGGTCCGGCCGGTGCCGTAGCTGGTGCCCGGATAGGTGGCGGTCAGCAGCTTCGCCAGTTTGATCGTGCCCGGCTTGGCCACCGGATCGCAGGAGACTTCGGGCAGGTAGGCGGCCAGCGACTCGATGCCGGTCGGCAACCCGGTGGGCACCGTCGGTGTCCTCGGGGCAGCGGCCTGAGCGGTCGGCGCCAGAGCGGCGACGAGCAGCAGGCCGCCGAGCAGGAGCAGCAGCCGGCGCGCAAGCCGGCCGATAAGCCGGGCGCGGTCGGAGAATCGTTGCAGAACAGTGAAACGGGACGAGAGCATGGCGAGGTCCTCGATATTCAGATCGGATCACGCCCAGCGCGTCATCCGATGACCAACCCCCGTGACGTCTCGACCCTAGGAGACCGCCGGGCCGGGCGGAATGACAATCCGTGCACAGTTCGACGACGATTTACGCACGGCCCTGCCAGGGTTGCATCTAGGGCGGAGATGGTCACCGTCGAGGACGGCGTCAGCGCTTACCGGGCGGAGCCCACCGGCGAGTTCCGGGGTGGGCTGGTCCTGATCCACGAGATCTGGGGGCTGGTCGACCACATCAAGGAGGTCGCCGACCGGTTGGCCGCCGAGGGCTATCTGGTGCTCGCCCCCGACCTCCTCGGTGAGGTCGGCATCTCACCCGAGGTCGGCACCGAGCTGCTACGGCTGCGGACCAGCGCCAGCCAGGAGGAGCAGACCCGGCTGCAGCCGATGATGCGCGAGAAGATGGCGCCGCCGCAGGCCCCGCAGTACGGCCGCTGGGCGGTGACCGCCCTGCAGCACTGTTCGGACTACCTCGAGGGCCGGTCGGGGGTCGACGGGCGGCTCTGCGTGCTCGGCTTCTGCTTCGGCGGCAGTTACAGCTTCGCCCTGGCCGCGGCCGACCGCCGGGTGAGAACGGCGGCGCCGTTCTACGGCGCACCGCCGGAAGAATCCGACCTGGCGGCGATCGGCCGCCCGGTGCTGGCGTTCTACGGCGATCAGACGCCGGCCGACTCCATGCGCTCGCGCACCTGCGGCAGCGAATCCAGGATCGCCCCAAGAAGTCCAGGCTCCGCCGCCAGGCGTCGGCAGCGCTAGCCTCGTCGTAGGCGTGCGGATGGCTGTCGTTGAAGAACGCGTGCCCGACCCCCGGGTAGACCTGGGCGGTCTCAGCAGCTCTTTAGCTACCCGTGGTGCGATTTTCATCGCACGGTTCCGAATGAGAAAATGGAGTCGGCGTCAACGTCGCCGCGTCCGTTCATCGAAGGCGCGGATCACCGCAGATCTGGGCCCATCCACTTCTCATCTGCTGGAACGCATTCACATGGGTATCTTCATCGCGGTGGCTCTGGTCGCCGCAGTTCTCTTCTTCCTCAGCGCCGTCATCCCGGTCTTCGTGGCCATGATCGGCGGCGAACGCCCGGAGACCAGCGTGCTCCGGCGGATCGCTGAGGCCGGCCAGGCCAAGCTGGCCGCCGCTCGGCTCGGCCAGGAGTATCGCGACCTCCTCACTCGCTGATCAGGCGGTCCTCGATCAAGATTGGCCAGACGCCACGGTCAGTTCGAAGACGATCAGGAACGCCAGCAACGCGGCGGTCAGCACAGACCAGACGATGATTCGGGTCACCGGAGCCAGCTGAGTGTCGACGTGCTCACCAGGCGAAGTCCTCGCTGTGGATCTGGTCCCTGACCGCCCCGCAGCGCCGGGCAGCCCGACGGACGGCCGTGATCCAGGGCAGCGGACCGCAGACGAAGATGTCCCGATCCGCGACGTCCGGGACGAGGGACTGCAACGCGTCCGCATCTGAACCGCCGTTCTCGTCGGACGATCGAACGGCCTGCCAGCTGCCGTCGGCGCGGCGGTGCCCGGGCAGCATGATCAACTCCACTCCTCTCCGGTCCGCCAGCTCGGCCACCTCGTCGGCGAAGATCGCCTCCTCGCTGTAGCGGTAGATCAGCGTCACCTGACCCGGTGCGTACCGGCTGTCCTCGAGCAGCGCCCGGATCGGGGTGATGCCGACCCCGGCGGCGCAGAGCAGCATCCTCGGCCGGCGGCGGCGCTCGGCGGTCATCGTGCCGTACGGGCCCTCTACCAGGGCCGGGGTTCCGGCAGTCAGCCCGGCCAGCCGTGCGCCACCGTCCCCGTCGGTCTGGGCGGTCAACCGGAGCCGATCCGCGGTCGGCGCCGCCGAGATCGTGTACGGGTGGCCGCGGGTCCAGCCCGGTCCGTCCCGAAAGCGCCAGACGAAGAACTGACCGGAGTGGGTGCGCAACCGGTCGAGCCTCCGGCCGCCGACGACGACCGACACCACACCCACCGATTCGGCTCGCACGTCGAGCACCCGCAGCCGGTGGCGTAGCGATCGGCCGAGCGGCAGACCGATCCGGAAGACGATCACCGCGGCCGCGGTGATGCCCCACACCGTCCACCAGTAGGTCTGGGCGAGGCCGGACTGGAAGTCGCTGCCGTCGATGATCTGGTGCGGCAGGGCGAGGCCGACGCCGAGATAGCCGTACAGATGGATCAGATGCCAGGATTCGTAGCGCAGCCGTCGCCGGGCCACCCGGATCGAGGTCAGCGTGACGCCGATGATCATGATGGTCCCGACGCCGGCCCAGAGCATCCAGCGGTTGATCACGAACAGCTGCCACCACGGTTGCAGTGACCAAGATCCCTGCCGGACCAGCCGCTCGACGGCGAACGCGATGACGTGAGCCAACATCAACCAGAACGAGACGAAGCCGAACCAGCGGTGCCGACGGGTGAGTACGTCATGCCCCCATGCCCGCTCCACCCAGGGGATCCGGGCCAACAACAGCACCTGCAGCAGCATCAGGTCGGCCGAGACCAGCCCGGTCAGCAGACCGAACGACGTCAGCTGAGCGTCCACGCTCGCGTCGGCACCGAACAGACGCTCCGGCCCGCGACGCAACACCCACAGCAGCAGCACGGCGACCATCGAGAGCACCGCCAGCGGGCCGAACAGATCGGCCCAGTCGGAGCGGGAATGCCGGATATCGCGCCGGGCCCGTCGATGACGCGCCGTCGATGAGCCCGCCGTCACGCGCGTCAGTCTAGGCAAAGTCGCGACCAACCGAACCGATTCCGCGTGCGTACCGTCAGCCGGGTGGGCCCACCGGCCTCGACCCCACGAGAACACGAAAGCAACGGGGGAACACATGCAGGACACGGACACGGACGGCGACACCGACACCGACAGCGATCGGCCGAGCGCCGGCCCGGCCGGTCAGAATTCGGCCGATCGGGACGACTGCGTCCCGCCGGCGCTGCAGGAACGGCGGCGCCGACTCACCGAGCGCGTCCCGGCGCTCTATCCGCCGGCCGTAGAGGTGTTGCGGTTGCGCGGTCACCTGCGCTGGCTGACCTCGGGCCTTCGATGGGCTTCTGAACGGGTCGGGGCCGACCTGCCGGTGCGGACCTATCGGCACAAGTCGATCCTGCTGCGCAAGCTCGGCGACTCCGAGATGTGGATGCAGCACAACAAGGTTCAGAACCTCCGGCTGGCCGCCGCCCGGATCGACGGACTACTGATCCGTCCGGGCGAGGAGTTCTCCTTCTGCCGACTGGTCGGCCGGACGAGTAAGCGCAAGGGCTATCTCGACGGCATGCTGCTCGACAACGGCGAGGCGCTGGCCGGGGTCGGAGGCGGGATCTGCCAGCTGGCCAACCTGTTGCACTGGATGGTGCTGCACACGCCGATGACCGTGACCGCGCGGTCCGAGCACTCCTACGACCCGTTCCCCGACCACGGCCGAGTGCTGCCCTGGGGTGTCGGCTGCGCCGTCTACTACAACTACGTCGACCTGCGGTTCCGCAACGACACCGACGCCACGCTGCAGCTGCGCACCCGGGTCGGGAGCAAGTATCTGGAGGGCGAGATCCGCTCCGATCGCGAGCTGCCGCACAGCTATTCGGTCTACGCCCGGGACGAGCACTTCTTCCATCGCGGCGACGAATGGTTCCGCAGCAACGAGATCTGGCGCGACGTCACCGACCGACGGACCGGCGACACCGTCGGTGCGGAACTGCTGAAGCACAATTGTGCGCTGGTGAAGTACGTCCCGGATCATCAGCAGCGCTGACGCGCCGGAACCCGGCCGGGCGCGGTCATCAGCCACGGTCGTCAGCCACGGTCGTCAGCCGACGGTCGTCAGCCGACGGTCGTCAGCCGACGGTCGTCAGCGCAGGCCCATCGCGGCGATCCGGGCGAGGTTCCGGGTCGCCATGGCCACGGTCAGCGGGCCGAGCCGGGGGACGAACACCGAGGCGCGTTCGAGGATCGAGTCGTCGAAGTTCTTCTTCTCGGAGACGTTGACGCAGATCGCACCGTCGCGGATCTCGTCCCCGCGGACCAGCTCGAAGCTCGCCGACGGCACCCCGGTGATCACGACGTCGGAGGCGGCCAGCGCACCCGCCCGGCCGACGTCGGAGTCGCGGACGGAGTGGGCGTGCCGGTCGTTGGCCGGTTCGAAGATCACCGTGCCGGTGATGTCGAGGGAGTAGACCCGGGCGCCGTCGTTGGCCAGCATCGCCGACAGCGGCCGGCCGACCACGTCGCTGCGGTTGATCACGCAGGCGGTGACGCCGTCCAGCGGCGCCTCGCCGCCGGTGCCCCGCATGCCGGCGTGCTGCAACATCTTGAGGATGGCCAACGGGGTGCAGGGCAGGATCGCCCGGAGGGCGCGCTCGTCGTCGACGAACCGGCGGTTCTCGTACAGCAGCCGGCTCCAGAACGAGTGCAGCCCCTCGACGTCCTTGCGCGGGTCGACCAGCTCACGCAGCCAGCGGTCGGCGGCCCGGTCGATCAACGGGTAGTAGAGAAAGATCCCGTCGACGGCGTCGTCGAGATTGGCCTCGGCGATCACCTGTTCGGCCTCGTCCGCGCCGACGTGCCGGAGCTCCATCTGGATGCCGACGTCCTCACAGCCGCGGCGGGCGTAGCGCGCGTAGGTCGCGGCCGGGCCCTCGTCCTGGCTCAGGACGCCGACGATGCGTAACGTGCGGCCGGCTGCGGCGAGCTGCGCGACGCTCTGGCGGACGTCTTCACGGTATTTCTCGGCCACCACCCTGGGGTCGATGATCCGGGCGGTCACGCCGACCGCTCCAGCGCCCGGACGAGGGCGTCCCGACGGGCCCGCAACGGCTGCGCCTGTGGGGATCCCGACCGTTCGAGGGCCTCCAGGTTGATGTCCGCGGTCCGCACCGCCGCGCGGCTCGCGCCGACCAGCAGATCGCGTCCGGCCCGGACGTCGCTGACGATGCTGCGCTTGACCAACGGTTCGACCTCCGTAGCCAGCGTCAGGGCGTCGACGAAGCGGGAGACCAGGTCCAGCGGCCGCTTGGTGGCGGCGATGCCGGCCTTCTCGACGGCGTCTAGCCGGGCTGCCCGCTCGGCGTCGTTGGCGCGCGGCAGCCGGTAGGCCGCCATCAGCGCGGCGAAGTCCTCGACGTCACCGTCCACCGCGGGCACGATGGCCGCCCGGATGTCGTCGGCCCGGCGCTGATGATCGACGAGTTCCGAGCCGTCGGTCACCGCCAGGGCCATCTGCACCAGGGCCAGCCCGAAGGCGCCGCTGATGGCCGCGATCGAACCGCCGCCCGGGGTGGGATCGGCAGAGGCCGTCCTGGCCAACAGCTCGTCCGCGCGCTCCGACCAGAGACTCTCACTCACGGGCGGCGATCCTACCGGCAGCCGAGCGCCGGGCCGTCCGACGAAGCGATGAGGTAGACCAAGAGCTATGCAGACCGCACTGATCACCGGAGCGAACAAGAGCATCGGCTGGGCGACGGCCCGGTTGCTGCTGCAGAACGGTTACCACGTCTTCCTCGGCGCTCGATCGCTGGAGAACGGCCTGGACGCGGTGGAGCGGTTGAAGACCGAGGGCCTCGACCAGGCCGAAGCCGTCCAGCTCGACGTCACCGACATCGAGTCCGTCCGGGCCGCACGGAAGGAGGTCGGCGCCAGGATCGACGTGCTGGATGTCCTGGTCAACAACGCCGGGATCAGCGGCGGCCGGCCGCAGAACGCCACCGAAGCGCCGCTGGACGCCTACCAAGCGGTGTTCGACACCAACCTGTTCGGAGTCGTCCGGGTCACCCAGACGTTCATCGACCTGATGCGCGGCGCGGACAACCCGCGGATCGTTATGGTCTCCTCCAGCGTCGGCTCACTGACCCTGCACAACGACCCGACCTGGAAGTACTACGACAACAAGGGTGCGATCTACCATCCGTCGAAGGCCGCGCTGAACATGTACACCATCGATCTGGCCTACGAGTTGCGCGACACCGCGTTCAAGGTCAACGCCGTCGACCCCGGCTTCGTCGCCACCGACTTCAACAACCACCGCGGCACCGGCACCGTCGAGGAGGCCGGCGAACGGGTCGCCGAGGTGGCGATGTGCGGACCGGACGGGCCGACCGGGCGCTACATCAGCCGTGAGCACGACCCGGGAAACGGGCACATCCCCTGGTGAATGAGCTGCCCCGACCGGACCGCCCGCGACCCGGCCGGATCTAGTTGTCGACGGAGAACGAGACGAGATCGGTCCTCAACCGATCAAACTGTGGTTGGGGGACCGTAGAACGCCTCGAGGCGATCAAGACCCGCCAGGACGACCTCTCGTCCCTCCGGATCGATCGAGCCCGTGAGCCGGAGGAGCACGAATCCTGCCGACACGATGACCACCGGGGTGTCGACATCACCCTCCGGGCCCTCTCTGAGATCTCGAACGATTCCTGCGCCATGGCTCGGATCACCGTCCCCGAGGATCGTTCGCAGCGACGGCGACTGCTCGAGTTCTGAGCGTCGCCGACCCCACTCGACAATCATGTCCCAGCCCTCGTCGCTTCCGAACGGGCCGAACTCATCCCCCTCGGAGTCGTAGAGCGGGTCGGTAAAATGCGCGGTGAAGTCTGGATGGGCGGGCGGAAGAAACGAGGCCCCGTCGTCGGGCATGCCCGCACCGTAGCGTCGAATCCCGCTTGCGGGGAGAATCGCGGCGGTCGGTCCTAACGGCGCGCGCGGTCAAGAGCAGCGACGGCTCGTTCGTAGCCGGCGAGCTCTTCCTTCACCGGAGCCACCACCAGCTCGGCGGTGACCGCGCCCAGATCGGAGCGCAGCGTTCGGCCCGCCTGGAGGGCCCGGCGGCGCGCGCCGACCGAAACGCCGATACGAGCGAGGGCGCCGAGGAGTATGCCGGCGAGTACGCCGCCGACGGTCAGCACCGTGGGCGCCGGCAACCGGTACCAGGAGACCCGCGGAAGCGGCGGCAGCTGGAAGTAGGCCAGTACGACACCCGAGGTCAGCCAGGCCAGGCCCACGAGCACGGTGATGATCAGCAACCACTGCAGAACCCGGATCAGCGACCACCACCGGCGGTGCCGATGGAGATCCAGGTCGGCGTTCGCGATGGCCTGGTCCAGGGCGTCGGGGAGCTGGTCGGCGTGTCGGCGGGCGGCCACCTTGACCGATCCCAGCCAGCCGCGCGGCAGGCCCGCGGCGGTCTCGTCGGCCAGCGCGCGGACGGCCGAGTCGACCCGCGCCGACTGGATCCCGGTCGCGGCCGGCAGCGACGTCCGTCCGTTCACCGCGGCGCCCGCTTCCAGTTGGCGTGTCGATGAACCACGACTCAGCCGACCCTTGACCCGCCAGCGGTCCAGGTGCAGCCGGCGCAGCGGGTCGGGCCGGAACCGGCCGATCCAGGAAAGTACCGGCCATCCGGTGGCCATCGCCCCCTTGCGACGCCAAGCCTTCGCCACCGCATCGGTGACCGCCGGCACCCCGGCCGCCTCGGCCAGCGAGCGGTTCATGGTGGCCACCGCCTTCGCCGGCACCCCGGACGGACGGGCGGTGCCGCACGCCGCCGACAGCTCGGTCGCGACGTCGTCCAGGTCGGCGGCCAACCGGGCCGCGGCCGCACGTTTGCCGGCGGCCAGCTTGTCGAGCCGGCGGCGGAGCTCGACCAGGCCCTCACCGGTCGCGGCGGACGTCGGAACCACCGGCACCGACTTCAGCCCCTCGCTGGCCAACAGGCGCTCCAGGTCGCGAACGCATGCGAGGCGTTCACCCTCCCCGAGCCGGTCGACCTGGTTCAGCACCATCAGCATCGTCGGAGCGTGCCGGGCCAGCGGGACGAGGAACCGCTCGTGCAGCGCCGCGTCGGCGTACTTCTGCGGGTCGACCACCCAGACCAGCAGATCGACCAGCTCCACCAACCGCTCGGCTTCTTGCCGGTGGGCCAGCGCGACAGAATCGTGGTCGGGCAGGTCGAGCAGCACCAGCCCCGCGGACCGGTCTGGTCCGCCCTTACCAGCAGCGGGAACACCGGGAACCGCGTAGCGCTGCGGCACCTCGAGCCAGTCGAGTAGCTCGGCGGCCTGACCAGTGCCCCAGCTGGCTGATAGCGCGGTCGAGGTCGTCGGTCGACGCACGCCGACGGTCGCGACGTTGTCCCCCACCAGGGCGTTGAACAGACTGGACTTACCCGAGCCGGTGGCGCCCGCCAATGCGACCACGGTGGCGTCGCCGGACAGCGCCAGCCGGCGATCGGCCCGGCGCACCAACGACTCTGCCCGCTCGACGGCCTCATGGTCGACCCGGCCGCGGCACAGGTCGACCGCCTCAGTCAACGCCCGGAGCCGCTCGACCAGCCGCTCGGTGTTGACGGGTCGAGTCCACACCGGGCTCATCGCGGTTCCACCTCCGGCAGCGGAGCCGACTCCACCACCGCCCCTTCGAGCACGGGGAGGGGCGGGGTCGGCGCGTCCAGTGCGGGGCGGGCCGGTTCGATCGACGCCGGACTCTCCTGAGCCGGCAACGCCGGTAGGTCCGGACCGGACGACCGAGCCCGCTCGACGCCAGCCGAGGCCTCTCGCAGCTGGTCGGCCGAGTCGGGATCAACGGGGTCGGCGTCGAGCAGCCGGTACCAGCGGACCAGCTCCGCCGACATCAACGCCTGCGTCCGGTCGTCGAGATCTTCCTTGGCCCGCTCGGCCAGCCGGCGGACGGCCTGGTCGCCGAAAACGGCCTCCAGGACCCGTTGGGCGAGCACCGCCGTGCCACCGGCGACACCGATCTCGGCGCCGACCAGTCCGCCGGTGTGGGCGAACGCCACGATCATCAGCGCCACCCCAGCGCCGTTCACCCCGAGCGCCAGGAACCGGGCCTTGGACCGTTTGTCCATCCCCTCCTCGGCGACCAGCTTGAGTACGTCGCCCTGCCAGTCCCGGATCGCCCGGGCGGTCGCGGCGGCGAACGTGCTGGACGCCCGGGACAGGTCTTCGCTTGAGTTCTCGAGTAACGCCCGGCCACCGAGGTGGGCCTGCCAGGAGCCCTCGGCCCGCTCGGCGGCGGCGTCCGCCTCGGCCCGGATCAGCGCTTCCAGGCCGGTTTCCACCGCCTCCTTGACCTGCGCAGCCTGCACCGGGCGTCCGCGCAGGACCCCGACGACGCGGTCGCGCAGCCAGCTGATCCGCTGCTCCAGCACCCGAAAGAACTCCCCCGTCCCCACGAAGTCCTGCCAGCGGGCCAGCACCTCACCGCGCAACAGCGTTCCGTCGGCGGTCTGGATGGACACGGCCCGAGCGGCCTCGGCGTAGGAGTACTCCACCTCGGCGCGCAGCTGCGCCAGCGCTTGCAGTTGTCCGTCGACGGCGGCCGCGACCACCAGCGAACGACGCGCCGCCGACTCGATCGCCCCATCCAGGGTGGCCCGGACGACCGCGGCCCGACTGGCGGAGTCAGCGGCCAGACCGGCCAGCCAACTGCGCAACGGCTCGACCGCACCGTCGGGCAGCAGGCCTTGGCCGTCGGTCACCGACTCCGGCACGACGAACAGCGGCGCCGCGCCGAGGCCCCGCTCGTTCATCATCTCGGCGAGGTGCGCCGGGACGTCCGCCATCGCCGCCGGTGGCACCCGGTCGAGGACGACCGCCACCGCCGCGCTGCGCCCGGCCGCAGCCTGCAGGAACTGCCACGGCACCGCATCGCCGTAGCGCGCGGCGGAGGTGACGAACAACCACAGGTCGGCCGCCGCCAACAACTGGGCGGCAAGCTCACGATTCTCGACCACCACCGAGTCGATGTCCGGGGCGTCGAGCAGAGCGAGCCCGGCCGGCAGTCCTTCTTCGGAGACCAGCTGCAGCTCCCGGGCGTCCGTGCTGCCGCCGGTCGTCCGCGGCAGATCCGGCATGATCCGATCGCTCTCGAACCAGCGACGCTCGTTGGGGCTGTGGACCAACACCGGACCGCGGGTGGTCGGCCGGATCACCCCGGGACGCGACACCACCCGGCCGAGTAGCGAATTGACCAAGGTCGACTTGCCCGCGCCGGTGGAGCCGCCCACCACCGCCAGCAGTGGAGCGTCCAGCGCGGCCAACCTCGGCAGCAGGTAGTCGTCGAGCTGGTGTCCGATCTCAGCTCTGGTTGTCTGGGCGGGCACGGTGTCCGGCAGCGGCAACGGTAAACGAGCTGCGTCGAGCGCGCGCTGAAGAGTCTTCAGGGCAGCCGACAGCCCCGCCGCTCCCGCTTCGCCCTCACTCGCCATCTGCCTGCCCCTCACTCGGCCAGACCCGTCACCGCCGGCCACCGAGGGTGCAACCCGGTTGTGCAGGTGTGAAGGCTCCGTTCGCCTCAACCTAGGAGTATTCCTCAGCCAGCTGCGCTGTGACGCCGATTCGCACGCAGCGGCCCTACGGCGCCGGAACGTGCGGCCCGCGTGGGATCACGTAGCCGGAACCGGTCACACCTCCGCCGAACAGTTGGCCGAAGGGCATCTCGGGAACGAGAACAACGTCGCTCACGTGACGATGGACGGCGCACCGTCATCGTGCTCCTGAAAGATGGCCGAGGGCGGCGCCGGCGAGCGCAGGGAGTCGCCTCGAACGAGTACGCGGCGTACTCACCGAGCGTCATCGTCGTGTGGGTGGCCGTGACAAGACGCCGTTCATGCCTCGGGCAGTCCCCGGTCTGCGTCACTCGCGATGCCGACCTTGGTGCTGAGGGCTGGCCTAGAGCACGGCGGTTCGGTGAGTCGGGAGCTGATCCGTTCAGAGATGACGTACAACGTCCGTAGTTCCTGCTCGGACAGTTGGTCGAACAGGCACGACCGCACCGTGTGGGCGTGCCCCGGTGCGGCCGTCCTGACGGCGGTGACGCCACTTGCGGTGAGTTCGATATAGGTGCCTCGTGCGTCGACGTCGCAACTGTGCCGGGTGAGCAAGCCGCGTCGTTCCATCCGCCGGATGTGGTGCGAGAGCCGGCTGCGGTCCCAGCCGACGTGCCGGCTGAGATACCCCGCCCTGAGCCGGTGTCGAGGAGCTTCTGACAGCGGAACGAGGAGGGCGAAGTCGGCAGCGGACAGACCGACCTCATTCAGCTGACCTTCCACGGCCCGGTCCAGGTCACGGCGCATGGTGAGATACGCCCGCCACACCTGCTGCTGTGTGTCGGTGAGCCAGGGACCGTCTGTCATGTCTGGAGCCTACCTGTGCTGTTGACGCGTCAACTTTCTGTGGTTAACGTTCAAGTAGATCGCTGACGTATCAACAACATCCCTGGGAGTACCGCCATGACCGACACCTTGCCCGCCGAACTGACCGGCGACTGGACCATCGACCCTGCACACAGCCGGATCGGCTTCATCGCCCGACACGCCATGGTGAGCAAGGTGCGTGGTGGGTTCAACGAATTCGAGGGTTCACTGCACCTGGACGCGGACCATCCGGAGGACTCCACAGCGCAGCTGACCATTCAGACCGCCAGCGTGGACACCCGCAACGAACAACGCGACGGGCATCTGCGCAACAACGACTTCTTCGACGTACCGAGCTTTCCCGAGATCACGTTCGTCAGCCGATCGGTGACCCGACTCGACACCGAACACTTCAACGTGACCGGCGATCTGACCATCAAGGGTGTCACCAAGCCCGTCGAGGTCCAGTGGGAGCTGACCGGGGTCGCGACCGACCCCTTCGGCAGCCTCCGCGTCGGGTTCGAGGGCAGCACGTCCATCAACCGCAGCGATTACGGCGTCAGCTTCAACGCCGTGCTCGAGGCCGGCGGGGTCATGGTGTCGGAGAAGATCACGCTGGAGCTGGACATCGAAGCAGTTCAGGCGACACCGGCCACCGTCGCCGACGAGGCCACCGAAAAGGCCTACGAAGCCGCCGCCGAAGAAAGCGCCGATACCACTCCTGACCCGGCCTGACCGACCGGACAGACGACACTGAAGCGCTGAACTCGCCTGCCGCGGCACCACGCCCGTTGCGGCACTAAGAGCACGGAGCTTCACCGCGGATGACGTTCACGCCTCCGCGCGGCTTGGCTCCGAGGTCGATATCCGGCCGGTCAGCGGTGGCGCGGATGCGAACCGCCCGGACGGCGGGTGGTTGCACCACAGGATCGTGGGCGGCTTCCGACGGACTCCGATTCGACCGAGCCTCGCCCCGGACCTGGACGTGATTAGGCGGACTTGCGGGGGCCCGTTCTCGCCACCGCCCTGCGCCATACCGGGATCGACTCGGCAGCCACGTCGGGCGCCACGGCCCGGAAGTTGTTGGGTCGCGGCACCGGCGCGTGCTGATCTGTCGTCACCGGACATCGGTGCGGATAGGGAGATCGCCGACTCGCCTAACGCAATGATGCGGGGCGTCGACGCCTTTGGGCACGGTTACCACACCCACGGTGTGGCGCAGATTGCGAGCCCGACTCTCGAGCGACACGGCTGCTCATCTAACGGCCCTGCTCCACGAACCACGCCGCGCCCAGGGCTTTCAGCTTTGGAGCGGATGACGGGAATCGAACCCGCACTATCAGCTTGGGAAGCTGATGTTCTGCCATTGAACTACATCCGCGCGCACGGCTGATGGGCCGCGACGAGCGCCCACGATACTACCCGGCAACCCCCACGCGACACTGCTCGATGAGCCGATCGGGCCGATTCGGCACCTGAACAGTCATCGAGCAGTGCCGCGTGGGGGTTCTCGTGCCGGAAGGGGCGGGCAGGGCCAGGATGGGACGCATGACCGAATTCCCGACCGAACGAACCGCAGTGATCACCGGGGCCGCCTCACCGCGCGGCATCGGCCGCACCACCGCCGCCCGGCTCGCCGCCGAAGGCTGGTCGGTGGCGCTGGTCGACATCGACGGCGACGGCGCGAAGCACAACGCCGACGAGATCGCCGAGCAGTACGGGGTGCAGGCGTTCGGCGCGAAGATGGACGTCGGCGAACCGGATGAGGTGCGTTCGGTGGTGAAACAGATCGAGTCCGAGCTGCCGCCGCTGGTCGGGCTGGCCAACATCGCCGGGATCAGCTCGCCGACCCCGTTCCTGGAGGTCAGCGTCGAGGAGTGGGACCGGGTGATCGACATCAACCTGCGCAGCGTCTTCCTGGTCACCCAGGCCGTGCTGCCGGGCATGGTCGAGCGCCAACTCGGCCGGATCGTCAGCGTCAGCTCGGTGTCGGCCCAGCGCGGTGGCGGCACCTTCTCGAAGTCGGCCTACAGCGCGGCCAAGGCGGGCATCATCGGCCTCAGCCGGGCGATCGCCCGCGAGATGGGCCAGTACGGGATCACCGTCAACTGCATCGCCCCCGGCCCGGTGGACACCGACATCATGGGCGGCACCCTGACCGACGAGCGCAAGACCGCGATGGCCGCCGACGGACTCCTCCCCCGGATCGGTAACACCGACGACATGGCCGCCCTGATGGCCTTCCTGCTCGGACCGGACTCCGGCTTCATCACCGCCGCCACCTACGACATCAACGGGGGCGTGCAGATCTCGTGAGCCGAGACGTCCACCCCACCTTCGCCGAGCTGGTCGACGCCGCCCCGCCACCGTTGGTCATCGACGGCGCGCGGGAGCGGATCCGCCGCACCAACGTCGAGGCCGGCCGCCGGATCGCGGTCCTGGACGACGACCCGACCGGATCGCAGAGCGTCCACGACGTGGAGATCGCGCTCAGCCTCGACCCGGACGTCTACGCCGCCGCCTTCGACCAGCCCGGCGCCACCGGCTTCCTGCTCACCAACAGTCGCAGCCTCTCCGAGTCGGACGCCGACCAGCTGAACCGCCGGGTCGCCACCGATGTGTACGCCATCGCCGACCGGCTGGACGCACCTCTCACCCTGGTCAGCCGCAGCGACTCCACCCTGCGCGGCTATCTGCAGACCGAGATCGCCGCCCTGGACGCCGTCACTCAACAGGCCACCGGACGCCGTCCGGACGGGGTGCTGTTCGTCCCCGCCTTTCTGGAGGCCGGCCGGTTCACCGCCGGCGACGTGCACTGGGCTCGGGTCGGCGGGGCGATGCTGCCGGTCGGCGAGACCGAGTTCGCCCGGGACGCCTCCTTCGGCTACCGCTCCTCCGACCTGCGGGACTGGGTTGCGGAGAAGTGCGGCGGGGCGATCAGCGCTGATCGGGTGCTCAGCGTCGGGCTGGACGACCTGCGTTCCGGCGGACCGGACCGGGTGGCCGAGATCCTCGGCCAGGCCCGGAACCGGACCTTCGTGGTGCTCAACGCGGTCGAGTTCGCCGATCTCGACGTCGCCGTCCTCGGGCTGCTGCAGGCCGAAGCGGCCGGCCAGACCTTCCTGCACCGGAGTGGCCCGTCGTTCGTCCGCTCGCTGGCCGGGGTCAGCGACCAGGGCCGGCTGCACCACGACCAGCTCTGGCCGCGCGGCGATCCTGGCCGCGGAGATAAGCACAGCAACGGCCTGGTCGTCGTCGGCTCCCACGTCGGACTGACCAACCAGCAGCTGGCCGTCGCCCTCAACCGGACCGATCTGCAGACGGTCGAGCTGAGTGTGCCCGACCTGTTGGACGACACCGCCGCCACCGTCGAGACCGTCGCCGACCGCGTCCGCGAACAGCTGCAAGACAGCCACGTCCTGCTGCAGACCAGCCGGGACGTGGTCCGCGGCACCGACGCCTCCGACAGCCTGTCCATCGCCCGCCGGGTCTCCGGCGCCCTCTCCGACGTCGTCGCCGCCGTCCGCGACGTACCGCCGGCCTGGGTGATCGCCAAGGGCGGCATCACCTCCCACGATGTGGCCGTCCGCGGGATGGGCATCCGCCGGGCCATCGTGCTCGGTCAGTTGTTGGACGGCCAGGTCTCGGTGTTCTCACCGGTCGAGGTGGACGACGGCCCGATCGGCGTCCCGTACGTCGTCTTCGCCGGGAACGTCGGCGATCAGGACACGCTCTCCGACGCGGTCGACGTCCTCAGCGGCACCGTCGAGGTCATCCGGGACCGGTGACGCCGAGGACCGGGCTCGAAACGGAGACAGGGCCTCACGGAGACAGGGTTGCCCCGCACCCGTCCCGCATGGTTGCCCTGAATCCACGCCAGGGCTCTAGCCCCGCGAACCGAACCCGGTTTAGCGTGGCCGGGTGACCACGTCCCCATCCGAACCGGCCCGTCCCGCGGCAGCCCCGCACGCCAACGGCAGCCTGCGCGCCTCGGACGCCGACCGCCAGCAGGTGGCCGACGTGCTGAGCGCCGCCTACGCCGAAGGACGGCTGAACCGTGAAGAGCACGACGAGCGGCTCGACCAGGCGATGACGGCCAAGACCTTCGACGAACTGATCCCGGTCACCCGCGATCTCGTCTACGCCGACGTCACCCCGCCCCCGACCGCACAGGCGCCAACCCAGGCGCCCGCCTCGGCGAGCCAGGTCGATACCGGCAACCCGACCGAGGAGCCGGAACGGTTGGTCGCCGTCTTCGGCGGCGCCACCCGAAGGGGCCGCTGGCGGATGCGCCGTTACACCCAGGCGTACGCGCTGTTCGGCGGCATCGACCTCGATCTGCGCGACGCCGTCCTGGAGTCACCGGTGGTCGAGATCTCCGGCTTCTGGTGCTTCGGCGGCCTGGACATCAAGGTGCCGCCCGGGATCGAGGTCCGCGACCAGACCGTCGGCGTCTTCGGCGGCTCCGACATGAGTCACGTCGCCCCGCCCGAACCCGGGGCGCCGGTGGTGGTGATCAAGGGCCTGTGCCTGTTCGGCGGCGTGACGGTGAAAACGCCACGGCCACGCAAGCGGGACGGCTGGAGCCGAGGCGACTCACGCGCCGACCGGGTGCAGGACCGGATCCAGGATCGCCTCCAGGAGAGAATGGAACGGCAGCAACGTCGGGTCGAGGACCGCGCCCGACGCCACGGGTGGAGTTGACGCTGCCCGGCAATGTCGAACGAGGCACCCATGGAGGACGACCGGATCCGGGCCGGCGACGCCGACCGGGATGCCGTACTGCACATCCTGAACACCGCCTACGCCGCCGGTCGGATCACCGCCGACGAACACACTGAACGCTGCGATGCCGCACTGGTGGCCAAGACCTTCGGTGATCTCCGTCCGCTGACCGCGGATCTGGTTCCGGCGCCGGCTCCCCGAACTCAACCGCCGCCAATGCGATCGATCCGGGGCCTGGGCCAGAACGGCTTCGCAGACCGGGAACGGCAACAGGTCTTCGAGGTCAATCTGGACAAACTCCAGCGCAGCGGCGATTGGCGGGTGCCGGCCCGGATGAAGCTCAGCGCCTTCGTCGCGACCATCGAACTCGACCTGACCCGGGCCGAGTTGCCCGGGCCGGTGATCGAGATCGAGTGCGCGGTGGTGATGAGCACCCTGCGGATGTGGGTTCCACCCGGCACCAACGTCCAGGACGACACCAACCCGGTTCCGAGCGAACGGGCGGTCCGCCGGATCGGGCCTTACGACGCCCGGGCCCCGTTGGTCGTGCTGAGCGGGAGCATCGTGCTGTCCGATCTGAAGATCCGCGGCCCGCGCGGGCCAGGCGGTCCGATTGGTGTCCTCGGCTTCTGACCTCCGTCGCTGCCGGCCCGGGTTCGAACCGACCAGATACGAGCAGGTGACGGATCTGCGACGAATGACTACCGGTGCGACAAGTGGGATACAGTCGGCGCGCATAGCAGCCTGATGCGTCATCGCATCCGGTCATCGACCGCATGCACCACCCTCAGCTACGCCGACAACGCCTGGCACCACGTCGTCTACACCCGAACCGCGAGCAGCAAAGCCCTCGTCATCTACGTCGACGGCACCTCGCGGGGCCTCCGTCTCGACCGCCAGCACCGCCGCCCTGTCGGACTCCACCTCCATCACCTTCGGCAGGCTGCAGTCCGGCGGCAACTTCTTCACCGGCTCACTGGATGAGGTCGCCATCTACAGCGCCGCCCTCACGACCGCCACCGCCACCGCCACCGCCACCGCGCACTACCAGGCGAATCAGCCCTGATGTCGCTACAGCGCGTGACCACCTGCGATGTGCTGGAATGGACAGCGCCATGGATGAACTGTTCGCACCACCCGAGCACGACTGGAAGCGCCTCTCACCGAAGTTCCGCTCGCTGCAGCGGCTGACCTCCGCGCTGAGCCTGGCCATCGTGTTCACGGTGGCCGCCGTCGTCGTCGGGCTGGCGTCCGAACTGTGGTGGATCTCCGGACTGATCTGGCTGATCGGGCTCGTGATCATCGTGGCCCGCTGGATCGTCATCGGCCGGGCCTACCGCGCCTGGGGCTACGTCGAACGCGACGAAGACCTCTACATCACCCGCGGGGTGCTGTTCCGCAGTCTGATCACCGTGCCGTACGGCCGGATGCAACTGGTCGACGTCCACTCCGGACCGCTGGAACGCGCCTACGGACTGGCTACCGTGCAGTTGATCACCGCCAGCGCCTCGACCGACGCGGTCATTCCCGGCCTGGCTCCGGACGAGGCGACCCGGTTGCGGGACCGGCTGACCTCGCTGGGCGAAGCCCGCTCCTCCGGGCTGTGAGCGTCGCTCCCGGCGAGGCGACGCCGATCAGCAAGACCGAGCGGCCGCACCCGCTGACCCCGCTGATCCGCGGCTGGATCGCCCTGATCGCCATCGTCGTCGTCCTTGTCCGACAGTCCCTGGAGGGCGGCACCGGGCGTGACCAAGGGCTGCTGTCACTCGGCGTCACCTGGCTGGTGTTGATCATCGTCGGGATCGTGCTGCTGTCGGCGATCGCCGGCTTCGTCTCCTGGTACTTCACCCGGTTCGTCATCGACGACGAGGAGATCCGGGTCGAGACCGGCGCGTTGTTCCGCAACTCGCGGCGGGTGGCCTTCGAGCGGATCCAGTCGGTCGACCTGCTCCAGCCGCTGGCCGCGCGGATGTTCGGTCTGGCGGAACTGCGGATCGAGGCCGGCGCCGGCACCCGCGGCATCGCCCTGCGTTATCTGAAACGGGACCGGGCCGACCAGTTCCGGCACTTCCTCCTGGAGCGGGCCCACGGCAGCCAGATCCGGATCGCCGACTCAACCGGCCGACCGGCGGCCAGCGCGCTGACCGATCTCAGCAGCGCCGACCGGCCGCTGATCACCATCGCCCCGACTCGGCTGGTGGCCGCATTCCTGCTCTCCAGTGAATGCCTGATTCCGTTGGTCGTCTGGCTGGTGGTGTTCGGGGCCACGACGTCCTTCGGTGTCACCGTCTTCGCTCTGCCGGTCCTGATACCCCTGGTGTTCGGCGCGTTCAGCCTGATCAGCCGGCGGGTGCTGGCCCAGTTCAACTACACCCTGGCCGAATCGGTGCGCGGGCTGAGGATCACCCGCGGGTTGACCAACCTGACCAGCCAGTCCGTCCCGGTCGACCGGATCCAGGGTCTGCGGATCTGTCAGTCGCTGCTGTGGCGTCCGCTCGGCTGGTTCCGGATCGACGTCGACGTGCTCGGCTACGGTTCGACCTCCGAGCGGGGCGAGAACGGCAGCGACGTCAGCAGCATTCTGTTGCCGGTGGCGACCTGGGACCAGGTCGAGGTGGCCCTGGCCCGGATCCTGCCCGGACTCGATCTCACTGGCATCACCTTGCACCGACCACCGACGCGGAGCCGGATCGTCCGACCCTTCGACAGCTGGACCTTCCGTTACGGCTGGGACGAACAGGTGATGATCAGCCGGGCCGGGGTGCTGGTCAACGACACCGACATCGTCCCGCACGCCAAGGCCCAGTCGGTGCGGATCGAGCAGGGACCGCTGCAGCGGCTGCTGCGGTTGTCCAGCGTGCACGTCGACACCCCGAAGGGCCCGGTCGATCTGGTCGCCCGCCAGCTCGAACCGGCGGTGGCCCGCGATCTGGCCCTGTCCGAGCTCGACCGGGGTCGGGCCGCCCGGGCGGCCCAAGCGGCTTCGTCGCTACCCACGCCGAACCTGGGGCAGGGCGACAGGTCGGGCCCGCCATATTCGCCGTACAGCCGTCCGTCGGACGATCGTGCGGTGCTCGAACACTTCGGACTGACCGAGGACGCGCTGCTCGGCGCAGGCGGCGAGTCGCGGGTGTTCGCCCTTGATCAGCAGCACGTCCTCCGGATCTACCGCGAAGATCATGAAGCGGCGCAAATGATGATCAACCAGCTCCGACCGGCCTACGACTACTGGTCGAGCGTGCCGACCGAACTGGAACTGCCCCGCATCCTGGACCGCGGCGAGACCGCCGGGCGGGTCTGGACGGTCGACCGGCGGATGTCGGGAACGTCGTTCTCGACCTGGCTCGCGCAGGCACCGCCGGAGACCCGGCGGCCGGCCTTGCTTTCCTATCTGGACAGTGCTTTCCGGATCCAGCAGCTACCGGTGCCGGACAGCGGCTGGGCCCGATTGTTCGGGATCGATCCGCGGGTCTTCCCGACCCTCCCGGCGCTGCTTCATGATCAACTCGCCCGGGCCCTGCGCCGGATCGACCATGTGGCCTTCCCGGAAGCGGAGTCGTGGGCCCGCCAGGTGGTGGACGCGGTGAGCGAACGGCGCTGCGTCCCCCGGCTGGTGCACGCCGACTTCTTCCCCGGAAACACCTACGCCAGCGAGCAAGGCGGGCGGACCGTAGTCCGCGGGGTGGGCGACTTCAGCCCGCACACCCTGGTCGCCGATCCGATCATGGACATCGCCGGCGCCTCGATCCTGATGGAACTGGAGACCTACGGCACGGCCGTGCAGGACGCCCGCTGGCTCGCCGACGTCGCGCGGGAGTGGGTCGGTCCTGAAGAGGCCCACTGGTTCGAGGTCTACCGGCGCTACTACTCGGTCTACTTCGGTGACGATCCGAGCGTGATCAGCTGGTCCCGCCGGCAGTTCGCCGCGCTCGAGGGGCGGGGTTAGTCATGCCGCGCGGGAGTTCGCCCAGGACTCCGACCGCAGCAGGGTTTGCGTGATCGCGTACCGGTTGCGGCGACGCGCGCCGATCAGCCCGTAGATGCCGCGGAGCGGCGCCCGGCTCGGATCGAACTGCTCCGTCACCCGGGTGTTCTGCTCGTCGACGGGCTCCAAGAGATAGCGCCAGACGTGGCGGCCGAGTGCCGCCAGGCGATCCGGCGGTCCTGCTCGAACTCGACCACCACGTCCTCGATCCGGTACGGCGCGCCGATCTTCATCTCCATCCCGAAGTGGGCGCTCAGCGAAAGCCGCTCCGGACCATCGGGGCGCGCTCCCCGGACGCTGCCGGAGCCGTCGAAGACGCGGTGCCGGCGCGGGTCGGCCAGCAGGTCGAAGATCACCGAGTCCGGGGCCGGGATCGCGCGGGTCTCGGAAATCAGATCGTTACCGGCCACTTCCCCATTCTGCTCGCTCTCCGCTCAGCGTCCCGGGATACTCAGCCGATGAGCCCGAACCGTCGCGCCACCGGGATCGCGGCAATGCTCACCCTGCTGCTGGGCGCCTGCAGCACCCAGTCGGCTGAGCTGACCGGGATCGACCGGCCTGATTCGACGCCGCCGAGTGCGGCGCCGCCGACCGTCGCCGCCAGCTCGGCGACGACCGAGAAGTCGGCGACGGCGAATCCGTACAGCCTGACCATCCCCAAGCCCCGACCGGGCTATGCGGCCTTCAGCAGGATCGGCGGCGGCTTCAGCTACCAGTACCTGCGCAACGACAACGCCTCCGATCGAGGCACACTCACCGGCGCCTGCATCTACGGCGTGGACGACGAACTGACCTATCAGGTCCTCGGCACCACAGTCCGGAAGGCCGGTCCTCAGCAGGAGATCTTCTCGGGATCGATCTACTGCGACGGTGCGGTACACACCACCCGGTTCACCAGTCGGTTCCACCACACGTCCGCCCAGATCACGTTCGGCGAGGCCGGCGACAAGACCAAGGGCTACCTCCGGCTGACCCGCACGCCCAGCTGAACCCTCCCACCCCGTCCGGGTTCTGGCTCCCGACCTACATCCCGTGTAGCTGAAGAGCCAGAACGCCGGGGAGGGACGAGCGGCGTGGGCACTAGAGTCAGAGCATGAGCCCGGATCACAGCAAAGACGCGGTAGGCGACCGGCCGGTTCTCGGTATCGACATCGGAGGCAGCGGGATCAAGGGCGCCCCGGTCGATCTGAAGACCGGTGAGTTCACCGAGGAGCGGCTCCGGATCGAAACCCCGGAGGACTCCACCCCCGAAAACGTGGCCAAGGTGGTCGCCGAGATCGTCGAGCACTTCGCCGACACCATCGGCGACGGCCCGCTCGGGATCGACATCCCCGCCGTGGTCACCCACGGGGTCACCCGATCGGCCGCCAACATCGACAAATCCTGGATCGATTGCGACGCGGCGAAGATCTTCGAGGACACGCTGCAGCGCTCCATCTATCTGGTCAACGACGCGGACGCCGCCGGAGTTGCCGAGGTGCACTACGGCGCGGCGGCCGACCACACCGGGCTGGTGTTGGTCAGCACCCTGGGCACCGGCATCGGCAGTGCGCTGATCTATCGCGGGGTGCTGATCCCGAACAGCGAGCTGGGCCACATCGAGATCGACGGGCACGACGCCGAGACCCGGGCCGCCTCCAGCGTCAAGGAGGACAAGGACCTGTCCTGGAAGGAGTACATCCCCCGGGTGCAGCGTTACTTCGAGGTGGTCGAGGCACTGTTCTGGCCCGACCTCATCGTCGTCGGTGGTGGTATCAGTAAGAAGTCCGAGAAGTTCCTGCCCGAGCTGAAGCTGAACGCCCCGATCGTCCCGGCCAAGCTGCTGAACACGGCCGGCATCGTCGGATCGGCCTGGCTGGCCGCCGACCGGCACGCCCACGGCGAGGCCCCGACCCAGCTCAAGAAGTAGCAGTCCCGAACAGTTGACCGTGGCCAGAGGGTACTCGCTGCTCGTCCAGACGGTCCGCGAGCAAGGTCCTCGGCGCTGTCGAAGTACTAGCTTGCGTGGCCATGATCTGAGCGCTGGCCGAGTGCAGCCAAAGGATCCAGAGCGTCACCGAGGCCCGGTCGGTCACCCTTCCCGCTACCGGGATGCGAGTGGGTCAGGCGCGCAGGTCGTCCCACCGTCGTTGCAGGTAACGGCGTTCACGATCCGTCGGGGCGAGCGCGATCGCCTCCCGGTAGGCGACCGAGGCCTCGTCGGTCCGGCCCGCCCGGTGGGCCAGGTCGGCCCGAACGGCGGGCAGCAGGTGGTAGCCCGCCAGGCTCCCGGACGTCCGGATCGCCTTCACCGCAGCGATCCCGGCCTCCGGGCCGTCCCGGAACGCCAGTGCGACAGCCCGGTTGAGGGCGACCACCGGCGAGTCGGTCAGCCCGAGTAGGGCGTCGTAGGCCGCGACGATGCCGGACCAGTCGGTCGAGGCCGGCCCGCCGGCTGCGACATGCCGGGCCGCGATCTCGGCCCGCAGCAGGTAGGGTCCGGGCGGATCGTCGGCGGTGAGCGTCCGGGCTCGGATCACCGCGTCGATGCCGGCCTCGACCATGGCGCGGTTCCACAGCCTGCGGTCCTGGGCCTCCATCGGGATCAGTTCGCCGTCGGCGTCGGTCCGGGCGGCCAGCCGGGTCTGTTGGCAGAGCAGCAAAGCGTGTAGCCCATGGACCTCGGCGTCGGCCGGCAGCAGGCCGGTGAGCAGCCCGGACAGGCGCAGCGCCTCACCGGCCAGCTCATCGCGGACAGCGGGCTCCGAATAGCCCTGGTTGAAGATCAGGTAGACGACGGAGAGCACGCCCGAGGTCCGACCGGCCAGCCGGTTCGGCGCTGGGACGCGGTAGGGCAGGCCGGCATTGCGGATCTTGTTGCGGGCCCGAAGCAGTCGCTGCGCCATGGTCGACTCGCTGATCAGGAACGCGCGGGCGATCTCGTCGGTGGTCAGGCCGGCTACCGTCTTCAGGGTCAGGGCGACCCGGCCGGCGATCGGGAGCGCCGGATGGCAGCAGGTGAAGATCAACCGCAGCCGATCGTCGGCCCAGTGATCCTCAGGCCGGTCGGAACCGTGGTTGCCGGTCGGGTCGGCCGACGTTGCGTTCATGACCATCAGCTCGGCGAGCTTCCCCCGTTCGGTGGTTCGGCGGCGCAACACGTCGAGCGCCCGGCGCCGGGCCAGCGCAGCGGAAGCCTTCGCGGCTCCGCTGGCGTCCCGGTCGGGCTCGACGACTCAGCCCTCGTCGTCCAACGGCCAGAACGGACGCAGCTCGAGTCGCCCGCCTCGCGCCATCGGGTGGGCCGCGGCGATCTCGATCGCCTCGTCCAGGTCGGCGCACTCCAGCACGTCGAACCCGACGATCCAGTCCTTGGTCTCGGTGAACGGCCCGTCGGTGACCAGCAGTTCACCGCTACGGATCCGAACGGTGGTGGCGTCCTCGTAGGTCCGCACCCGGTCACCGATCAGCCGTTTGCCGCTGGCGTCCAGGTCGGAGACCCAGTCGTCGATGTCGGGGACGTTCTCGGTATCGGTGTCGGGCTCGGGGTCGGTCTGGACGAACATCAGGTACTTCATCGATCCTCCTCGTGTCGGTCGCTACGACCAGACGACGAACGGTTTCGACCAGATCCGACAACTGGGCCGGAAGTTCCTACATCCGGTCGGGGGCGGGAATGCCGAGCAGGTCCAGCCCGCCGGCCAGCACCCGCTCACTGGCCAGGCACAACGCCAGCCGGGACGCCCGCACCTCGCCTTCTGACTTCAGCACCGGGCACTTCTCGTAGAAGCTCGACAGCGCCACCGCGGTGTCGTAGAGGTAGGCGCACAGCCGGTGCGGCTGAAGCGTCTCGGCGACGTCGGCGACGGCACCCCCGAAGCCGCTCAGCTGCAGGGCCAGCGTCTGCTCGGCCGGCTCATCCAGGACCGTCACCTGCTCGGCGACCGCGATGCCGTCGGCCTCGGCCTTGCGCAGCACCTGACACATCCGGGCGTGGGCGTACTGCAGATACGGTCCGGTGTTGCCGTTGGTGGCGACCATCCGATCGATATCGAAGACGTAGTCCTTGTTCAACCCGTTCGAGAGATCCGCGTACTTGACTGCGGCCAGGGCGATCGGACGCGAGACCCGCTCCTCGGCCGCGTCCAGCAGGACCGTCAACGGAACCGCCTTGCCCTCCCGGGTCTTGAACGGCTTGCCGTCGGTGCCCAGGACCAGCCCGTAGCCGACGTGCTCGGCAGCGACGTCGTCGGGCAGGTAGCCGGCAAGCCGGCAGACCGCGAAGATCATCGCGAAGTGGTCGGCCTGCCGTGCGTCGGTGACATAGATCAGCCGATCCGCGTGCAGGTCGGCGACCCGATGCCGGATCGCGGCCAGATCGGTGGCGTCGTAGCCGAAGCCTCCGTCGGACTTGCGGACGATCATCGGTGCGTTGAAGCCGTCGACGAAGACGCAGAGCGCCCCGTCGTCGATCACGGCGACCTCCTTCGCCTCCAGATCGGCGGCCACCACCGGCAGGTCGTCGTTGTAGATCGACTCACCGGCCAGGTCGTCGTCGGTCAGCAGCACCTGCATCCGGTCGTAGGTGGCGTTGAAGCCGGCCAGCGAGACGTCAATCAGCTGCTGCCAGATCCGCCGCGTTTCGGGATCCCCGCTCTGCAGGGCGACCACGCGGCTCCGCGCCGCGACAGCGAACGCCGGATCGCTCCGAAAGTGGTTCTGCGCCCGGGCGTAGAGGTCGGCGGCGGTGGGCAGGGTCAGCGTCGCGGCGTCGATCTCCTCGTCGAGGATCTGTTCGACGAGCATCCCGAACTGGGTCCCCCAGTCACCGATGTGGTTCTGCGCGATCACGGAGTGCCCCAGTGCGGTCAGCACCCGGTTGAAGCAGTCGCCGATGATCGTGGTCCGCAGGTGGCCCACGTGCATCTGTTTGGCCACGTTCGGGTGCGAATAGTCGATGACGACTCGTTGCGGATGCTCGGTGACGATCACGCCGCACCGCGGATCGGCGAGCACTTCCTCGACGGCCTCGGCCAGCACCTCGTTGCGCAGCCGGAAGTTGATGAATCCCGGGCCGGCGACGTCCGGCGGGACGCACAGATCGTCGACGTCCAACGCCTCGATGATCCCGGCCGCCACCTCGCGCGGCGGGCGACCTTGGGACTTGGCCAGCCGCAACGCGACGTTGGACTGGAAGTGGCCGAACTGGGGCTTGGTGGCGGGCCTCAGCTCCGGGTCGATACCGGTCGCGGACCGGATCCGTTCGCTGAGGGTGGCTTGCAGTGCTGACACAGTCCACGAGTATCCCACTGCCCAGCATGCGGACGAACCGGAATAGTCGGGACGCCACACGCGCTGTCGTTAACGCAAGCACGACGTACTGAACGCGAAGACCACAAGGAGTTCTGCAACCCGATGACGACAGTCCCGAAGATTCAGCTCAACGACGGCCGCTCCATCCCGCAGTTCGGATTCGGGGTCTGGCAGGTCTCGACCGACGACATCGTCCCCGCGGTGACCAAGGCGCTGAAGGTCGGCTACCGGCACATCGACACGGCCGCCATGTACGGCAACGAAGAGGGCGTCGGCCAGGCCATCGCCGACTCAGGTCTCGACCGCGACGACCTGTTCGTCACCACCAAGCTGAACAACGACGCGCACGGCTTCGAGGCGTCCCAGCAGGCCGCCAAGGAGAGCATCAGCAAGCTCGGACTCGACTACGTCGACCTGTACCTGATCCACTGGCCGATGCCGGCGAACAAGGACTACGTGGACACCTGGAAGGGCCTGGTCGAGCTGCAGAAGCAGGGTCTGGCCCGCTCGATCGGCGTCTCCAACTTCGAGCCGGAGCACCTGAACGAGATCATTGCCGCCACCGGCGTCACCCCGGCCGTGAACCAGGTCGAGGTGCATCCGACCTTCTCTCAGCAGGGTCTGGTCGAGGCGAACGAGGGCCTGGGCATCAAGACCGAGGCGTGGAGCCCGCTGGGGCAGTCCGACGACATCAAGAACGACGTGGTCGCCGGCATCGCCGACAGGTCGGCGAAGACCGCCGCCCAGGTGATCCTGCGCTGGCACATCCAGAAGGGTCACATCGTCTTCCCGAAGTCGACGACCCCGTCGCGGATCGAGGAGAACTTCGACATCTTCGACTTCGAGTTGAGCCAGGACGACATCGACGCCATCGACGCGGTGAACGCCGACAACCGCATCGGCCCCGATCCGATGGAGATGAACTGATCTTTCGAGATCGGCTGCCGTGCTGAACGGCTAGACCGAGGCCCGGACTCCGAGGAGTCCGGGCCTTTCGTCTGTGCGGGTCTTCGGTCTGTCCTGGTCAGTGCGCCTCAGCGCTGGGACGGCACCGCCGGCTGGGAGGGCGCAGACGGACTGCCGAGCCGGCCGGCCGACAGCACCGGCAAGACATGGCTGGCCACTCCGATGCCCCACCCAAGCATCGGCCAGATCGGCCAGAAGTACCAGGCGCCGGCGGTCAGCCCGACGACGAGCCAGATGCCCATCAGCAGAACCATCGTCCCGAGGTAACTGGACAGGTGGGCCCACAGGCCGCGGCGGGCAGCGGTGACGTTGAGCTCAGCGTTCGAGTCACTCGAGGTTGCGCCGGAACGGTGCACCGATGTCCCGATCCGGTCCACGGGCAGATCGGACTGCAACTGCTGCAGCTCGCCGATCGTTCGGGCACGGACCAGCTGGTCCGATCGCTCGTCGAACTCCTCCATCGTCAGGTAGCCCGCCGCCATCGCCTCGCCGAGCACCGCGCCGACCCGGTCGCGCTCCGCGTCACCGGCCCTCAAGTCCGGATGGTCGATCGGTCGCACGTTGGCGACCTGACCGGCGTACCGGTCTCCGGCCCGTGGGTCGACGGATGATCCTCGATGTGCTCCGTGGCAGCTCATGTGTCAAGAATGACCTGTCACGATTTACATGTCAAGAGGGTTCGGTGACATTCCCGGCTGACAGTGCGGACACCAGTAGCTGCGCCGTTCCTGGCCGACCGGACCGAACTCCTCGGTGCGGATCTTCGTCCCACACCGGCGGCACGGCTGGCCGGGACGTTCAAAGACGTAGTGCTGACGCCCCGAGCGCAGATCGCCGGTGGTGGTCTGCTGGCCGCGGGTGCGGTTGGCCATCAACAACTGCCGTGCCCGCACGCAGACCCGGGCCAGATCACGGACGTCGGCCACCGGCGTCCGCGGGTGGATGCCCTGCAGGAACAACACTTCAGAGCGGTAGAGGGTGCCGATGCCGGCCAGATTGCGCTGGTCGAGCAGCGCCTCTCCGACACTGCGCTCGGGGTGCACGGCGATCCGCCGCACCGCTTCGGCGAGGTCCCAGTCCGGCCCGAGCAGGTCCGGCCCGAGATGGCCGACCACCCGATCCTCCTCGGCGGTCGGGACCAGTTCCACCACCGGAAGCCGGTAGCCCACCGCGTCCAGACCGTCGACGCCGAGCACCACCCGGATCTCGAAGGCCGGACCGCCCGACCAGCGCCGCCCCTGCGGGTAGGTCCGCCACGTCCCCTCCATCCGGAAGTGGGTGTGCAGGGTGCGGCCGTCGTCGAACCGGAAGAGCTGGTGCTTGCCGCGCGAGACCACCTCGGCGACCCGGACGCCGGACAGGTCCACCTCGGCCAGCTGCGGAACCCGGAACTCCGTCCGGGTCAGCTCGCGGCCCGCCAGGGCCCGCTGCAAACGCTGGCAGGCCAACCAGACCGTGTCTCCCTCGGGCACACAGTGGAGTTTGCCATCATGGTCCGCGCCGCCGTTCTCTCCCGGCGCGGCTCATCGTCCAGCATCGGGCACCGACGAGCGACAGCAGAATCGAGCAGCCATGGCCCAGCGCGCCTACACCATCACCCGCGGACGGGTGCTGATCGTCGCAGCGGTGATCGTGGTGTGCGTCGTCGGGGCGCTACTGCCCTACCTCACGGTGACCTATCTGAACTTCACCTCAGAGATCATCCGGCCCACCCATGCCCTCTTTCCCACCACCAGCATGCTCAGCACGATGGACATCGGCTACTTCCCCTCGGCCGACCGGGCCTCCCTCAACGACCTGCAGCACGGGATCGATCTGCTCCAGCTGGGCGCCACCATGCAGGAGGTCGGGCTCGTGGTCTCGATCCTCGCCGTCTCCTGCATCTTCATGAACGAGATCAACAAGTTCTTCTGGTGGCCGCTGGTCGTGGCGGGCTTCCTGCTCGTCCTCGGGCCGGTCGCGTTCTTCTTCGGCGCGCACCTGATGGGCGAGGTCGGGGTGGACATCGACGTCCGTTACGGCTGGATCCCGCTGCTGCTCGCCGGGCTGCTGGTGATCGTCACCGCACTGCGAAACCGCTCCCGGCTGGACAGCTACCGCGGCGTCTGAGCCGGCCCGCACCCCGGGGCTATCCGTATAGCTGAGCCATGAGTAACGTGACCGGCGAGTTCCCGGAGGTCGGCGAGCTCGAAGCACCCTGCTGGCTTCTTCAGCGCACGAAGGAGTTCCGTCGATGTCTACCGCCGCCCCTGCCCGCCGCCGGACCCCGCTGACCGCGGACCAGCGCAACTCTTTCATCGCCGCCCAGCTCGGCTGGACGATGGACGCCTTCGACTACTTCATCGTGGTCTTCGTCTACGCCGACATCGCTCAGACGTTCGGTCGACCCAAGGCCGAGGTCGCCTTCGTCACCACCGCGACGTTGCTGATGCGACCGGTCGGCGCGCTGATCTTCGGTCTGCTGGCGGACCGGTTCGGCCGGCGGCGTCCACTGATCGTCGACGTCTGCTTCTATTCCGCGGTCGGCTTCCTCTGCGCCTTCGCCCCGAACCTCACCGTGTTGATCATCCTGCGGCTGCTCTACGGCATCGGGATGGGTGGTGAATGGGGCCTCGGCGCGGCACTGGCGATGGAGAAGATCCCGGCCGAACGTCGAGGCTTCTTCTCCGGTCTGCTGCAGGAGGGCTACTCCTTCGGCTATCTGCTGGCCGCGCTGGCCTTCCTGTTCGTCCACGGTGGACTCGGACTGTCCTGGCGCTGGCTGTTCGGGCTGAGCGTCATCCCCGCCCTGATCAGCCTGATCATCCGCTCCCGGGTCAAGGAGTCGGAGGTCTGGGAGAAGGCGCAGGAGAACCTGAAGGTGACCAAGACCCGGGTCCGCGACGTGTTCCTGAACCGCAAGGTCATCCGGCGGTTCGTCTATCTGGTGATCTTGATGACGGCGTTCAACTGGATGAGCCACGGCACCCAGGACGTCTACCCGACCTTCCTGCAGGCGAACAACCAGGGCGGCGCAGGGTTGTCGGCCAACACGGCCACGCTGATCGCGGTGATCTACAACATCGGTGCCATCGGCGGCGGCCTGCTGTTCGGCAGCCTGTCCTCACGGTTCGGGCGGCGCTACACGATCGTCTTCTGCGCCGTCCTCGGTCTGCCCATCGTGCCGCTGTTCGCCTACTCGAGGACGGCGGCCTTCCTGTGCCTGGGCGCCTTCTTGATGCAGGTCATGGTGCAGGGCGCCTGGGGCGTCATCCCCGCCCACCTGACCGAGATGTCTCCCGACGCGATCCGCGGCTTCTATCCCGGCGTGACTTATCAACTCGGCAACCTGCTGGCCTCACTGAACCTGCCGATCCAGGAGACGGTGGCCCAGAGCCATGGCTATCCGTTCGCACTGGCCGTCACCATCGTCCCGGTGCTGATCGCAGTGATCGTCCTGACCCTGGTCGGCACCGAGGCCAGGGGCATCAAGTTCGGCCAGCAGGAGACGACCGCCCAACCGGCCGAGTCGGGCTGAGGTTCGACCGAGTCGGGTTGAGGTTCGACCGGCCCGTCTACTGTCGAGGAGGTGACCGGAGCAAAGGTGAGCCGGGTGCAGCCCGGCACCGGACTGCGCAGCTGGGGCCGGTTGGGCGCCGGCGTGGCGACGACCCTCCTCGGCTCGCTGGTCGGAGCGATGATCTTCGTCCGGATGATGTCGGCTCGCCACCTCTACCCTCTTGACACCGTCCCGGCCCGACCCGTGGGGCTGGTGCTCGGCGCGCAGGTCTACCGAGACGGACGACCCTCGCCGTTCCTGGCCGCCAGGCTCGATCTGGCCCTCGCCCTGTTCGAGCAGGGCAAGATTGCGGCGATCATCGTCTCCGGCGATCACCTGGCACCGGAGTATGACGAGCCGCTGGCCATGCAGACCTACCTCATCGGACGCGGCGTGCCCGCCGAGAAGATCGTCCGCGACGGCGGCGGCCTGGACACCTACGATTCCTGCGTCCGGGCCCGGCGACTGTTCGGTGTCCGGGGGGTCATCGTGCTCACCCAGAGCTATCACCTCCCCCGGGCTGTCGCGACGAGCCGCGCGGTCGGGCTGGACGCCGTCGGCGTCGGTGACGAGAGCGTCCGGTCCGGCAGCCGCTCCTGGCGACGCGGGGTGATCCGCGAACAGCCGGCCTGCGTGAAGGCGATCCTGGATCTCGCCTCAAGACACGATTCGAGCGAGGGCGAGCGCAGCGACGCGGTGGCTGTGGCTCTGCGTGCCTGACCTCGCCCGATCACCCCTCGGTGCGGGCCATCCAGCTCGACTTCGCACGCCCCCGTCAACCCTGCACGCGCTGCAACCCGTGCGAAGTGGACGAATCCGTGCGACGTAAAGCGCCGCGCCCACCCGGTAGGACTTCGCACGCGCACGTCCACCCTGCACGCACACGTCCACCTCGCACGCGCCCGTCCACCCTGCACGCGCTGCAACCCGTGCGAAGCGGACGAAACCGTGCGACGTGAAGCGCCGCGCCCACCCGGAAGGACTTCGCACGCGCACGTCCACCCTGCACGCGCCCGTCCACCCTGCACGCGCTGCAACCCGTGCGAAGCGGACGAAACCGTGCGAGGGGAAGCGCCGCGCCCACCCGGAAGGACTTCGCACGCGCAGGTCCACTCTGCACGCGCCGCAACCCGTGCGAAGCGGATGAAACCGTGCGATGTGGTCGAGCCGCCTGGAGGCGCCGTGTTGTCAGTGATATGTAAGTGTGTAATCATGTAAGTACGTGATGACGGTAAGTGAAAGGAGTTCATCATGAACACGCACTCATTCGAGAGCAGAGTAGGCAACGCGGACGAACCGCGCGGACGTCGCGGTCACCGCGGCGCACACCCGCACCGCGGTCCCGGCGGTCACGGCGGCCCGTTCGGGCCCGGCGGCCCCGGCGCACCGTGGGCCCAGGGCGACGACGACGACGAACGTCCCCGAGGTCACCGCGGCGGCCCCCGCGGTGAGCGGGGCGGAGAACGCGGCGAGCGGCGCGGCGGACGGCGCGGTTTCGGCCGCCCGGGGGGCTGGCAGAACGTCGACCTCCCGCCGGCCGACGACGCGCAGGCCTGGTTCGAGGGACGGCTACCCGAGGGCTGGTTCAGCTCGGTGGACGTCGCCGTCGACCGGGAAGAGATCATCGTCCAGGGCCGATTGGCCGAGGCCGGGGAGAACGTCGAGCGAGCCGCCGCCGAGGGCAGGATCAGCCGATTCCGGGCCGACAGCCGCGAAGAGCGGATGACCATCGCCGAGGAGGCGCAGTCCCGTTACGGCCGCAAGGTCTCCTGGGGTGCCGCTGTCGGCGAGGTCGAGACCCTGTTCACCCACATCTCGGTGCCGGTGATGACCCGGCTGCAGCAGCCGGAACGCCAGGTACTCGATACCTTGGTCGACTCCGGGGTGGCCCGATCCCGCTCCGAGGCCCTGTCCTGGGCCGTCCGGCTGGTCGGTGAACACACCGAGAGCTGGCTGGCCGACCTGCGCGGCGCGATGTCCGAGGTGGACAAGCTCCGCTCCGAGGGCCCCGAGCTCTAAGCCCTGCGGGTAGCGTCCGCGTTCTGGCCCCTGATGAACATCCCGTGTTCATCAGGGGCCTCAACGCGTCCGGTCAGTGGCGCTGGTCGCGGTAGTAGGTGATCAGCGACTGGGTCGAGGAGTCCTGTTTGGCCAGCGCGTCGGTGTCGCCGCCGACGGCCGGGGTCAACTCCTTGGCCAGGGTCTTGCCCAGCTCGACGCCCCACTGGTCGAAGCTGTCGATGCCCCAGATGGCGCCTTCGGTGAACACGATGTGCTCGTACAGGGCGATCAGCTGGCCGACCACCGACGGGGTCAGCGCGGGAGCCATGATCGAACTGGTCGGCCGGTTGCCGCTGAACACCCGGGCCGGGACGACCGCCTCGTCCGTTCCCTCGGCGCGCACCTCGTCGGCGGTCTTGCCGAAGGCCAACGCGGCGGTCTGGGCGAAGAAGTTGGCCAGGAACAGCTCGTGCACGTCGGCGTCGTCGGCGTCGTGATCGACCAGCGGGTTGGCCGGGTTGGCCACCGCGATGAAGTCGGCCGGGATCAGCCGGGTGCCCTGGTGGATCAGCTGATAGAAGGCGTGCTGGCCGTTGGTGCCGGGCTCGCCCCAGAACACCTCGCCGGTGTTGGTGGTCACCGCCGAGCCGTCCCAGCGGACCCCCTTGCCGTTGGACTCCATGGTCAGCTGCTGCAGGTAGGCCGGGAACCGGTGCAGATACTGCGCGTACGGCAGCACCGCGTGGGTCTCGGCGCCGAAGAAGTTGCTGTACCAGACGTTGATCAGGCCCATCAGCGCCGGCACGTTGCGCTCCAGCGGGGTGCTCCGGAAGTGCTCGTCGATGGCGTGGAAGCCGGCCAGGAAGTCGGCGAAGTTGTCCGGCCCGATGGCCACCACGACCGAGGTGCCGATCGCCGAGTCGACCGAGTACCGGCCGCCGACCCAGTCCCAGAACCCGAACGCGTTGTCCGGATCGATACCGAACTCCGCGACCTTGTCCAGCGCGGTGGAGACGGCGACGAAGTGCTTGGCCACGGCGGATTTGCGGCCCTCCTCGCCGCCGTCGATCGCCCCGGAGCCCCGCAACCCGTCCAGCAGCCAGGCCCGGCAGAGCCGCGCGTTGGTCAACGTCTCCAGGGTGCTGAACGTCTTGGAGGCGACGATGAACAGCGTGGTCTCCGGATCGAGGCCGCGGGTCTTCTCGGCCACGTCGGTCGGGTCGATGTTGGAGATGAACCGGCAGGCCAGGCCGTCCTGCTTGTAGGGGATCAGGGCCTCGTAGACCATCACCGGGCCGAGGTCGGAGCCGCCGATGCCGATGTTGACGACGGTCTCGATCCGCTTGCCGGTGACCCCCACCCACTCGCCGTTGCGCACCTTGGTGGCGAACGCGTACACCTTGTCCAGCACCTCGTGCACGTCATGGCTGACGTCCTGGCCGTCCACCTCGAGGGCGACGTCGGCCGGGTCGCGCAGCGCGGTGTGCAGCACGGCGCGGTCTTCGGTGACGTTGATGTGCTCGCCGCTGAACATCGCCTCCCGGCGCTCGGCCACCCCGCACTGCTCGGCCAGCTCGACCAGGGTGGCGAGCACGTCGGCGTCGATCAGGTTCTTCGACAGGTCGACGAACAGCTCGGCGGCGGTGAAGCTGAAGGTTGCGGCCCGGTTCGGGTCGTCGTCGAACCAGCCGCGCAGGTCCGGGCTGAGTCCGGAGTGCAGGTCGGCCAGCTTGGCCCACGCCTCGGTGCTGGTGGGATCAACCGGAGTGCTCATCTGTCCGCCTTCGTACGCAGAGTGCTGCCGTCGGGTTCGGTCGCCGGGTCGGATCTGCCGACCCTCGTCTGCACCTTACTGAGCTGCCGCCAGAAGCCGGGAAGTGGCCGATTCGAATCCACACCGGCCGACTCGTACAGTTCAGCGGAACACACCGCCGAACCAGGAGGAACGATGCGGGCAGCCTGGTACGAGCGACAAGGTGATCCGGTCGACGTGCTGGAGATCGGGACACTCGAGCCGGCGTCACCCGCCGACGGTGAGGTCGCGGTCCGATTGACCAGATCCGGCATCAACCCCGGCGACCTGAAGAAGCGACAAGCCTGGTTGGACAACCCGATGGCCTTCCCCAGGATTATCCCGCACAGTGACGGCGCCGGGGTGATCGAAGCGGTCGGCCCGGGAGTCGACGGGCAGCGGGTCGGAGCCCGGGTCTGGGTCTACGGCGCCCAGTCCTACCGGCCGTACGGAACCGCCGCCGAGGTCACCGTGGTTCCGGCGCGGCTCGCGGTCCCGCTGCCGGATGCGGTCGGTGACGACCTCGGCGCCGCACTCGGCATTCCCGGCATCACCGCTCACCGGGCGGTCTTCGCCGATGGGGCGGTGCGCGATCAGACCCTGCTGGTGCACGGCGTCCGCGGTGGTGTCGGTTCGCTGGCCGCTCAGCTGGCCCGCTGGGCCGGCGCCCGGGTGATCGGCACGGTCCGTACCACCGCCGAGGTCGAGCAGGTGGATCCGGCGGTGGCCGAGGATGTGGTGGCCCTGGACGCTGATCCGGCCGGTCGCATCCTCGAGCTGGCCGGCGGGCCGGTGCAACGGATCGTCGAGGTCGCGCTGTCGGCCAATGCCGAACTCGACACAGCAGTGGCCGCGATCGGTGCCGTGATCGCCGCCTACGCCAGCCCGGATGATCACCCCCGCCTGCCGTTCTGGCCGATGCTGTTCAACAATCTGACCCTGCGGCTGCTCGGCAGCGACGACTTCCCGGCCGAGGCGAAGGACGCGGCGGCTCGTGATCTGAGTCGGTCGGCCGCCGACGGGGCGCTCACCATCCCGATCGCCGAGGTCTTGCCGCTCGAACAGATCGCCGCAGCGCACCACCTGATGGAGACGGGGCGACCGGCCGGGCGGGTGCTGCTGGCCATCTGAAGACTCGGCCCGCCGGCTCGGCTGAGCGTTAGGTTGGACGGGTGGAGGACCTCCGACTGCGCCGGGCCCGGGCCGAGCCGAGCCCGCAGCTGCAGGTGGCGCCCGGCTTCGAGTCGGCGGTCCGGACCGACCTGGAGCGGATCCGGTTCGCCCCGTCGTTCGCCCGACTGGCCGAGGTGACCCAGGTCGTGACGTCCACGGCCACCGGCGGAGTAGTGCACAACCGGCTGTCGCACTCGATCAAGGTGACCGCGGTGGCCCGGGCCATCGCCGTCCGACTGCAGCAGCACAGCGATCCCGAGCTGCTGACCCGGTTGGGCGGGCTGGACCACGTCGTCGTCCAGGCCGGTGCCGCCGCGCACGACCTCGGACACCCGCCGTTCGGCCATCTCGGCGAGCGGATCCTGGACCGGCTCGGCCGGGAGCGGTTCGGGCTGCGGGACGGCTTCGAGGGCAACGCCCAGACGTTCCGGATCATCACCGAACTCGAGGTGCACGGACCGGGCGACGACGGGCTCAACCTGACCGCCGCCGTCCGCGCCGCGGTCTGTAAGTATCCGTGGGGGCGCTTCGTCGTCCCCGACCCGCACCCGACCGGTTGGCCCGAACCGCCACGCGGGGCCGGCCACGGCGTGGACGCCCCCGGTGCCGGCAAGTTCTCCGCCTACGACCTCGACCTCTCCGAGATGCAGGACGTGCTGAGCTGCTTCCCGACGCTGCCGCCGGGCCGTCAGAGCCTGGAGTGCTCGGTGATGGATCTGGCCGACGACATCGCCTACTCCCTGCACGACGTCGAGGACTTCCACCGCTCCACCGTGCTGCAGTACTCGGTGGTCGCACCGGAGTTTCGGGAGTGGGTCGGTGAACGGCAGCAGTTCGCCGGCTTCAGCGACGAGGAGCTGCGCGGTCTGCGGCGCACCCCCGGCGCCGGGCTGGAACGGCTGCGCCGACGGCTGAAGAGCAAGGACGGCTGGATCTATGACGAATCGGTGTTCACCGAGGCGGTGATCCGGGTCGGCTCGGAGTTCGTCGACGGGGTGCTGGCCAGGCCGTACGACGGGTCGATGAGCGCGGACCGGGCGGTGTCCGGCTTCACCTCGCGCTGGATCGACGAGCTGATCGTGGCCGTCCGGGTGCTGCCGGACCCGCCTGTCCGAGCCGGGCACGTGGTACTGCTGCCGGAAGCCTGGCACGCGGTCTCGGTGCTCAAGTTCGTGCACCAGTACTTCATCCTGGAACGGCCTGACCTGGCCATGTTCCAGCGCGGCCAGGCCGAGACGGTCTCCCGGCTGGTCGGCGGCTTCGACGACTGGCTGTCCGACCGGACCGACGCGCCGCGCGCCCCGCGTCGATTGCTCGATCTGGTCGAGGCGGCCCGGCTGGGCTACGAGCGGGTGGCCGAGACGACGCCCGAACTGCTCGCCCCGCGCACCTCGAAGGCCGAGCTGGCCCGGATGGGACGCGGCCGCGGCGTGATCGATTACGTCAGCGGACTGACCGACGAGCAGGCGATCGCCTTCGCCGGCCGACTCGGGGGTGCCGCGAACAGCGTCCTCTGGTCGGCCGGCGACATCTGAGCGAGCGCCTACTCCGTGGATGACGCGGCACTTCGCTCGTCCACCCGGCTTGGCCCGGACGGAACACTGGGCTGATGGAGTTGCTGGCCCTGATCTGGCGTCGGGCTGGCGCGGAGCAACCGCCGCCCGCACCGGAGGTGGTGCTCGGCCTGGCGCTGCTGGCTCTGGCGCTGGTCATCCTCCGGCAGATCTGGCCGGTCACCCGGTTGATCGTCACCATCACCCACGAGGGTGCGCACGGGGTCGCCGCGTTGCTGACCGGACGCCGACTCCGAGGTATCCGACTGCACACCGACACCTCCGGTCTGACCGTGTCCCAGGGCAAGCCGCGCGGTGCCGGCATGATCCTCACCCTGGCCGCGGGCTACCTCGGACCGGCGGTGGTCGGTCTCACGGCGGCTCTGCTGCTGGCTCACCGCCACGCGCTGGCCCTGCTCTGGCTGATCGTGGTCGTGCTGGCCCTGCTGCTGCTCCAGATCCGCAACTTCTACGGCTTCCTGGTGGTGCTGGTGGCCGGTGCGGCGACGGTCGGCGTGAGCTGGTTCCTGCCCGCGACCGTCCAGTCGGCGATCGCCTACCTGATCACCTGGGTGCTGCTGATCGCGGCCCCGAAACCCGTGCTGGAGCTGATTGCCCAGCGCCGGCACGGCCGGACGCCGGCTTCCGACGTCGACCAACTCGGCCGACTCACGCCGCTGCCGGGGGGCATCTGGGCCGGCGCGTTCCTGCTGGCCAACCTCGCCGGTCTGATGGTCGGGGTGGTGTTGCTGGTGCCGAGCCTGACCGAGCTGTTCACCGACGGGTCTGGCTGATCGCAGGCTCCGGACTGATCGCAGGCTCCGGACTGATCGCAGACTCCGGGCGTGCCACGTCCCGGGCCGATCCGACCCGGGACGCTGCGTTGTATCGATATTCCGTTGTTGCCTGAGGGCGGGCCCGCTCAGCGCATCGGCGGGCCGTAGAGCTGATCGCGCTGGGCGATGAGGACCAACTCATCGCGTAGTGCCGGAGTGGCGGAGTTGACGATCGCCCAGTCCAGCTCACGACGGAGACGGACGGAGTCACGACGGGTACGGATTGCCTGACCAAGGCGAGACATGCGAGTCGACCTTCTTTCTTGTACTTCACGAACGGTGTTGCGCGAGCGGCGTTGCGTCGAGCGGATTGCCTCGAAACCGAAGACTTCGATTTCGAAGTAGTACTAGCGTAACGCATCCCGAGGGCAGGATTATTCCTCAGGGGTCGATCGCTAGGCGGGCGTGCCGAAGCGGTGCGTGAACGCCCTCGGATGAGGGTCGGGACAAGGACTAACGGGGAAGTCAGGCGGCCCGGTAGTAGCGCCGGTCGATCAGCACCAGCCCGGCGTTCTCCAGCGCAGCCTCCACCCGGAGCCGCTCGATCTCGCGGTCCATGCCGGCGATCGAATCGTCCAGCCCGTGCTCCAACCCCAGCATCTGACAGGCCTGCACCAGCACCTGGTCGTAGGCCATCCGGGCTCCGAGTTGCTGCACCGCGGACCGTTCGGACTCCAGGCTGACCAACGCCCGGAGCCGCCGGATGTCGGCCGCCACCCGCTCGATCGGCACGCCCTTCTGGCGGCGGAGCGCACGGACGTCGCGCTTGTGGGCCATCACGTCCTGGCCGCGGGAAACCCGCCGGTTCATCGAGACGTTCTGGCGCCAGCGGGCGAACCGGCCGTCCCAGCGACCGCAGATGGCGTCGTAGCCGTAGTGGCAGAGCAAGGGGACGCCGATCATGATGGTGATGGCGATCGCCGCCAAGAACACCTGATAGGGATCCGCCTTCATAACATGACCTTAAGCCCGAACGGAAGCGGACACCACCGAGAACGCTGAAGAACATTCCATTCGTAACCGGCGTCACGCCGCTGGACCGGAAACGGGCGCAGGGGGTGGTCGACCGTCGCATCCCGGCAGCTACTTTGAGCCGGTGGGCACACCCCATCCAGCCCGCTCCAGCACGCATCCAGTCCGCACCTCCACCAAACCGAACCAGAGCGCACCGACCGGAACGAAAGAGGCATCGAGCGATGAGTCATAGCACGACAGAAACCACCCCGCCCGACGGCTCGGCCGAGAGCTGGGACGCCATCGTGATCGGCGCCGGCCAGGCCGGCCCAGGGGTGGCGTGTGCGGTCGCCGGCCAGGACAAACGGGTCGCGGTGATCGAGATGGACCAGGTCGGCGGCACCTGCCTCAACCACGGCTGCCGGCCGACCAAGGCGTTGCGGGCCAGCGGGCTCGCCGCCCACCGCGCCCGCCGGGCCGCCGACTACGGCGTGCAAACCGGACGGGTCAGCGTGGACTTCCCGGCCGTCATGCAGCGGATGCACAGCATGATCGACACGATGCGCGAGTCGACGCTCAGCTCGTTCTCCTCGGAGTCGAAACATCGAGCTGATCTACGGACACGGCGACCGTGCACACCGAGGCCGGCCAGCCGCACCAGGTGCGGGTCGGCGACCGGCTGTTGACCACCGAGAAGCTCTACCTCGACATCGGTGCCCGTGCGATGATCCCGCCGATCGACGGCCTGGACGACATCGACTACCTGACCGAGGTCGAGTTGCTGAAGCTGACCGCAACTGCCGGAGCGGCTGATCATCGTCGGCGGTAGCTACATCGGGCTGCGAGTTCGGGCAGATGTTCCGCCGGTTCGGCTCCGAGGTGATCATCCTGGCCGGTGGCGGCGTCGCCCCCAAGGAGGACGAAGACGTCTCCCGGTCCGTGGTCGACCTGCTGGAGCCGCGAGGGCATCGACGATCGTCCAGTCCCAGGCGAAGTCGGTGGCCAAGGGCGCGGACGGCGGCGTGGTCGTCACCCTTGACGACGGCTCGCAGCGCACCGGCAGCCAGCTGTTGCTCGCCACCGGACGCCGACCGAACATCGATCTGCTCGGCGACGACCACGGCCTCGAGCTCGACGACCGCGGATACCTGAAGATCGACTCGCCGGTTCGCCACCTCGGTCCCCGGGCGTCTGGGCGCTGGGCGACGTCAACGGGCACGGCGCGTTCACCCACACCGCCTACCAGGACACCCAGATCCTGCTGGACGAGGACCGGTCGCTCGACGGCCGGATCACTGCGTACGCGATGTTCACCGACCCGCCGCTCGGCCGGGTCGGGATGACCGAGGCCGAGGCCCGGGACTCCGGCCGGATCGTGCTCAAGGCCGACCTGCCGATGTCGAGTGTCAGCCGGGCGATCCTGGACAGCGAGACCGATCGGGCTGATGCGGATCCTGGTCGACGCCGACACCGAGGAGATCCTCGGCGCCTGCTTCTTCGGCGATGCACGGCGACGACCTGGCCCAGCAGATCGGGCTGGCCATGCAGGCGGGCATCGGCTACCCGGTGGTCCGCGACGCGCTGCCGATCCACCCGACGATCGCCGAGTTCATCCCGACCCTGCTCGGCTCGGTGCAGCCGTTGGATAACGGCGGGGACGACGGCGGGGACGACGGCGAGGACGACGGCGAGGACGACGGCGAGGACGACGGCGAGAGCTGAGCTGCTCGGCGGCTGAGGTTTCAGGACCGCCGGGGCTTGCCCGGACGGAACGCCGAGACGTAGCGGTCACCGGTGATCCAGAACCGCCAGGGCAGGTCGACCGACCGGCTGATCCCGACCCGGGGACCGCTGGCAACGTCGCTGACCGGTGGGTCGGCGGGCGTGATCATGATCGACTCGCCGTCGACGGTCGCTCCCTCGACCACGTCGGCTCCGTTGTGGCGCCGCTCGATGCCGAGGGCTTGGGTCAACCGGCCCGGCCCGCGGGCCAGATCGCGTTCGGTGACGCGACTGCCCCGGCGCCGCTGCGCCTCGTCGACGCCGTCGATCACCCGGCCCGAGCGCAGCAGCACTCCCGCCCCGTGCCCGACCGGACAGCACGAGACGTTGGCCGCGAAGTGCATGCCGTAAGAGAAGTAGACGTAGAGCCGGCCGGGCGGGCCGAACATCACCTGGTTCCGCGCGGTCGGTCCGCCGTAGCTGTGCGCCGCCTGGTCGCTCGCGCCGTCGTAGGCCTCGACCTCGGTGATCCGAACCGCGACGGCGCCGTGCCGCAGGGTCGCGCCGAGCAGTGATCGGGCCGCCCGCACCGGATCGTGATCGAGGTCGAACACCGCGCTCAGCCGACCGGCGAGGACGGAGCTCCCGGACCCTGATCGACCGGCGGCCGATCATCCGCTCGGGACAGCACCTCGACCGTGCCGAGGGTGCCGTCCACCCTGACCCGATCCCCGGTCCGCAGCCGGCTGGTCGCGTCGCCACATCCCACCACCGCAGGGATCCCGAGCTCCCGGGCGACGATCGCCGCATGCGAGAGCGGGGCTCCGACGTCGGTGATGACCGCCTTGGCGCGCGGGAACAACGGAGTCCAGCCGACGTTGGTCACGTTGGTCACCAGGATGTCGCCGCGAGGAAATTCCACACTCTGCTGGGCATCGGACAGGACGGCGACTGTCCCCTCGACCACCCCGGCCGAACCGGGATTCCCGGTGATCCTCCTCGGGCCGTCGCCGGCGTGAGGACGTCCGGCCAACGCTGTCGACCCCTCGACGAAGACCCCGGACGCCCGGTCCGGGTCGGCCGCCCAGGCGAACGGATCGAAATGCCCCAGCAGCACGTTCGGGTACGGCGGTAGCGACCGGTAGTCCCGGTAGGCCCGCCGCCGTTGGGCCACCTCGGCCCGGTCCAGCGGTCGGCCCTCGAGCAGGTCGATGACCTCGTTCCAGTCGTAGCTGAACACCTCGTCCCCGATGCCGGTCAGCTCGCCGGCCCGGACCCAGAACGCCCGCAGCACCCAGAAGAACCGGACGACCTCGGAGCGGGCCTCCTCGCGCCGATGGGAGATCTCGGTCCAGCGGTTGATCTTGCTCCGGGTGCCGGCGACCCGGTGCGGGTAGCGGTGGGAGAACCGCTGCCAGGCGTCTCGGCGAGCGTGCTCCTGGCGCCGCAGCAGTTCACTCACCGAGAAGTCGGCGTCGCGTTGCTCGGCCACTGTGCGCTCCAGCCAGTGCGCGTCCTCGGCCGGGCGGGGCGTCGAGATCTCGAACTCGTGCGGGCCACGGTGACCCCAGCGCTCCCGGTAGGTCTCGGCGTCGATCTCGCCGTCGGCCAGTTGTTCCAACCCGATCAGCGGGCCCAGGCTGGCCAGTTCGTCGCCGTCCCGACCGAGTCCGGCCAGCAGCCGTTCGGTGTCCTGGTCGCCCATCATCTTCTGCAGCGAGCGGCGGATCGTCACCAGCACCGCCCCGTCGCTGCGGGTGGCCGCGGTCAGCATTCCCGTTGCCTGATGGAACTCCGGATAGATCACCTTGGCCCACAGCAGGGCCAGCTCGGCGGTCGAATCGGTGGTCGCGATGGTCTCCCGCAGCTGCCGACAACGCGCCGGATGCTGCGCCAGGTAGTCCGGCAGCCGACGGGCGTCACGGCGGGCGTGCACGGTCATCGACAGGGCGACCGGTACGACCAGCCGGGCCACCCGGGCCGGCGGCAGCTTCAGGTAAGGGATCGGCAGATCCTCGGGCAGCCGGCCGAACACCTCGCGGGTCAGCAGGCGGAACAGCTTCTCGGTGACGCCGGCGCAGCGGGCGATCGAGGCCGCCATGCTGAGGTTGAGGTAGAGCCGTCCGCCGACGATCCCGAACGCCACGTACGGCGGCACCGCTGAAGTCGGCATGGCGTCGGCCAGGAACTCCCGGACCAGGCACCAGGTGGCCGGGCTCATCACGTCCGGGATCGCCTCGCCGACGTTCCCACTGGTCCACAGACACTGGACGCCGCGGCTGTCGTTCCACGGGTCGATCGGCGCGCTGGTGGTGATCGGTCGGGCCTGGACCACCGCGAAGTCATCACCGGTGCGGCACCACTCGACGTCCATCGGGGTTCCGTACAGCGTGGCGATCTCGCTGCCCAGGCGAGCCAACTCCGCGACGTGGGCTTCGGTCAGCGACGGTAAGGATCGGCGCCCGACGGGGACCGGGCGTTCCTCGGTGCCGGTCCGGCTCCGGACGGTCATGATCAACTTCTCGGCGACGGCACTGTTCAGCACGGTGTGATCGGCGGCGTCCAGCCGAAAGCTGTCCGGGCTGACCTGGCCGCTGACCACCGCCTCACCCAGGCCCCAGGCCGACTCGATTTGGATCACCTCTGTCGACCCGGTGACCGGATCGGCGGTGAACATCACCCCCGCGGCGTCGGCCTCCACCAATCGCTGCACCACGACGGCTAATCCGAGATCGTCGGAGGGAACGGCGTGCTCGCGGCGGTAGCTGATCGCGCGGGCGGTCCAGAGCGAGGCCCAGCAATTGCGGACGGCCGTCAGCAGGGCGCGACGTCCACCGACGTTGAGAAAGCTGTCCTGTTGGCCTGCGAAAGACAGCCCAGGCAGATCCTCGGCGGTGGCGGACGAGCGGACGGCCACCCGCGGTCGATCCATCCGTCGATAGGCCTTCTCGATCGCCGCGGCGAGCTCGTCCGGCATCGGTGTCTCGCGAAAGCACTGGCCGATCTGCCGGGCGGCGTCGTCCGGTGGGGCCTCGGCGACGAGTCGGGTGATGTCGGCCGTCAGACCGTGGGTCTCGACGAACGTCCGGTAGGCCCGGGTGGTGATCACGAAACCGTCGGGGACCGGGATGCCGGCCCGGGTCAGCGTGAGCAGCGAGGCGCCCTTGCCGCCGAGTCGGGCCAGCGCGACTGCTGAATCGCCCGGGCCGGGGCGGTCCAGTCGCTGGATCAGCGCGCTCATCGCCGCGACTCCCTTCGGAGTTCGCAATTGTGCCGGGTAGTCCCGGACAGATTGCGCACTCGGATCCGCGGTAGGACGGCCACGGCTCAGACCGAGACGCTTTCCCACTGTCGCGACGCAGCGGAGCGGAGCATCGCGTCGCAGATCTGCGCGGCCCGCAGGCCGTCGGCGAACGTCGGCAGGCCGTCCGGCGGGTCGCCACCGTCGCGCCGGGCGGCCACCGCGGCATAGCTGTCGGCCACGAAACTGTCGAAACAGTCGGCGTAGCCCTGGGCGTGGCCAGCCGGCAGGATGGCCAGTCGACGCTGCTCGGCCGAGCCGTGGTTCGGGTCGCGGACCAGCAGCGTGGTCGACTCCTCGGCGCCGATCCACAGCCGCTCGGGCAGCTCCTGGTCGAAGACGCCGCTCTGCCTCATTCCGTCGACCTCGATCCAGAGCCGGTTCTTCCGGCCGGCGCTCAGCTGCGAGATGACCGCCGAGCCGGCGACGTCCTCGGCGGTGCGGAAGACGATCACCGCACTGTCCTCGGTGGTCACCTCGACCAGATCCTCCGCCGACCCGGACGTGCCGCTGAACGCCCTGGTAGTGGTGGCCGGACGTTTCGGAATACTGACCGAGGTGGTCGAGACGAGCGAATCGATCCGCTGCCCGGTCACCCATTCGGCCAGGTCGCACCAGTGCGAGCCGATGTCGCCGAAGGCCCGGGACGGCCCGCCGGCGGCCGGATCGACCCGCCAGCTGGTGGACTGCGGATCGAGTAGCCAGTCCTGCAGATAGCTGCCGTGGATCAGGTTCACCGACCCGAACGCGTCGTCCTGCACCCGGGCCCGCAACTCTCGCACCATCGGGTGGAAGCGGTAGACGAACGGCATGGTGTTGACCACCTGCGTCTGCGCGGCGACGTCGGCGGCCTGCTGGGCGTCCTCGACTCCGACGCCGAGCGGCTTCTCGCAGATCACGTGCTTGCCTGCCTGCATCAGCGCGACGGCGTAGGGCACGTGGGAGGCGTTCGGGGTGCAGAGGTGCACCACCTCGACATCGGAGTCGGCCACCGCGTCCAGATCGGGGAAAGCCTGCTCGACACCCCAGTCGTCGGCCACCTGGCGGGAGCGTTCCGGAGTGGACGCCATCACCCCGGCCACCGTCGCCCCGGCCAGGATCGCGGCCCGGCGATGGACCTCACCGATCATCCCGGCGCCGAGAATGGCCACCCTGCTCACCGCTGCGGTCATCCTCCGACCCTAGTCCGAGCCGGTTGGTCGCTGGACGATCGGGAGCCGGGTCGCATGGCGCAGAAAGGCGAGCAGAGGGTCGAGCTCGGTGTCCAGCTGAGCGGTGTGCAGCCTTGGCCCGATCGGAACCGAGCGGGCCCGGCGGGCGAAGTCGACCTGGGTCGGCGTGGGAAGCACGATCAGATCGTCGGGGGTCTGCCCCAGCATCCGGACCAGGTTGGCCAGCGCCGAGTGTCGATAGACCCTGATCTCGCCGACGTCGGCCCAGTCGAGGGTTCGACCGCCCGGCCAGACGATGCCGTGCGACCCGATCAGGGTCGCCGAGCGATGGCGCACGTACTGGCGAAACCGCAGCACGGCGAAGATCGCCCTCGGGACGAACACCAGTGTGAGCAGCATGAACCACCAGTGATGGAGCGTCGTCGCGACAACCGCGCACAGCACAGCCGGCGCGACGGACCAGAGCAGCGACCCGACCTGGTGCGCACGGCGGGGCGCCAAGGCCAGCGTCTCGACACCCTCGCCGCCGCTCACAGCAACACAGCCTATCGAGACACAATGGCCTCATGGCCGCTTCGCGAATTCTCGTGATCGAGGATAGCGACGCCATCCGGCTGCCGGTGCTGACCGCCCTGCGTGGGCAGGGGTTCAGCGCGGAAGGACACCCGGACGGACACGAGCTGGAGGGGCGGCTGACCTCGTTCGCGCCCGACCTGGTGATCCTGGACGTGATGTTGCCCGGGCGGGACGGATTCGACCTGTTGCGGATCGTCCGGGAGCTCAGCAGCGCCGGTGTCCTGATGCTCACCGCCCGGGACGGGATGAGCGACCGGGTCCGCGGCCTCACCGCCGGGGCGGACGACTACCTGATCAAACCCTTCCAGATGGCCGAGCTGGTCGCCCGGATCCAGGCCATCCTGCGACGCACCGGCCACGCCGGGGTGAGCACCGCGGTGGGTGATCTGACCATCGCGGACGACGCGGCCAGCGTCCGGCGGGCCGACGTCGAGGTCGAACTGACCGACACCGAGCGACGGATCCTCGCCTATCTCGCCGCACGTCCGGGACGGGTGGTCAGCAAGACCCAGATCCTGACCAGCGTCTGGGGCTACGAAGGTTTCGACGACAACGTGGTGGAGGTGCACGTCTCGTCGCTGCGGCGCAAGCTGGAACGGCACGGCCCACGGTTGATCCACACCGTCCGCGGTCGCGGCTATCGGTTGGCCGACGAGGCGTGAGGCGAGGAGTGAGGAGAGGCGGGAGCGGCCTACGGACGGTCTCGCTGGGGCTGAGGGCGACCGTCGCGGTGATCATCGTGGTACTGGTCGTGCTGCTCGGGCTCGGGCTGGTGGTGGATCGCACCTTTGCCGTGCAGGCCCGGCGGACGGCGAACAACCTGCTGGTCGGCCGGGCTCAGCTCGCCCGGCAACTGGCCCGCTCCGACATCACCCCGCAGCAACTGGTCAACCGGGTCGATGCCCGCGGGGTCCGGGCCAGTCTGGTGTTGGGCAGCGGACGCACCCTCGGGACGCCGCCGCCGTCGGCCCAGCAGATGTTCATCACCACGGTGAGGTTCACCCAATCCGGGCGGCTCTCCGGAGGCGTTCTCACCCTGTCCGTCGACACCGCCCTGATCGACAACGCCCAGGCCGCCCTGCGCCGTTCGCTGGTCATCACCGGCCTGGGCGCACTGCTGCTGGCCGCTGTCCTGGTCGCAGTAGTCATGCGGGTCTCGCTGCGCCCGTTGGACGCCTTCGCCGTGCTGGCCCGAGAAGTGATCCTGGGCGGGCGCGGCCGGCGACTCGAGCCGACCCGGCCCGACACCGAGCTGGGCCAGGCCGCCGTCGCCGTCGATCAGATGCTGGACGCACTCGAGGGCGCCGAACAGCACGCTCGACAGGCCGAGTCCGAGGCCCGGCAGGCGGCCGTCCGCAGTCAGGAGTTCCTCAGCGATGCGGCACACGAGCTGCGGACGCCGATCGCCGGCGTGCAGGCCGCAGCGGAAACCCTGCTGCATCAGGGAAACCAGACCACCGAGGCCGAACGCGAGCAGCTGTTGGTGCTGCTCGTCCGTGAAGCCCAACGAGCCGGCAGCCTGTCCTCGGACCTGCTGGCCACCGCACGGCTGGACGCCGGCGTCGACGTGCAGCGGCAGACGTTCGACCTGACCGCGCTGTTGTCCGGCGAGGCGGATCGGACCGCACTGCTGCAGCCGGCGATGTCGATCACCGTGCAGGGTCCGCCGACCATGATCAGCAGCGATCCGGACAAAGTCAGGTCGGTCGTCGGCAACCTGCTCGGCAACGCGGTTCGGGCGGCCGGAACCAACGGGACGATCGACCTCGATGTGCTGGCGTCTCCCGGCCGGGTCCAGGTGCTGGTCACCGACAGCGGCCCGGGAATCGCCGTCGAGGATCGCGAACGGATCTTCCAGCGGCTGGTCCGGCTGGATCAGAGCCGGTTCCGGGCGCCCGACTCGGCGCAGGGACCGGCCGGCTCCGGCGGCTCCGGCCTCGGACTGGCGATCGCCCGCGGCTACGCCCGCGCCCTCGGCGGCGAGCTGAGCTGCGTCGAGCCGCCCGTCGGCGTCCGCGGCGCCGCCTTCCTCCTCAGCCTGCCGGCCTGAGCCGGGACCTGCAGCAAAGCGCACCGCACTGCGCGTTCTGGTCCGTGCTGAACAGCCCGTGTTCATGGTGGGCCAGAACGCGGGCGGATGCACGGGTTCAGGCGAACAGGTGGGCGGTCTGTCGGTGGTAGCCGTCCAACACGCGGTCGGGGTCGGCGCCGAGGACGTGGGTCAGCATGCTGGCATAGACCGAGCGAAAGTCGCTTGTCGCCTTCAGGTCGCCGGCGTCGAGATCGGTCAGGCTCGGCTCGGCACCCTTGAATCCGCCCTGCACTCCACGACCGAGGACGAAGACCGGTCCGGCGGTTCCGTGGTCGGTCCCCTCACCAGCGTTGGCGACCACCCGGCGACCGAACTCCGAATAGACCATGGTCACCACCTGCTTGCCGCGATCCGTGCCCTGCAGTCGCTTCTGGAACCCGGTCAGGGCTGCGTCGAGCTCGGTCAGCAGCCGTTGCTGGGTCCCGCGCTCGTCGGCGTGGGTGTCGAAGCCGCCGAGCGAAACCGAATAGGCCCGGGTCGGGACGCCCAGCTCGACCAGACCGGCGACCACGTTCAGTTGGGCGGCCAGCTCACCGCCGCCACCGGCCGAGGCGCCCTGGCTGCCGTTCGGATCCTGCGAATCCTCGGTCGGGCCGGTCGACGAAGACGGCGACGAGCCCGACCCCGCGGCTTTCTTGCCGTGCTCTGGTTTTCCGCCTTTCGGCTGGCTTCCGGCTGCCGGCCCGAGCACCCGGGAAGCAGTCTGGAGCTCGGCGATCGAGCGAGCCGCCAGGGCCTGCAACGGGCCGTCCGTGACCTCCGGCCGCCCGAGCTCGGCCAGCGCCGTCCCCAGCGGGTCGGCCGGCAGTTTCAGCCCGGTCAGCGGGAACGAGGCGGCAGCGATCTTCTGGCCGGCCAACATCGGCGGTAGCACCGCGTCGACGGCCAGTGCCTGCAGCGGATCGGTGGTGGTGGCGTCCATCCAGCGGCCCAGCCATCCGGTCGGCACCGAGGTGGTGGGTGAAGCCGTCTGCCAGATCGCCATCGATCGGAAGTGGCTGCGGTCGGCCTTGGGATAACCCACACCACGGACGATGGCCAGCTCTTTCGAGTCCCACAAGCCTTTCAGGCCCTTCATGCCCGGGTTGAGACCGAGGCCCTCACCCAGGTCGAGCACCTCATCCGACTGATAGGCGAGATCGGCCCGAGCCGTCTGATAGGCCGGATCGCCGGCGGGCACCACCGTGTTCAGACCGTCGTTGCCGCCATAGAGCGTGACCACGACCAGGACACCGGCTTGCGGGTCGAGCGGGGTGGACCCTGCCGCCTGCAACAGATCCGTCCAGTTGACCTGGGTGGCGCCGGCGGCCAGTGCACCGGCGGCCGCGACCCCGGTGTAGCCGAGGAATCGGCGCCGGGTCAGGGCGCTGACCCGAGTGGATCCTCGTCCTGGGTGGGGATCTTGGGGTTCGGGCTTCATCGCGATTCTCCTGATTCGTCTGGCCCGGTCATGCCGAGATCACGTACTCGGGCGCACTTGCCGCCACCGCGGCAGCGATGACCGGCCGGTCGGCGACGCCGCTGATCGCGTCGGACGTCCGTGAGCTGAACCGGTCGACCCCGAGCAGTCGACGCAGATATTCGGGCCGCTGCGCGGTCGACGTCCGGGTCAGCTCGGTGAGATCGGCGTGGGCGGTGATCAGCCGGGCGAGCTCGGTCCGCGATAGCGCCGCCGAAGTGGTCAACCAGGCCTGCCCGGCAGGCCACCCGCCGACGCTCGGCGGATAGAACGGGAGCTGCCCGGTGCCCCGGAGCAGGTTCGGCAGCTGCCTCTGCGCCTGAGCTGGCAAGCCCGACGTCTTGACCCCGAACGCCCGCATCATTCCGACCAGCCACTCGGTCGGCTGTTTGACCAGACCGGCCGCATTGTCGGCGAAAGCGGGCTCGGCCGCGATGGCCTTCAGCACCGCCGGGATGTTGCCGTCGGTGCCGTAGGCGGCGGTGAGTCGGCCCAGCGTCGCGGTGGTCGGCGGGGTGGCCGAGACCAGCCGAGCCCAGACCCGCGAGACCACGAAGGCGTGGCCGCGGGGCTGGTCACAGACCAGATCGACGAAGGAGCGGGCGTCGTAGTCGGCGGTCCGACCGAGCAGCGTCTTGGGTTGGTCGTCGTGCTGCCGCTTGGCCAGCGTCGGGGTCAGCCGGTCCGAGTCGCGGCGAATCTTCCAGCCGGTCAGTGCGCGGGCGGCGGCCTTGACGTCGTCTTCGCTGTAGTTGCCGTGACCGAGGCTGAACAGCTCCATGAATTCGCGTCCGAGGTTTTCGTTCGGCGCCTTCGCGGTGTTCTTCGGCCCGTCGAGCCAGACCAGCAGGGCCGGGTCGATGATCATCGCCTGGGCCAGCGGCCGGAAGGTGGCCCGACCGAGATTCCGGAACGTGCTGTTCTGGTTCAGCATGAAGCCGGCCACCTTGACCTTCTGCAGGCTGGTGGGGAAGTGGCCGTGCCAGAACCAGGTCAGCCGCTCCGGCAATTGGGTGTCCGTACCGACCATCTGGTCGAGCCACCACCGGCCGATGGTGGCCGCGTTGGCCCGCCGTTCGACGTTGCGGGCCCGCTTTGCCTGCTGGTCCGGCTTTGCGCCGCCCTGGCCGCCGATCCCCTGCTGCTGGAGGTGCTCGTCCAGCATGGGCGCGGCCGCTACGGCCGGCCGGCCCAGCTGGGCCCAGCGGGCGGTGAGGACGGCGTCCAGCCCGTTCTTCTGCGCGGCCTCCAGTTCGCCGACGGCCGGACCGAAGCCGAAACGATCGAAGACCCGCCGGATCAGGGCCGCCTCGGAGAGGGTGGACATGTCCTCAGACTCCGGGTCGCCGGGTCTCCCGGCAACGAGGAAGGCGGGTTCCTTCAGCAGATCAACAGGCTCCTCAGAGCTGCAGATGTAGGCGGAGCGCCTCATCGAGTTCAGCGACGAGGTCTGCCGGCACCCGACCGAGAATCGGCCCGACCCGTTCGAGTGCCACAGATCTGACCTGTTCCGCCTGGGCCTTCGAGTCGAGCCGCAGTCCGGTTCGCGTCGCGGGCAGCAGCGTCTGGAACGGGAGAATGCGCCTCAGGTTGCTGGTCACCGGGACAACCGTGACGACCCCTCGTCCGAGCCGGGTCGCCGAAGTGTTGGCGCGGTCGTTACTGACGACGACGGCCGGCCGGCGCCTGTCCGCCTCGCTGCCCCGCACCGGCTCCAGGTCGATCAGTCGGATCTCACCGCGCAGCATCGGTCAATCCATCGAGGGCCGCGGCGTCCCAGACCGCTTCCTCGCCGGACGCCGCCCATTCCTCCCACGCTTCGGCGTAGTCGTTCTCGAGTTCCGGAAATCGCAACAGCCTGATCGCGTGACGCAGTGCCGCCGACCTGGTCGGCAATCCTGAGGTCCGCGCGAACTCGTCCAGGAGGGCGACGTCTTCCTCCGGCAGACTGACACTGAGTTTCATACTGCGATGCTACTCCGGTCGCACCAGCAGTCCTTCGGTCACTATGCTCACAATCGCGGATCGACCGGCTCCGATTCGAGGGCGAGGACGGCGAACACGGCCTCGTGTATTCGCCACAGCGGCTCGCGCTGCACCGCCCGTTCCAACGACTCCAGGCCAAGGGCGTACTCGCGAGCGGCTAGTGAGCGCTTATGACCCAGGTGCCGATCGCGCAGCCGTTCGAGGTTTCCGGGCTCGGTGTAGTCCGGCCCGTAGATGATCCGCAGGTACTCACCTCCGCGAACCTTGACGCCGGGCTGGGCATAGCCGGAGCCGGTCTTGACCAGATTGGCCAACGGCTTGACCACCATCCCCTCGCCACCTGCGCCGGTGAGCTGTTCCCACCAGTCGACGCCGGCGGCCGCCGAGGCAGCGTCCGTGGTGTCGACGACGATCCGACGGGTGGGACGGATCAGTTCCGGATCGGCCGCCACCAGCCGGTCGGCCAGTGCGAGGTGCCAGCCGTGGTCGTGGTCGGCCCAGGTCCGGCCCTCGGTGGCCAGCAGCTGGAACGGTGCCAGCTGGACGCCGTCCAGTCCGGACGTCGGCCAGACGTAGCGCCGGTAGGCCGTGGTGAACGCCTCCGCGTCGGCCGAACGTGCTTCGGTCCGAGCCAGTAGGTCGGCGACGTCCTGACCGCGGGACGCCGCTGACCGCAACACGTCGACGGCGGCCGGCAAGGCTGACCGGGCGGCCGCGCCGACCGCGGCGTACTGGTGCCGCAGCAGGTCCTCGGCCTTGACCGACCAGGGCAGCAGTTCGGCGTCCAGTAGCAGCCAGTCGGTGTCGAGTTCGTGCCAGCCGTCGATCGCCGTCACCGCCTGCCGCAGCCGGTCGAGCAGCTGCTCGGTCAAGTCGGGCCCGAAGAACGACCGCCCGGTCCGGGTGTGCACGACCCCGCTGGCCCCGTCGGTGGCGCCGAACCGGCGGGCCGCCGCCTCGGCGTCGCGGGCCAGCAGCACCACGGCCCGCGAGCCCATGTGCTTCTCTTCGCCGATCACCTCCGCCACCCCGGCGCGGTGGTAGAACTCGAACGCTGTCGAGGGATGTTCGAGCAGGTCACCGTCCGGGCTGGTGGCCGTCGGCGCCATGGTGGGCGGCAGATGGAGCAGCCAGCGCGGATCGATCGCGTAGCGGCTCATCACCTCCAGCGCGCCGGCGGCGTTCTCTTCCCGCACCGTCACCCGGCCGGCCAGCCGGGTCTGCACCCCACGCTTGCCCAGCACGTCGGTCAGGTTCAACTCGTCCGGCTCGGCGTGGCCGGGTACTGCGACGCCCGGGTCGAGGAACGGTTTGGCGGGCTGGTAGTAGACCCGTGCCGCGGGCACCGAGACGATCTGCTTCTCCGGATAGCGCAGCACGGTCAGCTTCCCTCCGAACACGCAGCCGGTGTCCAGGCAGAGGGTGTTGTTGACCCACTCCGGTTCGGGCGTCGGGGTGTGGCCGTAGAGCACCATGGCCCGGCCGCGATAGTCCTCGGCCCACGGCAGGCGGACCGGCAGGCCGTACTCGTCGGTCTCGCCGGTGGTGTCGCCGTAGAGGGCGAAGCTGCGGACCCGCCCCGAGGCCCGGCCGTGGTAGGCCTCCTTCAGACCGGCGTGGGCAACCACCAGCCGCCCGTCGTCCAGCACCAGATGGGAGACCAAGCCGTAGCAGAACTGCTGCACCGCGGCCCGGAACTCGGCCGGTTCGGATTCGAGCTGAGCCAGGGTGGCCTCGAGTCCTTGGCTGACCTGGACGGCTCGTCCCTGCAACGCCCGGACCAGCTTGCTCTCGTGGTTGCCCGGCACACACAGGGCGTGACCGGCGGCAGCCATGCCCATCACCAGGCGCAGCACGCCTGGCGAATCGGGGCCGCGGTCGACCAGGTCGCCAACGAAGACCGCGGTCCGCCGGCCGGGCGGGACGGCGTCGACCGGCCGTCCCTGCTCGTCGCTGATCGGGCTGTATCCGAGTTCGGTCAGCAGAGCCGTCAGCTCGGCCAGGCAGCCGTGCACGTCACCGACGACGTCGAACGGGCCGCGCCGATCGCGTAAGTCGGTCAGCAACTTCTCCCGCACCACGACCGCGTCGGCCACCTCGGCCTCGGTGTGCAGCACGTGGACCTTGCGGAAACCCTCCTTGGTCAGCCGGCGCAGCGACCGACGGAGTTGGTCGCGTTGCCGACGGACGACCGCGTCGGGGAAGGTGCGGTCTTCCCGGCCCTGGTTACGATCCAGGCAGACCCGTTCGGGCAGATCCAGCACGATCGCCACCGGCAGGACGTCGTGCTCTCGGGCCAGGGCGACGAGCTGGCTGCGAGAGGCGGGCTGCACGTTGGTCGCGTCGACCACGGTCAGCCGGCCGGCGTCCAACCGGTGGCCGGCGATGTGGTGCAGGACGTCGAACGCGGCTGCAGTGGCGGCCTGGTCGTTCTCGTCGTCGGAGACCAGACCGCGGCAGTAGTCGCTGGACAACACCTCGAACCGGCCGAAATGCTGTGCCGCGAACGTCGACTTGCCCGAGCCGCTGGCGCCGACCAGGCAGACCAGGGAGAGTTCGGGGATGGCCAGCTCGGTCATCGTCGACCTCCCGCCTTCGAGCCGTTCGAGCAGAACACGGCCAGTTGGGTCGGCGGACCGACCTCAGGATCGTCGTCGCCGACCGGCTCGAACCGCACCGTGTAGCCGTACCCGTCCGCCGTCTGCTCGGCCCACCGCCGGAACTCGCTCCGGGTCCACTCGAAGCGGTGGTCCGGGTGACGCATCGCTCCCTCGGCCAGTGCGGGAAAGCGGACGTTGTGCTCGGCGTTCGGAGTGGTGACCAGCACCGACGTCGGCTCGGCGTGACCGAAGACGTTGCGGACCAACGCAGGCAGCCGACTCGGGTCGAGATGTTCGATCACCTCCATCAGGACGATCGCGTCCCGGCCGGCCAACCGGTCGTCGCGGTAGGTAACCGAAGACTGCAGCAACTGCAGCCGGGCCCGCTGACCGTGCGGCATCCGCTCCAGACCGAGCCGTCGTTCCGCGAGTTCGAGCGCCCGAGGCGAGACGTCGACGCCGAGCACCGAGGTGAACGCCGGATCGGCGATCAGTTCGCGCAGCAGCGCACCCTCGCCGCAACCGAGGTCGACCACGGAGGCCACCCCTTCAGAGCGCAGCGCAGCGAGCACCGCGTCGCGACGGTGCCGGGCCAGCGGTACCGCCGGCTGCTCCGGCCCTTGTGGACCGGCATCGCCTTCTTCCGGGCCGGCATCATCGGGGTCCGGCGCCAGGTCGTCGACCTCGGCGAGCCGATCGACCGCGCTCTCGACCAGCCGTCGGTCGTGCTTGAGGTAACGGCGGGTGATCAGCGCGCATTCGGGATGCGTGCTCAGCCAGCGGTCTCCGGCGCGCAGTAGTTTGTCGACCTCGTCGTTGCTGACCCAGTAGTGCTTGCCGTCGTCCAGGACGGGGATCAGGACGTAGAGCTGGGTGAGGGCGTCGTCGAGCCGGATCGTCGCGGACAACCGGAGATCGACGTAGAGCGAGTCACCCCAGGCCGGCAGCTGCGGGTCGAGGGGCAGAACCGTGAGCTGGATCGACCAGCCGAGCGGTGCGAACAGCCGCTCGATCAACTCGACGCCGCCGCGGGTCGGCAACGCCGGTAGCCGGATTTCCAGTGGCAGCGGACGCCGGGCCAGCTCGGGCCGGGCCTCACAACGCCCGGTCATCGCCGTCCGGAACACCCGCCCGAGCGCCACCGCCAGCATCGACGACGCGGCGTAGGGCCGGTCGTTGACGTACTGGGACAACGGCTGGGAATCCCTACCGGTATGGCCTCTGCGTCGGACCAGACCGATCGGGTCCACCTCGAGCAGCAGGGCGACCGTGCTGCGCCGTTCGGTCACCTCGGGCCAGAACACGTGAGCCGTCCCGACCGCGGTCTCGAACGACTGGGCCTTGTCCGGATGCTTGTGCACCAGGTAGCCGAGATCGGCGGCGTCGGTCATCGGACTGGTCATCGACGTCGTGATCGGGTCCGGCGGGTCCGCGATCGAGGTGGACAGGGTCAGCAACATCCGCCCAGTCTGCCGTCTTCGCCGAGCCGCCGCTTCAGCTTTTCTCTTCGGCTGAGCCCATCCGGCGCAGGCCAATCCGGCACAGGATCGTCGTGGCGATCTCGTCGGCCTCCAGTGCGGCGGAGTCGAACCTCAGATCAGCAGCGATCCCGGGCAGCAGCGACCGGAACCGTTGGTGAGCGGCGACGTGGAAGGCTCGTTCGCGCGAGAGTCCGCGGCTGGGGTCAGCGCTCGCACGAGCCCAGGTGAGCTCGACCGGCGCGTCCACCAGCACCCGCAACACCTCGACGTCCACCGGCAACGGCTCGAACAACGCGGCCTGCTCGGCCTCGGTATAGACCGGGCCGACACTGATCACCACGTCGGCGGCCGAGCGCATCCACTGAGCGACCAGCGCACCGTGGGCCTGGTGCGCCGCGAACTAGAGACCGGCAGCGCCCGCACCGGGCGCGGCGACCATCGCGGCCACGTCGTCGACGTCGACCAGCACTGCGATCAGCCCGCGGCGTGCGCAGCCGTCCGCGAGCAGCTCGGCGACGGCGTTCTTGCCGGCGGCGATCAGACCCGTGATGGTGACCAGATTTGGCACCCGCCGAGCATGACCGATTTTGCCCCTCGGCGGAAGGAGGCTCCCTGGATATGTCGGTCGCGACACTTCAGGATGCCGACGGAGAGCTCGTCTTCAGATGGTCCTCGCTGGCGTAACTTTTGCAGCCGAAGTTGGGTGCGTGCCCGACGCCGGCGGTTAGGAATTCGACGATGCCGACTCTGGTCAGACTCGTGCAGGTGTCCAAGCGCTATCGGATGGGCGATCGGTCGGAGCTGCGGGCGGCAGATGACGTTTCACTGGAGATCGCAGAGGGTTCGTCGATGGCGTTGGTGGGGCCGTCGGGTTCGGGCAAGTCGACGTTGCTGCATCTGATCGGGGCGATCGACGTGCCGGACGAGGGCAGCATCAGCGTGGACGGGGTGGAGCTGACGGGTTTGGGTCGGCGGGCGCTGGCCGACTATCGGGCCGGCGTCGGGTTCGTGTTCCAGCAGTTCCACCTGTTGTCGGCGTTGACGCTGGCCGACAACGTCGCCGCGCCGCTGGTCGGCCGGCGGCGGGTGAAGGACCGCCGCGAGCGGACGGTGGAGATGTTGACCGCGGTCGGTTTGGGCGATCGGGCCGACAGCCGTCCGGACCAGTTGTCGGGCGGGCAGCAGCAGCGGGTGGCGATCGCCCGGGCATTGGTGGTGCGGCCGCGGTTGCTGTTGGCCGACGAGCCGACCGGCAATCTCGACTCGGCCACCGCCGGGGAGATCCTGGAGTTGTTGGCTGACGTGCGGGCCCGGTTCGGGACGACGTTGATCATCGCCACTCACGATCCGGGGGTGGCTGCGCGCTGCGATGAGGTGGTCGGGGTCCGTGACGGCCGGGTCCACCGGGTCGGGCAGCCGTCCGTGGCCGGGACCACCCAGGTCGGGAACCCTCAAGCCGAAAGCGCCCAGGCATGAACGGTCTGTTCGGGTTTGCGCTGGCTCATCTGCGTGGTGACTGGCGGCGGACGGCGGCGGCCTTCGCGGCGATCCTGGTTGCGGTGACGAGCTTCGTGGTGTTGACCGGAACGGTTCAGACCCAGCAGTTGCAGGTCCGTCAAGAGGTGGCCGGCAACTATCGATCGACCTACGACATCCTGGTCCGGCCGAAGGGTTCGGCGACCGCGCTGGAACTCTCCGACCAGGTGGTCCGCTCGAACTTCCTGGCCGGTCAGTACGGCGGCATCACCCTGGCGCAGGTGAAGCAGATTGCCGCCGTGCCGGGGGTAGATGTGGCGGCGCCGATCGCGGTGCTGGGCCAGACGATGCGCAGCGTGCTGGTGCCGGTCGACCTGCCCAATTTGCTGGGCAGCCGTGATCACGTGATGGTCCGGTACGCGATGACCGGGAGGGCCCGGAACGGGACGGCGACCACGGTCAACCAGCACGGCTACCTCTACCTCACCCGGCGACCACTGACCGACGTCACACCACCCGCCGATGCCGCCACCGCCGCCAGTGATGCCCAGACCGAGCGTCGCGGCGGCCAGATGATCACCGCCTGCCTGGCCTCGAACGCCGGCGGCCCGCCGACCAGCCCGGCGACCGCGTTCCGCGAGAGCTGCACCACGACGAACGGTGCCACGGCTGACGACGTGCCGCGGGTCGAGACGCTGCTGAGCATGCCGTTGACCGTGGAGGCGATCGATCCGGACGCCGAGGCGAAACTGACCGGGATCGATCAGGCCGTCGTCGACGGTCGGGCGCTGGACGAGACCGACGGCTACGCCACCGACACCTCCGGGCCGGCGCCGGTCGAAGCGGCGAAAGCGGTCATGTCGACCCAGCTGCCGTTCGATTTCCAGGCCACAGTCACGGTTCAGGAACTGTCCGCCTCGACCACCGACCAGGTGTTGGCCAGCCACGACACCCGCGCCCGCGCCGCGCTGGTGAACGCCGCAACCCCGGTGCGGACGGTCAGGACGGTGACCAAGAACGCGGCCCAGGTGTACGCCGGCGACGTCGCCTCCGTGGTCGATCCCACCGGTGGGACGGCCGACCAGGACCTGATCACCTTCGATCTGGACCAGCCAGGCCAGATCACCTACACCGGCAACGGCCCGCTGAAGCCGAGCGTGGTGCCGTTCAACCCGAGCGCCTGGCGCGACCCGAACGGTGACGGTTCGTCGTTCTTGCCGGTCCCGCCCAGCGCCACCGACACCGGCTACCGGACGGCCGCGGTCAAGCCGAAAAGCCGTCAGGACACGTTCGTCTCGTTCGCCGTGGTCGGCAGCTACGACTCAGCCAAGCTGCCCCGGCCGTCGAAGCTCAACGAGGTGCCGTTGGAGACCTACCGGCCCTCCTACGTCGAGGGCGCCGACGCCGCGTCGAAGTCCGCACTGGGCAACAAGCCGATGCTGTCGGATCTGAACCCGACCGGCTACGTCCAGTCCCCGCCCGCCCTGCTCGTCTCACTCAAAGCGCTGCCGCTGTTCTGGCGCAACTTCTCCGGACTCAACACGAAAGCACCCATCAGCAGCGTCCGGGTCCGGGTTGCCGGCATCACCGGACTCGACCCGGTCGCCCGGGAGAAGATCCGCCAGATCGCCGAACAGATCCATACCCAAACCGGCCTGGACGTCGACATCACCATCGGCTCCTCGCTGCAGAACCGGCAGATCGCCCTGCCCGCCACCCGCTCCGGCACCCCGGCGCTGCTGGTCGACGAACGCTGGACCAAGAAAGGTGTCGCGGTCGCCATCGCCCAGGCCCTGGACGCCAAGTCCCTGGTCTTGTCCCTGGTCATCCTCGCCTCGAGCGCGCTCACCGTCGCGCTGATCGCCACCGCCTCGGTCCAGGCCCGCCGCCGTGAACTCGCCGTGCTGGCCTGCCTGGGCTGGCGCCCCGGGCGCCGCCGCGCCCTGGTCGGTCTCGAACTCGGGATCACCGGCCTCGCCGCCGGAATCCTCGGCGCCCTGATCGCCTGGCCGATCGCCCAACTGCTCGGCATCCACACCGTCTGGTGGCAGATCGTCGCCGCCGTGCCGCTCGGCGCCCTGCTCGCCCTGCTGCCCGGACTCGCCGGCACCCTCACCGCCGGCCGGATCGCCCCCATCGACGCCTTCCGACCCCGCCCGTCACGCCGCCGCAACCCAACGCTCGGCCTGCGCGGACCCGCCACCCTCGGCCTGATCATGATCCGACGCCGACCGGGCCGGGTCGTCCTCGGCGGCATCGCCGTCGCCCTGGCCGTCGCCTCCACCATCGTGCTGGCCAGCATCGTGGCCGCGTTCAACGGCTCGGTGATCGGATCCTTCCTCGGCGACGCCGTCGCCCTCCAGGTCCGCACCCCCGACGTGGTCGCCACCGTGCTGCTCGACGTCCTCGGTCTGACCGCCGTCGCCACCGTACTGCTGATCGCCGTCACCGAGGACGCCCCCGCCTACGCCGCCCTCCAAGCCGGCGGCTGGCGCGACACCGCCCTCGCGCGCATCCTGATCACCCAAGCCGGCGTCATCGGCCTGCTCGGCGCCCTGATCGGCGCCGCCGCCGCCCTGGCCACCGTCGGTGTGTTCATCAGCGCCGTCACCCCGACCATGATCGAAATCAGCGTCGCGGTGATCCTCGCCGCCGTGCTGGCCAGCGCCCTCGCCGCCCTGATCCCCACCGCGGTCACCCTGCGACTACCGACGGCTCGCATCCTCGCCCGGGAGTGAGCACACCCCCGAGCCGGCTTGCCCGGAAGGTCAGCCGCCGGACGCGGTCGGCTCTATCGGGACGGCGATCAGGGTGAAGCTGACGGGCACCGCGTCGGTCGGCCGCTGTTCGGGGTGTCCGATCGGGCGACGATCCGCCAGCGGCATCATGATCTCGGACCAGGCGCGCTGGACCTCGGCGAGTTCGTCGGGGGTCAGGTAGAGCAACCCGCCGCGGACGCCGGTGGAATCCGCCCAGTCGCCGGAGTGATCATCGCGCCGCTGTTGCCATTCGATCAGGTGCCGGACGCCCTGCTCGGCTCCGTAGCGGTCCAGCACGTCCACCGCCGCCCGGGAGTCGGGCTCGGCCGGCCGGAGTTCCATCGAGGTCGCCGTCACCCGCCACGGATGCGCCCGGTTGTCCGGACTGTCCGCCGGCTCGATGAAGCCGTATTTGGCGAGCTGGCGCAGATGGTGACTGGCCAGCGCGTGGCTGATGCCCAGTTGTCGGGCCGCGTCGGCGGCGGTCAGCGTTCCCTCCCGCCCGATCAGGGAATGCAGTTCCACCCGGATCGGATGGGCCAGGGCTCGTAAGGCCATCGGATCGGTGACGGTGTCCAGCCGGACGTTCGATGCCAAGGACATGCTTGGAAGCATGGTCGAGATCGCCGGATTGTCAAGCCTTGCAACGAAATGCTGATCCCTGAGGTCGTCGGCTTCGGCCGGGTCGGCGGATCCGGAGCCCGCCCGGAGCACGACCACCACGACCACGCCGGCGACGACGTACATCGCACCCTGGACGACGATCACCGGCAACACCCCGAGGTGCTCCGCCAGCACCCCGGCGACCAGCGTGCTGAGCAGCATCGCCGCGTTCTGAACGGTGGTCAACGTCCCGAAGATTCGACCGCGGACCTGATCGTGGGTTGAAGTCTGGAAAAGCGTCAGCATGCCTGCGAACAGGGCCGCACCGGGCAGACCGACCAGGGCGATGATTACGATTCCCGGCCAGATCTCCCTACTGAGCAGAGGATAGAGGAACAGCGCGAGATCTCCGAGCGCCGAAGGCGACCGCACCCCACCCGAACAGTGCGCGCGGGCTGAACCGGTGGCCGAACGCGGTCACCAACAGCCCGCCGACGATGCCGCCGACGGCCTGGGCGGCCATGATCGTCCCGAACGCGCGACCCGTCCCGCCGAGGACGTCGTGCACGAACGGCGCGAACAGCGTGCCCATCACCGCCTCGCCGATGCCCGACACCGCGAAGAAGAAGACCAACACCAACAACGCCCGGCTGCCCCGGATCACCGCCAGACCGTCGATCCAGTCGCGGGCCAGCCGGAGCGGCTCGATCACGCGTTCGGCGGCGCGGTGCCGGATCAGCCCCAGGAACAACGCGGCCAGCAGGAAGGTGGCCAGGTCGGCCAGGGCCAACCAGGTGAGCCCGCCGGTGGCGATGATCAAGCCACCCAGCGCCGCGCCGATCAACCGGGACACGTTGCGTACTTGAGCATTCACCGCGTTCGCGGTGACCAAATCGTCCTCGCCGACCAGCGCCGGCAGCATGGTCGCCTCGGCCGCCACGAAGAACGGCGTCAGGCAGCTGCTGGCCGCAACTACCAGATAAACGATCCAGATCCGGGACGCGTCCTGCACCAGCAGCAGCGGTAACAGCACGACGCTGAGCAGCAGGTTGACCATGATCATCACCCGTCGCCGGTCCCACCGGTCGACCAGGACCCCGGCGAACGTGCCGAACAGCACCTGCGGCGCCTGGGTGGCCAGCAGCGCGATCGCCGAAGCCAGCGTCGAGCCAGTAAGCGCGTAGACCTGGAATCCGATCCCGGTGGCGAGCATCCAGTCGCCGGTCTGCGATACCAAGCCGGCGCCCAGCAGCAGCCGGAGATCGCGGTTGCGCAGCACCTCCTGCAGATGACCGCCGCCAAGCTTTGCCAAAGACATGCTTGGAATCTTGCTCCTGCGATCGGCAGGATGTCAAGCAACCGCTTGGGAAGTGCGGGTCAGTGCAGCGACGGATCGATCTGCACGCCGCTCGGGTGGGCGCGATCGGTGAGCAGCAGTACGGCCGCACCGGTTTCGGCGCCGGCCGGCAGCCGCAGATCGGCAGCCGCAGATCGGCAGCCGCAGATCGGTGGCCGCGCTCAGATCAGGACCGACGACCCCGAGCGATCCGAGCGTCCAGTGCCGGCCGGCCTGGATCAGCTCGAACTCGGCATTGCCGATAGGCGCCGGCGGCGCCGGGACCGGGCGATCGCAACCCGGCGTCCCGCTGGAGGTGTCGTGACACTCGAAGATGAGGTTGCTGCCGTCGACGTGCAGCGGGGCGGCCACCGCGAGACTGCGCCATCGGTTGAGCCAACCGTCGAGCCGTCGGGCTCTGATGGCTTCAGCGTCGCACCGAAACCAAGGGTGTCGCCCGCGGTCAGGACGTTCGGCTGCGCAGATGCGCGAGCAGTTGTTTGCCGCTCCAGGCCGAAGAGACCAGATCGCGACGCAACGTGAACAGCGGCGCCTTGGCGTCCGGCTTCTTGTCGGCCAGTTGGTAGGCCGTCTCGTAGCCGGCCGCCTTGACGTGCGGCAGTGCGGCCTGGTTCCAGGCCCCGTAGGGATAGGCGAAGTGGTCGACCGGCTTGCCGATGATCTTGCTCCAGCAACTCTTTTGGCTGCCCGAGCTGAATCGACCAGTCCTTGCCCGAATACTGATCGACCCGGTGGTGATCCCAGGTGTGCGCGGCCACCATCATGCCGGCGTCGGCCAGCCGTTTGAGGTCGTTGCGCGAGAACCACCCGTTCTTGCCCAGTACCACCGTCATCGCGAAGAACGTGCCGGTCATCTTCCGGGCGTAACTGCGGCAGGCCCTCGGTGATCTGGCTGCGCTGGCTGTCGTCGAAGGAGAGCATGATCGGCTTCTCCGGAAGCGCGGCGCCGGTGGTGAGGTGGGCCAGATACTGATCGGGCCCGATCGTCGTCCAGTTGTCCTCGGCGCATGGCGTCCAGCTGGGCCCGGAACTTGGCCGGCGGGCAGATCAACAGCTCCGCGCGCGTAGCTGCTGTCCGCGCTGGTCCAGTTCCGCAGCTGGTGCCAGCACAGCACCGGGACGGTGGACCGGGCCAGAATCTGCGCGGCGGACGCGGTGGCCCGGGCGCTCGGGCTGCTCGTCGACGAGGCGGACTCGGTGGCGCTGGGGCTCTGCCCCACCGTCGAGGTGACGCCGGACCCGGTTGACCTCGCGGCCGAGGGGTTCGGCGCCGACGATGCACTCTGGACTTCGCTCGGGGACGATCCGGCGGCATCACAGCCGGCAACAGCGGCAGCACCCACGCCGAGGGCGAACCCCAGCAGGGCACGACGGGACAGATCAGCTTCGGGGGGACCGGCAGGCATACCTCATCGTCGCACCGACGGAGATGAGAAAGCACCATGGCAGACGCCGCGCGTCACCGAGGGTTACGGGTGAGTGACCCAACCCGCCTGGTCCAGGACGACGCGCCGGACCCAGCTCGCCAGCAACGTTCCCTCGGCATCCGAACCGGCCCGCAGGCAGGTCATCTCCTCAGCGGTGAACCGGATCGAGATCGTCTCACCGCCCTCATCGGTACCTGGAGCGTCCTGAGTGGGCGAGGCAGCCTCCGGGCGCGGAAAGCGGACGTCCACCCGCTGCTGGTAGTCGGCCACCTCGGCGCTGGTCATCGTGGCGGGGTCTGTCTTGGCGTAGGTCATCTGAGCTCCATGCCGCATCGGTCCGATCGTGCTACTCGGCCAGTGTGACCCAAGTCTCGCCGCGGCGCCAGCCCTGGTCAGGATGGTCTTTTCAGCCTCGGCTCAGCGGCGCTCGATCAGCATCAGCGGAATCAGCCGGTCGGTCTTCTGCTGGTAGTCGGCGTAGGTCGGGAAGGCCTCGACCGCCCGGTCCCACCACTCGGCGCGCTCGGCACCGCTCAGCTCGCGAGAGTGCCCGTCGAACGGCTCCGGACCGTCCTGGACGATCGACCGCGTCCGGGTCGGACGTGAGGTTGAAGTACCACTGCGGGTGCTTCGGAGCGCCACCCTTGGAGGCCACCATCAGATACTTCCCGTCCGTGCTCGACCCGCATCAGCGGCGTCTTGCGGAGCTTGCCGGACTTCTTGCCGCGGTGGGTGAAGATCGCCACCGCCAGGCCCGGTGTCGCCCATCGTGCCGGCCTCGGCGCCGCCGGTCCGCTCGAAGAGCTTCGACCTGATCACGAACCCATTTTTCGGGGCTCGGTTCGTACTCACCGGAGAGAGGCATGCTTGATATCTACTCCCGCACTCGACCTGATCGGCGCCCGGCCACGGGGCCGGGCCAGGGTGCATGGCGCGGTCAGGTGGCGCCATGCGCCGATCCGCCCGACCTCGGCCGGGTGCGCGACGAGCTGTACGCCGGCCCGCCGGATGACTTCGTCACCACGCGGACCAGCGGGCCAAGCAGGCCAGAGCCGCGGGCGAGCGCGAGTTGGCGACCGCGATCACCGCCCTGCGCCGGCCGACCCGATCGGCCTGGATGGTCAACCTGCTCGCCCGCGGCGAGCCCGAGCAACTCGCCGGACTGATCGACCTGGGTGAGGCGCTGCGGCTGGCCCAGGAGCAGCTGTCCGGACCGGATCTGCGCCGGCTGTCCGCCGATCGCCACCGGGCGGTGGAGGCACTGACCCGACGGGCCGTCGCGCTGGCCGCCGACCAGGGCGCGAACGCGACCGAGGCGATCCGGCGGGAGGTCAGCCAGAGTCTGCAGGCCGCGCTGGCCGACCCGACGACCGCCGACTTGGTCCGGGCCGGCACGGCTGGCCCAGCCCGCCGACTACAGCGGCTTCGGGCCGATCGATGGCGGCGCCCGCACTACGGCGGCCCGGGACAGCAGTCGAGCCCTCTGCGACGATGCCCCGGCGAGGCACCGGACGGCGGTGACAAAGGCCGGCAGCCGAGCAAGAGGCAGCCGAGCAAGAGCAGCCGCGCGGGAAGAGCCGAGCGGCGAGCGGGAACGGGCGGCCGACGGGAACGGGCGGTCCGAGAAGCCGAGATCGCGGCCGCGGACGGGCCGGCTCGCCGAAGCCGAGGAGACGCCACGACGCCCGCAGTGCAGGCGACGACCCACCGACCGGCCGAAGGCGCGATGCGTTGGCCGCCCTACGCCGTCACTCGAGGAAGCCGAGCACGACCCGAGGCCGAGCAGTCCGTTCGGCGCCGGGCCGCCGACGCGCTGCAGAGTCGACGCACGGCGAGACCGATCGGCGGAGCGCGGCCATAGGCCGCGGCAACCACACCGACAATCGGAGTCGCCAGCTCACGGGCTGGAGGCGAGACTGCGCCGAACCGTGGGGCGCGCAGCAACAGCAACGCGACCAACGCGGCGCCGACGGCGCTGGCCGCCGCGGTGATCATCGCGGCCGAGGACCAGCCGCGTTCGGCCCGGGCGGATCGGTCCCACCACCGAGCACCAGGATCGAGGTGATGGTGACCCCGACCGCCGAGCCGAGATAGCGAGCGGTGTTGTTCACCCCACTGCCCAGCCCGGCCCGCCCGTCCGGTGCGCTGAGCACCGCCTCCCGACCCAGGGCTGCGTTCAGCACACCACTGGCCAGGCCGGCCACGAACAAGCCGACCACCAGGTCGGACGGGGTGCCTCGCGCCGATCAGCAGGGCCAGACCGATGGTCACCCCGACCAGCCCGATCACCAGTTGGCGAGGGCCGGAGGCGAAGGACGGCAAGCGCCTCGACAGCAACGCGGTGACGGCACTGGTGGCCGACCAGAGCGCGAGCAGCCCGGCCGCACCGATCGGCAACAGCCCGAAATCCTTGACCAGATAGCTGGAGGTGACCGACAGCTGCCCGATGACGCCGATCCCGGTGATCAGCCCGGCGAGCGACGCGGCGGCGAACCGCGGCTCGGCGAAGAAGGAGAAGTTGATCATCGGTTGGCCGACCCGGCGTTCGATGATCACGAAGGCGACGACGCAACCGCCGGCCAGGACGAACATGATCACCGCCAGCGTCTGTCCGCCGGGTTGACGGATCTCGGTCAGCCCGACCAGGACCAACGTCATCGCGGCCGTGAAGGCTGATCGCGCCGAGCAGATCGAGTGCCCGTGGACGATCGGTGCGTCGACTCCGGCATCCGGCCCCGCCGGCTGAGCCGACCGACGATGAAGCAACAACATCAACGAAGCGACCACGATGACGACGTAGATCTCGCGCCACCAGCCGATCAGATCGAAACTCCCGGCCAACACCGGACCGACGGCGATCCCGGCGCCGACACTGGTCCCCCAGAGCGCGGTCGCCTTCGAGCGTTGGACGGCATCGACCGACCACGCCGACAGCAGGGCCAATCCGGCGGCGATCAGGGCCGACCCGCCGACGCCTTGAACGATCCGGCCGGCCACGAAGAGCACCGGGCCGAACGAGACCGCGCAGATCAGCGATCCCAGCGCCATCCCGACCGCGCCGGCGGCGAACACCCGACGCCGACCACGATCGTCGGCCAGCGCCCCCGCCAACAGCATCGAGGCCGCCAGTCCGGCGCTCATCGAGCTGAGGATCCAGGCCTGGGCCGACCGCCCGGCGGTCGAAGCCCGGGCCAGTGTCGGCAGATCCGCCAGCGGCAAGGTGAAGACGACCAGCGACAAGAAGGTGCCGACGGCGACCGTCGCCACAGCACCGGGACCGGCCGGGGCCAACTGCCCGGCCCGGCCGGATTCCGTACTCATTCTCAGCTCAGTCTGACTTGTCGCGACCGCTCGCCTTGCGAACCAGGTTGCCGAACGCCTCGAACAGGTGGTCCTCCGGCGTCCCGAACGGGTTGTCGTCGACCAGATAAGTCCAGGTCGCGGACGGTCGCCGGACGTCGGAGGCCTCCTCGTCCAGCCCGTCCGCGGTGATCACCGCCCGGTCGAACGCTTCGGCGGTCGCCTGCTGCGCCGAGCCGAGCAGATCCGGAAGGCGGCCTGGGCCTCGGCGTGGAAGGCGTGCAACGGGGTCTGCCGGCCGAGCGCCCGCAGGTGGATGCCCTCGCGCAGATCCTGGGTGAAGGCGAGATGATCACCCCAGGCCTGATCCAGCTCGAACAGGGCCAGCGTCCGGGCCGCCTCGGTGAGCAACTGCTCAGCCGCCTCTTTCCCCAGCTCTTGCCCGGCTCCTTCCCCAGCTCCTGGACCAACCGGCCCACCGCTCCGGTCGTCGCTCGGCCAGCTCGGTGGCGGCCAGATCAGTGCGCAGCAGACGATCCCGGTGCTCCAGCACCTCGATCCGCTGGTGGTGCAGCTGTTGGCTGTAGAGCCAGCTGTTGCGGTGCAGATCGAGCAGGGCGCCCTCGCCGACCCGCTGCGCGTGCTCCACCTGATGCTGGGCGGCCGGGGCGTCGATCAACCCGTCCTCGTCGACGTGCGAGGCGCGGACGACGAACTGCTCGGTCTCGGGATCGTCCTCCAGGCTGGTGAAGAACACCGATCCGCCCGGATCGCCCTGCCGTCCGGCCCGGCCGCGCAGCTGGTCGTCCAGCCGCCGGGTCGGATAGCGGCCGGTGCCGATCACCATCAGCCCGCCGAGTGCGGCGACTGCCTCCCGGTCGGTCTCGTCGGCTCCGCCGAGCCGGATGTCCACCCCGCGACCGGCCATCTGGGTGGAGACGGTGACCGCGCCGTGCCGGCCGGCGTCGGCGATCAGGGTGGCTTCCTCGGCGTCGTTCTTCGCGTTCAGCACCGCGCTCTCAACCCCGGCCTCGGCCAGCCGTTCGTGCAGCCGTTCGGAGGCGGCGACGTCGTGGGTGCCGATCAACACCGGCCGACCGGTTTCGTGCAGGGCACTGACCTCGGCGATCAGTGCCTCTTCCTTCTGCTCAACGGTTTCGTAGAGTCGGTCCTCGGCGTCTTCGCGGACGTTCGGCCGGTGGGTCGGGACGACGCCGACCTCCAGGTGTAGAACTCCCGGAGCTGCTCGGCCGCCGCCACCGCGGTCCCGGTCATCCCGCACACCAACGGATAGCTGGTGATCAGCGACTGGATGGTCATCGAGTCCAGGATCACGCCGCGGCCGGTACTGGCCAGCCCCTCCTTGGCCTCTACGGCGGCGTGCAGGCCGTCCGGCCACCGCTGCAGATCGGCGACCCGGCCGCGGTTGAGGTCGATCAGCTTGCACCTGGCCGTCGGCGACCAGATAGTCGATGTCTCGGGTCAACAGCACTCCGGGCGTGCAGCGCGATGTTGATCCTGGTCAGCAGCGACTCGTTGCCCTCGGCGTAGAGATTGTCGACTTCGACAGCTCTTCGACGTGTTGGAGCCCGGCCTCGGTCAGGTTGGCGCTGCGCCGGTCGCCGGTCAGCTCGATGTCGACCTCGGGATCGAGTCGCGGCGACCACCCGGGCCGCGTCGGACTCGTCCTCGCCGTGTTCGTCGCTGCCGGCCAGCACCAACGGCACCTTGGCCTCGTCGATCATCACCGCGTCGGCCTCGTCGATGATCGCCACGTCGAGCTCCGTCAGCACCCGGGTGGTCGAGATCGGTGCTCAGCCGGTCCCGCAGCAGATCGAATCCGACCTCACTGACCGGGGCGTAGCAGACGTCGCTGGGCATAGGCTTCGCGTCGCTCGTCCGGGGTCGAGGTCTGGGTGACGAAGCCGACGCCGACGCCCAGCAGCTCGAAGATCGGCCCCATCCACTCCGCGTCCCGGCGGGCCAGGTAGTCGTTGACCGAGAGCACCTGCACCCGGCGGCCGCGGACCACGAAACCCAGTGCGGCGAGCGCCCCGACCATCGTCTTGCCTTCGCCGGTGGCCATCTCGACCACCTGCCCGGACAACAGCCCGGCGGCCCCCAGCAGCTGCTCGTCGTAAGCTCGTTCGCCGATCGTCCGTTGCACCGCCGAGCGGCCGATCGCCATCAGCTCGGTCAGGTCTTCAGGCGTCAGCTCGTCGGTGACGAACTCCCGCAGAATCGCGTACCGCTCGGCCAGTTCGTCGTCATCGAGCGCGGAGATCTCGTCCTCGAGGCCGCTCGGCCGCCTCCACCCGCGCCTGCTGCTTCGCTGGTGTCAGCCGTCCCTGCCCGGCCGATCAACCGGCGAAACGACTGCGCCAGACCCACGGACCCGCCTCCCTCTCGTCCCCCTCGGATGCCGCCCGACCTGGCTCCGGACGGCGCCGGGCGGCATGCCTGTGCACGATAGCTCACCGCCCGGCCGTCACCGCCGGTTCAGGCGCAGTCGTTGGGAGAGCCCTCGAAACCGTTGACGTAGCGCGAGGACACCCACCGACCGTCTTCCAGGTAGTACCACTTCGGGTTTCCCAGCACACCCTGGCCGGAGGTCTGGCAGACGATCCGGACGCTCGCACCCTTGGCGACGGTGCCGGCCGTGGCATCGGCGGTGCTCGGTGCGATCCGCTGATTGATGGTCGCGCTCGCCCGCCCCGTGACGTGCACGACGGTGCCGCAGTAGCTGGGAGCCGGCCCGACGTTGGCCAGGTACCGCGCCGCGACCCACTGGGTCGGGGAAATGGCGTACCAGAGGTTGTTGCCGTCGATCGAGCGGCCGTGCACCTTGCAGACGATGTCGAACGTCTGGCCGTTCCACAGGCTGCCCGTCTTCGAGCCGGTGGTGCTCGGGAAGGAACGCTCGCTCAGACCGTCGGAGGAGACGACGCTGGCCGTGATAGACCACGGTTTCGGCCTGGGCAGGTGAGGCGGCGCCGGCGGCGACCGCGATGGAGCCGGCGGCCAGGGCCAACGAGATTGCGCGCTTGATCATGATGTGACCTCCTGGGTTCAGACCCCCCGACGGGGTCTTCGCCTTCAGGTACGCGCGTTCTCGGCAAAAGGTTTGCCGCTACTTCCGGGGCACCGCCAGACCGACGATCACCGGGTCATGGTCGCTGGCCCGGTACTGGTCGGCGGTGTAGTAGTCCAGCGCCGTGGTCTCGTACTCGGAGTACTCGTGCGCGTCGGACTCGATCGAGTTGATGTTCCAGACCGCGCTTCGGGTCAGCTCCCTGGCGGCGGCCTTGTTCAGGAACACGTGGTCGAGCGAGCCGGCCAGCCCGGAGAAGTTGTAGGAGTAGTCGCTCTCGGCGGCCGCGTTGCGATAGCCGGCCGAGGCGAGCGTGCGCAACGGATCCTCGTGGGTGTAGGAGTTGAAGTCCCCGATCAGCGCCACCGCCTGGTCGCCGGTGGCCCGCTGCACGGTCGGCACCCAGGCCAGCAACGCCTTCGCCTGCTCGACCCGCTGGACGTTCCAGGCGCCTTGGCCGTGATCGGCGTTCGGGTCGTCGGCGTCGCTCGGCGCCGAACCCTTGGACTTGAAGTGGTTGACCACGACGAGCGTGGCCCGACCGCCACTGCGGGGCGCGAACGAGGCGCCGATCGGCGTCCGGGCGTTGCTGAACGCACCATCGTCACTTGAGTCAGCGCCGTCGGCGTACGCGCTGCCGATCATCTCGGCCCGAGCCGGCTGATAGATCAGTGCGTTGTTGATGACGTCCTGGTCGGCGGTCGGCTGCAGCTGGTTCGAGGACGGAACGTAGGCCCACTTGCAATAACCGGCCGCCTGGTTCAGTGCCGCGACCAGGGTCTGCACCGCGTTGTCGGTGGGCTGACCGACCTTGACCGAGTTCTCGATCTCCATCAGGCCGGTGACCGAGGCGTTCAGTTGGTTGATCGCGGTGACGATCTTGGCTTCCTGACGGCCGAAGTCGGCCGGATCCCAGGCACCGCGGACGTCGCAGCTGTAGGTCACGTTGTAGGAGCCGGAGGTGTCCAGATTGCTGCCGGTACAGCCCGTCCGGCCCTGCCCGGTGGTCGGGAAATAGTTGAGCACGTTGAACGAGGCGATCGAGAGCCGGCCGCCGACCTTCGGGGTGGCTTCGTGTTCCTTCGCCGTGATGGTCGCGACCTCGTGGCCGGCGTCGACCGGCCGGGTCGGCTCGAACGTCCAGTCGCCGTTGCGGAAGTCGACGATCACCGGTGCGTTGAGCCTGGCGTGTCGCCGATCTTCACGTCCTGGGTCGGTGTCAGGTAGGGCACCGTACCGCCGCCGGGACTGGCTTTGGTGGCGAAGAACGATGCGTTGGTGCCGTCGTCCAGCGAGACCGCGTTGATCGCGTTCTGCCGGGTCTGCCGGCCGCCGCCTTCCTCGATCCGTACGGGCCGGCGTCGGTGGGCTGCACCGGCAGCTCCCCGCCGGCCGCCAGACCGAGCTCGCCGTAGTGCAGTAGCGGGTAGTTGTCGGCGACCACGAACTTCTCGGTGGTCCGGTACAGCATCGATTCGAGGTTCTCCCGGTGGGCGTAGGTGTCGGCCCAGGAGATGCCGGTGACCGGCTTGACCGCGGCGTGCTTCGCACTCGAGATGGTGACGCTGACCGACCCGCCGATCTCGGTCAGGCTGTCGACGCCCGGATCGGTGCTGTTCGGGTACTCACTGACCGTTCCGGAGACGGTGACCAACTCACCGATCGCCACCCCGGTCGAGGTGCTGCCGGTGTAGACGAAGATCGCGTCCGAGGCCCTCTTCAGGTTGCGGCTCGGCCCCGCCGGTGCCCGGGGTCTGGATCACGAAGCCGCGCAGCCCGTAGCTCGCGTTGCTGTAGACCGCGGTCACCACCGACGGGTTCAGCGTCACCCGCTTGCCCTGGTAGGGCGAGAACTTCGCCGTGCCCTGAACGGTCGCGATGCTCAGCGACGTGGCGGCCGAGGCAGCCGGTGCGGCCAGTCCGGCCGACCGGCAGGACCAGACTCAGGCAGGCGGCGACAGTGAACGTGCGAGCGCGCATCAGGGGGCTCCTGGTCGAGAGGGGATGGGGCGATGGGGCGATGGGCGGGGTGGGCACGAGGATCGCGGCGAAGCCGTAATTCCTCGGCCAAACCTCTCGTGTCCGACCGTCGAAACGCAAGAGTCTGCGCAGAATTTCACCCGGACGTCACCCTGGCGACAACTTTTTCGACATCGGAGCCAACCAAACGGTCTCGAGCGGACTACCCGAAATTGACGACACGTTCGGTGTCGCCTCGCCAACGAAGGGAACCCGATGTCTGCCACCTCGAAGCTCGCCACCTCGAAGAAGGGACCGACCACCGCCGTCCGGATGGGGCTGGCGCTGGCCGGGGTCGCCGGCGTCGCCGCGACCCTCGGCGGCTAGGCACCCACGCCGCGCAGGCCGAGACAACAGAACCGTTCGGCACCACCAACCTGATGCAGAGCGCCGACATCGGCTCGGTCAAGGACAGCGTCGGTGAACTCAATTTCCAGCAGAGCGACCTCTACGGCGCCCGGACGGTGAGCACCTGCACCGGCGAACAGGGTCTGGGCAGCCTGGCCAAGGACAAGCGGCTGATCACCCTCGGGTCGCGCTGGAGCAACGAGGACGGCGTGTCGGGCTCGTCGGTCACCGAGGCCATCGCCCAGGCCGGCAGTCGGTCCGAAGCCAAGCGCGCCGCTCAGAACGTGCTCGCCGCGTTGCAGAGCTGCCAGCACGAGCCGACGGGCCACTGGCACTACGGGCAGCTGTATCACGGCCCGCTGCGCAACGGTGACCACGTCTGGATGGACACCATCGACGCCGACGGCACGGTGAGCGGCGGCGTCGGAGTGATGCTGCAGGGCCTCCGGCTCGGCGTGGTCGAGGTGTCCTCGGTCCCGACGACCGTCGGCGACGGGGACGACGCGATCAAGAACACCCTGCTCCCGGCCGAGGAGCGACTGGCCGGTTGAACCGAAGAGGACGCATCTGTTCGACGCGAGACCGAGCGGGTCGCCTGCGGGCGGCCGCTCGTCTCCGTCCTTGGAACAAGCCGAACCTAGAACGAGGCGATGTCGAGATCCATCACGGCGTTGTCGGTGGCTTCGGCGATCGCCCGCTCGGCCGACAGCTTCGGCAGCACGGTCTGGGCGAACCAACGGGCCGAGGCGATCTTGCCCTCGTAGAACGCGTGGTCCTTGACCGAGAGTTCGTCGCCGAGTTCGCCGTTCAGCTTGCCCAACGCCACCTCGGCGCCGCGGAGCAGCAGCCAGGCGCAGATCAGGTCGCCGAGGGCGAACAGCAGCCGGCTGGTGTTCAGCCCGACCTTGTAGACGTTGCGTGGATCGGATTCCTCCGCGGTCGACACCGAGGACTGCAGGTCCCCGACCATCGCGGCCACGATCGACCCGACGTCGTCCAGCCCCTGGGCGAGCAGCGCCCGCTCGTTCTTGAGCTGCCCGTTGCCGGCCTCGCTCGCCGCGAACGACTCGATCTGCTCGGACAAGTATCCCAGCGACTTGCCCTGGTCGCGGACGATCTTGCGGAAGAACAGGTCCTGGCCCTGGATCGCGGTGGTGCCCTCGTAGAGCGTGTCGATCTTGGCGTCGCGGAGGTACTGCTCGATCGGGTAGTCGACCAGGAAGCCGGAGCCGCCGAAGGTCTGCAGCGACTCGGTGCCCAGCAGGACCCAGGACCGCTCCGAGCCGTAGCCCTTGACGATCGGCAGCAGCAGGTCGTTCAGCCGGTGCGCCGCCTCGTCGGTCTCGCCCCGGGCCTGGGCCAACGCGACCTGGTCCTGGACGGTGGCGGTGAACAGCACCAGCGCCCGCATCCCTTCCACCGCTGACTTCTGCGTCATCAGCGAACGGCGGACGTCGGGGTGGTGACTGATCGCGACCCGGGGTGCGGTCTTGTTCATCTGCTCGGTCAGGTCCGGGCCCTGGATCCGGGTCTTGGCGTATTCGAGGGCGTTCAGGTATCCGGTGGACAGGGTGGCGATGGCCTTGGTGCCTACCATCATCCGGGCGTGCTCGATCACCTGGAACATCTGCGCGATGCCGTTGTGCACCTCGCCGAGCAACCAGCCCTTGGCCGGGACGCCGTTCTGGCCGAAGCTCAGCTCGCAGGTGTTGGACACCTTGATGCCGAGCTTGTGCTCGACGCCGGTGACAAAGACGCCGTTGCGTTCGCCGGTCAGCTCGCCGGTCTCCAGGTCGAAGTCGTACTTGGGCACTACGAACAGGCTGAGGCCCTTGGTGCCCGGGCCGCCGGCGCCCTCGACGCCATTCGGCCGGGCCAGCACCAGATGGACGATGTTTTCACTCAGGTCGTGCTCAGCGGAGGTGATGAACCGCTTCACGCCTTCGATGTGCCAGGAGCCGTCAGGCTGCGGAATGGCCTTCGTCCGGCCGGCGCCGACGTCGGAGCCCGCGTCCGGCTCGGTCAGCACCATCGAGCTACCCCATTCGCGCTCCACCATCAGCTTGCCGATCTGCTGGTCCCGTTCGGTGCCGTTGGCCCACAGGACGTAGCCCATGCTCGGGCCGGAGGCGTACATGTAGACGGCCGGGTTCGCGCCCAGCACCATCTCGGCGATGCTCCACTGCAACGACGGCGGGGTGGGTTGGCCGCCGATGGCCGCCGGCAGTTCGACCCGCCACCAGTCGGAGTCCATGTAGGCGGCGTAGGACTTCTTGAACGCCGCGGGCAAGGGCGCGCTGTGGGTCTGCGGATCGAAGACGGGCGGTTCCCGGTCGGCGCTCTGGAACGACTCGGCCAGCTTGGTTCGGGCCAGGTTGTCGACCTCGCTCAGCATCGCCTCGGCGGTCTCGGCATCCAGGTCCTCATAGGGACCCCGACCGAGGATCTCGCCGCGGTCGAAGACCTCGAACAGGTTGAACGTGATGTCACGCAGATTCGACTGGTAATGGCTCATCAGGCACACCCCTGGCTTGCGGAAGGCTCTGGCCAGCGTTGTTACCGACCAGTAACTTCCATCATGCTACTGGCCGGTAACAAGCGCAAGGCCGAAAGACCGTTCGTCGGGCAGACGGGGCACCGACAGTTCGTCTGGTGGACAGGGCGAGACAGACAAAGAGGAGGGAGCGGCATGCGGGTGTGGTGGAGGAGGTCAGCGACACCGAGGCCCGGCGGTCTTCGAGGTCAACGTCTTCAACGTGCTGAACGTGACGCGGGCCGTGCTGCCCGTGCTGAGGGCCCAGCAGGCAGGTGGGGTGACATGCCCTCGAAGGCTTCAGCGAGGCGCTGCGCAACGAGGTCGCCCCGCTGGGCATCGCCGTCACCGGGGTGGAGCCTGGCGGGTTCCGTACCGACTTCCTCGACGGGTCGTCGCTGGTGAGAGCGCCGAACGGGTCATCGAGGCCTACGCCGACACCTCGGGCCGCACCCGCGACTACGCCCGTCCGGGCCATCACCGGCAACGGGGCGACCCGACGAGTCGCTCGGATTCCGACACATCCGGGACAGCTTGGTACTGGTCCAGAAGATCACCGACATCGAGGCTGCGCTGCGTCGTTCAGAGTGGCGCCCCTGACGAGGCAGTTGAGGCGGCTCAGCGCTGGGCGGTGACCGGGACGGGCTGAACGCCTGCCGATTGCCGGGCGGGGCAGCCGCAGGTGCGGCGCAGCATCAGCGTCGTCGGCAGCCGCAGTCGCTCGATCGGGGCCGAGCGGTCGGCGATCCGCCGAACCATCAGCTGGGCTGCCCGGGCGCCCATCTCCGTCCAGTGCTGCGCCACCGCGGTCAGCGGCGGATCGATCAGATCGCCCCAGCGGAAATCGTCGAAGGAGGCGAGCGCCAGCTCGTCCGGCACCCGCAGGCCCAGCTGGTGGATCCGGCGCAGCACGCCGGCCGTCATCTGATTGTTGGCGGCGACCACCGCGGTGGGTGGATCCCTCAACGCCAGCAGATGACCGAGCGCCGCCGCCCCGCCAATCTCGCTGGAGTCACCGTCCACCACCAAGGCCGGATCGAGGCTCAGCCCGGCCGCCGCCAGCGCCTGGGCGTAGCCAGCGGTGCGCTCGATCGAGGTCGGCAGTCCGGCTCGGCCGGAGATCATCCCGATCCGTCGGTGGCCGTGACCGATCAGGTGAGCGACCAGCTCTGCGGTCGGGGCCTCGTTCTCGGAGCCGACGAAGTCCCGCGGCGCATCGAAGGACCGGTCCAACAGCACCACCGGGAGTTCGCGCCGCTTGATCACCTCGATCACCGCAGGCTGTGGATCCGGACCGAGCGCGACGATCAGGCCGTCCACCTGCCGACTGAGCAACGCGGACACCGCACTGTGCTCGCGGACCGAGTCGTCACGGGTCTCGCTCATCAGCACCGTCAGCCCGTGCAGAGCCAGATTCTCCTCTATCGCCTGGTGCAGATCGGCCAGGTACTCATTCGAGATTCCGGTAACCGCGAGACCGACCGATGCCGTCCCGCTGCCCCGGGCCAACGAGCGGGCCAGCGTGTTGTGTTGCCAGCCGGTCTCCTCGATCGCCAGCCGGACCCGGGCCCTGGTCTCCTCCCGCACCCAGCGGGTGTCGTTGACCACGTGCGAGACGGTCGCGACCGAGACCCCGGCCAGCAGTGCTACATCCCGCATGGTCGCCATCGTGACCTCCCCGCCTCCGCCCGACCGCCCGGCCCGTGCTTTCGACCGCTCCGAGAGCTAGCCGTGCAGCCGGGGTACGTCGCTGAGCAGCTTGCGGGTGTACTCGTGCTGCGGATCGAAGATCACGTCGTCGGTCGTGCCCTGCTCGACCATCACTCCATGTTCCATCACCAGCACCCGATCGGCCAGATAGCAGGCCTGTCCGATGTCGTGGGTGATGAAGAGAATGGTCATCCCGAGCTGGTCGCGCAGGTCGGTGAGCACGTTCAGGATGTTCACCCGCAGGGACGCGTCCAGCATTGAGGTGGCCTCGTCGGCGACCAGCATGGTCGGCTGCATCATCAGCGCGCGGGCGATCATCACCCGTTGCCGCTGACCGCCGGACAGCTGGTGGGGGAACCGGTCGAGCACGTCCGGACCGGACAGCCCGACGTGGTTCAGGGCCTCCTCCATCCGCTGCTGGCCGGCCTCGGCGGTGCCGAGGAGCCGCAGCGAGCGACTGAGCAACCGGCGGACGGTGAAGAACTGGTTGAACGCGGAGAACGGGTCCTGGAACACCGCCTGGACGTCTCGCCAGTACTCGGTCCGGTCGCGGCCGTGCAACCGGCTGACGTCGCGGCCGTTGAACCAGCAACTGCCGCTGGTCACCGGCATCAGTCCGAGCACCATCCGGGCCACCGTCGACTTGCCCGAGCCGCTCTCGCCCACGATCGTGGTGATAGCACCCTTGGCCAGGCTGAAGTTAACGCTCTTGACCGCCTCGACCGCGTTCTTGCCGTGGCCGAAGGTCTTGGACATGTCCCGGGCCTCGAACAACGCGCTCTCGGCGGTGTCGCTCTGCCCGGCCGCGGTCGTGGTGGCGGTCATGCGCTCACTCCTTCCCGGCTGACCGGTAGATCGAGCTCCAGCGGATCGTCGATGTGGCTGGGCAGCACGTCCTGGGCCCGGACCGCCTGACCTTCGTGCTTGGCCGACCAGAAGCAGGCCGAGAAGTGCATCTCGTCACCCACGTGCGGAGGCTCCTGCGTCCGGCACTCCGGCATCACCAATCCGCAGCGCGGGTGGAAGCGACAGCCCGACGGCGGATTGGCCAGGTTGGGCGGTGAACCGGGGATGCCCTGCACCCGCTTCTTCCGGAACGCCGGCTCGGGCACCAGGACGGAGTTCAACAGTGCGGCCGAGTACGGATGCTTCGGACTCATCGCCATCTCCTCGGCGGCACCGATCTCGGCCAGCTTACCGGCGTACATCACCGCGATCCGGGTCGAGACGGTGCGCAGCACGGGCAGATCGTGGGTGATGAACACGACACCGGACATGATCTTCTGGTCCAGCATCTGCAGCAGCATCTCGATCAGCGCCTTCTGCGAGGACACGTCGAGCGCCGAGGTTGGTTCGTCGGCGATCAGCAGTCGCGGATTCAGCAGGGTCGAGACCACGGTGACCACACGCTGCTTCATGCCGCCCGACAACTGGTGCGGATAGGCGTCCAGCGCCCGGACCGGCAGGTCGAGCTCCTTCAGCCGGTCCCGGGCCCGGTCGAGCGCCTCGGAGCGTTTGATCCTGCTGTCGTGGGCCCGCATCACGTCGAAGACCAGGTCGCGGATCCGCAGGGTCGGGCTGACCGAGTTCATCGCGCCCTGCGGCAGTAACGAGACCACCGAGCCGCGCCAGGTCCGAGGGATCCTGTTGCCGATGGCGAGTTCCTGACGCTTGCCGTCCACCTCCAGGGTGCCGCCCTGAACGTAGAGCGGCGGCCGGGTGGTCAGCGACAAGATGGCGCCGAGGGTGGACTTGCCACAGCCGGACTCGCCGGCGATCCCGAGCACCTCGCCCTCGTCGATGTGCACCGTGACGTCGTCCACGGCGACCACGTCGGTGCCGCCGGTGGAATAGGCGGCGGTCAGATTTCGTGCGTCCAGCAGTCGGGTCATGCCTGGCCTCCTTGGGAAGCGGTCCGCGACGTTCCTTCGGCCTGAGCGGGCTGAGCCGATCGAGCGGTGCGACCGGAGCGTCCCGGCGCCTCGACCAGCGGACCGCTGCCCACCACCTGCGGGCTGACGGTGGCCGGCGCGGTGCGCTTCTCCGGCAGGCCCTTGGGCTGGCGGCGGGTCTTGCCCCGGCGCAGCCGCGGGTTGAACACCTCGTCCAGGCTGGACTGCAGCAGCAGCAGCGAGAACGCGACCAGGGTCAACATGATGGTCGGCGGTAGGAAGGCCCACCAGGCTCCGACCCGGACCGAGCCCCAGGCCAGCGCCCAGTGCAGCATCGTGCCCAGACTCGTCTCGCCGGACGGCCCGAGGCCGAGCAGGCTCAGCGCCGACTCGGTAAGAATCGCGCCGGAGATCTGCAGCACGAAGGCCATCGCCACGTAGCTCAACAGGTAGGGCAGGATGTCCCAGGCCAGGATGGAGATCCAGCGGGCCCCAGACAGCCGAGCCACGTCGATGTGCTCACGGACCCGGATGCTGGTCGATTGCGCCTGCACCGCCCGGGCCGTCCACGGCCAGCTGGTGATGCCGATGACGAAGGCCAGAATGAGCGGCGAGCGGCCGTTGAAGGCCACCGACAACAAGATCACCACCACGATCGACGGGATGGCCAGCACGATGTTGGTGATCCCCATCAGGGTGTTGTCGAGGACGCCACCCTGGAAGCCGGCCACCAGCCCGATGATCAAGCCGATGCCGGTGGCGATCACGCCGGCGATCAACCCGACCAGCAGCGAGGTCCGGATGCCGTTGACCAGGTTGGACAACACACTCTGGCCCTCGTTGTCGGTGCCGAGCCACATGGCCAGGCTGTTCATCGTCGGCTTGTCATAAAGCCCGCCGATGACCGCGTTCGGGTCGGTCCGGACGACGAACGGTCCGATCACACCGAACACCAGCACCACGCCGATCAGGGCGGCGGCCAGCCAGAATCTGGGGGTAAAGCTCACGGCTTTCATCAGCGCTCTCCTGCCTGTGCTGCACGGATCCGTGGGTCGATCAGGCCGTAGGCGATCTCGACCAGGAAGTTGGTTGCAAGTACCGCGATGGTGATGATCAAGGTGATGGCCTGGATCACCGGGTAGTCGTTCTGGCTGATCGCGTTGAACAGCAGCGTTCCGACCCCGGGGTAGGAGAAGACCAGCTCGGTGATCAACGCGCCACCGACCAGACCGCCGATGGACAGGGCCAGACCGGTGATCTGCGGCAGCATCGCGTTCCGGAAAATGTAGCGGACGATCCGACTGTCCCGCAGGCCCAGCCCGCGACCGTAGTTGACGTAGTCGGCGCCCAGCTCGTAGATGGCCATCGACCGCATGCCGACAGCCTGGCCGCCGACGAAGACCAGCACCAACGACCAGAACGGCAGCCACCAGTAGGTGATCGCGTCCCCGAAGAACGCCAACGTCGGCTCCGGGCTGAGGCCGAAGGAGTAGGCGCCGCCGACCGGCAGGATGCCCAGCTTCACCCCGACCACGAAGAGCAGCAGGATGGCCAGGCAGTAGTAAGGCATCGACGAGGCGAAGAGCGAGCCGACGAAGGCACCGCGGTCGAACCAGCCGCCGCGGAAGGCGGCTACCGCACCGAGCAGGTTGCCGATCAGCCAGCCGATCAGGATGGCCGGCAGCTGGATGGCGATACTCCACGGCAGGGCCTGACCGACGAGCGTGTTCACCGAGGCCGGGTACTGGGCGAAGGAGGTGCCCAGATCGCCGTGGGCGAGATTGCTCAGATAGAGCAGGAACTGGCGCCATAGCGGCTCGTTGAGACCGAACTCCTGCATGTAGTGGTTGTAGACGGTGCGCATCTGCTCACCGGTTGCTCCACCACCGCGGCTCATCATCGAGACGATCGAATCCACCGGGTTTCCCGGCACCAACCGCGGCAGGAGGAAGTTCAGCAACAGCGCGATGATCATCGCGCCGATGTACCAGACGGCCTTACGACCGATGTATTTCGCGAATTGCACTAGTCACCTCGAGAGCTACTCTGCTCGGAACGTTGGGACGGACGTGGGGACAGGGTCGGGTTGTCGGTACACGCACCGAGCCTGCCGGGCGCTTGGGGCGCCCGACAGGCTCTGTGCACTTCATCGGCACATCGTGATCGGCTTAGGTGCCGACCTTCTTGATCTTGTACAGCCACTCGATCCCGGCACCCTGCCACATCGGCGGAGCGGTGGGGTTCTTCTCGTCCGGGAAGCTCGTCCAGTTCGTCTCGTTGTATTCGTAGAACTCCAACGGGCGATACATCAACGGCACCTGCGGCACTTCCTCCCGGAAGATGGCGTCGAGCTTGTCGTAGGCCGACTTACTCTCCGCGTCGGTGGTCGCCGCACCGGCCGCGTCGAGCAGACCCGCGACCTCGGAATTGTGGAATCGACCCCAGTTCGAATAGGCCGTCTTGCCAGCGCCCGGAATGCCGCGGCTGTCCATCGCGTCCCGGAACCGGGTCCACGGGCTGGCCGGGCTCACCCCGGAGTAGGAGTAGCAGGCCATGTCGAAGTTGCCGTTCTGCAACTGGTTGGTCACGTTCGGCGACTGCGGGAACTCGGTGGAGACGTCCATGCCGATCGCCTTCAGACTCTTCGCCGCCACCTCGCAGGCGGTGTTCCAGTCCGTCCAGCCGGTCGGGGTGATGATCTTCCACGGACCGAGCCGGGTTCCGTCCGGCAAGGAATAGATCCCGTCCGAGCCCTTCTTGCAGCCCAGGTCGTCCTCCAGGATGGAGGTCGCCTTCTTCGGGTCATAGCTCCAGCCGTCGGACTTGGCCCCAGCGGCGTCGAAGAACTTCGCCTCGTAGCCGGTCGGCAGGATCATGCTCGGTTGCGGCACGTCGGAATAGCTCGACATCGCGGTGGCCACGATGGTCGCGGTGTCGATCGCGTAGGCGATCGCCTTGCGGACCTTGACGTTGCTGAGCCCCTTCTTCAGGGTGTTGATCTGCAGCAGGGGAATGTTGCCCGGCAGGTAGTACGGCTTGTCCTTCAGCCAGGTACCGACCGGCTTCTTCTGGTTCTCCCACATCTTCCAGATCTGGGCGGTGAAGGTCTGCGCCGCGTCGATCTGGCCGGCCTCCAGCTTGAGGTCGGCGTCCTGGTTGCTGGAGAAGATCGGGTGGTTGATCGCCACCATCGGCGCCGTGCCGAAGAGGGACTTGCCCCAGTAGTTGTCGTCCCGCTTCAATGCCACCTGGGTCTGATCGGCCTTGTCGAGCAGGAAAGGGCCGCTGCCGATCGGCTTCAGGTTGGTGTCGGAAAGGACCTTCGAGTTGCCCTTGGCCGACCAGATGTGTTTGGGCACGATGTAGGTGCCGGCGATGGCGTTGCGGATCGGAAGCAGATTGGTCGGCTTGCTCTTCGCCTTGAAGGTGACCGTGGACGAGTCGGTGGCCGTGACCGAGTCGAGATAGTCCCAGATGTTGGAGTAGCTCAGTGCCACGTCCTTGGCCAACTCGAAGGTGTAGACCACATCGTCGGCGGTCAGGGCGGTGCCGTCCGACCACTTGGTGCCGCTCTGTAGCGGGACGACCAGGGTGCGGGCGTCCTTGGTCTGCAGCTCCTTGCCCAGCCCGGCCGACAGCGACCCGTCGAGCAGGTTGAACCGCAGCAGCGTCTCGTAGAGGAATTGGCTCTGGCCACCTGCGGCCGGCCACGCCGGCGACGGCCCGAGCGGGTTCAGGTTGGTGACCGGACCCCACTGGAAGCCGGAGACGAACAACGTCTCGCCGGACGTACCCGCCCGCCCCTTCGACCCTGATGACTGGCTGTTACCGGTCTGCGCCGTGCCGCAGCCGGCGGCTCCCACGCCGACCGCCGCCGCGCCGAGACCCAAACCGGCCAACGTCATGAACCGGCGACGGCTCGTCTCGAACGCCGACCCAGATGTCGGCGCGTCACCCTCCGTGGCATCTCCCGGATTCCCGGTTCCCACTCCATCGGCGGGCGACTGCCCCCTGACTTCGATCACGCTTGTTCCTCCTTGAACCCGGTCCCTCGACCGAAAGCTGCATCTGACGTGCATTGGATCTGTATGACTACCGAGGAAACTCCGACCATGAGCCGATCGGGAAAGCTGAACCGATCGACCTGCGCCGAATACGGCAGCGGGACCGGCTCCCTGCTGCCGCGATGTCGCACCGGCTGCTCGGTCCCGGTCCAGAGTCCGGAGTCGAACCGTCGGTGTGCATCTCCGGGGTCAACTCATCACTGAACCGGTTCGGTTGTCAAGGCAACAGGCCAAATCGTTACCGCTGTGTCGCCGACCGGCCGCCGGCTTCCCAACCTGGGTTAAGACACGGATCGAATGTGCACCGGGGGCGGCGCGGTGCTGCCCCGGGCCTCCATCTGCGGAGTACATTCCTGAAACGCGCCGGCGACCGCACCATCAACCAGGTCGACCATCCGGCGGGCCACGTGCGCACCGAAGGCGACCACGTCGTGGCTCATCGCCGACAGCTGGGGATGGGTGATCTCACACAGCGGCGAGCCGTCCCAGGCCAGCACACTCACTTCGCCGGGGACATCGAGGCCCATCTCGCTCAACGCGCCGAGACTGGTGACGGCCATCAGGTCGTTGTCGAACAGCAGCGCCGTCGGCCGATCGGGCAGCGCCATCATGGTCCGGGTCGCCTCCCGGCCGGCCGCCGCGGTGAAGTCGGTGTACTTCACCCGGGTCCGGAGGCCGAGATCGGCGCAGGCAGCCTGGAAGGCGGCGCTGCGCACCTGCGTGTGCCCGAGATCGCCCATCCCGGCGATCCGACCGAGGTGCCGGTGCCCGAGCGCGGCGAGGTAGTGGACGGCCTCGTTCATCGCCCCCTGCTCGTCGATCCACACCGTGGTCAGGCCGCCGGAGTGGCTGGCCGACCCGACACACACGGTGGGTAGTTCGAGTTCGGTCAACAGCGCGACCCGTGGGTCGTCGACCCGCAGGTCGACCAGGATGACGGCGTCCACCCGCTGCTCGGACCACCAGCGTCGATAGATCTCCAGCTCGCTCTCCAGATCGGGCACCACCTGCAGCAGCAGTGCCGAAAACTTCTTCGAAAGCACCGACTCGATCCCGGCCACGAACTCCATGTAGAACGGCTCACTGGCCAGCACCCGCGGTGACCGGGCGAGCACCAGGCCGTAGGCGTCGGTGCGCGAGCCGGAGAGCAGCCGCGCAGTGCGGTTCGGAGCCCAGCCCATCGCGTCGGCAACCCCGAGGATGCGGTCCCGGGTCGCCTCGGAGACGCCGGGACGGCCGTTGAGGGCATAGGAGACGGCGCCCTTGGAGACGCCGGCCGCCCTGGCGATGTCTTTGATCGTGATCCGAGACATGACGATCCTTCCGAGCAGGTCGCGGATCAGATCGACCTGGGCTGTCGCGAACTGAACCGGTTCGGTAATCTGGCGTGACCTAGAGATATGCCTGAATCCGGCTGTCGTCAACCGTCTGCCCGATCATCCCAGATCCGGTGCGCCGCTACGTTCAGATCCAGATCCAGCTCAACCCAGATCAAGGGAGCCGCACATGCTCAGCACCGAGAACCTCTCGGTTCAGCTCTACACCGTCCGCGAGGCCCTGGCCGAGGACGCCGACGCCACCCTGGCCCGGATCGCCTCGACCGGCTATCAGCTGGTCGAGCCGTTCGCCTTCACCAAGTACTTCGACGCCCTCAAGACCGGCCTCACCAGGTACCACCTGTCCGCACCGACCACCCACGCCAGCCTGGTGGACGCACCGGACGCCGACGAGACCCTGGCGGCCGCCAAAGAGCTGGGGATCCTCACGGTGATCGATCCGCACGTCGACGAGGCGCGTTGGGCCGACGCCGAAGGAATCGCCGGGATCGCGGCCTCGCTGAACGCAGCCGCCGAGCGCGCGGCCGACTACGGACTGACCGTCGGCTACCACAACCACGCGTTCGAGTTGGAGACCATGATCGAGGGCCGGCACGCTCTGGAGGTGCTGGCCGATCACCTCGCGCCAACCGTCGGGCTGGAGGTGGACACCTACTGGGCGCTGGTCGGTGGTGCCGACGTCCCGGCCCTGCTGAACCGGCTCGGTGACAAGGTGATCGCGCTGCACCTCAAGGACGGCGACGGATCCTCCGACGACAGGCACCAGACGGCGATCGGTGCGGGGGTGGTTCCGGTCTGGGACTACATCAATGCGGTGCCCGATCTCGGTTACGGGGTGGTCGAGTTGGACGACAGCGAGGGCGACCGGTTCGTCGCCGTCGAGGACAGCTTCGCCTTCCTGACCAAGGGTGACGCCTGATGAGCGCGGCAGTGTCCGAGGCCCAGGGCGGCTCACAGGGTGCACGCCGGACCGGCCCGGTCGGCGTCGGCATCATCGGTGCCGGGGTGATCAGCGGGACCTACCTGGAGAACATGACCTCCTTCCCGGACGTGAAGGTGCTCGCGATCAGCGACATCATCGAGGAGAAGGCGCACGCCCGGGCCAAGGAGTTCGGCGTCCCGGCCTCCGGCGGCAACGACGTCGTGCTGGGTAACGACGACATCGAGATGGTGATCAACCTGACCACCCCGGACGCTCACGCCGAGGTCGCGAACCAGGCGATCGCGGCCGGCAAGCACGTCTGGAACGAGAAGCCGCTCACCCTGGACCGGGACAGCGGGGCCGAGCTGGTCCGAGCCGCGGAGGCGGCGGGCCTGCGGGTCGGCTGCTCCCCGGACACCTTCCTGGGCGCCGGTTTGCAGACCACCCAGCGGATCATCGAGGGTGGCGAGATCGGCAAGCCGCTGACCGCCTTGACCCTGATGCAGTCCCCCGGTCCGGAGTCCTGGCACCCGAATCCGGCCTTCCTGTTCCAGTACGGCGCCGGGCCGCTGTTCGACATCGGCCCGTACTACCTGACCGCCCTGGTGCAGTTCTTCGGGCCGATCGAGCGGGTGTTCGCGGTCAGCTCGAAGTCGCGCGATCAGCGGGTGATCGGCTCCGGCCCGAAGGCGGGCGAGACGTTCGACGTCACGGTCCCGACCCACCACGCGGCGCTGCTGCAGTTCGAGAACGGCTGCTCGGCCCAGGTGACCTTCTCCTTCGAGTCGGCTCAGCCGCGGATCCTGTTCGAGGTGAACGGAACGGACGGGACGTTGGCCGTGCCCGATCCGAACATGTTCGACGGCGAGATCAAGGTCCGCCGCAGCGACGGCGAGGACTGGCAGTCGCTGGCCGAGACCACGATGCTCTCCTCCCGTGGCACCGGGGCGCTGGACATGGCCCGGGCCATCCGTGAGGACCGCCCGCACCGGGGCGCGGTGGCCACCGCGTTCCACGTGCTGGACACGATGCAGTCGATCGCCGAGTCGGCCCAGAGCGGCGAGCCGAAGACGATCGACAGCACCATGCAGAAGCCGGCGCCGCTGCCCGACGACTGGGACCCGTTGGCCGCCACCGTCTGAGGCAACTCCCGCGTTCTGGCCCCTGATCGAACATCCGGTGTTCGTCAGGGGCCTCAACGCATGGGGCGGCTAAGGCGTCGGTTGCTAGTGCAGCAGGGCGAGGCCCGGGTCGCGGAGGATGTCGGCGACGTCGGTCAGGAAGCGGGAACCCTGTTCGCCGTCGGCCAAGCGGTGGTCGAAGGACAACGCCAGGGTGGTCACCCAGCGGGGCTCGATCCGCTCGTCTGCACCGGTACCAACCACCCAGGGCCGACGATCGATCGTCCCGACACAGAGGATTCCTGCTTCGCCCGGGTTGAGGATCGGCGTTCCGGCGTCCACCCCGAGCGGGCCGACGTTGGTGATGGTGAAGGTGCCGCCGCTCATCTCGGCCGGGCTGGGTCCTTCCTGCTCGCGCGGTGACCACCAGTTCCGTCAGTGCCGCGCCGAGCTCGGCCAGGCTCATCCCTTCGGCCGCCTTGATGTTCGGCACCACCAGCCCGCGCGGTGTGGCCGCCGCAATGCCCAGATTGAGCACGTTCAGCAGGGTGATCTCCTGCGCACCCTCATCCCAACGGGAGTTGAGTTCCCGGGTGCGCGGCATGGCCAGACAGACCGCCTTGGCGATGATCAACAGCGGGGAGACCCGGACGTCGGCGAAGTCACGGCGACCTTTGAGCTTGGCCACCAGTTCCATCGTCGCGGTCACATCGCAGGTCAGCCATACCGAGACGTGCGGGGCGGTGAACGCCGAGCTGACCATCGCCTGGGCCGTCGACTTCCGGACCCCCTTGATCGGGATCCGTCTGCTCCGGTCCGAGCCGGCTGGGACCGCGGCCCGGGGCGAACCAGCCGGGACCGTCGTTGCTGACGTCTTCACCCTGATAGTGACGCGGTGGACGCTCGCCCTCGGTGGTCGAGCGCGCGGCCGCCTCGACGTCGTCGCGGCTGATGATGCCGCCCTCACCGCTGCCGGTCAGCGTCGTCAGATCGACGCCCAGATCCTTGGCCCGCTTGCGAACCGGTGGCTTGGCCAGCACCCGGGTCGTGTCGGGCAGCACCGAAGCCGGGGCCGGCGTGACGCCCGGGCTGGGCAGCGGCGCGCCGACCGGCTCGTCGCGGCCGGGCGTGAGCGGATGGCGTTCGTCCGGACGGTAGGCGACGGGATGGTCGGTGGCGAAGGATTCTGCGACGCCGCTCAGACTGTCGTCGGTCTCGGCCGGTGGAGCCGCCGCACCCTTGCGTGGACGGCGTTTCGCCTCGGTCGTCCGCGGTCCCGTAGCCGACCAGCACCGCGACCCGCCCGCTCGGGTTCTCCTCCGCGGTCGAGCTCGACTCGGCCGGGACGTCTGGGACCAGGCTCTTCCGTCGGTGTTCCGGACGGGCTCCGCTCGGCGCGCCGGTGCCGTCGTCGATGGTGATGATCGGCGCACCGACGTCGACGGTGTCACCCTCGGCGACCAGCAGTTTGGCCACCGTGCCGGCGAACGGGATCGGCAGCTCGACCAGCGACTTGCTGGTCTCCACCTCGACCACGATGTCGTTGACCTTGACCTGGTCGCCCTCGGCCACCCGCCAGGTGACGATGTCGGCCTCGACCAGTCCCTCACCGGGGTCGGGCAGCCGGAAGTCCTTCACCCCATTCCTTCCCTGCTTCAATTCAGTGGTCACGTGTTGCCCTTCGACAGCTCAGGGCACGGTGGTTTCCAGCGAGCGGTCGACCATGTCGAGCACCCGGTCCAGATCGGGCAGGAACTCATCCTCCAGCCGGCTCGGCGGATACGGGATGTCGTAGCCGCCGACCCGCAGCACCGGCGCCTCCAGAGATAGAAGCACTGCTCGGTGATCCGGGCCGCCAGCTCCGAACCGAGACCGAGATTCAGCGGCGCCTCGTGCACGGTGATCACCCGGCCGGTCCTCTGCACGGAGGCGAGCACGGTGGCCATGTCGATCGGGGACAGCGAGCGCAGGTCGACGACCTCGAGGCTCGCGGCCCTCGTCGGCGGCGGCCACCGCCGCGTCCAGACACACCTTGACCGTCGGGCCGTAAGCACAACAGCGTCAGATCCGTGCCCTCGCGGGCGATCCGGGCGCTGTGCAGCGGCGGCGGGGTCACCGTCTCGTCCAGCTCGGCCTTCTCGTGGTAGCGGCGTTTCGGCTCGAAGAACGACCACCGGATCGTCGGAGGCGATCGGCCTGCTGGATCATCCAGTAGGCGTCGACCGGGTTCGCGCAGGCCACCACCTTGAGACCGGCGGTGTGGGCGAAGTAGGCCTCCGGCGATTCGCTGTGGTGCTCGACCGCACCGATGCCACCGCCGAACGGGATCCGGATCACCATCGGCATCGGCATCCGGCCGTGCGAACGGAGCCGCATCTTGGCCACCTGACTGACGATCTGGTCGAAGGCCGGATAGACGAAGCCGTCGAACTGGATCTCACACACCGGCCGATAGCCGCGCAACGCCATCCCCACAGCGGTGCCGATGATGCCCGACTCGGCGAGCGGAGAGTCGATCACCCGGGCTTCGCCGAAGTCCTTCTGCAGCCCCTCAGTGACCCGGAAGACGCCACCCAGCTTGCCGATGTCCTGCCGGCCAGGACCACCTTGGGGTCGGCTTCGAGGGCCCGCCGGAGCCCGGCGTTCAGCGCCTTGGCCATGGTCAGCTTGGTCATCGCGCTCCCCCGCCCTGCGCCGGCACACTCTGCGCCGGCACACTCTGCGCCGGCTCCTCGAAGGTGTCCCGATAGCGCACGTAGCTCGGCCTGCTGCTCGACCAGGTACGGGGTCTGCTCGGCGTAGACCTGGTCGAACACGGTGGCCAGATCCGGCTCGGGCAGGGCCAGGCAGCGGGTCCGCAGATCGGTGGCCAGGTCGTCGGCCTCGGTCTCGATGTCGGCGAAGAACTCTCCTCGACGACTGCCGTGCCGGCGCAGATAGGCCGCCACCCGGGCGATCGGATCCTTCAGCTTCCAGTGCTCCAGCTCATCGGCCATCCGGTACTTGGTCGGGTCGTCGGAGGTGGTGTGGGCGCCCATCCGATAGGTGTAGGCCTCGATGAACGTCGGTCCGCTGCCGGAGCGGGCCCGTTCCAGCGCCCGCGCGGTGACCGCCTGGACGGCGAGCACGTCGTTGCCGTCGACCCGGACACCGGGGAAGCCGAACCCGTGGGCACGCTGATAGAGCGGGATCCTCGACTGCCGTTCGATCGGCTCCGAGATGGCCCACTGGTTGTTCTGGCAGAAGAAGACGATCGGGGCGTTGTAGGAGGTGGCGAACACGAACGCCTCGTTGACGTCGCCCTGGCTGGTGGCGCCGTCGCCGAGATAGGCGACCACCGCGGCGTTGCGTTCCGGGTCGTCGTGCCCGACCAGACCGTCGCGCTCCAGGCCCATCGCATAACCGGTCGCGTGCAGGGTCTGGGCGCCGATCACGATGGTGTAGAGCGCGAACCGCGTCTTGGCGACATCCCAGTCGCCGAGCGTGCAGCCGCGGAACAGCTCCAGCAGGTGGATCGGGTCGAGGTCCAGCGTCCAGGCGACGCCGTGCTCGCGATAGGTCGGGAAGACCACGTCCTGCCCGCCGAGGGCCCGGCCGGATCCGACCTGCGCCGCCTCCTGACCCAGGCAGGACGCCCAGATGCCCAGCTCGCCCTGCCGCTGCAGAGCGGTGGCCTCGGTGTCGATCCGACGGACCATCACCATGTCGCGGTAGTAACCGGCGATGGTCTCCTCGTCGCCGTCGAAGGCGTACTCGTCGTTCTCGACCCGCTCGCCCTCCGGGGTCAGCAGTTGTACCAGGTCGACGTCGACCGGCGATCCGCTGGCGTCGCTCATCTCGATGCATCCTCTCGCCTCGTCGGGCGGTTGCCGCAGGACGTCGTCGATGCAGAACCAGGTACGGATGGCCCGGTCGGACGACGTGGCGCTAAACGTACTCCGACGGGTCGCTTCGCCGGAAAACTAGTTGCGTGTCCTCATTTCTGCATCAGATCATGGTCGGGAACGTCTCTCGGAGTGGCCAGACCAGCGCGATGCGGTGAGCCGGATCGCCGACCGAGAGCCCGAGACGAGGAGGTGCGTGATGTCCGACAGCTTCTGCGGTCGTGTCCGTCGACCGCCACTCGTCCTGGGAGAACCTGATCATGAACGACCCTCTGTCCGGCAATCCGGACCTTCCTGACCCCTTCTGTTCCGCCGCCCCTGCCGACGCGGCCGGCTTCGTACAGCTCGACCCCGACCAGCGGTGGTCGCGCTACGACGACATGGGCGTGCTCACCGGACCGGAGCCGGTTCCGGCCTGGGTGATCACCGAGGACGGTGCGGTGGAGACCGAGCTCGGCACGTTGAAGAGCGGCAAGGAGGCCGACGTCTGTCTGGTCGAACGGAGCTTCGGCGACCGGCTCAGCGTGCTCGCGGCCAAGCGCTACCGCCGCCCCGAGCACCGACAGTTCCATCGCGACAGCGGCTACGTCGAGGGCCGACGGACCCGCAACAGCCGAGACACCCGCGCCATCGCCAAACGCACCCGGCACGGCCGAACGGTCGAGGCCGGAGCCTGGGCGACCACCGAATTCGACACACTGTGCCGGTTCTGGTCGGCGGGCCTGCCGGTGCCCTACCCGGTGCAGCTGGACGGAACCGAACTGCTGCTGGAGTTCATCACCCTGGCCGACGGGACGGGCGCACCCCGACTGGCCCAGACCCGCCCCGGGCCGGCCTTGCTCGCCGCCTACTGGGACCAACTACGGACGGCGATGATCACCATGGCCGGGATGGGCCTGGCGCACGGCGACCTGTCGCCCTACAACCTGCTCGCCGCCGACGAGCGGCTGGTGATCATCGACCTGCCCCAGGTGATCGACGTCGTGGCCAACCCGGCCGGGACGGAGTTCCTGGCCCGCGACTGTCGCAACGTCGCCCGCTGGTTCACCGCCCGCGGGTTGGAGGTCGACGACGACGCGCTGCTGGCCGAGCTGATCAGCTACGCCTGGTGATCGCCCGTTCTGGCGGTGGTAACGCCGCCGGTGGTCACCTCGCTCAGAATGACGACGGTCCGAACCGGCAGGCGTCGATGAGTCGCATGGTGGCGACCGCGTCCTCGGCGTCGGAGTCGAATGGCCCTGCGGTCGCCAACGCCTCTGCTACCGCCGCCAACTGATAGGTGTAGGAGGTCTGGTCGCCGAGTCGTTCCTCACGTCGACCGTCTGCGTTCTCGATCACCACCCGGTTGTCCATTCCGGGCACAGCGAAAGCCAGCGCGGTGATCGACCCGGCGCTCCCGGTCACCCGCCAGGTCATCACCCGCTCGTCAGCGTCCATGTCCCAGACCGCCCGGCCGGTCAGCCCGTTCGGATAACTCAGCGTGGCGCGAACCTTGGCATCCACCCCGCCCGATCGCTCGGCTCGGCTGAGATCGCTCACGGTCGGCTCTCCGCTGGTCCACCGGCCGAGAGCGCGAGCGGCGCTGAGCACGTAACAGCCGAGATCCATCGTCGCCCCACCGGCCAGCGCGGCCGACCAGCGCGGATCCGAATCGGGCGGAGCCTCAGTCTGCAACCGGAACCCAACCTCCTGCAGCTGGCCGAGTTCGCCCGAGGTCACGGCTTCGCGGATCCGCAGGTTCACCGGATGATGCAGATAGTGAAACCCCTCGAACAACCGCTTCGACGTCTGGCGCGAAGCCTCGGCAACCCGAACCGCCTGCTCCGCGTTGGCGGCGGACGGCTTCTCGGTGAGCACGTGCTTACCCGCCTCGAGGGCGGCGATGTTCCAGTTCGCGTGCTCGGAGTTGACCAGGCCGTTGTAGACCAGGTCGACCTCGGGGTCTTCGATCACCGCACGATAGCTTGCACTCGACCGAGCCACCCCGTGGTCGGTCGCGAAGGCGGCGGCCCGCCGGGGATCCCGGGCCGCTATCGTGACTACCTTGTGGCCGAGGATGCTGGCCGGTTCGATGATCGCCGGCCCAGCGATCCGGGAGGCGCCGAGGATACCGACTCGCAGCGGCCGGCTCATCGGCGTTCCTACATCGGGGTTCAAGCGTCGCTCTTGACGACCAGCACCGGCATGTCAGCCTCCAGGATGAGCTTCTGGGTGACACTGCCGAGGAGGAACTTGCCCACCGGGGAACGACGACGGGCCCCGATCACCAGCAGCTCGGCGCCGGCATCGCCGGCCGCTTTCAAGATGGTCGCAACCGTGCTGTCCACCTCGTCAGGAGCGGCGGCGAGCTGCAAGCTCCAGTCGAGATCGGGCAGCTCGGTTTGCCCGAGCAGCGTGCCGATCTCGTCGGAGAGACCGGCTTCGTGCGCCGCACTGGTGTCGAGGTCGACCCCCTCGGTCACCTGGACGACGACGAGCGGAACGTGGCGCTGGACGGCCTGGCGGGCGCCTTCACGCAAGGCAAGATGGCCGGTGGCGGACGGCAGGTGGGCCACGACGACGGACATGGGATTCTCCTGAGAGGGTTCGGTTACAGACATCGGTTCGGGGATCAGTCGTAGGGACCGACGACGACCTGATCCCAGTCGATGACCGAACCGGTCACGACTCCGCTGCGCTCGGATAGCAGGAACACGACGAAATCGGCGATCTCGTCGACCTGACCGAGCTTGCCCATCGGCACGGTCTTCGCCGCTCGTTCCAGCCAGTCGTCATCGGCCTGATGGAACTCTCGCTGGACGGCGTCCTCACCCTCGGTATCGGTCCAGCCGATGTTGAGTCCGTTGACCCGGACCTTGTCCCAGCGGTGGGCGAAGGCGGCGTTGCGGGTGAGCCCGACGAGACCGGCCTTGGCCGCACTGTAGGGCGCCAGGTAGGGCTGGCCGCCGTGGGCGGCCATCGAGATGACGTTGACGATGGTGCCCGGCGACCGCCGATGGGTCATGTCCCGGACCGCGGCCTGCATCGTGAAGAACGGCGCTCGGAGATTGATCGCGATGTGGCTGTCGAACAACTCCACCCCGGTGTCAAGCAGCGTTCCCCGAGTCGTCAGGCCGGCGGCGTTGACCAGGCAGTCGATCCGGCCGAAGTGTTCGACGACTGCGTCGACCGACCCGGTGGCCTGGGCGGGGTCGCTCAGGTCCGCCTGGAAATAGGCCGGATCGAGTTGTCCAGCCGACGTTTCCAGCGAATCCAGCAGAGTCTGCCCGGTCTCGGACCGCCGTCCCGTGAAGGCGACAGCAGCACCTTCCCGGACGGCGGACCGGACGACACCGGCGCCGACTCCCTGAGTTCCGCCGCTGACCAGAACGACCTTGTCAGCGAGCAACGGCATCAGCCGGCATCCGTTCGGTTGAAGTGGGCGAGTGGTCGCATCGGATCAGGGATTCGATCGAGATCAGTGGTCGAGCTCGTGCTGCAACTCGGCCAGCTCCTGACCGCCGGCCATCTCGGCGGTCAGTTCGTTCAGCGTGACGTCATCGCGATGCTTGTCCATCACGGCCTCACCCAACTTCAAGATGATGAAGTGGTTGCCGACCATGTAGGCATGGTGCGGGTTGTGGGTGATGAAGACCACGCCGAGACCGGCATCGCGGGCGGCAGCGGTGTACTTCAGCACCACGCCGGACTGCTTGACGCCGAGAGCCGCAGTGGGCTCGTCCAGGATCAGCACCCGGGCTCCGAAGTAGACCGCCCGCGCGATCGCCACACACTGGCGCTGACCGCCCGAGAGAGTGCCGATCGGCTGGTCGATGTCCTTGACCACCACCCCCATCTTGCGCAGTTCGGCGTCGGCGATCTGCTTCATCTCCCTGACCCGGAGGGGGGCGAACGGGAACTTGCCGGCCCGCAGCTCCGAGCCCAGGAAAAAGTTGCGCCAGACCTCCATCAGTCCGACCACGGCCAGATCCTGATACACGGTAGCGATGCCGTGGTCGAGCGCCTGCCGAGGCGAGCTGAAGTGCACCGGCTTGCCGTCCACCGACAGCGTGCCCTCGTTGTGCGGATGCAGGCCGGCCATGATCTTGATCAAGGTCGACTTGCCGGCCCCGTTGTCGCCCAGCACGCAGGACACCTCGCCGGCGTTGACCTCCAGATTGATTCCGCGGAGGGCCCGGATCGCTCCATAGGCCTTGCCGACGTTCTCCATCTTGATCAGGGATTCGCCCTTGTGCAGCTCGGGATCAGCGTGTTCGGTGAGAGTGTCGGTCATGGGTCAACCCACCTTTCGGGTGGTCGAAAGCTTCTTGATGTAGAGGTTCACCAACACGGCGAGCAGCAACATGATGCCCAGGAAAGCCTTGAACCAGTTGGGATCCCACCCGGCGTAGACGATGCCGAGGCTGGTCAGCCCGAAGATGAAGGAGCCCAGGGCCACGCCGATCGCGTTGCCGAAGCCACCGGTCATCAGCGTTCCGCCGACCACCGCGGCGATGATGTAGAAGAACTCGTTGCCGACCCCGGCACCGGCCTGCAGCGTGCTGTAGCCATACAAGGTGGCCTGCCCGACGAACCAGGCCAGGAAGGTGACGGTGACGAACAGACCGATCTTCACCTTGTTGACCGGAACGCCGACCGCACGAGCGCTGGCCGCGTTGCCGCCGGCGGCGAAGATCCAGTTGCCGACCCGGGTCCGTGTCAGGATCCATGACGACAGGGCGACGAAGCCGATCCACCAGAACACCAGCGAGTTCACCGCCAGTGAGCCGATGTTGACCGTTCCGGCGAAGATGGCGTGCAGGGCGGGATAGCCGTCCATGTCGGAGATGTCGTTGGTGGACACGGATCCGGTCACCAACTTGGTGACTCCGAGGTTGGCACCCTGCAGCACGAAGAAGGTGCCCAAAGTGATCAAAAAGCTCGGAATACCGGTACGGACCACCAGATATCCGTTCAAGAGCCCGATCAACAGGGCAAGGACCAGCGAGGCCAGCAGACCGACCCAGAGGTTGAGGCCGAGTTGATAGCTGAACATGGCCGAGGTGGCGCCGGTGGTGATCGAGGCGACACCGGCGGACAGGTCGAACTCGCCACCGATCATCAGCATGCCGACCCCGACAGCCACAACGCCGATGGTCGCGCTCTGGAACAGCACGTTGGAGAAGGAGGCGGCGCTGCGCAACGTCGGAGCTGCGATCAGGAAGAAGATCAAGATCACCACGGCGGCGATGAAGGCACCGACGTCCGGGCGGGCCAGAAGACGGTTCGAGAGGCCGAGCTTGACCCGATTCGAGTCGTCGCTTCGGCGCTCACCGCCTCCGGTGGCGGAGGCCGCCACCGGCTTTACTGTTTGAGTCATCTGGGCTCTCTTCCTTGAGACCCGTGGTCGGATCGGTGGGATCCCCCACCGACCCGACCAGAGGATCAACGGGTGTTGTTCTTCGCGTACGGGAGGATCTGGGCGATGTTGGACGAGTCGACGAAGGAGGGTCCGGTCAGCACCGGCTTACCACCACCGATGTCGTCACCATTGCTCAGGTTCAACCACAGAGCCTGGACCGCCATGAAGCCCTGAACGTAGGGCTGCTGGTCGATGGCGAACTGGATCTTGCCGTCCTGGATGTCCTTGGCCGCATCGGCGTTCAGGTCGAAGGTGATCAGCTTGGCGCTGCTCTTGGCCTGGCTGATCGACTGCAGGGCGTCGACGGCGATCGGCGCGCCGAGGGTGACCACGTAGTCGATGGACGGGTCTTGTTGCAGCTTGGCCGCGATGGTCGAGGTGACCGAGGCGTCGTCGTTGCCGTTCACGTTCAGGTTGGTGGTGTTCGCCACGCCCTTCTTGACACCGGCACAACGGGCCTCCAGCGCAACCGACCCTTGGGCCTGGATTACGCAGAGCACGTTCTTCGCCCCGGCCTTCGCGATCCGCTGACCAGCGGTCTGCCCCGCCAGGTTCTCATCGGAGCCGAAGTACATCGAGGCGCCGACCTCTTTGTACTGGTCGATACCGGAGTTGAAGGCCACGACCGGGATCTTGGCCCCCAGCGCTTTCTGCACCGACCCCTTCAGGGCGTCGGGGGTCGCCAGGGTGGTGGCGATACCGTCGACCTTGGAGTCCACCGCGGCCTGGATCAGCTGGGCCTGCTTGCTGGCGTCCGGATCGTTGGAGTACTTCAGGGTGACATTGTCCTGCTTGGCCGCAGCCTCCGCACCGGCCCGGATCTTGTTCCAGAAGGTGTCACCAGGAGTCTCGTGGGTCACCATGGCGATGGTGTACTTCTTCGTGGTGGTATCGGTAGTGCTCTGTGCACCCCCCTTGCTGCTGCAGCCGGCGGCGGTGACGACGATGGCCGCCGAGAGGGCGACGAGCCGAAGAACTCGTCGGGACGAGCGGTGCTTCATGAAGGGTGTTCCTTTCGCTCAGAACAGCACCGGCGATGGCCGGGCCGTGGATCCTCAGCGCGCCCGAACCAGGACGCGCGAGTGGTCATGACACAGCGGCCGAGGGCAAACCATCGGCTTGGTGGCGAAAAGATGTTCGTCGGCGGGGCCGGACGGACGCCGGGACAGCGGGTCGTTCGGCAGTGGTCGTACAACAAGCTCGCGTCGTAGCGTCAAGAGCATTTCATCGATTCCGACCTCCGCAACGTCCCAGCGCCACTGCCAGGACTGCCCTAAGCCTGGACTGTCGATGACCGTTCGTCAAGACTTTGTCAGGACATTAGGACTTAACATCAAATGGAGGACAAGAGGTAAAATCTTCCCCCGGTGCAGCAACGGAGGGTCAGGCTCTTCCCGGGTCACTGATTGCCGCAACCCGGGATCCTAGCCTCGCTGACATCTCAGCGGCCGTGCGAAGCAGGGCGGCGACGTGTTCTGGTCGGGGCGGAATGACGTCTTCTCGGATTCCGCCCAAGCTGATGGCGCCGACCAATTGCTCATCGCGGCCGAAGACCGCGGCGCCGATGGCGCCGACGCCATCTGTGCTGTCACCGTCGGAGATCGAGTAGCCGCGCTCTCGGGTTGCCGCAAGGTCGGCGCGCAGGGCGGATTCGGTGGCCAGGCTCGCCGACGTGCGTCGGATGAGTCCGCTGGCCAGAACGCCCGGAAGCAGACGGGCTTCGTCGCAGGCGAGGAGTACCCGGGGCGCGGCTCCGATGTTGAGGGGTTGGGAACCGCCGATCTCAAGTTCGAGGATCCCGATACGAGCACCGACGGTGATCCGGTCGAGACAGACAGCGCCGGTACCGGCCGCGACGACCAGATAGGTGGTCTGGCCGGTTTCGATCGACAGTCGGGTGAGTAGCGGCGGAGCAATCTGAGTGATAGTGAGGCTTTCCACGAGGATCGACCCCGTCTGGAACGCCCTGATCGTCAGCTTGAACGTACTGGCCGGGGTCCGCTCGAGCCAGCCGGCGACGACCAGTGTGCCGAGCAGGCGGTGGGTGGTCGACTTCGAGTAGCCGCTACGGCGGACGAATTCGGACAGAGTCAACTCGGGCTCTCCGCGTCGGAAGCACTCGAGCAGCCTGAGCGCACGCAGGACGGATTCGACAGTCGGACGATCGGGCGCGGTCTGATCCATCCTGCTCCTTCCCCTGCCGAATCCTGTGGCCCGTCCGTTCCGCGATCTTGACCAAAAGGACACCGAACACATAGCGTCCCATCTACGAGAACGACGTTCCACCTAGCGGAACATGTCGTTCCGTGTCTGAGCTCACGGTACGTGCGAAGGGACCTTTGCGATGGCTCACTTCACAGCCGCGCCGCTCGCTGCTTGCCTTGCGACGCAGGAGGACGGCCGTTCACCCTTCCGCTCCCAGACCCGGCCGCCAAGACACCCTTCGGCAAGCGTGCGGTCTGATTCCAGCCGTTGCCTGTCGGCCTCCCGCACGACGGTCGCACTGCCACGGCGGAACGCGTGACGCCGACCAGGGAGCCGGCCCAGGCGGCACCTTCTTCTTCCACGCCTCCGGTTGTGGAAGAACTCGAGGCGGCGCACGCCGGCTCGATCAACTTCTACACCCGTAAATGGATCCGGCCCGAGGACCTCAACGCGAACGGGACGCTGTTCGGCGGAAGTCTGCTGAAGTGGATCGACGAGGAAGCGACGATTTACGCCATCCTTCAGCTCGGCAATCCGCGGGTGGTCACGAAGCTCCTGTCCGAGATCAACTTCGTCAGCTCCGCCCGGCAGGGCGATTTGGTCGAAATGGGCCTACGCGCCACCGCCTTCGGTCGGACCTCGGTCACCATGGCGGCGCAAGTGCGCAACATGGTCAGCCGGTCCTCGATTCTGACCATCGACACGATCGTCTTCGTCAGCCTCGACGAGGACGGCCGGCCGACCCCACACGGCTATCACAACATCACCTACGACCGCGACCGGTTCGCCTCCGTTCAACAGGTCGTCGAGCAATGACCACGCTTCGTTCCGAGCGAGGGAGCCGCCGATGTCGCGATAGCGTCCGGCGAGTAGACAAAACCGTCGAGTTGCGACGTGAGGAGATCCGATGACCTTCAGCAGTACCAAGCTGCACTACAACCCGTTCGCCCCGGACTTCTACACCTCAGAGCCGTTCGAGGTCTATCGCTCGCTCCGCGACGAGGCTCCGGTCTTCTGGAACGAGGAGCGGGGCTGGTGGGTCCTATCACGCTTCGAGGACGTCAGGGCCGCCATCACCGATCCCGACACGTTCCTCAGCTTCGAGGGCATGGACATCGACGACAGCGCCTTGGAACAGGCGCCGCCGGGCTCGCTGCCGAACATGGACAATCCGCGCCACGACGACATCCGCCGAATCGTCCAGCCGTTCTTCCTCCCCCGTCGGATCGCCGACCTCGAGGACGGGATCCGTGCCGTGGTCCGTGGCCTGGTCGACGCCTGGCGCGACCGCGGAGCCGTCGACCTGGCCGATGAGCTGGCCTGGCCGATGCCCTTCGACGTGTTCTTCCACGTGATGGGCCTGCCCGGCCGGGCCGACCAGGATCCGGAGCAGATCGCACGTCGCGAGCAGCTGGAGCGCTGGACGCACGAGCTGAAGGACCGGGTGCCGGGCACGCCGCACCTCACCCCGGTCGCCCGGGCGGCCACGGCCGGGGTGCAGCAGTACTTCATCGACCTGCTGGAAGAGCGTCGCCAGCAGGCCCAGAACGATCTGGTCACCCACTTCGTCCGCAGTGACATCGACGGCGTCCCCTTCGTGGCCGAGAAGGTGACGCCGACCTCCGAGGTCAGCGGTCTGATGATGGTGCTGTTCCTGGGCGGGGTGGAGTCCACCGCGGGCCTGACCGGCAACCTGTTCAAACTGCTCGCCGAGAATCCAGACCAACGGGAACTGCTGCAGCGCGACCCCACCCTGATCCCGGACGCCGTCGAGGAGGCGCTGCGCCTCATCACGCCACTGCAACTCACCGCACGGAACACCTCACGGGAGGTCACCGTGCACGGAGTGACGATTCCTCAAGGCGGACGGGTGGTGCTGATTCCAGGTGCCGCAAACCGTGACGAACGCCAGTTCCCCGACCCGGACCGGTTCGACATCACCCGCGGACGCTCCCGACACCTCGGGTTCGGCGAAGGCGTTCACGGCTGCCTGGGTGCGCCACTGGCCCGGCTGGAAGCCCGGATCGCTTTGGAGGAGGCCCTGCCGGTGCTGGGCGACTACGAACTCGCCGGCTCGCCGACGTTCTATCCGAGTTCACCGAACATGTATGTCTGGAAGAAGCTCCCGGTCACCTTCACCACAGCCGAGCGGTCGCCCACCGAGCCGGGCAACGATCCTCAGAAGCAGCACGAGAAGGTGCAGCTCCGCGCGACCAGCGTCTCGGTTATCGCGACCGAGGTCATCACCGAGGCCCGGGTGGCAGCGAAGACCGAGGCGGCCGAGGGTGTCGCTGCGCTCGTCCTCGCCGACGTCGACGGGCGACCCCTTCCCGTCTGGGAACCGGGCGCTCACGTCGACCTCGTGCTGGACGGGGCCCCGACGCGGCAATACTCCCTGTCGGGCGACCCCGCCGACCGAAACGCCTACCGGCTCGGCATCCTGCGCGACCCGACGGGCCGGGGCGGATCCCTGTTCGTCCACGATCGGCTCGCGGAGGGCGACATCGTCCGGGTGCGGGGTCCGCGCAACAACTTCCCGCTCGTCGACTCACCGCGCTACCTCTTCATTGCCGGCGGTATCGGGATCACTCCTATGCTGCCGATGATCCGGGCCGCGGAGGACGCGGGAGCGGACTGGCGCCTCGTGTACGGCGGACGGCAGCGGGCGTCGATGGCTTTCCTGGACGAGCTCGAACAGCACGGCGCCCGGGTGACGGTGTGGCCGCAGGACGAGCAGGGTTTCCTGCCGCTCGCCTCCTTGCTCAGCACGCCTGAACCGAACACCGCCATCTACTGCTGCGGCCCCGAGCCGCTACTCGCTGCGGTCGAGACCCAGTCCGCCGGTTGGCCGGTCGGTGCGCTCCACCTCGAGCGGTTCGCACCCAAGCCGCAGCCCGAACCCGTGCGGACCGAAGCGTTCGACGTCGTCCTGGAGCGGAGTCAGCTCACCCTCACGGTGCCGCCGGAGCGTTCGATCCTCTCGGTCGTCGAGGAGGCGGGAATCGGTGTCTTATCCTCCTGCGCCGAGGGCACCTGCGGCACCTGCGAGGTCCAGGTGCTCGACGGCGAACCCGACCATCTCGATTCGGTCCTCAGCGAGACCGAACGCGAGAAGGGGGACTGCATGATGATCTGCGTGTCCCGATCCTGCACGTCCCGGCTCGTCCTCGACCTCTGAGCCGCGAACACAGAAGGGACAAATTGTGGAGCAACGAATCTTCCCGGCGACCGGGGACGCCTTGAGCGTCCTCGGGTTCGGCGCCATGGGCTTCGCCGGCTGGTTCGGTCCGTTCGATGACGCCGACGGAATCCGGTCCCTGCACACCGCTCTGGAGCTCGGTGTCAACGTCGTCGACACGGCCCGCGCCTACGGCCGCAGCGAAGAGGTTGTCGGCGCGGCCCTTCGCACCTGGCCGGGACCGCGACCCTTCGTCGCCACCAAGATCCAGCCCCGCGGACCGCAGCACCAGTTCGGCGCACCCGCCGCCGCGGCGGAAGTCTTTCCGAAGGGCTGGGTGACGCAGAGCTGCGAGACCTCGTTGCGCGAGCTCGGGCTCGACCAGGTCGACCTGCTCCAGCTGCACCTCTATTGGCCGACCTGGGGTCACCAGGGCTACTGGATGGAGGAACTGCAGGCATTGAAGCAAGCGGGCAAGGCCCGAGCCATCGGCATCTCCATCCCCGACCACCGCCACGACAGCGCCATCTCCTTGGTGGAGAGCGGTCTGATCGACTCCGTACAGACCATCCTCAACATCTTCGGCAATGAACCGCTGGACACGCTGATCCCCATTTGCCAGGCCAACGAAGTCGCCGTCATCGCCCGTTGCATCCTGGACGAAGGTGGCCTCACCGGGACGCTCACCGATGCCGCGACGTTTCCGCCGGGTGACTTCCGGCACGGCTATTTCGACTGGACCGTCCCGAGACGCGCCTATCTGGCCAAGGTCGACGCGCTGCGGCCCTACGTCCCCCGGCACGCATCGAGTTTGGCGGCGCTCGCCGTCAAGTTCGCCATCCATCACCCCGGCGTGACGACCGCTATCACGTCGATGCACGTCGAGGACTACGCCCGGATGAACATCGCCGCCGTCGAGGAGGATCCGCTCAGTGAAGAGTTGTTCTGGGCGCTACGGACCTCACACCGTTTCGAGGTCAACCTCAGCAACCGCGACGCCTGGTCGGTCGCCGCGGCCGACGAAGTCGCCGCGATCGGCGCCGGTGCACGATGACCACGCCACCCGACACCGCCCACGGGACTCCTGACGATGAGCCGGTGCGATGGGCCGAGCTCAAACCCGAGGAGTTCCTCCGCCGGATCGCCGAGCGGGCGCTGGCCTATCTGCCGATGGGCATGGTGGAGCCGCACGGTCACGCCGCCGCATTCGGACTTGACCAGATCAAAGCCGAGTATCTCTGCGACGAGGCCGCGAGGCGGTTCGGCGGCATCGTCGCGCCGCCGCAGACGTATCACATTCACGAGACCGGCTTTCACGGCACCTGGCTCGAGGAGGTCGTAGGGGAGGTCAATCCCCGGCTCGGCGGGATGCCGCCGGACGTGGTGATGCGCTCGCTCCTCTTCCAGCTCCGGGTCTGTGCCAACGCCGGCTTCCGGGGGATCGTGGTCGTGTCCGGCCAGAACGGAGCCCAGGCCGACCTGCGGCTGGTCGCGGAGGAGTTTATGAAGCTGGTCGACGTTCCCGTCGTCATCCGCAGTGACCCCGAACTCGTCCGGGACACCTTTCGTGGCGACCACGCCGGCCGCTACGAGCTCAGCCAACTCCTCTACATCCGGCCCGACCTCGTCGACATGACGCGGCTCGGCCGGGTGGACACCGATCCCCTCGGCCGGTTTGCGCAAAACCCGGATGCCGACTTGGCCACCGCCGAGTACGGCGAGCGGATCATCGAAGCGCAGATCGCGCGAATCGGTGAGCTCGCCGACGAAGCCGGTCTGGGGGCGGCGGACCGTCCCTTCCTCAGCTTCGACGACGTCGAGCCGGCCTGGGCAGCTGTCGAGCGCCGACGGGCGACCTGGGTCAGTTACGGCGACATCTCCGGCTGAGGAGTTCACCACCGGCTGATTGCCTCCGGTGACGGTGCCGCTGAACCGCGTCCTAGTTGATCGGGAGGTTGTACGGCGTCACCACCTGAATTTGCGAGGCGATCGACAGTGGTGGCCCCGGCAACGCCCCTTGGGCGCGAAGGATGATTCGGCACGACGTCCTCAGGTCAGCCGGAAGGTCGTGGTGCAGCACGGCGTTGATCCGGTGCTGGCGCAGCAGCATCGTGTTGTCGGCGTCGAGATCATGAGCGATGAAGGGTGCCGCACGGCGACCGACCCGGTGGAACGCCTCGAGAGTCGCAGTGTTGCCACCACCGATCGAGTAGACCGCGCCGATCCCGGCGTCCACCGCAAGCACCTTCGCGACGGCCGCGAGCATCGACGCGTCCAAACCGTCGGTCTCGGTGACGTCGACCACTCGACGACTCGGGTCCAGCCGGCTCAGCGTTGCCCGGAAGCCGGTCTCGCGCTCGTCCTCGCCACGAAACGTGCTGCGGCTGAGCGTAATCAGCACGGCCTGCCCGGCCCCGCGGGACAGCTCGTGAACCAGATAAGCTGCCGTGGCCCCTGCCGCCAGGTTGTCCATTCCGACGTAGGCCACGCGGCGGCTCAGAGGCAGGTCGGTGACCAAAGCGACAACCGGGATGCCGCGGAGGTAGAGCCGGTCGACGGCCGCGTTGACGTCGGGATCCTCCGGGGCTTTCAGGATCACCCCCGCAGAACCACGTCGTCCGATGGAGTCCAAGATCTGAACCAGGGCGGCCGGCGAACCTTCTTCGCGCAGGTGGAAGCGGCTACGGACGACGGCCGGCCGCAGTTCGGGCAGAGTACGCTCCAGTGCCTTCTGCACCGTCGAGCTGAACCGGTGCGGTGCCTGCATCACCAGATCGACCAGAAAGCTCCGTCCGCCCAGCTGCACCTGGTCACGTTGCTGGTCCAGCTCGGTGACCGCTCGCTGGACCTGGGCCACCGTGCTGGCCCGGACCCCGGCTCGGCCGTTGAGCGCTCGGTCGACGGTCGCCTCGCTGAGGCCGGCTTGCTCGGCGATCTCGCGGATGCGGTGTCGATGCACGGTCACCCTCCCTGGTCCCGTTGCCTGGCCCGTTGTTGAGGTCTTTTTGACGTTTTTCGGAGGTACCTCGACCTCCATCCTGCCCTAGCGTTGGACGTATCGGATGCGGCCGCCCGAGCCGCCGAAACTGCCCACAGGAGGAGCCCATGTCGACTTCGGTCGCCTCGTCGTCCGCCGCATCGGCGTCCACGCCCGCCCACTACACCGAAGCCGACTGCCGGGTCGCAGACCTCGCGACCCTGGTCGACCGGAGCGTGGAACTGACCGACTATCCCCATGCACTGGACGTGCAGCAGAACGTGCTCGTCTACGACGCCGATGTGCTGCGGTCGGTGATCGCGGCCGTCGAAGGGCGCTCGGCCGTGGAGGCCGAACTCGTCCGAGCCCTCACCGCCGGCCCGGGAGTCATCGCGTTCAAGCGTGCGTTCGCCGACAGCGCGGTGGTCGACCACGCCACCGAGGCGTTCGACCGGATCATCACCCGCGAGGAGGCGGCCGGGCCCAAGAACGATCACTTCGCCGCCACCGGGGCCAACAGCCGCGTCTGGAATGCGCTGGAGAAGCTGGCCGTCACCGATCCGGAGACGTTCGTCGACTACTACGGCAACGAGATCCTCGCCCTGGTCAGCAACGCCTGGCTCGGCCCGGGCTATCAGGTCACCTCGCAGGTGAACGTGGTCCGGCCCGGCGGGAAGGCCCAAGACCCGCACCGCGACTACCACCTCGGCTTCCTGTCCAACGACGTCGCAGCCAGCTATCCGGCGCACGTGCACCGGCTGTCCCCCGTGCTGACCCTGCAGGGCGCGGTGGCCCACTCCGACATGCCGGTCGAGAGTGGCCCGACGATGTATCTGCCGTTCTCCCACCAGTACGCGCCCGGCTACCTGGCTTGGCGCCAGCCGGAGTTCCGGCAGTTCTTCGCGGCGCGCCACGTCCAGCTTCCGTTAGAAAAGGGGGACGCTGCCTTCTTCAATCCGGCTCTGTTCCACGGCGCCGGAGAGAACGTCTCGACCGACATCCAGCGGATGGCGAACCTGCTGCAGGTGTCATCGGCCTTCGGCCGGGCGATGGAGACGGTGGACCGGGTCAAGGTCGCCAAGGCGGTCTACCCGGTACTGCAGGCCCGGCAGGGCGCCGGCGCCGCGGCCGCGACGTTGAGTAACGTGATCGCCTGTGCCGCTGAGGGCTATCCGTTCCCCAGCAACCTCGACCTGGACGCGAACGTCGGTGGGCTGACCCCGCTGGCGCAAACCGCACTGCTGACGCAGGCGCTGAGGCAGGGATGGTCAGCCGGTCGGCTGAACCAGGCGATGGACGACTACACCACCCGGCACCGGACGGATGAGATCTGAGCCGACCTGATCGATTGCAGCGGTCGGCTGCGAGTTCGGTCAGCCACTGAGATCAGAACATGCCCGACGCGCGTGGTTGAGAAGATGCGGTTTGTCCAGACATAAAGACACTCGTCCCAGGAGTTGCCATGCGGATCGGCATCATTGGCCTCGGCCGGATCGGCGCGTTCCATGCCGCCGCCCTCGACGGATTGGACCGAGTCGACGAGCTGGTGCTCGCCGACGCTGTCCCGGGCGTGGCGGAGACCGCAGCATCGGGACTCGCCGCGAAGGTCGCCGACAGCCCCGATGCCCTGATCGCCTCCGGCGTCGACGGGGTCGTCATCGCCTCATCCACCGACTCGCACCTCGAGCTGCTCCGGGCCAGCGTGGCGGCCGGCGTCCCTACCTTTTGTGAGAAACCGGTCGCCGGCGATCCGAACGCCGCCGGAGACCTCGCCGCCTTTGTCGAACGCTCCGGTGTGCCTGTGCAGATCGGGTTCCCGCGACGATTCGACCCGGCCTTCGTCGCCGCCAAGGCGGCGCTCGACGCCGGCGACCTGGGTTGGCTGACCACGGTGCGCTCCACCACGATGGACCCAGCACCGCCGCCGCAGGCCTACATCGCCCGTTCCGGCGGGATCTTCCACGACTGCGCGATCCACGACTTCGACGCGGTGCGTTGGGCCACCGGCCGCGACGTTGTCGAGGTGTACGCGATCGGCGCCAACAAAGGCGCGTCCTGGTTCGCCGACGTCGCCGACGTCGACACCGCCTCGACCCTGCTCACCTTCGACGACGGGACCATTGGTGTGGTCTCCAACACCCGCTACAACGCCGAGGGTTACGACGTCCGGCTGGAGCTACACGGGTCCGGCGGCTCGATCGCGGCGGGTCTGGACGCCGGCCTGCCGATGCGGTCGGCGGATCCGGACACCGACTTCCCGGCCGGGCCCGCGCACACGTTCTTCATGGACCGGCTGGCCGAGGCATTCGCCCGCGAGATGACTGCCTTCGTCGAGGTGGCGGCCGGGGAGCGGCCGACGCCGTGCACCGTGACTGATGGGCTGGAGGCCAGTTGGGTGGCTGAGGCCGCTACCCGATCCTGGCGCGAGCACCGCCCGGTCCGGCTGGACGAGCTGCGGCTGCCGAGCTGACCCCCACTGTGACCATCGAAAAATCGGAGATGGAGGCGCGGTGAGCGATAACACCCCACACCGGCCCGTACGCATAGGCGTCGTCGGCTTCGGCTGGATGGGCCAGGTGCACGCGCGGGCCTACAGCCGGGTTGCTCAGTACTTCCCCGGGACACCGCCGGTACAGCTCGTGGCCGTCGCCGACAACGCGACCGACTCCCGGCTGGCGGCCGCGGTACAGGCCTACGGCTTTGCGGACGTCCACACCGACTGGCGTGAGTTGGTGGCCCGCGACGACATCGACCTGGTGAGCGTCACCGGACCGAACTTCGTCCACCGCGACGTCGGCGTCGGGGTTGCCGAGGCGGGAAAGCACCTGTGGATCGAAAAGCCGGCCGGCCGTGACAGCGGGGAAACCCGCGAGATCGCCGATGCGGTGGCCGCGGCCGGGGTGTTCAGCGCTGCCGGGTTCAACTACCGCAACGCACCAGCCCTGGAACTCGCCCGCCGGCTGGTCCGCGACGGTCGGCTCGGCACCGTCGAAACGGTCGACGTCGCCTTCTTGTCCGACTACGCCGCACACCCCGGAGGTGCCCTGACCTGGCGCTACCAGAACGAGTGGGCCGGTTCCGGCGTGCTGGGGGATCTGGTCAGCCACGCGGTCGACCTCGCACGCTATGTGGTCGACGAGATCGCCGAGGTGGTGGCCGACAGCGCCATCTTCATCCCTCAGCGGCCGCAGCTGACCGGTACGGCCACCGGTCACGGCTCCGTCGGTACCGGGCCGATGGGGGTGGTGGAGAACGAGGACCAGGTGGCCGCCCTGCTCCGCTTCGCCGGCGGGGCACGAGGAAAGCTGGAGTCCAGCAGGGTGGCCGTGGCGGAGCAGAACCGTTACGGCATCGAGGTCCACGGTGACCGCGGGGCGCTCAGCTGGGACTTCCGCCGGATGGGCGAGCTGCAGGTCTGCCTCGACCAGGAGCTGGTCGACGCTTCCTACCAGACGCGGTTCGCCCGGCCCGGAGACGGGGAGTACCAGACCTTCCAGCCCGGCGCCGGGATCGCGATGAGCTTCGACGACCTCAAAGTCATCGAATGCGCGCGGCTGCTGAGTTCGATCGCCACCGGAGTGCCGGTCGGGGCGACGATCGACGACGCCGTCGTCGCCGCGCAGATCGTGGAAGCCCTGTCGCAGTCGGTGATCGAGCGACGCTGGGTGAGCGTCGGCGCTTGAGCGCCGACGGAACTACCGCTTACGCATCTGCCGATCGGGACGGCCATCCTGCTCGAGTTCTCGGCGCCGATCTGGCTGATCGGCATCTACGCCCTGCGGGCCCGGCAGCGGCCGGCGCGGTCGACCCTGCTGGCTGCCGCTTTGGCGGTGATCGGGATGTCCCTGGTGCTGGACGTGATGCACGCCGGGGCGATCGATCTCCGCGGGCTCGCCGGGGCTCGGAACGGCGGCGTGCCTGTGCGGCTACGACCTGCTCTCCGACGATTCCGCTCACGCCGACGAAGACACGGAGACCGCCGACCTCGCTGAGACCGCAACCCGGAGCGTGACCCCGCCACCGCTGGTCGGCGCAGCCAGCGGCACCGGGATCGGCGCCTTGCTGATCCTGGCTGCCGGGCTGCCGGGCTGCCGGGCTGCCGGGCTGCCGGGCTGGCCGGGCTGCTGCCGCTGCACGCGGTCGCCGGCCCGACCCGGCTGGCCGGCTGGTCGACGTCTTGGCTGGTTCCGCTGTCGCTGTTGGTCGTGGTCCCAACCGTGCTCGCCTACCTGCCGGGAATCGTCGCCGTCCGCCGGCTGGGCTGCGGCCTCGTTCGTCGGCCTGGCCGAGGTGCTGTTCTCGGTGGTGTCGTCGATCGTGCTGGTCGGCCAGCTGCCCGGTCCGGCGCCAGTGATCGGCATGGTCCTGGTCGTCACCTGGATCGTGGTCGCGCAGCGGTCGGCGTCAGAGGCTGCCGACTAACGACCGTGGTGGTGGTCGCCAGCGGTTAACGCGACACCTCCGCTCGCCGGCACGCGTCGCCGGGGTCGGCTACTTCTTGTCGGGTAGGACGGCGTCCAGGACGAGGCCGCTGCCGATGCCGAACATCCAGACGTCCTTGCTGACCGGGAGTCCTTGCTGGGTCGGCAAGATGCTGCCGGGCTGACGCATCCCGGGCGTCCGCCAGTACAAGGTCAACAGGGCGCCGGAGAAGCCGGACAGCATGCCGCCAGCGACCAACCGCGGCACGAACGGAGCCAGCAGCGCAACGCCGGTGGCCATCTCGCCGACCGACAGCAGCCGCAGGAAGGTCGTCGGCTTCATGTCCTTGAACGCCGGGAAGGCGCCGCTGGCCATACCGTGGATGCCGGCCGCGGTCTGCTGGTCACCGTTCCACTTCTGCCAGCCGGAGTGGACGATGAACAAGCCGGTCGCGGCCCGGCCCGGCAGATTACGGACGAAACTACGCAGGGTCACAGGAGAGTCCTCACCTCGGGGACGAACGCTGAACGCATCCGATCGTTGCCAGGCACTGTAATGCTGGCCCCGTCCGCCGTGCCGTCAGGCCTGCGGGCGGGGGGCCTCGGTGACTAGGCCAGGGACTCCACCCAGGCCTCGTGCAGCGCCGCGTAGCGACCCCCTCGCTGTCCATCAGCTCGGCCGGGCTGCCGTCCTCGACGATCTGGCCGTGTTCGAGCACCAGCACCCGGTCGGCGATCTCCACCGTGCTCAACCGGTGCGCGATGATCACCGCGGTCCGGGTGGCCAGGATCGTCTGCAGCGCCCGCTGGACCAGCCGCTCGCTGGGGATGTCCAGGCTCGAGGTGGCCTCGTCCAGGATCAACACCGCCGGATCGGCCAGGAAGGCCCGGGCGAAGGCGATCAGCTGCCGCTGGCCGGCCGAGAGCCGGTCGCCGCGCTTGCCGACGTCGGTGTCGATAGCCCTCCGGCAATGCGGCGATGAAGCCGTCCGCGCCGACCGCGGCGGCAGCCCGCTCGATCTCGTCCTGGCTCGCTTCGGGCTTGCCGAAAGCGATGTTGTCCCTGATGGTGCCGTCGAACATGAAGTTCTCCTGGGTCACCATCACGACGTTGCGACGCAGATCCGCATCGGAAGGTCACGCAGATTGACGCCGTCGATCAGCACCCGGCCCTGGGTCGGATCGTAGAACCGTGACATCAGCTTGGCGATCGTGGTCTTGCCGGCACCGGTGGTGCCGACCAGGGCCACCGTCTGGCCCTGCGGGGATCCGGAGATCCAGATCGGGCAGCACCGGCCGGTCCTCGACGTAGCTGAAGCCGACGTGCTCGAAGCGACCTCGCCCCGGGCCCGCTCGATCCGGCTCGGCTGCTCGGCTCGGGCACCGAGGCCTGCTGCTCCAGCACCCCGGAGAGCTTCTCCAGCGCCGAGGAGGCGGAGAGGAACGTGTTGTAGAACTGGCTGATGTTCTGCATCGGCTCGAAGAACATCCGCAGGTAGAGCAGGAACGCGGCCAACACGCCGATGGTGAGGTCGCCCTCCAGCGCCCGGAAGCCGCCGTAGAGCAGAGCGACGCCGATGGTCAGGTTGCCGATCAGCTTGATCCCCGGCATGAAGATCGCCACCAGCCGGAACGAGCGGGTGTTGACGTCGCGATAGCGGCCGGCGACGTCGGAGAAGATCTCCTGGTTGCGCGGCTCGCGGCGGTAGGCCTGGACGGCCCGGATGCCGGTCATCGTCTCGACGAACTGCACGATCACCAGCGCCGAGTTCTCGCGCACCTTGCGGTAGGTCTGGGACGAGTTCTTGCTGAACCAGCGGGCCAGCAGGAACAGGAACGGGAAGGACAGCAGGCAGACCAGACCGAGCTTGACGTCCAGGAACAGCATCAGGACCGCCGACGCCGACCATCGTGAGCAACGCGTTGATCAGGCTGTCGAAGCCGCTGGCCAGCAGCTCGGAGATGGCGTCGATGTCGCTGGTCAGTCGCGAGACCACCCGGCCGGAGGTGTAGCGATCGTGGAAGGCGACGTCCAGCTTCTGGAAGTGGCTGAACACCCGCCGCCGCAGCTCGAGCAGCACCCGCTGGCCGACCGCCCCGGACAGCCGCAGGAAGACGATCCGGCTGATCGCCTGGACGCCGACCATCAGCAGCATCAGCGTCGACGATCTCGAACAGCGGCTTCGCGCTGCCGCCGGCCAGGATCGGGGTGACCCCGTGATCGATGCCGCGGCTGACCAGCCACGGGATGCTCAGCCGGGCGCCGTTCTCGAGCAGCACGGCGACCACGAGAAGATCATCAGCTTGCGGAACGGCAGCAGCAGCGTCGCCGAGCAGCCGCATGCTGCGACGCCGGAGGAATCCGTCCCCTGGTCGCCGATGTCGGTCTCGCCCTCGGCCCCGACCCCACGCCAGTCGGCGAAGACGTCCAGGCCGGCGCCGGTCGTTCTTGCCCCTTCGGCTGCTCGACCCCGGCGTCGGATCGGTCGCTGCGTGCTCATCGCCATCCTTCCGGCCTGGGCCCGCTGGTACTCCTCGTTGTCTGCCTCGTCCTGATCGCAGCCGCGGCGCTCCAGTTCGGCCTCGGTGAATTCCTGGCTGCTCCCGGTCGAGCTGCGTCGGCCTCGAACTCGTCGTCGTATTCAGCCGACAGCAGCTCGCGGTACTCCGGCACGTCGGCCATCAGATCGGTGTGGTGCCGACGTGGGTGATGGTGCCGCCGGACAGCAACGCCACCCGGTCGGCCAGCAGCACGGTCGAGGCGCGGTGGGCGACGACGATGCCGGTCACCCCGCTGAGCACCCGCTTCAGCGCGGCCTCGACCAGGGCCTCGGTGTGGATGTCGAGGGCCGACAGGGTGTCGTCCAGCACCAGCACCGACGGCTGGGTCAGCACCGCCCGGGCCAGCGCCAGTCGCTGCCGCTGCCCGCCGGACAGGCTCATCCCCTGCTCACCGATCCGGGTGTCCAGGCCCCAGGGCAGATCGTAGACGAAGTGCGCCTGGGCGACGTCGATCGCCTCCTCGATCTGCTCACTGGCGTCGCATCGGGCGGCCGAGCGTCAGGTTCTCCCGGGCCGACATCGAGAACAGCGTCGGGTCTTCGAACGCGGTCGCCACCACCGCTCGGACCTGGCCCAACGACAGCTCGCGCAGATCGACGCCGTCGATGGTGATCCGCCCGCCGGTGACGTCGAACAGCCGCGGGACCAACCCGGTCAGCACGGTCTTGCCCGAGCCGGTGGCGCCGACCAGGGCGATCGTCTCGCCCGGCCGGACCTCGAGATCGAGGTCATGCAGCACGTCGACGTCGGAGTCGGGGAACCGGAAGGCGACCTGCTCCAGCCGGAGCAACCCCTTGACCTCGTCGAGCACGCGGCTGCCGTCGGTGATGGTGTTCTCGGAGTCGAAGATCTCAGCGATCCGGTCGGCGGCCGTCATCGCTTCCTGGGCCATCGACAGCAGGAAGCCGAGCGAGGCGACCGGCCAGACCAGCGAGACCATCAAGGTGGTGAACCCGACCAGCGTGCCCAGGGTGATCTGGTGGTGCCCGGCGGCGAGCGCACCCAGGGCCAGCACCACGATCAGCGTGATGTTGGGGATCACCTCGAGGAAGGTCCAGAACAACGACTGCAGCCGGACCCGGCGCATCGCCGTGTCGTAGAGCCGGCTGCTCTTGTGTCGAAGGTGCGGAAGACGTAGCCGGCGCGGCCGAAGGACTTGATCACCCGCAGCCCGAGAGCGCCCTCCTCGACCGAGGACGCCACGTCGCCGGTCTGGTCCTGCACCTGGCGGGAGAGCCGGGTGTATTCACGCTGGGTCTTCAGGCAGACCCAGACGATCGGCACGATCGAGGCCAGCACGATCAGCCCGAGCGGCCAGTACAGATGGATCAGGATCGCGACCACGACGATGATCTGGGCGATGTTGACCAGGATGAACAGCATCCCGAAGCCCAGGAACCGCCGGACGGTCGAGAGATCGTTCATGATCCGAGACAGCAGCTGCCCGGACTGCCAGCGCCCGTGGAACGGCATCGGCAGCCGCTGCAGCTTGGCGTAGAGGTCGAAGCGGATGTCGTACTCGGTGCCGAGCGTCGCCTTGGAGACGATCCAGCGTCGGCCGAACATCAGCAGCGGCCTCGACCACGCCGAGGGCGATGGCCAGCAGACCGAGCGCGTAGATGCCGTGGCGATCGGAGTGGGCGATCGGCCCGTCGATCACCGCGCGGGTGACCAGAGGCACGACGATGGCTGCGCCGACCCCGATGCCGGCGAACACGAAGCTGCCGATGAAGCGACCCTTGTACGGGTACGAGATAGGTCCGGAACCGCCACAGCGAGGCGCCGGCGCCGAAGCGGAGCCGTGCCGTCCGGCTTCGCGACGGCGGGGCGATCGCGGGCCGCCGCTGATCGAGCAGCACGCCGGGCCGGGCCGATCGATCGGGATCGAACTCGGCCGGTCCGAGCCTAGCCGCGTCCATGTCCTCCCTCGAGGTATCGGCGGTGTCGGTCGGGGCGGCCGAGACATCGGCAGACATGGACGCGCATCCTCGAAGATCGTGAGCTGGAGTGCTGGTGACCAGCACCGCTGTGGACAGATCTCGACCATCCCAGTGAGGTCTGACACTGTCGCCTGGGCCACCGAACCCAGTGTAACCAGACATCAGCGACCAAGGGGTCGAACCTCGGCGAGCCAGCCCGTTCAGTATCTGTGTTCAAGCCCTGTTGAGGTCAACTAGTTATCCAAATCTATCCTGAATCGGTTCATATTCCACCTTGCGGTTCGGATTCATAACGGATTCGGCCCGGATTGCGGGCACGCTCCGGCTCGGCTGGGATCATCGGGGCCTGAACCAGCCGGCGCCAGAATCAGACCGGGACTGCGCCGCCGTTCGTCGTAGCACCTCGACCGACCGGCCGTCGACCGGCAGTACGCGCTGGTGGTCGGCCTGTGGGCGTTGCTCGCGGCGATCGGCGTGGTCGGGTTCGTGCTGTTGCTCAGGACGCGGCGCCGGTCGGGCCGGCGGCCGGGGCGCCGCTGGTGTTCGCGTTCATCTGCCTGCCCAACCTGGCCGTCTATCTGTGGATCTGGCGCAGCACCCGGCGACTGACAACAGCCGCTGGTGGTCAGCGCGGCCGGGATGGAGTTCCAGACCCCGCGCGGCGAGGTCAGCCGTGCCCTGGGCCGCCGTCCGGACGACCACCCTGACCCGGGTGCTCGGTCGGCCGCAGCTCACGGTGGCGCTCGCGGCCGGGGTCGGGCCGGACTCGCCCGCCATTCGGATCGACCCTGGCGAAGGGCGCCTGGCGGACGATCCAACGGACCGGCCTGCGGCTGTCGTTCCGGATCCTGACCGAACCTGCGCCGGCGGTCGCCCGGGCGATCAGCGAGCACTCCCGGGGCCGGTTCACCCCCACGCTGCCGGCCTGATCGACCGGGCGGCCGTCGACCGTCTGTTCCGCCGCAGCGTAGTCCTCATGGCGGTAACGCCGGTGTTGGTCACCCGCGCCATCGTCGCCGGTCTGCTGGTCTCGACTTCGTTCGTCGTCGGGCTGTTCGTCCTGATCCTGCTTCCGTTCGGCTTCCTGGTCGGTCCTGTTGCTACGCCTGGGGCTCGAGCCGCGCCGTGGAATGGCCGCTGCTCGTCGACGCCCGCGGGACGACCTTCTGCACCCCGCGCGGCCGGATCGGGTTCGGCTGGGAAGCGGTGACGAAGGTGAGCTTCGTCCGGATCCGTCGTTCTCAGTTACTGCAGGTCCGGCTGCATATCCGAACGCCGGCCCGGGCGGCCCGGGGATCAGCGGCTCACTCTCGCGCGGGGGGCTGGAAGTACGTCCGTCGGGCGGGTCTGCGCCTGTCGCTGAGGACGGTGCGCTGCGAACCGAACCAGCTCGCCCAGGCGATCACCCACTTCTCCGGTGGACGCTTCACTCCGCAGCCGTTCGCTGACCCGATCCACCGAAAGGTTCCGGCCGGACGGCGTCGCTAGGATCGGCCGGAGGATGGCCGCCACCACAGGAGGAAACGTGCCGCAGGAAGTCCAGGGAGTGATCGCCCGCACTAAGGGCGCGCCGGTCGAGCTGGTGACCGTCGTGGTGCCCGATCCCGAGCCCGGCGAGGCGGTGGTGAAGATTCAGGCGTGCGGGGTCTGCCACACCGATCTGCACTATCGCGAGGGCGGTATCGGCGACGACTTCCCCTATCTGCTCGGGCACGAGGCGGCCGGCGTGGTCGAATCGGTCGGCGACGACGTGACCGATCTCGCCGCCGGCGACTACGTGATACTGAACTGGCGCGCCGTCTGCGGCGCCTGCCGGGCCTGCACCCGGGGACGCCCCTGGTACTGCTTCGACACGGCGAACGCAAGCCAGAAGATGACGCTGACCGACGGCACCGAACTCTCCGCCGCCCTGGGGATCGGCGCCTTCATGGAGAAGACGCTGGTGGCGGCCGGGCAGTGCACCAAGGTCGACGAGCGGGCCCGGCCGGCCGCGGCCGGACTGCTGGGCTGTGGGGTGATGGCCGGCCTGGGGGCCGCGATCAACACCGGCAACGTCGGACGCGGCGACTCGGTCGCGGTGATCGGCTGCGGCGGGGTCGGCTCGGCCGCGGTGGCCGGGGCCAGACTGGCCGGGGCGTCCAAGATCATCGCCATCGACACCGACGAGCGGAAGCTCGCCGTCGCGATGGAGATCGGCGCCACCGACGCGATCAACGCCCACGACGCGGATCCGGTGGCCGGCATGCAGGAGCTGACCGGCGGCTTCGGTCCGGACGTGGTGATCGACGCGGTCGGTCGGCCCGAGACCTGGCTCCAAGCCTTCTACGGCCGGGATCTGGCCGGCACCGTCGTCCTGGTCGGCGTTCCGACGCCGGAGATGAAGGTCGAGCTGCCGCTGATCGACGTGTTCGGCCGGGGCGGCTCGCTGAAGTCGAGCTGGTACGGCGACTGCCTGCCCAGTCGGGACTTCCCGATGCTGATCGATCTGTACCTGCAGGGCCGGCTGCCGCTGGACACCTTCGTCAGCGAAGAGATCGGGATCGACCAGATCGAGTCGGCGTTCGAGAAGATGCACAACGGCGACGTACTTCGTTCGGTGGTGATCATCGACGACACGGCGAGCGACGAACCGGTGGCCGACGGGGCGGCGACCGAGCCGCTGGACGGGGCCGGCCAGTGAGCGGGGACGGGAGCGGGAGCGGGGAGTCGGCCCGGATCGACCACACGGTCACCTCGGGCACGTTCAGTCTGGACGGCGAGACCTTCGACGTCGACAACAACGTCTGGCTGGTCGGAAACGACGACGAATGCGTGGTGATCGACGCTCCGCACGACATCGAGGCGATCCTCGAGCTGATCGGCGAGCGGCGGGTGATCGCCATCGTGTGCACCCACGGCCACGACGACCACGTCCGCCACGCTCCCGAACTGGCCCGGGCCACCGGCGCGCCGGTGTTGCTGCATCGTGACGACCGGGTGGTCTGGGACCTCACCCATCCCCACGTCGCACCGGACGGCGAGTTGCGCGCCGGGCAGTCGATCCCGGTCGCCGACACCTCGCTGCAGATCCTGCACACCCCGGGCCACAGCCCCGGCTCGGTCTGCCTGCTCGCCGACGATCTCGGCGTGGTGTTCACCGGCGACACGCTGTTCTCGGGTGGCCCGGGCGCCACCGGACGCAGCTTCAGCGACCACGACGTCATCGTGGCTTCGATCAAGGACAAGCTCTTCTCGCTGCCGGACGAGACGGTGGTCAAGACCGGCCACGGGGACGACACGACGATCGCGGCCGAGCGAGCGAACGTTTAGCGCGGAACAGGCACGAACGTCATCGCGTGCGATTCCGCGTTTAAGCCGGACTCGGCCGACGAGAGGCGGGATGTGGAACCGTGCTTTACCCGGAGGTCGTTGTCGAGCATCGCTCGGCATCGCGGGCTCGTTATCCGAAATAACCGAAGAACGTTCCGGTTAGACCGGATAAGGGCCACATGACCACGCACTCGCCTGAGACAACTACTCAACGCCTGAGACCTACAACTCTCCTGAGGACAAGCAGCAGCTGGCTGAGGTCTTCGACTTGCTGCGCGCCGCAAAAGCCGCAGGACGCGACATGCACGACTTTCAGTACTTCTTGTCAGGAGCCACCCCCGGTCAGCAAATTCCCCTACCGCGCGAGGTCTACCTCGCACTCGAACAAGTCGTCGACGCCATGCGCCGAGGCCTGGCCGTAGCTGTCGTACCGGCGGGCAGGACCGTGACGACCCAAGAGGCAGCCGACCTGCTCGGGGTCAGCCGCCCGACGGTGGTCAATTTCATTCAGAAGGGTGCGCTGCCGCATGAGATGGTCGGGACCCACCGGCGTATCCCGCTCGAAGCGCTGCTCGACTACAAGCGGGAGCGGCGTGAAGCCCAGTACGCCGCGCTGGCCGAGCTGGCTTCTGACGACGACCCGGAATCAGAGGAAGTGGTTGAACGGGCACGATGTGCACGCCGGACGGTGGCTCAACGCCACTGAGCCGCTGTCGAGCTTCCGGATCCAAACGACCGCCACGTCGTCGCCTGTGCGATCGCCGGTGGCGCTGACGCCATCGTCACCAGCAACCTGAGGTCGATCGAGACCGCGTCCCCCGCGGACTTCGCGCTTCACAACGTGACCCTGATCCCGGGCGTGCCCATCGCGCGATCGACGGCATCGCGCGGAGAAGCGGATCAGCCGGCCGGCCAAGGCGCTCCGTCGACGGTGTCCTTGAGGTCCTCGCCTCCCGGTATGGGATGACCGAGGCCGTCAACTACCTCCGCTCGTTAGATCCATCAGTCGGTCGTCTTATGAGCCGCGATAATGAACTGAATCGCTGGTGACGGCCAATGAACGGGCCCGAGGGCGGCGCACGCGACGACGCTCTGCGCCGATTGGACTACCACAGTCGCATCGGAAACAGCGGCGGGTGCGTGGCCCGAAGCCTGCTGGAGCATAGCGACGACTCAGCGGATTCAGAGCTGCTGGAAGGCTCCGATCAGCGGCCACAACTGGGGCCCGAGTTCGACCTGGCTGAGCAGGATGCCGATCCGGCCGTCCGGGTCGACGGCGAAATCGGTGCCCTGACCGCCGGACCATCCGTATCGGCCCCGGTGCTCGCCGACGACCTCCGTCGCGACGCCGAAACCCCAGCCGCTGGAATCCCAGAAGCCGGGGTAGAAGCTCTCGGACGTCTTGCACGGCGCCGGCACCCGATCGCTGGTCATCAGCCGAAGATGCTCCGGGCTGATCAGCGGCCGGCTCTCCGCTGCATCATCGAGCGGCGAGCGGGAGGCGAGCACCGAGACGAACCGGTGGTAGTCCCGCGCGGTCGAGACCAGTTCGGCGTGACTGACGTCGAACGGCGGCGGTCCGGCGTAGAAGCCGCCGCCGGCCGGCTGGACCTGCTCCAACCCGTCGTCGCCGTATCGGTAGGCGGCCGGCAGCCGGCAGCCGGTCGAGCTTGTCGCCCGAAACCCAGAAGGCGGTATCGGTCATGCCCAACGGTTCGAAGAGATCCGAGGCCAGGTGGTCCCCGAGCGGACGGCTGACCAACCGGGAGATCAGGATGCCCAGCAGCGCGAACGAGTGGTGATAGCGCCAACCCTCGCCCGGCTGGAAGGCCAGCGGGATCTCACTCAGCGCGGCGATCCAGTCATCAGCACTGACACTCATCGGCGCTTGGCCCACCTCGGTTCCGTTCGCCCGCATCGCCTGTTGCAGGGGGCAATCGTCGAAGATCATCCCGTAGCCGGAGCCGTTGGTGAGCAGGTGCCGAAGCGTGATCGGGCGGGCCGCCGGCGCGGTGTCGTTCAGCGCGGCGCCCGGGCTGCTCAGCACCCGCCGGTCGGCCAACTCGGGCAGCCACGGCTCGACACTGTCGTCCAGGCCGATCCGTCCGGCTTCGACCAGCCGAAGCGCCGCCACCGTGGTGATCGGCTTGGTCATCGACTGGATCCGCATGATCGCGTCGGCCGGCATCAGCTCACCGCTCACTTCGGCCACCCCGGCCGCGACCACCTCGATCTCACCGGAGCTACCGCGTGCGAGCAGACCGACCACCCCCGGGACCGTGCCCTCGTCGACGTGACGGTGCAGCAGCGCTTCCATCGGTGTGCTCATGTCCTGACTCTGCCACGGCATCTGGACGCCACGGGTGTGCTAAGCGGGAGCCCAGCGCGGTCGGTCGGCCGCAGAACGGTCGGTGGGTCGATGGAACTCCGCGGGATCGACGACTCGGGGCAACATCCGTACGAGCTGGACCGGCTGCCCCAACTCCGGCGGCGGACCGACGGCTTCCTGTGGCTGAACATTCCGACCTTGAACGCCGAAGCCGAGCAGATCATGACCGAGGAGTTCGGCCTCCACCGGCCGCGATCCAGGGCGCCCGCGAGCGCAACCAGATCCCCCGGTGCACTGCTATCCCGACTGTCTGCTCGTGGCCATCCACGCCCCCGAGATCGGCGCCGGCGGACACGCGCACCATCTGGAGTTGGACCAGTTCATCGGCCGGCACTTCCTCATCACCGTGCACGACCCGCTCAACCCGAAGGTGGCCGATCGAGCTGGCGCTGCGGGAGATCCGAGAAGTGGTGAAGCGGATGGACGGCGGACGACTCCGGCCGACCTCGCCGTTCGGCCTGATCTATGCCATCGTCTCGCCCGTCGTCCGCCGCGAGGCCGAACTGACCTCCGACAGCGCCCGCCAAGTCGGGCTGCTGGAGCAACGGGTGATGGCCGCGACCGGCGAACATCCGGAGAAGTTTGTGACCGAGTTGTTCACCGCCCGGTACGAGCTGCCGACCATCCGCACCATGGCCTCCCAGGGCGGTGAAATCTACCGCCGGACCATCACCTTGACCACCGACCTGACGACGCTGGCGCCACCGGAGGGGCTGGCCCGGATGCGCGATCTACTCGATCAGTACGAACGGATGGCCTCGATCAGCCAGGCTCAGCTGAACTTCCTCATGGGGGTCACGGAGTTCTTCCGGGCCCGCACCGACACCAAGATGACGGTGGCCGCCGAACGGCTGGTGGTGATCTCCGACTCCGGCGCGCGGCAGCACCTCGGCTCCGTCACCGTCGCCCCCTAGGGTGATCTCCATGCCGACATCTGCCCCGACCGGAACCGAGGCGTCCCGCCGAATCTGGCCGCCGCTGTGGGGCGTGCTGATCCTCGCCGCGCTGGTCATCGTCGGGGCCGGCGTCCGCTCGGCCTCCGACATCATCGGACCGGTGTTCCTGGCCCTGACCCTGGTCATCACCTTCCAGCCGATGCGACGCAAGCTGGAGAAGATCGGGCTGCCCAGTTGGGTAGCCACCGGGGTGGTGCTGATCGCGATCTACGGTGTGTTGCTGCTCATCATCGGTTCGGTCGCGTACGCGATCGCCCGGCTGGCCATCACCCTGCCCACCTACGCCGCGAAGTTCACCTCGCTCTACAACACCGTCATCGCCGAGCTAGCCAAGCTCGGCCTGGGGACAGCGCAGCTGCAGAGCATGCTCAGCGGGCTGAACGTCTCCAGCTTCACCGGCGTCGCCCAGACCCTGTTGAGTGGCGTCAGCAACGGGTTGTCACTCGTCGTCCTACTCGTCACGGTGTTGATCTTCCTGGCCGCCGACGCGTCCGGCGTCGGTCGTCGGCTGGAGCGGATCAGCGAGAGCCGGCACACCATCGCGCTCGGCTTCACCGACTTCGCCGGCCGGGTCCGCAGCTACTGGGTCGTCACCACCGTGTTCGGACTGATCGTCGCGGTGGTCGACCTCGTGCCGCTCTTCGTCCTCGGGGTGCCGCTCGCCCTGATCTGGGGGTTGCTCGCCTTCGTCACCAACTACATTCCCAATGTCGGCTTCGTGATCGGCGTGATCCCGCCGGCGCTGGTTGCTCTGCTGGACGGCGGCGTCTGGCCGATGATCTGGGTTATCGTCGCCTTCGCGGTGATCAACTTCGTGATCCAGACCGTGCTGCAGCCCCGCTTCACCGGCGACGCCGTCGACCTGGCGCCGACGATCGCCTTTCTGTCGTTGATCTTCTGGGCCTACCTGCTCGGCGTCCTCGGTGCCCTGCTCGCCGTCCCGGCCACCCTGTTCCTCAAGTCGATGCTGGTCGACCACGGCGATCGTGACTGGGTTCGCGCCCTGCTGGACACCAACGAGACGGATGAGAAAAAGCGGAAGAAGAAAAAGAAGCACGACCAGAAGTCGGGGAGGCAGGACGCCAAGAACGGCGGGAAAGGCGCCGCCAACACACGGTCGGGCAACCCGGCCAAGACTGCCGGGTCACGTCCGTCGAACCAATCCGGCACAACCTCGTCCGGCCAGAGCTGACGGCGTGCCGGCCCGACTCGGCTCAGCCGAGCTCGACCGGCTCCCGCGGGGTGTAGGGCGCTTCCAGGGCGGCTACCTCGTCGTCGGTCAGCTCGATCTCCAACGAAGCCACTGCGTCGGCGATGTGGTGGTCCTTGGAGGCACCGATGATCGGTGCGGTGACCACCGGGTTGTGGCTGACCCAGGCCAGCGCGATCTGGGCCGCGGGAACGCCGCGGTCCTGCGCGACCTTCAGCACCGCGTCCACGATCTCGGAATCGCTGGGCTGATAGAGGGACTTGCCGAACTCGTCGGTCTCAGAGCGGGTCGTCTTCTCATCCCACGACCGGGTCAGCTTGCCGCGCGCCAGCGGGCTCCAGGGGATGACCCCGATGCCCAAGTCATCACACAGCGGCAACATCTCGCGCTCTTCTTCGCGGGCCAACAGGTTGTAGTGGTCCTGCATGGTGACGAACGGCGTCCAGCCGTTCAGCTCGGCGACGTATTGCGCCTTGGAGAACTGCCAGGCCCACATCGAGGAAGCACCGATGTAGCGGGCCTTGCCGGCCTTCACCACGTCGTGCAACGCCTCCATCGTCTCTTCGATCGGCACCCCGTCGTCCCAGCGGTGGATCTGGTAGAGGTCGACGTAGTCGGTGCCCAGCCGGCGCAGCGAGGCGTCGATCTGGGTCATGATCGACTTCCGGGAGAGGCCCTGGCCGTTCGGGCCGGGCGACATCCGCCCGTTCACCTTGGTGGCCAGCACGATCTCGTCCCGGTTGCCGAAGTCGGCCAACGCCTTGCCGACGATCTCCTCGCTGGACCCGTCGGAGTAGACGTTCGCGGTGTCGAAGAAGTTGATCCCGGCTTCGATCGCGTCGGAGATGAACGGTCGGCTCTGCTCCTCGGGCAGCGTCCAGCTGTGGTTGCCGCGGTCGGGTTCGCCGTAGGTCATGCAGCCCAGGCAGATCGGCGAGACCAGCAGTCCGGTGTCGCCGAGGCGGACGTAATCCATCTGTGTGCTCCTTTGTGTTTTGAGTTGAGAGTCCCCGCGAGTTCGACGGCGCAGCAATCAGCGGCTGGTACGCCAACTGAACTGCGGATCCCAGCCGAGCACACGGCGGGCTTTGCTGCTGTCCAACGGAGATTCGTGCTCGTCCAACGGCCGGCGGATCGGCACGTCGGGATACTGGTCGGCCAACAATTGTGCCACCGGGGTGGTCATCACGGTGTCGGGTGAGGCGATCACGAAGACGTCCATCCCCGGTTCGTCGTAGTCCAGCGCCCGGGCCACCGCCTGCGCGCCGTCCCGGGCGTCGATGTAGGACCAGAAGTTCCAGCGCCGGGCGGCACAATCGTCTTGGAAGTCGTCGAAGCCGACGTAATCGTCGACCGTCATCACGTTGGAGAACCGCAGCCCGATCATCGACAGCTCACGGTTCCATCGACAGAACTGGCCGGCCATCGTCTCTTCGAGATGCTTGACCAGCGAATAGGTACTCTCCGGGCGATGCACCGCCTCGTCGACCGGGACGTAGTCCGGCGGAGTGTCGAAGGGCAGGCCGAGGACGGTCTCGCTCGAGGCCCACACCACCTTGGTGATCTTGGCCAGTTTGGCCGCCTGGAAGACGTGGAAGGTGGCGGTGATGTTGTTCTCGAAGGTTGCGGAGTTGGCGATCAGACCTGGCGCCGGGATCGCGGCAAGATGAACCACGGCGTCGATCCGGTCGTAGGCGTCGTCGATGCCGGTGAGCGCCTCGACCACCTGGCCGTAGTCGCCCAGATCGATCCGCAGGAACCGCGCCGGGCAGTCCGGCGCCGGCACCCGGTCGATGCTGATCACCTCGTCGCCGCGGTCCACCAGATGTCGGACTACCGCCCGGCCGAGCTTGCCGCTGCCCCCGGTCACTACGATTCTCGCCACGTCACAACGCTATGCCGGGCGCGGATCCGAACGGCAGGCAGCCCGGTCTCAGGGAAGGATCAGGGGGCCGCCATCGCTGCTCCGGCCGGGGGACATGGCAGCATCGAGGCCATGAGATGGATCCTGCGGCTGCTGGCCAACGCGGCCGCACTAGCGGTCGCGACCTGGTTGTTGAGTGACATCAGCCTGACCGGGGACAGCACCGGGGCCAAGATCGGAGTGCTGCTTGTGGTCGCGTTGATCTTCGGCATCGTCAACGCCATCGTGAAACCGATCTTCACCCTGGTCACGGCACCGATCGTGTTGCTCACCCTCGGCCTGTTCCTGTTGGTGATCAACGCGCTGATGCTGCTGCTCACCTCGTGGATCGCGTCCCACACCTCGCTCGGCTGGCACGTCGAGGGCTTCGGCACCGCCGTCCTCGGTTCGATCATCGTCTCGGTGGTCAGCTTCATCCTGAACGCCTTCGTGCCCGATCGGGACGAACAGCGCTGGAGCCGTCGGTGAAGCCGCTGCAGGTGGTCTTCGTCTGCTGGGGCAACATCTGCCGATCGCCGATGGCCGAGCGGGTGGCCGAACGGATGGCGGCCGACGAGGGGCTGACCGGGGTCACGTTCAGCAGTGCCGGCACCAGCTCCGAGGAGTTGGGCGCACCGATCGATCGACGAGCCCAGCGGGTGCTCAACGAGCACGGCTACCGCCCCGGGGACCACGCCGCGCACCAGATCGACGCCGACGAACTCGCCGCCGCCGACCTGGTGGTGGCGATGGAGCAGTTGCACGTCGACCGGATGCGGCGGCTGGGACCTACCGACGAGGTCGAACTGCTCAGCGCCTTCGATCCGGACGCCGAACCCGGATCAGGGGTACCGGACCCCTGGTACGGATCGGGCGAAGGCTTCGAGGACACTCTGGCCATGATCGAGTCGGCGATGCCCGGAGTGCTCGACCGGGTCAAAGAGCTGGAGCGAAGCAAAAAGGCCAGCCGTTGACGGGCGGCCGTGAGGATGCCGATGCGCTCTGCCGACGAAGGCCACTAGGCTGAACTCAGGTCGTCAGCCAGATCGCTGACGTCGGCTGCTGAAGACGGAGGTCGCGATGGCGAATATTTTCAAGGGTCTGGCCGGCATCGTCGTCGTGGCCGGCATCGTGGCCGGCATCGTCGGCCTGTTCATGGTCTACTTCGGTCGGCTGCCCTACTTCCCCTGGCTGTTCACCAGCGGAGCTCTGGCCATGTTCTGCACCTACGCCCTGTTGGTGATCGTCTTCGCCCACGCCGTCATCACCACCTCGAAGCAGGATCCGGTCTGATCCGGAGCCTCGCTCACCGGCCTCGGTAACCAGCTGCGAATGCGGCGGACCGGCGCCATCCTCCGGATTGGCGCCGGCCTGCTGATCCCCACCACCGGAGACCCTCGGTCCCGGTGTTTCCCACGTTCAGTGCCGTAGGCCGGCTCCCATGCCGACGGTGGTGTTCGGGTCGAGGCCCAGGGCTGCGGCGACATCGGCCGGAACCGAAGCTGTCCGCAGTTGAGCTGCGTATTGGCTCTTCAGCCGGTAGTCCCCCCGCGCCCGGTCGGCGAACGGGTCGGCCCCGCTCGTCCATACGCTGTCGCGCTCGAACCCGGTCGCCCGGCCCATGGTGGCGGCGTCCTTGTAGGAGTCGACGACCCCGGCCAGGCTGGTCATCTTGACGAACGTCGGGCTGCCGCCGCTGGCCTGGAAGAAGGCGTTGTGGTCGATCGAGCTGAAGAACGACTCGGCGCCGGTGTTCGGGGCTACGCTGCCCGCGGTCATCGGGAAGGCGATGATCGAATAGCTGGTCGAGTAGGCGAGGTTGTTGGCGATCGAGACGCCGGTGGTGTCGGGTCCGACGTCGTTCCACACCTTGCCGCCCCAGTCCTTACCGCGGGAGCGGTGGTCGTCATAGATCCGGATCGCCTGGACGTTGTCGATCAGGGTGTTGTTGTAGATCTCGGTGTGGGCCGAGGCGACCGAAATGCCGTAGAGGTTGCCGGTGACCAGATTGCCCGCCACGATCGTGGTGTCGCCGACCTCGACGAAGATGCCGCTGCTCTTGGGTTGGTCGCGGACGACGTTGTCGGTGTAGACGCCGGCCGAGCAGTCCAGGTCGCACCACAGCCCGACCGCGCCGCCACCGGTGCTCTGCACCAGGTTGCCGGTGATCGTGTAGCCCCGCAGGTGGGCCAGTTTGACGGCGGCTTGCCCGCAGGAGACGGTGCAGCCGACGCCGGTGTCCTCCCAGTTGTTGTGGCTGAACGCGCTGTCCTTGACCAGGAAGTCGTCGTCCGGGACGGCCCCCTTCTCGGCCGTGCCGTTGGCCGCCAGCCCGGTGAAGCCGTTGCCGGCGAAGACCGAGTGGATCACCGAGCTGGGCTGGGCGTGCAGGGAGAACGAGAGGCCCAGGGCCGAGTTATCGGCGAACACGCTGTCCTTGACGGTGGCGAAGCCGCCGACGTAGACCGCCGCATTCACCCCTTCGTAGGGGTAGGAGGCGTAGCGCCGGAAGCCGAGCCCGAGGATGGTGTTGCGGTTCGGTCCGGCCAGCACCAGTGCCATCGGACGCTTGGTCAGCTCGATCGTGTGGGCGTTCGGATCGACGCCGATGTACATCCGCCGGGCCGACCAGTCGTAGTAGAAGTTCCAGCCGTCCACCTTGTCCAAGGTGTTGGTCTGGTGCTGGCGGTCGCCGTCGACGAAGACCTGCTGCGGATCGGCGGGCACCGGGTTCGTCGCCGAGCCGTGGATCATGTCGGCGTAGGTACAGCTGGTTTTAGAGGTGTCGGGAGCTGCGTTGTAGTACTTCGCACCACAGAAGTCCGGAGTGCTCCACGGGGTCGACCAGTGACCGGCGCCGTCGGCCGTCCAGTCGCCGGCCGAAACGACATCAGACCCGTCCAGCCAGGGCTTCTCGTGCGGGTAGGCCTGGAGGGTGACGCCCTTGCCGGCGATCGTGTAGGTGGTGCCCGACTTGCTGTAGCTGTCCCGATAGGTGCCGCCACGGAAGACGATCGTCCCGTTGGCCGGGGCCAGATCGATCGCCCGGTTGAGGCTCTTCACCGGCGCGGCCAGCGTTCCGGCGTTGGTGTCAGCACCGGTCGGAGAGATGAAGATCGCGCCGGCAGGGATCGGGTAGGCCGTGTCCGGGATGGTCTGCCCGCTCGGGTCGAGATCGGTGGGCCCGGTCGGCAGGCCGGAGTCCGTCACCGGGCTCGGAGTCGGCTCGGGGGTTGGCGTCGGGGTTGGCGTCGGGCTGGCGGTGGGGCTCGGGCTCACCGTGGGGCTCGGGCTGGCGGTGGGGCTCGGGCTGGCGGTGGGGCTCGGGCTGGCGGTGGGGCTCGGGCTCGCGGTAGGGCTCGGCTTGGGAGCCGGGGTCGGTGTCGGAGCGGGCTTGGGAGCCGGGGTCGGCGTCGGCGTCGGTTTGGGGGCCGGGGTCGGGGTCGGCGTCGGTTGGGGGGTCGGCGTCGGAGTGGTGGGAGCGACCGACTTGGCCGGAGCGGCGTAGAAGCTGACGCCGGTGCTGGTCCAGCCGGCCTTCTTCAGCGACGCCACCGTCGCGGCGTCGGCACTCTGCCGGTGCAGCGGGCCCTTGCTCAGGCCGTACACCGCGACCACGCAGGAGTTCGCGGTGGCGGAGGCGAGGAAGTTGCCGCCCTGGTCGGCGTAGCCGGCCTTCTTCAGCGTGGCAATCTCGGCGGCGTCGGCGCTCCAGTAGGCATCCGTCGGCTTGGACCGGGTCAGCCGGTGGACCACGACGGTGGACCTGCCCGAGTTGGACGCCTTGAACGCCACCCCGAGGTTTTGGGTGTAGCCGTAGCTGGCGGCGGCCTTGGCCGCTTCGGCCGCGTTCAGGGTGATCAGCTGAGCGCCGGTCTTCGGGTTGACGCGCTGATAGGCCGACTGGCTGTAGTTCGCGCAGGACGTGGTGGTGGCGGCGGCGAGTTGGGCGGCCGCAGGAGTGAGAACAGCGGCGCCGAGGGTGACCGCGACGGCGGTGAAGGCGGTGCTGAAGGTGGTGGGGAGGGCGGTGGAGCGCGGACGTGGCACGGGGGGTTCCTCGCGACGGGGCCGTCATGGCCGACTGGACTGATGAGTCCCCGACCCCCGAGTTGTTGATCATCGAGCAGCCGCGTGGGCCGCTGCTCGATGATCAGGAACTGGTCGACCCCCAGGAAGTCCAGCTCCGTGTCGATGACGCTAGCAGCGCGGCCGAGCCCGGCTCTCGGCATTCTGCGCGCTCTAGCGTGCAATTTGTGCACAGTGTCTCGGCCGTCCAGCCCCGACACCCGTGCCGGGTTCAGGCTGCGACGGTGATCAACCGCGCGCCCGCCGGCAGCATCCGGGCTCGGATCACCGCGACCACGCTAGCGGCGCCGGCGACCACCAGCCAGGCCAGCAGAATTCCGACCGCGTGTCCGGTGCCGCTGCCCCCGGTGACGATCGCCCGCAACCCGTCCAGGGCCGGAGTCAGGGGAAGGAACGGCCGCACCACGTCGAAGAACCCGGGTAGCGCACTGGTCAGTGCGGCCGCGGCGGCGAGCCCGATCATGGCGACCGAGATGAACCGACCGACACCGCCGAACCAAGCGACCAGCGCGTGGTTCACCGCCGCGAAGGTGATCGCTGCGAACAGACCGAAGCCGATCGTCTTGGCCACCTGGCCCGCGCTGAGGTCGAGCAGTTGCCAGAGCAGCACGGACAGCACCAGTGACTGGACGGCGACGATCGCCGCCCCGGGGGCCAGCCCCTCCAGCGCCAGCCGCACCGAAGATTTGTTCGACCCGAAAGCCCGGGACGAGACCGCGCGGAAGATCAGGTAACTGATCAGCGCACCCAGCCACAAGGCCAGGACGGTGAGCAGCGTGCTGGTGGTCTGGTTGGAGAACAACGTGTCCGGGCGCTCGGCGTTGACCGGGCTGGCCACCACCGAGGACAGCACGTCCCGGTCGTTCTGGTTGTAGGTCGGGATCTGCTCGGCCCCCTTGGCCAGACCGTCGGCGAGCTTCTTGGTGCCGGAGGCCAGTTGGTCGCCACCGCTGTCCAGCTTGATCAGGCCGGTGTGCAGATCCTCGGCGCCGTCGGCGGACTTGTCGACCCCTCCGGCCAGCGCGGTGGCCCCCGGCGCGAGCTGATGGATGCCGTCGGCCAGCTGGTCGACGCCGGTGTCGGTCTTCTGGATTCCCGTGTTCAACGTGCCCAGTCCGGTTGCGAGCCGGTCGGTGCCGTCGGCCAGCTTGGTCAGGCCACCGGACAGTTGGCTGGTGCCGGTGGCCAGGCGATGCACCCCGGAGGAGATGCCCTGCGCTCCGGTGTTGATCTTGGCCGCCCCGGTGCTCAGCTTGGTCGCGTTGCCGGCCAACGTGTCCGCGCCGTCGCTCAGCTTCGTCGCACCGGTGGACAGCTGCTGCGCACCGCTGCTCAACTTGGTCGCGTTGCCGGCAAGCACGTCGGCTCCGGTGGCGAGTTGCCGCACTCCGCCGGCCAGCTGGGCGCTGCTCTTGACCAGACCGGGATCGGTCTGTCCTGATGGGGTGGTCGATCCTCCCTCGAAGACGTTGCTGAGCACGCCGGCCACCGTCGCCTGGAAGGCCTGGCACTGCGCGGTCGTCATCTGCGTCTGCTGACACACCTGGTCAACCTGCTTCGGCGTCATCGTCTGCAACGCCGCGTATTCCTGCTTCACTCCGGCGCTGTAGGCCTCGGTCTGGGTGGCCGCGGTGTCGGCACCGCTCGCGTAGGTCTTGAGCCCGCCGGCGTACTTCTTCACCCCGGTGGCGTTCTGCGCGGCGCCGTCGGCGTAGGTCTGGACGCCGTTCGCGTACGTGGTCGAGCCGGCCGCGTAGGCCTTCACCCCGGCCGCATTCTTCTTGGTGCCGGCGGCGAAGGTCGCGACTCCGGTGTCCAGCTTCGCCGCGCCACCGGCCAGCTTCTCGACCCCGGTGGCGCCGGCGTCCACACCGTCGGCCAGCTGTCGGGCCTGGCCGGGTAACGCCTTGGTGCCGTCGGCCAGCCGATCGAAGCCGGTGGCCAGCTTCGCGGCCCCGGTGTCGAGCTGGCCCACCCCGGTGGAGAGCTGGCTGGCGCCGGTGGACAGCTTGTCCAGTCCGTTGGCGAAGGTGCCGGCGCCGTCGGCGGTCTGGCCGATCCCCTTGCTCAGAGCGCTGGCGCCGTCGGACAGATCGCCGGCCCCGTCGGCCACCGTGCTGAACTGCTTCTTGGTGTCGTTGAAGCCCAGGTAGATGTTCTTCAGATAGCTCTCGGTCAGCTGCTGGTTCAGCGAGCGGACCGCAGTCGTGGCGATGGCCTGCGAGATCGCCGGATCGGTCACCCCGGTGATGCTGGAGGTCTGCACCTGCAAGGTCGCGTGCTGGGCGTCGGCGGCCTTGTTCTCGGAGTAGGAGGTGGCGTCGGCCGAGAAGCTCTTCGGGATGGTCACCACGGCCGCATACTTGCCCGAGGCGAGGCCGGAGGAGGCGTCGGCGGCGTCGCTCAGCACCCAGTCGAAGTTCTTGGCCGAGTCGGCGGTGTCGGCGGTGGTGCCCGTCGTCTTGGCGCCGTTGGCGTTGTTGGTGCCGTCGACCAGGGCGCCGGACAGCTGGCGTCCGAGCGGCACGGTCTGGCCACCGATCTTGACCGGCTCGTCGAGGTTGACCACCGCCGCCTGGATGACGTTCAGCCGGTTGGCCGAGTTCCAGGTCGCGGCCAGGAATCCGGCGGCCACCACCAGCGGGATGATCAGCACGCCGACCAGGGTGAGGATCCCGGCGCGACGGGTGGGCAGACTTCGTTCAAGCTTCAGCATGCTGTCTTCCTGATTCGGTGAATCGTCGATCGTCGGGCTGAGTCATCGCGCGGGTTCACGCCGACGTGCCGACCAGATGAGACGGTCGGTCGTCGAGCGTCCTGGGCTCGCCGTGCCGGGCCGGCCCAGAGCCCCAGTGGGAGCCGGAGGAGGAGCCTGAGCCGGGTGCAGAGTCGGCGGTGAGCAGGACCGGGGTCAATCCGGACGGCAGCAGCGGCTCGGCCGCATACGGGTCGTCCGCCGTGATCACCGCCGCGGTGCCCGTCCGGGCCAGCAGCTTCGACAGCACCGACGCCACAGCGCTCTGATCCGCGGACGAGACCGCTTCGGCGTGGTCGATCAGCAGGATCGAGGTCTGATCCCGTTCGGCTCGGTGTAGCTGCTGTAGGAAGCCCTCGGACCGGGCGTCCAACAGGACGGTCCGGCGTCGGACCACGGAGGCCTGCTGCGGCAGCACCTGGCCCAGCGTCTTGATCTCGCCGCCGGCGGCGCGCATCCGGCCCGAGACGGCACAGAGCAGCGCGGTGGTCGCCGCTCCGGCCTCGGCCAGGGCGACCTGGCCCGGGGTCAGCGCGATGTCGACCGGTCCGAACCCGGCGCCGAAGCCGGTACCGGTCAGCCGCTCGGCGTAGATCACGTCGATGTTGTCCGGATCGGGCCACTCGGCCAGCCGCAACTGGTGCGCCAACGCCTCACCCTCGACGTCGAGGGACGGCAGCCGGCGGTCCAACCAGCCGGGCAGCGCCCAGGCTTTTCGGCCGAGCAGGGCGAGCACCGCCGGGACCAGCGTCATCCGGACGATGAACGCGTCCACGAACACGCCGACGGCCAGGCCGAAGGCGATGGTCTTGATCTCGTTGCTTCCCTCGGGGACGAAAGCTGCGAACACCGCGAACATGATCACCGCAGCCGCCACCACCACCCGGGACGAGGCGATGAAGCCGGTCTCGATGGCCTTGTGTGGATCGCCGCTGCGGAGCCCGCCGTCGTGGACGAAGTCCTCCCGGATCCGGGAGACCAGGAACACCTCGTAGTCCATCGCGAGCCCGAACAGGATGCCCATCAGCAAGATCGGCAGGAAGCTCAGCACCGGGCCGATGTGGGCCACGTTCAGCGGTCCGGCGAACCACCCCCTCTCGAAGACGAGGGCAACCGCGCCGAACGATGCGAGCACGCTGAGCAGGTAACCGAGGGTGGCCTTGATCGGCACGGCGATCGAGCGGAACACCATGGTCAGCAGGACCAGCGACAGGCCGACGACCAGGATGCCGAACGGCAGCAGCGCACTGCCCAGCCGGTTGGAGACGTCGATCTGGACGGCGGTCACCCCGGTCACCGCGGTCGGCACGCCGTAGTCGGCCAGGAATTGCGGTTCCAACGCCCGGATCCGGTTCACCAGATCGGCGGTGGCCGGAGCGTCCGGTGCCGTGGTCGGCACGACCTGGATGATTCCGGTGTCGGCCTTCTCGTTCGGGGTGGACAGCGGAACGCTGGCGACGCCCGGCAGCGCGCGGATCCGATCAGCCATCTTGTCCATCACGCCGAGCGGGTCGTCCGAACCGACGATCCGGGCCGAGACGATCAGCGGGCCGTTGTAACCCGGTCCGAACTTGCTCGCCACCAGGTCGTAGGTGACCCGGGCCGGAGTGCCCTGGTCGGCGGTTCCGTTGTCGGGCAGGGAGAGTCGCAGCGATTGCGCAGGCCAGGCCAACGCGCCGAGCGCCGCGATGACCACCACGATGGTGACCACCGGCACCTTCGTCACCAGCCGGACCCAGCCGCGGCCCAGCGAGCGGCGCGGCTTCGGCGGTTGTGACTTCCTCCTGCTCATCCGAATCCGGGGCCGGAGCTTGTCACCGGCCATGGCCAACAGCGCGGGCAACAGGGTGAGGGCGATGGTCACCGCGACCACGACCCCGACCGCCGCGGCGATGCCCATCGTGGTCAGGAAGGGGATACCGGCCACCGAGAGTCCGCAGAGGGCAATGATCACGGTCAGTCCGGCGAACACCACCGCGGAGCCGGCCGTGGCCACCGCCCGGGCGATCGATTCGGCCACCGGCAGCCCGTCCCGGAGCTGGTCGCGGTGCCGGGAGGTGATGAACAACGCGTAGTCGATACCCACCGCCAGCCCCAGCATCAGCGCGAGCAGCGGGGTGGTGGCCGAGACGGTGGCCAGCGCCGTCGAGCCGACGACCAGCGACATGGTGATGCCGACACCGAGCAGGGCGGTCAGCAGCGGCATCCCGGCCGCGCGGAGCGAACCGAGGGTGAGGAACAGCACGATCAGCGCGACGATCACCCCCAGCCCTTCGGTGGGTGAGACCCCGGCCGAGTTGATTTGGAAGGCGTCCCCGCCGACCGAGGCGCGCGATCCCGGGGCGTCGCTCTGGATCTGCCGGGTGATCTGCTGCAGCCGGCCCTGCAATGCGGTGGTGACCCCGCCACGGTCGACCTTCAGCTGGACGGCGATGATCGCGGCTGAGTTGTCGGAGGTGATGACGTCCTTGACCCGGTCGCTGAACGGCGAGCTGACCGCGTCCACGTCGCCAACGTTCTCGAACGCCTTCACGCCGGTCTCGATGGCCGTCCGGGTGGCGCCGGCGCGGACCGAGCCGCCGTCGGGGGCGACCACGATCACCTGGGCGCTGGATCCGCTGACCTGCGGGAAGGTGAGGCTCAACGAGTCCAACGCCTGCTGCGACTCGGTGCCCGGCAGGGTGAAGGAGTTGTCGAAGCTCTTACCGAAAGTGGCGGCGGCACCGCCGAGGACGACGAGCACCGCCAGCCAGGCGATCAGCACCGCCAGCTTGCGCCGGATGGCGCCGTGCGCCAAGGCGTACAGGAACGACGACACGCTTCCCCTACCGTTTGTTTGCCGGTGTGAATCACCGTCCGAAACCCAGAACGCAACGAGTCCGGTCACGCCCCCGATACGGTACTGTATTCAATACGTTCCTGTATCCAAAAGCCACGGATGCGTGACGCGGGCCACATCGACCGCGAGATCGGCGAGACTTCACAGCGGAGCATCAGGAAACGACCAACGCCGGTGAGGAGATTGGGTGCCGAGTACGACGACGAGTTCGACCACGGGTACGACCAGGAGTTCGATGGCGAGTACGACCACGAGTTCGACAGGCGCGACGAGTACGACGCCCTCACCGCCGGCCGTGACCCCACGACGCGCACAGACCCGGGAGCGGTTGATGGCCGCGGCGTCCACGGTGTTCGCCGAGCGCGGCATCATCGGCGCCAGCGTCGAGGAGATCTGCGAGACCGCCGGCTTCACCCGGGGCGCCTTCTATTCCAACTTCGCCAGCAAGGACGAGTTGGTGCTGGCCCTGCTGCAGCACGAGCTGGAGTCGCAGTACGCCGCCGCCCAGGCCGCCATCGCCTCGGTCACCACCTCGGCGAGATCCGGTCGCGATCCGGCCACCGCGATCGCCACCGCACTGGAGACGTTCGAGTCCGCCGGTCGGATGGACCGGGAGTGGATCCTCACCCAACAGGAATTGCTGCTGCACGCTGCCCGCCAGCCCGAGGTCCGCGAGTCCTACCTGCAGTTCTCCGAGGCCTACGTGGAGCAGTTCGGCTCGTTGATCTGGGAAGGCCTGCACGCCGCCCGGATCGAGTTCACCATCCCGTTCGAGAACGCGGTCGCGCTGCTCACCTCCTGCCACCAGCAAGACCACGTCGACGCGCTGCTGCACGGCCGACCGGTCGACGTCTCCCGGCTCCGGATGCTGCTCAACGCGATCACCCGACCGGCTTCGTCGGCGACGTCGGTTCGATCCGCCGGCGACCGCTGAGAACCAAGCCGGCGACGACCAACACCACCGCGGCCACCGGGTAGGGCCAGACCACCCGGGCCGGACCACAGCCACTTCGGGCCAGACATCCCGGCTCGCGCAACAGCAGCACGAGCGGCAGCGCCGCGAGGCCGATGAGGCAGCCGAAGAGCTCCGCCCCCGGATCGGTCCGCCAGGCCAGCAGAGCTCCGACCAGGACCACCGGGACCAGCAGCATGATCAGGACCGACGACCGGTTGGCCAGCGCGACCGCGGCCACCAGCCCGAGAGCCAGCCACGGCGCGGTCCGGGCGACCCACCGGCGTCCCCTGCCGCTCATCACGGCATTACCCTCTGGCCGACGTGTTCGCCGTAGTGCTCGGCCATGGTGGTCAAGTCGATGCCGCCGGACCGCCGGGTCGGACGCGCTGCATGGGCACCACCGCTGGTCGAAATACTGTCAACACGTAAGCCCCAGCAATGCCGACGAACGGCAGGCGCGCCGCGCTGCGCTGCGCTGGCCCCGAGAACCCAAAGCGGTCACGAGCGGTGCGCCAGTGCCCGCGTCCTGTCCTCCGGTACGGAAAGCCATCAGCCCAGTTGGCCAACGTCTGGCGGGGAAGCCGGAGATAGCGAGCTGCGTCCGAGACCGAATACAACGGCACGGTGAAGCGCCTGTCGTGCGGCAACTCCTCGTCATGCGGCTCCTCCCCGTTCCGTGCGTCGAAGCGTGATCTCAGTGTGATACTGCCTTCCGTCAAGTTCCGGCACGCTTTGCAGACCGGGTTGGAGCAGTGATAGAAGCCGGTGTCTGGCAGTCGGCTCGGAGCAGAGTAAATCTCTAGCCACGGGCGCGAGACCCTGAAACAGTCGGGCGGTGACTAGTGACTCGCGCTCCGATCCGATCGTCGCCGAGTTCGAGGACGACCGCAGCGACGGGCCGATGACCGGTGCCGAACGGGCGGTACTCGACCACTGGCTCGACCTCTATCGCGACACCGTGCTGCTCAAGATCGCCGGTCTGGACGCCGACCAGTTGTGCCGCCGCTCGGTGCTGCCGTCGACGATGACCCTGATCGGCGTCGTCCGGCACCTGACCGAGGTGGAGGCCTACTGGCTGCGAGTGGTGTTACTCGACGAGGCCGACGTGCCTGACTACTACTGCATCCCGTCGAGTCCGGACGGTGACTTCGACGACATCGATCCGGCGACCGCGGCCGACGATGTCGAGGCCTACCGGGCCGAGATCGACCGCACCCGGCAGGTGGCTGCCGACTGGACCGATCTGGACGCACCGGTTCGGGGGCTCCGGCGGGGTAAGCCGGTCAACCTGCGCTGGATCCTGATCCACCTGATCGAGGAGTACGCGCGCCACCTCGGTCACATGGACCTGTTGCGGGAGGCGGTAGACGGCCGGGTCGGCTACTGAAGTTGATCAGCCAGGCGGATGCCATCTACACCGTCGACGCTTCTCGGGATGATCCTGCCGATCTATCGAGCTCATGCTCGGCGGCACGCGGATCCAACGCGACAGCGATCGATTCGTCGGCCGACGCGCGCTGACGGATCTGTTCGAGGAGTTCTGGGGCGAACCGCGCCGGGACCATCTCAAAGAGACGCGATATCCGTCGTCGAGGCGGACCTTGCGGCTGCTGGTTCTCGACCCGCGCGTAGTACTGCATCTACTGGTCGGCCGCCGAGCTGAGCACGACATCACCGCCTCGGGCTGGTCGAAGGTGGTGCGCAGCCGCTCTCGATCCCGGTCGCTCAGCTCGGGGCCGGCCGGCGAGCGACCCCGCTCAGCCGACGGCATCCCGCGCGTCGGCCCAGAGGTCGACCCCGGATTCGACGGCGTGCCCGTCGATCTCGGCCAGCTCGTCGGCGGTGAAGTCCAGGTTGCTGCGACCGCGGCGACGTTGTCCTCCAGCTGCGCGACGCTGCTGGCGCCGATCAGCGTCGAGGTCACCCGCGGGTCGCGCAGCACCCAGGCCAGCGCCAGCTGCGCCAGGCGTCTGGCCGCGGCCGCTCGGCGATCTCGTTCAGCGCGCGGACGCGGGCCAGGTTCTCCTCGTTGATCACGTCCTGGTCCAGCGACTTGCCCTGCGCGGCGCGCGAGTCCTCCGGGACGCCGTTCAGGTAGCGGTCGGTCAGCAGACCCTGGGCGAGCGCGGTGAAGGCGATGCAGCCGACGCCCTCCTCGCCGAGCACGTCGAGCAGGCCGTCCTCGATCCAGCGGTTGAGCATCGAGTAGGACGGCTGGTGGATCAGCAGCGGCGTGCCCAGCTCGCGCAGGATCGCGGCCGCCTCGCGCGGTGTGCTCGGCCGAGTAGGACGAGACCCCGACGTAGAGCGCCTTGCCGGCCCGGACGGCCGCGTCCAGCGCGCCCATCGTCTCCTCCAGCGGCGTGTCCGGGTCGAAGCGGTGGTGGTAGAAGATGTCGACGTAGTCGAGCCCCATCCGCTGCAGGCGCTGGTCCAGGCTGGCCATCAGGTACTTCCGCGAGCCGCGATCGCCGTACGGGCCCGGGCCACATGTCCCAACCGGCCTTGGTGGAGATGACCAGCTCGTCGCGGTAGGGCGCGAAGTCCTGGCGCTGAACAGCGTGCCGAAGTTGAGTCTCGGCCGCGCCGTAGGGCGGGCCGTAGTTGTTGGCCAGGTCGAAGTGGGTGACGCCCGAGGTCGAAGGCGCGGCGCAGCGATCGCCCGCTGGGTCTCGAGCGGCATGTCGTCGCCGAAGTTGTGCCAGAAGCCGAGCGAGACGGCGGGCAGCTTCAGCCCGCTGCGCCCGCAGCGGCGATAGGGCTGGATGTCGTAGCGGTCATCGGCGGCGACGTAGCTCATGGTCTAGACCCTAGTGGCGCCGATATCGCGGCGCAGCGGCCGGGGCCGGAGTGGCGGATGTGGACCATTCGGGCTATCGGTGAAACCCTGGGGCATGCACATCTTGGTGGTCGACGACGATCAGGCCGTCCGGGACTCGCTGCGCCGCTCGCTGGCCTACAACGGCTACGAGATCAGCACCGCAGGCGACGGCCTGGAGGCGTTGGCGCGGCTCGGCGCGATCCGCCCGGACGCGGTCATCATGGACGTCATGATGCCCAAGCTCGACGGGCTCGAGGCGACCCGGATGCTGCGCTCGGCCGGCAACGACGTGCCGATCCTGATCCTGACCGCCCGGGACGGCGTCGGCGACCGGGTCGACGGTCTGGACGCCGGGGCGGATGACTATCTGGCCAAACCGTTCGCGCTGGACGAGTTGCTGGCCCGACTGCGGGCGCTGGTCCGCCGGGCCGGTACGGTCGCGGACTCCTCCGACCCGTCCACTCACAGCCTCACCTTCTCCGACCTGGTGCTCAACACCCACACCCGCGAAGTGATGCGCGGCTCCCGGACGATCAGCCTGACCCGAACCGAGTTCGCCCTGCTGGAAGCGTTCATGAAGAACCCGCGCCGGGTGCTGGAGCGCTCCTGGCTGCTGAACGAGGTCTGGGGGTTCGACTTTCCGACCACGGCCAACTCGCTCGAGGTCTACATCGGCTATCTGCGCCGCAAGACCGAGACCACCGACGAGTCGCGGCTGATCCACACCGTCCGCGGCGTCGGCTACGTGCTGCGCGAAACGCCCCCGTGATCCTTCCCGTCGTGATCCTCGCTCGTCCGTGATGTCCCTGCTCCGCCGCTACCTGCGGACCATTTCGCTCCGCCGTCGGGTTGCCGCCCTGACCGCATTCGCGGTGACGGTGGCGGTGGTGATCACCGGGGTAGCGGCTTACGCCACCACCCGGCTGGCCCTCTACAACGAGCTGGACACCGAACTCACCGCACTGGCCCGCTCGGCCGCCGCGACGGTCGGCACCGACGTCCGTGGGCTCGGTGGGCTGACCGGTGAAGCACTCCAGGCCGGCAACGTGAGTGTCGCGGTGATCAGCGCCCAGGGCGCGGTGACCCTGGTCCCGGACGAGCTCGTCACCCTCGCCCCGGGCCCGCAGGAGCTGACCATCGCCCGGCTGCAGAGTGGTTCGACGGCCCGGACGGCGGTGGCCTCCAACGGTCAGCTCTACCGGATGGTCGCCGTGCCGATCCCCGGCCTGGACTACGCGCTCGTGCTCGGCCGGCCGCTGACCGCCACCGACCTGATCCTGCGGTCGCTCTGGCTGGTGCTGGTGATTTTCGGTGCGGTGGCGATCGTGCTGGCCGGGCTGACCGGCTCGGCGGTGGCCCGGTCGGGACTGCGACCGCTCCGCCGGCTGACCGACGCGGTCGAGCAGGTGGCGGCCACCGACGACCTGGCGCCGATCGCGGTGACCGGGCGGGACGAGATGTCGCCGGCTGGCCGAGTCCTACAACCTGATGGTCCGGTCGCTGAGCCGCTCCCGGGAGCGGCAGCGGCAGCTGATCGCCGACGCCGGGCACGAGCTACGGACGCCGCTGACCAGCCTGCGGACCAACGTCGAACTGCTGGCCTCCGACGCCGCCCGCCCGATGCTCCCGCCGCAGGCGCGGACCGAGATCCTTGCTGACGTCTCGGCCCAGCTGGTCGAGTTCACCGCGCTGATCGGCGACCTGGTCCAGCTCGCCCGGGACGAGGAGGTCGTCCCGACGCCTGGAGCCGATCGACTTCCGCGACGTGGTGAACGCGGCCCTCGAACGGGCCCGGCGGCGCGGCCCGGGCCTGCACTTCGACGTCGAGCTCAACCCGCTCTACCTGGTCGGCGAGTCCGACAGCCTCGAACGGGCGATCACCAACCTGCTCGACAACGCGGTCAAGTGGAGCCCGCCGGGCGGCACCATCCGGGTCCAGCTGGAGGGCGACCGGCTGCGGATCGCCGACGAGGGACCGGGCATCGCGACGGAGGACCTGCCGCACGTGTTCGACCGCTTCTTCCGCGCCGAGTCCTCACGCAACACCCCCGGCACCGGGCTGGGGCTGTCCATCGTCGCCCAGGCCGCGGCCCGGCACGGCGGCTGGGTGCGGGCCGGCCACTCGGCCCAGGGTGGCGCCGAATTCACCTTCCGGCTGCCCGGCTCGACCACCCCGATCGAAACCCAGGACTCGATCGAGGCCCGCGACGCCATCGAGGCGGACCCCGAAAAGCGTTCGGTGAATCTGCTGGGTCCGATCGGGTCGGCCGGTCAGGAGCGGCCGCGGGTGGCGTAGGGGGTGTGGGTCGGCAGGGTCATCCGCGGGGCCCGGCGGGGCGGTCGGAGGCCCATCATCGCCAGCAGTTGCTGGACCCGGAACCGGTGACCCGCGGTAGGGCTCGAGGATCTCGGTGCACGCGTCGTCGTCGAGTTGCTCGCCGGTCAGCGCCCAGGTGATGCCCTTGCCGACGTGGTAGTCGCCGATGCTCCAGGCGTCGGCGTCACCGTGAGCGCGTTGCCGGACCTCGGCCGACGTCCACGCTCCGATGCCGGGCAGGCTACGCAGCGCCGCGTCCACGGCCTGCGACGGCCGACCGAGGGTCCGCTCCAGCGCGGTGGCCCGGGTCATCGCCCGGACCAGTGTCCGGCTGCGGCGCTGCTCAACCCCGGCGGCCAGGAACTTCCAGCTCGGAATCCGCGACCACACCGCCGGCGGTCGGCGGCAACCGCATGCCGTACGCGGCCGAGGTCGGGTCGTCGGTCGGACCGGGCGCCGGCTCACCGAACTCCAGGGTCAGCAACCGGAACGCGCGGAACGCCTCCTTGCCGGTCACCACCTGCTCCAGACAGGCCGGGGCCAGCGCCTCGACGACCGCGTCGGTGGCGCCCGACCCGGTAGGCGCCGAACCGGCGAACCGCCTCGACCAGCGGCGGGTGCTCGGGCCGGGGAACGAATCCGGACGGGTCGTCGTCATCGCCGACCAGTCGGGGCAGCTGCTCCATCGCCCACCCCGCCCCCGGACCCCACGCGTCGCCACGAACTCCGTCGGCGATCGGGGCCACCTTCATCAGGGCAGCACCCTCGGGCGTCCGGGTGGTGCGGAGCCAACCGGTGCCCAAACGGCGGTGGGTCGGATCGCCGGGACCGCGACGGTGGTGGCCGAGAACGGCGCCGAGCGGCACCGGCCGGCCGAGCCGGAGCACCCGGCTGACGTCAGCCGACGGCACGTGCGGATCCCTGGGTTCGCGATGTCGCTGCCTGCGTCTGCCCGGTTCGGGACTCTTCCGGACCGGTGATGACGTCGAGCCGCCAGCCGGATGAGGTCTCGACCAGCTCGCAACGCCAGTCGGCGCCGACCAGATCGGCCACCTGCTGCGGCGACCGCGGCGCCCGGTCGGCCGACAACGCGGCCCGGGCCACCAACCCCCGGGTGTGCTTGGCCGCGTGCGAGACGACGGCCAGGCGTCCGTTCACCTCGGTCAACACCCGGACGGCGACGGTTCGCGAGCTCTGATCGCGGTCACCGCGCCACGCGCTCGCGTAACCGCTGGAGCGGCAGTCCAGGATCACCCCGCCGTCTGAGGTCGGGGCGATCCGCTCGATCGAGCGGCGCCAGAAGGAGGCCAGCGGACCGATCGCCGGCAGGGTGGCGCCGATGGACAACCGGTACGGCGCGATCCGATCGCTCGGACCGATCGGACCCCACAGCGCGCTCTGTACCCGGACCGCCGCGGCGGCCCGCCGTTTGGCCGTCGGCGACAAGGTGGCGTGGTCGAGGGCGCTGAACAGCACCCCGGTGTAGATCTCCAGGGCAGGCCGACCCGGCAGAGATCCGAGCTCGACGTTCCGGCGTACCTGCTCGGCCTGCTGCGGCCCCAACCCGAGCAGTGTCGCAGCCTCCGGACGCGAGCTCAGCCCGATCAACGAGCTCAGCACCCGTGTCCGGTGCTCGGTGAGCTCTGGTAGCGAGAGGCGGTCCAGGTCGGTCGGACGACCGCGCCGGGCCGGCGCCGCCTTGCCCTCCGAGGGCGGCAGCAGGATCAGCACGACCGGCACCCACCCGTGCGACCTCGTCCGCGTCGTTTGGGCGCATCCCGGCGGAGTAAGTACTGTTCCTGTCTCCCAACAGATTCTTTCCCGACAGATTCTTTCCCGACTGATTGCCCAGCACGTTGCTCGGCACGGTCCCCCGCACACCTACCCTTCGAGCAGTCACGACCACCCAGACTAGGCGAGTCCTTGGCCCACCATGACTTCGACAGCCGCCCCCGGACGGCGGAGGATTCGGTCCGCCAGCTGAAGGCACTCCGGTTGATGATCGTCATCCTGATCCCGGTCGCCATCTGGACCATCGTCGGCTTGATCGCCTACTGGCCGGGCAATATCAGCAGCCACGTCCAGTCGGACCTGTCCCAGTACTCGGTGCCCGGACTGACCGTGCCCACGGGCAGATCACCAGGGTGACCCCGATCTCCTGCGACGGTGAGACCGGCTCGACCGGCCGGTGAACGGCGCCGGGCGTCTGCGCCGACCATCAAGGTGCAACTGCTGGAAGGACCGGAGAAGGGTCAGCAGTGTCGACGTCACCATGAACGCGCGATCTATTCCTCCGGCGCCGAGGTGGGGCAGAAGGTGAAGCTGTTCCGGCTGCCGACCAGACGCCGCCCCGGCCTACCAGTTCTCCGACTTCGACCGCGGCTTCCCGTTGCTGGCCGTTGCGATCGTCTTCGCCCTGGTGGTCATCGTCGTCGCCCGATGGCGGGGGTTCGCCTCGTTGCTGGGGCTCGCCTTCGCGGGCTTCATCCTGGTCAAGTTCTTGTTCCCGGCCCTGGTCAGCGGCTCGAACCCGATCGCCGTCGGCCTGATCGCCGCCTCGGCCATCATGTTCGTCGTCCTCTACGCCGCGCACGGGTTCAACGCGCGCACCACGACCGCGCTGCTCGGCACCCTGTTCGGACTGGTGGTCACCGCCGGTCTCGGCTGGGTGCACGACCCGCTGGGCGCACCTGACCGGCGTCTCCTCCGACGACGACTTCCTGCTGGCGGCGACCGCGCCCGACCTCAAGCTGACCTCGGTGGTGATCTGCGGGATCATCATCGCCGGGCTCGGCGTGCTGAACGACGTGACCATCACCCAGGCCTCGGCGGTGTGGGAGCTGGCCGACGCCAGCCGCGACCACAGCAAGCTGTTCTCCCGGGCGATGCGGATCGGCCGGGACCACATCGCCTCCACCGTCTACACCATCGCCTTCGCCACCGCGGGGGCCTCGCTGGGTGCCCTGCTGCTGATCGCGATCTATGACCGGCCGCTGTTCGAGGTGCTGCAGACCGAGCTGTTCGCCGGGGAGATCGTGCGCACACTGGTCGGCTCGATCGGCCTGGTGCTCGCGGTGCCGCTGACCACCGCGATCGGCGTGGCCGTCGTCCGGGTCGGCGACCGCGGCGCGGCCAGGCAGCTGGGCCTCAGCCCGGCCGCGTCCGGGACCGCCGAGAGTGTGGCGATCGCCGAGCGGGATGAGGACTCCGACGACGACCGCGACGAGGACGGGGATCTCGACGACCAGCCTTCGGTGGACGTCGAGCCCGAGGAACCAGCAGCGGACACCGAAGAGCCCGACGCTTCCGAGACGGTGACCGAGGTGGCGGATCTCCAACCCGCGGACGACATGGCCAAATCCCCGACCAACCCGACCAGCCCAACCAGCTCGAGCAGCCCGGCAAGCCCGACCGAGCCGGCACCTCGGGTGCCGTCCTGGCGGGTGCCGAAACCCGACCCGGAGGACGAGCCCGAGCCGAGAGTGCGAACCTCCGGCACCCGCGACCCGGAACGATCGACGGCCGCGCCGCGAGAACGCCGCTGGCCGCCGGCGCTTCGTAGGCCGGCTGTCGACGCCGCCCCGCCGAATTCCGGACCTGCTGACAGCCCGACCAGCCCGACGACCCCGGACCGCGCCGCCGCGGCGGCAGACCCCGACTCGCGGTCGGTGCGGCGCTGGTCCCGGCTCCGGCGGCGCCAGGACGACGACGTCGACTTCTCCGATCTGCGGGCGCCGGACGACGACCCGGGCCCGTGATGATCTCGATCGGGGTGTGAGATCCGGCCGGGTAGACGCGGTCGGATCTCCCCTGCGTTCCCGCACTTTGTAGGTTGGCGACCGTGTTGCCCGCCCACGTCACCGAACCGCAGACCGCCCGGCTGACGTTTCGTCGCCCGCGTCCGGATGATCTCGACTTCGTCTACCGACTGCACAGCGACCCGAACACCTACCGGCACGCACCGTGGTCCCGCCTCACCTCACGCGAGCAGGCCGAGCAGCGACTGAACACCTGGTTGACCGACTGGATCGAGCACGGCCTGGGCCACTGGATCGTGCTGAACCGCGGCGGCGAGCCGATCGGGGCTTGCGGACTCCGACGGGCCGAGCTGGACGGCGAACCGACGCTGAACCTCTATTACCGCTTCGCCGCCGCGCAGCACGGTCGAGGACTCGGCCGGGAGGCGGCCTCCCGCTGCGTCGCCTTCGCGGCCGAGTGGCTACCCGGACAGCGGGTGACCGCGGTGATCCGACCCGACAACCCGGCCTCCTTGGCCACCGCCCGACGGGCCGGGTTGTACCAGATCGGGACGACCGTGCACGCCGGTGATCCGGATCCGGAAACCAAGCACCTGGTCTTCGGCCCACCCCGCTTCGTCGCCGTCGACGCAACGGGTGAGCGGGCCACGACGCCCTCCCTCGAGGTGCTGCGAGAACTGTGGATGCGGGTCAACGCCGACGACGGCGCGGTCGGCTTTCTCGGCCCGGCGACCGAGTCGGCGGTGGCGGCCAAGCTGAAGGACGGGCTGTCCGCCGTCGAAGCCGGCGACACCGTGCTGTGCCTGCTGACCCATCCGAGCTCGGAGCAACCGCTCGGTTTCGCCTTCCTGGAATCGGGTGACCGGGCCACCTCGCCGCACATCGGCTGGGCCAAGCGGGTGATGGTCGACCCGGCCGCCGCGAGTCGCAATCTGGGCACCCAGTTGATGGGCGGGTTGCACGCGCTGGCGCGCAGCCGCGGGCTGGAGATCGTCCGGCTGACCTGTCGGGGCGGTCGCGGCCTGGAGAGCTTCTACGCCCGGCTCGGCTACCGCGAGACCGGGCGGCTGCCGGGCGGCGTCCGGTTCTCGACCCCGGACGGCCCGGTCGACTTCCCCGACGTCGAACTGGCTGTCCGGACCGACGGCCGTCCACTGGTCTGACCCCACGGCGGTTGCCGATCAGACGTAGATTGACCCGGTGAGGGTGCCACGGATCCTGGAATTCCCGAATCCGGTCAACGAGCTCGCCGCCCGCGCGGTCGCCGGCTGCGTGGCGGTGACCGGGCTGTTCATCCTGATCACCGGCTGGTACTGGCTGTTGATCCCGATGGCGATCGGTTTCGCCTTGCGGGCGATGAGCGGACCGCGCTTCAGTCCGTTCGGACTGTTGGCCACCAGGGTCATCGCGCCCCGGTTGGGCCCGGAGAAGTTGGTGGCCGGGCCGCCCAAACGGTTCGCCCAGGCGATCGGTCTGACCTTCAGCACGCTGGCCGCGATCGCTGCGGTCGGCTTCGGCGCCCACCTGGTGGCCGGCATCCTGCTCGGGGTGCTGATCGTCTTCGCGTTGTTGGAGTCGGTGGTCGGTTTCTGCGCCGGCTGCTTCGTCTTCGGGCGGCTGATCCGGGCCGGCCTGGTGCCGGAGGCGACTTGCGAGGCGTGCGCGAACTGGCGCCCCGGCGTCGTCAGCTGAGCAGCCGGTGCCGTCAGGTCGAACACACCGACCTTAGTCGGGCTTCCGGTCGGCTTCGGCCCGTCGCATGGACTCCAGCAGATCGGGACGATCGAAGAAGGTTGCGGTGTCCCAGGCCGACGGGGTGCCGGCGCGCACGTCGGCACCGGCGTCGAGCAGCGCGGCGACGACGTCCTCATAACCCTTGAACACCGCCCCGGCCAACGGCGTCTGACCCCGATCGTTCACCGCCTCGACCGTCGGCGCCCCGCTCGATCAGCACCCGGACGGCGTCGGCGTGGCCGTGATAGGCGGCAAGCATCAGCAGCGTGTTGCCGTGCGCGTCGGTCATGTTCGACCGGCACCCCGGCGTCGACGTAGGCGCCCAACCGGGCCGCCTCACCGGCCCGGGCCCGGTCGAAGAGCCAGTGCGCGAGCTCGACCGGATCGGAGCCGTCCGGCACCGAGCCCGGCCGCCCGGGTTCTGGTGGTCCGACGTCCGGCTCGCTCACCTCAGCCCCCCGGCCGCAACAGCGGGAACAAGATCGTCTCGCGGATCCCGGCGCCGGTGAACAACATCACCAGCCGGTCGATCCCGAGCCCGAGCCCGCCCATCGGTGGCGCCCCGAACTCCAACGCAGCCAGGAAATCCTCGTCCAACTGCATCGCCTCTGCATCGCCCGCGGCCGCCGCCAGCGACTGGGCGTACAGCCGCTCCCGCTGGATCACCGGATCGATCAGCTCCGAGAAGCCGGTACCGCGTTCGACGCCGCCGATGATCAGATCCCAGGCCTCGATCAGCCGCGGGTCGGAGCGGTGCGGCCGGGCCAGCGGCTGCGCCGACGGCGGATAGTCGCAGACGAAGGTCGGTTGCAGCAGCGTCGGCTCGACCAGCTCGCCGAACAGCTCCAGCACCAGCTTCTCGGCGCCCCAGCCGGGATCGACGGCGACGTCGTGCCGCTCGGCGATCTTGCGCAGCGCCTCGGCCGAGGTGTCCGGATCGATCTTCTCGCCGACCACCTCGGACAGCCCGGGATAGACCCCCAGCCAGCGCCATTCGCCGTCCAGGTCGATCGGTGCCGGCCGGCGTCTCGATCCGGCGCGAGCCCAGCGTGTCGGCGACGTCGAGGATGATCGTCTTGACCACCTCGGCGATGGTGCGTCTGGTCGCCCCAGGCCTGATAGACCTCGAGCATGGTGAACTCGGCGCTGTGGCTGGAGTCGATGCCCTCGTTGCGGAAGATCCGCCCCATCTCGTAGACCTGCTCGACCCCGCCGACCACGGCCCGCTTCAGGAACAGCTCGAGGGCGATCCGCAGCGTCATGTCGATGTCGAAGGCGTTCAGGTGGGTGTTGAACGGTCGGGCCTGGGCGCCGCCGTGGACCAGCTGCAGGACCGGCGTCTCGATCTCCACGAATCCCTGCCCGTGCAGGGTTTCCCGGATGCTGCGGGTGATCGCCGCCCGGGTCCGGACCATGTCGCGGGCCTCTTCACGGACGATCAGGTCGGCGTAGCGCTGCCGGACCCGGGTCTCGTCGGACAGCTCGGAGTGCAGGTTGGGCAGCGGCCGCAGCGCCTTGGACGCCATCGACCACTCAGTGGCCAGCACCGACAACTCGCCGCGCCGGGACGAGATCACCCGGCCGCGGACGAAGACGAAGTCGCCGAGATCGACGTCGCTCTTCCAGTCGGCCAACGCCTCCTCGCCGACCTCGGCCAGCGAGATCATCACCTGCAGCCGGGTGCCGGAACTCGCTGGTCGAGACCCTCCTGCAGAGTGGCGAAACACAACTTGCCGGTGTTGCGGAGGAAGACCACCCGACCGGTGACGCCGACCACGTCGTGGGTCTCCTCGCCCGTTTCCAGCCCGGCCCACTGCTCGCGGACGGCGGCCAGCGCGTGGGTGCGCCCGACCTCGACCGGGTAGGGCTGCCGACCCTGATCGATCAGCCGAGCCCGCTTGCCCAACCGGACCCGGGTCTGCTCGGCGACATCATTCTCGTCGCTGTCCATTCGATCAGGCTAATGGTCGACGGGCGTGCTTCCGACCTGTGCTCGCGCAGTGGCTCCGCCAACACCGGGGACTGCCTGGAGAGCGCCGCTGAGACTACCCTCGCGTCATGAGCAATTACGGCCAGAACCCCTACGGCCAGAACCCGTACGGACAGCCGCAGCAGCCGCAGAATCCGTACGGGCAGCCGCAGCAGTACGGTCGCCCGCAGCACAATCCGTACGGCCAGCCGCAGCAGCCGCCCTATGGCCAGCCGGGTCAGCATTCTCATCAGCAGCCGCAGAACCCCTACGGCCAACCGCAGCAGTACGGCCAACCGCAGGGTTATCCCCCACAACAGCCGTCCCAGCAGTCCCCTCAGCAGCCGTCCCAGCCGTACCCCCCGGCCCAGTACGAGCCCGCCGCCCCCCGCGCCGAACTGCTGCAGCGCGATCTGCCGGTGATGACGACGGAGCAGATGCCGAACGCGACGATCAGCGAGGTGCTGGGCGAGGTCGTGGGTGTGGTGGCCCGCAGCCGCGAGCTGCCGGGCGGAGCCCGGAGCGGTCGTCCGGCCGAGGCCTACGCCGGTTACCTCACCCGGTCCCGGCAGGAGGCGGTGACCAGGATGGCGGAGATGGCCCGCGAGGCCGGGGCCGACGCGGTCGTCGGCCTGCGGTTCGACTGCAGCGAGATCACCCAGAACCTGAGCGAGGTCAGCGCCTACGGCACCGCGGTGCGGATCGAGGATCGGGGCCGGCCCGGCGCGTCACCGGCGACGCCGGATCGGGTCGCCGGCGGCGATCTGGCCGATGAAGTGCGGGACGCGCACTCCGACGGCTGGTCCGACGACCAGCCCGAGGGGCCTAGCTCGTCGGGTTCCGAGGACGACATCGCCCATCTGCGTCCGCGCGGCTGGGACCAGCCCGGTCAGCCGGACCAGGGTGACCCGTATCGTCCGTCCTGGCCCCCGCAAGCCTGACCTGATCCCGACGAGGAGATCTGATGAGCGAATCGAACGAAACAGCCGAGTCCGAGCAGCCGACGGCCGACCAGCCTGAATCGGGCAAGGAGGCGACCAAGCGGAAGTTCCGTGAGGCGCTGGAGGCCAAGCACGGTCGCCACGGTCAGGACCACATCGACCTGGATCCGCAGCAGCCCGGCGCCCACGGCCCGGTGAACGAGAAGCGGACCTTCCGGCGCAAGACGGGGTAGGCCGCAACCGGAGCGCAGCGGGGCTAAGCCGGCTCGGCGCTGAGATAGATCCGACCGTCGCGGCTCTGCCACCGGACCGCGGACAGGTCGGGAACGACCAGATCGGCGTCCAACTCGGCCCGCGGGGTGGTGGTGACCACCGCGAGGGTGGCGCAGCCGGCCGCCTTTGCCGCTTGCAATCCCTTCGGCGCGTCCTCGACCACCAGACACTCGCCCGGATCGACACCGAGCCGTTCCGCGGCCAACAGGAACGGGTCGGGTGCGGGTTTACCGTGTTTCACGTCGCTGGCGGTGACCAGCACCGCGGGTGCCTGCAGCCCACAGGCGGCGATCCGTGCTGCGGCGAGCGGGGTGGTGCACGACGTGGCGATGGCGATCTGAGCGGCCGGTAACCCGCTCAGCGCCTCCGCCGCCCCGGGCAGCACCACGATGTCGTGCACGTCGGTCAGCTCGAGTTCGTTGATCCGCTCGATCGCGGCAGCGGTCCGTTCCGGCGGCAACACCGCTCGGACCACACCCGCCGACGGCACCCCGTGAAAACCCTCCAGCCGCTCGGCCGGCAGTTCGTGCTCGACGGCCCACTGGGCCCAGGCCCGCAGCACTGCCGGGGTGGAGTCGATCAGGGTGCCGTCCATGTCGAAGATCACCGCAGCGAAGCTCGTCGCGGTCAGATCGAGCGCCATCCCACTCCCTCGTCGTCCGTCACTTCAGTGCCGCCACTCGCGGATCGAGGCGACCAACGCGGGGACGCCGACCACCACCACACCGATCACCAGGCCGGTCCGCAGTCCGGCCGCCCCGGCGCCCAGGACCGACACCACGATGGTCAGCAACGCCAGCCCGATGATCCGGCCCTCGACTCCGAGCCCGGTGGTCCAGTCGAGCCCGCCGGTCCGGCGACCTGCCGGCGGGACCCCATTCAAGCGCACCGAGTAGATCAGGTCGTAACGCCGGTAGGCACAGGCGGCGAGGAACGCGAACAGGGCGCCACCGACCGGGCCGTGGGCCAACAGGGCTGCCGCGACGGCCGCCTCCGCCGCCCACAATAACGGGGGCAGCAGCCAGCCGAACCGGTGCCGGACCGGAGCCCGGAACGTGACGCCGGCGATCAGCGCGGCCAGCAGCGCACCAACCAGGGCGAGCGGCCCGAGCCCGGCACACAGCGCGGCGATCAGCCCGAGCCAGACGGCGACCAGCGCCGCGACGCCGGCGTAGAACGGGGCCGCGGCCACCAACGGCAGCCGCAGCCTGCCGAACCAACGGGCCAACGGACCGAGATCGAGTTGGTGATCCAGCGCCAACCAGTCGCCCGTCGCCGGCCGCGCTCCAGGAATCACCGGCCGGCCGCTGCGGAGTTCGCGGACGACCCGGCCGCCGAGCGCCCAGCCGAACGCCAACGCGTTCGCCGCGACGCTGAGGATCAACAGCCAGAACGGTGAGCCGACGAGCAACAGTACCGACAGCAGCAGGTAGCGCTCGGCGATCGGCAGGTGGGCGACCTTCTTGGCCCAGAAGATCGCTCGGCTTCGAGCGCCCGGGCGCGGGGTCAGCGTCGTCGGTGCCCCGGACCGGGCTCGAGCGTCCGGCCCGGGCCCGGGATCGAGATCCTCGGGCCGACTGACCCGGGACGGCGCGAGTTTGTCGGTGTAGCTGTAGTCCTCCAGGTGCCGGCCGGTGACCAGGACCATCGCGATCGCGGCCAGCAACCAGCCCGACGACTGACCCTCCCGGACGGCGACCGCGGCGGCCGCGGCGAAGATCGCGTACTCCTTGACCCGATCGCCGATCCCGTCCAGCCAGCCGCCGAAGGTGGAGAACCGTCGGGTGAAGCGGGCGATCTCACCGTCCATGCAGTCGACCACGAGCGCCACTTGCAGCAGGACGGCGGCGGCGATCCACGCCGCCGGCCGGCCCGTCCACACCAGCGCGGCAGCCACCAACCCGATGATCAGACTGGCCGCCGTGACCGGATTCGGCCGCCAACCGAACCGGAGTCCGAGGGCGGTACCGCGACGCGAGATCCGCCGGACCACCGCGAAGGAGTAGAAGCCGTCACCGCCACGGGAGGCGTTGCGCAGGCGTTGCCGCCAGGCCGAGCCGGCTGAGCCGGACTGGGCCGCCGCCCCTCTGGCCCAGTGATAGCAGCCGAGGCCGCGGGCCGCGACCGGCAGCCCGGACCGCACCGCGGTGGTGAGGGCGAGATCGAAGCGGTCTGCTTCGGCACAGTCGGCGCGATGGGCCACGCCGGTCCAGATCCGCGCCACGGTCTTCCGGTCGGCCGGGGCGACCAGAAGCACTCCGGCCGAGATTCGATTCGGGTCGCCGACGGAGTGGACGGTGCTGCCCGCCGATTCGATCAGGGCCCCGTCTCGCCCGACCCGGACGGTGGTCGCGGTGTCCAGTCCCGCGGTGGTCTGGTGCGGCGCCTCGGGGTTGTTCGGATCCAGTAGCAACGCCGTGGTCGACTGGTCGTCGCGGTCGAGCAGGTCCAGCAACGCGGGCAGTTCGAGCCGGACGGCTCCGTCGACCAGCACCAGCGCCCCGCCCACTTCCGGGCCCGGCCCGGCATCGCTGCCGCGGTCGGCCGCGATCGCCGCCGCTTCGGCCAGGCTCGGCGTCGCGATCAGTTGGCCGCGCGGAGCGACGGCGCGCAGTGCGTCCGCCAGGTTCGGATCCAGCGTGGTCTCGTCGGTGAGGACGACCACGTCCGCGCCGACGCCGCCGCCGTGGATCGCGCGCGCCGCCGCGTTCCCCACCCGACCGTCCGGCACCTGCGCATGCTACCGAGCAAGCGGTGATCCGGGGCGATCCGCGACGCGAGCCTCGGACCTGCCTCAGCCGAGTGGCAGGTAGCGCTGCCACCAACCCAGGATGTGTTCGAAGCGCTGGCGGCGGTGCCGGGGCCGACCGCTGCGGCTGAGCTCGTGACCCTCGCCGGGGAACAGCAACAGCTCGGTCGGGACGCCGTTGGCCCGTAGCGCGGTGAACCAGCGCTGGCCCTGCTCGACCGGGCAGCGCCAGTCGTGTTCGGAGTGGATGACCAGGGTCGGCGTGCTCACCTGGTCCACGGCGGCCATCGGGCTCTGCTCCCGCATCGCCTCGGTCGAGCCGTGGTAGCCGCCCGGGAAGTACCAGCCGATGTCGGAGGAGCCGAGGAAACTGATCGGGTCGAGGTAACCGCGCTCGACGATCGACGCCACGAACCGGGTCGTCCTGGTGGTCAACAGCGCGGTCAGGTAACCGCCGTAGGACCCGCCGAGGACGCCGACCCGCTCGGCGTCCAATGCGGGATCGGTGAGCCCGTGATCGAGGAAGGTGAGCACGTCCGTGGCGTCCACCGTCCCCATCCGGTGCCGGATCGAGCGTCCGTGCTCGGCGCCGTAGCCGGCCGAGCCCCGCGGGTTGCACTGCAGCACGGCGTAGCCCGCACCGGCGTAGATCTGTGCCTCGTCGAACAGGCCCCAGTCGTACTGGGCGAACGGCCCGCCGTGGATGTTCAGCAGCACCGGATGAGGACCCTCGCCGTGCACGCCCGGATCGGGCAGTACCAGCCAACCGTGCACCGGGTGGCCGTCCGCAGCTTCGGCGACGAGATCCCGGACCGGGCGCAGGCCGGCGTTCCGCAGCCGGGCACCGAGATCGGTCAGCCAGTTCAATTCGTCGTCACCGACCCGGGCCAGATCGCCGGCGCGGTCGGGGGTGGAGACACTCGCCACCAGCGTCGACCCGGCGGCGGCATGGCCGGAGACGGCGAGCGAACCGTCCGACAAGACCTCGGGATCGGCCCGGTCGGCACCCCCGCCGAGGCGGCCGGGATCGACGGCGATCAGCCGCACAGCCCCGCGATGCCACTCGCGGACGACGACCCGGCTGTCGAGCACTACGAGGTCGGCGGCGTCGCCCGCCTCGACGTAGACCTCCGTCCCGGTCAGCGCCGTCACCTCCACCCGATCGCCGCCGACCGACGTTGCGCTCACCCAGAGCCGCGGAGGCCGGCCGACGAAGTCGGTGCCGTCGTCACCCAACTCGCCCGCCACCAGCACCAACCGGTGGTCGGGCAGCCACCGGACGGCCGCGACCGCCAGATCCGCCTCGACCACCGGACGGGGATCTCCACCGCCTGACCCACCGCCAGCATCACCGCCAGCATCACCGCCAGCCCCACCGCCAGCATCACCGCCAGCCTCGACCCGCACGGTGTGCACACCGGTACGCAGATCGGTCTCGCGGCCGTCGTGCCGAGCCGAGATGAAGGCCAGCAGCGAACCGTCCGGACTCCAGGCCGGGTGGTCGTCGTCGACGTCGCCGTCGGTCAGCTGGCGTGGGTTCAGCGGCAACGCGGTCTCGACCGCGGCCGGGCCGGTCGCGGGCGGCACCTCGAGCACGAACAGGTGCTTGCGACGGTCGCGGGTGAAGCCCACGTCGTCCAAGCGGTAGGAGGGCTGGCTGATCAGCCGGGGCGGCTCGGCGTCCGGGCCGGGCTTGCGTCCGTCGGCGCCCTCGGTGCCGTAGCGACCGGGCTCGGGCACCCGGGCCGCGTAGGCCAGCCGGCTGCCGTCCGGGCTCCAACTCGGCGCTCCGGCCCCGAGTGGGTGGTCGGTGAGTGGGACCGGTTCACCGCCGGCCAACGAGGTGAGACAGATCTGTGGTGGCGCGTCCTCAGCCGAGCGCAGAAAGGCCACCCGGGTGCCGTCCGGGCTGATCGCCGGTGCAGTGTCGTGGCAGCCGTGGGTCAGCCGCCTCGTTGTTGTCGACCCGTCCGTCGACCCGTCGTCGACCCGTCGGTCGGCACCACCCACAGTCCACCGACGTAGCCGTCGGAGCCGAAATCCGGGCGGGTCACCGCCACCAGACTCAGGCTGCCGTCCGGGCTCAGGGCCGGACGTCCGGCTGCGAACATCAGATCAAGATCATCGGGCCCCATCGCTCCAACCTATGACGCCGACCCGTTCAATTCTCGGCGACCCGGCGGCTTGAATGAGTGAGCACTCACTCACTATGATGCCGGAGTGCCCCGTGCCGCTCCGCTGCCTCCGACCGAACGGCGACTCGCCCTGATCCGGGCGACCGAGCCGCTGCTACTGCGCTATGGCGCACAACTCAGCACCCGGCAGATTGCTGAGGCCGCCGGTGTTGCCGAGGGGACGCTGTTCCGGGTCTTCGACAGCAAGGACGAGCTGGTGGAGGCGACCGTGGCCTCGCTGCTCGACCCGCAGCGGACCGTGGACGAATTGGAGTCCCTCGACCCCGAGGACGACCTGCAGACCCGGCTGACCGCCGCGGCCACCGTGCTGCAGCGCCGGATGGAGCGCTTCATGAGCCTATTCGGCGTCTTGTCCCCGCACCGGCACCGGCACTCCTCCACCGCAGACTTCCTGGCCGAACGTCGGCGGGAGAACCAGCTGCTGCTCGACGCACTGGTCGCGGTGATCGAGCCGGACCGGGACCGGTTGCGGGTGCCGCCGCTCGACGTCGCCCGGCTGCTGCAGGCCCTGTCCGTCTCGGCCCGGCACCCGGTCATCGCCCCCGAGCTGGAACCCCAGACGCCTGCGTACCTCGTCGACCTGCTTTTGCACGGCGTCGCCGAGCCTGCCGCAGGTCTTCACCCGCACCACTCGCCTTTCGCCTACGCCGCGTCCGCTGGAGGAATCTGATGTTGCTCACCCTGCTCCGCAGGTTCCTACGGCCCTATCGCGCTCTGCTGGTCGGCATCGTCGTGCTGCAGCTGATCGGCACCCTGGCCAACCTCTATCTGCCCAGTCTGAACGCCTCGATCATCGACAACGGGGTCGCCAAGGGCGACACGGGCTTCATCTGGCACACCGGGATGATCATGCTCGGGATCAGCCTGGTCCAGATCGTCTGCACGATCAGTGCGGTCTATCTCGGCGCCCGGACGGCGATGGGCTACGGCCGTGACCTACGCGGCGCCATCTTCGACCGGGTGCTGACGTTCTCGGCCCGCGAGCTGAACACGTTCGGCGCTCCGACCTTGATCACCCGCAACACCAACGACGTCCAACAGGTACAGATGTTGGTGCTGCTCTCCTGCACGATGTTCGTGGCCGCACCGATCACCATGGTCGGCGGGATCGTGATGGCCATCCGGGAGAACGCCGGACTGTCCTGGCTGGTCGTGGTCGCCGTCCCGGTGCTGGCAATCTGCGTGTTGTTGATCATCCGCAAGATGCGTCCGTTGTTCGGCCAGATGCAGACCCGGATCGACGCGGTCAACCGGATCCTCCGCGAACAGATCACCGGTATCCGGGTCGTCCGCGCCTTCGTCCGCGAACCGTACGAGCGGCAGCGCTTCGACCGCGCGAACGCCGACCTGACCCAGACCGCCACCCTGGTCGGCCGCTATCAGGCCACCCTGTTCCCGGTCGTGATGTTGATCTTGAACGTGTCCTCGGTCGCGGTGCTCTGGTTCGGCGGGATGCGGATCGACGCCGGCACGATGCAGATCGGCCAGTTGACCGCCTTCCTGACCTACCTGATCCAGATCCTGATGTCGGTGATGATGGCCACCTTCCTGCTGATGATCGCGCCCCGGGCCGCGGTCTGCGCCGGCCGGATCGGCGAGGTGTTGCAGACCGAGTCGACGGTGGTACTGGCCGAGCATCCGGTGACGGCACTGCCCGGCCGCGGGGTGGTGCAGTTCGTCGACACCGAGTTCAGCTATCCCGGGGCCGACGTTCCGGTGCTCTGCGACATCAACTTCACCGCCCGGGCCGGTCAGACCACGGCGGTCGTCGGCTCGACCGGCGCCGGCAAGACGACGCTGATCTCGCTCATCCCCCGGCTCTTCGACGCAACCGGCGGCTCGGTGTTGGTGGACGGCGTCGAGGCTCGCGAGCTGGACGCCGAACTGTTGTGGAGCAGGATCGGCTTCGTCCCGCAGAAGTCGTTCCTGTTCAGCGGGACGGTGGCCAGCAACCTGCGCTACGGCAATCCGCAGGCCACCGACGACGAGCTGTGGGCCGCGCTGGAGGTGGCCCAGGCCGCCGACTTCGTCGCGGCGATGCCCGGTGGTCTGGAGGCGCCGATCGCCCAGGGCGGCGGCAACGTCTCCGGTGGACAGCGACAGCGGCTCTCGATCGCCCGGGCGCTGGTCAAGCAGCCCGAGATCTTCGTCTTCGACGACTCCTTCTCGGCACTGGACACCGCGACCGACGCCCGACTGCGGGCCGCGCTGCGCAAGACGACCGGGGACGCCGTGGTGATCATCGTCGGTCAACGCGTCTCCACCATCGCCGACGCCGACCAGATCGTCGTCCTCGAGGACGGCCGGACGGTCGGTATCGGCACCCACGACGAGTTGCTGGCCGACTGCCAGACCTACCGCGAGATCGTCGAATCCCAGCTGAGCGTGGAGGAAGCGGCATGACGCAAACTCAACAGGACCGGGCCCAGCAGGCGAAGGCGCCCGAACGCCCCGAAATACACCCCGCAGGGGCGCGGCCGCGGCCCGGGCGGCGGTCCGGCCCCGGCCGAGAAGTCGCTGAACTTCGGCCCCTCGCTGCGACGGCTGTTCGGACACATCGCCCCGGAGCGCAGGTCGCTGATCGCCGTGGTGGTGCTGGCCGTGACCGGCATCGTGATGAGTGTCCTCGGCCCGAGGATCCTCGGCTGGGCGACCAACGTGATCTTCACCGGCATCATCGGCAAGATGCTCACCGCCGGCACCACCAAAGCCCAGTCGGTGGCGGCGTTGCGGGCCCAGGGTCAGGGCAACATCGCCGATCTGGTGGCGAATCTCGACGTCGTTCCCGGCCAGGGCATCGACTTCGGCCTGCTCGGAGAGATCCTGTTGCTCGCCGTCGGGCTCTATCTGATCTCGTCGCTGTTCTCCTGGGTGCAGGGTTTCGTGCTGACCGGCGCCGTCCAGCGTTCGATCCGGCGGCTGCGCGGCGAGGTGGAGGACAAGATCAACCGGCTGCCGTTGCGCTACTTCGACGGCCAGACCCGTGGCGAACTGCTCAGCCGGGTGACCAACGACATCGACAACATCTCCCAGTCGATGCAGCAGACCCTGAGCCAACTGCTCACCTCGGTGCTGACGGTGATCGGGGTGACGGTGATGATGTTCGTCGTCTCGCCGACCCTGGCCCTGATCGCGCTGATCACCATTCCGATCTCAGTGGGCATCACCGCCCTGATCGGCAAGCGCAGCCAGAAGTTGTTCGTCCAGACCTGGAAGTCGACCGGCGAACTCAACTCCCACATCGAAGAGGCCTACACCGGACACGCCCTGGTCAAGGTGTTCGGACGCCGCAAGGAGGTCGAGGCGGTCTTCGCCGAACGCAACGGGTCGCTGTATCGGGCCGGCTTCGGCGCCCAGTTCATCTCCGGCATCATCATGCCGACGATGATGTTCATCGGGAATCTGAACTACGTGATCATCGCCGTGCTCGGCGGTCTGCGGGTGGCCACCGGCACGATGAGCCTGGGCGACGTCCAGGCGTTCATCCAGTACTCCCGGATGTTCACCCAGCCGCTGACCCAGGTCGCCTCGATGGCCAACCTGCTGCAGTCCGGGGTGGCCTCGGCCGAGCGGGTCTTCGAGGTGCTGGACGAGCCCGAAGAGATCGTCGAACACGACGGCGCGCTGAATCCCGTCCGCGGCCGGGTCAGCTTCGAGCACGTGAACTTCTCCTACGACCCGGAGCACCCGCTGATCGACGACCTCTCCCTGGTCGCCGAGCCCGGTCAGACCGTCGCCATCGTCGGGCCGACCGGCGCCGGTAAGACCACCCTGGTCAACCTGATCATGCGGTTCTACGAACTGAACGGCGGCCGGATCACCCTGGACGGCGTGAACGTCGCCGACGTGCCGCGGGCCGTCCTGCGGTCGAATCTCGGCATGGTGCTGCAGGACACCTGGCTGTTCCACGGCACGATCCGGGACAACATCGCCTACGGCCGGCCGGACGCCACCGAAGCCGAGATCATCCAGGCGGCCGAGGCGACCTACGTCGACCGGTTCGTCCACTCGCTGCCGGAGGGCTACGACACGGTGATCGACGAGGAGGGCAGCAACGTGAGCGCGGGTGAGAAGCAACTGCTCACCATCGCGCGGGCCTTCCTGGCCGACCCGGCGCTGCTGATCCTGGACGAGGCCACCAGTTCGGTGGACACCCGGACGGAACTGCTGGTGCAGCAGGCGATGGCCACCCTGCGTTCGGACCGGACCAGCTTCGTCATCGCGCACCGGCTCTCCACCATCCGTGACGCCGACGTCATCCTGGTGATGGAGGACGGCGCAATCGTCGAGCAGGGCACCCACACCGAGCTGTTGGACCTGCACGGGCACTACTACGACCTGTACGAGGCTCAGTTCAACGCCGCCCCGGAAGAGGTCAGCGTCTGACCCTGGTTTCTTACCAGTCGTGAGCGCCGGCAGGCCGGCTCAGGCGGGGACGATCCGGCGATTTCACGACGACTGGAAGTTTTTTAGGGCCGGCGCTCACAAACCGGGTCGAAAAACGGCCTTCCTTAGGTGTGAGGACCGAATTGGCCGCCGCCCTCCGGGCCGGCGGCGGAGTGATCAGCCGGCGGCAGCATCCTGAGTTGAGGAGCATCATCGACTGGCAGGTGCGACAGGGACACCTGCGGGTGGTGCTCCCCGGCGTCTACGCCGACGCCGAGCTCACCGGGCCGGCGATCGACCTGCTGGCCGCCCGGTTGTGGCGACCCGGGGCCACCTTCACCGGCCAGGCGGCGGCCAAGCTGACGTTCTGGCCCGAGATCCGGCTCGACCGGATCGACCTGGCGGGTGCGGTCGCCCGGTCCGAGCACCGGGGGCGCTTCCGGGTGCAGCACCGCCAGGTGCCGCCAGAACTCATCCGACGCCACCAGGGCTTCGCCGTCACCGATCCGGCCCTGACCGCGCTCGACCTGTGCACCGACGTCGGTGGTGACGGCATCGACACGGTCCTACGCACCCGCACGGCCACTCTGGCCGGGATGTGGGAAGCGATCGCGGTGTGCCCGAACCGGCGCGGTAACCGAGACCGCCGAGCGCTGCTGCTCGACTCGCGGGCGGAGCCCTGGTCAGCCGCCGAACGGCTCCAGCACCGGCTGCTCCGAGCTGCCGGGCTCACCGATTGGTCAGCGAACTTCCCGGTCACCATCGAGGGGCGGCTCTATTACCTCGACGTGGCCTTTCCCGAGCAACGCCTGGCCATCGAGATCGACGGGCGCAGCGCACACGGTGCCGACCGGTTCGAGGCGGACCGGTGGCGCCAGAACGACCTCCTACTGGCCGGCTGGACCGTCTTACGGTTCACCTGGGCCATGCTCGTCGACGATCCGGACGAGGTGATCCGGGCCGTGCTCACCGCTCTGGCCTGATACCGCTCAGAGCTGGGCGACCAGTTCGTCGAGCTTGCTCCGGTCGAAGCCGAAGGCCGAGCCGAACACGGTCAGACCGCTCATCGGCATCCCGCCGATCACCGCGACGAGCTCGTCGTCGCGCAGGAACTCGCCAGTTCGTCGCCGGACAACACCTCCCGGCCGCGCGGATCGGCCAACCACTCGTGCAGGGTCGAGTCCGGGCCCAGCGGCGCGCCGATGAAGGGAGCGTCCAGGGTGATGGTCTTGGTCTCGGTGAAGTGGCGCGGCGAAGTGCCGACGCCGATGGTGAAGTCGCCCGCCTCGATCCGGACGTGCTCGCCGGGTTCGAGCTCGACCCGACGGAAACCTTTCAGCTCGCGGACCGGTCGGGCCACCGTGGCGGCCACGTCGCCGACGTAAATCTGGACCACCTCGGCTCCGGCCCGATCACCGGTGTCGGTCACCCGTGAACGCCACCTCGGGAAGTGCTTGAGCGAGGTGCCGACACCGAGGCTCTAGGTCCCCTGAACCATCGCCGTGGCGAGCTCACCGGCCAGGTCCGGATCCTCGGAGAGGTACTCGAAGTTCCGCCCGCACAGCGGCGAACGCTTCATGTTGATCCCCGGCCCGAGGACCACCGAGACCTCCATCGCCCACGCCTTCCGGGCCAGCGCGACCCCGATCTCGCTCCAGCTCGGGGTTCCAGGACGAGGCGATCGCCGACGCAGTCGGATAGCAGGTGGCCGACACGCTGCCGGAGAGCCCGAGATGATCGCCCTCGCCCTGCTGCGTCCGCAGTCCGTGCGGCCCGTCGGAGAGCATGACGGCCGGGACGCCGAGCCGCTACACCGCCGCGGTGTGCCAGAAGTCCGGGCCGATCACCAGCGACGCCTTCTCGTCCAGGCTCAGCTGGGGGACCCGGTCGACGGCAGCTCGGGTGGACGGCTCGGTCATGACAGCTCCTCGGTCGGTGCGGGTGGGAGGGTCGGGCAAACGATCAAGGGAAAAGAACGGCAGCGGGGTCGATGAAGAAGTGCCGGAAGGTGAGGTTCATCCGCGGTCCCACCGGTCGGGCGGTTTTCGGGATCGCGTGCCGGTAGTCGCGCTGGGATTGCCCGGACATGATCAACACGTCACCGTGACCCAGCTCCCAGACCCAGCGCTGCCGGCTGGCCTGGTGCCGCAGCACGAACCGGCGCCGGGCGCCGAGGCTGACCGAGACGATGGTCGGTTCCGGCCCCAGCTCCGGCTCGTCGTCGGCGTGGAAGCCGTTGGAGTCGCGGCCGTCCCGGTACAGGTTGGCCAGGCAGGAGTCGAGCACCGCGCCGGTCTCCCGCTGCAGATCCGCGGCCAGCCGGCGGATCGGGGCCACCATCGGGCGGGGTTCATTGCGGACGTGGGAATAGGTGTAGGCGTGCGGGCCCATCCAGCAGGTCAGCCTCGGGGTCGGCATCGTCCGCCCGAACAGGGTGATGTCGCGCTGCTCCCAGCTGATCTGGTCGATGAGCTCGTCGAACAAGCGCGCGGGCTCCGGCACCCAGCCCGGCAGGTAGCGGACACAGTCCGGGGCGACGGCAGTCGCCGGATCCGTATCGTTCGGCGCGACGTCGCTCATCCGATCCCACCCCCACCCGTTCTCGGCCCGATCTTGCCCCGACCTGTTTCCCCGAGCGACTCGGAACCGCCTCGCCCATTGTGCTGCCCTCCGCAGCGCAACCGTTAGCGGGTCGTAAGACGGCGCGACGGCCATCCGGGCCGGATGAGGAGGACGATGGGAGGGTGCTGACCACGGCCGAACGTACTGACCTGCCCACCGACACCGGGCCGCGGCGCTCCGGCACGCGCTGGGCCGCCCTGGCCGGTCTGGTTGCCGGGATCGCCGGCCTGGCCGTCGCCGAGCTGGTGGCCTGGGCGATCGCCGCGCTCGGCTCGCCGCTCACCGCCGCCGGCCAATGGCTGATCTCGGTGCTGCCCGCACCACTGGTCAACTTCGGCAAGGACACGCTGGGCACCGCCGACAAGCCGATCCTGATCGCGCTGGTCGGTGTCGTCGTACTGGTCGTCGCCGTCCTGGCCGGGATCGCCGAGTACCGCCGGACGGCCACCGGCCTGATCATCTACTGCGTGCTGGCCGCGATCGGGCTGTTCACCGTCAGCACCCAGCCGCAGGTGACCTGGAACGACTACCTGCCGACCATCGTCGGGTTGGGCCTCGGCTATCTGATCTTGTGGTTCCTCCTCACCCGGCTGCGCTACTGGCGGCCGGCCCGGCCGGACGCCGAAGGCGGGACGGACTACGACCGCCGCTCCTTCATGCTGATGACCGGCGTGCTCGGCGGCCTGTCGGTGATCGGACTGGTCGGCGGACGGATGCTGTCCGGCGCCGCAGCTGCGGTGGCCACCGCGCGATCACGGATCCAGCTGCCGAAGCCGTCGAACTCGGTCCAGGTGCCCGCCGCCGCCGACCTCGACGTCAGCGGGCTCAGCCCCTACATCAGCGGAAACGCCGACTTCTACCGGATCGACACCGCACTGTCCGTACCCAAGGTCGACCCGGACAAGTGGACGCTGAAGGTGACCGGCATGGTCGACAACCCGATCAGCATCACTTTCGCCGACCTGCTGGCCAAGCCGCTGGTCGAACACCTGGCTACCCTGTGCTGCGTCTCCAACGAGGTCGGCGGCAACCTGATCGGCAACGCGCTGTGGCTCGGCTATCCGATCCGGGATCTGCTGGCGCAGGCGAAACCCCGGGCCGGCGCCGACATGGTGCTGTCCCGCAGCGTGGACGGCTTCACCGCCGGCACGCCGCTGTCGGTGTTGACCGACGAAAACCGCGAGTCGCTGTTGGCGGTCGGGATGAACGGCGAGCCGCTGCCCGCCGAGCACGGCTTCCCGGTCCGGATGGTGGTGCCCGGCCTGTACGGCTACGTCTCGGCCACTAAGTGGGTCGAAGAGCTGAAGGTGACCACCTTCGCCGCAGACCAGGGCTACTGGACGCCGCTCGGCTGGTCGGCGATGGGGCCGGTCAAGGTCGAGTCCCGGATCGACGTCCCGTCGGGCAACGACGTCTCGGCCGGGACGGTGGCGGTGGCCGGCGTGGCCTGGGACCAGCACGTCGGGATCGCCAAGGTCGAGGTGCGGGTGGACAACGGCGCCTGGCACCAGGCCGATCTGGCCGAGGTGAGCGGCCCGGACACCTGGCGGCAGTGGAAATGGGCCTGGCCGGCCACGCCGGGCAACCACACGCTGACCGTGCGGGCGACCAACTCCGACGGTCAGACCCAGACCTCGGACGAGGCACCGCCGGCCCCGAACGGGGCCACCGGTTGGCACCAGATCGAGGTCAGCGTCAGCTGAGCCCGCGTTCTCGATCGAGCAGCCAAACGAGAACGCCCTACCGAGCCGGTACGTCCACCGGCTCGACGAAGACCAGCGCGGTCACCGGCGACAACTCATCGCCCTGGCCACAAGCAGGAAGACAGCACAGAACGGCGTGGCCGTAGAAATATCGGCACTCTTCAGCGGTGGCCGAAGGGACTCCGTCGACCCGGCGAGTCCGAGGCCGGGAACACAGCCGCGGCGTCGGACCGCCGACTCCTGTTCGGCCATACCTGCAGTTTTCACAATTCTTGACCGCACACACGGCGACAAGCGCTCGGCGGGCGGGAAATCGGCGGAGGTTCACCCCGAGACGAGGTCCACCCGTCAACGCTGACGTCCTGACCGTCAGCGCAGCCGAGTCGCAAATATCGGCACCAACTCGGTTGCCGCGACGTGCTCGCGTGTGCCTACACTCCGGCCCGTCAGGCTGCCTGATCTCGGGGATCGTGCTCTGCCTGCGCGGCGTTGCCGCGCAGTCCCCCCGTAGAAAGTGGCCTGGATGTCACCGTTACCCAAGCGCCGGTTCGTCCGGACCCCGACACCTGTTTTCAAGCGCGCAGTCGCCGTCGGCGCCGCCGCTCTCGTCTCGGTGAGCCTGTTAGGGACCGTTTCAGCCCTACCAGCTCGCGCCGACTCCCCGTGTTCGGACGGATCGTCGCCGGCGCTGCTGGCCACCGTGACCTGTTCTGACGCCGGCAACTACACCCTGACGGTGCCGGATGGCACCTCTTCGGTCGACCTCGACGCGGTCGGCGCGGGTGGCGGGGCCGGCTATCCGGCGCGTGCCCACCTCGGCGGCAACGCCGCCGAGGTGACGGGCACACTCACCCTGCCGGCCGGTACCGCCTACCTCTACGTCGTCGTCGGCACGGCTGGCACCGGTGACAACCACGGCACGAGCACCGGTGGCGGCGGTTCGGCCGTGTTCGCCGAGGACAGTGGCCACGCGCTGCTCGCCAAGCTGGCCATCGCCGGCGGTGGCGGCGGCGGTGCCTACAACGGCGACGGCGGCAACGCCGGGTCGCCCGGCAACAGCGACAACGCCCAAATCGTCTCCGGACCGGGCCAGCCGGGAGTCGGCCCGACCGGCGGTGCCGGCGGAACCGGAAACTACGCGAACGGCGGCGCCGGTGGCACCGACAACCCGACCACTCTGACCATTGCCGCCGGTGGGGCCGGCGGCCAGGTTCCCGGTGGCGCCTACGGCGGCGGCGGAGCCGGTGGCTACGGCGGCGGCGGTGGTGGTGGCGGCAGCACCAACGGCGTCCTGAACCGCAACATCGCCGGCGGCGGCGGCGGTTCATCACTCGCCTCGGCCTATCTGGGCTCGGCCTCGATCGCGATCGCCCCGGACACGGGCGGCGTCCAGCTCCCCGGTCTGGTCGCCTCCGACGGTGCCACCGGAACGGTCACGCTGACGTTCGACGGATTGGCCGTCCCCGGTTCACCGACCGGAGCCAGTGCGACGCCGGGACACAACCAGGCCAGCGTGTCGTTCACGGCTCCGGCCAGCGACGGCGGCTCACCGATCACCAGCTACACCGTGACCTCGAGCCCCGGTGGCCTCACCGCAACCTGTCCCGGCAGCCCCTGCGTGATCACCGGACTGACCGACGGCACCTCTTACACCTTCACCGTGCACGCCACAAACGCGAACGGTGACTCCGCAGAATCTGCAGCCTCCACCACCGTCACTCCTGCCGACAACCCGGGCGCGCCGAGCGATGTCGTGGCCACCGGCTCGAACGCCTCGGCGAGTGTGTCCTGGACCGCACCGACCAACGACGGTGGTGCAGCGATCACCGGTTACACGGTCACCTCCTCCCCCGGCGGTCTCACCGCGACGTGCAGTACCAGTCCGTGTGTGGTGGACGGCCTCACGAACGGCACCAGCTACACCTTCACGGTCGTGGCCACCAACACCATCGGTGACTCTGCGGCCTCCCCGGCCTCATCGCCGACGGCGGTCCGCACCGTCCCGGACGCTCCGAGCATCACGGCGGTCAGTCACGGCAACGCGGCGGCGACCGTCTCGTTCACCGCTCCGACCGACAACGGTGGGGCCACGATCAGCGGGTACACCCTGATCGCGTCCCCGGGCGGCGCCTCGGCCAGCTGCTCGGCCAGTCCCTGCAGCATCACCGGGCTGACCAACGGCGAGACCTACACGCTGCGGTTGGTGGCCACCAACGCGGCCGGCAACTCCGATCCCTCGTCGGCCACCGATCCGATCACCCCGGCGACCGTGCCGAACGCACCCACGACGCTTCGAGTGGTCCGCGGTGACGGTGAGGCCGACCTCAGCTTCGAGGCACCCGACGGGGACGGCGGCTCGTCGATCACCGGCTATCAGGTCTCCACCGATGGCGGCCACACCTGGGCCGACCTGAGCGTGAGCGGGTCCGCTCCGTACACCGCGACCGTCACCGGCCTGTCCAACGGCAACGCCTACTCGATCGCCGTGCGGGCCGTCAACGGCGAGGGTCACGGCGCCAGCACCGAAGCCTCCAACGTCACTCCCGCCGGCCACCCCGGCAGTCCCACCGGGGTCACCGGGGTCCGCGGCAATCGCCAGGTCAGCGTGTCCTGGACCACTCCCAGCGACAACGGGGCAGCCATCAGCAGCTACCTCGTGCTGGTGCCCGAGCTCGATCGGACCGTCTCCTGCCCGGCCTCACCGTGCGTCATCGACGGCCTGACCAACGGGACCGAATACCACTTCAGGGTCCGGGCGGCCAATACGGTCGGCAGTTCCGACTTCTCCGCCCTGTCCGCCGGCTACACCCCGGCCACCGCCGCGGGCGCGCCCAATCTGGTCAGTCTGTCCTCCGGTGACCGCACCCTGGTCGCCACCTTCAGTCCGACCCGCACCGCGAACAACGGCGGCGATCCCGTCACCGGCTATGAGTACTCGATCAACGGCGGCTCCTGGCACACGGTGGCCTCCACCGCGATCTCCGACTCCGACAACCGGTTGGCCACCATCACCGGGCTGACCAACGGCACCGCCGACACCGTACGGATCAGGGCCGTCAACGGAACCGGTGGCGGCATCGCCTCGAACGGGCGGACCGAGACCCCGGCGACCCGCCCGGGCCTACCGCGCTCCGTCACGGTGGTCACCGCCCACGGCAAGGTCGTCGTCTCCTGGACGCCGCCCGCCTCCGACGGCGGCTCGCCGATCACTGGCTACCTGGTCGTCGCACAGCCCGGCGGCGAGGTCTGCCTGGCGTCGGGGGTCTCGCGTCGGTCCTGCACCTTCACCGATCTCACCCCGGGGGCGACCTACCGGTTCGCGGTCGGTGCCGTGAACACCGCCGACAAGCGCACCGGGACGGGCCTGTCCGGCCCGGCGGTCAGTGCGCCGACCAAGATCACCGACGTCCCGGCCGCACCGACCGGACTGTCGGTGAAGCTCGGTGATCGGGCGGTCGCGCTGGTCTTCAGCAAACCGACCAGCACCGGCGGCAAGCCGATCAGCGGTTACGAGGTCAGTACCGACGGCGGCAAGACCTGGCACCCGCTCGCCACCACGGCGGTCGGAGGCAGCAGCACCCGTCTCAGCGCCGGCATCGCCGGACTCGCCGACGGGGCCACCTACACGATCGAGATCCGGGTCCGCAACGCCAACGGCACCAGTCCGGCCACCCCGGCGATCACTGCCCACCTGAGCGCCTGGTTTAAGGACCCGATCAGCAAGGCGAACCGGGCCAAAGAAGTGAAGGTGCCGACGAATCCGACGTCCTACCAGGGCAAGCTGGTCAACACCACGGCCACCAACCGCTCCCACAACGGCACGGTGGCCGTCAACGCCACGAGCCTGAAAGGACGGCAGCTGCAGGCCGAGCAGGCGGTTCAGCTCGGCGGGAACAGCCTGTTCGCGTTCAACTCACCCAAGCTGACCGCGGACGGCGTCAAGCTGGTCAAGTCGATGGCGGTCAGCCTGAAATACGTCGACGCGATCACCTGTGAGGGCTACGCCGATTACGGCGGTTCCAAGAAGAACGAGTCCTCACTCGCCAAGGCTCGGGCCACTACCGTCTGTGCCACCATTCACACCTACGCCGAACAGGTCGGATCTCGCACCGTCGTCGGCTACGGGGCCAGCCGACCGGTGGTGATCGGCAGTACGCCCAGCAAGCGGGCCGAGAACCGGCGGGTGGTCGTGCTGATCAGGAGATAGCACCGACGAGTGAGGTCATCCCCGGTCGGGCGGTCGACGCAGCGTGCGCCGGCCGCCCGACCGGGTTCGGCCGACCATTCAACGCGACGGCGATCGATCAGCTCCTCCTATCCGGCCGGGCGTGACCCGACATCCGGAAACGACATCCGGTAGGCACCCTGGCGGCCCGCCGTCAGCGTCGAGACAGCCGAGACCTCCGGCGTTGCTACTTCGAACAGCCGGGCACCGACGAAAGAACCGGGCTAGGTTCACAGTGTGCGAATTGCTGTGGTCGCCGAACAGTTGCCGGGTGAGGCGCGGGTGGCGTGCGTGCCCGAGACCGTCTCGTCGCTGACCGGCCTGGGGTACCAGGTGCTGATCGAGCCGGCCGCCGGACACGGGGCGTTGATCGCCGACGAGGAGTATGCCGCAGCCGGAGCCGAATTGGTCGACGAGCCGTGGCGGCAGGTCGACCTGGTGCTCAGCGTCCAGCCCCTGCCTGATGGCCGTCGTGAGCAACTGGCCGAAGCGGTCTCCACGCTGTCATTCCTGCCGGCCACGCTGATGCTGGACGAGCTGGTGCACCGGCGCGACCAGGGTTTGACCTCGTTCGCGATGGACTACGTGCCGCGGATCTCCCGGGCCCAGCCGATGGACGCGCTCAGTTCGCAGTCGCTGGTCAGCGGCTACCGCGCGGCGATCGTCGCCGCCGGCCGACTTCGGAAGTTCTTCCCGCTCAGCATGACCGCGGCCGGAACGGTCAAGCCGGCCCAGGTGCTGGTGCTCGGCGCAGGGGTCGCCGGCCTGCAGGCGATCGCCACCGCCAAGCGACTCGGTGCGGTGGTCAAGGGCTACGACGTCCGGGCGGCGGCCGCCGAGGAGATCGCCTCGATGGGCGCCGTCCCGATCGACCTCGGCCTGGACAGCCTGGAGGGCGCCGGCGGGTACGCCCGGGAGATGACCGAGGAACGTTCCGCCCTCCAGCGCGAACGGCTGGCGCCCTACGTGGCCGCCGCCGACGCGCTGATCACCACGGCAGCCGTCCCCGGGCGGCGAGCACCGATCCTGGTCACCCGGGAGATGGTGGCGGGGATGGCGCTCGGCTCGGTGGTTGTCGACCTGGCCGCCGACACCGGCGGAAACGTCGAGGGGGTGAGCGCCGGAGGGGTCGTCCAGATCGGCGGCGCCCAGGTCTGGGGCGGCTCCAACGTGGCCGCGCAGATGCCCGGCCCGGCCAGTCGGCTCTACGCCCAGAATCTGCTCAGCGTGATCACCCTGATGACCCACGACGGGGCGTTCGCCCCCGACTTCACCGACGAGATCGTGGCCGGGATGTGCCTGACCCACCAGGGCGAGGTCCGCAACGCGATGCTGCTCGGAATGATCGGAGACGCCGATGAATGATCCGTTGGTCTGGCTGACCATCTTCGTGCTGGCCGTGTTCGTCGGCATCGAGGTGATCTCGAAGGTCTCCTCGACCCTGCACACGCCGCTGATGTCGGGCGCGAACGCCATCCACGGCGTGATCCTGCTCGGTGCCGTCCTGGTCACCGGCAGCGCCACCACCACCCCGGTGCTGGTGCTCGGCCTGATCGCCATCGTGCTGGCCTCGATCAACATCGCCGGCGGCTTCGTGGTCACCGACCGGATGCTGCAGATGTTCGTCCGCAGGGATCCCCGACCGCCGACCGCACCGCCCGGCTCGCCCATGGACGATCAGGGCCGATCGTGACGCCGACCTGGGCGCAGCTGGCCTATCTGGTCGCCGCGGTCTGTTTCATCCTTGCCCTGAAGGGATTGTCCTCTCCGAAGACGGCCCGGCGCGGCAATCTGGTCGGCGTCGCCGGAGCGGCGGTGGCGATGATCACCGTCTTCGTGGCCGAGCCGCTGCAGCACGTCGCCCCGATCGTGATCGCGATGGTGATCGGCCTGGCCGTCGGGGTGGTCGGCGCCCGCCGGGTGCAGATGACCCAGATGCCGCAGCTGGTGGCGTTGTTCAACGGGGTCGGCGGCGGCGCGGCGGCGATCGTCGCGCTGATCGAGGTCGCCGAAGCCCTCGGCCGGGCCCGGTCCGCACCGTCGACGGTGGCGCTGATCGCCGGTGCCTTCACGATCCTGATCGGCAGCATCTCCTTCGCCGGTTCGGTGATCACCTTCCTCAAGCTGCAGGAACTGATGACCACCCGCCCGGTGATCTTCACCGGCTATCGGCTGGTCTATCTGCTGGCGCTGTTGCTCGCCCTGGCCACCGCAGTGCTGCTGGTCGTTCACCCGGCACTCTGGCCGGCTGCCCTGCTCGCACTGCTCGGTCTGGTCCTGGGCGTACTGCTGGTGCTGCCGGTCGGCGGTGCGGACGTCCCGATCGTCATCTCGCTGCTGAACGCCTTCACCGGCCTCACCGTCGCCGCCGGCGGTTACCTGCTGCAGAACACGTTGCTGCTGGTCGCCGGCACCCTGGTCGGCGCGGCCGGCACCCTGCTCACACTGCTGATGGCCCGCGCGATGGGACGCTCGGTGACCAACACCCTGTTCGGGGCGTTGAAGGGCGGGTCGACGTTGGGCGGCGGCACCGCCAGCGACCGTCCGGTGAAGTCGGCCGGCCCGAGCGACGTGGCGATCATGCTGGCCTACGCCGAACGGGTGATCATCGTTCCCGGCTATGGGCTGGCCGTCGCCCAGGCCCAGCACACCCTGCGGCAGCTGGTCGACGTGCTGCTGGAACGCGGGACGAGGGTCGACTACGCGATCCACCCGGTGGCGGGCCGGATGCCCGGCCACATGAACGTGCTGCTGGCCGAGGCCCAGGTGCCCTACGAGCAGCTGAAGGAAATGGCCGAGATCAATTCCGAGTTCGCCCAGACCGACGTGGTGCTGGTGGTCGGCGCGAACGACGTGGTGAATCCGGCGGCCAGGACCAATCCGGCCGCCCCGATCTATGGGATGCCGATCCTGGACGCCGGCGCGGCGCACCAGGTGGTGTTCATGAAGCGCTCGATGCGGCCCGGCTTCGCCGGGATCGAGAACGAGTTGCTGTTCGAGCCCACCACGACGCTGCTGTTCGGCGACGCCAAGGACACGATGAGCAAGTTGCTGGCCGAGGTGAAGGCGCTCTGATCCCTCAGGCTTGATCCCTCAGGCGTGACCGGCGGTGGGGCCGTCCAGCCCGGTCGGGCCGTCGTCGCCCGGCACGCTGTCCTCGAGGTCGTCCTCGCTGATCGTCATTCCGGCCAGCGGATTCCCGTCGGCCGTTCCACCGGTGGACTCCTCCGGCATCTCGCCCGACTCCGGCGCGTCGTGCGGCGGCGCCCCACCGTCGCTGGCCCGCGACACCCGGGTCGTGGTGTCCGCCTCGCCGGCCCGCGATTCCGGGTTGTTCCGCACGTCGATCGGGTCCGGCATCTCGGGCTGCTCTTCGCTCATTACTCGACCCTACCGGGACCGTCCATCTGCCTTGGCGCGATGGTTGGAGCCTGCGTCCACGAACGCGGGAGACAGTGAACAACAATCGTGGCGGATCGGCCGCCATAGACGAGAGAAGGAGACAAGATGGCTGACTCAGTGGCAACGGTGTGGGTGCCGGTCGACGACATGAACCGGGCGGTGGAGTTCTACGCCGAGACGCTGAATCTCGAAGTCAAGGACCAGAGCGACGACTGGAGTGAGATCGACGCCGGAAACCTGATGATCGGGCTGAACGGGCGAGAAGAGACCGCAACCCATTCCGCGGGCGGCGCCGTGATCACCTTCACCCCCGAAGGCGGCATCGACGCCGAGGTCGAGCGACTCACCGCGCAGGGGGTCGAGTTCAGCGGCGGGATCAGCGACCATCCCTGGGGCCGGATCGCCCCGTTCAAGGACAGCGAAGGCAACGACCTGCAGCTCTACGGGCCGCCGGAGAAGTCGTGATCGACCCCAAACAGAAACTGGCTGACGCCGCCCACACCGTCACCGACGCCTTGGTGGGCTCGGAGGACGGAAGCGGTTCGGCCAGCGGCCCCGGCACGCCGGGCTACGTCGACAACACCACCGATGACACCGTTGGTGAAACCGCCGGCAACACCGCTGGTGAAACCGGCGGCAACACCGCTGGTGGAACCGGCGACTACACCGAGAGCGACGACATCCAGCCAGACCCCGACCGGGCCAACGACGGCCCGAATCCGGAACCAGCGGACTGATCGCTCATCGGGCCTAAGCGGCCGGCCCGGTGCTCCGGGTCGGCTGCGCCGGCTCGACCGGCTTCAGCGGTTGCACCGCGGGCCCTTCGAGAACGGTGCCGTCGGCAGCGAACCGGGAGCCGTGCAGCGGGCAGTCCCAGGACTGTTCCTGGTCGTTGTAGCGCAGGATCCCTCCGAGGTGGGTGCAGATCGCGGAAACGGTGCAGGTGGCGCCGTCGACGACACTGACCGCGACAGGATTGACGCCGTCCCGCCCGGTCGCCCCGTGACCGTCGGCCGGTTCGGGCACTCCGCCGGCGTTCGGGTTCAGTTCCACGTTCAACCACCCGGCCGCCGCCTGAGCGCCGACCACGGTGTTGTTTCGGGCACCGGCGATCAGAGCCGTGGGCTTCGTCACCCGCCGCTGCAAAGTTCCGGCCCAACTCGGACGGCCACCGAGCATTCCGGTGGTGATCATCAGGGCGGCCATCGCCGCGTTGCTCATCCCCCACTTGCTGTAGCCGGTGGCCAGCCAGATCCTGCCGTGCCCGCCGGGCAGTTTTCCGACGAACGGGACGTGGTTGGCCGAGGCATAGTCCTGGGCCGACCAGACATGGGTCCGCCGGGCGCCGGGGAACCAGCGGCTGGTCCAGTCGTCCAAGTCGGCGACCAGAGCCGAGGTGTCACCGCGGTTGCGACCGACGACATGGCCGTTGCCGCCGACCAACAGCAGCTCTGAGCCGCCCTGGGGAGCCGTCCGCAGCGACCGCGAGGGCTCTCCTGAGCTTAGATACATCGCGTCGGGGATCGGCCCGGGCACGGCGTAGGCCGCGGCGTAGGACCGTTGCGGGGTGGTCTTGGCGAAGTACAGCCCGCGATCCAGGAACGGCACTCCGGAGGCGAGCACGACCTGGTCGGCGTCCAGCGCACCGGCCGGGGTCTGCACGCGTTGCACCGCCAGCAAGCCGATCCGATGAGTCCGGACTCCGCTGACCCGCTGCTGCTGCACGATCCGGACGCCGAGCGACCGGGCTTCCGCCGCCAGCGCCGCCAGCACCTGGATCGGGTCGAACTGGGCCTGATCGCTGACCAGCACGCCGCCGGCGGTCGGGTACGGCAACTCCTCGAATCCGGCCTCCCACCGGGGAGCGAGCCCCAGCATCCGGGCCGCCCGGTATTCGGCCCGCACCTGCCGGACCGAACGCTGGTCGGTGGCGTAGGTGATCGCGTCCCGCCGCTGCACCGGCACCTGGGAAGCCGCACAGAACTGCAGCAACCAGTCCATCCCGGCCCGGTTCCCGTCGACGTAGGCCGCCGCCACCCAACGACTGTGTGCCGACAGCACCGAGGACAGGTGGGTGCCTTGCAGCAGACTCAACTTCCCGGTCGTGTTCCCGGTAGTCACCGCACCGACCGTCCGGGCCTCGATCACGACCACCGCCTGACCGTGCCGGGCCAGCATTACGGCGGTCACCAGCCCGGTCAGACCAGCCCCGACCACCACGACGTCGACCCGCTCGCCCACCGGCAGTGGATCACCCGCCACCGCGTCGGTCCGGTCCAGCCACAACGACGCCGTCATCTGTTCCTCCGAGTCGCAGGTCCGCCGGCACGTTGCCGTTCACCGCAGTGTTCTGCCCGAGGGCCGGAATCGGACGCGGATCAGCCGTCGGCCATCACCGTCCCGGCCGGTGACGCACGGCAATTACCCCGAAAGTCGGAACGGCCCGACATCCACGAAGGATGCCGGGCCGATCACGCCGGCGCAGGTCGTCGCCGAGCACCGAGCTCAGTCGTCGGCCGCGTCCTTGGCCTTTTCGGTCTGCATGCGCGCCTCGCCCATGCCCTGGTCCTTCTGACCCTGGGCGGTCAGCTCGGCGTCGTCGGTGTGCTTTCCGACGGTCTCCTCGGCCTTACCGGTGGCCTTCTGGACGGCATCCTTCGCCTTGTCTCCGATAGCCATGTGTTCCTCCTCGATGACGACACACCAGGCTTTCCCTGGTCTTCACCCGAGCCTAGGCGCCGGCTCCGCATCCTCAAGCCGAGGGTCGGACGGGTGACGAGCGTCAGCGGGCGGGCTCATCGCAGGAACAGGTACGGGTTGTTCCCGGATCCGCTCATCACGTACCAGGAGGTGGCTCCGGTGTGCAGATTGGGCAGATAGCTGAAGCCGAAGCCGGTGTCCATCGGGCTGGAGGCGGCGACGATCCCGCCGCGGATCCGCCTCGTCGCGAAGGTCTGGTCCTGACCGAGCTGCGCCTGGGCGATCCGGATCTCAGCCAGTAGCGCCGCCGCCCGGTTGCGGTCGCCGGACCGGTTCCGTTCGGCCAGGGCGAGGGCGAGATGGGCGGTGCCTTCGAACCAGACGGCGTTGCTGTCCGGCTTGGGGTTGTAGGACTGCCCGCCGATCGGCTGGCTGGTGTCGGTCAGCAGCGAGCCGCTGGCGAAGGCGACCCCGGAGACCGCGGTGTTCCCGGTCAACGCCGAGTTGACCCGCAGCGGGGTGTCGGTGGTGGCCAGGTTGCCGGCCGCCCAGTCGATCGAGTCCGCGTAGGCCTTGGCGTGGGCGGCCAGGAAGGACCAGGTCTGAACGTCCTCCGGCAGTTGCAGCGGGGCCTTGTTGATCGTCGAGCCGTCGTCCGAGCCGGTCCAGAAGTACCGACCGTCGGGGTTCCAGACGGCCCGGACGAAGGCGCCGGCGTGGTCGGAACGGCCCAGCCAGACGCGGTCGCCGGTCAGACCGGCGATCAGCCGGAAGAGCGCGTAGACGTCGATGTTGTGCTCGGTCGACTTGTGCGCCTCCAGTCCGGCGGTGGCGCCGAAGGTGTAGCCGCCGAGTCCGGTGGTCGAATAGGCGTTGGTGTAGATCCAGTTGCCGACGGCGAGCAGGCCGTCGCGGTAGGTCCGTTCCCGGGTGCGCCGGGCCAACTGGGCGAAAGCGAGCCCGACCCAGGCCATGTCGCCGACGGCGGTGCCGACCAGACCGAACTCCGAACCGGGCCGGACCGTGCCGGCGCTGTCGGTGAACTGATCGACGTGGTAGGCCTGCCGGAGCCGTCCGTCGTCGAACTCGGGGTCGTGGGTCTGGGCGTAGCGCAGTGCGTCGCCGATCGCCCGGGCCCGGCGGACATCACCGGCGGCCAGCAGGGCGATCACGGTCAGCGCGTTGTCGTAGCTGAACCCGATGTCACCGAGACCCGAATCGTCCTGATAGCTCTGCACCAGGCGCGCACCGGAGGCGCGGTAGCCGTCGGCGACCCCGGCCAGGAAGTTCGCGGCCGCGACCAGGGACGACCGATCGGGCGAGCCGTGCCCACCTGGGACCGTCGCGCCCGCGGGCTGGGCCAGCGCCGGCAGAGATGCGCCGGCCAGTCCGAGACCGGCCGCACCACCGCCGATCACCAGCCGTCGGCTCACGCCCCGTCTCTTGGTCGGCAACGAATCAGGCGAAGCGGGGCCGTCGATCATCGGATCTCCTCGGCGCGCCTACCCCGGCCGCCATGGACGAGGTGGTGTGAGCGCAGTCAGCGTGAGTATTCGACTGCGACCGCAGGAATGTCAACAAAACAAGCCGAAACGCCTCAGCGTGCTGTCCAGGCGGTGAACGAGGGTCCACCGATCTCCGACCCCGGGTCCGGCAGGTTCGCGCCGTCGGCGAAGGCGGCCAACGCGTTGCCGACGGCCGGGATCTCGACCATCCGAGGTGCCCGGTGACCGGCACTCTCGGCCCGGATACTGATCGCCTGGGCCAGCGTCATCAACTCGGGCCCGGCCAGGTCGTCGGCCCTACGACATCCGTCGGGCGGGCCCGCCATGGCGTAGTCGACGATCCGGCGGGCGACCCAGCCGACGTCACAGGGCTGAAATCGCAGGCCGTGCGGCGCGAAGCCGAGCGGACCGATGGTCGCGGTCTCGGCGATCGCGTCGACCAACGTGTGGAACTGGGTGGCGCGGACGACGGTCACGGGCAGCCCGGAGTCAGCCAGCAACTTCTCCGCCGCCGTCTTGGACCGGTAGTAGCCGAACGGGTTGCGGTCACAACCGACGATGGAGACGTAGATCAGGTGGGTGCCGGCCACCCGGGCCCTCAGCATGGTGGCCAACCGGTCGGTCCCGGCGACGTCGACCGCGTGGTGCCTGGCGGGGTGACTGGCCGCGTGCACGATGACGTCGGCCCCGGTGATCGCCTCGGCCATCCCGGCGCCGGTGGCCAGATCGAAGCCGGTGCGGCGGCTGGCCGGGGTCGCCTTCTCGCCCCGATGGTCGAACTCCTGGACGATCTCGCTGCCGAGCCCGCCGCTCCCGCCGGTGACGATGATCTTCACCAGACCACCATAGGCAGCCTTGTAGCCACGTCGGAGCAGATCGAAGACTACGATCGGCCGGGTGATCATCCGGCTGCGCGCGGACGCCGACGTCGAGCCGTGCGGGGCGATCATGATCAAGACCCACCGGCTCGACGGATATCCCCGCTACGCCCGGAACGCCAACGCGGGATTCGTCCGCTCGTCGGCCGAGATCGCTGCCTGGGTGGCGATCCGCGACGACCAGGTGGTTGGTCACGTGGCGCTGCACCGGGCGGGCGGCGACCCGGTGTTCAAGCTCGCCCATGCCGCCACCGGGTTGCCGGCCGAAGAGCTGGCGGTGGTGGCCCGGCTCGTCGTCGATCCGGACGTCCGGGGCGGCGGTGTCGGCAGCCGATTGCTGCAGCACGCGTCGGCGGAGGCACACCGCCGCGGATTGCGGGCCGCGCTGGACGTCGTCCAGGACGCGGAGCCGGCCTGGCGATTCTACGAACGGCAGGGCTGGCGCCGGCTCGGCCCCGACCACATCCCGATCACCGGCGAAGTCCCGCTGGACGTCTTCGTCTACCTCTCGCCAGAAGACTGATACCCGCTCGCGCAGACCGCTCCGCGGGACGGACCGGGGCCGCCCGCCGAGCCGTCGCTCAGCGTGCGGTCAGGACGATCGGTCCGTCGTCGGTGATGGCGATCGTGTGCTCGACGTGGGCGCCTCGCGACCCGTCCGCACTGCGCAGCGTCCAGCCGTCCGGGTCGGTGTAGATCCGGTCGGTGCCGTGCAGGAACCACGGCTCGACGGCGATCACCAGCCCGGGACGTAGCGGCAGCCCGCGGCCCGGCCGCCCGTTGTTCGGGATGTGCGGATCGCCGTGCATGGTCCGCCCGACCCCGTGCCCACCGAAGTCGGTGTTGATCTTGAGCCGGGCACTTGCGGCCACCTTCCCGATCGCGGCCGAGATGTCACCCAACCGTCCGCCGGCCCGGGCCCGCTCGATCCCGGCCGCCAAGGCTTTCTCGGCCGTCTCGATCAACGCCACGTCCTCGACCCGCGGCTCACCGACGATCACCGTGATCGCCGAATCGGCCACCCATCCGTCCACCGCCACCGCGAAGTCCAAACTCACCATGTCGCCGTCGACGAGGTCGTAGTCGTGCGGCAACCCGTGCAGGACCGCGTCGTTCACCGACGTGCACAACACCTTCCCGAACGGGCTGGCCCCGAACGACGGGTGATAGTCGATGTAACACGACTCGGCCCCCCGCTCGTCGATCATCCGGTGCGCCAACTCGTCCAGCTCCAGGAGATTGATCCCCACGTCGGCCGCCTCGCCCAACGCCGTCAACACTTCCCCCACAAACTGCCCCGCCGGCCTCATCCGCTCGATCTCCGCCGCCGTCCGATACTCGATCACCCACCCATGTTATAAAGCAGGTGAACCAGCGGAAGACGCCCCGCAGACCACGCCCACGAGTCCGGCGCTCGCGGCAGCCCGCACGAAGTGCTGTGAATAGCCACCCCTGTGACTTGGAGGACGACAACGCCGAGCCCGAGGGCTGGACAACCACCACCAGGCCTAACGAAAGAGCTCAGTCCGGAATCGTCGCCACCTTCGCCGCCGAAGCCGAGTTCTCGTCGAACTCGTATCCCAACCACTCCCTCGCCAACCGCCGAGCCAGCTCGATCCCCACTACCCGCTGCCCGAAACACAACACCTGCGCGTTGTTGGAAAGCACCGACCGCTCCACCGAGAAGCTGTCGTGCGCGGTGACCGCACGGATCCCGTCCACCTTGTTCGCGCTGATCGCCACGCCGAGCCCGGTGCCACAGACCAGCAGCGCCCGGTCGGCCTTGCCTTCGGCGATCATCGTGGCCGCCTCGATGGCGATGGCCGGATAGGCGGCGTTCTCGTCGGCGGTGACCCCGACGTCGACGACGTCGCTCACCCGGTCGTCGCCTTGCAGGTCGGCCTTCAGGATGTCCTTGTACTGCAGGCCCGCGTCGTCGCTGCCGACGACGATCCGCAGCTTCTTCTCACTCATCTGCACTCCTCTTGTCTGATGGGGCTTGTCTGATGGGGCTTGTCTGATGGGGCTTTTCGGATAGGTCGGTGCCCGGATTGATCAACGGGATTAGTCACTCTCGGCGGCGAAGCTGTCGGCCACCACCCGGGCGCAGATGGCGAACGAGATGGCGCCGGCGTCCGGGGTGCCGACGCTGCGTTCGGCCAACGGGCGGGCCCGGCCGACCTTCGGCCGCAGTTCGGCGGTGTCCTCGGCGGCCTGCTGGGCCACGTCGGCCGCGTCGCTCCAGGCGGCCAGCCAGGCTTGGCCGTCGTCCACCCCGGCCCGCAGCTGCTCGACGAACGGGTGCCAGGAGTCGAGCATCGTCTTGTCTCCGGGCTGGGCGCCGCCGAGGCTGGTCAGGGCGTCATAGCCGGCCGCGATCGACTCGACCACGTCGGCGTCGGAAGGGCTGCCCTCGTTGCCGAGCCGGTGACCGATCGCCGTCAGCGCCGCTCCCCAGAGCACCCCGGAGGTGCCGCCGGCCCTGGCCGCCCACTGCTCGCCGGCCGCCTTCAGCACACCGCGGGCTCCGCGACCTTCCTCGACCGCGTCGGCGGCGGCCTGCCGGGCGGCCGTGGATCCCTTGACCATGCCGCGGCCGTGATCGCCGTCGCCGGCCACCGCGTCGATCCGGCCGAGTTCCTCCTCGGCGTCGGCAAGTCGGGCGGCGACCGCGACCAGCGCGGAGGCGATCCTCTTCCCGGCGGCCCGGCTCGGCTCGTCACCGTCCTCGTGCTCTTCCGGGGCGGCGGCGGACGCGGCCGCATCGTCGGCCGAGCGCCGCTCGCCGGGCTCGGCGGTCACGTCGACCGCACCGCGCCGGAACGTCGGAGTGTCGGCCGGGGCGAGCCACAGCCGCTCCAGTTCGTCGTCCAGCCACATCACGGTGAGCGAACAGCCGGCCATGTCCAGGCTGGTGACCAACTCGCCGACCTCGGGCCGGACGACCTCGTAGCCGGCGTCCTTGATCAACTTCGAGGCCGTACCCCAGACCACGAACAGCTCTTCGTACTTGGTCCGTGCCCAGCCCGTTCAGGATCACCGCGATCCTCTCCCCGGCGCCGTCCGGCTTCTCGGCCAACACGCCCTCGACCAGCAGTTGGGCCAGTTCGGCGGCGCTCGGCATGATCGTGTTCGGCCACGCCGGGCTCGCCGTGGATGCCGAGGCCGAGACCCATTTTTCCTTCCGGCACGGTGAAGAGCGGCTCGTCGGCCCCCGGCATGGTGCAGCCGGCGAAGGCGACGCCGAGCGTCCGGGTGCTGTCGTTGGCGTGCGCGCCGACCCGGACCACCTCGTCCAGGTCGTAGCCCTCCTCGGCGGCCGCGCTGGCCACCTTGAACACCGTGAAGTCGCCGGCGATGCCGCGCCGCTTGGCGATCTCGTCCTGACCCGCGCTGGCGATGTCGTCGGTGACCGGCAGGTAGCGGGCGGGGATCCCGTCGGACTCCAACTGCTGAACGGCGAGGCCGAAGTTCATCACGTCGCCGGCGTAGTTGCCGGTGGTGAACACCACGCCGGCACCACCGTTGGCCGCCCGACCCACCGAAGCGGCTTCGGCGGCCGAGGGTGAGGTGAAGATGTTGCCGATCACCGCCCCGTCGGCGAAGCCCGGCCCGACCACGCCGGCAGAAGGCCGGATAGTGGCCCGAACCGCCACCGACGATCACGGCCACCTTGTCCTTCGCGGGTGGGCACGGCGCGCACCACGCCGCCCGGGACGGCAACCACGTAGTCGGCGTTGGCGTCGGCGAATCCGACCACCATGTCCTCGGTGAAAGTGGCGGGGTCGTTGAACAGCTTGGTCATCGTTGACGCTCCTGATCGCGGTTCGGGCTCACCTGCGGCTGATCTGCACGCTACGCGGGCTGCTCCTCCCGACGGTCGACGGCCGGTGGTTCTCAACGTCGACGTAGGCGATCACTCGACTTGAGGTAGTTGACAGTACGGTCATGTGGTGTCTATGGTACTTCTAACTTAGATCCGTGACAACATCACAGAAACATAACACGACGGATCTGACGGCTCAGCAGTTGCTCGGGGTACGGCCCGGGGGCGGAGACGCTCCGGCCCCCTGACGGCAGGAACAGACCACCGGTGCTCTGTGCGTGACCTCCGGTGACCACCGTACGAACCACCGTGAACAGGAGCGCATGGATGCAGGCTGTCGTCTTCGCGGCCGAGGGCAAGCTGACCCTCGAAGAGCGTCCGCAAGCCCGAACCGGGCCACAAAGAGATCCTGATCGAGACCGCCGCCGTCGGCATCTGCGGCACCGACACCCACGTCTTCGACGGCGAGTTCGAAGGCACCGTCTTCCCGCTGGTGCCCGGGCACGAGGCGACCGGGACGATCGTCGCGCTCGGCGAGGGTGTCAACGACGGGGTGTTCGACTTCGCCGTCGGTGACCACGTCGCGATCAACCCGAGCACCACCTGCGGCGAGTGCGAGTTCTGCCAGAACGGCCACGCGAACCTGTGCCGGTTCTGGAACGGGCTCGGCGTCGTCGCCTCCGACGGCGCCTCGCAGCAGTTCTTCACCGCCCCGGCCGGCAACGTCTACAAGCTGAAGCCGGAGACCGACCTCTACCAGGCCGCGCTGATCGAGCCGCTGGCCTGCTCGATCCGCGGCTGGGACGTGCTGCCGCGCCGGATCGGTGACCACGTGCTGATCTACGGCGCCGGCACGATGGGCCTGATGATGGCCCAGCTCGCGCCGCGGGCCGGTGCGGCCTCGGTGACCATCGTCGACCTCAACGAGGATCGGCTGAAGGTCGCCGAGGAGTGCGGCATCGAGCTGCGCTACACCAGCGCCGACGCCGCCGCCGATACCGGCCGCGACAAGTGGGACGTGGTGATCGACTGCACCGGCAACATCCGGGCCATCGAGGACGCGCTCACCCGGGTCAAGCCGGCCGGCTTCTTCCAGAACTTCGGCGTCGCCCCGGCCGACAGACCGCGGCCGTTCTCGCCGTTCCGGGTCTATCGCGACGAGATCAGCATCGTCGGCACGATGGCCGTGCTCAACTCCTTCGGCCGGGCGGTCGAGATGTTCGAGGCCGGCGCCATCAACGCGGAGGCGATGATCAGCCACTCCTTCACCCTGGACGACTACGAGCAGGCACTGGAGATGTTCCGGGCCGGCACCGGCCGCAAGCTGCAGATCCGGCCGAACGACACCGAATCGCGGGTGCTCGTCTGATGAGCGCGACCAGCTGACGAGCACCGCCGCGCCACCGCCCGTCCGGTCCGTCCGAGCTGAGCAAGACGACCAAGCGCATCATCGCCGATCGCGCCGTCGTCGTGGTGATCGGGCTGATGCTGCTCGGGACCAAGTTCGTGCCCACGGGCTCGACCCTGGGCGTCGGCCCGGCCGCCTTCGACCCGGCCGCCTACGGGGCCAAGCAGTTCCCGATCCAGCAGCAGTTCGTCACCAGCACGCCGTCGAAGCCAAAACGCTGGCCGCGGCGGTCAAGAAGGACCAGACCGCAGCCGGCGCCAAGTACGGCGTCAGCAGCAACGCCGGCGCCACGATCGAGGTGCCGGTCACGTTCACCGGGATCGTCGGCAAGGTGCCGGCCTGCCGGCTACACCCCGGTCAAGGTCTCCGGACTGCCCGTCGGGCTACCACGTCGCGGTCCAGCTCGGCCCGGCCATCACCGGCACCGATCTGCGCGACGCCAGCGGCAAGATCCAGCTCGGCAACTTCGAGAACCAGATCCAGTACCAGAACGCCGGCGACGCGATCAACAACCAGCTCAAGACGGTGCTGACCAAGGCCATGGCGGCGACCCGATCTCACTCAGGGCAAGACGATCACGGTCACCGGAGTCTTCCAGCTGGTCAATCCCCGAGCAGTGGAACGTCACTCCGGCCACCATCGAGGTGCAGTGATGACCGCCGGTGGCGCAGACCGAACGTCGACCGGAGCCGACGTCCCGGACGAGGTCGTGCTCACCGCCCGCGATGTGGTCAAGACCTACGGGGCGACCCGGGCGCTCAAGGGCGTCGACTTCGACATCCACCGGGGCAAGGTCACCACCCTGTTCGGCGAGAACGGCGCCGGCAAGTCGACGCTGATGAAGATCCTCTCCGGGGTCGAGCGGCCGACCTCGGGGACGATCACCCTGGACGGCGCAGAGATCGTCTTCGCCGACACCAACGCCGCCCGCGATCACGGCATCTCGATCATCCACCAGGAGCTGAGCCTGGCCCCGAACCTCACGGTGCGGGACAACATGTTCATGGGCCGCGAGATCGCGGACCGCGGGCGGGATCGACTACCGCGAAGAAGAACGGCAGTGCCGCGAGGTGCTGCAGGGTCTGGCCGACAACATCGACCCGCGGATGTAGGTCTCCGATCTGCGGCTCGGCCAGCAGCAGCTGATCGAGATCGCCCGGGCGCTGTCGGTCAACTCCCGGATCCTGATCATGGACGAGCCGACCTCGGCCCTTGTCCGCCGCCGAGGTCGAGGTGCTGTTCGCGGTGATCGCCGACCTCAAGGCCCGCGGGGTGTCGATCGTCTACATCTCCCACCACCTCGAGGAAGCGCTCCAGGTCACCGACTACGCCGTGGTCCTGCGGGACGGCAACGATCACCGCCACCGCGCCGGTGGCCGAGATCGACCTGGAGTGGATCGTCCGCCGGATGGTCGGCGACGACTTCGATCTCGGCTCACCACCGACCGGTTACGAGTTCGGTCCGGTGGCCCTCGACATCGACGACGTCTCCGTCGCCGACCCGGAGAACACGAACCGGCTGCTGGTCAACCACCTGTCGCTGCAGGTCCGCGAGGGCGAGATCGTCTGCCTCTACGGGCTGATGGGCGCGGGCCGGACCGAGTTGCTGGAGGCGGTCGCCGGTCGGGTGCCGACCGCCGCCGGTCAGGTCCGGGTGCAGGGCCGGGAGATCTCCAGGCTGAGCATCCGGGAACGGATCGGCATCGGGCTCGGGCTGGTCCCCGAGGACCGGCAACGCGACGGCCTGGTGCAGACCATGACGGTCGGATCCAACCTGTCGCTGGCCAGCGTCACCTCCTTCGTCAAGGGCCTCTTCTTGTCCCGCAGTCAGCGAGCGATCGCTGATCGACCAGGGGATCAGCGACGTCAAGGTCAAGACCGCCGGCGGCGGGGCGATGATCGGTTCGCTCTCCGGCGGCAACCAGCAGAAGGTGGTGATCGGCAAGATCGTGGCCACCGAGCCGAGCGTCATCCTGCTGGACGAGCCGAGTCGGGGCATCGACATCGGCGCCAAGTCCGAGGTGTTCAAGCTGATCGCCGAACGAGCCCGGACCGGGCTGGCGGTCGTCTACTCCACCAGCGAAGTCGCCGAGTGTCTGAGCATCGCCCACCGCATCGTGGTGCTCAACCGCGGCCGCATCTCCGCCGAGTTCGCCCCCGGTGTGGCCAAGGAAGACATCATGGCCGCCTCCGGGGAATCCCTTGTCGCCGACGATTCCCAAGAAGGAAGCCATGTCTGACACCGCAGCGCCCGCGCGGCGCAACCCGTTCGCCGGACTCTCGATCGGCGGCGTCCTGCTCGAGGCCCGCGCCTTCCTGGCCCTGGTCGTGATCTTCGTGATCTTCTCGATCCTCGCCCCCACAGCGTTTCCGACGATCTCCAACGTGATCATCATGTGCCAGCAGGTCTCGGTCTATGCCCTGCTGAGCATCGGCATGCTGGTGGTCATCCTGAACGGCGGCATCGACCTGTCCGTCGGCTCCACCCTCGGACTGTCCGGGATGGTGGCCGGGTCTGGCCCTGCAGGGCTTCAAGATCGGCGGCTACACGCTGTATCCGTCGGTCTGGGTGGCGGTGGTCCTGGCCGTCGCCGCCGGAGCGCTGGTCGGCCTGATCAACGGCCTGCTGGTGGCCAAGCTCAATGTGGCGCCGTTCGTGGCCACCCTGGGCATGCTCTACGTCGTTCGCGGCCTCGCCCTGCTGACCACCAACGGCCTGACCGTGAACAACCTGGGCGGCGAGCGAAGCGTTGGGCAACACCGGCTTCGACTGGCTCGGCTTCAACTCGATCCTCGGCATCCCGGTCGGCGTCTGGATCCTGGTCATCGTGGCCGATCCTCGGCAGTCTGCTGCTCAACCGCAGCGTCTACGGCCGTTGGCTGTACGCCTCCGGCGGCAACGAGCGAGCAGCCGAGCTGTCCGGCGTACCGGTCAAGAGCGTCAAGATCCGGGCCTACGTCATCTCCGGGGTCTGCGCCGCGATCGCCGGGGTGATCCTGACCTCCGAGCTCACCTCGGCCGGACCGACCCAGGGCACCTCCTATGAGCTGACCGCGATCGCGGCGGTGGTGATCGGCGGCGCCGCTCTGACCGGCGGTCGAGGCAACATCCGCGGCACCCTGCTGGGGCCTTCGTGATCGGCTTCCTGGCCGCCGGCCTGACCATCGTCGGCGTCTCGGCCTACGTCCAGACCGTCTTCACCGGCGCCGTCATCGTCCTCGCCGTCCTGCTGAACGCCATCCAGTACACCCCGCGCCGCCGGCCGTCAGCCCAGCACCGGCGCCAAGCCGCCGGCCCCGCAATCGCCGACCACAGCGGCCGTCGAGGAGTCGGCTCCGCCGACCGCCGGGCAGCCCAGTCGCTGACCAGACCTCGCCAGCACCACCTGTTCGACCGCTCATCCTCGCCAGCTTGCATCCGTTCCGCCACCATCCACAGAATGAGGAATCCCATGTCCCGCACGTTTTCCCGCGTCGTCGCCGGAGCGTCTCTGGCCGTTGCCGTCACGCTGAGTCTGACCGCTTGCGGCGGTGGCAGCAGCACCACGCCCGCCGCTGGCGGCTCGTCCGCGCCGGCCACCAAGGCGGCCGGCGGACTGATCACGATCATCGTCAACGACCCGTCCAACCCGTACTGGCTGACCGAGGGCAACGTGGCCAGCGCCGAGGCCAAGAAGCTCGGCTACACCGCGAACGTCTCGGCCAGCAAGGGCGACGTGAACACCGAGTCGAGCATCATCGACACCGCGATCGCCAACAAGTCGGCCGGCATCATCCTCGACCCGGCGAACGCGTCCGGGTCGATCGGCAACATCAAGCGGGCCATGGCCAAGGACATTCCGGTGTTCCTGGTCAACGCCGAGATCAACCAGACCGGGATCGCCCTCGGCCAGCTCGTCTCCAACAACGCCCAGGGGGCCGCCATCGGAGCCCAGCAGTGGATCAAGGTGGCCGGCACCAAGGGCAGCTACGCCGAACTCCACGGCCTGCCGTCGGACAACAACGCCGCCACCCGCTCCAACGGCTACAAGTCGGTCATCTCGCAGTACCCGAACTGGAAGAAGGTCGCCGACCAGACCGCGAACTGGGACCGGGCCCAGGGTCAGCAGAAGACGCAGTCGATCCTGCAGGCCAACCCGAACATCAACGCCATCATCTCCGGCAACGACGAGATGGCCCTGGGTGCGATCGCCGCACTGAAGCAGGCCGGCAAGCTCAAGAACGTGACGGTCGGCGGCTTCGACGGCTCGCCGGACGCCGTGACCGCGATCAAGAACGGCGAACTGGCCTACACCGTGCTGCAGCCCGTCGCCACCTTCGCGGCCAAGGCGGTCGACGAGATGAACGACTACATCACCAAGGGCACCAAGCCGGCCCAGGAGAAGCAGTCGTTCAACTGCATCCTGATCACCAAGGACAACGTGAGCAAGATGACTGCAGCCGTTCACCCTGTCCGACAGCTGAACGGACCGGCCTGAGTGCTCGTCGGGGCGGCTGCCGGCTCGGCGGCCGCCCCGACCTGCTTCCGCCTGCCCCTGAATCCCGCCCTGCCGACTGCCGACCTGCCCGTGAGCGATGTCGAGATGAGTTATCTGCTGAACAGCCCGGCGACCTTCGCCGACGAGTCCGCCGACGGTTTCGTCGCGGCCCACGCCGACCCTGGTCCGGCGGGTCACCGGCGGCGTCGCCCGGCGCACCGCGACGCCCGCGAGGCGAGGTCGCGCTGGTGATCGGCGGTGGGCTCCGGGCACTATCCGGCCTTCGCCGGGCTGGTCGGCCCGGGCCTCGCCCACGCTGCGGCGATGGGCAACGTGTTCGCCTCGCCGTCGGCCGCCCAGATCTATGCGGTGGCCCGGTCCGTGGCGACCGAGGCCGGGGTCCTGCTCAGCTACGGCAACTACGCCGGCGACGTGCTCAACTTCGACCAGGCCGCAGGCCCGGTTGCGAGCCGAGGGCATCCCGTGCGAGTCGGTGCCGGTCACCGACGACATCTTCAGCGCCGGGGCGCGACGAACGGCGAGAAACGCCGCGGCATCGCCGGCGACCTGCCGTGTTCCGGGCCGCCGGCTGGGCGGCGGAGCAGGGCTGGTCGCTGACCGACGTCGCCGCGCTCGCCCGGCGGGCCAACGACCGCACCCGGACGATCGGCGTCGCGTTCTCCGGCTGCACCCTGCCGGGTGCCGACGCACCGTTGTTCACCGTCCCCGAGGGTCAGATGGCGGTCGGGATGGGCATCCACGGCGAGCCGGGGATCGAGATGGCGCCGCTGCCGACCGCCCGGGCCCTGGCCGAGATGTTCGTCGAACGGCTGCTCGACGAATGGCCGACCGGGTGGAGCGGACGATCGAGCAGCGAGGCCCGGGTGCGGGCACCGGGTCGCGGTCATCCTCAACGGGCTCGGCTCGGTCAAGGGCGAAGAGCTGTTCGTGGTCTACCGCGACGTCGCCGAGCTGTTGGGCGAGGCCGGGCTGTCGATCGTCGGGCCCGAGGTCGGCGAGTTCGCCACCAGCTTCGAGATGGCCGGGCTGTCGCTCAGCCTGTGCTTGGCTGGACGACGAACTGGAGCAGGCCTGGTCCGCGCCGGCCTACTCGGCGGCCTACCGCACCGGCGCCGTGTCGCTGGCCGATCATCGGACCGGCGACGACACCGATCCGGTCGCCCACGAGGCGGCCGGCCGCGGTGGCCAACGCCTCGGAGTCCTCCCGGGCGGCGGCCGTCGTCGCCCGGGCCGCGATCGCGGCGATCACGCCGAGATGATCGACCGCGAGGCCGACGAGCTCGGACGGCTGGATTCGATCGCCGGCGACGGCGACCACGGCATCGGCATGCAGCGCGGGTCGACCGCCGCGGACGAGGCCGCGGGCAGGGCCTCGGCGGCCGGGGCCGGGATCGGCACGCTGCTTGCCCAGGCCGGGGACGCCTGGGCCGACAAGGCCGGCGGCACCTCGGGCGCCCTCTGGGGCGCGGCGCTGCGGGCCGCCGGCGAGACGCTTCGGCGACACCGACGCCCCGAACGGCGACCGTGGCGCCGCGGCGGTCGTCGGCCGGCCGGGACGCCGTCCAGCAGTTCGGCCACGCCGAGGTCGGGGACAAGACCATGGTGGACGCCCTGGTGCCGTTCGCTGACACGCTCACCGAGCGGACCGACCGCGGTGAGCGGCCTGGTGGCCAGCTGGACCGGTGCCGCCGAGCAGGCGACCGCTGCCGCCGCGGCGACCGCCGACCTGCTGCCCCGGCTGGGCCGGGCCCGACCGCACCTGGAGAAGAGCCGCGGCACCCCTGACCCGGGAGCGATCTCGTTCGGCCTGGTCGTGACGGCGATCGGCTGAGGTGCTGGCCGCAGAGGCGGACGGCCCCCGATGAGCGTTACGGAGGCGGCCACGATGACCGGCCCGAGTGCTTCGCCGCTAGCTGAGGGATCCCACGGTCGCGCCGCCCGACCGTGCTCGGAGTAAGCCTGAAGCTCTATCTCGACGTCGCCGCCTCGATAAGCTGGGCCGAGACGGGTGGCGGCCATCGCTCGGCGCCACCCGGCGTTCGACGCAGGGCACGGTCCGGATGTTCGTGCTGCCCTCGCTGCCGGCGCTGCCCGACGTCCGGAGCGGCGCTGGCCGGTACCCGGTATCGCCGTCGGTGCCCAGGATCTGTTCTGGGAGGACCGCGGCGCCTACACCGGCGGCGGTCAGCGGGGCCGACCTGCGGGCCGTCGGCTGCACCCTGGTCGAGGTCGGCCACATGGAACGGCGCCGACACTTCGGCGAGGACGCAGACCGACCGTTCGGCACAAGCTGGCGCGCCGCCTTCCGCAACGATCTGACACCGGTGCTCTGCGTCGGCGAACGCTCCGATCGTCGGCGCCGAGAGTGCGGTTGACTACTGCCTGGCCCAGCTCGACTCGGCGCTGGCCGACAGCCACCGCGCCGTCGGTGCCCAGGGCGACCCGGGTGCTGCCGCGATGATCGTGGCCTACGAGCCGGAATGGGCGATCGGGGGCAGCCGGTCGGCCGACCCGGAGCGGATCGAGAAGGTCAGCCGTGGGCATCCACCAGACGCTGGTCGGCTACGACTGGCTGAGCTCGAGCCGACGTCATCTACGGCGGCAGCGCGCAGCCCGGATTGCTGCCCCGCCTAGGCCCGGAGGTGGACGGGCTGTTCCTCGGCCGGTTCGCCCACGATCCGAGCGCCGTCGAGCAACTGCTCGACGAGTTGACGCCGTTTCCTGACATAATCCTCACGTTGATCCGAGCGCCTCGATGAGGATGGGTCGCCATGAGAACACGCCGATCGGATCGTTGACGTGCCCGTCGATCCGCCGACCCGATCAACGGTGACTCGCGTCGGAACCGCCAGCAGGACCGGCAGCGGGCCATCACCGAGGCGGTGATGGCCGAGGGAGCGGTCCGGATCGAGCAGCTGGCCGAGCGGTTCAAGATCAGCGTGATGACCGTGCACCGCGACCTCGACGAGCTCGAGGGCCGCGGACTGCTCCGCAAGGACCGCGGCGTCGCCACCGCGACCTCGACCTCCTTCGTCGAGTCCAGCGACGTCTACCGCTCGAGCCGACAGCCAGCAGGAGAAGGAGTCGTTGGCGCTCGCCGCGCTCGAGGTGATCGAGCCCGGTGAGGCGCTGATCCTGGAGGACTCCACCACCGTTCTGCACCTGGCCCGGCACCTGCCGGCCAAGGCGCCGCTGACCGTGATCACCAACGTGCTGACCGTGCTGAACGAGCTGAGCAACGTCCGCGGGCTGACCCTGCTGGCCCTCGGCGGTCAGTACTACAACTGGTGCAGCGCGTTCATGGGCCGGATCACCACCCAGGCGCTGGCCAATCTGCACGCCGACACGTTCATCATGTCGACCTCGGCCATCGTCAACGACGTCGCCTTCCACCAGACGCTCGAGACCGTCGACGTCAAGCGAGCCATGTTCGAGGCGGCCGACCGACGGATCCTGCTCGCCGACCACACCAAGTTCGAGAAGCGCGCCCTGCACGCACTACTGCCGCTGGCCGACTTCGACCTGGTCATCCTGGACGAGGCCACCGACCGCGAACACGTCGACCGGCTGCGCAGCCGCGGGGTCGAGGTGGTGGTGGCGCCGAGGGCCGGGCACGGCCGGGATCACCGAGGGGCGATCACGGAATCAGCGTGACCTTGATCGACTCGGTGCCGCTGGAGACCAGATCGAGTCCCTGCTGGAATTCCGCCAGCGGCAGCTGATGGGTGACGATCTTGTCCATCGGCAATGCACCCGATTCGAGCAACTGGATGGCGGCCGGCCAGCAGTGCGGACCGAGGTGGGCACCGAGCACGTCCAGTTCTTTGTCGTCGGAGATGATCGACCAGTCCACCGTCACGTCGCTGCCGAAGACGCCGTACTCGACGTAGGTGCCGAGCTTGCGCAGCAGGTTCAGGCCCTGCGGGACGGCCGCCGGGTGCCCGGTGCCTTCGAGGTAGACGTCGGCGCCGTAACCGTCGGTCAGCTCTCTGACTTTCGCCTGGACGTCGTCCTCGGCGATGTTCAACACCAGATCGGCGCCGCACTCCTTGGCCAGTTCCAGCTTGTGCGGAACGGAATCCAGGCCGATCACCATCTTGGGGTTCTTGCTCTTCGCACCGGCGATCATGCCCAGGCCGATCGGGCCGCAGCCGGCCACCACCACCACGTCGTCGAAGGTCAGCTTCGCCCGCTCAACCGCGTGCATGGCGCACGACAGTGGCTCGACGAAGGCGGCGTGGGCCGGATCGAGCTGCTTCGGAACCTGGTGCACCAACGCGTCGGCGGAATAGATCATGTACTGCGCCATCGCCCCCGGGGTGCGGCGTTTGAAGCCGTACAGATCGTGCGGCGCACACATCCAGTACTGCCCGCGCAGACAGTAGCGACACTTCCAGCAGGGCACGATCTGCTCACTGGTAACCCGGTCGCCGACCGCGATCCCCCAGCGCTCGGCGGCCTCGTCGTCGAGCTGCACCACGGTGCCGACGAACTCGTGACCGGGGATCACCTCGGTCTCGGCCCAGGCCGGGCGGTTCTCATCGCCCCAGAACTTGGCCGCACCGTGGTAGCACTTCAGGTCGCTGGCGCAGATGCCGACCGCGTCGACCTTGACCAAAGCCTCACCCGGCCCGGGCTCGGGCACCTCGACAGTCTGCAGTTCGTAGTTCTCCGGGCCGTGGCAGATCACCGCCTGCATGGTGTCGGGAATGGTGTCGGGAATGGTGTCGGGTGTGCTGGCGGTCGTCTGGGTCATGACGGTTCTCCTCGGCCTCGGCGGTGAGTTCTCGTTCACCCTAGACGCGGATGATCCAGCCCGGCTCGGCCGGTGCCTTGCCATGGGTCAGCGCGACGTAGTCCCTGGCCAGCGTCGCGGTCACCGGCCCCGGTTCGTCGCCCAGCTTGCGAAGTACCCCGTCGACGTCGCCGATCGTCCGCACCGGCGCGATGCCGGCGGCCGTCCCGGCAGCGAACACCTCACTGACCCCGCCGTCGGGGTCGCCGATCTCGTCCAGGGCGAGCGGCCGTTCGCGGACCGCCCAGCCCCGCCGATTCGCCAGCGTGATCACCGTGGCCCGGGTGTGGCCGGCCAGGATGGTGCCGCCCAGCGGCGGGGTGACCAGCTCGGCGTCAGGGCCCGAGCCGAGGACGGCGAAGCAGTTCATCGCCCCGAACTCCTCGACCAGCCGGTGCTCACGGGCATCCAACCAGAGCACCTCGTCATAGCCCTGCAGGACGGCGCTCGACTTGGCCGCCATCGCGGCGGCGTAGTTGCCGGCGCACTTCACGTCGCCGGTGCCGCCGACCGCGGACCGGATCAGCTCGCGGACGGCGAACACGTCGATCATGGTCCGGCCGCTGGCGAAGAAGCTGTCCACCGGCGAGGCGACCACCATGAACTGGTACTGGGTCGAGGCGCGGACGGCCAGCGAGGGCTCGGCGGCGAACATCACCGGGCGGATGTAGAGCGAGGTGCCCGGAGCCGACGGGATCTGGTCGCGATCGTTCTCGACCAGCGCCCGAACCGAGTCGAGGAACACCTCCGTCGGCAGCGTCGGCATCCCCATCCGGGTCGCGCTCCGCTGGAACCGGCGGGCGCAGTCCTCGGCCCGGAAGATCAGCACCGAGCCGTCGGCGGCCCGGAACGCCTTCAGTCCTTCGAAGATCGCCTGCCCGTAGTGCAGCACCATGGCGGCCGGGGACAGCGTGACCGACTCGAACGGCTGCAGCGTGGTGGGCGACCAGGAGCCGTCGGCGAACCGGGCGACCACCAGGTGATCGGTGAAGGACGAGCCGAAGCCGAGGCGTCCCTCCAACTCGGGGCTGATCAGATCGGGACCGGCGCCCCGATTCGGGCCTATCGGTTCGGCGCTTGCTGTCGTCATCGCTGCAGACCTCCTGGTCTCACCGTAACGCCCCGGGTCGATCCGTCCGCCGACCACGCGCGCATCGGGCCGGGACTCACCATGACGGGCTGGCCCGATGACGGCGACGAGCTCAGTGGGTCTGACCGGGAAGCGCGTCCTGATCACCGGTGCGACCAAGGGCATCGGCGCCCAACTGGCCGACGCGTCCGCCGCGGCCGGAGCTCGGATCGTGCTGAGTGGTCGCCGTGCGGATGAACTCGAGGCGGGCGCGCCCGCCCTGCGCGCCCGGCACGGCGTCGAGGTGGCGGCGGACCTGTCCGAGCCGGACGCAGCCGAACAAGTGGCCGAAGCGGCCTGGTCGATTTTCGGCGGCCTGGACGTTTCTGATCAACAACGCCGTCTCTCCCACCCCGAGACGGTGAACTCAGCGCGGCGGCTCTGGACGCGACGATCGCGGTCAAGTTGCGCGCCCCGGCTCTGCTCGCGGCTCGGATCGGCACGGCGATGGCCCAGGCGGGTGGCGGCTCGATCATCACGCTGGCCTCGACGGCCGGGGTTCACCCGCTGGATGAGCACTACAGCTATTGCCTTCTCCTGATGAACATCTTGTGTTCACCAGGCGCCTCAAGATTCAGCCGATCAGGGCCAGGACGGCGCGAACGAAGCCTGCCGGGTCGTCGACCACCTCCGCCCAGGTGAAACGGCGCACCGTCCAGCCGTCATCCATCACCTCACGCTGGCGTCGGTGGTCGGCCTGCAGCTGCTCGGGCGAACTGTGAAAGGCGAAGCCGTCCACTCCTGCCTCCCGGAGGATTCCGGCAGCGCGGCGCTCCAGCTCCGAGCGGGCCGGACCACAGATCGCCTCCAGGACGGCCCGCATGACGACCGTGCCCCCGGAGCCATTCGCCGCTCGACAGCCGCCAATGGATCTGGCGTTCGGTCAGGCCGCACGCCCGGGCTTGCCGGTGACTGATGACGCCGGCCTGGCGGCGGAGCGCCGAATCGGACCGTCCACCGCCGACCCTGTGGATTCTGGTCCCTGGACTACATCAGCTGTGGAAAATTCACCAGAATCCGGGCGGGCGTCAGCGGGCGGCGTACTGGCTGCTCACCTCGGCGGCGGACAGCACGGACGGGTAAATGGCCACCTGGTCCAGCGAGCCGGTGTAGTAGCCGGTGCTCGGGTTGCCGGGCCAGCCGGTCAGCTTGTCCCCGCCGACGCGCCAGTAGCCGGTCACGTTGATGCCGGCATAGGTGGTGGTCAAGCGTCCCGGCCAGGCTGCCGTCGACGTAGAGCTTCATCCCGCCGGTGTCCATCGTCGCCACCGCCTGGTGCCACTTGCCCGTCGTTGTAGGTCTTGGTGGTGCTGACGGTGTGCGCCCCGCGGGCCCAGACGCCGAAGTTGAGCGTGCCGGACGGGCTCAGATAGATGGTCCGGTCGGGGTTGCTGGGTCGTTGATCGTCGGGTCGTAGGTGGAGGAGTCGCCGGTCTGGGTGTTGCCCATGTTGATCAGGCGCCGCCGGTCTTGCTGGTGGTCTTGAACCAGGCCGCGACGCTGAACGATGTTCGGGGCCAGCTCGTTCGAATGCGGCCGACCAGCTTGTCCGTCCCGTTGAAACTGGAACCCGGCCGAGTCGGCGCCGAGGACGCCCGCATGGTCGGTGCCGACCGTCGGGTCGACCATCGGCTTGCCCGAGCCGACCAGGTCCATCGCCGTCGCCGTTGCACCGACGGTGTCACCGTGGCTCGGCGCTCCAGTAGTACTCGGGATCGCGCCCAGCACCGCGCGGTTGTAGGCGTCGATGCCGATCCCGTCCAGCCGTAGTAGTGTACGTCACCGTGTCGCTGGTCGTGACGTTGCCGTCCGGATCGGTCGCCCGGATCTGATAGGTCGACCTTGACCCCGCGGCGTGAGACCACTCTCGAAGGCACTCGAGCGACGGCAGCCGCCCAGAACGCTGCGGTCGCCGTACTGGTGTACGATCGGGTCAGCCGTGTCGCCGTCCTTGATCAACTGATAGCGCACCGTCGCGTTGTCCCGGTCGCGGATCGCCGGCCAGCTGACCCGCTGACCGTCCGCCTCCGTAGGTCTTCACCGACGGCTCCCACCGCTCGGTCGCGACCGGCCCGTCGGTCGACGGGGCCACGCTTCGGTTCGCGAAGCGGACCAGACCCTGCTGCGGCTTGCCGTCGACCGTCGGTGAATTCGCCGCCGTAGAGCATGTAGTCGCCCTGGCCGGTGACGTCCCAGGTCGCCTGGCCCAGGCCGGTGAAGGTCCCGGCGGTGAAGTCGGGATAGAACGCCAACGGGTCGGGCCGAGCGGTGCCCGTCCAGTTCTTGTAGTGGGTCGGATCGGTGCTGATCTTGCCCTCCACCGAGTTGCTCCAGGCCATCGCGTAGCGATGACTCTGCGGATCGGCTCTGGGTGAAGCCGCCGACGTTGGCGCAGTAGTGCGCGTGGCTGGCCGTGTAAATCACGCCGCTGGCCGGATAGATCGAGTAGGTGTCGCCGTGGCAGTCCTCGAGCGTCGACCAGGTTGCCCTTCCAGTCGGCCTTGAACGCTGCCCTCCAGGGTCGGCGAGTTACCCCAGCCGGTGCCGTAGAACCCGGTGCTGTCCGCGGCCACGTCATAGATGCCGGACTTCGAGCGTGCTGCCGTTGCGGACCACGTTGTTGATCGCCATCGGATAGAGACGTCCCCGGCGCTGCCGGTCCCGACCATGGCCAGTCCGAACCCCTTCGCGGAGCCGTCGACGCTGGTGAAGTTGCCGCCGAGAACGATCCGCGTCCGGTCCGGTGAGATGACCAGCTGGCGGACGTCGCCGCCGGAGACGCTCGGCGCCCAGCTGGTCAGCGCGCCGGCCGTGGTGAACGCCGCCGCCTTGGTCCGGCCGACTCCGTTCGCGCGTGCTGAAGCCGCCGACCACGTAGACGTCCGCACCGACCACCTTTACGCCGTAGGCCGGCCCGTTCAGGCTCGGCGCGAACGGCAGCAGGGCACCGGTGGTCGCATCGAAGGCGGCGATCCGGTTACGGGTCTCGTCGCCCATCTTGGTGAAGGTGCCGACGATGTAGAGCGTCTTCTCGTCCGGCGAGACGACCATGTTCTTCACCTCGCCGTTGACCGCCGGGGCCCAGCCGTGGATCCAGCGCGCCGCTGTCTCAGGCCGTAGGCCAGCATGTTGCTACGGGCGACCTCGTCTGTCCGGCGGGCCGGACCCGGCCGGGCGGGCCCTGGTGAAGCTTGCCGCCGGCGACGACCAGGCCGCCGATGACGACCTGGTTCCAGACCACTCCGTTGATCTGCACGGTCGGCAGCGCGGTGCTGCCGATCGGCGCCGACCGGCTGGACGTGCTCGGCGCGGCGACCGCGGTCGACGCTGACCCGGACACCATGAGCAGGAGTGAGGCCGCGACCACGGCGGCAGATCGGAGCCTGCCGAGCGGGCGCGAGGTGGTCAGAGTCGCCGACGAACGGCGGCCGATGGTCGCAGACATGGTGACTCTCCCCCGAGATGGTCGACGCGACTCACTGAGCCGCACCGGCAAACGTATAAAGGATTCGTCACGGTGCCAACAACGGACGGGGTGGTATGTCAGTCCTGCGAGACTTTTTGCCGGCGGCTGTCGGAATGTGTTGCCTAAGACCGAAACCGACGTTCGTCGGCATCTCGCTCATCGTCGTCAGTCCTCGATCCGGGCCATTCCGTACAGTTGATCGACCCGGACGGTCAGCACCATCCGTCGCTCCCCGACCATCGCCCGGCGGTACTCGTCCCAGTCGGGATGCTCCTGGCCGCTGATCGACGCGATACAGCTCGACCAACGACGTCCGCCGTGTCGTCGGCCGGGATCGGTGGCCACCGGGCTGAGCTCGGCCGTCCCCTCGACCACCGCGTAAGACCAACGGTCAGCGCTGGTGGTGTAGAGGCTCGGCCCGTGGATCCCGGCGCAGGTTCTTGGTCTTGGCCCGGCTGTCGGTGATCGAGATCCGAAACGTCCGGCTGCCCGGGTCCAAGGCGTAACTGACGTTGGACAGCTGTGGCCGGCCGTCCCGCTTCAGGGTGGTCAGAGCCGCCACCCCGGTGCTGCCGAACAGGCCCAGCAATGCCTCTGTCGTCGCTCATGTTCCGAGTCTATTTCCGCCCGGCATCCGAGCCGGCTCGGCGGCCGCCGGACGTGCGCGCCGGAGCCGGCCGAAGAACTGCGACTCAGATCCGGTCGCGCTTGTCGATGGCGATCGCCCCTTCGCAGGCACAGTCACCGTGGTCCTCCCGTTCGCCCTGACGGTGATGATCCGACCCGGTGCAGCGGGTGTGGGTCTTGACGCCGCTGATCAGGTCGCAGTAGCGGCCGGCCGGTCAGCCCGGTCTGGACGGTGAGCGTCTTGGCCGCGGTGGCGTTGTTGAGGCTGATCCAGCCCTTCTTGCCCCGGCTGAAGGCGATCAGGTTGGCGCCGTCGTCGTACCAGTTCTGCTGCTTGGCCGCTCCGACGTAATTCACCCAGCCGACCATGCTGAGCAGAGCCGGGTTGCGGTCGACGCAGACCCAGGTCGCGGTGTCGGAGCAGTTGGTGTCGGTGACCATGCCGCCGGCGTCGCGGGCGGGGAGTCGTCGGCCGTGTTCCAGGCGAAGCTGGAGTAGACCTGCGGCGTTCCGTAACCCGAGGCGAGCAGAAACTCGTTGGCCAGGATGTTCTTGGCGCCGTCCTTGTAGTTCAGGGCGTCACCGTTGCGCTCGGTGTCGTGGTTCTGGACGAAGGTGAGCGTCTTGTCGCTCGGCGGCAGACCGGAGTAGGCCCCGAACACCTTCAAGGTGGCGATGCTGCCGGTCGCGTCGGTCGGGTAGGACTTGAACGCGTTCTTGATCTGGACGTCGGCGTCCAGACCGAGCACGCTGCCGCTGCTGGTGAAGGCCATCGGGGACAAGATGCCCGGTCCGCCGCCGAAGACCTCCAGCGCCCAGTACGGCTTGTCCCCGTCCTTGGTCTTGTGCAGCAGGGCGTAGATCGCGTCCAGGTCGGGCTGGCCGATGTGCTTGGCCGCGTCCACCCGGAAGCCGGAGACGCCGTAGCCGATCAGCTTGTTCAGGTAGGCCGCGAGGGTCCGTTCTGGACCGCCGGCCTTACCGGTGTCCAGATCGGCCAGGCCGACCAGATCGCAGTTGCGGACCTGCTGGAGGTTGTTGTAGTCCTCGATGCCACCGCTGGCCGAAGGGCAGGCGTTGGTGTAGGTGTGGAAGTCGGTCTCGTCGTAGAGCCCGGGGTAGTTGCGCCGGGTGAAGGTCACCCCGCCGTAGGACGTGTCGCCCTGGCCGGTCATGTGGTTGATCACCGCGTCGACGTAGACCTTGACCCCGGCGGCCCGGCAGGACTTGACCATCGCCTTGAAGTCGGCCTCGCTGCCCATCCGGCTGGTCAGGTTGTAGTCGACCGGCTGATAGACCTCCCACCACGGGTGCAGCACGGTGTCGCTGCCGTCGCCGAGGGTCTGGCGCTTGACCGAGTCCTGCGGCGGTGCGACCTGGACGCCGCCGTAGCCGGCCGGGCCGAGGACGTCGGTGCACTCGCTGCCGATCGAGGTCCAGTTCCACTCGAACAGGTTGGCGATCACGCCCTGGACCGGAAGAGTTGAGCCGGGCGGCCGCTTCGGCCCTGGTCGACCGTGTGGGCGGTCAGCGCGGTCGACCTGCGCCTTCTGCGCGGTGGTCCGCGGCGCGACCTGCCCGGCCTGCTTGCTGCGCCGTGGTGTTCGGTGAGGTCTTGGGCAACAGGGCGTCGGCCGCGTTGTTCGGGGCCAGCGTGAGGCCGGCGACCAGGACGGTGGCCGACGCAATCACCAGCCCGCCGCGAAGACGACGGTGGTGGGGACGGTGGAAAGGGGCAGGGGAGCGGGTCATTGATCCTCCGAGAGATGGGGCGCGAGAGAACCTCGCCCCCCGGTTCTAGTGACCCGGCTCACAGCTGTCAAGAGTTGATCACCGCTTCCGGACGTTCCTGAGAGCCGCGGACGGCGGGGTCAACGCCGGCCAGGAGTTCCTCGGTGCGAGGGTCCGGATCGCCACCGAAGAAGCGATCCAGCAGGTCGGTGAAGATCGGCGTTCCCGGAGCGGCCCGGGCGAACAGACTCAGTGAGGACCGCAGCTTGACCGCATCGATGCCGCCCATGACCGTCTCCGCGCTCTGACCAGGGTCGATGTCGGCGAGCACACCGCAGCTCTCGGTCAGCCGCGGTCCGAGCACCGGATGGGCCAGATAGGCGCGGGCTTCGTCCAGGCCGGTGATGGCGTAGCGCCGCGAGGTGCTGCTCATCCCCAGCCCGGCGAGCTGGGGGAAGACGAACCAGATCCAGTGGCCGACCTTGCGACCGTTCTGCAGTTCGGCTTTCGCCTGCTGGTACATCCCGTGCGCGTCCTGGGCGTCGACGAACCGGGTCAGGTCGTAGGGATCCTCACCGTTCGACCCGGGCTCAGCCACGGCTGCTGATCCACTCCGGTAGCACCCCGCTGTCCAGGACGGTCCGACGTAGCGGCGTCAACAGGTCGATCAGCCGGCCGGTGCGCTCGGCGCCGAGGTGGTCGAAGGCCGCGGTCGCCAACGCGTCGGTCTGGTCTTCGACCTGTTGGCGCGACACCCGGCCGAAGGTGGTGAGTGCTCCGTGCTCGTCGAGCAGCCCTCGGTCGGTCAGCCGCTGCACGCCGGCCTGCCACTGTTCGTCGTTCCAGCCGCGGGTGCTTCGGACGAATTCGGTGTTGTCGGCGAAGAGTCCGCCGATCACCAGCGCCTCCACCGGGTCGAGGCGGGCGCCGGTCAGTACCGCGACGTGGCCGTCCCCGCGATGCTCGCGGATCAGGCTGGCCGCGTGCCAGAGCACGAGCAGCGGGTCGTCCGGCCACTCGAGCGAGGTGTGTGCGGCGTAGAGCGGACGGCCGGCCTCCGTCGACGGTCCGCCGTGGGGACTGACGCTGAGCCCACGGGTGGCTTCCCGGGCCAGTTCGGCCGCCTCTTCGATCTCCGGGCCGTCGGCCTGGTCGCCGAGCACCCGATGCAGGGCCGCCCGCATCCCGTCCCGGCGGGCTTGCTGGAGCGTGGCCGGATCGGCGATCTGCCAGGCGGCGGGCAAGGCGCGCCGGATCAGGTCGGGGGCGAAGACGTAGAAGGTGGCGATGGTCAGTTCCGGTCCGACCGGACCCATCGCCGCTGACCGGGCGGCGAAGTAGGACAGCCGCGGATGCAGACCGAGGCCGACGTAGCGATCCCTGGTCTCGGGGGCGAAGTAGCCGATGACGTGCAAGGTCTCGCACGCGCCCCAGGCCTGCCGGGCGAGTCGGACGGGATCGCTGCTCATCACCCCTGTCTAGCCGATCCCGCCGACCGGACAAGATGGAGGGCATGCGGATCGCCACCTGGAACGTGAACTCGATCGGGGCCAGGCTGCCCCGGCTGCTGCCTTGGCTGGCCGATCGGACGCCGGACGCGGTGGCTCTGCAGGAAACCAAGTGTGCGGACCAGGCGTTCCCGTTCGAGGCGCTGAGCGAGGCCGGTTACGAAGCCATGCACGTCGGCGACGGGCGGTGGAACGGGGTGGCGATCCTGTCCCGCGTCGGGTTGGAGCCGCTGGCCCGGGCGTTGCCGGGGTTGAGCAAGCCGGTCGAACCGCGCTACGCCCGGGCCCGCTGCGGCCCCGTGGTCATCACCAGCGTGTACGTCCCCAACGGCCGCTCGCTGGACGATCCGCACTACGCCTACAAGCTGGACTGGCTGGCCCGCCTGCGCCAGAGCCTGGACCAGCCCAACTCGGCGGAACCGCAGGTAATCATGGGCGACTTCAACGTGGCTCCCACCGACGCCGACGTGTTCGACGTGGCCGCCTTCGACGGTTCCACCCACGTCACCGAGCCCGAGCGGGCGGCGGTGCGCGCCTTGTTGGACTGGGGTCTGGTCGACGTCGAGGCCCGGCCGGGCAAAGGTGATCGACCCTTCACCTACTGGGACTATCGGGCCGGGATGTTCCACCAGGATCTGGGGATGCGGATCGATCTGGCGCTGGCCTCCGCAGGACTCGTAGTGATCGACGCCTGGGTGGATCGCGAAGCGCGCAAGGGAAAGGGTCCGTCGGACCACGCCCCGGTGATCGTCGACCTCGACCTCTGATCGGCGCCGCAGCCCCTGGTCTTTACTCGACGTTGGTCGACGCTCGACCGGGTGTCGTTGTCGAACCAGTCGAAGAGCCGCCCGATGGTGTTGTCGGCGTTGGCCCGGTCGCGCCACGCAGGCCGACCCCGGGCATCGCGGTGGGATCGAGTTCGCCGTCGCTGACCACCGGGGTGCCGCCGACCAGCACATGGCGAAAGCCGCGGGAGGGGGCGAGTCGTCGGAAGTCCCCGCCGGGCGCCACCTGCTCCGGATCGAAGACCGTCAGATCGGCGTCCATCCCCGGCTGCAACCGGCCTTTCCGGGCCATCGCCGGAACCGATGCGGCCAAGATCTCCGCCGGGCGCAGGGTGCAGCGTCGGACCACGTCGGTCAACGGGAGAGCACCCAGGTCCCGGCCGAGCCAGCTCAACGCCATGGCGAAACAGCCCGAGCTGCGCGGGTGCGCGAACAGACCCGGCGGCAGCGGCCAGACGTCCTCGGTCATCGCCCGCCGGGCCAGCTCTTCGGTGTCCCGCTCGGCGTCGGGATCCGGGCCGGCGCTCCCGACCCAGGTCATCGGCATCGCGTCCGAGGCGACGGCGCCGTCGGGAAAGGTCAGGCAGCGCATCAGCAGTGCCCGCTGGGCGGAGTCCTCCAGGTCGTAGTTGTCGATGATGCACAGACCGCCCGGATCGATCTCCCGCAGTTCGCGCAACCGCACCGCGTCGGCCACCCGCTCCCGCAACGGCAGATAGGTGAGTTGGTCGGGCCGCCAGCCGTTGCGTTCCAGTTCTTCCGGAGCCAGGAAGGCCGCGCCGATCACCGTCGAGCCGGCCGGGTAGGGATAGGACTCGGTGGTGATCCGGACGCCGCGAGCCTGGGCCTCGAGCAGCGCGTCGGCGATCTGGTCGGTCAGCTGCAGGGACGTCGAATTCATGTGACACAGGTGGATCGGCGCACCGTGGGTTTCCGAGGCCTCGATCAGCTCGGTCACCGCATCGAGAGCGCTTCCCGGTCCGTGCGGGGTGATCGAGCGGGCGTGGACGAACAGCGGTTGGTCGGTCTCGGCGGCCAGCCGGGCCAGCGACTGCAGCTCTTCGGGCCGCGAGCCGGGGACGTAGCCCTGCAGCAGGCCGACTCCGATCGCGCCCTGCTCGAGCTGATCGCGCACCTCACCGACGATCCGCCCCTCAACGTCGGCGTCCGCCGCTCCGCGCCAGCGCGGCCCCTCCTGGTAGCTGTCGAACATGTTCAGCGGAATCCGGAACCGTTCGCTCTGCTGAGGCGTGAGCACCGGCGCCTCATCCAACACCGCCATCCGGGTTGCCGCCCAGCCGGCGGAGTAGCCGTAGTTGATCGGTCGGCCCTGCTCCGCGGCCCAGTCGTAGTGCGCCGCAACCGGCAGCGCACCACCTTCCAGTTCGAGGGCGGTGGTGACGCCGTCCAACGCCTGCAACCGGGCGCCGTTGATGGTCGCGGCGTGGCTGTGCATGTCGACGAAACCCGGCGCCACCACCAATCCGGACGCGTCGATCGTCCGGTCCGGGTGGGTCGGTGGCGGCTCGGCTTGGCTGCCGACGCCGAGAATCGTCGCGCCGTCGAGAGCCACCCAGCCGACGGCGTCCCGCCCGGTCTCCGGGTCCAGCACCCGACCGCCGGTGATCAACACCGTGCACCGCTGTGCCGAGGAGTCCATCGCCTCACGGTAGCGATCGAGCCCCTGGGGGTCGCGGCTGCCCTTTGCCACACTGAGGCGATGAGCGCGCCGACGGCTCGGAAGCTACCTGACGGGGCTGAAACTGGGGGTCGAGCCCGGATGTCCCGGGTGGCGGTGATCACCACGGCCTGGTCGTCTCGGCGTTCTTCATCGCCTACGGGTTCTCCCAGCTGCCCGGCGGGCTGATCGCCGACCGGTTCGGCACCCGCCGGATCATCGCCGTCGCCATGATCATCTGGTCGATCTTCACCGGACTGACCGGGCTGGCCTGGAGTTTCGCCGCTTTACTGGTGATCCGGATCCTGTTCGGCCTCGGCGAGGGCATGTTCCCGGCAGCCTCGTTCAAGGCGATCACCGAACGCACCACCCCGCGGGAACGGATGTTTGCCAACGGCTGGATGCTCAGTTCGAACAACTTCGGCAGCGCGGTGGCTCCCCTGGTCGCCGCCCCGATGATCGCCGCCATCGGGTGGCGTTGGGGCTTCGGTGTCTCGGCGGTCGCGGGCATCGTCTGCCTGGTGTTGATCCTGATCCTTCTGCTCCCGAAGCAGGAATCGCCGGCGCCCACCGCGTCGGTACCGGCCGGCGAGCCCAGGCCGGGCCAGGCCGAGCGCCGCTCCGGGTGATCCTCCGCTGCCCACCGATCTAGGTCTACGTGGCGATGTTCTTCGGCCTGGACCTGAGCGGCTGGGGCATCACCACCTGGATGCCGTCCTATCTGCTGTCCTCACGCGGCCTCTTGCTGACCGACTCCGCCGGGCTGCTGGCCATCGGCCCGGTGGTCGCCGGGATCGCGACCATCGTCGGTGGTCGGCTCTCCGACCGGCTCGGCGGCCGGCCGAGGTTGACCGTCGTGCCGGCCCGGCTCAAGCAGCGGATGGAGCGATCCCCCGGTCTGGCGGGCGGCTTCGCCGACGACCTGATCGCGACCCGCTGAACCGACCGCTCGGTCGGACCGCCCGGCGCCGACTCTTATGCCGGCCCTTGCGCCAATCGCCGAAGGGCCAACTGCGCATAGACGGCGGCCCCGTCGACCAGCACGGCGTCGTCGAAGGCGGCGTACGGGCTGTGGTTGAACGCGGCCTTCGCCGGGTCGGCACCGGTCGGCACCGCACCGAGAAAGACGAAGCTGCCGGGCACCTCGGCGAGCACCCGGGAGAAGTCCTCCGAGGCCGCCCACGGATCGGCGATGTCGAGCTGCCGGTCGTCCCCGAGCAGGGCGGCGATGGTCTCGGCGGCGAAGGCGGTCTCGGTCTCGTCGTTGACCGTCACCGGATATTGGCTGACGTAGTCGACGTCGGCCGACAGGCCGTGTGCGTCGGCGATGCCGCGGATCAGCTTCGGGGCGATCTCCATCATCACCCGGCGCGACTCATCGGAGTAGGTCCGCACCGTCGCCTCGAACCGGGCCTCACCAGGGATCACGTTGGCCTTGGTGCCGGCCTGTAGCAGGCCGACGGTGACCAGGACCGGATCGAAGATGTTGAACCGGCGGGTGACCATGGTCTGCAGGGCGGTGACCATCTCGGCCACCACCGGTACCGGGTCGAGGGCCAGATAGGGCGACGCCCCGTGCCCGCCGGAGCCGCGGACGGTGACGTGCAACTCGTCCGAACCGGACAACATCGGCCCCGGCTTGGTCATGAACACGCCCTGGCGTTGAGTCGCCGAGAACACGTGCAGACCGTAGGCGGCGCACACCCGCGGGCCGGCCGCGTCCAGCACGCCTTCCTCGATCATCACCCCCGCCCCGTCCCAGCCCTCCTCGCCGGGCTGGAACATGAAGACGACGTCGCCGGCCAGCTCGTCACGGTGGTCGCAGAGCAGCCGGGCGGCACCGATCAGCATCGTCGTGTGCAGGTCGTGGCCGCAGGCGTGCATCGCGCCGTCGATGGTGGAGCTGAACTCGACCCCGGTCTGCTCCTGGACGGGCAGCCCGTCCATGTCCCCGCGTAACAACACCGCCCGGGTCTCGCTCGGATCCGATCCGTGACGCGACCCCTCTGACTTCGGCCCGGACCCCCGGAGAACGGCGGTCACCGAGGTCGTCCCCTCGCCCCTGCTGATCTCCAGCGGCAGCCCGTCGAGGGCGTCCAGCACCTTCTGCTGGGTCAGCGGCAGATCGAGGCCGATCTCGGGTTCGCGGTGTAGGGCGTGCCGCAGTTCGATCAGCTCGGGGTGCAGCGCTCGGGCGTCGCTCAGCAGGGACATGTCAGCTCCGTTCGGGTCTCTGGCAGCATGCCAGCCGCGACCCATCGGCACTTGATCCGGGTCGTCGCCGACCCGACCGGACGTCGCGGATACGGTGAAGTCTGCTGACCAGAAAGAACTGATGACCGACACCGCAAGCCCCGAGAATCGCATCGACTGGAGCTTCGGCGACGGACGACTGCGGTTGCTCACCGACGACCACGCTCCCGTCCGGCTGATCGGACTCGGCCGGGACGAGGTCGCTCCCGAGGGGCCGGCCGTCGCTCCGCTGGTGGAGATCGCCCTGAACCGGGAGGGCCGGACCGGTCGCAGTCCGAACGCCCAGAACCGGCAGTACGCGGCCAGTGCCCGGCTACGGTTCCTGGACCAGGACGAGCGCGAGGAGGACGGGGTCCGGCTGCTGGAGATCCGGCAGGCCGATCCGGAGACCGGGGTGGAGGTGACGACCCGGTTCGAGCATCGGCCGGGCGCGGCCGCGGTCCGGATCCACAACCGCGTGCTGAACCGTGGCTCGTCCCCGGTCAGCGTGCAGTACGTGTCGATCCTGAATCTGGCCGGCTTCGCCGACACCACGATCGGCGACCAGCCGGAGCGGTTGCTGCTCAGCCAGGTTCGCAATTCCTGGTTTGCGGAGTTCCGCTGGCTGACCACCACCTTGGCCGAGGCCGGGATCGTCGATATCGGTCTGGAGCTGAACGGCGTCGATGATTCCTCTCTCGGGCGGGTCGAGGTGGCCGGGGTGGGCAGCTGGTCGACCGGCGACTTCCTGCCCGTCGGCGCGGTCAGCGACACCGTGACCGGTCGGTGCTGGACGTGGCAGATCGAACACAACGGAGCCTGGCAGTGGCAGGCTCTCGACCTGGCCCGGCATCTCTACCTGAGCCTGGCCGGGCCGACCGAGGACCGGCACGGCTGGTCGATCAGCCTGGCCCCCGGCGAAACCTTCGACACGGTTCCGGCCGCGGTCGCGGTCTCGGCGACCGGTCTGGCGGGCGCGCTGGCCGAGCTGACCCGCTACCGACGCTCGGTCCGCCGGCCGAACGCCGACAACGAGGCCTGTCCGGTGATCTTCAACGACTACATGAACGCGTTGAACGGCGACCCGACCACCGAGAAGCTGTTGCCGTTGATCGAGGCGGCCGCGGACGCGGGCAGTGAGTATTTCGTGATCGACGCCGGCTGGTACTCCGACGATCCGGGTTGGTGGGATTCGGTCGGTGCGTGGCTTCCGTCGACGACCCGGTTCCCCGGCGGGCTGGATGAGGTGATCGGGGCCATCACTGCGCGCGGCATGGTGCCCGGGCTGTGGCTGGAGCCGGAGGTGATCGGCGTCCACAGTCCGGTGGTCGACCGAATGCCCGCGCAGGCGTTCTTCTGCCGGGACGGCGTCCGGTTGGCCGAGAACGGCCGCTACCAACTCGATCTGCGCCATCCGGACGCCCGGGCGCACCTGGACAGCACCGTCGACCGGCTGGTCGCCGACTTCGGGATCGGCTACTTCAAGTTCGACTACAACATCAACGTCGGCACCGGCACCGACATCGGCGGTGACGGGGGGCGGATCGCGCCGGGGGCGGGGCTGCTCGGTCACAACCGGGCCTACGACGACTGGCTGGACGGGTTGTTCGCCCGGCATCCCGACCTGGTGATCGAGAACTGCTCGTCCGGCGGGATGCGAGTCGACTACGCCCAACTCAGCCGGCTGTCGCTGCAGTCGACGTCGGATCAAACCGACCCGGTGCGCTACGTGCCGATCTCGGCGGCGGCGCCGGCCTGCCTGGCCCCGGAGCAGTCGGCGGTCTGGGCCTACCCGCAGCCGGACTGGTCGGTCGACGTCAACGAGCTGACCATGGTCAACGCCCTGCTCGGCCGGGTCCACCTGTCCGGCCGGCTCGATCTGCTCGACGAGGCCGGCCGGCAACGAATCGGGGACGGGATTGCCGTGTACAAGGCGATCCGGGCCCGGATTCCGCAGGCCGTCGGTCTCTGGCCGCTCGGTCTGCCCGGCTGGTACGACCCCTGGTGCGCGGTCGGACTCCGTGACGAACGCGGCATTCTGCTGCAGGTCTGGAGACGCGGCGGCGGGACCGAGATCGTGCTGCCCCTGCCGGCGCTGCGCGGGCAGGCCGCCGAGCCGCGGGTGCTGTATCCCACCGGCAGCGACGCCGAGCTGTCGTGGTCGGCCGAGGAGTCTGCGCTGAGGGTCGTGCTCCCTCGCGCGCCTCAGGCCATCCTGATCGAGCTACCGGGCGCACCTACCGAGACTTGGGCCGATACTTGGGCCGAGACTGATCGACCTGCGTCTCGTTCCAGCTGAGAACGAGGTCCTTCCGAACGCCTGTCTCAAACCCGGATCAGGCGTTCCACCGCACACACTGAACCGACGGCCCTGGCGAGGCTCAGGGTCGTGACCGCGGTGTGAACGTCGACCGACCTGACAATCGACCCGAGCGAACCTGTCGTGGCCGATGAGGTGATGGGTCGACCAGACCGATTGATGGAGGCGACGCCGATGGCGAGGCGGCTTGGCGCACCCCGACCCTGCCACGCCGGCCACGACTCTGCGGCCTCGACCTGCTCATCGCTCGGGTTGTCGGCGCCTCTCGAGTAGCCCATCCTCAGAACTGCATGTCGGCGAAGCGGCTGTAGTGGCCCTGGAAGGCGACGGTGATGTCCTTGGTGGGTCCGTTGCGGTGCTTGGCGACGATGAAGTCGGCCTCACCGGCCCGTTCGGACTCTTTGTCGTACAGATCGGGCCGGTGCAACAGGACGACCATGTCGGCGTCCTGTTCCAGCGATCCGGACTCACGCAGGTCTGAGAGCATCGGCTTCTTGTCGGTGCGCTGCTCCGGGCCACGGTTGAGCTGGCTGAGCGCGACCACCGGAACCCCGAGCTCCTTGGCCAGCAGTTTCAGCTGCCGGGAGAACTCACTGACCTCCAACTGGCGCGACTCGACCTTCTTGCCCGAGGTCATCAACTGGATGTAGTCGATCACCACCAACTTGAGGTCGTGGCGCTGCCGCAGCCGGCGAGCCTTCGCCCGGATCTCCATCATCGTCAGGTTCGGGGAGTCGTCGATGAACAACGGCGCCTCGCTGACCTCGCCCATCTTCTTGGCCATCCGCGACCAGTCGTCGTCGTTCATGGTGCCGTTGCGGATGTGGTTGAGCGGGATCTGCGCCTCCGCGCTCAGCAGCCGCATGGTGATCTCGATCTGGGACATCTCCAGGGAGAAGATCGCCGCACACAGACCATGCCGGATCGAGGCCGAGCGGGCCAGATCCAACGCCATCGTCGACTTCCCCGCCCCCGGCCGGGCGGCCACGATGATCATCTGACCCGGATGCAGGCCGTTGGTCAACTCGTCCAGATCGGCGAACCCGGTCGGCACCCCGGCCAACTGACCGCCGCGGGAACCGATCGCCTCGATCTCATCCATCGTCGGCTGCATCAGCTCCGACAGCGACTTGTAGTCCTCCGAGGCCCGCCGGTCGGTGACGGCGTACACCTCGGCCTGAGCCCGGTCCACGATGTCGGTGACATCGCCCTCAGCGGCATAGGACATCTGCCCGATCCGTACCGAGGCATCCACCAGCCGGCGAAGGATCGCCTTCTCCCGCACGATCTCGGCGTAATAGCCGGCGTTCGCCGCCACCGAGACACTCGACAACAGATCGTGCAGATAGTTCGCCCCACCGACCCGGGCCAACTCACCCCGCTTGCCCAGCTCGGCCGAACAGGTGATCGCATCGGCCGGCTCACCCCGACCGTAGAGATCCAGGATCGCGTCATAGACCTGCTCGTGGGCCGGCCGGTAGAAATCGACCCCCCGCAACACCTCGACCACATCGGCGATCGCGTCCTTGCTCATCAACATCGCACCCAGCACCGACTGCTCGGCGTCCAGATCCTGCGGCGGCGTCCGATCGGCCACATGACCCGACTGGCCGCCACTCGGCCCACCGCCTCCGTTGCCCGAGTTGCGGTCGAACGAACGGTCGGCACCGTATGACGGCAGTACGTCGGTCAAGCTCACGCTCAGCACCCCCTGATCTTCTGCGTCTCGCGTCGTCGGCGTCTCGTCGATCTGTTGCGTCGTGCCCGACAGCAACGTCTCGCCGGTAGTCCCGGTTCGTGAACCCGAACCGGGACTACACCGATGTCATTCCCGCGCTGAGACCACTCTCGCCGCCGGCTCTGACAATTTGTTGCACCGTGCTCCATCTCCTGCGTGTGCTCTGTCCTCGCTCCATCTCGTGCATCGTCTTCCGGCGCAACACAGCCATCCGTCGACGAGACGAAGTGCCTCGGGACGGGTGGTCGGCTGCTGCGAGAGGCCTCAACGTACGCCCTTCTGAGGCCTTCGTGAACCCAGTTGTCCACAGGCCCTGTGGACAACAGCGATCTGGATGTGGAGACACGCAGAGGCGTTGTGCACGGGCTGGGTACGGCGTTGGGGACAACTTGGAGGACTTCTCCAGAAAAGCGCTCTGACCAGGTTTTTCGCTGCTCCCTACCGGTGGACGAACGCCTGCTTCGAGATATTTTGTGACCTGTCCACAGCGCGACCGGATGATTGACAGCCGCCCCGATCTGTGTTCACCGGTCGAGTTCCTCACAGCCGGCTGGGGATAACCGGCACCGACTGCCTCGGGACCTCGCGCACCGGCACGCGAGCGGGTGACGCTCGACGTTCCGGCCGGCCGGCTGAGCGTGCTGCCTCCCGTCGCCGACCCGGTAGGTGAGCCGAACGAACACGCCGTCGCCGGTCCTCGCTTCGACCAGGGAGAGCGGCGGGGTGGTGATCGCTCGCGGCAGCAACGGTGCACCCGCCCCGAGAAGCACCGGCGCGACCCCAGGATGATTTCGTCGAGCAGACCCCGGTCGTGGAACTGGCCGACCAGATCACCGCCACCGACCAGCCAGAGGTTCGGCTTTGACGTCGACGGGTCCCCCGATTCGGCGATCACCCGGGACATTTCGGCGTGCACGGTTGCCACCTCGCCCTGGACGAAGCGGATGTCGGCACCGTCGACGCCGGAGTGCGGTCGACTGCTGAACACCTAACAGGGCTGCGGGTAGGGCCACGGCTGGCGTTCGCCACCCTTGGCGTGCTGGCCGTCGCGCAGGATCCACTCGAAGGTGTGGGATCCCATGGCGATCGCGCCGACCTGCCCGATAAGGCGTCGGTAGCGCTTGTCCTGCTCTGCACTGCCCGACCACTGGAACAGCCAGTTCAACGAGTCGTGCTGATCGGAGATGAAACCGTCGACGCTGGTCGAGGTGCAGTACCAGGTCACCATTAAGTCGGCAGGCCTGCCGGGTCCGACAGTGAGACGCGACCGGTGGGTCAGACGCGGGCGCGAAGTTGGCCTTCCATCACCTGCTGCAGCAGGTCGACGGTTTCCGGATCGAGATCGAGACCGAGCAGCCGGGCGTGTGCCGAGACCTGCAGCGCCAGCCGTTCGACCTCAGCCGGGTTGCCCGCCCGGTGTTCGACCCGGATCTTCATCGACATCAGCCGTTCATCGTGTGGGGCGGCGGTCAACGCGCGTGCGGTCGCCCAACGGCCCAGATCGATGTCGCGGTCGGCCAGGGAGCGGCCACCCAGCTCGATCCCGATGTCGCGGATGACCGAGACCATGTCGGTCCGCATCTCTTCGGCCCAGTGCCATTGGCCTGGCGCGGCATCGGCCAGCGGCGCTCCGCGAACGAGGCTGAGCGCGGAGTACAGGCCGTCCGTGCTGGTCGCGTTCACCCCGGGTCCGGTGAGGATCTGCAACCGGTGCCAGTCGGAGCTGACCACCGGGGAGAGCATGATGCGGCCGGAGTAGGCGTCCGGCAGATATGGTTCGCCCTCGGCGTTCTCGCCGAGCCAGGCGCGTAGCCGGCTGACGTTCGACCGCCGGGTCCCCTCGGCCACGACCAGCGCGTTCGCCATCTCGCGGGCACTCCGGCCGGGATGCTCCAGGAGCCAGGTGCAGTACTCGATGCACTGCTTGCCCGCCCGCGGCGGAACGGGGCCGGCCGCACCGACTAGGTCGATCGGACCGAGCAGTTTCACTGTCGGGTGCCGAACCGGGATCGGGTCGACCGCCGTTGGATAGGCCACGGTGGCTGACTCCTCACTCAACACTCTCCGGCCGGCGTGCGAGCCGATGAAGGTGACGTTGTTCTCGGGATCGGTGAGCGCCGCGTCGGGGACCGGGCTGGACGGCCACCCGCGCCGAGCGGTGGCCGGCGGTGGGGAGGTGGTTACCGGGGAGTTCTCCGAAGTCGGTGCCGGATCGGTCGGTGAGGAGGGCGACACAGGAGAGGACGACGACACAGAGGGGGACGACACAGAGGGGGACGACACAGAGGACGAAGAGGTCCGGGTGGAAGATCCCATCCTCTCCGGAGTGATCGGCGCCTGCGCCGGCTCGAAGGAGAATGGGCCGTTCTCCGGGAGTGAAAGACCTTTGGACCACCACGGTGCAGGCGTAGTCCGATCGCTGCCACTGGCCTCGATCAGAGCGGTGATCGACTCGGCGAGCTCGGTCCGGATCTGCTGCGGGGTGAAGACCCAGTTCAGCACCTCCAGAGTCACCGAGCCTGGCTCGGTGTCGGCGCCAGGTGCGGGCCTCGCTCGCGCGCCGACTTCGGTCGGGCGGATCGCCCAGTCGCCCGCGGCGGGGCCGCGCACCACGGCGGCCATGGTCACCGGTGGCGAGCTCAGCAGCAGGCGCTCCAGGCGCACCAGCTGGTCGGCCTCGATCGGCTGATCGATCAGAGCGATCTCGGGCACCCAGGGATCGGCCAGGTCCGGATCGATCCGCTGGTTCAACGCCGATCCGTCCGCCAGATGCCGGCGCTGCGCAAAAGCCCGCTGCTCCCATCGTTCGAGCAAGCGGTCCAGATCACGGCCGTAGGTGACGGTGTGCTTGTCGATGGCCCGAGCCAGTTCCGGGTCGCCGCCGACCATGGAGACGACGACCTCGTCCGACCACGGACCGAACGCCAGACCGGTGGCCATCCCCCGCAGCATCGCGCTCGCCGTCCCCTCCGGCCGGGACAGGTCGCCATCGCGGGGAAACACCTGCGCAGACGACTCGGGCTCCGGCGCAGCATCAAACCGGTCGAGCGAGAGCAACCCGGCAGCTTCGATGTTGACCAGCAGTTGAACGCCGTCGGCATCCATCCCGATCGGGGTCAGCGCCGGGTAGGGCTGGGCCGCCGAGTCGAGCCCGGCCAGCTTGGCCAGGTAGCCCGCGTCCTCGGCGTCGAGTAGCCAGCGCGATCCGGCAACGCGGAAGGCGAGTGGGGCCTCGATCGGTCTGCCGGCAGGAATGTCCGTGCCGTCCTGCGTGCCGACGCCGGCTCCGACGCCGGCTCCGACGCCGGCTCCGATGCCGCTGTCGGCGAAGATCAGCTGGATCTGCGTCGGGTCGACCGTGGCCGCTCGCAACAACGGAAGCGGCTGCCCGGTTCGACGACAGTGCAGACCGACGGCGCGCAGCGCGAGGTCGAGCGTGCTCAGCTCGAGTGGCGTCTGCCGCCGACCGAGCTGAGCTTCGCTCAACTGGGCGGGTTTCGGCGCCTGGGCGATCCGTCGACCTACCGGACGGGTCTGGAGCTGCAGCCGGCGACGAGCCGCCAGCCCGCCGATCAGCCCCGCGGCAAGCAGACCACCCATCCCCGCCAGCATGGCGGGTGAGACCGCGGTGTCGTCCTCACCGGACTCGTCGGCCCGTGTCGAAGCGGCCACACTGGGTGCCGCCTGACTCGGCGCACCTCCCGACGGCACCGCCTGACCGGGCGCCTGGCCGGTCCGGGCGGGCGCGGTCCGGCCTGATTGCGCGGTCCGGCCTGATTGCGCGGTCGGATCTGACTGCGCAGACGGATCTGACTGCGCAGACGGACCTGACTGCGCAGACGGACCTGACTGCGCAGACGGAGTCGCGGTGGGTTCACCGATCGTGGGCGCCGGCTCGCCGGCGGCGGTCATGCCGGTCGTCCTCGGTCGGTCGCCGGCCGGCTTCTTCGCAGGACGGGCGGACGAGGATGATCTCGCCGCACCGGCACGATGGTCGATCCTGGTGAAACTGGCACCGTCGGCGTTCACCCGCTCGGGGAGCAGCAGCCGCTCACCCACGACGATCTCGTCCGGGTCGGCGATCGACGCGCGGTTGGCCGCGAACAAGCCGGGCCAGGCGTGGGCGTCGCCGTACTCGCGCTGCGCGATCGACGTCAGGGTCTCCCCGTGTGCGACCGTGGCGATCCGGTCGCCAGCAGCTCTTTCGAGGGCAGCATGGTCCGCGGGCGCCGGAACCTGAAGACGCCAACCCATCTCGAGCCGATCCGGCCCACCGCTCAGCAGGTGCGGGTTGGCACGAGCGATGCGTCGCCACTCGCGCCCGTGCCCGTAGTAGTGCTCGGCCAGGGTCCACAACTCGTCGCCCGCGACCACAACGTGGGTCAGCGTCGCCGTCTCCGCCTTCGGGGCGCGTTGGACCGTACTGCGCATGGCCACCGCGGGCGCCCGCGCCGGCCCGGCAGTTGGCGGTGGCGCCTGTGTTGGCGGTGTTGGGGTCGGTGACGCCGACGGTCGTGGGGGGTCTTGCCAAGCCGAACTTGCTGTATCCGACGGCGCAGTGTGGTTGGCGGCACCCGGATTCGCCGAGGCGGAGCTGCTCGATCCCGACGTCGGATGGGCGATCGGTCCCTGCGCCGGCGCACCGCTCGGCTGCGGAAGCGCAACCATGGCAACCACCAACACCAGCAGGCCGCCGACCGCCCGCTGCGCACTGCCGAGCCCGGGCAAGGGGATCCGGATCCGTTGCCGGCTGAGGATCGACACCAGCTCGGTCAACACCGACAGCACGAAGATCAACCAGGCCAGCCAGCCGATGATGGTGATCAGCCCGATCAGCAGGGTGCCGTCGTCCGGCTGGAACAGCGCCCGCAGCACGGCGGCCCCGTTGAGCCGCGCAGGCAGCGGATTCCCGCCGAGGGCGATCAGTGCCCAGGGGACCGCGACCAGCCCAGCCACCAGGACGATCAGCGCGCCTAGTCCGCGGACGAACCTCACCGCCGGCTCCCGACCAGCTCGGACTCGGCGTCACCGCGTCCGGTCAACGTGTCGATCCCGAGCACCGACAAGAACAACGTGTCGACGCTGACCTCCGTGTGCACGCGTACCTGACCGCCGACGATTGCGACCGAGCCGGTCACTCCCGGACTGCTCTGAAGGTAGTTCCTGGCTGCGGCCTGAGCCGTCCCGGCGTCGACCTCACCGGCCACCGAGCTCGTCGCCCCCGCCTCGCTGCCGGCTCGCGCCGCTGCGGCGGCCACCGACTCGGCCCGGCTCACGGCCGCCGCCTTCTGCCCGCCGTCGACCACCAGGCCGGCGACCAGGATCAGGGCCGCCATGATCACCACCACGAACACGCTCAGGGACTGGCCGCGAGCCGGCCGTTCCCGACCGATCCACCGCAGTAGGCACCTCATCGACGAGGAGCTTGTCCGCAAGCAGTTTCTCGAGGTCACGCGTTCAACGCTCGCGATAGGTGTCGAGGGCCGACTGCCCGTCCGCGCCGATCAGCAGCGAGCCAGGCATGCCCGGCAGCAGGACGTCGGCGAAGCCGATCCGGCAGTCCAGCCGGCTTCGCACGGTGGCCGGTTGTCCGACCGGCACCGCGAACGCCGAGGTGTCGATCGTCGCGCTGCGGCTCTGACAGGTGATCCCGCGGGTCTGCAGTTGGTCGAGCATCGCCTGCCGCCCGTCCGTGTCGGCCTGGCCGGCGTTGCGCGCCAGGGAGGCGGCCCGCGCACCGGAATAGGCGGCCTCGGTGACGGTGGTCCGGGCGGCCCAGAGACGCCCGCCGGCGATCATCAGACCAAGCATGAGAACCAGCGCCGGGACGATCAGCACCATCTCCACCGACAGTGAGCCTCGTGCGTCACGAGGAAGTCCCGACCCGACCCGACGGCGCAAGCCTGCTGCGGTCACGGGGTGGTCGCTCTCTCCACCGGCGCGTGGGCGGTCTCGGTGATCGCCCCGAGACCCACGTCGAAGAACATCGGGATCCGGCCGGAGAAGGTCACCGTCACCCGGGTCGCACCTCGGTCGATTCCGACGGTCACGTCGCTCAAACCACCGACCGCGGCCACCCGTTCGGCGGCGGCACGAGCCGAACCGTCGTCGGCCGACGACCCGCGGGAGATGTCGGCCGCGGTGTTGGCCGCCTCGACGGCGACGTTTCGACCGTGAATCCAGATTCCGGCTTGGATGATCCCGAGAGTGCACAGCATCACGGCCGGGAACAGCACCGCCCACTGGACAGAGTTCATCAGACCACGTGAACTCGTGCCCGCACCCGGAACGATCCGTCGACCCGCACGGATGCAGGTCACCACCGCTCGGCGTCCTCGTTCGCGGACCGTCGCTCTCGTGCTCGTCACCCTGATCACCTCCCTCTTCTGTCGTGCGTTTCCTGGCGCCCCGTGGCGTCGGATCCCCCTCCTCAGAGCGGCTACCGCGGGATGTGGCTGCGGACGTAGACCGTGATCAACGCGATGACGATGCCGGCCACCGTCACCGCGCCGGCCAGCAGAATGGCGTTCTCTGTCGACTGGCTCAATCCGCGTTCCCGCTGCTTCGGGTCCTGCCACAGCAGGAGCAGTCCGAGCAACCCCAGCAGTCGGTTCTTGATCATGTCGTTCCCCTCGATGGTTGTGCCTTGTTGGTTTCATGTCGATGACAACTGAAAATGGTCTGGCGACCCACTACTGCTCGTGGTCGACCCTAGGGTGATTCGGCACACCTCCGCCAGAGGGCCTGTGGACAACTCCGCGCGCTTCCGGTCCGCCTCAACTCCCGACGATCCTCAGTAGCGGCGGGACGATGAAGATCAGCCCGAAGATCAGCGCCGGGAGGGTCATGTAGATGGTCATTCCCTCCGAAACCGCGTTGGCCTCACGTTGGTCGTCGGCCAGGTGGGCGTCCCGCAGCTCTTTCACCCGGGCGCGGAGCGAGCCCGACAGTGAGGCGCCCGCCTCATCCAGCTGCATCACGTCGGCGAGATCGGTCAGCTCGGGCAGATCCAGCTGTTCGGCCAGCCGTCGCAACTCCGCATAGGGCGGCTGCTGCTCCAGCCGGGCGCGTTCGAGCGCTCCCCGGATCTGCCGGAACAGGATGATCTCGCTGAGGTTCGCCGCATTATGCAGCGCCTGGGTGGCCGAGGCGTTCGCCAGCCGCTCCAGCGTGACCAGGTCGATGTAAGTGAGCAGCGCGGCGCCGGCATCGGTGCGCGCGCTACTGGCCTGACCCCGTAGCAACAGGTCGGGAAGAAAGAAGCCGGACACCCCGGCGAGTAGCACGACCAGCACCGGAACGGCGACCGGCAACCGCCCCACCAGCAGGCTCCAACTGCCCAGCAGCACGGAAGGCAGGATCAGCCCGGCCAGACCCAGCACCGCCTTGTCGGCGTAGAACTCGGCCACGCCCTTGTTCCCGAGCTGCAGATTCTGTCGTTGCCGCGACGTCAGCGGGATCGGAGAGCGGCGGGCCAGCCAGGCGCCCAACCGGTCGGAGCGGGAACCGGCCAACGGTTCGGCAATCTGCGGACCGGCGTCGTGGCCGGCCGGGTCGAACAGCCCGCCGATCACACCGGACAACTCCGGCGTCCGCGGCACAAAAGCGGTCACCAGGGCGACCACCCCGCCGGCGAGCAGGGTCCCGGTCAGCAGGACCAGCGCGAACGTCGTCGATCCGCCCATCAGCGGTGCACTCCGACCAGGATCCGGGCCCGGGCGCGCGGCCGCGCGCGGAGCCGCATCAACACCAACGAGCCGAGGTAGGCCGCCACCAGCGCCGCCAGGATCAGCTGCCCGATCGGCGTCCCGTAGGGAGCGAAGAACTCACCGCCCAGGACCAGTCCGCAACCCAGAGTCACCGCGGTGACGATGGTGACCTGACGGACCACGATGTACGGCTTGGCCCGTTCGGTCTCGACTTCACGCCTGCCCTTCAGTTGGGCCTGGAGCGAGTCGGCCAGGGCCGTAAGCGTCACCGCTGCGCCGTTCGAACCACGGTTGGCCGCCAGGATCAGGGCGGCGACCACGCCGTCCACGTCCGGGCTGTCGAGGCCGTCGGCGAACCGCATCAGCGCGTCCCGGGTTTCCCACCGGTTGTTGAGCCGGGCGACCAGAACGCCCAGCTCGGTCTCGAGAATCTCCGGCGCGGTTCGCCGGGACAGCCGGATCGCGTCCGGGATCGACTTGCCGGTCGGCAGTGCGGTCGAGAGCGTCCGGACCCAGCGGTCGAGGGCTTCCAGCAGCTCGACGTCCCTGGACTTCGGGATCGACAGGATGGCCGGCAGCACCAGGACCAGGATCGGCACCAGCGGCACCGCGATCACCCAGCCGGATACGGCGGCGATCAGGAAGCCTGCCGCCAAGGCGACCAGCAGCACCACGTCGCGTCGCCGACCGGCTGTCCCCGGCGGGCGCCGAGTGAGCCGGGCCCATCGTTGGCCGAGGCTGGTCCGAACCACGGGGCCGGCGGGTCCGGCCGGCTCCCTGCGGGGCCGTAGCCCGACCACGACCGCGATCAGGCCCCCGATCAGCAGCAGTCCGACCAGGACGGCCAGCCCCGGCCCGATCACGATCGAGCTCCGGCCTGCTCGTGTCCGCGGGTTGCGGCCCAGCCGTATTCGGGTGGTTCGATCAGGTCCGCGCCGTCCGGCAGCGGCCGATAGAACGGGGCGATCTCGGCCTGGAAGTCGGCGTCCGGATAGAACCCCGCGGGCTGTCGGGCGTCCCCGGTCGCGCGGTAGGTCAGGTGGGTGACCGGGCGGTCGGACTCGATCGCCCGGGTGACCTGGCGGATTTCGGACACGAAGCGCCGTCGTCCACCGCCCTTCCAGGTCTCGTCGACCAGGCTGACGTAGACGAACAGGTGGATGTTGTGGGCAATCTGGCGATAGGCCTCGTCGATGGTCAGCACGCCGCCCTGGGCAACCCGCGAGGCGAGGCGATCCATTGTCGAGGCCGCCGAATGGGAGTGGGTGGTGGACAGCGTGCCGGTGCCCGCCTGCATCGCCTCGAACATCGCCCCGGCCTCACCGCCGCGGACCTCGCCGACCACCAGCCGGGCCAGGTTCTGCCGCAACGCCTCGGGCATCAGGTCGGCGATCGAGAAGTTGCCGACCGACTCGCCGCCGGTCCCGCTCGCCGTGACCGACCCGTGCCTGCAGGGCCAGGATGTTCTCCCGTCCGGGCTGCAGGTGGGTCATCAGCTCGTAGTCGGTCTCGAGGGTGCCGAAGCGTTCGTTGGCCGGGATGGCCGTAGATCAGCGCCCGGAGCAAGGTCGTCTTGCCGGCTCCCTGGTCACCGGAGATGACGATCGACTTCCGGGCCAGCACGGCGGCGTCGAGGAACTGGGCGACCTCGGCCGGCATCAGTCCGCCGCGGGACAGTTCGGCCAGCGAGATGTCGGTCAGGGTGTGCTGTCGGATGACCACCGAAGGCCGATAGGACAGCCCGAAGCCGATGGCGTGCAGCCGGAACCGGTTCCCCAGGGCCAGCGTCATGGTCGGATGGGTGTCGTCGAAGGGTCGGCTGGGGTCGGCGTTCTCACCGAGGAACCGGATCGCGTCGACGAGTTCTTCGTCGCTGTCGGCCACCGACGGCTGGATCTCGCGCCGACCGTCGCCGAACTGCACGACGACCGAGTTCCAGCCGTGGATCTCGATGTTCTCCACGTCCGGCATCTCGAACAGGGGTTGCAGTCGGCCGTAGCCGAAGACCGCGTCCTCGACGGCCTGGACGTAACCGAACTCGGTCTCGGCCGACCACAGCGCCTCGCCGTCGCGATGCAGGGCGCGGACGTGATCACTGACCACCCGGCGGATCACCGACCGGCCCATCAACAGCCGGTCCTCGGCCGGCATCGGCCGGCCGGTCTCGGCTATGTAGTCCTGAGTCTGCTCGGTGATCAGCTCGGAGGCCTCCTTGCGCAGAGCCACCACCTGACCCCAGTCGACTTCTTCGCCGGTGCGCCGCCGCCCGGCCGGTGGCGGCTCACGCAGATCGAGCGGCTCGCGCAAGCTGTCCATTCCATGGTTCGTCGCACGGTGACCGGCTGCCCGCCCCGCCTGATCGCCGAGACCGCCCGATCCTCGATCGAGCTCCTCCGCCAGCTCACCACCGAACAGGGGAACACTGTCGATCGCCGGCCGCGGGTGATTCCGCGCAGCACCCGGCGGCTCGCCCCGCCTGTTGCTTCCTCGCCCGTTGCTTCCTCGCCCGTTGCTTCCTCGCCCGTTGCTTCCCCGCCCGATCGTTCCCCGGTCGCTCACCGCAGCCTCCCGGCACCGGCCGGGGACGAGGCGTAACCCGTCACCGGCGAATCCTCCGTCGCCCCGATCCGCGCACCCGGAAGGGTTCGCACGGCTGTGGTCGGGAGCGCGACGGGCTGCGGCCCACGGGTGTCCAAGCCGGCCAGCCGCTCCCGCCGACGCTGGACCTGAGCCTGAAGATCGGCGATGACGTGCGGCAGCGAGCGCGGAAATGGCGCCGAATCGAACCGGCGGGGCCGTCGACCACCCTCGACCACCGCGGCGGCCGAGGACGGATCGTCGGGTACACCGGTCACAACGGGGAGGGCCAGCAGTTTGGCGATCTCGCGTCTCCCGTAGGGCTGGTCCTCACCGACGACGATGGTGCCCAGGTGGTCGTCGCCACCGGAGAGTCGGGCCTGCTCGACCAGTGACGCTCCGCCGGCCCGGGCGCCCGCCAGCGCGCGAAGACTGCTTCGGGTGACCAGGGCACAGATGTCGGCCCGATCGACCAGCGGCTGCGGCAGGCCCTGCGGAGCCAACCGACCGGCGTCGACGATCACGTCGATGCCGGTCAGATCGAACCGGGTCAGCGCGTCGGCCAGGTCACCCCAGACCGGAGCGAACAGCGCGGCGTTGGCCGGCTTGACGAAGCCGGGCAGCAACCGCCGCGAGGTCGTCGTGTCGTCGGACAGATCGATGGTTTGATCGCTGATCACCTCACGCAGCGGACGCCGGTCCCGATGCGCCTCGGCCACCCTCTGCAGACCCTTGTCGGTCCGGACCTGCCCGCCGAGGAAGCCGGCCAACACCGCCTGATAGGCACCCGGATCGGCGTCGACCAGGATGACCGGGCGCGGCCAGGTCAACGCCAATCCCAGCGCCAGTGTGGTCACGCCCGGCGATCCGGACGCGGAGGTGAGCACGAGCAGCGCCATCAGTGCTCCGGATCCCGGACGGCGACCAGTCGGTCGGTCGCGGCCAGCAGCGCTGTCTGGGCGGCCTGGCCGGCCTCGACGTCGACGTCGACCAGCACCGACTGGCCGTCGGCCGCGGGCGTGGCGGCGACCACCGTGGCCTGGATGGCCAGACCGGTGTAGGCGTCCTTGTAGCCGGGCGCTGCGCCGGCCGGCGGAATGGCGACCAACCGGATCGGACTGCTGGAGCGGAGAAAGCCGTTCGGGGCCCGACCGCTGGTCAACTTGATCCCGACCAGGCTGTGACCGGCGGCCGGTTCGACGATCGGCGCGACCATCCCCGGCGCGAGCATGGTCCCACTCATCATGTCGACCCGCGCGTGCTGGCCGATCAGGCCGCTCAGCTGCGCAGCGGGCACGGTGGCGATCCCCGGCGTGCTACCCACCCGCACCACCGTCAGATCGTCGGCGGTCACCACATCCCCGCGAAAGACACTCGCTTTCACCGCGACGACCTCGCGGGCCTCGGCCAGTTGGTTGTAGAGGAAGAACGAGCCGAGGGCACCCAGACACAAGGCGACAACCCCAAGAGCGACCCATTTCGGGCTCCTTCTCGGACGAGCCACCGCCGGGGCCGGGACGCGAGTCAGTACGGGCTGACTCACCGGCTGACTGGTCTGGACCGCCATGTTCTTCTTCTCGATTCTTCAGCGAAGTGGGATCGATCGCGGAAACAAGTCGAACACGAAATATCGAAGCGTACGGAGGAAGCGCGAGAATTGTCTCTCCGGCCGGGAACTCTGAGCGGCGACACACGTTCCGGGGCCACCTGCCGGATCACCTCGGTTGTCTCACCAGCCACACCGGCCACTCAGGAGCGGGTCCCCGGCTAGGCGGCCGCGGCGAGCTGCACCGACTCCCGCGCGAGTGTCCGAACCGCCCGACTGCATCGAAAGCGCAGTGCCGCATGACTGATCTGCAGGTGCTCGGCAACTTCCTTTCCGCTCCAACCACCGGCATAGACCGCGAGCAGGATCCGCCGGGTGCACTCATCGATCAGACCGAGATCACAGGCCGCGCGCAGCACCCGGGTCGCCGACAGCTCGGCGGCGGGCGCCTGCGGGCGTTCGGTTCTGCTCGGTGGAGAGGGGGTGGAGTCCGGACCATCGAGGAGGCCAGCCACCCGATCGGGCCGAGTGAGCCGACCGGGTTCGGCCTGGACCGCCTTCAGCGTGTCCAGAGCCAGGTTCGCTGCGATCCGACGCGGCCGTTCGACGAGCGGATAGCTGCGGATCCGAAACCAGAGCTGGCTGATGTAGTCGTCGATCTGAGCGTGCGGATCACGCCAGGCCATCCGCACCATCTTGCCGAGCATCGTCTGCAGCACGATCCGGCCGGCGGGCTCGACGCCATCGTGGTCGAGGGTGATCAGTAGTCGCAGGATCTGGTCCGGATGCTGAGGGATCCGGGCCAAGATGTCGCCGGCACTCCGGCAGCCGGACAGCACCGGTTCCCGCTCCGCCCAGCCCTCGATCAACTCTCGATGACACCCAGCCAGCTCACGCCACTCGGTGTTCAACGCGTCCACCAGGTCGCAACGGTTCCCGATCCCCACCACGCCGCCTCCCCCACTCTCAGCTCTCCTACCGGCCCTCGCCGTGTCGCTGCTGCGACCTGACTCGAGCCTGTCGATCGGGTGTTGGCGCAGGTGTTGGCCCGACCACCAGAGGTGTTGTCCGAGTGGGCGGCGGTGTTGTCCACCTCGATCCGGGATCCCGGGGTTTGTTGTCCTCGACCCGCGCCCGCCCCCGGCCGCCCGCTCCGGTCACCATTCGGCAACCGTGCGGACAAGATCGGATAACAGAGCGCTCCGAGGTGGTGGTCTAGGCCGGATCCGCTCTTAGGCTGCCGTCATCCAGCGATGACCGGCAGCTGGTCACCCCGGCTCGCCTGTCCGACCCACCCGACCCGCTCACCAAACCCTGCCCGACAGACCCGCCCCGGCTGTGACCATGAACCGCGAACGACGAGCCCACCGAGGAGGACGGATGCACCCGCGACTCGGCGGCGCCTGCGCCGTCGTCCTGTTGCTGCTGGTCGGCAGCTGCGCCTCGCCGGTGGCGTCCGGCTCGACGGCCGGATCCAGCTCCGGCGGTTCGTCGTCGGCCGGGAAGGCCGAATCGTCCGGGTCGCCCGGTCAGCCGTCATCGGCGCAGCCGCGCGCTTCCGTCCCCTCCGGCAGCGCCACCAGTGCGGCCGGTCCGGCCGGCGGCAGCCCGTCCGCCACCGGGCTGAGCGTCATCGTCGTGGAGAGCGCCGAGGCCGGATCCAACGGCACGGATGACCCGCAGCTCAGCCCGGCCGGGACGACCCGGGCCCAGCGGCTCGCCCTCGTCCTCGCCGGCCAGCCCGGCGTCGCCGTCTTCGTGAACCAGTTCCAGCGCAGCCAGGGGACCGGACTGCCGACCGCCCGGAGCTGGAACGTCGCCCCCTCGCTCTACGACGCCACCGCGCCCGCCGGCACGGTGGCCGCCACCATCCGTGCTCAATACCGGTCCGGCCGGGTGCTGATCGTCGGCCAGCAGGACAGCACGCCGCAGATCGTCCGAGCCTTGTGCGGCTGTTCGGTCAGTCCGATCGCGCAGCGCAACTTCTCCACCATGTTCTGGATCGACTTCGACGGGGGCCGACCCTCCGTACAGCGACACTCGGTCTATTGAGCACACCTGCGCTCCGAGACCAGCCGGGGCCCGGCCATCTCGTCCGGCCCGGCTCCCACCAAGGGAACCGGTTCTGAAGGCACGAGGTTCTTGGGGACCCTGAGCCGATCCTCAGCCGGCGACGGGTCCGTCCGGAGGTCGAACCACGACGATGCTTCGCGCAGCACCTCGCGAAAAACCGCGAAAGCCGGGTCGGCGAGGCACTGGAGGGGGTCGCGCCGACTCGGCCGGGATCGAGTCCGGGGAATGATCCCATCAGCAGGCTCCTGGCCCCGAACAGGAAAGAGCGACGGGGGATGGATCAGCCCGATCACTGATCGCCGGGCAGGTTTCGTCGGTGGGACGACGAGACCGGCCGAAGATTCTGGGTGGGCACCCGAACCGGCCTGTCGGCGCCAGTCGACGGGCCGACTTCGGTACCCGGCCCCTACTGTGTCTGTGTGAAGTGGTTCCGGTTTCCGCGCCTGATCGGGGTCGTGGTCGCCGTGTACATGGTGGCAATCGCCCTTCTGTTCGCCCGGCTCTCGATGGACAACCACGCGTTCCGCGGCAACGCGACCTCGACCGAGGGGACCGTCGTCGCGCTCGTGCCCCGAGCGTTCAGCGGCTCGCCGCGCGTCGTCCGGCAAGGACGCGGGGTTCCGCTGGCCCCGCAGATCCAGTACGCCGTCGCGGGCACCACCTACACCTACACACCGAGCCAGGGCAGCTACAAGCCGCGGGTCGCGGTCGGTGACCACCTGACCATCCTCTACGACCCCGACAATCCCGGGGACAGTGCGCAGCTCAAGGGCGAGGGGCGGGTGCTGTTGCCGGTGGTCACCGTCGGTTTCGGCCTGGTTGCCGTCGGTGTCGTCATCGTGCTGGTCCGAACCCGCAGGATCGGGGCCAACGCCGGGAGCCGAGCCCACCCGTCCCTACCCCACGGAGCAGCTTCCTGAGTCGAACCTGTGGAACCGGGACGGCTTTGGAATGGACGACGGCCGCCCCGGTCGTGGCAGACTGACCATCGGTCTGCGCCCGTAACGGCACTCGTCGCACGCGATCTCCTGCGATCGCCGGAAGCGCTCCGCGGCAGACCCGAGGATCACCCGAACTGCCGCCGGAGCACCGGCAGCCCGACAGTCACGAAGGACGAAACATGGCGGTCAAGGAGGCCGGGAGCTCCGAATTCACGGCGGTCTACCACCAGTACGGGCCGCACCGGGCCGGGCTGCCCAATCTGGTCGCCTACTTCCGCGAGCTGTGGCTGCGGCGTGCGTTCGCCTCCGAGATGAGTAAGGCGTCGATGCGGAGCTCGAACACGATGACCTTCTTCGGCCAGGCCTGGTTGATCCTCAATCCGTTACTGCTGGCCGGGGTCTACTTCTTGCTGATCACGATCCTCGGTCACAGTGTCGGGGGTGGATCGGCCTCGCCGATCCAGCACTTCGCCCACCTGACGCTGGCGTTGTTCGTCTTCACTCTGTTCAGCACCTCCGTCTCCACCGGGTCGACCTCGGTCACCAGCTCCGGCAAACTGCTGTTGAACACCGCGTTCCCCCGGTTGCTGATCCCTCTCTCATCCGTCCGGACGGCCTTTTTCCGATGGCTGCCGACCGTCCCCGTCTACCTCGTCTTCCACATCCTGGCCGGGTTGCCCTGGGGACTGCACATGGTGGTGGCGTTGTTCTTCCTCGGCTGCATCGTGCTGTTCTCGATGGGCCTGGCGGCTGTCTTCGCTACCTTGCAGGTCTATTTCCGCGACACCCACAGTTTCCTGCCCTACGTGCTGCGGCTGTGGATGTACATGTCACCGGTGCTGTGGTTCGCAGATCAGATCAACACCCAGTCGGCCGGCATCAAGACCATCGCCGAGACCAACCCGATGTTCGGCATGGTCCGCGGGTACGTCGACTTCATCCAGGACAAACATCCCCACGTCAGCCCGAGCGTTTTCCTGATCAGCGCCGCCTGGGCCATCGGCGCGGCGATCATCGGGTTCCTCTATTTCATCTCCCGGGAGCGTGATTTCGCTGTCCGTGTCCTCTGAACGGTCCTCTGAACGGTCCTCAGCACAGTCCGCAGCACACCACCAGCCAACCGGATCAGGCATGATCAAGAACACGATGACCGAGCCAGTGACGACCCGCGCGACCGATGCCGTACCCGGCGCAACTTCTTCGGTGAGCGCGAAGGGCCGCGACCGCACCGATCTCGCGGCCCGCGTCCACGACGTCTCCATCACCTACCGCACCACCTTCGAGAAGAAGCCGACGCTGAAGCAGGCCCTGGTCCGGTTCGGTCGCGGCCAGCGGGCGGTCAGCGAGGTCAAGGCCCTGAAGGGCGTCTCGTTCGAGGTTCCCGACCGGGACCTCGATGGGCATCATCGGCGCCAACGGCGCAGGCAAGTCCACCCTGATGCGGGCGCTCGCCGGAATCCTTCCGCCGACCAGCGGCAGCATCGAGGTCTGGGGACGGGCCAGCACCCTGCTGGCCCTGGGTGTCGGCTTCAACAACACCCTGTCCGGGCGGGAAAACATCGTCCTCGGTGGTCTGGCCTCCGGCTTGTCCCGCGACGAAGTAGCCGAACGGGCCGAAGAGATCGCCGAGTGGACCGAACTGGGCGAGTTCATCGACATGCCGATGCGGACGTACTCCTCCGGCATGTTCTCCCGGGTGGCGTTTTCGGTCGCGGTGCACATGGAGCCCGACATCCTGATGATCGACGAGGCCCTGTCCACCGGGGATGCGCACTTCCGGCAGAAGGCGAACGCCAAGATGGCCGAGCTTCGCGACCGGGCCCGGGCGATGTTCCTGGTCAGTCACGGCCTGGGCAGCATCGTCGAGATGTGCAACGAGGCGATCTGGCTCGATCACGGCACCCTGATGATGCGCGGTGAACCGGAAGAGGTCATCGAGGCCTACATGAAGTTCCTCAAGGTGAAGAAGAGCGCCACCACCACCGAGGACATCTAGCCCTGCGCGAGGCGCCGTTCCAGGAAGTCGGTCAGTGGACCGGTCTCGCCGTCCCGGCCGCCCTGTCCGACGATCAGCGGCGGCGGCGTGGGCGTCAGCTTCACCCCGCGGAGCCGTTCACCGAGGCCCCCGGGAACGACCAGGATGTAGTAGCCGCCGTCCTCGCCGATGGCCACGCTCTCGTCCCGGCGTAGGTACCAGCCCCGCTTGTCGGTCTTGACCGATGCGCCGGACAGCAGCGTCGCCCGCAGCGGTCCGGCGGCGATACCGCGATCTCGGACCTCGCCCAGAAAGCCCGTCGATCAGCACCTGGGCCCGCTGGGACTCCATCCGCTTCTGCCCGGCCGCCAGCTCGGCCCGGTGGGCGGCTTCCTCGGCGCGCGACATGGTCCGACCCTACCGATCAGCCGAGTACCGTGACCGGGTGGAGTTCGCGCGAAGCCTGCGGCGGCTGTGGCGGCACCAACTGTTCCGTCGGCTGCTCGCCGTCCGGATCGCCACCCAGTCCTGCGACGGACTGCTGCAGATCGCCCTCGCCTCCTACGTGTTGTTCTCCCCCGAACGTCAGCCGGACGCCGGGTCGATCGCGGCCGTGCTGGCGGTGACGTTGCTGCCGTTCTCGATCCTCGGACCGTTCGTCAGCGTCGTGCTGGACCGCTGGTCGCGCCGTCAGGTGATGGTGGTGGTCGATCTCACCCGCTCCGTGCTGGGTCTGGGCCTGGCCGCGCTCTCGCTCACCGGCATCCGCGGTGGAGCGGTCGAATTCGCGTTCTACGGCCTGGTCCTGCTGGCCATGAGCCTGAACCGGTTCCTGCTGGCCGCTCTGTCGGCGGCGCTGCCACACACCATCGACCCGGACGAGTACATGGTGGCCAACTCGGTGGTGCCGACAGTCGGCCCGGCCGGTGCGCTGGTCGGCGCCGGGGTGGGCACCGGACTGCGGCTGCTGCTCGGCGCGCACTTGCCGGCCTCCGCCGCCGACGCGGTTCTGTTCGCGGTCGTCGGCTGCGGCTTCGTGGTCAGCGCCAGCCTCGCGCTGCGGATCAGCCGGCGGGCTCTCGGACCGGACGACGCGCTACCCGACCCGCCAGCCAGGTCGTCGGGATCAACGGCATCGGGATCAACGGCGTCGGGATCAACGGCGTCGGGGTCAACGGCGACTCAGCCGGCCCGGGCCCGGGACGTGGCCGCCGGGCTGGCCGAGGCCCTGCGGCATCTGAGGCAGCGACCGGCCGCGGCGCTCGGACTGCTGACCATCGGGGCCCACCGGGTCGTCTACGGCGTGGTGTTCGTGTCCACCATCTTGGTCTACCGGAACTACTTCCACACCCCGCAGCAGGTCGACCCGGCGATCGCCGACCTCGGGCTGCTGGTCGGGGTGACCGGTGCCGGATTCGTCCTGGCCGCCGCCCTGACCCCACCGGTCTCGAAGCGGATCGGTGCCCGGGCCTGGATGATCGGATCGCCTGGTCGGCTCGGCGGTGCTTCAGATCGTCCCGGGCACGATCTACACCAAGCCGACCCAGCTGATCGCCGCCTTCGGGCTCGGCATCTTCGCCCAGAGCATCAAGATCTGCGTCGACACCTTCGTCCAGGCCCACGTCGACGACGACTTCAAGGGCCGGGTCTTCGTGCTCTACGACATGGTGTTCAACGTGGCGCTGGTGCTGGCCGCCACGATCGGCGCGCTGATCCTGCCCGCCAACGGCAAGTCGGTGACCATCCTGATCGTGCTGGCCGCGGTCTACCTGCTGATCGCGCTGGCTTTCTCTCTACTCAGCCGCGGACTGGCCCTGAATCAGGGCATCGGTCCGACCCCGCGGCCCGAATCAACCGTCGCCGCGAAGGCTTGAGCGAACACTCCGATCGAGCAGAACGCAGGAGTTCCTATCCTCGATCGACCGATGAGGCCAGATCGGGCCCGAACTCGAGATCGAGCATAGGAAGTTCTGCGTTCTTCCTCAATGGGGCTGCTCGGCCCACCACGCACGCAGCGCCTCGGTGGCCCGTTCCGCGACCGAGCGGGCCCTGATCGATCCGCAGCTCGAGCAGATGCCGTAGGCCTGGCCGACCTGGCCGACCGGGCGGGATGTCGAGAATGGCCATGATCTGGTTTCCGTCCAGATCGGGCCGCATCGACGTCCAACTCCTCCGCCTCGGCCAGCACCGCGATCCGCTGCTCCAACTCGTCGTAGGCGCTCCGCAGCCGCAACGCCTTGGCCTGGTTCCGGGTGGTGCAGTCGGCCCGGGTCAGCATGTGCAGCCGCTCCAGCTGGTCGCCGGCGTCACGGACGTAGCGACGGACGGCCGAGTCGGTCCACTCCGTGCTCACCGCCGGACAGGTCGCCGTAGCCGTGGAAGCGCAGATGCAGAGCGACCAGATCGGCCACCGCCTCGACCACCTCGCGCGGATAGCGCAGCGCGGTCAGCCGCTTGCGGACCAACTTCGCCCCGACCACGTCGTGGTGGTGGAAGGACACCTTGCCGCCCGGCTCGAACTTCCGGGTCTTCGGCTTGCCGATGTCGTGCAGCAGAGCGGCCAGCCGGTTGATCAGGTCGGGGCCTCGCGCGGGTGGCCGCGTGACGTTCCAAGCGCGATCGCCTGGTCCAGCACGGTCAGGCTGTGGGCGTAGACGTCCTTGTGGCGGTGATGCTCGTCGCGTTCCAGCCGCAACGCGCCCAGCTCGGGCACGAAGACGTCAGCCAGCCCGGTGCGGACCAGCAGGTCGAGCCCGACCCGTGGTTGGTCGGTGAGCAGCAGCTTGGAGAACTCGTCCCGGATCCGTTCGGCCGAGACGATCGAGAGCCGGCCCGCCATCTCGGTCATCGCCCCGATCACGTCCGGGGTCGGCGCGAACTGCAGCCGGGCGGCGAACCGGGCCGCCCGCAGCATCCGCAGCGGGTCGTCGCTGAAGGACTGCTCGGCCGTGCCCGGGGTCCGCAGCCGGGCCAGGGTCAGGTCAGCGAGACCGCCGTACGGGTCGACGAAGCTGTCCGCGTCGGGCGGCCCGACCACGTCGACGGCCATCGCGTTCACGGTGAAGTCCCGCCGGACCAGGTCGCCGACCAGGGAGTCCCCGAAGCGGACCTCCGGCTTTCGGCTGTCGGGCTGATAGCTGTCGGCGCGATAGGTGGTGATCTCGACCACCCAGTCCGTGTCCCGCACTGTCCTCCGTGCCGTCACCTGCACTCGCACCGGCTCCGGCGCGCCAACCGGGCGCCGATGGTGCCGAACTTCTTGCCCACCGTCCAGACCTGCGCGGCTGACCCGGCGCAGCAGCGCCTCGATCTCGTCCGGCGAGGCCGAGGTGGTGAAGTCCAGATCCTCGCCGAGCTCGTGCAGCACGGCGTCACGGACGCTGCCGCCGACCAGATAGAGCTGATGACCCTCGTCGCCGAACAGCGCGCCGAGCCGATCGAGGATCGGGGCCACGCCCTCCAACGCCGCGTCGCCTGCCGCCCGGCCCGTTCGAGCGCGGTGAGCTGAACCGGATCCTGTGACAGGAGATCCTGAGGACACCGGATCCTGGGACACCGGACTGTTGGGAGACGACACGCTGCGGCAGCCTAATCCCCCGGCCCGATCCGGCCGGATCGATTTCTCGCTCCCGCCGGCACAGGCTCAGCCGATTACCATGGCGCAGTGCAGCAACGGGTGGTCACAGGTCGTCGTCTCGGGCGACCTGTCCGACCGATCCCGGCTGGTCACCGTGCTAAAGGCGGGACTGTTCAGGGGGCCGCTGGCGGCGCTGCTCATCGCGCTGAGCCTGCTCGCGTTCGCTCCCCCTCCCGGTGCTGTCGCCGACGAACCGACCGCGCTGGTCCGGATCACCGTGAAGAGCCATGCAGCCGAGCGTGGTCAAGCCCGGCGACACCGTGCGGATCAGCGGCACCGTGACCAACGTCTCCGACAAGCCGTTGAGCCAGCTGTCGGCCTACTTCTGGCGCAGCACCTTCCCGCTCACCTCGAGCGAGCAGCTGGCCGCCGCCGGCACGTCGGACTCCAACGATCCGATCGGCGCCCGCCGCTACGGCTTCGGCGAGTACGACGAGTTGTTCAGCTCCGCCAAGCCGACGCTGGCGCCGAAGGCCAGCGTCGACCTTCAGCTTGTCGGCGACCACCACCGAGCTGCTCGGCGCCAATCCGACCAACGGGGTCTACCTGATGGGTGTCCAGGTGCTGCAGCCCGGAAGCAACGCCATCGGCCGCGCCCGGATCTTCGTCCCGGTGCTGAATCCGCAAGTTGTCCAGTGCGTCGTCGAACTCGGTTCAGCTGAGCTCGCTGGTGCTGCTGACATCGAGCCCGTCCCAATTGCGGAGCGGGGTGCTGGCTGATGACCATCTGGCCAACGAGGTCGCCCACGGCGGGCGGCTCTACGACCTGCTGTCCGACGCCGACCAGCCCGCCACCAGCTATGCCGTCGACCCGAACCTGATCGTCGAGCTGCGGACCATGAGCGCCGGCTACCAGGTGGTCGGCAGCGACGGCGAGCTGGTTGCCGGCACCGGACGGACCTCGGCCCAGACCTGGCTGCGCCGGTTCGCCGCCCTGCAGACCGGCCACGACGGCTACCGGCTGCCCTACGCCCAGTACGACCTGTCCGCGCTGGTCCGCGACGACCGGCTGGGCCTCGCCCGGGCCGCTGAGGCCGCGGCCAAGACGGTGGACGGTGTCAGCGCGCTGCCGTTGCTGGTCGTCCCGCCGGACGGCACCGCCGACCAGGCCACCGTGGAGGCCGCCGACCAGCTCGGCGCCCGGGCCGTGGTGCTCGACGACGCCACCATCGACGACCTCGGCCCGCTGATCAAGCAGAAGAGCGGCCCGACGATCCTCAGTTACGACACCAGCGCATCGGCCGGCGGGCCCGGACCGGCGCCGGATGACACTCCGGTGCATCTGCGGGAGTCGGCGCTGGCCACCACCTACATCGAGGCCTTGACCTCCGCAGACCGATACCACCGTCGGCCGGCTGCGGTTGGTCACCCAGCCCGATCAGTCCGGCGTCGACCTCGGACAGTTCAACCGCACCCTGGCTGAAGCTCAGCGACGTCGGTCAACTCCTCGCCGGCACCCCGGTCAGCTGGAGCGGCCATCCGTCCTACTCCAGCTCTGACCGCAAGCACGAGCTCAGCCCGCAGCAGCTGGCGGCCACCGCGACTGCTGGCCCAGGACTTCACCGCCTACCGGCAGCTGCTGGCCGACCCCGGACTCGCTCAGCACCCAACAGGACCAGAGCCTGGCCCGGGTGGTCAGTACGGCCTGGCGCGGCCGGACCAGCGCTCAGCAGCAGTTCGTCGGCCAGCAGACCGGCGTGTTCGACTCAGGTCTTGCGGGGCAGCGCCATCCATCTGGAGGCCAAGGACCTGGTGCTGACCGGGGCTGCGGGCAACGTCCCGATCACCGTGGTCAACGGGTTCAGCGAGCCGATCCGGGTGCAGATCGTGTTCAGTTCACCGAACCGGCAGCGGTTGAACGTCACCGGACGTCCCGGCGAGCACGATCGGCGTGATCGAGGCCGGCAGCCGGGCACCCGTCACCGCCGAGGTGCAGGCCCGGGCGAACGGCCAACTGCCGATCACCGCCCAGCTGATGACCACCTCGGGGCTGGCGGTCGGAGCGCCGCTGACCATCCAGATCAATCCCACCCAGGCCGGGCGGATCGGCTGGCTGATCTCGCTCGGCGCCCTGATCGTGCTGATCGGCGCGACCGCCTTCCGGATCCGCCAGGTGCGGCGCGAACGCGGCAGCGAGTCGGCCGGATGAGCGAGACCCGACCCGGCCCCGCGGTCCAGACCGACGCGGGGACCGCAGACCGTTCGGCTGACGGACGCGAGGACACCGCCGGCTCCCGTCTGATCTCGGCCACCGCGGTGATGGCGACCGGCACGATGGCATCCCGGATCCTCGGCTTCGCCCGGATCGCCCTGCTGGCCGTCGCGCTGGGCAACGGTTCACCCCAGGTCGACACGTTCAACATCGCCAACGGCATCCCCAACATGCTCTACATCCTGCTGGCCGGCGGGGTGCTGAACACCGTGTTCGTGCCGCAGATCGTCCGGGCGATGAAGAACGACCCCGACGGCGGCGAGGCCTACACCAACCGGCTGGTCACCGTCGGACTGCTCGGCCTGGGGCTGATCACCATCGCCACCACCCTGCTCGCCCCGGCGATCATGTGGCTCTACACCGACGGCCGCTGGAAGTTGCCGCAGAATGAAGCCCACTTCCACAACATCGTCCTGCTGGCCTACCTGTGCCTGCCGCAGATCTTCTTCTACGGCGTGAACGTACTGATCGGCCAGGTGCTGAACTCCCGCGGCAAGTTCGGCCCGATGGCCTGGTCACCGCTGGCCAACAACGTCATCGCGGTCGCCGTGCTGGCGGCCTACCTGGCGTTCTGGCGGCACACCGCCAGCACCGATGTGCCCTTCACCAGCCCCCAACTCCTGCTGTTGGGGCTGGGATCGACGTTGGGAATCGTAGTCCAGGCCGCGGTGCTGATCCCGTTCATGGCCCGATCGGGTTTCCGTTACCGGCCGCGGTTCGATCTGCGCGGCGCCGGGCTCGGCCGGACGGCCCATCTGGCCAAGTGGACGCTGGGCTACGTGCTGGTCACCCAGGTCGCGGTCTGGGTGTCGACCCGGCTGGCCAGTGGGGCGACGCTGGGCGGTCCGGGCCGACCGGCGGGCGCCGGGGCCGGCCTGACGGTCTACAACAACGCCTATCTGCTCTGGATCCTGCCGCACTCGCTGATCACCGTCTCGCTGGCCACCGCACTGCTGCCCTCGGCGTCCCGGCGGGCGGCGAGCGGCGACCTGGACGGCGCCGGCCAGGAGGCGATGCGGGCGATGCGGCTGGCCACGACGGCGATCGTGCCCGCCACCGTGGCCTTCTTCGCCCTGGCCTTCCCGCTCAGTCAGCTGCTGTTCGGCAACGGCCGCGGCGCCCGGGACTGGCCGAGCATCGCCTTGACCCTGACTGCGTTCGCAATCGGGCTGATCCCGTTCACCATCCAGTACCTGTGCCTGCGCGGCTTCTACGCCTTGGAGGACACCCGGACCCCGTTCTTCATCCAGCTACTGATCGCCGGCGTCAACTGCGGGCTGGCGCTGCTCTTCGTGCTGCCGATCGGGCGTCCGCAGTGGATCGCGGTCGGGCTGGCGCTGGCCTACGCCCTGGCCTACGTCTCGGCCTCGGGGTCTCGTTCCGGCTGCTGAAGCGCCGGCTGCCCGCGCTCAGCGGGACGGCGCTGGTCCGCCACTGCGTCCGGCTCGGCGTCGCCGTCGTCCCCGCCGGGCTGCTGGCCGCCGGTGTCTGCCGACTGGCCGGATCGTGGTCGGAGTCGTTCGTAGTTCGCGCCCTGGCTCTGGTCGTCGGCGGGCTGCTGGCCGCCCTGGTGTTCCTGGCTCTGTCCCGGCTGCTGCACATCCCTGAGGTGGAGCAGATCATGACCACCGTCGGAGGTCGATTCCTGCCCGGACGGTTCCCGCGCGAGCCGGTTGCCCACACCGGCGGCGGCGATGTTGCGGATCCGGCCCGGCCCGGCGATTCCTCTCGGCCCGGGGCGGTCCGGTCTGGCACCATCGACCGTGACGACGCGGCCCAGCCGGAGCCGGGTTCGATGACCATTCCGATGCTCGATCCCCTCGCGAGTTCGGTGCCGGCCATCGACGGTCTCGCCGACGCCGAGTCCTCGATCGAGACCCACGTCGGTGCATCCGGGGCAGGACAGGGTATGGCCAGCACATCATCGGGTACGCAGCTCAGCGATCTGCCGACCGCGGTAGCGGCTGCCCAGGGCCAGCCTGCTGGGGACCGGAAGCCCGAGCACCCGGCCGGACCTCAGGACCTGACCGACCCCAAATACCTGACCGACCCCGAATACCTGACCGACCCCGAATACCTGACCGACCCCGAACACGCCGACCCGAACGCCCGAACACCTGATCGACCCTGAGGATCATCTGCCGCCCGGCACCATCCTCGGCGCTCGCTACCGGCTGGAAGAGTTGCTGGTCTCGGCCCAACCTGCCGTCACCTGGCGGGCCTTCGACCAGGTGCTGTCCCGCTCGGTGCTGGTGCACCTGCTGCCGGTCGGCGATCCCGCGCGCTCCCCGACTGCTCGAGGCCGCCCGCCGGGCCGCGATCGCCACCGACTCCCGTTTCCTGCGGGTGCTGGACGCGGTCGATATGACCCCCGATCAGATCCCCGGCCAGACAAGCGGCCAGACCAGCGGCCAGACCAGCGGCCAGCGGGCGACGGTCGATGTCGGCTCCTACATCGTCTGCGAATACACCACCGGGCAGTCCCTGCAGACCATCCTGACCACGGCGCCGCTGACCGGGCTGGAGGCAGGCTGGGTGCTCCGTGAGATCGCCGACGCGATCGGCGCCGTTCACGCCGTCGGCCTCCACCACCGCCGGATCAACCCCGACACGGTGATCATCACCCCCACCGGCAACATCAAGATCGTCGGCCTGCTGATCGAATCCGTGCTGCGGCCGGATCCGGCCAGAGCCGACTCCCGGGCCGACTTCCAGGCAGGCCCCGATCAGCCCGGGCGAACCGATCCCGACACCGAAGCAACCGACGTCTACGATCTCGGCCGGCTGCTCTACGCCATGCTCGTCGCGCGCTGGCCGGGTGGCTCGGCTTTCGGCCTGCCGGCCGCCCCGCACGGCCGGGAGCTCCACCTCGGTCATGACGTGTCCGCCGAGGAAGAACCCGACTCCCGGCCCCAGCTCGGGCCGGACCAGCAACGCTGGTTGTCCCCGCGCCAGGTGCGGCACGGCGTCTCGCCGGCCTTGGACCGGATCTGCGACCAGTTGCTCAGCACTCGTCCCCGACACCGGGTGCCGCCGATCGGCTCGGCCACCCAACTGGTCGCCGAACTCGGCCGGGTGCTCGGGCCGGCGGACGCCTCCTCCGATCTGGAACGCCGGCTGCGACACCCCGGCGGCGCGCCCGGTCCGGTCGGCGACCCAGGGGTTCCTCGTTCGGCCTTCCTGAGCCAGTCCACCCAGAACGTCTCGGCCCGATCCCCCCGCAGCCCCGGTCGGACCCGAGCGGCCGCAGGCGCGCCGGCGACGTTGTCCCGGCCGGTCCCGGACGCACGAGCAGGACAGGCCCTGCGGTCGGGTCAGACCGGCCCGGCCCAGGCCGTCAGCCCGTCGGCGCCGGTCTGGTCGGCCGAGCCGTCCGAGGTCGAGCAGTCGCGTCGCCATCCCCGACGCTGGCTCGCCCTGGTGATCGCACTCGCCCTGCTGGCCGTGCCTGGCCGTTGCGGTGAGCGCCGTCCTGTGGAACCCGACGGACCGCTCGGGCGGCGCCCAGATCGACGCCCCGGCCGCCGACCAGAACGCCAGCCCGACCGCCAGCCCGACGGTTGCGGCCAATCCTCAGCCCGTCACCATCGCCGGAATCCGCGATTTCGATCCGACCGCCCAGGGTGGCAACGGCAGCGAGAATCCCAGCCAGGTCGGCCGCGCCGACGACGGCAGCACGAAGACCCGCTGGACGACACTGACCTACTTCGCACTACCCCAAGCTCGGCCGGCTCAAGAAGGGCGTCGGCCTGGTCCTCGACCTCGGCCGACCGGTCGACGTCGGTGCGGTGACGCTCCGGCTGTCCGGCTCGGACACCGACGTCCAGCTCCGGGTGCCGACCGGATCCGGCACCGCGCCCGTCATGACGACCGACAAGGCATGGCGTACCGTCTCGACGGTGTCCGGGGCCGGCAGCAGCGCCACCCTGCAGCCGTCCTCCCCCGTCCGGAGCCAGTATCTGCTCGTCTACCTGACGTCACTGCCGAAGGAGGGCAGCGGGTACCGCGGGGGGATCTACGAGGTCGAGGTCACGCAGTGACGCATCCGGTGTCGCCGCGGTTGCCGAAAACGGATTCCTCCACCTTGACCGACGGATCCGCTCAGCCCACCGGACCGGTCCCCGACCTTGTCCTGAGCTTTGCCGGCGAGCTGGCCGAGCGGTCCGACGCCGAACTGTTGCAGGCTCATGTGGACGGCGATCCGGCTGCCTTCTCGGTGCTGGTCACCCGTCACCGGGACCGATTGTGGGCCGTGGCCCTGCGGACGATGCGACACCCGGACGACGCAGCCGACGCCCTCCAGGACGCCTACATCTCTGCGTTCCGCAGGGCCGCCAGTTTCCGCGGCGACTCGCTGGTCACCACCTGGTTGCACCGGGTAGTGGTCAACGCGTGCCTGGACCGGCTGCGGCGGAACCGGGTACGCGCGGTGGAGCCGCTGCCCGACGACCCGGACCGCAGTGCCGAGTTGGCCGGCGCCGAGACAGCCGTCGACCCGGTGGAACGACAGGTTCAGGCCACCGAGGTGGCCCGGGCCCTGGCTCAGTTGAACGTCGATCAGCGCGCGGCCCTGGTGCTGGTCGACATGGAGGGCTACTCCGTCGACGAGGCCGCCGGCATGCTCGGCTGTGCCAGCGGGACGGTCAAGAGTCGGTGCGCGCGGGGCCGGGCCAAGCTCGCGCCCCTGCTGGCCCATCTGCGCCTCGACGCCGACCCGGACGCCGAACCCGGCGGGCCCACTCTCGATGCCGATCCAGGTCCTCAGCGGTCTTCTTCGCCTCCCCCGGTGGCCCGAAGCACCGGCGGCGGGCGTCCGAGTGTCCGCAGTGGAACCGATCCACCTTCGTCCAACGTCCAACGGTAGGGACAGCCATGCCTGGGGCGTCCCTGACCACGCCCACCCCCGACAGTTCTTTCACCCCGGCCGCCCGACCCCCCAACCCTCGACCCCCAACACCAAGCCGGAAGGAGCGATCCTGCGATGGCCCACCCTCTGTCGTTGTCCTACAACTGGCGCACCCCGGTCACGGTCTCCACCGTGGCCGTGATCCTCTGCGTCGGGCTGCTGGTCCACTCTCGGGTCGACGGGTGGGGCGCGGTGGTCGCCACGATCATCGTCATCTGGCTGTTGTTCATCGGCATCGTGTGGCTACGGACCCGGGCCTTCTTGATGGTGGACGGGCCGATCCTCACCGTGCGCCGCTATCGGGCCAAACATCAACTCGACGGTCGCCAACTGGAGAGCGTCCGCGAGTACTTCACCGGTAGCGGGCCCTCCTACAAGGTGCGGCTGCGCGACGACCCGACCCGCTATGCCGTTCCGACCGCGCTGATTTCCCGGGGTCACTCCACCTTCTTCGACTGGGTGCTGCGCTATGCCCCGGGAGCAACACTGGATACCCGGTCACAACGCACGATCGACCAATTGCGAACCCGGGGTCTGCTCCAATGAGACTCCTCAACACCACAATCAGCCCGAGATCAGACCTGAGGATGAGGTGACCGAGCACTTCAGCACCGAGCAGCTGGCCGACCACGCCGCCGGCCTGCTGGAGCCTGCCCGGGAGCGGGAGGTCGCCCGGCACCTGGCGGACTGCCCGGACTGCACGGCACGCCTCGAGTCGGTCCGCCACGTCAGCCAGGTGCTGGCCGCCCAGTCGGCGCCGCGGATGCCGGCGGCCGTGTTCGCCCGGCTGCACCAGAGCATCGGCGCGCTCGCCTCGTCCGGTCCGCCGAACGCCGAATTCACTGTCGGGTCGCGGCGAGCAGCCGAAGGTGAGCGCAGACCCGCCCACGAACTACCCCTTGGAGACACCGAGCTCTCCTCCGGTCGGAAACGAATCTGCCAAGCCCGAATCCGTCATCACGGTCGGTGATTCGCCAGTAGCAGCCGGTGGCACCGCGAAAATGGCGAACGGCGCCCTACCCGCCTCGATCAGCGGTGGGTCCGCCCCGGCGTCCGGCTGGCGACGACCGAGCATGGGCAGCCTGGAGGCCAACCTCCGGTCGACCCCGACCCGGCGTCGGCGTCCGGCGAAGACCGTATTCGCCACCCTCGGCGCTTGTGCACTGGCCGGAGTCGTCGGCTTCGGGGGCTACGTGTTGAGCGCGGCCAGCGGACGGAACGAGCCGGCCGCGAACGCTCCCCTGGTGCTGGAGGGCGGCCAGCTCGGTGGCGAGGCGGCCGAGCTGCAGGATCGTTCCGGGCTGAGCCCGCACCGGTTCAGCGATGCCTGGAACTGCGCGCGGGCCGTGACGTCCGGCCGGATCACCGGCATCCGGGCCTCGGTGTTGAACGAGCGCTCGGGCTTCCTGATCTTCCTGGCCGGTTCGGGCGACAGCACCCGGGTGGTGTTCGTCAGCGGGTGCGGGACGGCAACGCCGAGCGCGGGCCCGTCCACCGTGTTGCCCAAGGGCTGACCCCGGCTCGGCTGAGCAGCGGTGATCGAAGCATGCTCAGGAGCCGATGGTCGCGATGTGCTCGATCAGCGCGGTGGTCGAGATCGACGGCGTCCGGGGGAGATAGACCACCTTGGCCAGGTCGCTGCAGAAGTCGAACTTGCCGGCCCAGTCGTCACCCATCACCAACACGTCGGCCCGGTGCTCGACGATGTAGTCCCGCTTGAGCTCCAGACTCTCCTCGATGAACACCTCGTCGACCGACTTGAGGTTGGAGATCAGCTCCACCCGCTCCGCCTCGCTGAACACCGGGTTCCGGCCCTTCTTGGAGAAGTTCAGCGCATCCGAAGACACTCCGACGACCAGCCGGTCCCCCAGTTCGGCTGCCCGGTTCAGCACCCGGATGTGGCCGACGTGCAGCACGTCGAAGGTGCCGAAGGTGATGACCGTCCTGGCCGTGTCGCTGGCCGTGTCGCTGGCCGTGTCGCTGACCGGCATACCGGACTCCCCTGGTTGCCGCCGACTGATCGAGTCACCCTAGTGGCTCGGGCCGGCTCGACGCGGAATATCCGCACCTCCGGGGCGGTTCCAAGCCAGGGTAAAGTGAACGATCCGCAGCAGGAGGACAGGGCAGATGAGCACAGGAACCCAGGCCGGCACGATCCGCGACGTCATCATCGTGGGCAGTGGCCCGGCGGGCTACACCGCCGCCATCTACGCCGCCCGCGCGGCCCTGAAGCCGCTCGTCTTCGAGGGCTCGATCACCGCCGGCGGTGCCTTGATGAACACCACCGAGGTGGAGAACTTCCCCGGCTTCCCCGAGGGCGTGATGGGTCCGGAACTGATGGACCAGTTGCGGAACCAGGCCGAGCGTTTCGGCGCCGAGCTGGTCGCCGAGGACATCACCGCCGTCGACCTGACCGGTCCGGTGAAGAGCGTCACCGACGCCTACGGCAACACCTTCAGCGCCCGGTCGGTGATCCTGGCCACCGGCTCCAGCTATCGCAAGCTGAATCTGCCGGACGAGGATCGGCTGTCCGGTCACGGCGTGTCCTGGTGCGCCACCTGTGACGGCTTCTTCTTCCGCGACAAGGACATCGCCGTGGTCGGCGGTGGCGACTCCGCGATGGAGGAGGCCACCTTCCTGACCCGGTTCGCCCGCTCGGTGACGATCATCCACCGCCGCGGCGAGCTCCGGGCCAGTCGGATCATGGCCACCCGGGCCGAGAAGGACCCAAAAATCAATATCGCCTGGAACTCCGAGGTGGCCGCGATCCACGGAGATCAGTCGCTGACCGGGGTCACGCTTCGGGACACCGTCACCGGCGACGAGCGCGAACTAGCCATCTCCGGTCTGTTCATCGCGGTCGGCCACGACCCACGCTCGGAGCTGCTGACCGGTCAGGTCCGGTTGGACGCCGAGGGCTACGTGTTGACCGACGGCAAGTCCACCCGGACCGATCTGGCTGGTGTCTTCGCCTGTGGCGATCTGGTCGACCACACCTATCGCCAGGCCATCACCGCAGCGGGGACCGGCTGTTCGGCCGCGCTGGACGCCGAGCGCTACCTGGCCGACCTAGACGACACCAACGAACACGAGCCGGTCGCACTGCGCAGCCCGGCCGCCGTCGGCTGACCGGACGGCTCCGACCCGCGCCACCATCACCACCCCACAAGCCGCACACGAACAGAGGAGAATCATGGCCGCAGTCACCGACGTCACCGACGCCGATTTCGAAGAGCTCGTACTCAAGTCCGACAAGCCCGTCGTGGTGGACTACTGGGCCGACTGGTGTGGGCCCTGCAAGCAGGTCGCCCCGATCATCGAAGAACTGGCCAACGCCCACGGTGACAAGGTCAGCTTCCTCAAGATGGACACCAACACCAACCCGGTGACGCCGGCCAACAACCACGTCCTCGGGCTGCCGACGATCCAGGTCTACGTCGGTGGCGAACTGGTGAAGGCGTTCAAGGGGGCCAAGTCGAAGTCCGTCCTGCTCGGGGCGATCGAGGAGTACCTCTGAGCTGAACGGGCCTGACGCGCCGGCGGCAGCGGAGCGGGCACCAACCCGGCGATCCGGTGCCAGGCCGCCGCCAAGTCGGGGCGCCAGCGCACGGTCGTGGTCAGATCCATCCTGAGCCGCGGGGCCAGTGGGTGCGGTTGCACCGTCCGGAATCCGACGGCAAGCAGCCACTCGACCGGCATCCGGCGGGGATGGGCGATGGCCTCCAGAGCGCAGAGGTTCCGCCTGGTCAGTTCGGCCGCTGCGCTCTGCACCAGCTGACGCCCCAGCCCGGCGCCCCGGCGTCCGGTGTCCACCCAGGCCGCAGTCATTCGGCTCAACCGGGCGGCGGCCGCGCGGTCCGCCGGCTTGGCTCCGGCCGGGCCGAGCACGAGCATGCCGATCAGCTGTTGGTCCTGGCAGGCCAGGACGCCGCACAAGCCCCACGTCCGTTCGGCTGCCGCCGCATCCGCCCGGATCGCGGCCTCCAGCGCGACCGGCGCCCACCGATCCAGTTCGTCCACGGTCAGCGGCTTGATCCGAGGGGACTCGATCCGGGGGCCGGGGCCGCCCATCACAGGGTCCTGATCCGCGGCTTGGCCAGCCCGGCCAGAAAGCCCAGCCCCAGGCCGGCCAGCACCCCGACGGCAAGCCAGAGCACCCAGTGCGACCGGCGCGATGAGGCCCCGACCGGCAGTTGGTTGCGTGGTGTCGGCTGAACCATGTCCACCATGCTATTCGTACGGTCTATTCCCACGGTCTGGTCACACGACACACCTTCGGCGTGCGGCACACTTGACCCATGAGCGTTTACGGTCTGCCGTCGCGGCCCGGCCGCGACGCCGCGGACCGGGCGAACGAGGCGGCGGCGTCGGGTCCGACCCAGCGTCGGGACACCCGGCTCGATCCGTACGCCGACAGCTACGCCCAACGCACCCACGGGATGACGGCCTCAGCCATCCGGGCCCTGTTCGCGGTGGCCAACCGGCCCGAAGTCGTGTCCTTGGCCGGTGGGATGCCCAACATCGCCGATCTCCCGCTCGACGCCGTCGGCCGGACCATCGGCGAGCTTGTCCAGACCCAGGGCAGCCGCGCCCTGCAGTACGGCTCCGGCCAGGGCGAAGCGCTGATCCGCGAGCAGATCTGTGAGGTGATGAAGCTCGAGGGGATCTCGGCCCACCCGGACGACGTGACGGTGACGGTCGGCTCGCAGCAGGGGTTGGACCTGCTGACCCGGCTGTTCTGCGACCCGGGCGACGTCGTGCTCTGCGAGGCCCCGAGCTACGTCGGCGCGCTGGGCGTCTTCCGGGCTTACCAGTGCCAGGTCAGCCACGTCGCGATGGACGACGACGGTCTGCGACCTGACGCCCTCCGGGAGGCCATCGCCGCGCACGCAGCCGCCGGCCGACGGGTCAAGTTCCTCTACACCATTCCGAACTTCCACAATCCGGCCGGCGTCAGTCAGACCCTGGAACGGAGGACCGAAATCGTCGAGATCGCCGCTGCGGCCGGGATGCTGGTGATCGAGGACAATCCCTACGGTCTGCTCGGCTTCGACGGCGAACCGACGCCGGCGATGCGTTCGCTGGACGCCGAGAACGTGGTTTACCTCGGTTCCTTCTCCAAGACCTTCGCCCCGGGCTTCCGGATCGGCTGGGTGCTGGCCCCGCACGCCGTACGGGAAAAGCTGGTGCTGGCTCAGGAGTCGGCCACCCTGTGTCCGCCGGTGTTCTCCCAGTTCGCGGTCTCGGCCTACCTGACCCATCACGACTGGCGTGGCCAGATCAAGCAGTTCAGGGAGATGTACCGGGAGCGCCGGGACGCGATGTTCGCCGGGCTCGAAGCGCACATGCCCGCCGGCACCACCTGGACCAGACCGGGTGGCGGCTTCTTCGTCTGGGTCACCCTGCCCGGCGGTCTGGACGCGCAGTCGATGCTGCCCCGCGCGGTCTCGGCCCGCGTCGCCTACGTGCCCGGGAACGCTTTCTATGCCGACGGCCTGGGCAGTCGCCACATGCGGTTGTCCTACTGTTTTCCGACCCCCGAGCGGATCATCGAGGGCACCCGGAGACTCGGTGAGGTGCTCGGTTACGAGGCCTCGGTGCAGGAGACGTTCGGGGTGCTCGGCGGTGGGCACACGTTCGATCCGTACGAGGCGCCGGGGGCGAACCAGAGCTGATGATCGTCTCTGTTCCCGTCTGTGTTCGCGCTGTTGATCATGATGAGGTTGATCATGGTCGTCTCGATCATGGTCGTCTCGATCATGGTCGTCTCGATCATGGGCGAATCAATTGTGGTCAAATCGCTTGTGGTAGTACCGGGGGCTGTGGTGAGCACAATGACTGACACGGTGTTGGTGCTCTCCGGTGGTCTCTCGCACGAGCGCGAGGTCTCACTGCGCAGCGGACGGCGGGTCGGCCAGGCCCTCCGCTCGCGGGGCGTGGACGTGATCGAGTCCGACATCGACCCGACGCTCATCGCGAGGCTCGCCGAGCTGGGCCGGCCGGTGGTGTTCCCGCTGTTGCACGGCGAGGCCGGCGAGGACGGCTCATTGCGGGAAGTGCTGACCTTGTTGGACATCCCGTTCGTCGGCTCGATCGGCAGCGCCTGCCGGGTGGCCTTCGACAAGTCGATCGCCAGCACCGTCGTGGCCGAGGCCGGCATTCGCACCCCCCGCCAGGTCGCACTGCCGCACGAGACCTTTCGCGAGCTGGGTGCGGCCGCGCTGGTAGAGGCCCTGGGAAGGCAGATCGGCTTCCCGATGATGGTCAAGCCGTCCCGTGGCGGTTCGGCGCTCGGGTGCAGCAAGGTCAGCAGCACCGCGGAATTGCCGGCCGCGATGGTCGGCGCCTTCGCCTACGGAGCGGTCGCGGTGGTCGAAAGCTTCGTCGAGGGCGTCGAGGTGACGGTGGCGGTGGTGGATCGAGGCTCCGGTCCGCAGGCCCTGCCCGCCGTGGAGATCCGTCCGGATTCCGGCGTCTACGACTACGCCTCCCGCTACACCGCGGGGTCGACCCGGTTTCTCTGTCCGGCCGTCCTGGATGACACCGTCTCCGCCGCGGCGGCCGAGACCGCGCTGCGGGTGCACGAGCTGCTCGGGCTGGCCGACCTTTCCCGGACGGACCTGGTCATCACCGCCGACGGCACCCCGACCTTCCTCGAGGTCAACGTCGCACCCGGGATGACCGAGACCTCGGCCGTACCGCTGGCGGTCGAGGCCGCCGGCTGGAGTCTGGGCGCGATGTGTGCCGATCTGGTGGCCGCGGCCAAGGAGCGTGGAGTGCGGGCCTCGGCGACCCGGCCCGAGCTGCCCACCGGCGCGTGATGCCCGGGGCCACCCGGCTCAAGCAGGTGGGCGTCACCCTGCTCGGCCTGGCCGTCGCCGCGATCATGATCGGGTTGGGCATCTGGCAGCTCAACGTGTACAGCAGCCAAGGCACCCGCGTTGCGCAGGCGCGCGCCGCGGAGACTCCGGTCGACCTGATGACCGTGGCGCCCCCCGGGCAACCCATCGGTGACGCCTACGGTCGGACGGTCACGGCCGGCGGCCACTACGACCCCCGATTGCAGCTGCTGATTCCCGTTGACGGTGCACCCGGCCGGTATCGGGTGCTGACCGCGCTGCTGTTACCCGGTGGTGGCGCAGTACCGATCGTGCGCGGAGTGACGGATTCAGCTTCGGTGGCATCGATCCCGGCGCCACCCACCGGTCAGGTAGAGCAGAGCGGCGTCTTCCTGCCCTCCGAGCCGGACGCCCAGCGCAATCCCTCGCTCGGCAGCCGCCTGAATTCGGTCCAGCTCCCGGTGCTGGCCCAACGATGGTCGCCGGCGTTGTCCAACGGATTCATCACCCTGCAGCCGGCTGAGGCGAGCGCCCAACGGCTGTCTCCGGCGACGGTGGCGCTTCCCGGAGGCCAGGGCCGGGCGCAGAACGCGGCGTACGCGTTGCAGTGGTGGATCTTCTCGGCGTTCGCGCTCGCCATGGCCCTCCGGATGGCCAGGGACATCGGTCGGCGGGCCGACTACGAGTACGCCCAGGAGCTGGCCGACATCCCGACGGGTCAGGACGGCACCATCAGCGATGACAGCGACGTCAGAGATCACGGTGACGGCGAGACACCGGCGATTTCGGAGCTGGTCGATCGTCACTGATCGTCGGTTCGTCAACCGGCCCGTCAAGGCAGTTCTCAGTCCGCGCGCATAGAGTCGATGGCATGCGTAACGCCTTGATCCGCTACCGCTTCATGGCCTATCTCGTCGGCACCCTGCTGATCGTGCTGACCTGCGTCGGCCTGCCACTGAAGTATTGGCGGCAACGACTCGGTGGTCACCGTGGTCGGGATCGCCCACGGCTACCTCTACATGGTGCTGATCATTACCGCGATCGACCTTGGCCGTCGCGCTCGCTGGACCTGGAAGCGGCTGCTGCTGATCGCCCTGGCCGGAACCGTCCCGTTCCTCTCCTTCGTGGCGGAGCGATCGGCGACCAAGGACGTCCGGCCGAAGGTCGCCGCTCAGCAGGAAGCTGTCGCAGCGGCTGCCCAGTCGGTATCCGCTGACGCAACCGACTGAGTCGGCTCGGCGACCGCCAACTGGCTCGACATCGAGCCATCGCTACATGACCGACTCCCATGTCGACAAATGTATTAAGCGATCAGTCGAGCCTATGGATAAGACTTGGCATGTGTCGACGACTTATCGACGACTGAGTTGATCACTCGGTCGTCGCTACGCCCCACGGGGTACCGAGCAACTGGGCAATCCGCCCGAGGTCGTCCTCACTGGCGAACTCGATGGTGATCCTCCCCTTCGTACTACCCGTGTCCACTTTCACGCGGGTCTCGAGTCGATCGGACAACCGATCCGCTAGTTCACGGGCCTGGTCCGATGGCTCCCGGTGTGCCCGGCGGGCCGCCGGACGATCCGAACCGGTCTCGCCCAAGCCACCAGCTCTTCGGTCGCCCGGACGGACATCCCTTCGGCGACCACCCGCTGCGCGAGCCGCTCCTGGACCAGCGGGTCCGTATGGCCAGTAGGGCTCGGGCGTGCCCGGCGCTGAGTACGCCGGCGGCTACTCGGCGCTGGACGGTCGGCGGTAACCTAGCAACCTGATCGTGTTCGAGATCTGCGGGCGAGAGCGCTTGATCCGACTGGAAAGTTCCTCTTGGGTGCAGCCGAAGTCCTCCAGCATCTGCTGATAGGCAGCAGCCTCTTCCAACGGGTTGAGCTGTGTCCGGTGCAGATTCTCCAACAGCGCATCCCTAAGCAGATCGTGGTCCTCGGTCTTCCGCACAATGGCGGGGATCGCCTCGAGTCCGGCCAGTTGACTGGCGCGCCACCGGCGCTCCCCCATCACCAACTCGAACCGCACCTCAGCCGGCCCGACGTGAGCAGGACCCTCACCGGTGAGGTCCGCAGGGACGTCGTCGCTGGCGTCGAGCGGTCGAACCACAATCGGCTGCAACAGACCGACTTCGCGGATCGATTCGACCAATTCCGTGAGCGCGTCCTCGTCGAACACCGTCCTGGGCTGTTTCGGGTTTGCCACGATCTGGCCCGGCGGAATCTCGGCAAAGTAGGAGCCCTCGGGCACGGCACCAGAGGCTGGAGACGTATGCGAGGGCTGCACGCCGGGGTCCTGCGCGGAAGCTGGGGTCCGGTGTGACGTCGTGCCGCGGTCATCCGCCGGCGTCGCCGTCGGACGCGGCACAGGTTCGGTGCGCTGGAACAACTCACCCAGACCTCGTCCGAGACCACGAGTGCTGTTCGTCATGAGTTCTCCTTGGTTCCCCGGCGGGCAATCTCGCGCGCTGCGTCCAGATAGGACCGCGCACCCGCCGATTCGGGTTGGTAGTTCAGCACGGTTTGGCCGTAGCTGGGTGCCTCAGAGATGCGCACCGACCGCGGGATCACACTAGGCAACGTCTGGGCCGGGAAATGGGTGCGGACCTCGTCAGCCACCTGTGCCGCCAGCCGGGTACGGGCGTCATACATGGTCAGCAGCACCGTACTGAGATCGAGATTGTCGTTCAGCTCGCCCTTGACGACATTGATCGTGTTCATCAACTGCGACACGCCTTCTAGCGCGTAGTACTCACATTGAATCGGGATCAGGATTTCGCCGGCCGCAACCAGTGCATTGAGGGTCAGGAGTCCCAGTGACGGAGGACAGTCGAGGAAAACGTAATCGATCTGGTTTGTGTTGAGATAGCGGGTGAGCGCGCGGTTGAGGCGATTCTCTCTCGCGACCACGGACACCAACTCGATCTCGGCCCCGGCCAGGTCGACGGTGGCAGGCAACACCCAGAGGTGATCAGCCTCGGGTGAGCGCTGGACGTGGTCTTCCAACGGCTGGTTCTCGATGAGCACCTCATAGGTACCGGGGGTTCCCGGCGGATGCTCGACACCGAGGGCGGTGGATGCGTTCCCCTGAGGATCGAGGTCGATCAACAAAACCGAGAGTCCACCCATTGCTAGACCAGCGGCAAGGTTGACGGCAGTCGTGGTCTTCCCGACTCCGCCCTTCTGATTCGCCACCACGAACACTCGTGTTTGGGCTGGAGCGGGAAGGGGCTCGATCGGAAGCTTGCGTGTTCCACGTGAAACGGCGGGCTCGACCACTGCTCTGTCGTCGTCGGCCACCTCAACCCGATGCTGACTGTCGGTTGACGCTGGTGTAGTCGTGATCGCGCTAGCCGTTGGCGAGGCATCGACGGGTCCAGTGGTCCCGGCCTCTGGTGCGATCACCGGGGGACTCGAGCTTCCTAGAGTCTCTCGAGCTTCAGGGGCGGAAGGGACCGCCGTGTCGGCGGTCTTGGCGTGTCGGGCCTCGACGGCCTCGCCAACATGGCTACCGCCGTGCGCAACGTCGTCACTCCTGGTCGACACCGACACTGGTTCGGTGTTGCTGGTCAGTGCCTCATCGGCCGGCCCGGACGTTTCACGTGGAACACGTGGCCAACCCAGGAGGCGGCCTACCCGAATCCGCCGTGGCCAACCCAACCCAGTGCTGTGGCCCCGGCGATCCGACGCTGCTTCACTCACCCGCACACCCCCTGCTGACGCCTCACAGGCGAATGCGCCCGCGGCCTGCCTACCGTACTAAAAGGCCCGGACCGCTTCCTGCACGACAGGCCCAGCTGAAGGGTTGGATCGCTCGCCACCCATCCGTAGTCCCCCTTCGGCGAATTATTCGGCCCCGATTAGCGGTGGCACGTCCGCGCGATCCGTAACAGGACCTCAGCCTCGGGTGTGGACAGAGCTAACAGAGGTTTCCGACAGGAAAAAGCTCTCTCGGCGATCTCACCCGCCGCGCGTGCCGATCGCACATCGAGAGGGCGCGAGCCGCTCACGACACATTAACGTCCTGCCAAGCCCGCAGAATGACCATTAATCAAGCTGTACCGGTCGGCCGCAGAGGGCGGTCGCAACAAGCTCGGGCCCGGACCCTGTCATGTCGCTCATCGACCCCGTTCGGTTGGTAAACGACGACCGGGGTGGTGGGATGCCGACGCGGACAGATGTTCAGCGTGAATCGTCCAGGGCGGCAAGGCCCAACGACGATCAGTTCCGGACCCGCACTACTGAGGTCGGGTCGGTGTGCGAATCGGCACGCACCTGGAGCACGTCGGCACGGAGTCGGCGCTGAGCCAGCACGGCGGCCGAATCGTCGACCTCCTGTTGTGCCGAGGCACCCTTCATGGCCAGCAGTACGCCCTCGCCGTTCAGCAGGGGAGTGCACCAGGTGAGCAGTCGGGGCAACGGCGCCAACGCTCGCGCCACCACGACGTCGTAGCGCTCACCGTGCTCTTCAGCACGCTGTCTCACCACGGCGACGCGTTCGACCAGGCCGAGTTCGCCCACCACCTCGTCGAGAAAAGTCACCCTCCTGAGCAGGGGCTCCAGCAGGGTGACTTGGAGATCAGTACGTAACAAAGCCAGCGGTATACCGGGCAAGCCGGCACCGCTACCGACGTCGACGACACGCGAACCCTCAGGCAGAAGGTCAGCGATCGCCGCCGAATTGAGGATATGGCGCTCCCACAGCCGCGGGACCTCGCGAGGCCCGATCAAGCCCCTGTCGATACCTCGACTGGTCAATATGTCGACATACTGACTTATTGCTTTATAGCTCTTCCCGAAGAGAGCTTTGGCGGACTGCTGGGCAGACGTCACGCTTTCGGCAGGATGACGACCCGACGGCCCGGTTCTTCACCCTCGGACTCACTCACCAGACCGCCGGCCGCGACCACGTCATGGATGATCTTGCGCTCGAACGGGTTCATCGGATTCAACCGCACCGAATCTCCCGATGACTTGACGTCCTCGACGGCCTCGGTCGCCAACTCGACCAACACCTTACGGCGCCGGTCGCGGTAGCCGCCGACGTCAAGCATCAAACGGCTGCGATTGCCGGTCTCGGTCATCACCGCAAGCCGGGAGAGTTCCTGGAGCGCCTCCAGCACCTGCCCGTTCGCGCCGACCAGGACGTCACCCTCGGTGAGAATCGATACGTGGGCCCGGTTGCTCTCGACATAGGTGTCGATGTCGCCGTCGAAGTCGGCGATGTCGAGCAGCTCCTCGAGATAGTCCGCCGCGATCTCACCCTCGGTGTCGAGCACACTGCCGCCGTCCTCGTCCTCCTCGGTTGAGTCATCGGAACCGGAGGGGTCCTCGGAAGCGGGGGAGTCGGCAGCTTCAGTAGCAGTGCCCTTACCGGCATCTGCCACTTCGGCCGAGCCATCCACCACAGGCTCGACCCTGGTCGCGCCCTCGGATCGATCGGTACTCAACCCGTCACCGTCCAAGTGACCGGACTGAGTCGTCTCGGTTTCGGAACTGAAGCTGGTGTCCTGGGTTGCGGTGTCTTCGCTCATGGATCCTCCTTGGAGGTCGTCATGCCGGGGTGCAGGGCAGACCTACGCGTTCCGGACTGTTGTTTCGGTCGTGACAAACACGACCGACAGGTTCGTGGGGCGGACTCAGGTCCTGCGCTGAGATCGGGTCTGCTTGCGCGGTTGCTGACGGATCACGCCGCTGACCGGCGACCCGGCCTGGGTACCGGTCTCGGTGGCCACCGAGGTGCGACCGGAGGTCGGGACCGCACCGTTGGTAGCGGGCGCGGCGGTCAGGCTCTTGCCGTGAGCCTTACGACGGGCCTCCCAGGCGTCATACGCCGGGGTGCCGGGGGCCGGGTTGCGCCGAATCACGTAGAACTGCTGACCCATCGTCCACAGGTTCGTCGTCAGCCAGTAGATCAGCACGCCGACCGGGAAGTTCACACCACCGATGGCGAAGATCAGCGGGAACAGATACAGCATCAGCTTCTGCTGCTGAGCCATCGGCCCGGTCAGCGCATCGGACGGCATGTTCTTGCGCATCAGCTGGAGCTGGGTGATGAACATGGTGACAGTCATCAGCACGATCAGTGCGACGGTGACGACCTGCACCGCGCCGACACCGTTACTGAGCGGCAGGAAGGTCGAAGAGATCCGAGCGCCGAAGATCCGTCCCTCGTGGAGCGAGGTCAACAACTCCGGGTGGATGCGAAGCCAGTGGCCGCGAGCAGTCTCCCGGGCTGCACCGTCGAGCACCCGGAACAACGCCAGGAAGATCGGCATCTGCAGCAGCAGCGGAAGGCAGGAGGCCAACGGGTTGGCGTTGTTCTCCTTGTACAGCTTCATCGTCTCTTGGCCGAGCTTCTCCCGGTCGTGGCCGTACTTCTTCTGCAGCTCACGCACCTTGGGTTGAAGCAACTGCATGTTCCGCGACGAGCGGATCTGACGAACGAACAGCGGGATCAGGATGACCCGGATCAGGACGGTCAGACAGACGATCGACAGCACCCAGGTCCAGCCGCTGTCGGCGCCGAGCAGCGGGGACCACAGGGTGTGGAACAGCACCAGCAGACCGGAAACCGCCCAGTACAACGGTTGGATGATGGTGCTGCCGAACTGGACGATCGAACTCCAGATACTCATCGGGACCAGCATCGGGATCAACGCTTCCATCAACTACACGACCTGTCTGTCACTGTGTCTCGACCTGTGTCTCGAACCGTGCCTGCCACGGCGCTCTGCACCGGGTATCCCTCGCGGAAGCCACTCGGTCTTCGGTTGCGGTTCAATTGTCTGGCCTCGGTCAACTGACTGCGGCCGAAACGACGAAACCGCCGAATCCGTCGCTTCATCTCGCCTGGAGGCAGCCGGTTCGATTATCCGGCCCGAACCCGCTCGAACTCCACCCTCACCGACCCCGGTCTCACCCTGATCCAGTTGACGCTGCTGCGGTCCAGGTTGACCCGTCTCACGCTGATCCGTCTGATCAACGTCCTCACGAACGTCCTCAACCGAGCCCACGGACGGCGTCCGATCATCATCCGGCTCCTCGGTGCCGGGGACGGGGTCGTAGCCGCCGGCCGCCCAGGGATGACATCGCAGCAGACGACGAGCGGCGTACCAACTGCCCCGCAGCGCACCATGGCGCTGCACGGCGCCGAGCGCATAGGCCGAACAACTCGGGTAATAGCGGCAGACGTCACCGTAAAGCGGGCTGATCGCAAACCGATACACCCTGAGCAGACCGATCAGCACGTACTTCACGCCGGCCTCTTCCCGTAGGCACGGCGCCAGGCCCGATCGAAGTCCCGACCGAGCCGATCCGGCTGTTGGGCTGCCGCGGGCAACGCCCGGATGACGATCGCGGTGCCGGCCGGAACCGCTGGTCCGTTGCAGTCGTTCGCGATCGTCAAGGCCTCAGCCACCAGATGCCGAAGTCGACGCTTCACCCGATTACGCGCCACCGCGTTACCGACCGCCCTGGACACCACGAACCCGACGCTGACTCCGTTCGGGTCGTGATCAGGGCGCAGTCGGCGTTCGACGGCCGCAGTTGGCAGCTGGTCGGGCGTGCTGCCCTGCCGAACGTGCATCACCATCGTGGTCCCTCCGATCCGCCGACCGTGTCGAATCGTGGCCCGGAACTCAGCGCTGCTGACCATCCGGTACGAGCGCGACAACACCCGACGAGCAGTTCAGCTCGCCCGCAACTCAGGCGGACAGCTTGGCGCGACCCTTGCGCCGACGGGCGGCCAGAATGCCGCGGCCCGCGCGGGTACGCATCCGCAGACGGAAGCCGTGGGTACGGCTGCGTCGCCGGTTGCTGGGCTGAAAAGTGCGCTTGCTCACGGGAGAACTCCCATAGTGTTCGAGGACGGTCGCGACGCCCAGGGATGGGCATACAGGCGAGATGTCGCTCGCTCGAGCGACCAGCCAACACTACGCAAGCCGGTCGGCCCGGTCAAACCGATCACTTCACTCCACCGTGTCCATCCGACACGCCGTTGATTACCGCCGAATCGTGGCAACGGGTTGCGGATCGACTGGCGAGGTTGCTAGTTTCACGCGTCGCCTGTTTGCAACCACAGCACCGCTGCTCGACCGACTCACCCCCCGTGTCCCGAGTCGCTTTTTTCCACCGAGTCGTCCCGCCTCGGTCGAGCAACGAAGATCTGGTAGCCCGGTACAGCACCGTCGAAGGTCGGAGACCGTGGTCGCGTTGGCGGCGCCGTTTTTCGTGCACAGCTGTGGATAAGTGTGTGGAGTACTTTGAGAAGCCAGACAGGATCGCGCACGATGCCGGGGACGATGACGATCCCGGCTCTGCCGTGCCCCAGCGCTCACCACACGGTCACCCGCGCCAACCGCCCGGCGGAGACCGAGTGAACGATCTCACCGGATCACCAGTAAATCCCGGGTCGGTCGAGCCGACCCGGACGGCCCGTTCCACGACATCGGCAGGGTCGATAATCGACACTGCGCGCATGGGAACGGGCATGGGAACGGCATGGGTACGGGCATGGACGTCGGCATGGACATGGACGTGGGCATGGACGATCAGTCCAGACAGCAGGTCAGCGGGCACCAGCAGCGGCAGTCAGGGGATCAGGCCGCGGTGTTCGATCGAGAGTCGAATCCGGAGGAGCAGCCCGAGAGCATGGAGGAGACGGTCGCGAATGCGTGGGGGCGGGTCCGGTCAGAACTGACTCCGGAGCAGCGGGTCTGGTTGAAGCACAGCAAGCCGCTGACGCTGCATGAGAACACGCTGATGGTCGCGGTACCCAACGAATTCACCCGCGAGCGGCTCGAGACTCGCTATCGCGCTGTCATCGAGGACATCCTCCGGGACCACTTCACCGAACCGACCCGGTTCGCGGTGATTGTGGACAAGACGCTGCCCGACGACGATCCGGCCGAGGCCTACCCCGAGTCCGGCTATCCGGAGTCCGGTTATGCCGAATCCGGTTTTCAGGACCGCTACCGCTATCCGGGTGAGTACGCGGGTGAGAGCGATGAGCGCTTCGGTCGGCCGAAGTTCCCGGGCGACGGATTCGGATCGGAGGGCTACAGCCTGCACGGCCCCCGCGGCGACAGCGTCCGCCCGTTCCCGCGAACGAGCCCGCCGGCGGACTTGCGGGCCGGCGACGACACGCTCGCGGAGGATGCCAGGGACGCCGATTTTCGCCGCCCGGACTTTCGCGGCGACCGCCTCGCCGAGGCCGACGGCCGGCCGGCCGAGGAGCGGGAGCCGGGTGGTTCCACCAATCCGGCGGGCTCGTCCAACCTCGCTCAGGTCAGCGCGCCGTTCGCCCCGGGCAGTGCTCCGCTGGCGCCCCAGGAACGGATCCAGCGCGACCTCGAAGCCCGGTTGAACCCGAAGTACTCCTTCGAGACCTTCGTCATCGGAAGCTCCAACCGGTTCGCCCATGCGGCGGCGGTCGCGGTCGCCGAGTCGCCGGGCAAGGCCTACAACCCGTTGATGATCTACGGGGAATCCGGGCTGGGAAAGACGCATCTGCTGCACGCGCTCGGGCACTACGTCCGCAACTACTTCAGTCGGGCCCGGGTCCGCTATGTGTCCACCGAGGAACTGACCAACGACTTCATCAACGCCATCACCGACAACAAGACCCATCAGTTCCGACGCCGCTACCGCGACGTCGACGTCTTGCTGATCGACGACATCCAGTTCCTCGAGGGCAAGGAACAGACCCAGGAAGAGTTCTTCCACACCTTCAACACCCTGCACAACGCTCAGAAGCAGATCGTGATGACCTCTGACCGACCGCCGAAACTGCTCGAGTCGCTGGAGGCCCGGCTGCGGAGCCGGTTCGAGTGGGGTCTGATCACCGACGTCCAGCCGCCCGACCTGGAGACCCGGATCGCGATCCTGCGGAAGAAGGCCGCCCAGGAACGGCTGACCGCCGGACCCGGAGGTGCTGGAATTCATCGCCAGCAAGATCCAGACCAACATCCGTGAGCTGGAAGGCGCCCTGATCCGGGTCACCGCCTTCGCCAGTCTGAACCGGCAGCAGGTCGACATGGCGCTGGCCGAGGTGGTGCTCAAGGACCTGATTCCCGACGGCACCGAGGCCCGGATCAGCTCGAGCGTGATCATGGCCCAGACCGCGGCCTACTTCGATCTGAACATCGACGACCTGTGCGGGCAGAGCCGTACCCACTCGTTGGTCACCGCCCGACAGATCGCCATGTACCTGTGCCGCGAGCTGACCGATCTCTCGCTCCCCAAGATCGGCCAGCAGTTCGGCGGTCGCGACCACACCACGGTCATGCACGCCGAACGCAAGATCCGCACCCAGATGGCTGAACGACGCAGCCTGTTCAACCAGGTCACCGAGCTGACCAACCGGATCAAGCAGCAGTCCAGCCAGCACTGAACTGCCCGCTCGGGCAGTTTCGACGTGTTCCGGTCGCGTGGGCGCGCGCACCCAGCAGACCCCGGACGGCGCAGATGATCATCACCCACACCTGAGGAGAAGTCTGTGGACAACTGTGGACAAGGTGCGGATCGTTCTGGGGACGAACCGGGCGGGACGGACCGGGAGGACTAGTCGATCCCCAGATCCTCCCCGTGTAGTTTTCTCCTGTCCACAGCCAGGCCTTCGCCCTGTTCACCCTCCGACCAGGCCAAACACCCGTTGTCCCCAGTTCCCACAGCAGCTATGACGATGACTACTGGTGACAGGTATGACAAGAACTCGAAGTCAGACCGAGGACGTTGTGTGCACAACCACCCCAAACCCTCGATAGCAGACCTGATCCTCCGACCAGGCGTCGGACCGGGCGGCATTGTGTGACGTCGAGCCCGCTCAGCGCCTGGAATGACACCACCCTTCGCGTCGGTATGATCGTCGGGCGCCGGTCCGGTCGATGGAGTCCCGTCGAATCCGTGCGCGGCGATCCTGCTGGGAGGCAGAGTGAAGATCCGACTCGAACGCGACGTGCTGGCCGAAGCCGTGCAGTGGGCAGCCCGCAGCCTGCCCACCCGTCCGAGCGTGCCGATCCTGGCCGGCCTGCTGGTCACCGCCGAAGAGTTCGGGCGTCACACTCTCCAGCTTCGACTACGAGACCTCGGCCCAGATTCACGTGGAGGCCCAGGTCAGCGACGAGGGCACCGCGTTGGTGTCCGGTCGGCTGCTGGCCGAGATCGCCCGGTCGCTGCCGAACAAGCCGGTCGACATCGTCTCCGACGACTCCCGGATGGAACTGACCTGCGGCAGCGCCCGGTTCACCCTTCAGGCACTGCCGGTCGCCGACTACCCGTCCCTGCCCTCGATGCCGGATTCGACCGGCACCATCCCCAGCGATCAACTGGCCCAGGCCGTCGCCCAGGTCGTGGTGGCCGCCGGCCGGGACGAACTGCTGCCGGTGTTCACCGGGATCCGGATCGAGATCGAGGGCGACACCTTGTCGTTGCTGGCCACCGACCGCTACCGGATGGCGCTGAAGGAGCTCAGCTGGAACCCGGGCAGCACCAACGCCTCGGCCACCGCGTTGGTGCCGGCCCGGGTGCTCTCCGACACCGCGAAATCGATGACCGCCGGCGAAGAGGTCACCGTCAGCCTGTCCGGCGGACCGGGTTCGGGAGCCGGGGACGGCATCATCGGCTTCGTCGGCCGCGGTCCGGCCGGGGTCCGCCAGACCACCACCCGGCTGCTGGACGGGGAATTCCCCAAGGTCCGGCACATCATGAACACCCAGGCCGCGCTGAACGTCCGGACCTCCACCAGCGAACTGATCGCCGCCGCCCGACGGGTTGCCCTGGTCGCCGAACGCAACACCTCGTTGCGGATGTCGATCGGTGACGGCTCTATCACCTTGGAGGCGGCGACCGGTGACCAGGCCCAGGCCTCGGAGGCGATCGAAGCCAGCGTCGAGCCGGTCGACGGCGCCGGTAACGCCACCAGCTCGACCGGCGATGCCCCGCCGATGGAGGCGGCCGGTTTCAACCCGAGCTATCTGCTGGACGCGCTCGGGGTGCTCGACACCCCGTACGTGAACTTCGCCTTCACCGCTCCCGGCAAACCCTGTCTGCTGACCGGGCTGGCCGAGATCGACGGCGAACCGGTAGGGGACTACCGGCACGTGATCATGCTGATGCGGCTGCCGAACTGATCGGTGTCGGTCGGGGTCCCGAGTCGGCTCCTGTATCGGCTCTGGGACCGGAATGTGCACCGTCGACCTGGAACCGTACCGACAAGGCCTGTCGGGGTCCGTCCGGCCTCTGTTATGTTGACGAAACCCGGCCCCGTAACCGATTCCGCTCGGTGGCCCCGACAGTGAGGTTATCCACATGCAGCTGGGAATGATCGGCCTGGGCCGAATGGGCGCCAACATCGTCCGGCGGCTGATGCGCGACGGTCACGACTGTGTCGCCTACGACAACAACGCCGACGCCGTCAAGGGCCTCGTCGACGAAGGCGCGACCGGTGCCGACAGCATGGAGGACTTCGTCTCCAAGCTGAACACCCCGCGGGTGGTCTGGGTGATGATCCCGGCCGGCATCACCGGCAAGGTCGTCGAGCAGGTGGCCGACCTGCTGGAAGACGGCGACATCATCATCGACGGCGGCAACTCCAACTATCACGACGACGTCCGGCGGGCCAAGCAGCTGAAGGAGAAGGGCCTCCACTACGTCGACGCCGGCACCAGCGGTGGCGTCTTCGGTCTCGAGCGTGGCTATTGCCTGATGGTGGGTGGCGACGACTACGCGGTCTCGACGGTGGATCCGATCCTCAAGACGATTGCACCCGGACCGGGCGACATCGAGCGCACGCCCGGCCGCGAGGGCGATTACGGCCAGGAAGAACAGGGCTACCTGCACTGCGGTCCCCCCGGCGCCGGCCACTTCGTCAAGATGGTCCACAACGGCATCGAGTACGGCATCATGGCCGCCTTCGCCGAGGGCCTGAACATCCTGCACAATGCGGACAAGGGTGCCAAACAGTCCGAGCACTCGGCCGAAGTCGCACCGTTGGAAGACCCGGAGTACTACCAGTTCGACATCGACACCGCCAAGGTGGCCGAGGTCTGGCGGCGCGGTTCGGTGATCTCGTCCTGGCTGCTCGACCTGACCGCGGCCGCGCTGCAACAGAACCCGGCCCTGGACGGTCTGGCCGGACGGGTCTCGGACTCCGGCGAGGGCCGCTGGACGGTCAAAGCCGCCATCGACGTCGGCGTCCCCGCTCCGGTGTTGTCCGCCGCGCTGTTCGAACGGTTCGCCTCCCGCGACAACGACCAGTTCGCCAACCAGGTGCTCTCGGCGATGCGGCTGCAGTTCGGTGGCCACAAGGAACTGCCGGCCGGAGACTCCCTGGAGGCCGGCGGCGAGACCGCCGACAAGCCGAGCCAATAGGGCGCCGGCAGGGGTTGGCCCGGTACCGATGAATGTCGGATCTTCCTGATCCTTCGCTCGAACCCCGTCTGATGACCGTCGGACGCGCGATAATCCTTCTCAGTGGCTTCGTCTCTGCCGAGTCTCATCCGACCGAGCCGAAACCACGACGACACGTGAACTGTCGACATCGAGAAGGACGACCGCATGACTGAAGACAGCCGAATTCCCGACATCATCGCTTTTGTGCGGGGAACCGACGGCGCGGTGTCCGTCAACGGTGCTCGACGTCCGATCACGGCCGCCGACCCGGATGCGACCAGAGAGGCCGTCCACCGTGAGGTGGCGATGCTCGCCCGTCAGTTCGGCGGACCGGTGCCGTTTCGGATGGAGGACAACGGCACCGAGTGGAACCTGATCGCCCACGCGGACGGCTCGCTGACCCAGGCACCTGCCGTCTCGCCGTCCGGTCCATCTCAGTCCGGGGGACGCAAGGACACGCGGATGCCGGGCCCGGCGACTCAGGCCGATCAGTCATCGCGCTGGCCACCCCAGTCCAGCCCGTCCGGACCCGCGCCCTCCGGCTCCTGGTCGGCTCGTGAAGCCGATCCCGACGGCCCGGAGTCGGAGCGGGCGAACCGATGGGGCGATCACGCTCAGGATCCACAGCCCCGGCACGCGGTTTCGTTCCTGCCCGCCGAGGAGACGGCGTCGGTTCCGCCGCAACCGAGCGCCGTGGCCCCGCAGGGGTGGTGGGCCCGGTTGTTCGGCAAGCAGGACGTGGCGCCGGATCCCCGATTGCTGGAGGCGCAGCGCGCCGAGGCGGCCGACCAGGCCCTGGTCAGCAAGCACTGGCCGGGGCCGAAGACGATCGCGGTGGTGAACGGCAAGGGTGGCAGCGGGAAGACCCCGACCACCGCCCTGCTCGCCGCGGTGTTCGCCCGCTACGGCGGCGGTGGCGTGATCGCCTGGGACAACAACGACACCCGCGGCACCCTCGGCTGGCGGACGGCCGGCGGCGGTCACGACCGGACGGTGCTCGACCTCATCCCGGCTGCCGAGTCGCTGATGGATCGGGACGCCCAGGTCGGCCGGCTGGCCTACTTTATGCACCACCAGCCCGATGACAAGTACGACGTACTCCGTTCCAATCCCGAACTGCTCGCCCAGGACCAGCGACTCAGCACCGAGCAGTTCAAGTCGCTGCACGACGTGTGCAACCGGTTCTACCGGATGATCCTGATGGATTCCGGCAACGACGAGTCCACCTACGCCTGGCTCAACATGATCGAGGCGGCCGATCAGATCGTGGTGCCGACCAGCACCCGCCCCGACCACGCCGAGGCCGGACTGCTGCTGCTGCACGCGTTGAACGAGCGCAGCGAGCGCTGTCGCCGGCTCACCGATCACGCCGTGGTCATCGTCTCCCAGGCCGACCAGGACGAAGCGTCCGCCGACACCATCGCCGACGGGTTCCGTCAGCTGCTGCCGCCCGAGAACGTCGTCACCATCCCCTACGACCGGGCGATCAGGGACTCCCAACTGCGCTACGACCGGCTGAACCCGGTGACTCAGCGGGCGTTTCTCCGGGCGGCTGCGGCGGTGGCCGGACAACTCTGAGGCCGTGGCCTCGCGAGCGGGCGTGAGGACGTCATCGCTGCCGGCCCCGCATTAGGCTGACTCGGTGTTCGTCACCCACCTCCAGCTGGTCGATTTCCGGTCCTACCCGGCCGTCGACGTCCCGCTCGGACCCGGGGTGACGACCTTCGTGGGCGCCAACGGCCAGGGCAAGACCAATCTGGTCGAGGCGGTCGACTATCTGGCCACCCTCGCCTCGCACCGGGTCTCCTCCGAGGTGCCGCTGGTTCGGGCCGGAGCCGAGCGGGCCATGGTACGGGCCCGGGTCCAGGCCGGAGTGGACGACGACCGGCAGCTGCAGCTGGAGATCGAGATCACCCCGGGCAAGGCCAACCGGGCCAAGCTGAACCGCTCCCCGCTGCCCCGGGCCCGGGACCTGCTCGGCGCCCTGCGGACGGTGGTGTTCTCACCCGAGGATCTGGCCATCGTCAAGGGCGACCCGAGTGAACGCCGCCGGTTCATCGACGAGTTGGTGGCCGCCCGCTGGCCGCGGATGGCCGGGGTCCGGGCCGACTACGACCGGGTGTTGAAGCAGCGCAACTCGCTGCTGAAGTCGCTGAGCGGGCGGCGCGGCGCGGCCGCCGGCGCCGAGGTCGCCGCCACCTTGGACGTCTGGGACTCCCACCTGGCCCGGGTGGGCTCTGAGGTGTTACAGGCTCGGTTGCAGACCCTCGGTGAGCTCGTACCACACGCGGCCCGGGCCTACTTCGACATCGCTCCGATCAACAATGAGGCGCAGGCCGATTACAAGACCGCCCTCGAGCTGGCGGACGCAAACGACGGTGTGCCAAGCCGGGACGAGTTGGCCGAGGCGCTGACCGCCGGGCTGCTGTCGCGTCGCAGCGATGAGATTCAGCGCGGCATCTCGCTGGTCGGGCCGCACCGCGACGACATCACCCTCAGCCTCGGCGCTCTCCCGGCCAAGGGCTACGCCAGTCACGGCGAGTCCTGGTCACTGGCGCTGGCGCTGCGGCTCGGCAGCTTCCAGTTGTTGCGCACCGACGGGGTCGAGCCGGTGCTGGTGCTCGACGACGTGTTCGCCGAGCTGGACACCACCCGCCGTGAGCGGCTGGCCGAAGGGGTGCTCGGCGCGGAACAGTTGCTGGTCACCGCCGCGGTCGAGGACGACGTCCCGCCGGTGCTGGCCGGCCGCCGGTATCGGGTCACCTCGGGTCAGGTCGAGGCCGTCCCCTCCGAAGCTGCCTCCGATGTCGCTGCTGGAGTCGCTGCTGGAGTCGCTGCTGATGTCGCTGTCGAGGTGACCGCCGATGCCTGAAGACGATCCGTCCAGAGACCGTCGTGACGCTGCGGACGACGGGTCGGGCTCGAACCTGACCCACGATTCGGATCACCAACCGGATCACGAACCGGATCACGAACCGGATCACGAACCGGAGCTCGGCTCGGAGCGCGAGTACGGCCCCGCTCACGATCCCACCGGTCTGGAGTTGGCGCGTCGCGTCGCCAACGTGATCAGTCAGCAGCGCGGTCGGCGTCGGCGTCCGACGCGCCGGGTCCGCCCGGTGGACCCCCGCTCGGCCGGCGCCCACCCCGACGATCGCGACCCGCAGCTGCTGACCAGCGCGATGGATCGGCTGGTGGAGTCCCAGGGCTGGTCGCGGGAGGTCAGCGTCCACCTGGTGCTGGGCAAGTGGCCGAGCCTGGTCGGCCCGGACAACGCGGCGCACAGCACGCCGGTCGGCTACCGCGACACCGTGCTCACCGTGCGGGCCGAATCGACCGCCTGGGCCACCCAACTCCGGCTGCTGGCGCCCCGGATCGTGGCCAAGCTCAACGAACAACTCGGCGACGGAACGGTGACCCGGGTGACCATCCTCGGACCGGATGTGCCCTCCTGGAAACACGGCCGGCGTTCGGTTCGGGACGGCCGCGGACCGCGTGACACCTACGGCTGAGTTGGCTGTGGATAACCGGCCAACGGACGGGCTCGGGGCCTTTAGGGTGGTGCTGGATCGCACGACTGCCGAGTGAGAAAGCGCGTCATGAGCTACCCCAACTGGAACCGCCAGCCCCCGCCCGACTCGGTATACCCGGACGCCCAGCCTGCCCTGGACCAGCCGTTGTACGGCGCCGACCCGTTTCAGGCGATGAGTCGGTTCTTCCGGAAGTACGTGACCTTCAGCGGGCGGGCGAGCCGCAGTGAGTACTGGTGGGCCAGGCTCGGAACGTTTCTTATCGTCGCCGTCCCCGGCTTACTCGAACTCCTCATCATCGAGGCGACGCTGGGCAACGCCAACGACGACGGCGTGATCGCGATGGTTCCGGTCACGATCGTCCTCGTGCTTCTCGCCACCGCTGTGCCGTTCCTGGCCGTGACCGTCCGGCGGCTGCACGACGCCGACCTGAGTGGCCTGCTGGCGTTGCTCTATCTCGTGCCCTACGTCGGGACGGCCATCATGTTCTTCATGGCGCTGGTGGGCAGCAAACCGGCCGGTGCGCGGTTCGACCTCCACCCACCGTTCGGCTCCCACTATTGGGGACCAGGACTTCACGGTCCCGGCGCGTACGGTTCGGGCGCCTACGGTTCGGGCGCCTACGGTCTCGGCGCGTACGGTCCCGGTCCTTCTGATCCCGTTGCAGCCCAGCCCTACAGCCAGTTCAGCTACTTCCCACCCGGCTCGTCGGCACCGGTCGACCAGCCCCCGCCGGACCTCGACCCGCAGGTCTCGCCCTGGGCCGCACCGCCAGCCGAAGCGGACCGGCCACCGGACTCGCGGCCTTGGGAGTGAGCACTATCGATCAGCCCTTTGACCAGCTCGAAAGCGCCTGGCTGGACCGTCCCAGGCCGTAGGATCTCGGGCAATGCTGCCGCTGACCATGCTGGGTACCGACCTGGCGATCCTGATCATCAACACCACCAAGGTGTGGTGGCGGCTGCTGCCCAAGATCTTGACCGTCTATCTGCTGGGTTGGCTGGGCTACCAGCTCACCCTGAAGTTGGCCATCCTGGCCGCATCGGTGAGCCCGTGGCTGGCCTTGGGCGTCTTCTCGGCCGGGTTCATCTTCAAACTGGCCGCAGTCGTGTTGATCCTGCGGTTGGCCGGAGCTGAACTCCGGGTGAGGCAACTCATTCCCGAGGACGAATACGAAGACGACGGACGTGAGTCGAGTGTCTCGGCACTGCTGGCCATCACCCTGTTGCCGTTTCTCGGTATCTATACCGCTTTCGGTCAGATCCAGGAAGCGGCCGGCGATCTGCAGGTCCAGTCCAAGTTCCAGAGCGGCGGCGTCCTCAGCGAGGGCGACATCACCAGCCGGCTCAATCTCGACGCCGGCAGTCCGCGGCACTACCTGACCGTGACGGCCGTGGTCGTCGGGGCCTACGTGGTCCGGCGGCTGGTCGACAAGATCCACGAAGAGACCGGCTGGCGTCCGCTCGGGTTCGTGGTCGCCCTGATCGAGGGCTTCTTCGTCCTCTCCGCGCTGATCGCCGGGGGTGGCGCGGTCCAGCGGGTCTTCGACTGGCTGGGCAATCGGGTCTTCGTGTCCTGGCTCGACCGGATCGGCGACGCACTACGAGCGGTAGGGACTGCGCTGACCGACCTGCTGCCCGGTTTCGTGATCACTGCGGCCGAGGCGATCCGGGATGGTTTCTGGCCGGTGCTGACCGAGGTGGTCAGCCAGCCGATCATCTGGTTGGCCGTCGCCGCCCTGATCTACGGCTCGAACGTCATCTCGGTCGCCGAGCTGTGGCGCAACGGCAAGCCGCTCGCCAGCCGGGTCCGGGTCGTCCGGCGCCGGATCGAGCGGCGCAGCGACCGGCCGCGGCGCGAGTTCCGGCCCGACGGCCGAGTCGCCTTCGTCGGCGCGGAGCTCAAGGAGGCCTTCCTCGGCGACATCGACGACAAGTACCTGCCGACCCTGCACTCGCTGCGGCTGATCCTCCGGGCCGGGCTGGTCTTCCTCGGCGCCTACGTCCTGGTCTACAACCTGCTCGAGATCGCCTCGAATTACTGGCACCTGGCGTTGCTGCGGATGGTCGGCGGTCACAGCGCCGCGTTCTGGTTCACCTTCGGACCGGCCGTCGAACTGCTCGAAGACCTCCCGGTGGAACCATGGCGAATCTGTCTGCTGGCCGTGGCCCTGCAGCGCGCCCTGGAGATCTTCCGGTCCCGTGCCGAACGGCAGGGCACCCTGCACCCGACCGGCGAACGGACGGCACTGGCGGCGGCCGCCGTCGCGTCGGCTCAGAGTGCGCGATGACCGGTAGGCGTTCCCGGGTCGTGGCGGCTCTGCTCGCTCTGGCCTGCATCCTCGTCGCGGCGGCCGGGCTCAAGCTCAGTGAGCCGGACACCAGCGGGGTCGACTACGTCACGGTGCCCGGCCGCCCGGTGGAGATCGACGGAGCCGAGCTGACCGTCACCCACGTCCAGGCCGGTTCGAAGATCACCGTCGGGGGCGACAGCGCGCAGACTCCTGGCCTGTTCATCGTCGTCACCGCCCGACTGGCTGCCCCCGGCGCCAAGCTGACGCTGCGCGATCCCACCGTGGTCGGCGGTGGTCGCACCTACTCCGACTACACCGTGCAGCCCCTGGCGGCCGAGGCCGGCTTCGTGAGCACCTGCGACTGGGCGTTCGAAGTCGATCCCGACCACCTTGCCGGACTTCGGCTGCAGGTCACCGAGGGCGAGATCATCCGCGGCGTTCCCGCCCGCGCGGTCGTCGACCTGGGAGTCACTACGACCAACCAGGCGCGCTGGGCGTCGATGCAACCTCAAACGGTCGACATCGAGGAGCCGAGCACGAAGGCGCTGCCGTGACCCGCCCCGGCCGCCCCAACCGGGCCTTATCAGCCCGCGGGCCCCGGTCCGTAGGTGCATGGCACGCGCGTGCATGGCTCCGGTTCACCCGCTCCGAGCGACGTCGTGCCTGGCTGATCACCGCTCTCGCGTTCCTGCTCGTCTGCACCTACCTCAGCCTGTGGACGGTGTTCTCCGGCAGCCACACCTACCCCCGCTACCGCCAACTCGCTCCGGGCGCGACCGGCACCTCCGGGGTCGAGCACTATCGGGTGCTCTCGCTCACCAGTAGCGAGGTCGCGGCCGGCGACGGCGAAGATCCCGAGCCTGCGCCGGCCGGCACGGTCTGGGTGGTGGCCACACTGCAGGTGACCATCGATCACCCGGAGGACGTGATCGGCTGTGACCTCTCGCTGCTCGGACCCGGCGGTCGACTCTGGGGCACCACCCTTGATGGCCCGTCCCGGAAAGTGCCCGGCTACTGCGACAGCGAGGACGTGCGACCCGGGGTTCCCTACACCTTCGAGGGCATCTACGAGATTCCCAGCGGATACGCCGATCGGTTACGCGGGCTGGTGCTGGTCAACCACCTGAGCGCCGCCCCCAGCCAGGTGATCAGCCCGGCCTGAGCCAGTCCCAGACCAGGCCAGTCCAGACCAGTCCAGACCAGGCCAGTCCGGACCGGGCAGCGAGTGCCTCAGCTCTTCTCCGGGGCCAGAATCTGCATCGGCAGATAGACCTGGAAGTACATGTCGCCGTTCTGCCAGTTGGGTTGGTCCTGGCCGAGGAACAGCTTCTCCTCCGTCATCGCCGACGTCCCCAATCGCAGGGTGTCCGAGGGGTGCCAACTCGCCGGGAACTGGAACTCGACTCGGAACGGCGTCGGGGGCAGTCCCGGATTCAGTGACAGCCCGACGGTGTAATCGGTGCTCGTCCCGATGTGGGTCGCGTTGGCGTCCACCACCTGCCGGTCGACGACGTCTCGGGCCGCGAACTGGTTGGTCGACGGGCCCCGACCCTGTTTCGTGGTGTTCTGCGCGGTGCCGTAGACCTCGACCTGGAAGATCGTCGTGCCCAGGTCGTCGCGTCGTTGGGCGGTGGCCCGGGTGAAGGTGTAGTCGAACGGCCCGGTGCTCATCGTTGCGCCGACGGCGATCCTGGTCAGCCGGTCGGTCCGTTGATGGAAGCCGCCGAGTGCGGTCACCACCGCGATCAGCACCACCAGAGCGACCACCGGACTCAGCCAGAGCCACCACCGGCGCTTCCCACTCCGATCAGGCCGACGGCCGAGCGAGGTTGTCGTCGTAGGCGGTGACCACTGCGGTTCGACCGCCGCGGACGAGCGCCAGAGTTGCGGCGGCTCGCTCGACGGGCTGGACACGAGCAGGATTCTAATCCCTGAGACGGTCCAGATCGGCGGTCGTGACCAGCTCCAGAAGGCCCGAGAACGGCCCGTACCGCCCTGAGTGCATACCGGACCACGTCCGATCCCCTGATATGCGGGTGGCGGTGGCTTCAGCGGGCAATCAGTGCCATCTGGCTGTGGACAACGGGCCTCTCGGTGTCCGGATTGTCGCTCTGACAGGGTAAGCTGACGTCGTTCGATCGAACCACGTCGAATGCTGTTCAGGTGGTGTTCGTTCTGCCCGGCGGTCGGCGTTAACTCGCCAGGTGGACCCGATCGGATTTGCGTCTGACCAGATTCGTGCCGCCCGACCGCGGTCCCAGAACACCTACGGGTTGGGATCCTGAGGGCGGCGCACGTGTGAAGGAGCCCCGGACTCGGTGACCGACATTCCCAGCCTGCCCCCCGTCGACCCCGACCAGCCCGACGAATCCAGCGGTGATTCCCTGACCGCAGGTTCCCCTACCGGTGATTCCCCGCAAGACAGCTCCCCGGACGAGTCGTTCGACGCTCTCGACGGGTTGGAGAGCACCCTGCCCGACGGTCCCGCCGCAGCCGGAGGCGATCTATGACTCCGAGTCGATCACCGTCCTCGAGGGTCTGGAGGCGGTCCGCAAGCGTCCCGGCATGTACATCGGCTCGACCGGCGAGCGCGGCCTGCACCACCTGGTGACCGAGGTGGTCGACAACGCGGTGGACGAGGCGCTGGCCGGCTACTGCGACACGATCCTGATCCGGTTGCTGCCCGACGACGGCATCCAGGTCATCGACAACGGCCGTGGGATCCCGGTCAAGGAGCACCCGACCGAGAAGATCTCGGCGGCGACGCTGGCGCTGACCGTGCTACACGCCGGCGGCAAGTTCGGCGGCGGCGGCTACAAGGTCTCCGGCGGTCTGCACGGGGTCGGCGTCTCGGTGGTCAACGCACTTCCTGCGCGGCTGAACATCGACATCCTGCGGGACGGCTATCGCTGGACCCAGGACTTCACCCTCGGTGATCCGGTGGCCGACATCGAGCGCCGCGAGAGAGTAACGAGACCGGCACCACGGTCACCTTCTACGCCAGCTCGGAGATCTTCGAGACCACCACCTACTCCTACGACACTCTGGCCACCCGGTTCCGGGAGTACGCCTTCCTGAACAAGGGCCTGACCATCTCGATCGCCGACGAGCGGACCGACCGGGTGGACGAGGACGGTCGAGCTGCACCGCGACACCTTCCGCTACGACGACGGCCTGATCGACTACGTGAAATATCTGACCAAGAACAAAGAGCCGATTCACCCGACGGTGATCGCCGTCGACGCCGAACGGCCCGAGCTCGGACTCGGGCCTCGAGCTGGCGATGCAGTGGAACACCTCCTACAACGAGTCGGTGCACACCTTCGCCAACACCATCAACACCCACGAGGGCGGCACCCACGAAGAGGGCTTCCGGGCCGCGCTGACCTACACGGTGAACAAGTGGGCCGAGGCGTGGGGGATGGTGCAAGAAGAAGCGACGACCGACTCACCGGTGACGACATCCGCGAGGGTCTTGACCGCGATCATCTCGATCAAGCTCGAAGAGCCGCAGTTCGAGGGCCAGACCAAGACCAAGCTCGGCAACACCGAGGCGAAGTCGTTCGTCCAGCAGGTCACCAACGACAAGCTGGGCGACTGGTTCGAGCAGAATCCGGCCGAGGGTCGCCAGATCGTCCGCAAGGGCCAGGCTGCCGCGATCGCCCGGATCGCGGCCCGCAAAGCCCGTGACGCCGCGCGCGACCGCAAGGGCCTGCTCGGCCGCAGCGGACTGCCAGGCAAGCTGAGCGACTGCCAGTCGACCAACCCCGAAGAGTGCGAGGTCTTCATCGTCGAGGGTGACTCGGCGGGCGGCTCGGCCAAGGGCGGCCGCGATCCGCGGATCCAGGCCATCCTGCCGATCCGGGGCAAGATCCTGAACGTCGAGAAGGCCCGGATCGACAAGATCATGCAGAACAACGAGGTGCAGGCGATCATCTCCGCGCTGGGCACCGGGGTGCACGACGACTTCGACGCCGAGAAGCTGCGCTATCACAAGATCGTCCTGATGGCCGACGCCGACGTCGACGGCGCGCACATCCGGACGTTGCTGCTGACGTTGATGTTCCGCTTCATGCGGCCGCTGATCGAGGGCGGCAAGGTCTATCTGGCCCAGCCGCCGCTGTTCAAGATCAACTGGAGCAACGGGGCCGCCGAGCTGGCCTACACCGACGCCGAACGGGACGCGCTGTTGCGGGCCGGGGCAGAGGACGGCAAACGACTGCCCAGGGAGAACGCGATCCAGCGCTACAAGGGTCTGGGCGAGATGAACCCGGACCAGTTGTGGGACACCACGATGGATCCCGGACCAGCGGATCCTGCTGCAGGTCACCCTCGAGGACGCTGCCCGCGCCGACGAGATGTTCTCCATCCTGATGGGCGAAGACGTCGAACAACGCCGCAACTTCATCCAACGCAACGCCAAAGACGTGCGCTTCCTGGATATCTGAGATGGTGGTTCGGGTGTCTCGTCGGTGTTCCGGGTTGCCTGTTGGGACAACCATCCGCACTCCGCAGGCTCCGTGCTCCCGCCAGGCCCGTCCACGTCCCGGCGAGGCAACCCGGAACCCCGACGCCACCCGAACAAGCGGCGATGCCACTCATTGCCGGGCCAGTAAGGAAAGATTCAATGACTGAGACGCCAGAGATCCCTGTCAGCCGGAACCTGCCGGTCGATCTGCAGGACGAGATCCAGAAGTCCTATCTCGACTACGCGATGAGCGTGATCGTCGGGCGGGCGCTGCCGGACGTGAACGACGGGTTGAAGCCGGTGCACCGGCGGATCCTCTACGGGATGTACGACGGCGGCTATCGGCCTGACCGCGGCTGGAACAAGTGCGCGCGGATCGTCGGCGAGGTGATGGGGCAGTACCACCCGCACGGTGATTCGGCGATCTATGACACCCTCGTCCGGCTGGCGCAGCCGTGGGTGATGCGGGCGCCGCTGGTCAACGGGCAGGGCAACTTCGGCTCGCCGGGCAACGATCCGGCCGCGGCGATGCGCTACACCGAGTGCAAGATGGCGCCGCTGGCCATGGAGATGGTCCGCGACATCAACGAGAGCACCGTCGACTTCAAGGCCAACTACGACGGCAAGACCCAGGAGCCGGTGGTCCTGCCGGCCCGGTTCCCGAACCTGTTGGTCAACGGCTCGACCGGCATCGCGGTCGGGATGGCCACCAACATCCCGACCCACAACCTGCGCGAGGTCGCCTCGGCGGTGCAGTGGTCGCTGGAGAATCCCGAAGCCAGCGCCGAAGAGCTGCTGGCCGCGGCGATGGAGCGGGTGCAGGGCCCCGATTTCCCGAATGGTGCGCTGATCGTCGGCCGGCAGGGGATCGAGGACGCCTACCGCACCGGTCGCGGCTCGGTCACCATGCGGGCCGTGGTCGACATCGACGAGGACAAGTCCGGCCGGACCAACCTGGTCGTCACCGAGTTGCCGTACATGGTCAACCCGGACAACCTGGCGCTGAAGATCGCCGAGCTGGTCAACGCCGGCAAGCTGAACGGCATCTCCGACATCCGCGACAACACCTCGGCCCGGACCGGGCAGCAGCTGGTGATCGTGCTCAAGCGCGACGCCCAGCCTCGGGTGGTGCTGAACAACCTCTACAAGCACACCCAGCTGCAGGACACGTTCGGCTGCAACATGCTGGCCCTGGTCGACGACGTGCCGCGGACGTTGCGGCTGGACCAGTTCATCTCCTACTGGGTCGAGCACCAGCGCAACGTCATCCGGCGTCGGACCGAGTTCCGGCTGGCCAAGGCCGAGCGTGAAGCCCACATCTACCGCGGTTAGCCAAGGCCCTGGACGCCCTCGACGAGGTGATCGCGCTGATCCGGCGCAGCCCCAGCACCGACGAGGCCCGGACCGGCCTGATGGAGCTGCTCGAGATCGACGAGGTGCAGGCCGGGGCCATCCTCGATCATGCAGCTGCGCCGGTTGGCCGCCTTGGAACGGCAGCGAATCCTCGACGCGCTGGCCGAGTACGAGCGGCTGATCGCCGACTTCGAAGACATCCTGGCCAAGCCCGACCGGCAGCGGACCATCATCAGCGACGAGCTGGCCGAGATCGTCGACAAGTACGGCGACGAGCGGCGGACCCGGATCATCGCCGCCGACGGCGACCTGGGTGCCGAGGACCTGATCCCGGACCGGGACGTAGTGGTCACCATCACCCGCGGTGGGTACGCCAAGCGGACCAACACCGAGCTCTACCGGGTGCAGAAGCGTGGCGGCAAGGGCGTCCGGGGTGCGGCGTTGAAAGCCGACGACGAGGTGGTGCACCTGTTCGCCACCACCAACCATCACTGGATCCTGTTCTTCACCAACAAGGGCCGGGTCTATCGGGCGAAGGCCTGGATGCTGCCCGAGGCCAACCGGGAGGCTCGCGGCAGCCACGTGGCGGGTCTGTTGTCGTTCCTGCCCGACGAAGAGATCGCCCAGGTGCTGGCGGTACGCGACTATGCGGCCTTCCCGTACCTGCTGCTGGCGACCAAGAACGGGCTGGTCAAGAAGTCCGACGCTGAGTCTGTACGACTCGCCGCGCCAGGCCGGCATCATCGCGGTCAACTTCCGTGAGGACGACGACGAGCTGATCGGCGCCGAGCTGTGCCGGGCCGAGGACGACGTGCTGCTGATCTCGACCAAGGGTCAGGCGATCCGGTTCGCCGCCGACGACTCCCAGCTGCGGCCGATGGGCCGGGCGACGTCCGGGGTGGCCGGGATGAAGTTCCGCGACGGCGACGAGCTGTTGTCGCTCAGTGTGATCTCCAACCGAGATGGAAGAGGATGACCGCTTCGTCTTCACGGTCACCGACGGCGGCTTCGCCAAGCGGACGCGGGTCTCGGAGTACCGCCAGCAGGGTCGTGGCGGGCTCGGCATCAAGGCGATGCGGCTGCAACTCCGAGCGTGGCTCTTTGGTCGGGGGGCTGGTGGTGGCCGAGAATGACGAAGTCATCGCCATCAAGGCCAGTGGTCAGATCACCCGCAGCGCGGTTGCGGAGGTTCCGGTCAAGGGTCGTGACACCATGGGGGTGAAGTTCGTCGGGGTCAAGGACGGCGACAGCGTCGTGGTGATCGCGTTGAACCCGGAAGCGACGCTGCGGTGGCCGATCGAACTCGACGAGGCCGTGTCGGCAGATGGGTCCGGCCCAGGACGCAGGGACGACTGACCAGGCAGTGACCGAGGTGAGCCGACGGACGCCGACTCGACAGGCCGGTCGTCGGAGCCGGAGCCGGAGCGGACGGTGACACGCGTCGAGGAGGATGACAGTGAGTGAAGCCAGCCGGGGCACTCAGGCACCCGATCGGCCCGACGAGTCACCTCGATTCAGCGCCGGACGCTCAGCCGGCGGCCGGCGGCCGACGGGGCGGGCCGGTGCGACGACTTCTACGCGACCGTGAACAACGCCGCGGCCAGTCGGTCGACCCGGATCAACCACCCGAACGGCGACGCCGCGAACGGCGCGCAGACGAGCGGCGCGGCGAACGCCGGCGGCGAGGCGGACCCCTGCCACCGACGACGATGCTCCACCGGCTCGGCGGACAGCCCTTCCGATGACGTCTCCGGCGATCAGGCGACGAAGGCGGCCGCCAAGAGTCTGGCGCGACCGCTGGACCGGCCTCTCCGGCTCGCTGGCGGGTAAGCGCAAGGTGACCGGCGCCGAGGCGACGGACGGAGCGTCGACCGTCAGGCCAAGCGGATGGAGCCGGGCACCGAGACGTTCCCGAGCCGGCCCCGGCTGGATCAGCTGTTCCGGCCGACCCCGGCGGCCGCTGCGGCGGATGTGGTCGGCACCGAGCTGGCAGCGACACGCAGGCAACCACGCAGGCCAGCAGCATGCGGAGAGGGTTGAGACGAGCGGACGCCGAAGCCGAAGATCGGCGCCGCCGCGCCGGACCCGCAAGGCCCGGCTACGGCTGTCCCGGATCGACCCGTGGTCGGTGATGAAGACCGCCTTCCTGTTCTCGATCGCCGCCGGCATCGTGCTGGTCGTCGCGGTCTACGTGATCTGGACCGTGATCGGCTCGTCCGGGTCTGTTCAGCTCGATCAACGACATCGTCAGCAGCGTCGTGTCCACGCCGGGCGACACCACCCCGTTCCGGATCGAGGAGTACGTCAACACCCAGAAGGTGATGGGCGTGACCGCCCTCGTGGCCGTCATCGACGTCCTGATCTTCACCGCCCTGGCCACTTTGGCTGTCCTTCCTCTACAACCTGGCCGCCACCATGCTCGGCGGTCTCGAGGTCACCCTCGCCGAGGACTGAGCAGAAGCGATTTGAGGCGCACGCGCCGATCGGCTAACGTTGCCCGTCGGCGCGGAAGCGTCAGCGTCACCCGGGCCTATAGCTCAGTCGGTTAGAGCGCTGCCCTGATAAGGCAGAGGTCAGTGGTTCAAGTCCACTTAGGCCCACCCTTCCAAACCTGTTCTGACCAGCCCTAACGCTCGTCTTGCACAGTGAGTCCAGATGGCGTGAACGGCCCAGGGACACACCGAGGACACATCAGGACTTACGCCTCGCCAGCGGCAGCACCAAACCGCCCGGCTGACCGACGTTGCCCAGCAGCGCATCCAGCCGGTCGACTGCCTCGTCTGAGCCGTCCTCGAACAGGCCGCCGTACCGGGTCAATGTGAATGCCACATTGTTGTGCCCCGCCCACTCCGAGACCTCCCGGACGTTGCAGCCGGCCGCCACCAAGATCGCGACGAAGCTGTGTCGCAGCCCGTGAAAGGTGATCGGCGGCAGACCGGCACTCTTCACCGCCGGCTCCCACGCCCGACGGGCGAATAACGACCGGCGCAGCGGGCCACCCTCCGGAGCTGTGAACACCAGAGCGTCGGCAGCCGGCTCCACGAACTCGGCCAGGTGCCGCTCCAGCTCGCGCATCATCGACCGCGCCACCGGAACCGTCCGCTTCGACCGGCGAGTCTTCGGCTCGTTCCCCAGCGTCACGTAGCCGCGAACCTCCACCGCCGTCGACACCACCCGGATCCGCGACCGCAGAACGTCGACGTTCTCCCGCGTCAGGCCTGGCCTATCGGTGGCTCACTTGCTGCCAGCGAAGAGTCCCACGAGGTTCAGTTCTTTAGGCCCCCCGAGATAGAGGGGCTGTCGATGGTTCAACCGATCCGAGCGCGGATCATTGATTACCTCAAGGCAGCAGAACCAGCCATCCGCTGATCGAGGTCCGCGACAAGCTCCTCGGTCAGCCGGCAGGCTCGCTCGAGCTCGGACATACCCGACCTGATCGCCCTCGCCACAGTCGACTCCGATCCATGTCGGTCGCTGATCTCCTGCACCCGCCAGGCCAGGGACACCGGCGAGCCGTCCGGACCGGTTGTCAGGTCGCAATAAGTCAATGCGTGATCCAGTGGGCTATCAGCAAACGGAAACTCCACGCAGTAGCCGTCGATGCCACGCAGCTGGGCCTCAAGCCGTCCCACCTGAGTGATGTGCAACGAGCCGCGCCAGCTGCTCGCGCCCCTGAGCTCGCAGGAAGCGACCACCGTCCAGCGGATGGAATCCAGTAGCCGCAAGCTCCGAGGCATAGCCGACATCATGCAGATACGCAGCCGCTACGAGTGTTTCACCGCCAGCTCCAAAAGCCGGGGCGATCCGCTCAGCTAACTTGCCTACGGCCCGCACGTGAGCCCACCGCCGACCCAACGGCTCGAGGTAACCCTGCGCGGTCGTCCGCGCCCAGGTACTCAGCGACTCGTTCATCATTTGAGGCTACGCCGACGGGTACACGCCCACATGCAGAGCGACACACCGGGCGGCGCCGACTGGCATCGAGCCGATGTCGTGAGTACTTTCCTTACTCGTTCAAGCCGGCTCGCTGCGCTCGCCGTGGGCGGGTCGGTATGTCGTACCTCACCCCAAGGCCCCGGCTCGCTGCGCTCGCCACCCCGGGGCCCCGCCGCACGACATTCCGACCCGCCCCCCGCGGTGGTACCGAATCTTTGGCCGTAGGCAGTCGAGCCCACCTGCGCAAGGTCGGTTGATACGTCTCTCTGAAACTGGTGATCAAGGATCTGAGCTTGCCGCCTCAATCCAGTGATCAGGCTTGTAGCATCAGCCTTGTTAGCAAATCATAGGTACGTCTAGTGAGCGATCTAGTTGCGGAGCTTACTCATGAGTCTCGACCGAATGACCACCCAAAGTAGACAATGGCAGACCTCGGTCGGTACCCTCACCGAGGCTGACCGTATCGCATCACTGCTAGACCGTTTGGCCGGAGAACGTTGCGACGAAGAACTGGCTGAGCACGAGAGAGGGTTAGGCCTGAGGATCAAGATAAATATGAGCTCAATCACCAGCTAAGGCGATTTCACACACGCACCACGGACATTAAGAACGCCTACGAGCTCATTGCAGAAATTACGACTGCGAGTGAGGTTGTGAGCGGAAGGTGGCAGGAAGTCAAGCAAGAGCTAGACCTCCGAACTTATCACCGCCTCAAGTGGAGCCTTCGCGGAAACAGCCTCGTGGTCCAAGACCAGCTTTGGTTCGTAATTGACCCGCATCGGCAGAACAGTAAGTTTCCGCCGCCAGGCTTAGCGCTTACTGTTCGTAGTTCAAATCGTGGTTGGGCGGCGCAGGCGCTTGCTCAGGTTAGCGATGAAGTCGACCGTGGTCGCCCCAAATGGTCATTCGTTCACTCCGGAATGGGTACCGTGACCACGACCGTGATCTTGTATTGGGCAATTTGGGCCATCTGTTTAGCAGTTCTCCGCCATGTTCTAATGCCGCTATGGATTCCTGAGGTGATAGCCAGTGGGGTGGCGTTAGTCGTTGCTACCGTAGTCGGGTGGCAGGGTCGAATAGCGCGCGTTCTGTTACCACCTATTGAAATTCTCCCGGAAGGTCAGAAATCTAGTGGAACAAGATTTCTTGCCTTTTTACTGGGAACAATTATTATACCAATCGTTTTTAGTGTTGTAAGCTATTTACAGAAGTGAACAGCCCCCTGGGTATTCCTAAGATAGTAACGGGGTGGAGCTGGCGCCGCGTCTCTAGCAGCAACGTTCCTCTGAAATGCACGGATCTTGCCACCCCAGCAGCTACTTCACGCCCAGAACGGACTTTACAGACTCCAGAATAAAACTCCGATGGTCCTGAAGGCCTAGATGGTCGGACTGACGGACCAGCTGTGCAGGGGCTTTACAAGCGTGCCGCTCTCGTGTAGGCGGCAAGTGACTAGATCTGGGGCTAGGGTGGCAACCTGCAGTCCGCCTCTTTCACAAGTCGGAGTCCAGTCATGCCCGAAAATAGCCGCAACTCTTACCTACTCGATGGACGTCGAGTTCTTTTTCCGACCTACTCGAAGCTGGGTTGCTATTCGCCGATCAGATTCTTGAATTTGTGCGGCCCCGTCTCGGTCAGCGATACGTCGCCACGGTGACGGCCGACGGCAAAATTAAGATAGATGATCAGAGGTCGTTTGCTTCGCCATCCCGAGCTGCGTCGAGGGTAGTTGGCGGAGGCTCATTTGATGGCTGGCACGTGTGGCGCGTTGCTGACACACGGGTCCACTTAAGCAGCCTTCGGCAAGAGCTGCTGAATCGAGAGCTTGCGGCGGCACACGATCATAGCGATACGGCCGGAACTGACGTCACCTTGCGTCATGACTTTTTGAGAGATACTCAAGCCCAGGCCGCAGCCGGGCTCGACACAGAGATCGTTGTGCGCGAGCTGTTGCGACATTGGGGCCTTATGAGCAGGGATTCTGCAGCTATCGAACGAATAAATGCAGATCTTGAGAATTACGGCTTAAAAAGCGTTCCAGACTTTGCTAAAGTTGGTCTAGACTCTACTGTTCGCTTATCAATCGCTGCAGAGCCGATCCTGGAAAGCGAAGACACGTCGCAGGATGCGCCGGAACCGCTTGACAGTATCAGTCTAATCGGGGTTGGCATTACGCTGGGCAACCTTCCGTCGGCGACGGGCGGTGTGGTATCTGTCAAACCCCAGGCGTCGTTCGATGAGGCAATTACGCGGATGCTGCTCGATGACTACTCGCAACTACCTGTAATGACCAGCGCACGCGAGATCAAGGGCGCCGTCACGTGGCAATCCATCGCGCGTGCACAGCACGCCCAGCCCGATGCTGTATTCAGTGCGGCTATCGCCCCAGCTGTTGAATTTGCGTACGACACTGAGCTTATCGACGTCCTGCCCACGCTGCAGGAGGAAGACTTTGTTTTGGTGCGTGACCAGTCGCGTGTGGTCATCGGTATCGTAACAACGGCGGACGTGGTGGCCGCCTATGGGCAACTGGCAACGCCATTCTTCTTGATTGGTGAGTTAGACCAGTTGCTCAGACGTATTGTACGGGAAAACTTCTCACTTGGGGCAGTTCAGGATCTCTGCGACCCTGACCACAACCGAGAACTTGACAGTTACGACCAGCTTTCCATTGGCGACTACGAACGCGTTCTGGAGAACCCGGATCGCTGGAAGGAACTCGGCTGGTCTCTTGACCGGCAGGTATTTGTGGCTAGCCTGAGTGAACTGCGTACGGCACGGAATGACATCATGCATTTCAATCCCGACCCCGTGCCCGAGGCAGTAGTAAAGCGGCTTCGTCTGATGATCCAGGTTTTGAAGCGCTACGGCCTGAGCTGACAACCGAGCCGATCTGACCTATAGCCGGTCGGCTTGGAGTGTCATCTGAGCCTTGAACTTACCCTCGAGAGCCGTTACAACAGCCGCGACTGGAATCCAAGCAGCCGCGCGGGACACCACCAAGACACAGCGTGGTCCTCAAGGAGGGCAACAGACCGTCGACAACGAAGAACGTGTGACAGGACCGAAACGGCCCCATAGCAGGGCATATGGAGCTTTGTGCGCTCACGAGCCACGGTGCTACGTTTCCGCCCGGTCGGTCTGATAAGGCAGAGGTCAGTGGTTCAAGTCCACTTAGGCCCACTCCTTCGAACGAAACTCCGGCCGATCTGTGCGCCGATCCTTGCGGCGACCAGCTCGATACTGTCAGCATGCCGTTCGGCCCTATCGTGGCCTCATGAGCGAACTCCATGCCGTGGCCACCATCCCCGTCGATCCGGAGGCGGTGGGCGAGCTCCGCGGGCCGTTGCAGACGCTTGCCGAGGCGACCCGCGCTGAGCAGGGCTGCCTGGCCTACGACCTGTACGAGTCCGCCGCGGTGCCGGGCACGTTTGTCACCGTCGAGCGGTGGCGCAGCCAGGAGGATCTCGACGCTCATCTCGCCTCGCCGGCGGTGGCGGACGCCTTCGCCGCGGCCGACGGGAAGCTGACCGGAGAGGTGATGGTGCACCCGCTCGCGCCGGTGGAGTGATCCTCTGAGCCCGCCCACGCCGACCGGCCGGTCAGGCCTTGATCTGCACCTTCGCGTGCGTGTCCGGCAGCTCGACGTAGGTCTGACCCGTCGCCATCGCGAACGGTGAACCGTCGGGCAGGGTGAAGCGGAAGGGCTCGGCGACCGGACCTTTGCCCCAGGTACCGGTCACGTACTTGCCCTGGTTGAAGTAGAAGAAGACGCCCTTGGTGTTGATGGTGTCCTCGAGCGGCTCCTTGTGGCCCTTGCCGTAGACCTTGCCGAAGTGTTGGTGGACTTTGATCACCAACACGTTGTCCGGCGCGACCCGTTTGCCGTTCGCAGCGTGGTGCGGACCCCAGGGCATGCTGCGCAGGTAGGTCTTGGTCTTCGTGTCGTAGCTGTAGCTCATCCGGTAGCCGTCGCCCTTGTAGGGAATCGAGACCGAGCGGCCCGACTTGCCGCGGGTGGTGCTGACCTGGGCCGTCGTCGACGCCCAGGGGAAGTACTGCTGGGGTGGTCCGTTGCGGAAACGTTTGATCTGCTGGGCCAGCACCTTAGGGTGGCAGATGGTGGCCCGGTCGTAGTAGTTCTGGCCGCCGATGCTGTAGACGCGGGAGCCATCAGTGCCGTACGAGCCGGTGCCGCGGGTGTTGGCGTAGGAGAGCATCCCCTCGACGTGCGCCCTCTTGTCCTTCACGTAGGCGATCACGCCGGCCGCGCCGCCGGTGTTGCCGATGATCGCGTCCATCGGACTGAGCAGTGCGATGTCGACCGGCCGGATCGACCGAACCGGCTCGACCCTGTCCGGCAGCTGCGAATGGAAGACCGGGACGAGCCGGGTCGAGCTGTAGCCGTGGCTGTCGCGGTAGCCCTCCAATTCGACGAAGACGATGTCGGCCTGGTCGATCCCGCGCTGTGGATGCTCCTCCCGGTTGTCCGGCACCTTGACCGCCACCGCGGCGTGATGAGCATCGCCGGGGTTCTTGAGCAGGACGCCGGTCAGGGGCCAGCGCGGACGGCTGTCGACCGACGGGGTGGCGCTGGGCGTTGCGTTCGCACTCGGAGTCGGCGTCGGGCTGGCCGGCGCACCCGGAGGAGCGGTCGGCGTCTTGGCCGTCGAGCATCCCGCGAGCCCGGCTCCGAGCACACCGAGCATGGCCGCGCGCCGAGAGATCCGCGCCATCAGTATTCCTCCGTCCACGAGCGCCACAGTGGCGAACCCATCGTAGAGATCTGACCGGCCCCCGCGTGACGACGAGCGCAGACACGGATCATCTCGCGAGCACCGGTCTAGGCCCATTGCTTGACTCGATCTCAGGATGATGGCACCATCAACATATTGGAAAGCGTTTGCCGCTTCGGGTCTACTGCACGACCGGAAATGGCGTTCAACCCTTCCAATGTCGGACCCGTCACCGAGCGGGATCACACCTTCAGTGGAGCAGGTGATGGTTTGAGCAACAGGGATACGACACTCACTCGACCCGGTAAGCGCTTGCCTGGCGTCTCGACGGCTACCGAGGCGGCCAGCGCCTCACAAAGTGGCCGAAGAGCCCGCCGCTGGTCACGGGACAAGTTGCTGATCGGACTCGGCCTGCCGGGGGCTCTCGTCCTGATCGCCTTCCAGTACCTGCCGCTGCTCGGCAACGTCATCGCGTTCCAGGATTACCAGCCCTACCTCGGGATCGGCGAATCCGACTGGGTCGGCCTCTCCAACTTCTCGTTCCTGGTGAACGGCGATCCTGCCTTCCTGAGCGCCCTCTACAACACGATCGTCCTGACCCTGATCCAGACGGTACTGGTCTTCCCGGTTCCCCTGGTCATCGCTCTGGTCCTCAACAGCCTGGCCGGCGAGCGGCTGAAGCGGGTGCTGCAGTCGATCCTCTATCTGCCGCACTTCTTGTCCTGGGTGATCGTCGTCTCGCTGTTTCAGCAGATGCTCGGCAACGCCGGCATGCTCAACACCTTCCTGGTCCAGCACAACCTGCCGATCCTGCACATCATCGGCGTACCCGATCTGTTCAAGGCGCTTCTCACCAGCCAGACGATCTGGAAGGACGCCGGCTGGGGGACGATCATCTTTCTCGCCGCGCTCTCCCAGATCGATCAGGAGCAGTACGAGGCGGCCGCGGTCGACGGCGCCGGGCCTTGGCAGCGGATGTGGAACATCACCCTGCCGAACCTCAAGGGTCTCTTCATCCTGCTGCTGATCCTACGGCTGGGTAACAGCCTGTCCGTCGGCTTCGAGCAGATCATTCTGCAGCAGGGGCCGGTGGGCATCCCGGCCAGCGAGGTGCTCGACACCTACGTGTTCAACAACGGCATCCTCGGCGGCGACTGGGGCACCTCGGCCGCGGTCGGACTGGTCAAGGCGTGGTCGGCGTCCTGCTGGTGCTCGGGGCCAACAAGCTGGCTCACCTGTTCGGCGAGCGAGGGGTGTACGAGAAATGACGACAAGCACGCAGCCGAGCCTCGAAGAGGCCACCATCGGCGACACCACCACGACGCGGAGCCGAGTACGTAAGCGTCCGGTCTGGATGGAACGGCCTCATCCGGTCGTGCAGGTGTTGAAGTTCTTGGCTCTGTTGATTTCCATCGCCCTGGTCATCGTTCCGTTCTGGTCGATCATCGCCACCTCGATTGCCGACCAGAAGACGATCAACGCCTCCGGCGGCGGCATGGTGATGTGGCCCAAGGGGGTCACGTTCAGCTCGTACGTCTCGGTGCTTTCGGGCGGCGTGGTCACCAGGGCCATGCTCATCTCGATCGGCATCACTGTCGTGGGAACGGTCGTTTCGTTGGCCACCACCGCCGGACTCGCGTACTGGCTGTCGCGTCCCCGAGCCGCCGGCGCCAAACCGATGTTGATGCTGGTGCTCGGAGCGATCCTGTTCACGCCTGGCCTGATCCCGGTCTATCTGGTGGTCAAAGAGTTCGGCCTGATCGACAGCTACGCCTCGTTGATCCTGCCGGTGATGGTGAACGCGTTCAACGTCATCGTCATGCGGGCCTTCTTTCAGGAGCTCCCCCGGGAACTGTTCGAGTCGGCGGCCATCGACGGCGCCTCGAGCGCCACCATCCTGTTCCGGATCGTCCTGCCGCTGTCGAAGGCCGTGCTCGCGGTGATCGGGCTGTTCTATGCCGTCGCCTACTGGAACGCCTTCTTCAACGCCCTGCTCTACATCCAGTCCACCGACAAGTGGCCGATGGCGCTGGTGCTGCGGACCTTCGTGGTGAATCAGACCACCATCGGTGGTGACCAGCTCGGCGCCAGTGAGGTGCTGCCACCGCAATTGTCCTTGCAGATGGCGATCCTGGTCATCGCCATCGTGCCGATCCTCATCGTCTACCCCTTCATCCAGCGCCACTTCGCCAAAGGCGTTCTCATCGGCGCGGTCAAGGGCTGAGGCCCGCCTAAACCTGAGCGTCCCTCGACTTCAGTCTCACCACCCATCGTCAAAGGAGATCCGATGCCCGCATACACCTTCAACCGTCGTCATCTGCTGGCCGGAGTCGGCGGCGGCGCGCTGCTCGCCGGCACCGGCGGCCTGGCCGGCTGCTCGTCCAGCAGCTCCGCCAGCCGGAACACGGCGACCGCCAACGACGCGGTGCAGTTGCCGACCTATGTGCGATACCAGGGCATCAAACCGGATTTGCCGGGCACCGACGCGGGGGTCGACCCGGCATTCCGCTATTTCCCGACGACCAACCCCTCGGTCGTGTCCGAGAAGCCCGGCACCGGCCAGACCATCTCCGGCATGGCCAACATCTACTACGCCGTCCCGCCCGGCCCGGACCGCAACACCTACTGGCAAGGGCTGAACGACCGGCTCGGGGTGAACCTGCAGCTGCAGATGGTGAGCAACGCCGACTACACCACCAAATTCGCCACCACCATCGCGGGCGGAGACCTGCCGGACCTGATGCAGACGCCGAACGGATCACCGCCACCGGTGGCGGATCTGCCTGCCCTGCTGGACAAGCGGTTCACCAACCTGAGCGAGTTCCTCGCCGGCGACGCGGTCAAGGACTACCCGAACCTGGCCAACCTCCCGACCCAGAGCTGGAAGTCCACCGTGTTCAACGGCGGCATCTACGGCATCCCGATCCCGCGTGGCCTGATCGGCAGCTATAACTTCATCCGCCAGGATCTGTTCGAGGCCAAGAACCTCTCGACGGCACCCAAGGGCTATGACGAACTGCTCAGCACCGCCAAGGAGCTGACCGACCCGAAACAGCGGCGGTGGGCGTTCGGGCTGATGACGTCGCTTCGCCAGTTCTTCGCCCGGCTGAACGGTGAGCCGAACACCTGGAGCTACGCCGACGGCAAGCTCACCCACGCCTACGAAACCGAACAGTACAAGCAGACCGTGGCCGACATGAAGGCGTTTTGGGACGCCGGTGTGCTGCACCCGGACGCGTTCAACCCGGCGTTGCCGTTCAAGCAGCTGTTCAACGCGGGCACGGTGGCCATCAACGCCCACGACGGGTATCCCGGGTGGACTCAGTACATCCTGGACAACGCCTCCAACCCGAAGTTCAAGCTCGGCCTGATGCCGGTCTACGACCGCAGTGGTGACGCCCTGGCGCACTGGCTGCTCGGCTCGGGCCTCTACTCCTTCACCATGCTGAAGAAGCAGGACGACCAGGACCGGACCAAGCTGTTGCTGCGTACGCTGAACTGGCTGGCCGCTCCCTTCGGCACCAAGGAATACCTCTATCGGTTGTACGGGAAAGAGGGTGTGGATCACACCGTCGACGGCCGGAACAACCCCACGCTGACCAAGACCGGCACCACCAACACCGTGCTGCCGATCCGGTATCTCGCGGACAGCCCGTTCACGATCTATCAGCCGGGCCGACCGCAGGACGCCAACACCCAGCACGCGTATCAGGCCCTGGAGATCCCCACCGGCATTCAGAATCCGACGGTCGGCCTGTTCTCCAACGCCGCCGCGACCGACAACGCCACCGCGGACAAGAAGTTCACCGACGCGGTGAACGAGATCATCCAGGGACGACAGCCGATGTCGCAGCTGGACAGCCTGATCTCCACCTGGCGCAAGGCTGCCGGAGACGAGATGCGTAAGGAGTACCTGCCGCAGCTGGACGGGTCGGCCGCGACCCCGAAGTGATCACCCGGCCGTCGGACCGGGCGGCGGGGATGGTCGACCGACTCTCCGACCTGGAGCTCGATCATCAGCGATCCCCGCTGACCGGCTGGACCCGAGATCACCACGTGGTCGTCGCCGATCGGTCACTGGCGGCGCTGCGGTCGTGGGCGAGTCCTGGCCATGCCCGGTTCGGGTTGCCTGGGCCGACGTCGAACGCCGGCCCGGCCAGCGACGGTCTGGAGGCGTTTGCGCGGTCGTTCCTGGCCGTCGGTTTCCTGCTGTCCGGCAGCGATGACGATCGGGCCGATCACGCCGGTTTCTACGCCGCCGGTCTGGCTGCCGGCACCGACCCGGCGGCGGTTGACCGGTGGCCGCGGATGAGCGAGGTCCGCCAGGCCCGGGTCGAAGCAGCGGCGTTGGTCATCGGTCTGTACGAGAGCCGCGCGCAGATCTGGGATCAGCTGGACGCGGCGGTGCAGGAGCGGCTCGTCGACTGGTTGAGCGAAGCCGTCGGGCAGCGCGGCTACGGCGACAACAACTGGCGCTGGTTCCAGAACGTCACCCAGGCCTTCCTGCGGTCGGTCGGCGGTGCGTACGATCAGTCCGAGATCGAGGAGAACCTGGCGTTTCTCGATGACTGCTATCTCGGCGACGGTTGGTACAGCGACGGACGCCCGGGCGGTCGGGCGGGCAACATCGACTGGTACAACGCCTGGGTCATGCACCTGTTCGCCCTCTGGTACTGCCGGATCCTGGGCGACGATGCGCCTTCCGGACTGCTCGATCGCTACCGCGAGCGGCTGGCCGCGTTCCTGCCGGTCGGGGCCCGGCTGTTCGGCGCCGACGGTGCGCCTCTGTTCCAGGGCCGCTCCTTGGTCTACCGGTTCGCCACCACCGCAGCGTTCTGGGCCGGTCCGGTCTTCGACGTCGACGCGGTGAGCCCTGGAGTCGTCCGCCGGCTCGGCAGCGGAGCGCTGCAGTACTTCGTCGAACACCAGGCCTACCACGATCGCGATCTGATGAGCCTTGGCTGGCACGGCCGCTTCGAGCCGATGCGGCAGGGCTATTCGGGACCGGGATCGCCCTATTGGGCCAATCTCGGTTTCGCCGGGCTGGTGCTGCCTGCCTCCCACCCGGTCTGGGCCGACGTCGAAGCGGAGGTGCCCGACCGTGAGGCGTCCGGGCGGCGCCCGCCCCGGGTTGGCTGATCGGCGGATGTGACGGCATCGCCCGGATCGTCAACCACGCAACGGATCACTGCGGGCCGGAACCCTTCCCAGAAGACCCGCAGTACTGCCGCTACGGCTACTCCAGCGCCACCGGACCGGTCCCGTCGGCTACCGGCGAGACCGGCAGTCACGCACCGGTCGACAACCAGGTCGCCTTGCAGGATGTGACCGGTCGGTGGTCGCATCGACGACCGATCGAGCGTGGAACAGTCCCCGGACGGACGGCGTCCAGCCGGCACCGTGCGTATTTCGACGGCGCGGACGGCGCTCTGGAACCGGGTGCCGAGATCGCGACCTGGTCGGTCCTGCACGGCTCCCTCGAGATCCGGGCCGCGCGATTAGTTGATGCCGGTCCGTATCCGGCTGCTCTGGTGATCTCCGGGTTTGCCCTACCGACGGGCGAAAGCCGGCTGCGCAGTGAGGTCCGGGTGTTGCTGGGGGACCTTCAGGCCGGGGAATCCGTTCACCCGTCGGCGAACCCGTTCGGCGAGGAGCTAGGAGTGCCGTGGGTGCGGACGGTCGACGACGCTGTGCCGGGCGAGGTCTACGTTGCCGCAGTCGTCCTCGGGTTGCGCGACGAGGCATCGCCGGAACTGCCGGCAGTTGTTCTGGTGGGCAATGCACTGACGGTCGCCTGGCCGGACGGCACGCGAGACCACCTTCCGCTCGCGATCGTGGATCAACCCGTCAGCGCGTCATCGGCAGGCTGAGCGCAGGCTCGGGGCGATGGATGCCGCGCGGCCGGTAGCCGAGCGCGTCGGCCAACCCACAGAGATCGGCGAGCAGCCAGATGGTGGCGCTCCACATCTCGGTTCCCTGGAGGCCCGGGACGGTCGCCTGCATCGAGCGGCCGCCCGGCTGCGGAGCGTGGAAGCCGAAACCTTCACCGTCGGTCCAGTGGCCGACGGCGTCGCCGAGCAGTCGACGCGCCAGGCTCTCGATCTCCGAGCCGCGGTAGGCGGTCTGGCGCCCGGCCAACCAGAGCGGATGGGTCACGTCGAGCACGTTGCAGGCGTTCTGCCGGTGCGGGTCGAACAGCGTGCGATCGGCGGTGTGGGCGAGGACGGTGTCGATCACCCGCTCCGGTCGGGCCAACGGAACGGCGAACTGGGCCAGGGTGCCTCGGCTCGCCCGGTAGAAACCGTTGACCACCTGGAGCATCCCTTCGCCCGGTCGCGGGAAACCCCACATCCCCGTGTTCGGGCCGGCGTGCAGCTGCAACCATCCGAACAGGGTCTCCACGAGCCCGGGGCGAGCGGCCACGCCGTACGGCAGATTCCACCGCAACGCGGTGCCGATCATGTCGACCCAGGCGCCGGCGCCCCAGGCCCGTTCCCGCCAGGGCAACGAATCGAGCGCCTCCGCCAGCTCATCGGCGCTGCGGTCGGACACCGCCCGGATCGGCTCGGCGAATGCGCTGCCCAGCAGGTCGAGAGCGTAACCGGCGCACAGGACGTGATAGGTCGCTGCCCCGCTCTGCCAGTCCAGTGGTGGCGACTGCGGTACGCCGGTCTCGTCCAGCTCGGGCACCAGACCGGTCGCCGGGTCCTGCCACCGACGCAGCCGGTCCCGCTGATTCTCGGCACTCCGCTGGCCGGGCGGTTGCCCCAGCCACAGCTCGGCGAGCTCGATCGCGTCGCACTGGGCCCGAACGCTGGGACGATGCCCCGGCCGGTCGACGAACTGTCCGCCCGGCAGATCAGGCGCCCAGCTCCGCTCGAGGATCTCCGGGAGTTGGCCGCGTGCCCGGTCGGTCCATCGGGTCAACCGCTCGCCCAGATCGCCGGTCGGGCGGTTCGAGGCGCTCAACGGCGGAACCCGCCAGCGCAGCAGCCGGGCGGGATTGCCGCCGACCACGGCACCGCTCGGGACGTCCTTGGTCACCACGGCACCCGCCGCGATCATCGCCTTGTCGCCGACGGTGACCCCGTCCACGATCACCACGTGTGAGCCGATCCAGACGTCGTCGCCGACGCTGATGCCGCGGCTGGTGGTGGGTTGCCGGAAGACCTCGACGTCCGGGTCGGACATGGTGTGGTTGAAGGCCAGGATCGACGTGTGAGCACCGATCCGGACGCCGTCACCCAGGTCGACCTTGCCGCGGACGACGCTGAACGCGTTGATCGTGCAGTCCCGACCCGCCCGGATGGCGTCGGTCAGATAGGCGTTCGCCGCCACGTAGCTGCGATCGCCCATGATCAGCGTCTCGGCCTGCACCGCCGCCAGCTCGCTGATGAAACACTGCTCGCCCAACGACCAACCCGGACGGGCGGCGCAGGCCCGTCGCTGCAGGTCCAGTTGCCGCTCGCGTTGCCCGGCGTCGGCCCGGTGCCAGAACCCCCACGGCGAATAGTCGAACGGGTGCCGGTCGAACAGTTGCTGGTCGAACGGGTGCTGGTCGAACGGGTGCTGGTCGAACGGCTGGCCGGGCGGCGTCTCGGAAACACTCATCGGTTCGGGTCGGATCTCCTTGTGGGATCGGAAGTCGGGATCGGCGGTCGGGCTCAGGCGATCTGGTCGTAACGATCGCGGTCGACGCCGTGGTGCAGCGGCTCGCCGCCTATTACGCGTGCGGTCTCCCGGACGGCCGCGGCGCCCATCCGGCGTAGTTCGTTGCCTGAGGACCCGGCGATGTGCGGGGTGAGGGTCAGGTTGGGCAGTTCCCATAGCGGTGATCCGGGCTCAGGAACCTCCGGCCAGGTGACGTCCAGGACGGCCTCGATCCGGCCGGTCTGCAGTTCGGCGATCAACGCCAGCTGATCCACCAGCGCTCCGCGTGCGGTGTTGATGAAGGTCGCGCCGTCCCGCAGGAGACCCAGTTGGGTAGGGCCGATCATGCCTTCGGTGCTGGGCAGCCACGGTGCGTGCAGGGACACGATCTCACTGCTGGACATCAACTCGTCCAGACTCATCAACTCGGCTCCCAGCTCGGTCGCCTCGGCCGCGGTGAGGGTCGGGTCGGCCAGCGCGATCCGGAAGTCGAACGGAGACAGCAAATCGAGGACCCGACGCCCGACCATCGACGCCCCGATCAGGCCGATCCGGAGTCCGTAGCCACCCCGCCCGGCGAGGGCAGCGTGGATGTCGAATCTGCACCGGGCACCGCGGTAGCGGTGCTCTGCCGCGAACACGCCCTTGGCGGTCAGCAGGATCATCGCCAGGGTGTAGTCGGCCACCGGAACCGCGTTGGCCCGGGCCTGGGAGGACACCACGACGCCACGGTCGTAGCAATCCGCACTCAGATAGGCGCGGACGGAACCGGCGGTGTGCACCACGCCCCGCAGTCGAGGGGCGACGGCCAGCACGTCGGCGTCGATCCGGCCGCTGCCCCAGCCGGTGATGATCACGTCGGCCTCAGCCAACAGCGGTCGGACGGCAGGACTCAGCTGATCGTCCGGCGTCGGTGAGATCACGACCTCACCGAGGTCGGCCAGCTCGGCGAGCATGGTGTCGTCGAAGAATCGTGACCGCATCGGCTCGGCCATCGCGATCATGATCATCGCGACGCCAACGCGGGCAGCACGAGCCGACGCCAGCGCTGCTTCATGGTGGCCAGCACCTCATCGACGGGGGAGGCCCAGATGTCGGCGTTGAAGATCTCCACCTCGACCGGACCGTCGTAACCGGTCGCAGCCACTGATCGGCTGACCGGGCCGAAGTCGATCACGCCGTCGCCCATCATGCCCCGGGACAGCAGCGCGTCAGCGGCGATCGGCAGGTTGAAGTCGCAGATCTGGTAGGAGGCGATCCGCCTCTCGCGACCGGCCCGGGCGATCTGTTCGGCCAACGCGGGATCCCACCAGACGTGGAAGGTGTCGACCACCACGCCGACCGCGGCCGCCGGATGCGGGGCGGCCAGGTCGAGGGCTTGGGCCAGCGTGGACAGCACCGCGCGATCCGCGGCGTACATGGGATGCAACGGCTCCAGCACCAGCCGCACACCGTGGTCGAGGGCGTACGGCACCAGCTCGGCGATCCTTGTCGCGACCCGATCCCGGGCCGCAGCCAGGTCACGGTCGCCGTCCGGCAGACCGCCGACGACCATGATCAGGTTCCCGGTGCCCAGCGTCACGGCCTCGTCGATTGCCGCCCGGTTGTCGGTCATCGCCGTCCGCCGACCTTCGTCGTCGGCCGCGGTCAGGAAGCCGCCACGGCAGAGCGAACTGATCCGTAGGCCGGCATCGCGGACCAGTGCGGCCGACCGGTCCAGCCCGGTCTCGGCCACCCGGTCCCGCCACAACCCGATCCAGCCGAGGCCGGCCCGGACGGTGGCCTGGACGGCCGTCGGAAGATCTGCGGCCTTGATGGTGGCGGTGTTCAGGGACAGGCGGTCGAGGGCGCCGGTGGTCACTCCTCGACTCCGTGGACAGCGAGCAGCAGACGCATCCGGTAGGCGGCCAGCTCCGGATCCCGCAGCAGCCCGGCCCGGTCGGCCAGCCGGAAGGTCTCGGCCAGGTGACCGATCGAACGTCCCGACTGTAGCCCGCCGACCATGGAGAAGTTCGGCTGCTGTCCGTTAAGCCACGCCAGGAAAGCGATACCGACCTTGTAGTAGAACGTCGGGGCGCTGAAGATCTGCCGTCCGAGCGGCTGGGTGCGGTCCAGGATCGCGCGCCCCCGCTCGGCATCGCCACAGTCGTAGGCCTGCAGGGCGGCCGAGGCGGCCGGCCCGATCGCGGCGAAGATGCCGAGCAGCGCATCGGAGTGGTGTCGGCGGTCGCCGTCGATCAGCTCGGGATAGTTGAAGTCGTCGCCGGTGTAGGTCCGGACGCCGCCGGGCAAGCCCGCCAGTTCGGACCGCAGCCGGGTTTCGTGGCCGGCGTCGAGCAGCGAGACCTTGACGCCGTCGACCTTGCCGGGGTGATCGCGGATCAGGGTCAGGAATGTCTCGGTGGCCTCGTCGACCTCGGCGCTGCCCCAGTAGCCGGCGAGGGCCGGGTCGAACATGGATCCCAACCAGTGCAAGATGACCGGCTGGTTCACGTCGGTCAACAACTGGCTGTAGATCTCCAGATAGTCCTCCGGGCCGTCGGCGATCGCGGCCAGCGCGCGGGAGGCCATGACGATCACCGTCGCTCCGGATCCGGTCACCACTTCCAGTTGCTCGCGGTAGGCGTTCAGCACCGCTCGGCGGCCGGCCGGGCCGGACGGCAGTCCGCTCGGCTCCAGCTGGTCGGTGCCGGCGCCACAGGCGAGCCGGGCGCCGATCGGCCCGTCGAACGCGGCGGCCTCCGCCGCCGAGCGCTTGATCAACTCTTGGGTGGCGGGCCAGTCCAGGCCCATCCCGCGCTGGGCGGTGTCCATCGCGTCGGCCACGCCGAGACCGTAGGACCACAGCTCGCGTCGGGTGGCCAGGGTGGCGTCCCAGTTGATCACCGCCGGAGCGCCGGGCGTGTTGTCGGCCAGCGCCATCGGCACCACGTGGGCAGCGGCGTAGGCGACCCGGGACCGCAGCGGCTGACGGGGGCGGGTCCATTCCGTCGGTTCGGCCACGGCGTAGGGAGCCAGCGTGCCGTCCACGCCGGGCAGCCGAAGGACGATGTCGGAGCCGATCCCAGCGCGATTCACGGCGCGATTCACAGCGCGATCCCGGGGATGTCGACCGTCCTGCGCTCGGCCGAGGACTGCAGGCCGAGCTCGGCCAGTTGGACCCCGCGGGCGGCCGACAGCAGGCCGTAGCGGTGCGGCCGTCCGGCGACCACGTCGGTCAGGAATTCCTGCCACTGGAGCTTGAAACCGTTTTCCACAATCGCGTTCGCAGGCACCTCCAGCCACTGCGCGCGGAACGGTTCGGTGACCGGAAGGTCGGGGTTCCACAGTGGCCGCGGGGTGTTGGCGCGGTGCTGGGCGACGCAGCGGTTGAGCCCGGCCACCGCCGAGCCGTGGGTGCCGTCGACCTGGAACTCGACCAGTTCGTCGCGGTGCACCCGGACCGTCCAGGACGAGTTGATCTGGGCCAGCACCCGATCACCGGCGGGTGTCTCGCACTCGAAGATGCCGTACGCGGCGTCGTCGGCCGTCGCGGCGTAGGCCTGACCCTCCTCGTCCCACCGGGTGGGGATGTGGGTGACCGTCTTCGCGTCGACCGAGCGGACGGTCCCGATGATGTTCTCCAGCACGTAGTTCCAGTGGCAGAACATGTCGCTGGTGATCCCGCCGCCGGCCTCCAGCCGGTAGTTCCAGGACGGGCGTTGCGGCGGTTGGCCGTCGCCCTCGAACACCCAATAGCCGAACTCACCACGTAACGACAGGATGCGACCGAAGAAGCCCTCCTCCACCAGTCGGCGCAGCTTGATCAGCCCGGGCAGGTAGAGCTTGTCGTGGACCACGCCTGCGGTGATCCCGGCACCGGCGGCCAGTCGGGCCAGCTCGATCGCCTCGGCGGAGGTGGTCGCCGTCGGTTTCTCGGTGAACACGTGCTTGCCGGCGGCGATCGCCCTGCGGACCAACTCGGGTCGTTGATTGGTCATCCCGGCGTCGAAGAAGATGTCGATGCCGGGGTCGGAAAGTACCGCGTCGACGTCGGTGCTCCAGCTGTCGATCTTGTGCCGCTGGGCCAGATCGATCAGCTTGTTCTCGTTACGACCGACGAGAACGGGTTCGACCGGGATCCGACCGCCGTCCGGCAGCAACACCCCGCCCTCGTCGCGGATCGGCAGGATCGACCGGACCAGGTGCTGGCGGTAGCCCATCCGGCCGGTCGCTCCGTGCATGGCGATTCGAAGGACGCGGCTGCTCTGCGGCATCGGGGCTCCTCAGCTGGACATTCTTTCGCGCATCATCTCACCCATGCATCGGGAAGCGCTTTCCATAACGGTAAATCTACGACTGGTGGCCTGTCAACGACCAACGAGGAAGCGGTGTCGACTGCGCTACGATGCGCGGAACACGCATTCCACCGGCGGACGGAGTTCAGCGATGCGCGTCGGACGCAGCCCGACCGAAGCGACGCTCGAGGACGTCGCCCAAGCGGCCGGCGTGTCGTTGGCCACTGCTTCCCGGGCCCTGAACGGGAGTTCGCGCACCGTCAACCCCGCGAACCGCGACCGGGTACTCGCGGCGGCGCGGACGCTGAACTATTCGGCCAACCTGGCCGCCCAGACCATGGCCAAGGGCGCCACCTCGACGCTGGCCCTGGTCGTCGCGGACATCTCAGACGCCTACTTCTCCACCATCACCTCCGGGGTGCTCCGGGCCGCGGACGAGCGCGGACTCATCGTCACCATCGGCATCACCGAGCGACGTCCGGAGCGGGAGACCGAGTTGGTGCGGGTGTTGCGCGGGCAGCGCCCCCAGGCCATCGTCCTGGTCGGGTCCCGACCCGTCTCGCAGCGGTTCGGCGCCGAGTTGGCCCACGAACTGACCGCGTTCGAGCGCAGCGGCGGTCGGATCGCAATGGTCTCTCAGCCCGAGCTGCCGTTCCGGACCGTCGAGATCCAGAACCGCGAGGGTGCGGCCGAACTGGCCGAGCGGCTGCTCGCCCTGGGTTACCGATCAGCAGCGATCCTCACCGGACCGCGGGGTCTGGTCACCGCGCAAGACCGGGTCGCCGGCTTCGCCGAGGCCTTCGCCGCACACGGGTGCCCGATCGACGATCGCTGGCGGATCCCGGGCGACTTCACCCGGGACGGTGGGTTCGTGGCCGCCGGTGAACTCCAGCGACGCGGTCTCGACCAGATCGAACTCCTCTTCGCGGTCAACGACGTGATGGCGGTCGGAGCGATGGCCTACCTGCGCAGCGCCGGCCTGCGGTTGCCCGAGGACCTTGCCGTGGCCGGCTTCGACGACATCCCGGCCCTCCGTGACATCACCCCGGCGCTGACCACGGTGTCGTTGCCGCTGGAGGACATCGGCCGGCGGGCGGTGGCCCTCGCCCTGGACGATGCCCACGACGCGGGCGGCGTCGATCCGGGTGGGTCGGTCCGGGTGCGACTCGCCGGATCGACGATCATCCGGGAGAGCACCCCCAGAATCGCCAACTGACCGTCGCTGATGCAGCCGACGGGTCGGGCTGTCGTTGGCCGGTGGTCTCGCGGTTCCTGAGGCTATACGCTGTCTTCTGTCAGTAAACAGCCGTCATTAGACAGCCGTCAGTAGACAGCAATGCCGAATCAGGCGCCGTGCCGGTCAGGAGTTCGATGAGCGGGACAACGCCCGGATCCGTGTACACCGGTCCCGACCTGGCGGCACTGGTCGAGGCCAGCGGCACCACGTTCGTGTTGGCGATGTTCGTCGACCTGCGCGGCAAGCCGTGCGCCAAGCTGGTTCCCGCCTCGGCGGTGCCGACGCTGGTCAAGGACGGGGCGGGGTTCGCGGGCTACGCCGTCGGCGCCATCGGTCAGCAGCCGAGCGACCCCGACCTGATCGCCGTCCCGGACGCGACTTCGTTCACCCCGATCCCGTTCGTCAAGCCTGGCCTCGCCCTCGTGCACTGCGATCCGACGGTGAACGGCGAGCCGTGGCCCTTTGCTCCGCGGGTGATACTGCGGTCGGTGCTGGCGCGGGCGGCCGAGCGGTCTCTGAAGCCCTACGTCGGTGCCGAGGTCGAGTACTTCCTGCTCAAGCGCGGCATCGACGGAACGATCGGAACCGCAGACCCGGACGACCGAGCCGCTCAGCCGTGTTACGACGCCCGCGGCCTGACCCGGATGTATGACCACCTCACCTCGATCAGTTCGGCGATGAACGCGCTCGGCTGGGCGAACTACGCCAACGATCACGAGGACGCCAACGGCCAGTTCGAGCAGAACTTCGCCTACGCCGACGCGATGACCACCGCCGACCGGGTGATCACGCTGCGCTACCTGCTCTCCGTGCTCGCCGCCGAGCAGGGCCGGATCGCAACCTTCATGCCGAAGCCGTTCGCCGACCGCACCGGCAGCGGGCTGCACCTGCACCTCTCCCTGCGTCGAACCGATCCGGACGGTCAGGAGTCAGCCGTGTTCCCCGACGACGACGACCCGCGGCAGCTCGGTCTGTCCCGTACCGCCTATTCCTTTCTGGGTGGGGTGCTCGAGCACGCCAAGGCCCTGCAGCTCGTCCTCGGGCCGACCGTTAACAGCTACAAGCGGACCGGGGCGCCACCGCCGGCCTCGGGCGCCAGTTGGTCCCCGGGCGCGATCAGCTACGGCGGCAACGATCGCACCCACTACGTCCGGGTACCGGACGGGCAGCGGATCGAACTGCGCGGCGGCGACGCCTCGGCCAACCCCTACCTGGCCATCGCCGGGGCGGTCGCGGCCGGACTGGACGGGATCGAGCGCGACCAGGATCCGGGTGAGGTCGGAGCGGTGCGGGACGAGCCGCTGCCACGAACCCTGCTGCAGGCCGTCGAAGCGTTTCGAGCCGACGCACTGCTGGGCGGCGTGTTGGACGCGGCCGGTCCCGGTGTCGCGGACTACTTCGCCGATCTCAAGCAGCAAGAGTTTCTGGACTGGCACGCGACGGTCAGTCCGTGGGAGATCGAGAACTACCTGGAGGCCTTCTGATGTGTGGCGTAATCGGTTTGCATTTGCGCGATCCCCGGCTCTTCGGTCAGTTGGGCCGCCTGCTGACCGGGATGTTGTGCGAGATGTCCGAGCGCGGCGCCGACTCGGCCGGGGTGGCGATCTACGGCGACCCGACCTGGAGCCCCGCCGGCCGATCGACCGTCTCGGTGATCGGCTTCGACGATGGTCATCTCGGCGATCAGCGGTTGGTTGAGTTCGGACTCAGGGTGGCCCGGGCCGGCCAGGTCTCGTTGCTGAGTACGGAATCCGACGTGTCGGCGTTGGTCGAGGCGGTCCGGACGGTGGCCCCCGAGGCGTTGGTCGTCGGGTTCGGCGAGGACGTGGCCGTGTTGAAGGGAGTCGGTCATCCGCGACAGTTGGCCGCCGACTTCGGTCTGGTCGGCGCCCAGGGTTGGCAGGGCGTCGGGCACACCCGGATGGCCACCGAATCGGCCGTCGACGTCGCCGGTTGTCACCCCTACGCTGTCGGCCCGGACCAGTGCCTGGTGCACAACGGATCGTTCGCCAACCACGCGACCATCCGCCGCCGGCTCCGGGCCCGTGGTGTGCGGTTCGAGAGCGAGAACGACACCGAGGTGGGCGCCCGGTTCGTCGCGCAGGCCTTGGCCGACGGTTACGACGTGGAGACCGCCCTGAAGCAGCTCTGCGTCGATTTCGACGGCTTCTACACCCTGCTGGTCTCCAGCCGGGACTCCTTCGCCGTGGTCCGGGACGCGATCGCCTGCAAGCCGGCGATGATCGCCGAGACCGACGACTGGGTCGCCGTCGGCTCCGAGTACCGCGCCTTCGTCGGTCTCCCCGGGGTCGAACAAGCTCGCATCTGGGAGCCCGAGCCCGAGCGGGTGTACGCGTGGACGCGATGATCACCAACCAGAGCGCCGGCCTCCAGTTCGACTTGCGTACGACCAGCCTGCGCGAGGTCAACCAGGCCCTGCACGATCTGCGACTCGATCGCGAACGGCCCGCCGGCACCAGGGTCGACATCGCCCACCCGGACGGGCGGCACAGCGTCGCCGCCGGCCTCGACGTGGACGTCGACGTCCGCATCGACGGCCACGTCGGCTACTACGCGGCCGGGATGAACCAGCGGGCCGGCGTCACGATCACCGGCAACGCGGGCACCGGACTGGCCGAGAACATGATGAGTGGTCGGGTCGAGGTCGCCGGCAACGCATCCCAGTCGGCCGGCGCCACCGCGAACGGGGGGTTGTTGCTCATCCGCGGCGACGCGGGCGCCCGGTGCGGCATCTCGATGAAAGGGGTCGACATCGTCGTCGGCGGCACCGTCGGCCACTTCAGCGCATTCATGGCTCAGGCCGGGCGGATGGTGATCCGGGGTGACGCGGGGGCCGCGCTGGGGGATTCGATCTACGAGGCGCGGCTGTACCTGCGGGGTTCGGTCGAGTCGTTGGGTGCCGACTGCGTCGAGAAGCCGATGACGCCTGAACACCACGCCGAGCTGGCCGAGCTGCTCGACCGAGCCGGCTACGACGACGACACCCACGGCTATCGTCGCTACGGTTCGGCTCGAAATCTCTACCACTTCCACTCCGAGAACACGAGTCAGTACTGATGAGCATCACCCAATCCGGCGATCCCGCCGGCCGCGGTCTGCGCGAGTCCGCGACGTTCGACCGGGCGACCATCCACGCCATCCAGCAGGCCGCCGAGACCGGGGTCTACGACATTCGCGGCTGGGGCGCCAAACGCAAGGTGCCGCATTTCGACGATCTGGTCTTCCTCGGGGCCAGCATGTCGCGCTACCCGTTGGAGGGTTACCGCGAACGCTGCGACACCGACGTGCGGCTCGGCACCCGGCACGCCCGCCGTCCGTTGCATCTCGACATCCCGGTGACCATCGCCGGGATGAGCTTCGGGGCACTGTCCGGCCGGGCCAAGGAGGCGCTCGGCCGAGGGGCGAGCGAGGTCGGAACCTCGACCACGACCGGCGACGGCGGGATGACGCCGGAGGAGCGCAGCCAAAGTCGGCACCTGGTCTATCAGTACCTGCCGTCGCGCTACGGGATGAATCCCGACGACCTGAGGAGCGCGGATGCCATCGAGGTGGTGCTCGGCCAGGGCGCCAAGCCGGGTGGTGGCGGCATGCTGCTCGGCCAGAAGATCACGCCCCGGGTGGCCGGCATGCGGACACTGCCGGAAGGGATCGATCAGCGCAGCGCCTGCCGGCACCCGGACTGGACCGGCCCGGACGATCTCACGATCAAGATCGCCGAGCTGCGGGAGATCACCGACTGGCAGCCGCCGATCTACGTCAAGATCGGCGCCTCCCGGACCTACTACGACGTCAAGCTGGCGGTGCACGCCGGGGCCGATGTGGTGGTGGTGGACGGGATGCAGGGCGGGACGGCCGCCACCCAGGACGTGTTCATCGAGCACGTCGGTGTCCCCACCCTGGCCGCGCTGCCCGAGGCGGTCCGGGCGTTGCAGGAGCTCGGCGTCCACCGCGAGGTGCAGCTGATCGTCTCCGGCGGCATCCGCAGCGGAGCGGACGTGGCCAAGGCGTTGGCCCTCGGTGCGGACGCGGTCTCGATCGGCACGGCGGCGCTGATCGCCCTCGGGGACAACGATCCGCGCTGGGAGGCCGACTATCAGGCGCTCGGTTCGTCGGCCGGCTTCTACGACGACTTCCAGGACGGTCGCGATCCGGCCGGTATCACCACCCAGGACGAAGAACTGCAGCAGCGGCTCGATCCGGTCGAGGGCGGACACCGGCTCGCCAACTATCTGCGGGTGCTGACGTTGGAGGCCCAGACCATCGCCCGCGCCTGCGGCAAGTCCCACGTCCAGCACCTCGAGCCGGACGACCTGGTGGCGCTGAGCATCGAGGCGGCCGCGATGGCCAAGGTGCCGCTGGCCGGCACCTCCTGGATCCCCGGTTCCTGAACGGGAAACCAGATGGAGGGGAGGGCGATGAACGACTACGACGTGGTGGTGGTCGGGGCCGGGCTGGCCGGCGCGGCCGCGGCCTGGCAGCTCAGCGCCCGGGGCCACCGAACCCTGGTCGTGGAGGCCTATTCGCTCGGACACCGACGGGGCAGCAGTCACGGCACCTCGCGGATCTATCGCCGGGCCTACGCCGACCCGTTCTACGTCGCCCTCACCGGCGAGGCCGAAATCTGGTGGCGGCGCCTGGAAACCGAATCGGGTCAGCACGTGCGGGTACGGACCGGGGGCCTGGACACCGGTGACGGCCGCGACCTCGGGGCGATGGCCGGCCTGCTCGATGATCACGGGGTGTCGAACCGGCTGCTCGAGCCGGATCAGATCGCCCGGCGTTGGCCGGGGATGACGACCGAGGGCCCAAGCCTGTTTCACTCCGACGCCGGTTACCTCGATCCGTTCGCGACGATGGCCGGCTGCTTGCGGCTGGCACGCGACGCCGGGGCGGTGGTGCGGGACGAGACGCCGGTGACCGCCCTCCGTCCGACGACGCCGGACGGGGTCGAGGTGGTGATCGACGGTGCGGTCGTCACGGCGGGCACCGCGGTGATTGCGGTCGGCGCCTGGCTGCCCGAGCTGTGGCCCGATCTCGGTCTGAACCGACCTGCGCCGCAGCTGACGGTGAAGCAGCAGGAGGTATTCCACTTCCGCCCCGCCTCCTGGGCCTACTCGTCGGCGGGTGCGCCAGGGGAGACGACCGTCACGGGCTGGCCGACGATTGTCCACAAGGACGGCGACCCGGCGCCGGCTCAGTTGTACGCACTCGCCTCGGGTGCCGATGGCGGACCCGAACCTGCCTACAAGGTGGCACAGTTCGACAGCGCCACCTACACCACCGCGTCCGCGCGGGACTTCGTCGTCGACCCGGCGGCGCGGGCGACGGTGACCGACTTCGTCCGCCGTCGGCTGCCCGGTCTCGATCCGGAGCCGGTGACCGAGCAGTCCTGTCTGTTCACCATGACCCGCGACGAGGACTTCGTGCTGGACCGGTGCGGTCCAGTAGTGATCGCGTCGCCTTGCTCGGGCCATGGCGCAAAGTTCGCCCCGTTGACCGGGGCTCTGATCGCTGACCTGGTCGAGGGCGCTGAGCCGCGTCGCAGGTTCGCGCTGTGAAGCCGTTGCTGCCGGTGAACCCCCTGTTGCGCAACGCCGTCGGCGTCACCCGTGACCGGGAGGCTTACGAACCGCTGGCCACGGACGGTTTGGAAGAGGCGATCGCCCGCAACGTACGAACGTTGCGCATCCAGGCGTCGCTGTCGGTGCAGGAAGCAGCCGATCGGATCGGGATCTCCAAAGCCATGCTGTCCAAGATCGAGAACTGCCAGACCTCGCCCAGCCTGGCCACGGTGGCCAAGTTGGCTCGCGGCCTGGACGTGCCGGCGACGTCGCTGTTCCGCGACGTCGACACCGACCGGGAAGCGGCCTTCGTGGCGGCAGGCACCGGCGCTCCGATCACCCGCAACGGTTCGAGGGCGGGCCACCGCTACGAATCCTTAGGCGCCTTGAGGGGTTCGCACAAGCGCCTCGAAGCGCTGATGGTGACCCTGGATCAGCAGAGCGAGACCTATCCGCTGTTCCAGCACCCGGGCACCGAGGTGATCTTCCTACTCGATGGGGTGATGGAGTACGGACACGGGCGGGCCACGTACCGCCTGGAGCCTGGCGACTCACTGCTGTTCGACGGAGAAGGCGCACACGGTCCGACCGCGCTGGTCGAATTGCCGATCAGGTTCATCTCGGTGATTGCGTTTCCTGACGCGACGCTGTGATCCTGGCCACTTATCACCCGGTTATCGCGCTTAGTTTCAGTCCTAAGCGAATAAAACGACGTTGACATCCGAGGCCGCAATGACGGAAGGCCCGGGAAATTCTCTTCTGGGTCAGGAAACCTGAGGCTCGGACCCCGCCGCGTGATCTCCCTCGGCGAAGTGTGAAGATGAGGTTAACAATTCAACCACAAATTGCGGATCGTGTTGCTGTGCGGCAGGCTGGGGCGTGGCGGTTCGGGGGATCCGCTTCACGGGTCACGCCGTCGTGCGATGGGCCCGGGATCAAACTTGTATCGGGGGATTCAAGTTGCGTGTTCTAGTGACGGGTGGGGCGGGCTTTCTCGGCTCCCACCTCTGTGACGCTCTGCTCGCCGCCGGCGACAGCGTCGTCTGTGTCGACAACCTCTCGACCGGGCGATTGTCCAACATCAGCTCGTTGATGGATCGGCCCACGTTCACCTTCGTCGAAGCTGACTGCTCGGTGGAAATCCCGTGGTCGGAGCCGGTCGAGGCAGTCGCGCACCTGGCCAGCCCCGCCTCGCCTCCTGACTACCACCGGATGCCGCTGGCCACCTTGGCGGTCGGCAGCCGCGGGTCGGAGAACGCCCTCGAACTGGCACGGGCGAATGACGCCCGGTTCCTGTTGGCCTCGACGAGCGAAATCTACGGCGATCCGCTGATCCATCCGCAGCGCGAGGATTACCTGGGCAACGTCAGCTCGATCGGGCCGCGCAGCGTCTATGACGAGGCGAAGCGCTACGCCGAGGCGGTGACCATGGCCTACGTCCGCACCTATCATGTGAACGCCGGAATCGTCCGGATCTTCAACACCTACGGTACGCGGATGCGGGCCGAGGACGGCCGGGTCGTCACCAGTTTCATCGCCCAGGCCCTGAACAACGATCCGATCAGCATCTACGGCGCCGGCGACCAAACCCGCAGCTTCTGCTACGTCGACGACCTGGTCCGCGGTCTGGTCGCGATGCTCCGCTCGGATGAGACCGGACCGATCAATCTGGGAAATCCCCGGGAGAACACGGTGCGGGAATTGGCGGAGATGGTCATTGCGATGACCGGATCCGACTCGGCCATCGAGTTCTACCCCTTACCGCAGGATGATCCGACCCGTCGCCGACCGGACATCAGTAGGGCTCGAGCCCTGCTGGGGTGGAGTCCCGAGGTGAAACTCGAAGACGGTCTGGCTCAGACGATTTCCTGGTTCCGAGATCACGACGACGAGGTGCGCTCCGCAGCGGCCTCCTTGGCTGGGGCCCAGTTCGCCGGCGACGATGCCGACGATCTGACTCCCGAACTGCAATCTGCCTGATCGACCCCCCTTCCTCTTTACTTTCCCGCACACGACCTAGGGAGAACTCTGTGCGCATCTCTGTCATCGGCACCGGATATCTGGGTGCCGTCCATGCCGCCTGCATGGCTCACTTCGGCCACGACGTGGTCGGCATCGACACCGATCCGGACAAGATCGCCGCGCTGGCCGAAGGCCGGGCGCCGTTCTTCGAGCCCGGTTTGCCCGCCCTGTTGAACGACGGTGTCCGGACCGGACGGTTGCGGTTCAGCATCGACATCGCCGATGCGGCCGATGCCGACATCCATTTCCTCTGCGTCGGCACACCGCAACTGGCGGGCTCCGATGCGGCCGACACCCGCTATCTGGACGCCGTGGTCGACATGCTCGCCCCGTTGCTGACCCGTCCGTGCCTGGTGGTCGGCAAGTCGACCGTGCCGGTCGGCACGGCGCAGCGGCTGACCGAACGCCTTCAGCTCGCGGCGCCGGCCGGCACCGAGGTGGATCTGGTCTGGAACCCGGAATTCTTGCGCGAGGGCTTTGCGGTGGAAGACACCTTGTGCCCGGACCGGATCGTCGTCGGCTCGGCTCGTGACGGCGCCGACCGGCCGTTGCGCCGATGCTATGAGCAGATCATGGCCGGCGAAACGCCCTATCTGGCTACGGATCTGGTCACCGCCGAACTGGTCAAGGTGGCAGCGAACTCGTTCCTGGCCACGAAGATCTCCTTCATCAACGCGATGGCCGAGGTGTGTGAAGCGGCCGGCGCGGACGTGGTCCAGCTGGCGGACGCGATCGGTCGGGACGAGCGGATCGGCAGTCGCTTCCTGCGTAGCGGGATCGGCTTCGGCGGCGGCTGCCTGGGTAAGGACATCCGAGCCTTCCGGGCCCGAGCGACCGAGCTCGGTGTCGGAGATGCGGTCGGCTTCCTGGGCGAGGTCGACGAGATCAACACCCGTCGCCGGCAGCGTGCTGTGGACGTGGCCACCGATCTGGTCGGTGGTGACCTGGCCGGTAGCAGGATCGCCGTGCTCGGAGCGGCCTTCAAGCCGAACAGCGACGACGTCCGTGATTCGGCCGCGCTCTGGGTGGCCGTCCGGCTGGCCGAGCGGGGGGCGCAGGTGCGGATCCACGACCCGGAGGCGATGGACAACGCCCGGGTCGTCGCGCCACAGCTCGACTACGCCGACACCCCGCAGAAGGCGGTGGAAGGGGTTGAGTTGGTGATCCATCTGACCGAATGGTCGCAGTACCGCGAGCTCGACCTGGGCGAGCTGACCGAGCTGGTCGGGGTGCCACGGCTGCTGGACGGCCGCAACACCCTCGACGTCGACCGCTGGCAGTCCGCCGGCTGGACCGTCGCCGCGCTCGGCCGCACGCTGGTCGCCGCCTGAACGGTGGACCCGCACCACTCCATCCCGACAACTCATCACGTTTCCAACGCTCACGAGAGAAGAGAAGGTTCATGAAGGTTCTGGTCACCGGCGGTGCCGGTTTCATCGGGTCGCACGTCGTCGAGACGCTGCTGTCCCAAGGGCATGAGGTCCGCGTCTACGACAAGCTGGTCGAGCAGGTGCACGGCTCCAACGGCCCGCAGTACGTGCCGGACGAGGCGGAGTTCGTCCTGGGCGACATGACCGACCGGGACACGCTGGCCAAGGCGCTGGAGGGGGTCGACCAGATCGTCCACCTGGCCGCCGAGGTCGGCGTCGGCCAGTCGATGTACGAGATCAGCCGCTACGTCGACGCCAACACCTCCGGCACCGGCGTACTGCTCGACCTGCTGGTCAACGGCAACTACAACGTCGGCAAGATCGTCGTCGCCTCGTCGATGTCGATCTACGGTGAGGGTTCCTACACCTGTCCCGAGCACGGCCAGGTCGCGCCGCGACTGCGCCAGGAGCAGCAGCTGCGGGACCGGCAGTGGGAGCCCGGCTGCCCGATCTGTGGCCTGGAGCTGAGCCCGATCGCCACCGCCGAGACCAAGCCGCTGTTCCCGACCTCGGTCTACGCCATCTCCAAGATGGACCAGGAGCTGCTCTGTCTCTCGGTCGGCGCGGCCTACGGCATCGGCGTCACCGCCGTCCGCTACTTCAACGCCTACGGACCGCGGCAGGCGCTGTCCAACCCCTACACCGGGGTGGCGGCGATCTTCAGCGGGAGGCTGCTGAACGGCCAGCGTCCCGTGGTGATGGAGGACGGCCGGCAGAAGCGCGACTTCATCCACGTCAGCGACGTGGCCCGGGCCACGGTGGCGGCCTTGACCGCACCCAAGGCCGACGGCCAGGCGATCAACATCGGCATCGGTGACCCCATCTCCATCTCCGAGGTCGCGACCCTGCTGGCCAAGGCGCTGGATCGCGAGGACATCGAGCCCGAGGTCACCGGGGCCTACCGGGCCGGCGACATCCGGCACTGCTGGGCCAATCCGACGATGGCCCGCGAGCTGCTCGATTTCACCCCCGAGTACAGCTTCCGCGACCGCGGCATCGAAGAACTGGTGGCCTGGGTCGGCACCCAGACCTCGGTCGACCGGGTCGACTCGGCGCGCGCCGAGCTGGCCAAGCGGGGACTGACCGTCTGATGTTCACCGTTCCCCAGGTGCTGCACGTCATCCTGCTGGTGATCTTCGCGATCATCCAGGGTCTGTACCTGTTCTCGCTGCTGGTCACTCTGTGGTTCCACACCCGGCCGGCCGACACCGTCGAGGTCTCGGCCGAGCCGCCGGGGCCGGGGACGCCGCTGCCCAAGATCATCCTGTTCTATCCGGTGCTCCGGGAACTCGAGGAGACGATGCGGACGACGTTCCTGGGGATGGAGCACGCCGAGTATCCGCCGGAGTTGCTCCGGGTGATCTCGATCCCGAACGCCGACGATGAGCAGAGCATCTCCGCCCTGCACCGGCTGCAGGCCGAGTTCAGCTGGCTCGAGGTGATGCCGGTGCCACCGACCACGGATCCGAGCTGGCGCGTGGTGTGGTCGTCGTGGGACATGAACGCCAAGGCCTACTGGTGGCACGTCGGCAAGCGCGCCGGTGACAGCGCGCTGCCGCCGAAGAAGACCCGCCAGCTGATCTGGGCGATGTATCAGACCGCACCCGGCAACGAAGACACGCTGCTGTCCTACATCGACGCCGATTCGGTCGTCCCGCGCAGCTACTGGTATGGCGCCGCCAAGGCCTCGCTGACCTACGACGTGGTTCAGTTCACCAACATCACCGGAAACCTGCTGTCCACCTGGGCCACCTCGTTCTACGGGATGGACCACATCTCCTGGGATTCCACGCTCTACAAGCGGATGACGGCGCACGGCAAACACCCGTTCTACGTGCTCGGCAAGGGATTGTTCTTCCGCTACCGCGATCTGCTCGAGACCGGCGGATTCCATCCCTGGTTGACGATCGAGGATCCCGAGGTCGGGATGAGGCTGTGGACCAACGGTGCCCGGCTCGGCGTCGTGGAGGATCCGCTGGTCGAAGAGGTGCCCGCCACCTGGAGTCAGGGCGTCACGCAGCGCAAGCGCTGGGTCGCCGGCTTCTTCCAGTCCCTCAGCAGTCCGCTGGTGCGCATGGGCATGCGACCAATGGCCCGGATGCGGGCCCGGCTCAACTTCGTCCCCTGCCTGTCACTGATGGTCAACCCGATCGGCTTCGTGGTCGGCATCTACGTGCTGGTCCGGGCGGCCCTGTCGCCCGAGCGGTTCATACCGGTGGGACTCGAAATCCTGGCCCTGGTCACCTTCGCGCTGGCCGTCGGGGTGTTGGCCTTCGGCTGGATCCGTTCCTGGACGGCGACCCGGCAGGTGTTGCCGGCGCGCAAGGACCGGCTGCGCTATTCGCTCCGGGTCAATCCGATCTTCCTGCTCGGCTACTGGCTGTGGTGGATCGCCCCGCTGGTGATGGGGTTCGGCATGTTCCTGACCGACCGGGGTCTGGTCTGGGAACGCACCGAGAAGATCGACGCCAACCACCGGCTGATCCGCGGTTCGGACGAGGCCGCACTGGAGGGACCGCCCTCCGAGGAGGAGTCGTTTCTCACCGCCGTCGGGCTGGGCGAGACCGCGCCCGAACACCACCCGAAGCACGAAGCGGTCCGGACCGAACGGCGCTGATCGAGCACCGGCATCGGCGGCCGTTGTTCGGTACGGCGCCTCAGCGCGCGGCGTAACTCGACAGGCTCAGGCCCGAGCCCAACCTGGAGGGGACCAGGGCGTGGAAGTAGCCAGTCCCTACGCTCCGGCCGTCCACGTTGCCCACCGGCACCGGTTGTTCGCCACCGAGCACCACGTTGCCGGCGAACCGGGAGAGCCGATCGCTGCTGTTGGGTGTGTGCATGGGATAGACGACGTTGGCGTAGATCTGTACCGAGGCGTCGGTCTTGCCCTCCAGGTCGGTGCCGCCGGTGATGCACGGGCTCACCGTCCGCAGGTTCCCCACGGCCACGTTGTGGGTCATCAGGACGTCGCGGGTCTCGTAGGCCAGCACGCCCCGACCACCACAACCGGCGGTGACGTTACCGGCGACCAGGATCGGCTTGGTGTAGCCGTGGGTGGTGGTGATCTTGTCCAACGAGATGCCGTTGCCGTCGGTGACGACGTCGAAGCCGCCCGGGGTGAACGGCACCAGGCACTCGACGTCGTAGACGTAGTTTCCGACGATCCGGATTCCGTACCCGTCGGCGAAGCGACGGCCGCCGGTCAGGTCGCGCGGGGCGTAGACGCTGATCCCGGAGGTGTTGCTCGGGCTGTAGCGCGAGGTCCCGTGCACGACGTTGAAGCTGATGTCGAGCAGGTCGTGGGACCCGTCGACGTCGAAGCAGTTGATGCCGCCGCCCGGGAAGTCATGGACGTGGTTGGCCCAGATCGCCACCGAGTGCGAGTTGCCGTAGACGCTGATGCCGGAGCCGTTGGTGTTCGGGTCGTGCTGATCCCCTTGGACCCGGAAGCCGTAGATGCCGACGTACTGCGAATCGATGATGTTCACGAAATTATCGGTCGGCGGCGGGACGGTGATGGTGGCCACGGTGCTTGCGGACGCGGTCATGATGCCGAGCCAGTGCAGGGGCGACCCGCGGAATCCGCGGATGTCGGTGTGGCCGTAGGTCCCGTTGCCGACGACGATCAGGTCACCGGGCCGGGCTCTTCTGATCGCGGCGCTGATCTGGCGGTACGGCTGCGTCTTCGTGCCCGGGTTGGCGTCGTGACCGGCGCCGCTGACGTAGAGCCGGCGAGTCCCGCAGCGGACCAGCGAGCGGAACTGGGTGCGCAGCGCAGCATCCGTGGGGGCCTGGCTCGTCTCCGACCAGCGTCCGGCCGAGGTCAGCCGGTAGGCACACGGGTTGATGAACGGAGGCTCCATCAGCGAGAACGGCGGCCGGTCGGCTGGGGCACCGGGTGCGGCCATCGAGGGCACCCGGACAAACTGATCGAGGGCGCCCAGAGCAAGAACGGCACCACCGGCGAGGACGCTACGGCGGGGCAAGCGTGCGCGGGAGGGGTGGGAAGACACTGCATTCCTTTCGGTCACCCCCGGATGGCGCGGGTCCCGACGCCGCGTACAGATGGTCATGATCACATTCCGGGCGAGCCGTGTCGAGCCTGGTGAGCACCGGTGCTGTTCCTTCAGCGTAGCCGCAGGTCACGACCGTTGCACCTTCGGCCGCGCTCGGCCCGGTGCGGTCCGGGTCGCGTACTCAGCCGGCGTCGCGCAGATGGGTGTCGAAGAAGCTCAGGATCCGCCGCTTGGCGTCGGCGGCCGCATCGTGGTCATAGCCGATCCCCGCGATCTTCATGATCGGAGTCAGCGGCGAGGCGACGGCCAGCCGGTTCAGGAAGCCGTGCCGGGCCTGCGGGTACTCCTTGACGTCTACGACTGCACCCGTCTCGTCGGCCGCCGCGCTCACGGCGTCCGCCGCCCCGCGTAGCCCGGTGTCCTTCCCGCCGAAGCTGGCGATCACCGGGCAGGCGCCGGAGAGGATCTCGGCGACGTTCTCGGGCACCATCCCGTAGTTGACGCTGGCTGCCGCCCACCCCGGGCGACCGGCCAGCACCAGTGCAAAGCCGCCACCCATGCAGTAGCCGATCACTCCGACGCTGCCGGTGCAGTCCGGCCGGGCAGCCAGGTCTTGGCGGGCCTGCTCGATCTGGTCGAAGACCGGACCCCGCTGTGCGGTGAGCTGGGCGAACGTCCCCTTGATGCACCGGAACGCGTTTGCCCCGCCGTAGAGATCCGGCATCGAAACGAGGTATCCGGCGGCGGCCAGCCAGTCGGCCTGCTCACGCATGTCGTCACTCGGCCCGAACGCGTCGTGGACGAGGATCACGCCCGGCCACGGCCCCGGACGGTCCCGGACTTCGACCGGGACGGCCAGATAGGCCCGCCCGTCCGCCGGGTGAGAAACGTGCTGGCTCTGCTGTCCTGTTTCGACCGACACCGCTGCCGTCCTCTCCTCGACTGGAGCGGTCAGGCTACTGCACCCTGATTCCTCACCGGTCGGCGCTCACCGTCATGCTGAGTCGCCGATCAGGCCATCGATATCTGGACTATCGCGAGGTCGATCGCGAGGTCGGTCGTGGAAGGTCGAGTTCGAAACTTCGGATATGTTTACGACGCTCAGCGGATGCCGCTGCGGGCAAACCCCTGGACGAAGAATCGCTGGAAGATCAGGAACAGTACCGCCATCGGGGCCACGTTGATCAGCGCGAACGCCATCGTCGCGCCGTAGTTGGGCCCGAACTGGCCCTGCAGATAGCGGAGCCCGACCGGCAGGGTGAACAGCTGGTTCTGGCCGAGCGCGATCAGTGGCCAGGCGAAGTCGTTCCAGCTCTGCAGCAGCGTCATGAAGAACAACACGGCCAGCAACGGCTTGCACAGGGGCAAGACGATGTAGAGGAAGATCCGCAGGTGGCCGGCGCCGTCGATCCGGCCCGCCTCGATCAGGTCGCGCGGGATGGACAGCATGAACTGGCGGGCCAGGAACAGCCCGAAGGCGGAGGCCGCGGTCGGCAGGATGACCGCCCAGTAGCTGCCGTAGATGCCGAGCCCGTGACGATCTTGAACAGCGACACCATGATCACCTGGACCGGGATCATCAGGGTCGACAGCATGATCAGGAAAACCGCGTTCGCCCCCTTGACCCGGAGTTGGGCCAGGGCGTAGCCACCGAGCAGGCTGAAGACCACGCTGATCAGTGACGTCACCACAGCGATGGCCACCGAGTTGCTGAACCAGTCGCCGACCGGATAGGCGTCCAGCACCTGCCGGAAGTTCGCCAACGTGAGACTGCGCGGCCAGAGCCGCAACTCGCCGCCGAGCAGTTCACTGCGACTGGAGAAGGCGACGACGACCATCCAGTAGAGCGGAAAGGCGATCACGACGCTGATCACGATGGCCAGTACGGTCCGCGCCACCATCCCGCCCCGGCCCCGCCGGCTCCGGGTGTCGCGTCCGATACTCGTTGCCGCGCTCATTCGGTCTGATCCCGGGTCCGGCTGGTCCGCCACCGCACCGCGGTGAAGATCAGGGTGAAGATCAGCAGCACGATGCCGATGGCCGCGGCGTAGCCCTGATCGCGGGTTTCGAAGCCCTGGTCGTAGGCGTAGGTCACCAGTACCGATGTCGCGTCCTGCGGTCCACCACCGGTCATCACGAAGACGATGTCGAAGACCTGGAACGAATAGATCACGTTCATGATCAGCAAAAAGAACGAGGACGGACCGACCAGCGGCACGGTGAGGAACCGGAACCGCTGCCAGCCACCCGCACCGTCCAGCTCGGCCGCCTCGTACATCTCCGGACCGATGCCCTGCAGCCCGGCGAGATAGATCAGCATGTTGAACCCGACCCGCCACCACAACGTGACCAGCACCACCGAGGCGAAGGCCGCCACCCCACCGGACTGCCAGTCCACCGACGGCAGCCCGATGGCGCGCAGCAGCTTGTCCAGCACGCCGGTGTTCTCGTCGAAGAGCAGCACGCCCATCAGCGCGGTGGCGACGCCGGAGATGGCCATCGGCAAGATCAAGATCGAGCGGAAGAACGGACGGGCCGGCAACACCGAATTCAACAGCACGGCGATACCCAGCCCGATCGCCATCGACGCCGGAGTCACGATCAGCGTGAACAGGGCGGTGTTCAGACAGACCCGCCAGAACGTCGGATCGCCCAGCAGCCGCCCGTAGTTGGCCAGCCCGACGAACGTCGCCCTGACCGAATCCGTTGGTCTGCTGCAGGCTGACGACCGCCGCCCCGACCAGCGGGATCAGCACGAACACCGCCAACAGCACCAGGCTCGGGGCCAAGAACCCGTAACCCGACCAAGGTCTCGACCTAGCGCCGCCAGCGGCCGCGGGGCGACGTCCTGTCCGTCCGACCGGATCCGGTCCCGGCCCGGCCGTTCCGTCGGCTCTGCCTCGGCACCGGCCGCGGACAGCGTGGTCATCTCGACGTCACTTGGCGGTCGCCTCGGCGATTCCCGAGGACATTCCGGTCAAGGTCTTCTCGGTGGTCTGGCCGCCGACGAACGCCTGCTCGAGCTGATCCTTGAGGACGGTGATGATCTTGCTCATGTTCGGCGAGGCCACCTGCGACGAGTCGGTCGCCCGGACGGTGCTGGCTTGGCCGATGAACACCGGCGAGAGTTCCGGCCGGACCTTGAAGTCGATCCCGTCGGTGATCAGGTCGCGCCGGGTCGGCAGCAACGAGGCGCCCGCACAGAACGTCTTCATCTGTGCGGTCTGGGTGACGTAATCCAGGAACGAGGCAGCCAGTTGCGGCTTGGTCGTCTTGGCCGTCGCCACCAGCGCGTTGCCACCGAAGTCGCTGGCTGCACGGTCCTTCCGCGGGGCGAAGGTGGCACCCCATTCGAACTTCAGGGTGCTGGCCGCGTCCGGGATCTGGAAAGCACCCGAGAAGACCATGGCGGTGGTCTGGGCATACCAGCTGTCCGCGGCGTAGGTGGTCGACTTGATCGAGTCGTTGGCCGGCACGAACTTGTCCGGGAAGAAGTTCTTGGTGTAGTCGACCGCCGCTTGCCCGGCCGTCGGAGTCGATCGCCGGCGTGGTCAGGTCTTCGGCGAGGAACCGGCCGCCGGCCTCGAACAGCCAGGTCAGCCACCGGGTGACGCCGTTGCCCTGCCAGTTGTAGCCGAACGGGTATTTGCCCGCCGGCAGGGCCTTCCGCAGTTTCTGCGCGATCGCGGTGAACTCGTCCCAGGTCCAGGCGTCGTCGAGCTTCGTCGGCACCGAGGTGATCCCGGCGCGTCCAGGGCCGTCTTGTTGTAGAGGATCGCGGTGGTGTCGGTGTGGTGCGGGACGCCGAACGGCTTGCCGCCGTTCTGCACCGCGGCCCAGGCGGCCTCGGTGAAGCGGTCGGAGAAGCCGCTGGGCAGCACCGAGCGTCAGGTCGAGCAGCTGCCCCCGCCCGGCGTAGCTGCCGAAGGTGTAGTAGGGCACGCGGAAGACGTCCGGCGGATTGCCGGCCTGCAGTTGAGCGTCGATGTTGCTGAACATCTGCTCGTACGGCACGGCGTTCAGGGTCACCTTCGAGCCGGAATTGGCCTTCTCGAAGCCGGTGATGGCGCTGCGGAAGCCCGCCAGCTCGGCGTCGGTGCCCCAGGTGGTGAAGGTCAGGGTGTCACTGTTGGTCGCCGCGCCGCCCGAGTTCGAGGTGCTGAATCCCCCGCAGCCGGCGAAGCCGGCGGTCGCGGTCACCGCACCGGCGGCGCCGAGAAACTGTCGTCGGTTCAGTCCCATGGTCTGGATCTCCCCTGGTGAGGTCGGATGGGACGGATCTGGTCGAACCTCAGTTATTCACCCGGATGGTCGGTCTGGATGCCCTGTTCTGTGAGACTCAGCTCACATCACATTGTTCTGCAGGCACAATAGTGTGCCCGGATCGTGACCCGGCCGTGACGAAGACCGGACGTGGCCGTGACCGTCGGCTCCTAGCGTCAGAGCCATGATCACAGCACACGGGAACACCACCTCTTCCACCTCTTCTACGGGCTCCAAGCGCGGTCGTAAGGCTGCTGCAGCTCTGCTCAGCGTCGCCGTGGCCGGCGGGGTGACCGCCGGCCTGGTCGGGCCGGCCGGATCAGCGCAGGCCGCCGGCTCGTCGCACACGACGCGGGCCAAGGTCTCCGACATCCACTTCGGGGTCCGCGATCTCGCCGCCTCCACGGCCGGCCACCATTATGTCGAGCTCACCTTCACCAACACCGCCTCCCATCCCGTCACCATCTACGGCTTCGCCGGGGTGTCGTTCGTGGCCGGCGGCAACGGCACCCAGGTCGGTCAGCCGGCCTCGCGCGTCCACGTGGCGCCGGTGACCAACCTGCTGCAGCCTCGTCAGGTCACCACCGAGTTGGTGGCCCTCGATGATCCCGGCGCGTTCGGTCCGACGACGGGCCACACGGTGACCACCGACGGTTTCCGGGTCTACCTCCCCGAAGCGACCGCAGCGGTCTACGTCCCGTTCCGCACCACGGCCAGCAGCCGCGACGTCGTCCAGTTGCACCTCGACCCGGTCGGCGTCCAGGGCTGAGCCCCGATCCCGTTCGAGACAGAGGCCTGGGGAATACTCGGGCCGGTGACGCCACAGTCGACCGGCCCGGACCCGAGGCCGAACGTGTTGATCATGATGGCCGACGACATGGGCTACTCCGACATCGGCTGTTTCGGCGGCGAGATCGAGACCCCGAACATCGACGCTCTGGCCGCGCGACGGCGTCCGGTTGTCGCAGTTCTACAACACCGCGCGCTGTTGCCGTCGCGGGCTTCGCTGCTCACCGGGCTGCATCCGCACCAGACCGGGATCGGTGAGCTGGTCAACGACGACGGTCCGGGCGGCTACCCGGGCAGCTTGAACGACCGGTGCGCGACGCTCGCCGAGACGTTCGCCGCCGCCGGCTACCGGACGTCGCTGACCGGCAAGTGGCACCTGGCCGCGAGCGGGAGCGACCGAGCGGCAGCTGGCCGACCCGGCGCGGATTCCAGCGAATTCTGGGGCACCTCGGCCGGGGCCGGCAGCTACTTCGCCCCGACCACGCTGTACGACGGCGAGCACGCCGGTCGCAGTCGAGGAGCTGCCCGAGGACTTCTACTACACCGACGCGATCGGCGAGCGGGCGGCGGCCGCGTTGCGGGCCGACGCGGCCGGTGACGGCCCGTTCTTCGGCTACGTGGCGTTCACCGCGCCGCACTGGCCGCTGCATGCCAAACCCGAAGACTGGCGCCGGGTCCGCGGCCGCTACGCCGAGGGCTGGGACGTGCTCCGCAGCCGTCGACGAGACGCTCAGATCGTCGCCGGGATCTGCCCGGCCGAGGCGACGATGGACGTCCGCGACCCGGCCGTGCCGGCCTGGGAGGAGCAACCGGACCAAGCCTGGCAGCAGCAGCGGATGGAGGTCTATGCCGCCCAGGTCGAGGCGATGGACCGGGCCGTCGGGAAGATCATGGCCGCGCTCGAAGCCTCCGGCCGGGCCGACAACACGCTCGTCGTCTTCCTCTCCGACAACGGCGGCTGCGCCGAAGAGCTGTCGGCCGAACCCGGCCGAGGCCGACCGGTTCCGCGGCCAGCACCTGATCGTCCCGGCGCAGTGCTCCCGGACGGCGGCCAGATCGCAGATCGGCAACGATCCGGCGATCGTGCCCGGCACCGCCGACACCTACACCAGCTACGGCCAGGCCTGGGCGAACCTGTCCAACACCCCGTTCCGGCTCTACAAGCGCTGGGTCCACGAGGGCGGCATCTCGACCCCGCTGATCGTCTCGCTGGCCGAGTGGTGACCTGGACGTCGGTTCGCTCAGCGCCGCGCCGCACCAGCTGACCGACCTGGTGCCGACCGTCCTGGCCGCCACCGGGGTCCCTCCGCTGGCCCGCCGAGGCGATCAGCCGTTACCGGAGTTGCCCGGGGTGAGCATGCTCGATCTGTTGCGGGGCGGCGAACCGGTCGCTCATCCGTTGTTCTGGGAGCACATCGGCAACGCGGCCGTTCGCGACGGGCGGTGGAAGCTGGTCCGCGAGTTCGACTCGGACTGGGAGCTCTACGACATCGACACCGACCGCAGCGAGCAGCACGACCTGAGCCCGTTGCAGCCTGATCGGGTGACGGAGATGGTCAGCGCCTGGCAGGGGTGGGCCGACGGCATCGGTGTGCTCCCGCGCGAGCAGGTGCTCGCGGCCCAAGCCCGGGCCGGCACGCAACCGGCGTGACCGGATCCGTGGCGATCATGGAGGACGGAGCTGCCGAGGCTCCGCGGGCCACCGTCCGGATCGACGTCGACCGGGTGCTCGGGCACCGGGACCCCTTCATCTACGGCCACTTCCTCGAGTCGGCCTTCTTCGGCAACATCGAGGGAGGGGTGTTCGACGAGGGGTCGTCCCGCTCGCGATCCGGGTCCGGGCTGGACGCCGGGTTGCGCGAGGACGTGATCGACCTGTGTCGCCGGCTCCGCGTCCCGGTGATCCGCTGGCCGGGCGGGAACTTCACCTCCTCCTATCACTGGACCGACGGGATCGGACCGCGCGATCAGCGACCCCGTCGGTTGAACCTCGACTGGGGTGCCGAGGAGTCCAACCGGTTCGGCACCGATGAGTTCCTGGCCTGGTGCGACGCGGTCGGAACCGAGCCGTTCCTGGTCCACGGCGCGCGCGACGTCGACGACGCGGTCCGCTGGGTCGAGTACACCAACTACGGCGGAGACACCGAACTGACCCGGCAGCGCGCCGCGAACGGCCGATCGGCGCCGTACCCGGTCCGGCTCTGGGGGGTCGGCAACGAGGTGTACGGCGATTGGCAGATGGGTCACCGCAGCGCCGAACGCTATGCAGCCGACGCCCGCGAACACGCCACCTTCATGCGGGCGGTGGATCCAGCTCTGCGGCTGATCGGCGTCGGATCGCCGGAAGAGAGCTGGTGTGCACCGCTGCTGGCCCAGACCCGCGGTGCACTTGACTACCTGTCGCTGCACCTCTACGGGGCGAGCATGCACCTGTTCACCGACCCGGACCGGGCCGAGAGTGAGTTCGACACGGTGGTGGCTCAGGCGACGTATTTCGAGCGCGAGATCGGCAGATTCTCCGACCTGCTGGAAGATCTGGCCACCCGGCTCGGGTTGGACGCCCCACCGTCGATCGCGCTGGACGAATGGAACGTCCGCCACCTCGAACCGGACGATCGGCCCGAACCGCAACCGGGCGCCGGCGGTGGGATAGCCCCGCGTGAGCGGCCGGCCGATGCCGATGCTGGACCACGGACGTTGAGGGTCAATCGGTACAGCCCCAGGACGCTGGCCGACGTGCTGTGTTACGCCGGTGTTTTCCATGCTCTACACCGGTTGAGTGGCCGGGCGGCGGCGCCGACGATGGCCAACACCGTCAATCTGGTCAACGCCAACGCGTTGATCGAGGTGCGCCCGGACGGCGCGCTGGCCACCGCCACCTATCACCTCTGGGATCTCTATCAACGTCATCTCGGCGAGATCGTCCATCCGGTGACGGTGGACGGGCCGTCACGGGTCGAGTCCGTCCGGCAGGGCGACGACCGGACCCCGGACGGCTTCGTCAGTCGGACCGAGCCGGTCCACCTGGTCGACGCGATCGCGACCTCGGATCACCGTGGACGCCAGCTGGCGTTGATCAACCGGAGTGCCACTGAAGCCGTCGAGTTGTCGATCCTGGTGGGCACCGCTGGAGCGCAACGCGCGACCGGCTGGTCCATCGGGTCGGGCGCCTCCGACCTCTTCGCCAGCAACAGTTTCGATCGTCCCGAGGAGGTCGCCGTCGAGTCACTCGGTCCGGTCGACCTGGCGGGTGGCTACCGGTTGCCACCCCACTCGGTGACCGTGCTCGCTCTGAGCGACTAGTTCAACTGGCTGCGTTCATCGGCGGAGTCGGCGGCCGTGTCGAGGATCTCGACCAGGTGGTTCATCGTGGCCAGGGTGTGCCGGAGGTCGTCGGCGCCGATCGAGCTGCCGATGCCGTCCGTCCAGGGGTGCTGGCGAACGGTGATCTGGCGGATCGAGAAGTAGCCGGCCTCGGTGCAGGCCAGCAGCTTGGCCCGTCGGTGGGCCGGGTTCGGCTGGTAGTCGGCCAGCCCGCGCTCGACCAGTACGTCGGCGATCCGCTGCACGCCCTGTCGGCTCATGCCCATCAGCCGGCCGATCTCGGCCACGGTGCGGGGCCGGTCCAGCACGCCGCCCAACACCTGCCACCATGCCGCGGTCATCCCGCCGGCCGCGGCCAGAGTCTGCGCCGCCGCCATCAGTCGGTCGTTCAGCCGGAAGGTGGCCAGGATCAGCTCGGTCAACGCCGCGCCGGCCTCGGTGTGCGGTGGTGCTTCCGGCCAGTCGGCGCGATCGGGTCGCGGTTGCGGCTCCGGATCGGCTGCCCTCATACCGCGGCTCTCACCGGGCGGCAGCCTGCATCAGCACCGGGTAATCCTGCGGGTCTGCACGATGGAAGACGCCCTCGTAGGCGTCCAGGGTCTCGCTCGTGGCCAGGCCGAGCTCGGCCAACGTCGCCCGGGCGAACTGGACCGGCGAATCCGGCCCGGCGGTGATCAGCCCGTGGTCGGCGACCGCGCGTTCGTCGACGTAGTGCGCTCCGCCCGCGTACCCGGTGGCCCGCAGATACTCAGCCGCCGCGCTGGTGTGCCGCCGGTCGTCCAGCAATCCGCCGCCGGCCAGCCCCGCGGTCGCGCCGCAGATCGCGGCTACCGGCACCCCGGCGGCCAAGAACTCGGCGGCCGCGTCGACGAACGCCTGATCTCCGCCCCGGTCCCAGTGGGCGGCGCCGGACAGAATCAGCAGATCGCTGTCCTCCGGCCGCAGTTCGTCCAGGGTCAGGTCGGGCAGGATCCGGACGCCCCCCATGGTCGTCACCGGGTCGAGACTCGTCCCGACCGTGACGACCTCGAACGGTTCCCCGGTGAACCGGCCGGTCCTGAGCTCGACCAGCAGGTAACCGGGCTCCCAGTCGGCCAGCGTGTCGTACACAGCGAGGTGTGCGGTGCGTGTCATAGACAGCATGCTGTCCAATCGACAGCACATTGTCAATAGTGGGCGGCTCGATCCGGTCGGAGACCGTCGCTGAGTTCGGCAAGGGCTCGGCCGAGGGTGACGGTCGAGCTCCAGCCCCAGCGGCCGGCACGGTCCGTCCGAATGTGGCCCGTCCAGGCCGGAAGCGTGTCATCCCATCGCGGCGTCAGTCCCAAAGCCTGGGTGACGGTGCCGACGTAGTCGCGAGCGGTCGCCGGTGTGCCCGCCACGTTGACGGCGGTGCAACCACCGGTGACGGGGCCGGTTGAGCCGCTGACGGTCGCGGGCAGCCGGCCGGTGGCGATGTCAGCGATGAGCGCGGCGAGATCCTCGACATGAACCCAGGCGAAGGTTCGATGCGGATTGTCGCAAATCTGTTGCTCCTCGTCGCGGATCCGAGCCGGCCGCAGAGTGTTCCACACCGAGGTCTCTCCGGGCCCGAGGATGGCCGGCGGCCGAACCAGCACCCGAGTGATCCCGGACACGTCGTCGAGGGCTGCATCGGTGTCGCGTTTCGTGATCGCGTAGGCGTCGACCCCGGGGGCGGAATCGTCGTCGGCAACTTCCTCGACCAGCGCCGACGTCTCGTCGACGTCACCGGTTCCCGGGGAGCGGTCGTAGACGGCACAGGTGGAGACGTGCACGAACAGAGCCACTCCGGCCCGGGCCGCCGCACGGGCCAGGGCCGCGGTGCCTTCGACGCCGACACGATGTTGGCTAGCCCGGTCTGCACCCATCGGATGCACGGTGGTGACCACCGCGTCAGCACCCTGGACGAGCGCGGCGGCGAAGGCGGGATCGGTGAAGTCACCGACCTGCTCGCTGAGCCCGTTCAGCACCGGCGCGGTCCCCGCCCGGCGCACCGCCGCACGCACCACCCCGCCGCGGGCCGCGACGGCCGCACAGACCCGGGCTCCGACCAGTCCGTTCGCACCGGTCACGACGACGACCGCGTCAGCGGTCTCAGCTGCTGCATCCACGCGGACAGCCTGTCACGCGAGGCGTGCGGCCGCCCATCGGCCGAGGGGTCGACCCCTCTCCGGACTGTCGCAGGGAGAGCATGTCTCAGGTCCGGTTCCGGAAATCGTCGACAGTGTCCGTGGCGAAGTCAGGAGCTTCGTGACCTGGCCCTTGCCGGAGGGACGGCTCTCGACAGCCGCTCCGACCCGGGTCAGTCGCGGGAGCACTCCGGCAGGCGGGTGCGTCCACGCTCACGCGAGCTCGAGGGCCCGCGCGATCGGCACCCCTGGACGGTAGGCCAGATGCAGATAGGACGGCGCGTTCAGCACCGTCAGATCGGCGTGGGCGCCGACGGCGATCCGACCGACGTCGTCGCGACGCAACGACCGGGCCGAGCCGGCGGTGGCGGCGTACAGCGCCTCGGCCGGGCTCAGGCCCATTTCGCGGACGGCGAGGGCGATCATGAACGGCATCGAGGAGGAGTTGCAGGTACCGGGGTTGCAGTCGGTGGCCAGGGCGATCGGGACGCCGGCCGTCAGCAGCCGGCGGGCGTCCGGGTAGGGCGAGCGGGTGCTGAACTCCACCCCCGGCAGCAGGGTCGCGACGGTTGCTGAGTGGCCTGCGGACGCAGCGGCCAACGCGTCGACGTCGGCGTTCGTGAGGTGGCTGCAGTGGTCGACGCTGGCGGCAGCCAGCTCGACCGCCAGCTGGACGCCGGGGCCGGGCGCGAGCTGGTTGCCGTGCACCCGGAGACCCAGTCCGACGGCCGCACCGGCCTGCAGCACCCGGCGTGCCTCGGTTTCGTCGAACGCGTGCGGTGAGGCCGGCTCGCAGAACACGTCGATCCAGCGGGCGTACGGCGCCGTCGCCGCGAGCATCGGGCCGGTGACCAGCTCGAGATAGCCGTCCCGATCCTCGCGGTACTCCGGCGGCACGACGTGGGCGCCGAGAAACGTCGTCTCACTGGTGTGAGCGGCGGCGATCCGCAGCAGCCGCTGCTCGTCGGCCACACTCAGTCCGTAGCCGCTCTTGATCTCGATCGTGGTCGTGCCCTGGGCCCGCAGTTCGGCGATCCGACCGGCCACCAGCCGGGTCAGTTCGTCGTCGGAGGCCGCGCGGGTGGCCTGCACCGTGGTGGCGATTCCACCGCCGTCGTAGCGGCTCCCGGTCATCCGGGCCGCGAACTCGGCGCTGCGGTCGCCGGCGAAGACCAGATGGCTGTGCGAGTCGACGAAGCCGGGGATCAGCGTCCGGCCGGCCAGATCGATCTGCCGGTCGGCGGCCGGGGACCCGCTCTCCGGTCCGATCCAGGAGATCGCGTCGTCGGTGACCACCACTGCGGTCCGGTCGTGGATGCCCAACCCGTCCGGGCCGTCACCGTCACAGGTCACCAGCTGGCCGATGCCGGTGATGACCGTGCTGGTCACTTTGTCGCTCGCCGTGATGTCGACGCACAACCACGCTCGGTGAGACCCAACTCGTCCAGGGCATCGGTGATCATCGCCGCGACGTCGCCGAGCTGGTGCCGACCGCCGTCCACGATCACCTCGCCGCCGACGATGACCGAGTCGACGTCGGCCGCCGTCGCGCTGTAGAGAACCTGTTCCGGCCGGCTGCCGACGGTCCGGACGGTGTCGGTGCGGACGGCGACGAAGTCGGCCAGAGCGCCGGTCTCGATCCGACCGCCGTCGTACCAGCCGAGCGCGCCGTAGCCGTTCGCGGTGGCGGCGGTCAGCAGCTCGGTCGGGGTGAACCGGCCCCGGCGTCCGCTGCGCAGCCGCTCGTTCAGCTCGAGACCGCGGATCTCTTCGAACGGATCGAGCACCGCGTGCTGATCCGAACCGAGGCAGAGCGGGCTGCCGGCGTCGGCCAGCGCCCGGGCCGGGCCGATGCCGTCGGCCAGATCACGTTCGGTGGTCGGGCAGAAGCAGACGGCGGTCTGCGTCCGACCCAACAGGTCGACGTCGGTCTGGCCGAGATGGGTGGCGTGGACGGCGGTGGTGGTCGGCCCGAGCAGACCGTGATCGGCGAGGAGAGCCGTCGGGCTGGTTCCGTAGAACCGTTGGGTAGCGGCGTTCTCCGCCGGTTGCTCACTGAGGTGAACGTGCAACGGTCCGCCCGCGGCCGCCTCGGCGATCACCGCCAACTGCTCGGCCGGGACGGCCCGGACCGAGTGCGCGGCGACACCGATTCGATGACCTGGGCCGCTCTTCAGGGCCGCCGCCCGCTCCCGCCACCGTTCGGCGGTCTGGTCTCCGAATCGGAGCTGCACATCGTGCAGGGGCTGATGGCCGTCGGCGTCCAGACCGCCGGTGAGATAGCAGACGTCGAGCAGGGTGAGCCGCAGGCCGGCCTGCCGGGCCGCCTCGATCAACGCGAGCCCCATTTCGTTCGGCTCGGCGTAGCGGCGGCCGAGCTGATCATGGTGCACGTAGTGGAACTCGCCGACCACGGTGTAGCCGGCCAGCGCCATCTCGGCGTAGACCGCGGTGGCCAGCCGCAGATAGCGGTCCGGATCGAGTCGGCGGGCCACCGCATACATCGCCGTCCGCCAGGTCCAGAAGGTGCCACCGTCGGTCTGGGTGCGACCGCGCACCGCCCGATGGAAGGCGTGACTGTGGCCGTTGGCCAGTCCCGGCAGCACCAGTCCGGTCAGCCGGCGGTCCCCGCTCCGGGCGAGGACGCCGGTCTCGACCGCGTCGAATCGCCCGTCGGTCACGGTCATCCGGACGCCGCCGGTCGGGCCGGACGGCAGCCAGGCCCGCTCGGCCCAGAAGTTGGTCACCGGCTCGCGTCCTGGCCTGGCAGGAGATCGGTCGGCTCACCCGGACCGGCGAGTTCGGCCCGTTGGTTTCCCATCCGGTCCTCGGCCAGATCCAGACCGAGGGCCGAGCCGTGAGCGACGAACCACTCCCGGAGCTGGCGGGACTCAGGCGTCAGCGCGAACCGGCGGTAGCCGCCGGTGCCCGGGTGCCGCCCGAGCGGGCTGAGCTCGTCCCCGAGGGTGGCGAAGGAGGCCGACATCCCGCTGAGTCTTCCGCATCCCCGATCTGCGTGCGACTCGGTTGAGGAGCTCCGGTGATCAGCTCGAGTGTTCCAACCGGGTCGCTCCTGGCTTTCGTCGTCCGGTGCCGCTGTTCAGCGGAATCCGGACACTCATCGTCGTTCCCTGCCCGGGTTCGGACGCTACCCCGATGCTGCCCCGGTGCTTGTCGATGATCATCTTGGTGATGCTGAGGCCGAGGCCGGTCCCGGGTAGGGCACGGTTGGTGGCTTCGCTCGAGCGGTAGAAGCGGCGGAAGATCTGCTGCCGGTCGCTGGGGTTGATCCCGATCCCGTGATCCTGGACGGTGAACACCGCCTCCTTCTCGTTCGCGGTGACCGTGATGGCGATCGGGGTGCCGGGTGGACTGAACTTGACCGCGTTGTCGATCAGGTTGTCCACCACCCGGATCAGGGTGCGGTGCTCGCCCAGGATCGGGACCGGCCCGCCGGTCAGCAGTTCGAGATCGGCGGCTCGCGGATGCCCGGACGCCTGACGCTCGGTGACCGACTCGGTGACCACCGAGCCGAGGTCCAACGGCTCCGGGTGCAACGGGCGGTCCTCGACCTGGGACAGCAGCAGCAGATCCTCGATCAGCAGCTGCAGTCGTTTGCTGTTCCGGTCGATCGCGCCCAGCGACTTGTCCACCCCCGGCGGCACCCTACCGAGATCGCCGGCCCGGATCAGTTCGAGGTAGCCCATGATGGAGGCCAGCGGCGTCCGCAATTCATGACTTACTGTGGAGACGAAGTCGTTCTTGCGTTCGTCCAGGGCTTTCATCTCATCCACCAACTGCTGCTCCCGGGCGAACATCCGGCTGTTCAGGATGGCCTGGCCGATCTGCTGTCCGGCGAGCACCGCCGCCGACCGCTCGGCGCCGGACCAGGGCTGTTGACCCGGGGCGCGGGTCATTCCGATATAGCCCAGGCACTCCATGCCCGCGCCGACACCGACGAACAGCAGGCTCTCCGAGTCGGTCGAGGCGCTGATCGAAGCGAGCAGCTTGCGCCCGGCAGCCGCTTCGATGAATCCGGTCTGCTCGGGGTGCTCAGGGGACACCACACAGGCCGTCTTGCGGGCCAGCGCCAATGGGGCGACGTGCTTGGCATGGTCCAGGAACGACCGGGAGGTACGGAAACCGGGCTTGGGCGGGTACATGACGCCGTGCCCGACACCCGGGACGCTGCCCTCGCCGGAGAACGCCCGGATCCAGACCACGTGGGTGCGCAGGGCGATGGAGAGCTCGCTGGCCGCGGACTCGAGGATTCCTTCCACGTCGAGTCGCGCGCTGATGGTCAGACCGAGCTGGCGGATCCCCTCGGCCAGCCGCAACTCGTCCCGGAGGTGCGAGCGCTGCAGCTCGGCGGCGTCGATCATCTCGTTGATCGCGCCGGCGACCCAACGGACTTCACGGACGCCGTGTTCTTCGTCGGCTCGTCTTCCCAGGTCACCGATCTGGCGGGCCGCGAGCATGCCTTGCATATCCTCCAGCGGTGGCCCGACGACGGCCAGCGATTGCCGACCCCGGATGATCAGCAGGGCCGCGCCGACCAGGCTGACCAGGATGACGAAGCCGACGGCCACGCCGGTGGTGAGCGTCGAACTCGCGGCCAGATCGGCTTTATCGGCCTTCAGCCGGGCCGTGATGGCGAGGTTGATATTTTGGAACTTGGCGAACGCGGCTGCGGCGGCGTCCAACGCATTCGCAGTCGGTGGCTGCTGCCTGCGGATCAGTGGGCCGGCGTTGGTGAAAAGCCAGGCGTTGGCGGCCGCCTGCTGTTCGTCGGGTTGGGTGCCGAGATCTTCGATGTGTGCGTCGGCGAGGTCGGTGAAGCCGTCAGCCAGCGTCTGGCGATTCGCCAGGTAGGGCTGCAGGAAGCTCTGCTGCCCGGTCAGCAGATAGCCGCGCATGGCCGACTGCGACTCGGTCATCGACTGCAGGATCTGTCGGTTGGCCGCCAGCGCCGGGTCGAGTTGCCCGGTCAGCGCGACCAGCCGATGGTGCTGGAGGAGCAGCACCGACACCGCGGCAACCATCAGGATGACGGCCGTCGCGACGGAACGGACGATGAGCCGGGCGAACGTCTCGCGGGCGGACAGAGTCGGGCTACCCACTAGGCAGCTTCGCGTACTCCCCGATCGGTTTCATCTGCGTCCTCGCGTCCGGCGGCCAGAGGATCTGAGCCTAAACGACGATCGCGACATTTTCTGCTCGGTCTGGTCAGAATTATCGCCGGTTCAGCTGCGGACCAATTCGTCGGCCGCGATCAGCGTCGCAGCCGCCGACCACCCGAGCGGGGCCACCGAGGCCGGCCGGCCGTCCCAGAGCACCTTCTCCGGGATCGAACCCTGCTCCGTGCGATGGGCGTCCAGCCAGCGCAGCCAGGTCAGCGCAGCCGGACGATCGCCGAGCGCAGCGGCCGTCATCGCCTCGGTCGCGGTCGTCGGGGTCCAGCTGATGCCGGCGAACTTCAAGGACCCCGCCATCCCGACCCCTCCGGCCGGCTCCACGGCCGTGCTGATCGAATGCCGCCAGCCGGCGACGGTCTCGGGCTCCGCGTCCGGGGAGAACGGCGGTAACAGAAAGGCCACCCCGAGGTCGGCCGAGCCTGCCGCACCGCCCTGATGGCGCGGGAAGCCCGGCCCGAAGTCGTCCTGCAGGACGGCCCGGAAGCTGGCCGCCCGGGCAGCGATCGCCGTCGATCGCGGGTCAGCGGTGCTGCGGTAGAGATCGGCGCCGGCGACCAGCCCGGCAAGCAGGACCGCCGAGGTCGCCAGGGTCGGCTTGGTCTCGGTGACCTCCCGGTAGTCCGAGGAGATCGGCAGCCGGCCCTCGGCGGTCGCGGGCAGCGTCCGGGTGATCATCGCCACCGATCGGTTCAGCAGCCCCCGGTGTCGCTCGATCAGCGGAATCCTCTGCGGGGTGGGAGTCTGGGCCACCACCTGGTCCAGCGCCCAGAGCGCCCAGCCGGTCCCGTCCAGCTGCACGCCACGGGCGTCCGGCGGTTGCACCGAGCCCGGCTGGTACCGGGCCTGGAAGGTGCCGTCAGGGGCCTGGATCTGCTGTAGCCGGTCGAGAATCTTCTCGGCCTCGGTCAGGTGTCCGGTGCGGGCGAAGGCGACCGCGACGAAGGCCGAGTCGCGCGGCCACAGGTAGCGCCAGGCCGGACTGATGCCGGCGATCGGCGCCGACTCGTCGGCCATCAGCAGGTGCAGGTCGAGCAGGGCGTCGGCGGTCATCGTGCTGGAGCCGAGTCCGGCCGGCTGCGGCACTCGTCCGGCGGCCAGCCAGGCCCGCTGCTCGGCGGCGAGCCGCTGACTGTCCGGACTGCCGGCCAACACCCGGGTGCCTGGGATCAGCTGCTCGTCCGCCTTCATCGGCACGACTGTTCCGTCGGCGCCGATCGCGATCCCGTCCTGCTCCAGGGCGACCACCACGTGCCGCTGGGCCAGCAGCCAACCCGGCAGCCAGCCGAGCAGCAGGACCAGGACGCCGATCAGCAGCACCGAGAGCGGGCCTGCCCGCAACAGCAGCCGGCGCCGACGACTCCAGCCGGGGCGCGCCCGGGCTGCCGACGACAGGCCCGGCGCCAGAGCAACCACGAGGACACTCTGCTGCCACAACCCGATGGTGGCAACCGCCGGTGCGGGTGGATCAGTGGTGGTAGTGCGCCACCCACATGATCTGGATCTCGCTGCTCGCCGGGGTCAGCAGGTTGGGAACCCCGCCCGGCACCGGTTCATAGGCGGCCGCGCTCCCGTTCGGGTCCATCGCTCCGGTCTGGAAGCCGATCCACATCTTCTTCGTCGTCACCGGGACGTTGTTCAGCACGCCGGTCACGTTGTCGCCGTCGATGGTGAAGATGATCTGGTTGTCGGCCAGGATCACTCCGTAGGTGTGCCACTGGTGGGTGTCGAGGCTGTGGACGCTCATCGCCCGGCTGTTCTCGGAGCCCCAGTGGTAGAAGCTCTGCACCGGGTCGTTCACCCGTCCCTCGGCGATGTCCACCTCCGGGGGCCAGCTGTGGTCGTCGGGGTAGAGCAGGAAGCAGTAGCCGATACCGGTGGCCACCGGCATCTTGGCCCGCACCTCCCACTTGCCGCCGGCGACCGCGAAGCTCGGATCACCGCTGACGCCGGCGCTGGACCATTGTCCGTTGACGTAGCGGGTCCGCAGCGCCAGGACGCCGTCGTGGGTGTAGACGTTGGCCGGGTCATAGGCGCCCATCGCCCCGTTCCCCACCGGCTGGTAGCCCCAGCCGTAGCGCCCCCACTTGGTGTCGTCCTGGGGCACGTTGAAGTCGTAGTGGTAGTCCCGGACCCAGGGCGAGGCCGCGATCGCCGCCGGTGAGTTCGACGGTGAGGCGACCAGGACGAGGCCGGCTGCGACGGTGAGCAGCGCGGTGAGGACGGCGCCGAGTCTCCGTCCCGGGTCGTGCTGATCGATCAAGCGGGCGCAGAGCGGACGCATGGTGACTCCTGGTGATCAGTGAGCCCCGAGATCCTGCCCGACCGAGTGTCTCGATCGAGTCGATACCGACCCTATGGCTCGAACGCCGTCCACGCTCGGCATCCGGTGCACGCGTCCTTGGCAATTTCTGCACCGAAACCACTCACCGCCGGACCTTGGCGCAGCGGATCACGTCTCGACCAGCGCCTGCGTCGGGGTTGCCCGGGCGGCGCGCCGACCAGGCAGCGCGGAGGCGAGCGCACCGGCCACCACGGCGACGCCGACGACGGCCAGGGTCTGGACGCCCGACATCGCGAACTGCGGCGCTCCGAGGGCGAACTGCCGGGCCAGCGCCACCGTGCCCAGCCAACCGAACAGCACGCCGACGGCGATCCCGGCCACCGCCCCGACCACGGCCAGCATGATCGCCTCGATCACCAGCATCACCCGCAGCTGGCGGCGATGCAGACCGAGCGCCCGCAGCAGTGCCGACTCCCGCGTCCGCTCCAGGACGGAAAGTCCGAGCGTGTTGCCGACGCCGATCAGGGCGATCAGGACGGCGACGGCCAGCAGGGCGGTGGCGATGGTGAGCAGGGTGTTCAGCAGCCCCGCGTAGTCGGCGGTCTCCTCCAGCGAGCCACCGATCGTCAAGCTGCCGACTCCCACTCCGTTGGGGTCGCCGGTCAGCTGGCGAACCTGGGCCAGCACGTCGCCGGCCCGGTCGACGTCGGGAACCGAGGCCCAGACCTCGGCCTGCGGTGCGTTCGGATCCAGCCGGAACAGTGCCGATCGTGAGGTGAGCAGGGTGGCGTCGTCGGGCAGGTTGCTGAGTACGACGGTGAGTACGGCTCGGTGGCCCTGGTGGCTCAGCGTCAGCCGTTGGCCGGGACGCACCCCCAGCTCCTTCATGGTGAACGGGGTCACCAGCACGCTGTCGTCGGCGACGGCGTCGAAGCCGCCCCGGGTCGCAGCCCGGGCCGACGGTCTCGGCCCCTGAAGCTGGAACGGCCCGAGATCGGCGTGACCGTCGACGGTCACCGGGGTTGCGGCGACCGGTTCTACGGTCGCCACGCCAGGGATGCCGCGGATGCCGTCCAGCACCGAAGCGGGGACGGCGCCGCTATCGGCCCGGACGGTGAGATCGACCGGGAACCGCACGTTCAGCCGTTCGATCACCGTCGTCTTCATGCTGGCCGCACCGACCTGCAGGGTGACGATCAACCCGACGGCCAGCATCAGAGCCGTGCAGGTGGCTGCAGCCCGACCGGGATTGCGGACGCTGTTGCTCCCGGCCAGTCGGGCGACCGGACCGAGGCGTCCGGTCAGCCGGCCGAGGGCACCCAGAACGGCCGGCAACAGGTTCGGCGTAAGCGCCAATATCCCGATCGCCACCAGGAAGGAGCCGCCGACTGCGAGCAGCAGGGGTTGGGTGCCGTGGAGCAGACCGAGGCCGACAAGCCCGCGCCGACGACCAGTGCGGCGAGCGCTATGCCCAGCCGGAGCCGGGAGCTGCGCCGGGTCTGACGTTCGTCGGCCGACCGGGCGGAGCGCGTCCAGCGGGGCGATCAGACTGGCCCGCCGGGCCGGGAGGGCGGCGGCGGCCAGCGTGATCAGTACCCCGCCGAGCGCCGCGGCGGCCAGCTGCGATCCAGGGCGCGACCAGGGTCAGCGGCCATCGAGCCGGCGATGGCGCTGCCGATCGCGGCCAGCCCGATGCCCAGCGCCACCCCGAGCACCGACCCGATCGCTCCGATCACCAGCGCCTCGATCAGTACGCTGTGCCGGACCTGCCGACCGGAAGCGCCGATCGCTCGCAGCAGCCCGATCTGTCGATGACGCTGGACCAGCAGGATGGTGAACGTGTTGACGATCATGATCGCGCCGACCAGCGCCGCGATGGACCCGAAGACCAACAGGATGCCGCGGAAGACGTTGGCTCCGTTGGTCAGGTCGTTCAAGGTCTGCTGAGCGAACTCGGCCGGGGTACCGACCACGACCTCGTCGCCCAGCTGCTGTCGGAGGCCGTCGACCAGGGCGCCGGGGTCGGTTCCCGGTGTGGCCCGGACCAGGAACTCATCCGGGGTGGTGGGGAACGTGGCGTTCTGGAAGTAGCGAGGGGTGACGAAGCCGGTGTCGGAGGTGTCGGCCAGCAGCGACCGGTGGCGGTCGGTGATGCCCACCACGGTGAGGCGACGGGAGTCGAAGGTGCCGTTGTCGGTGTAGAGGTCGGTGACGGACAGGGTGTTACCGAGAGCCAGCCCGGCGTGCTTGGCGGTGGCTCGGCTGATGGCGATCTGGGTGTCGTCGGTGGGCCACCGACCCGAAGTCAGTCCCGCCCATCGCAGACTCGGGTCGGTCGCCACCGATTCGAGTTCGAGTTGTCCGGGACCGTTGGCGGTGCGGTAGTCGGTAGGCGTGTGGTAGGCCGCCTCGACCTCCCGAACTCCTGCGGTGGCACGGATCGCCGCGATCAGTCGGGCCGGAGTCCGCTGGTCGTCCTGGGTCCGGACGACGGCGTCGGCCTTCGAGATCGGCGCGGTCGCACTGGCCCCGATCATCGCCGACTGGGTGGAGATGAAGGTCAGGCAGGCCGAAACGAAGGCGACGCTGATCATGATGGCCAGCAGGACCGCCGCGGCCCGACTCGGGTGCCGGCGGAGCTCGGCCAGCGCGAGTCGGGCCCTCACGCCTGCGCCTTCAGGGCGGCCAGGACGGAATCGGTGGTCGGGTCGGCGAGGTCGCCGATGATCCGGCCGTCGCTGAGCAGCAGTGCCCGGTCGGCGTAGGAGGCGGCGATCGGATCGTGGGTGACCATCACGATGGTCTGGCTTCGTTCGTTGGCGCAGATGCGCAGATAGGCGAGCAGGGTGGCCGCTGCCTGCGAATCCAGGGCCCCGGTCGGTTCGTCGGCGAAGACGACCGCCGGCCGGGTGATCAGCGCACGCGCGATGGCCACCCGCTGCTGCTGGCCACCGGAAAGCTCACTGGGGCGGTGATCCAGCCGGTCGGCGATGCCGAGGGAATCGACGATCGAGGTGAGCAGCTGTGGATCCGGGTGGCGTCCGGCCAGATCCAGGGGCAGTGAGATGTTCTGTCCGGCAGTGAGGGTGGGCAGCAGATTGAAGCCCTGGAAGACGAAGCCGATCCGGTCCCGCCGGAGCTGGGTGAGGGCACGGTCGCCAAGCTGGGTGATGTCTTCGCCCGCCAGTAGCACCCGTCCGCTGCTGACCGTGTCGAGCCCGGCCAGGCAGTGCATCAACGTCGACTTGCCCGAGCCGGACGGCCCCATCACGGCGGTGAAACTGCCGGAGCCCAGGTCGACGTCGATCGAGTCCAGCGCCCGGACCTCGGTCCGGCCGTGCCCATAGGTCTTGCTCAGAGCCTCGGCTCGGATGGCGATGTCTGTGGTGGTGGTGCCAGCGGTCGGTGGCGACGGCGGGCCGGCGTGCAGAGCGGTTTCGGTCACGGTGCCTACGTTAGGAACGGATGATCATCCGGCCATCCGAGCGCAGGCCATGATCATCTCTACGCGTATCGGCCCACGGGAGTAGGGACCGACGACTACGGGCGGCGCTAATTCTCACGATCGACCTCAGGCACACCTGATGGCTACAACTCTGTACATGACCACGATGCCGCTTGCCGAGGTTCGAGCGAATCTGTCCAAGCTGATCGATTCGGCCGTCACCACCCATGAGAGGTTCGAGGTCACGCGTAACGGAGACCGTGCGGCTGTCCTGCTCAGTGCGGACGACTACGACGCGCTGGTGGAGACGGTCGACATCCTGAGCCGTCCTGATGAGGTCAGGGCCCTCCGCCGTGGGTTAGCTGATCTCGACGCGGGCAACGTCTCGTCGATTGACGAAGTCCGCGATGCGATGATTGCACGGGGCCGGCTAACCCGTTGATCGTTCCCGGATTCATGCCCAGGCTCTGCTTGGCGCGAGGTCGGAGCGACGGATGACGCCTGGGAGATCGCGTTTACCCGCGCCGCTCGGCGAGCACTCGAGCGCGACTTACCCGAATCGGTTGCCGCTGCCGCTTTCGCGTTCATCGATGGTCCGCTGAGGGAGAACCCTTTTCGGGTCGGAAAGCAACTCGGCGCGCCGTTGGCGCCGCTGTGGGCCGCCCGACGCGGCGAGTACCGCATTCATCGCCTCCGCGGGAACCAGTTGCTGATCGAGGCCGTCTCCGTCATTCATCGTCGCGACGCCTATCGACGCCGCTGATCCGGCTAGAGCGACTCATCCGAGTACGGCGAAGGCTCCATCAGCGTCCGACCAAACCGGTTTCGTAGGCCAGGAGCACCAGGCTGACCCGGTCGCGACACTGCAACTTGGCGAGCAGCCGCCCGATGTGGGTCTTCACCGTGCCTTCGGCCATGAAGAGCGAGCCGGCGATCTCGGCGTTGGTCGCTCCGGCCGCGATCTCTTGCAGGACGTCGATCTCGCGCGGGGTCAGTGACTCCAGCCGTCGATCCGGTCCGGCCGGTGCGGCGGACTCCAACGTGGGCAACACCTTGTCCAGCAGGCGTTTGGTGGCACTGGGAGCCACCACCGCGTCGCCGGCGGCCACGTTGCGGATGGCGGCCAGCAACTCGGCCGGTCGGGCGTCCTTGAGCAGGAAGCCGCTGGCACCGGCCCGAAGGCCGGCGTAGACGTATTCGTCCAGGTCGAAGGTGGTCAAGATCAACACCTTGGCCGGATTCTCCTTGGCGGTCAGCTGTGCGGTGGCCTGGACGCCGTCCAGCTCGGGCATCCGGATGTCCATCAGCACCACGTCGGCGGCGATCCGTTGCAGCTCACGGATCGCGGCCGCGCCGTCGGCGGCTTCACCGACCACCGCCATGTCGTCCTCGGCCTCGATCAACATCCGGAAGCCGCCCCGGACCAGGCTCTGGTCGTCGACCAGGAACACCCGGATCGTCATCGGTATTGGTCCCTCTCGCTGAACGGTGATCGGAGCAGTCGCGCCCGGCTGCAGTGGCAGGACGACCTGGACGGTGAAGCCACCCGCTGAGCGCGGTCCGGCGCTCACCCAGCCGCCGTGTAGCCCGACCCGCTCCTGCATGCCTTGCAGCCCGTGCCCCATTCCGTCCCCGTGCGCTGCGGCGCCCCGGCCGTTGTCGTCGATCCCGATCTCGATCCGGTCGGGGGCGTAGTGCACGGCAACGAGGGCCTGAGCCTGGGGTCCGGCGTGCTTCAACACGTTGGTCAGGGACTCCTGGACGATCCGATAGACCGTCAGCCCGAGCGCCTGACCGACCGCGGGCGGCGGACCGCTGATCTGCAGCCGCGCCCGGTCGCTGGTCTTGCGGACCAGTTCGGCCAGGTCGCCGAGGCCGGGCGCCGGTCGGTAGTCCTCGGCGCCGGGCCCGCCGTCAAGGGTCGCGGCGTCGCCGCTGCGCAGCAACCCGACCATCCGGCGCATCTCGGCCAAGGCGTCCCGGCTGGTCTCGGCGATCGTCTCCAGCACCTCGGGGGCCCGCTCCGGCTTCTTGGCCGCCATCGCCTTGCCGCCCTCGGCCTGGACGACGATCACCGAGAGCGAGTGGGCCACGATGTCGTGCAGTTCGCGGGCGATCCGGTTCCGTTCGTCGGTGGCCGCGGCGCGAGCCCGCTGCTGCTGCTCGGCGAGAGCCAACCGCTCGCGCTCCTGTTCGGCCTGCACCCGGTAGGCACCCTGTTGAGCTCCCTCGCGGCGCCGACGCCCGACCAGGTACGCGCCGCCGACGATCGCGGCGCAGGCCAGCGCCGTCATCCCGACGAGCGCCCATTGGGCCAGGCCGGTCGCGTTGCCGGAGAACCAGCGGATCGGGCCGAGCACCGACCCGAACAGCCCGGCGGCCAGCGCGAGCCGGGCGGTATTTCTGCCGGCCCAGCGGGCGACGGAATAGACCAGGATCGGCACGATCACGATGCCGACGAACACCTGGTCGTAGCCGGCCAGGATGATCAGGCACGAGGATGTCCCGATCCCGACCGCGACGGCGGGCCACAGCCGCCGGATGACCAGGCAGCCGCCCAGTACGATGCTGCCGACGAAAACCCAGTGCGAGACGCTCAGGTAGGGCGCCGGCGCTGATCACCGTGACGATCAGGGCCAGGACGGCGTCGAAGGTCAGTGCGGGGTCGTTCAGGATCACCAGCCGGCGCGCCGAGCGCTTCGCCGACGCGGTGGGTGGCAGGTCGGTCATATCGTGCTCAGGCTAGTCGCCGGAGCGCCGGCAGCCATCCGGCTACGGGCCGGGACTCTGTGTACCGGTGCGACTGCAGTCCGATCCCACCGGCTCGGCCGGAGCTGATCGGGGACGTAAACTTGCCGGGTGAACAAGCTCAAGCTGGCGGCCGTCGGTGCCGTCGTCGCGGTCGGAGTGACGATGTTGGCCCGGCGTCGGCAACAGCGCGCCGCCGCTGAGGCCGATCTCTGGGCCGAGGCCACCGACTACGTGACCCCGACCCAGCGCGACCGCTGAGCCCGGACGTCAGCGGCCCGGCAGGCCGCTGACTGCCGAAACGCCCGATCAGACGGTGTCGGCGATGTGCAGGAAGCGGGCGCTGGCGTAGGACGGGCTCGTCTTCAGGATCGTCCGGACCGATGCGTGTCCGCTCCAGCTGTCTTCGCTGATCACCACGCCGGTGGTGGTGACCCGCTCGACGTAGACCACGTGGCCGCTGGATCCGCCGCCGTAGGTGTTGCGGTTCCACTGCATCACCGCGCCGACTGCCGGGATCTGGTCCACCGTGACGCCGGCCTTCACCGCCCCGGCCCGCCACTTCCAGGCCGAGCCGCCCGGCAGGCCCCACGGCGGGGTGGTTACGCCCTTCATGATCATCCGGTAGGCCACGTAGTTGGTGCAGTTGTGCCCGGCGTACATCTGCCAGTAACTGGTCGAAGGCGTGTAGCCGGTGTAGGAGATGCAGTCGAAGCTGGTCGACCAGCAAGCGGCCGGTAGGACGGTGGTGCTCGGTCCGGTCTTCCACGACCACAGCGAATGCGCCTTCGACCACAGGACGAGGTTGCCGTCGTTCTGCAGCACCAGCCGGGATGCGCTGGTGGCGGCGATGCCGCTGGACCACAGCGTGCCGGCCTTGCCGGCCAGAACGACGTTGCCGGTGCCGTTCAGGCTGAGGGTCGGGCTGTCGCCGGAGGTGCCGGAGGCCCACAACTGGGTTCCGGTCGAATCGCGGACGACCAGATTGCCGTCGGTCTGCACGGTCGCGGTGTAGAGCCCGTTCGGTGCGGTGAGCACCCGCCGGGCACCCAGGGTCTGTCCGGGGTAGAGCGTCGCGGAGAGGGCGACCGTGACGTTTCGTCGAGCGCTGTAGGCCTGGGTGATGGTGGCCGAGGTGATACTCCGGGTCCGCAGGCTGAGGCCGGCCGCCGAGCTGATCCTGAGCTTGGTGGCGTAGCTGCCGGTGCTGCTCACCTTGGCCGTGGTCACCGTGGTCCAGCGGGTGCCGCTGAGCCGCTGCAGGCTGACGGTCGTTCCCCGTAGCGCTTTCGAGGCGGTTCCGTGCACCGACAGCAGCTGGCCGATCGCCGGACGGATGGGGCTCGGCTTGGCGATGGTCAGCGACTGGAGGGCAGTGACCGGGCTGGTGGCCGTCCGACTGGCCGCGACGGCGGGAATCGCCGCGCCGGTGGTGGTCGCCGACGCGGCGGCGCCGGCGTAGCGTGCGCGCAGCTGACTGTTGAGGCCGACGCTGAGGGTGGTCGACCAGGTTCCCTTGCCGGAGGTGAGGACGGTTCGGGATCCGGTCCAGTGGGTCGATCCGACGGTTCGCCACTGCAGGACGACGGGAGCTCCGGCGACCGCGACCGTCTTGGCGGGGCCCGGTGCCGTCGTCGAGGTGCCGGTCGGCGTGCCGGTGCCCGTCGGCGTACCGGTGCTGGGTACGGTCTCGACCAGCCGGCCGCTCACCGTGAACGCCCGTCCGACGCTGACCGTGGCTGCGCTGCTGAGCGTCAACGTGCTGGTCAGGGGAGCGGTGGCGGCAGACGGGGTGTCGGCCTGCGCGGCGACGGCGAGGCAGCCGACCAGAGCGAGCGAGATGCCGAGCGATCCGACCAGACGAGGGCCCGGGAGACTGTGGCCAAGCAGACGAGGGCGCACAAGACTGTGGCCAAGAAGACTGTGGTCGAGCAGATGGGGGCGCGCCACGCGGGCAAGCCGAAGCGGGTGAGACACCGAGGGCTCCTGAGGGGTGATCGGGATGGGGCTACGGATCGTCACCCCCCGGTGCGCCGCATGTGTGGAAGCAAATGTGCACGATCGCCGCGCACCGTGTCCAGACACCGATCATGAATATCTGCCGAGAAGTCATGATCATCTCGGCGTGTCGGCTCGACCGCCGGCCCGGGCCACTTCGGACGTTTGGCTCAAGGGTGCCGACCGGCCGCGCTCGGCTCAGTTCTGAGCAGCCACTCCGTCCACGTAGGGCCTTGGATCGGCGGCGTCGTCGAGATCGGCGAGGCCGGCGGTCAGCATCGCCCCGGCGGCCATCGTGCGACGCACCGCGCCGAACGTGATCACGTGCGCGATCGTGCCGCCGACACTGTGCGTCTCCGGCGGGTCGCAGGTGGTGTCGAGGAACAACTCGGCCAGGTCGTCCTCGGCCAGTGATCGGGCCACGAACGCCTGGTAGCCGGCGCCGGCCACGGCGTGCCGCGCCCGGAGGCCGCTCGCCGACCGGTCGGATTCGTCCGGCCAGTCCCCGCCCCGCAGGGCCGACAGCCAATGCTCCTCCTGGGTCACCATCGCGTTGAGCACGTCGCGCAGGCTCGCGGGCCGGTCGGGGTAGGAGTCCACGGTCTCCACCGACACCTCGATCGGACGGTCGAGAACGGCGTCGTCCAGCCCGGCAGCCTGCTCCAACAGCCGGCTGAGTCCGTGGACGTGGTGGTCGGTGAGCTGCTGCAGGATGTCGGTCGCGGTCATGGGATGGGTCTCCGTTCGGGTGCTGGGCAGCCGGAGGCCGCCCGGGGGCTGGAAGTGCACGCCGCTCGCGCCGGCCAGTTCGAGCTCGCGGAACGAGTGCGGCGGCGCGGCCCGGAGCTCGGTCGGGCTCCGGCCGTAGGCGCGCCGGAACGCGCGGGTGAAGGCCTCGTGCGAGCCGTAACCGGCTTCGACGGCGACGTCGAGGACCGTGCGCCGAGACCGTCCGTTCCGCCGGTCGAGCAGTCGGTAGGCCGCCCGTTCGAGCAGCAGTCGTCGGCGGAGCGCGCCCGGCGGCTCTCCCGCGGCGGCGCTGACCACCCGGTCGAAGTGGAATCGGGACAGGTGCGCCCGGTCGGCCAGTGCCTGTCCGCTCAGCGTTGGGTCGTCGAGGCCGGCCTGGGCCAGCTCGAGGATCCGAGAGAGGAGATCGGCGGTGGTCATCTGCTCAGCCTGGACCCTTTCCGCCGCCGCCCGCTTGACCGTGTTTGCTCTCCTCGGCTGCTCTCCTCGGCTGCTCTCCTCGGCTGCTCCAGCCGTTCCTGTCCCGGATCCGACCGCGTTGTCGCGGCCGAGTCCGGGACGAGAATTGCTTTCCTGGCCTTCCGGTGACTTCGGCTTCGAGCCGGCCCCGTTGAACCTCGGCAACACCATCGACCCGTTGACCTCGGAGCGGGTTGGCCGGCTTCGTCGAGCAGCTCGATCCGGTGAACGCCGTCGCCGATCCGGCCGCTGGCTTCTGCTGGCGGCTGCCGGGCGAGGACGGCAACGCGACGGAGCTCGGTGGCGAACGGGACGCCGAGCTGCTGCTCAACATGAGCACCCGGGCCAACCCGAAAACCCTGTCCGCGTTCGTGTCCGGCGGCCGCACGTCGAGGCGCCGCGCCTGGCGCCGGGGCTGGTTGTCAAGCTCACCGAGTCGGTCACCGTGCTGTGGTGGGTCCCCGCCGGTCACCGTCCACCGATCGCCGAGGCCGAACAGCGCTCGGGGTTGCTGCGTGCCGAGGGCCCGACACCGGCGGTGTTCACCTTCCGGCGACCGTTCCCGTCACCCACCGCCTGACGGGGCCGGCTCCTGCCTCGGGTTGAAGGGCCGCTGACAGGCTGATGGGGATCCGTGACCTCGCCAGAGAACGGATCCCCATCGTCGTGCGAACCTCCTGGGAGGGCTGATCAAACAGGCCCGAGCTCGCACCACCTTTCCCACCCGTCCGGTTCCGGCTGGCCGGACGGCCCTCGGTCAGCCGCTGGTGCCGACCGGAGAGACACTGAGCTGCCGGGCGCCGCTGCGCTGGCAGGCTTGAGTCTTGTACGAGACGTAGGCCGAGGTCTTCGAGGCCGGCGGATAGACCCGGAAGCCGTCGGACGTGGTCGGCGCACAGCTCTTGGCGTCGAAGTTGCCCGCGTTGGCGATCTGGAGTAACGCCGTGGTGGTCTCGCCGGCGCCCAGATCGACGGTCCGCTCCTTCCCGTCCGACGAACGACGGGCAGCCGCCCCGAGCTGGGTGCCGTTACCGTCCCCGACGAACGAGACCCCGGGATAGCCGTAGAGCGCACAGCTGCTGCCGCTGTGGTTGGTGAAGGACAACAGGACGTAGTCGCTGCCGGCCGCGCCGCCGCCGTTGGCCGACTTGACCCCGACGCCGAGGTCGGACAGCGAGCAGGTGCTGACCCTGGTGGAGCCGCCGGACCTGCTCGTCGAGGATGAGCTGGACGGGCTGCTCGAGCTGGAGCGACCGGAGCCACCCGAACTGTCCGACCCTGAGTCGTCCGACCCCGAGCCGGCCGAACCACCCGAGTTCGAGCCGCCGGAGCCGCTGGAGTCGCCCGAACTGCTGGAGTCGCCCGAACTGCTGGAGTCGCCCGAACTGCTGGAGTCGCCGAACTGCTGGAGTCGCCCGAACCGCTGGAGTCGCCCGAACTGCTGGAGTCGCCCGAACCGCTCGCGCTGGGTGAGCTCGAACTCGTTTCCGTCGAACTCGGCGTGCTCGCCGTGGCGGAAGGCGAAGAGCTGGCCGACTCACTCGAGTTGGGCGAAGCCAGCACCGGTCCGTTCCCCGGGGCGCTGCTGACTACCCCGTTGCCGCATCCGACGCAGATCACGGCGCTCAGTCCGGCCGCCAGCAGCGGGAGCTTGCGGAGAACCTTGGTCTTCATCGAGAGCTCGCTCGTCATGGATCCGACGGTAGAACCCGCTGGTCGCGGTCGGACCTCGTCCAGGTCACAACGAAATCTCAGTTCGCGGCCGAGGTGATCGGGAGCGCTTCGGAACCCGGAGCACCCGGCAGGGTGAGGACGGCCCGGGCCCCACCGGACGGAGCGTTCTCGAATCGCAGCACACCCCCGAGCACGGTGGTCTGGCCGATGGCGATGATCAGGCCGAGACCGTGCCCGCTGCCGCGCTCGCGGACGGTCTGGGCGAACCGTTGCGGTCCGAGCTGGAGGAGCTCCGGCCCGAATCCCGGCCCGTGGTCGGTGATCATGATCCGGTGCGGGCTGGTCTCGATCTCGACCGGCGGCGCGCCGTGCTTGACCGCGTTGCGGACCAGGTTGCTGAGCACTCGGTCCAACCGTCGCGGATCGGTCAGGGTGGTGCCGGGTTCGTCGTCGGCGTGGATGACCACCGCAGAGCCCGGGTATTCGCCGGTGGCCGCCCCACGCTGCACCGCTCGGTGGACGAAATCGCCGATCCGGACGTGTTCGAGCTCGGCGGTCTCCACCCCGGTGTCGAGTCGTGCGACCTCGAGCAGTTCCTCGACCAGGACGGTGAGCGCAGCGACCCGATCGCGGACCAGCTCCGCCGGGCGGGAGTCGTCCAGCAGCGCCGCCGCGGTGGCCAGCCCCGTCACCGGCGTGCGGAGGTCGTGGGCCACGTCGGCGGTGAACCGCTGCTCGGACTGCAGCTGGTCGGCCAGCCGGTCGGTCATCGCGTCGACCGCGTCGGCCAGGTCGCCCACCTCGTCCCGGCCGGGGCCGACCGCGGCCCGCAGCGACCTGCTCTCACCCCGGGTCACCGCCCGGGCGGCCGAGGCGGCCAGCCGCAGCCGGCGCGACAGGCCGGTGGCCAGCGCCGCTCCGACCAGGCTGGCCAGCACCACCGTGGCGATGCCGGCGACCAGCAACGCCCGATCGACCGCCCGGACCCCTGGATCCTGCGGCTGGAAAGTAACACCGATGCTGATGATCATGTCGCCGCTCCGGCCGGCTGCCCAGAGCCGGCGCGTCGCATTGCCGCTGACGTCGGTGGCCCGGGCGCCGTCGGAACCGACTGCGCTGCGCAGCTCGGCGGGCACGGCCGGGTCGTCGATCTTCGCTCCGAAGCTGAGCAGACCGGTCGCCTGGTAGATCTCGATGGCCGCCTGCAGCCTGCTGATCGACCGCCGAGCGCTGGGCGCTGACCCGGTTCTGCAGCACCAGCAGGTGGACGGCCACCGCCAGGCCGGCCACCGCCACCAGAGCGATCGCAGCGATGCCGGCGGTGATCCGCAGCCGCAGACCGGCGCGAGATCGGCTGCGGTCCTCGCGCTCGGAGCGCGCCGTTGATCCCGTCGTCGCCCCCGCCTCGGATCCGGCGGTCACCGCCGGAGCTTGTAGCCGAAGCCACGGACGGTCTCGATCCGGTCGTTGCCGATCTTGGCCCGCAGCCGCTGGACGTGGACGTTGACCAGGTGGGTGTCCTCAGCCCACTCCGGGTAGTCCCAGACCCGGGTCAGCAGCGTCGAGCGGGACAGCACGACTCCAGGCTCGTCGGCGAGTTCGAGGAACAGCCTCATCTCGGTCGGGGTCAGGCTCAGCAGCGTCCCGTCCCGACGCAGCTCGACCGCCCGGCGGTCCAAGCTCAGGTCGCCGAACCGTTCGAGCTCGGCTGAGACGGCGGAGTCGGGCTCGGGCGTCTGGTGCTGTTGGTCCGGTCGTCCGGCTGTCTGCCCGGTCGGGCGCCGGACGGACAGGTCGGAGCGTCGGGCCACACTGTGCAGTCGGGCCAGCAGCACCTGGACGTCGAACGGCTTGGTCAGATAATCATCTGCTCCGGCCTCCAACCCGGCGACGATGTCGACCGAATCGGTCCGGGCCGAGACCAGCAGGAAGGCGGTGTCGGTGACCTCGCGCACCCGCCGGCACAGGCTGATCCCGTCCAGCCCCGGAAGCATGATGTCGCTGAGCACCACGTCGAAGACCGGTGGAGAATCGGCACTGAAGGTCTGCCACGCCTGCAGCCCGTCCCGGCACCAGGTGACGTCGTATTCGTAGCGTTCCAGGTTCAGCTGGATGGACTCGCCGATCACCGGATCGTCCTCGACCCAGAGCAACCGCGGTCCGCCGCCGCCTGGAGCCGCCTCGACCACGCTTCGTCCCCCTCCTGCTCATCCGATTCGCAATCTGAGGCTCCATCGCATCATGGCCTGATCCCGATCCGGTCACGGGCACGCGCAGACCAGGTCACTACTGCTGTGCGGCTCGCGTCAATGCGGTAAGGCGGCTCGTCACTGCTGCCAGGCGGCTCCGTCGGGAAAGGTGAACTCCTCGACGCTGGCCACCTTCATCTCAGCCCCGCCACCCGGACGGGTCGGGGCGAGATAACGTCCGCCCTTCAGCACCACCGGCTCGACGAAGTGCTCGTGCAAATGGTCGACGTATTCCAGGTAGCGCTGATCCCAGCTGGCGCCGACTGCGACAAAGTCGAGCATGGCCAGATGTTGGACCAGCTCGCACAGCCCGACGCCTCCGGCGTGTGGGCAGACCGGGACGCCGAACTTCTTGGCCAGCAACAGATTTGCGACGTTCTCGTTCACTCCGCCGACCCGGCAGGCGTCCAATTGAAGGACGTCGATCGCCTGGGCCTGCAAAAGTTGCTTGAACATCACCGGGTTCGCGCCGTGCTCTCCGGTGGCCACCCGGACCGGGCTCACCGCGGCCCGGATCGCTGCGTGCCCGAGGATATCGTCGGGTGAGGTCGGCTCCTCGATCCAATAGAGGTCGAAGTCGGCCAGTCGTCGGACGTTCTCGATCGCCTCCGGCACACCCCAGACCTGGTTGGCGTCGATGGCCAACGGATATCCCGGGCCGACGGCGTCGCGGGCCACGCCCATCCGCCGGACGTCCTCGGTCGGGTCGGCGCCGACCTTGAGCTTGATCATCCCGAAGCCGTCGTCGACCGCCTCGCGACAGAGTCGGCGGAGCTTCTCATCGTCATAACCCAGCCATCCCGGGGTCGTGGTGTAGGCCGGGTGGCCGCGCTCCAGCAGTTGCTCGGTCCGCTCGGCGCGGCCGGGCTGGACGTCCTGCAGCAGAGCCAGGGCCTCGTCCTCGGTCAGCGCATCACGCAGATAGCGGAAGTCGACCAGGCCCACCAGCTCCTCGGGCGAGAGCTCGGCGAGCAGTCGCCACAGCGGCTTGCCGGCCCGTCGCGCGGCGAGATCCCAGACCGCGTTGACGATCGCGCCGGCGGCCATCTGGATGGCGCCCTTCTCCGGACCCAGCCAGCGCAGCTGACTGTCCCCGATCAGGCTGCGCGAAAACGTCTTGGTGTCCGCCAGGGTCTCGTCCACCGAACGGCCGAGCACCAGCGGTTCGAACGCGGTGATCGCGTCCGCCTGCAGGTCGTTGCCCCGGCCGGCGGTGAACACCAGCGCGTAGCCGACGTCGCCCCGAGCGGTCCGCAGCTGCAGATAGGCCGCCGAATAGTCCGGGAACGGGCTCATCGCATCCGAGCCGTCGCGCTGCCGCGAGGTCGGGAACCGGACGTCGGTCACCTCGAGCGCGATAAAAGTGTCGATCTGGTTCACCATGCTCTCCTCATCATCGAGTCTGGAGTGGTCTCGTGACCTCTGGCTCATCCTTCACGTCTGAAGACGCCGACCGACCGAGGGGCCCCAATGCCGTATACTCCTTTCCTAGTGGTCCGCACGTCTCGCCTCGGACCCTGGTGACGTTGAGCAACCTTGCTCCTCCCCTCCCATGACTCCTCATCGCTGCGGAACGAACCGCGCGGTGGCGTCCAACGACCTCTGGTGAGACACACGAGAGTCTGGTTTTCACCCTTTTGTCTGTTTCCTTTGAAGAACTCGGCGTGCCCGCACGCCTCGCCCGCGTCCTGGCTGAGCGGGGTATCGACACCCCGACACCCATCCAGGCCGCGACCCTAGCCGACTCACTGGCCGGCCGGGACGTCCTCGGCCGGGGCCGCACCGGCTCCGGCAAGACCTACGCCTTCCTGTTGCCGCTGGTCGCCCGGCTGCACGCATCCCGTACCCGGCGGCAGCCCGGCAAGCCGCGGGCGCTGATCCTGGCTCCGACCCGTGAACTGGTCGGACAGATTCAGGCCGCGCTGGAACCGCTCGCCGCCACCGCCGGCCTCACCTCGATCACCGTCTTCGGCGGGGTCGGTCAGAACCCGCAGGTCCGCGGTCTGCGCAACGGCGTCGACATCGTCCTGGCCTGCCCCGGTCGACTGGAAGATCTCATCTCCCAGCGTGCCGCCGATCTGAGCTCGGTGGAGATCACCGTGCTGGACGAGGCCGACCACATGGCCGACCTCGGCTTCCTGCCGGCCGTCACCCGGCTGCTGCAGCAGACCGCGCCGACCGGACAGCGGATGCTGTTCTCGGCCACCCTGGACGCTGGCGTCAACGGCCTGGTCCGGAAGTTCCTGAAGCGGCCCAGCGTGCACGAAGCCGACTCGGCCCAGTCGCCGGTCGCCGCGATGACCCACCACATCCTGCAGGTCGAGCGCGACAACCGGATCGCCGTGGTCACCGATCTGGCCAGCGCGCCCGGCCGGACGATCGTCTTCACCCGGACCAAGCACGGCGCCAAGGCGCTGGCCCGGCAACTGAACACGCGCGGCGTTCCTGCCGTCGAGCTGCACGGCAACCTGGCCCAGAACGCCCGCACCCGCAACATGGAGGCGTTCCACTCCGGCGCGGCCAGCACCCTGGTCGCCACCGACATCGCCGCCCGCGGCATCCACGTCGACGACGTAGCCCTGGTTGTGCACGCCGATCCGCCGATCGAGTCCAAGGCCTACCTGCACCGCTCCGGGCGGACCGCGCGGGCCGGCAACGAAGGCACCGTGGTCACCTTGATGACCCCGGATCAGGTCCGCGACGTCCGCGCCGTGACCAAGGCCGCCGGGATCACCGCCACCACGACCAAGGTGCGCGGCAGCGACGACCCGATGCTGACCCGGATCGCTCCGGGTGAGCGGGTGCTGGTTCCCGGTGGTTGGGCTCCGGCCGCCGGCGCTACCGGCGGTGACGGACGATCGTCCGGTCAGTCCCGTTCGGGCGGCGGTCGCCGCAGCGGTGGCGGTTCGCGTAACGGATCGCGTCCCGGCTCCGGCGGCGGTGCCGGCAACGGCTCCGGTCGTCGCGGCGCGGGCGGACAGCAGAGCGGTCGTCCCGCTGGTGGTCACTCCTCGGGTGGTCGTTCGTCGGGTGGTCGTTCGTCGGGTGGTCGTTCGTCGGATGGTCGCTCGGGCGGTGGTCCTTCGGGTGGTTCTGCCCCTCGCACCGGCAACCGAACCGGATCGTCGGGTCGTACGCACAGCGCAGCGTCCTTCAGCGGGAGCGCTCGCTCTCGCTGAAAAACGGTCTAGGCTCCTCCTCGTCGGACTCGATGAGGAGAACCCCGTGACTGTTTCCACGCCGGCTGCCGTTCGGACCGATTTCGTCGTCGACCCCGACTGTCGCGCTCGGTTCGATCAGAACGGCTGTGTGAAGCTGCGTGGCGTACTCGACCCGCAGGCGGTCGGGGTCTGGGCAGCGACGATCTCCGACACCGTGGTCGAGCTGAACACCCAACATCTGCCGTTGGCCGAGCGCGACACCTACGGCCGGGCCTTTCTCCAGGTGTCCAACATCTGGGCGCAGAGCGACCGGGTCGCCGAGTTCGCGTTCAGCCCCGACCTGGCCCGGATCGCCACCGAACTACTCGGCGTCCGTGGCGTGCGGATGTATCACGATCAGGCGCTCTACAAGGAGCCTGGCGGTGGACTGACGCCCTGGCACGCCGACCAGTACTACTGGCCGTTCGCCACCGATCGGTGCGTCACCGTGTGGGTGCCGCTGCAGGAGACGCCGGCCGAGCTGGGCCCGCTGGCGTTCGCCGAAGCCAGCCAGACCGTCGAGTTCGGCCGCGACCTGGCGATCAGCGACGAGTCCGAGCGGCAGCTGCAGGCGGCGCTGACCGAGCAACAGTTCAACGTCGACGATTCCGGCTACGCCCTCGGCGACATCAGCTACCACCTGGGCTGGACCTTCCACCGGGCCGGCGCCAACACCTCGAGCCACCCCCGCCGGGTGATGACGATGATCTACGTGGACGCCGACATGATCATCACCGAGCCGAGCAACGACAACCAGATCCGGGACCTCGCCACCTGGATGCCCGGCCAACGTCCGGGCGAGGTCGTCGGGTCAGCTTTGAACCCGGTGCTCTACGCCCGCTGAACGATCTGCGCTCGAATCTCGCCGGGCGGCGGGTTGACGACGATCCATCCAAATAAGGTTAGCCTTACCTCATGAGCCATCTCTCCCGGCGTTCCTTCCTGGCCGGCCTCGCCGCTACCCCGTTGCTGGCCGCCTGTGACAGCAGCTCGTCCAGCAGCCAGCCGTCCGCCGCGGGTTCGCCCGGATCGCGATTCAGCTACACCGACGCCCGGGGCAAGGTCATCGACCTCGCCACGGTGCCGGCCCGGGTCGTGGCGCAGAGTTCGGCTGCCGCCGCCCTGTGGGACGCCGGCGTCCAGGTCACCGGGGCCTACGGAGAGTTGAAGACGACGGCGGGCAAGCTCGACTACCAGGCCGGCGATCTGGACCTGAACGAGATCACCGTGATCGGTCAGACCTACGGTGAGTTCAGTCTCGAGAAGTTCGTCGCCGTGAATCCACAGCTGTTGATCGATCTGTCCTTCGACAACAAGACGCTGTGGTACGTCGACGCCAAGGTCGAGAAGCAAGTGGCCGAGATCTGTCCCACGCTCGGGGTCAAGATGCTCGGGCTGAATCTGGTCCAGGTCATCGCCGAGTTCAGCAGCCTCGCGGTGAAGCTGGGGGCCGATCCGGTCACCTCGGCCTCGGCCAAGCGCGACTTCGAGGCCAGCGCAGAGACGCTGAAGAGCGCGATCAAGGCCGCCGACGGGGCCAAGATCGCCGCGTTGAGCTTCGACAGCAGCACCGCCTACGTCGCGAACGCGGCGCAGAACCCCGATCTGGCCTACCTGACGTCGCTCGGCGCCCAGTTCGTCGACGCCGACAGCAAGCCGACAGACTATTTCACCCAGATCAGCTACGAAAATCTCGGCGACTACAGCGGCGACCTGATCATCGTCGACGCCCGCAACACCTACCAGGGCTATCTTCAGCAGCCGACCTGGAAGGCGCTACCGGCGGTCAAGGCCGGTCGGGTCTTCCCGTGGAAGCCGGCCGCGCCCTATTCCTACCGGGCTTCGGTATCGGTCCTGGACGGCTTCACCAAGGCCTACTCCTCGCTGACCAGCTGATTCGCCCAGCCGTCGTCCGGGCTTAGCAACTCCTTAATCTTCCGGGCGGAAAATGGGCGCCGGGTCACGTCGCCGAGGTGGCCCGGATGGGAGTCGCTGTGAAGATCGCCTTCGTCACCGAGACCTGGCTCCCGCACGTCGACGGAGTGATCACCCGGCTGGAAGCGACGATCCGACGGCTGGTGGCTCGCGGACATCAGGTGCTGGTGATCGCTCCGAGTCGAGGGGTGGAGATCCCCGGCGTGCGGCAGGAGGTGATCCGGCACGCGTTGATCCCGGTGATCGACCGGCGTCGTCCCTGGGCTTTGCCCGACCGACGAATCGGCGGGCTGGTCGAGGCGTTCGAGCCGGACGTCATCCATCTGGTCAGTCCGGTCCTGATGGGGGTGCTGGCCGCTCGGCAGCTGGCCGGACGTTATCCGACGGTCACTAGTTTCCACACCGATCTCGCCGCTTACACAGGACAATACGGGTTGGGCGTGCTCCGGCCGTTGCTGAACCGACTGACCAGGATCACCTACCAGCGGGCCGACGTCCGGCTGGTCACCTCGCCCACCGGACGTCGACGACTTTCCGCCATCGGTGTCGATCCGAGTTCCATCTCGATCTGGCCGCCGGCGGTCGGCAACCCCTATCTGGCTACGGAAAACGGCTGGCAACCGATGCTCGACCCCCGTACGGAGTCGGTGTTCTGCATCGGCCGGTTGGCGCGGGAGAAGGAGTGGGATCGGCTGCTGCCGGCAGCGCGGTTGGCGACGTCCCAGCGGTGCTGGCCGATCACCTTCATCGGCGACGGCCCCGATCGGTCACGGCTGCGCCGGTTGTTTGCGGACACGTCGACCACCTTCGCCGGCCTTCGCCGCGGCCAGGAGTTGATCACGCAATACCGCCGGGCCGCCGTGGTCGCGTTCACCTCGACCACGGACACCGTCGGCCTCGTACTGCTCGAAGCGGCCGCCTTGGGACGTCCCGTGGTGGCCGTCGACACTCCGGCCAGCCGGGATGCCCTCGCCGGCTATCCGCGGGCCGTGTTCGTCGACGGCGACTGCCCGGCCGAGGGCTGGCTCAGCGCATTCCGGTCGGCCGCCGCCACCCGACCGTCCGACGGTGGCGGAACCCGGTGGCGACCGGGCACCTGGGACGAGTCGACCGACATTCTGCTGGCGGCGTATCTGACGGCGATCGCCAGCCGCAGGTCGTTCGCGGCTCGGGAACTTTCAGCCGCGAGCTGACCGGCGCAGCCAGAGACCGCCTCAGACAAAGGGTTCGAGCCGCTCGGTCCGCTTCGCGCCCCCGGAGGAGGACACTGAATCCATGACGTCCGCGATGGTGATCGGAGCGAGCTTCGCCGGCCTGCTGACCGCCGCCGCTCTGGCGCGCAGCGGCCTCGAGGTGACCGTGCTGGAACGCGACCGGCTCGATTCGGATCAGCGGGCGAGGCCGCGATCGGGGGTGCCGCAGAGTGGGCAGCCGCACATCCTGCTGCGCCGTGGACTGATGGCCATCGACGCGTTGCTACCCGGCATCGAGTCAGACCTGTTGGCGGCGGGCGGACGTCCGTTCAACACCGCTCAGATGCCGACGCTGGGTGAGTTTGGATGGGTACCGCAGACCGATTGGGCCTACGAAATCATCTCCATCGGGCGCCCCATCCTGGAGGCCGTGGTTCGGCGACGGGTCGCCGATATCCCGGGGTGCAGATCGTCGATCAGAGCAGGGTCGACGGACTGCGGCGGTGCGGGCGTGGCTGGCGGGTCGCTGACGCGAAGTCGGGCGAGATCGTGGCAGATTTACTGATCGACGCGAGCGGTCGAAGCTCCCGATTACCTCATTGGTTGGCCGAGCTCGGTGTTCGCGTGCCTGAGGCCGAGGTGATCGATGCGAAGGTCGGGTATGCCACTCGCGCGTACCGGGGCGACACAGCCCTTAAAGTCGGGATGGGTATCGCCCCGACGGTCACCAGTCCGTACGGCGGAGTGGCGCTGCCGATCCAGGACGACGGCTGGCTCGTTCTGGTCGTCGGATACGGAGGGCAGCGACCGGGCCGCGGCGCCGAGGAGTTCAACAGCTTCCTCCGTAATCTCCGTGATCCCGCTTTGGCCGATCTGGTCGACCAACTCGAGCCGGTGAGCGACGTAGCGGTTCACCGGCAGACCGCGAACCGACGGCTTGGCTACGAACGGGCGACGCGATGGCCGGCTGGATTGTTGGTGGTCGGCGATGCCCTGTGTGCGTTTAACCCGGTCTACGGTCAGGGCATCACCGTGGCCGCCTGTCAGGCGCAGTTGCTGCTGGCCTGGCTCCGGGATCAGCCCCACGTCTTCGATGGCGTTGCCACCCGTTCACTTCAGCGTCGGTTCGCTACCGTCACCGATCTGCCGTGGTCGATGGCCACCACGGAGGATCTTCGGATGCCAACCTGCGATCGTGAGCAAAACGGATTCCAGCGGCTAACTACGTCCTGGGCCACTCGGATGGCCCAGTTGGTGGCGGGCGGCGACGAAGCATGTGCCCGTGCGTTCGGCCGCGCCTACCACCTGATGGGCTCGCCGCTCGGGTTGATCAGTCCGCCCGTCGTCGCGACGGTGACGCGATCGTTCCTGCTCGGTGTTCCGCCGCCCGCCCCGCGCCCGGGCGTCCTGACTTTTCGGCGTGAGCCGTGTGCCCAATCAGCGGACGAGAGCTTGAAGTTCTCCGACGGGAAGCTGGCGTGAGCTGTTGGTGTAGACGGGGATGACGCCGGTTTCGCCGTTGATGGTCCAGGTGACCGACCAGGTCGCGATAGCGGTGACGGTGTAGTCGCCCTTGGGCAGGGAGGCTTTCTCGTAGTGGTACCCGCACGTCGGTGACGGGGTTCCGGGCGCGACGACGCCGCGACGCCAGACGCTGCCCGCGCCGGCGCAGGTGACGGAGTGGCCGTCGCCCATCTGGTAGGTCATGCTGCTGAGTCGGGCGTCGAGGGAGACCGATTGGGCTCCGACGGTTTGGGCGACCGGTCCGAGGTGAGTGGTTCCGTCGGCGTAGAGCCAGAGCGGATACCCGACGACGGCCATATTCCACTGATTGATCTCCGGCGGCGGCCCGATGCCGGGTTTGACGGTGGGAACGGTCAATTGGGCGACGGCGATCTCTGCAATTTGTTGTGGCGGAAGTTGAATTGGGGCGGCGGCTTGGCCAGGAGTTCCCTGGTTCACTGCATCAACCTTCGGGAGGTTGGGAACCTGCGGTCTCGTGCCCGGTGAGCAGGTCGTCCCGGGGGTGGGCGCTCCGCCGCACCCGCCGCCGGCTTGGACTTGCTGGTACTTCGCATAAGCGGCCCGCCAGGTATTGAGTTTGGACTGGTAATCGTCATACATCTGTTTGGCCGTCTCCCGACGGGTGCCAGATGCGGTAGTAAGCGGCAGTCGCAGTCGCTACGGTTGTCTGGATCTGGAATTTCCGCGGTGACGGCCAGTAGTTTCGTCGAGATGACTCAGACGTTACGATAACTGTACTTATTCTTCTTATGGGCACCCGCGCGCACCAAAGCCTGTGCCTCCGGCACCTGAGCTAGAGGGATGGCGAGTAGTACGCATCAGCCCAGGACAGACGCTCAGGCGCCTGGGCACTTGTCAACCTCTTGGTCGTCCGCTGTCCCAGATCTTCCACTGATTAGCTATAAGCCTGAAATATATCTTCCCAGCGGCAATAACGCCGGTGTCAACCTTTTTACCATCACTGTCGTAGACGCTATGTTGGCTGTTCCGTCCAAGCAGAAGGAGAAGACCAACTCGTTCGCGGGGGAGTTCGTACGCTGCTCGCCAGAGTACATATTCCAGTCGCTTACTCAAAATCTTTCCCGAATAGTGCTCCTTGTCTTTTGAGGTCTTCGGATAATCCAGTGAACGCCTTCAGGTAAGGCCCGGCGGCATATCGTCTCATTGCGGGTGTCGCTTCAGTAGCCCGCCCGCTGCACCGACTCGGATAAACTCGGCCAAGAATGCGTTGTATGCCTCTTGGATGCAGCTACCGCCGCTGCCTGCTCCTTCTCCTCCTTCGCCCGCTCCGCCGTGCACGGCTCCGCAACCGTCGCGGCGGTGCACGTGTAGGTAGGAGACGGCGCTGGGGTCGCGGGGGTCGACGACGAAGTCGGTCCGTGACCAGGCGTGCAGGCGCTCAGCATCAGCGCGGCCGCTATGCCGAGCGCAGCTGTCCCTCGTCTCACACCCATCCCCCGATGTCTCGCCCGGAAAGGCGACGGCCCTCATCGTCGCTCAGTCCAGAAACAAACTCAAGCAGGCCTGTGGATAACTGCCGCGCGGCACGTGCGCACAGACTTCGACGAGCTGTCTGACCGGCAGCCGCCGGCATGATGGTGATGCCAGGCGAGTACCGCTGATAACTCACGGTCCCGGCCCGGGTGTGATCTGCGGAGATCGACACCCCAGGTTGGACAGGGACCCGGCATTCCAGGACAACGGCGCGTTCCAGTTGATGGTGATCTCGTTCGTCGACCAGGATCCGATCCCGGTCGATGTAGCAGAACTGGTCGAGGCAGTCCTGCAGCATGGGCCGCGGACACCGGGTCGCCGGTGGTCGTGGTGGTCGAGTTCGGACCACCGGCCACGGTGCCGGGCGACGGATGCGGCGGCAGCGACGGGTTCAACGACGCCGCGCACCAACGACTGTGCTGGTTCTCGTAATAGACGGTGCCGTAGCTGGTCACGTACGACCGGTCGAGCGCGTTGCGGCTAAGGATGTAGTCCATGCTGCCGAGCACCGCGTCGGCCTAGCGCCCTGGCCGGTCAGGTCGTAGGCGTGCCGAGCACCTGCATGACGTTGAGGATGGCCGAGTTCGATCCCCACACCCGATCACCATCGTCGGGTCGATAAGCCTGACCGGAGCCTTCGTGGCGTTGAACGTCGGCGTAATGGTTGGCGGCGGTGATCACCGAACGGCGGATCCGGTCCCGGTCGGCCAGTTGGTTGGGCACGCCGGTCAGGTCGAGCCGGCCGAGCGCGGCGACGTGGCCCCAGTCGAAGCCTCCGTCGTCGAACGGCTGTTGGCTCTTTCAGGGTGAGGGCTAGCAGAGCGAACGCGGATCGCCGCCGGCAGCGATTCCACGTGAGCATCGGCGAACTCCTTCTTTCCCCGCGGATTCCCGGGGTGAGAAAGCGCTGGATCGAGCGTTTCCGCGGCGATCGGCCCTGTCAACCGTCTGAGCCGGACCGCGCCCAAGGCCTGCCGGCGCCGGGCTGGCTCGGGCACCAAGGCGCCGATCGACCAGCAGGCAGGAGGAAAGCGCTTCCGTTCGAATATGGCATTGAGGCGCAGCGTCAAGCCTCGCCTTCAGCCCAACCGCACGTTGACACGATTTGGATCAGAACTTACCCTTTTGGAAAACGCTTTCACATCAACGTTGAGGGGAAGTTCGGATGGCCGTCAATCGTAGGCAGTTCCTGTTCGGGGGCTTGGCAGCTGCAGCAGCGACCGCTGGTCTCGCCGGCTGTGGGGGAGGTTCCGCGGGCAGTTCGGACGGCTCGGCAAGCCTCGCGTTCGCCTGGTGGGGCAACGACGTCCGCAACAAGAACACGGCGGACGCCGTCAGCGCATACACCAAGGCCAACCCAAAGGTCACCATCAATCCTCAGCCGGGTGAGTGGGCCAGCTACTGGGACAAGCTGGCCACCCAGACCGCCGGCAACACCGCCCCGGACGTGATCCAGATGGATGTGGCCTACATCAGCGAGTACGGCAGCCGCGGGGCTCTTCTGGACCTCGAGGCGAATGGTGCCGACGTCTCGAAGTTCGCTGACGGCACCGTGGACTCGGGCAAGGTCGACGGCCAACTCGTCGGCATCAACGCCGGCGTGAACGCCGCGGTCATCCTCGCCAACCCCAAAGTCTTCAAGAAGGCCGGGATGGAGATCCCGGACGACACCACCTGGACGTGGGACTCGTTGATGAACACCGCTGCGCAAGTCGCTGCGAAGGCGGACGTTCCCACCGGCGTCGCCGCCCTCTTTCCTACCGACGTGATGTTCGCCGCGTATCTACGCCAGAACGGCAAAGAGCTGTGGACAGACGACGCCCCGGGTTTCGAGGCGACGGACGCCCAGGCTTGGTTCGCTCTCATGCAGCGGTATCAACAGGCCAAGGCAATGGGTTCGCCGGCCGCAATGGTTGAGGAGTCCACTAAGTCCGTGGACCAGTCGGCCATCGCGGTGGGCACGGCGGCCATGCAGGCATCGAACTCCAATCAGCTGGAGGCGCTCAGCGCAGCAGCCGGGACCGAACTCAAGATCCTGCGGTTTCCTAGCATGACTGGTCAGGCCGCAGATCGGAAGGCTTGGTACAAGGCGTCCATGCTTTACTCGGCATCGGCCCGGAGTAAGAACCCGAAAGCCGCCGTTGCCTTCATCAACTGGCTGGTGAACTCCCCGGCGGCAGCCAACGCCAACCTCGCAGAGCGTGGCATCCCCGCCAACACGGAGATGAGAGACCTCGTCCTGCCCAAGTTGTCCAAGGTGCAGCAGACAGTCGCGAAGTTCATCTCGGATATCGCTCCTGAGGTCAGCGGATCCCTGCCGAACCCGCCGGCCGGTGGGGGCACGCTGGGGTCAGTGATGATGCGTTATGAGACCGACGTGTTGTTCGGACGGACGCAGGTCGGCGACGCGGCGACGAAGTTCGTCGACGAGGTCAAGTCGAATCTGAAGGTGTAGTCGATGAGCGCCATCTCTGAGCTCTCGAGCATCCGGCGGGTCAAGGCCCGTACACCGGAGGAGAAGAAGGCCCAGCGTAAGGAGGCTGGCCGGGACAATCGGGCCGGCTATCTGTTCCTGGCACCGTGGTTGGTCGGGTTGATCGTGATCACCATCGGTCCGATGGCGGCCTCCCTCTATCTGTCCTTCACCGACTACAGCCTGATCCAGCCGCCGCAGTGGGCAGGGCTGAAGAACTATGCCCGGATGCTCACCGACGCGCGGTTGCACAACTCGCTGAAGGTGACGTTCATCTACGTGTTCGTCTCGGTGCCGTTGCAGTTGATCTTGGCCCTGGCCATCGCTGTGCTGCTGGACAAAGGGATGCGTGGGCTGCCGTTCTACCGGTCGGTCTTCTATTTGCCGTCCATGCTCGGTGGTTCGGTGGCGATTGCGGTGCTGTGGCGGCAGATCTTCGGCACCGGCGGTCTGGTCAACCAGATCCTCGGTCTGTTCGGCTACGACGCCAATATCGGTTGGATCTCCAACCCGAAGTACGCGCTGGGCACGATCATCCTGTTGCATGTGTGGACGTTCGGCTCGCCGATGGTGATCTTCTTGGCCGGACTGCGGCAGATACCGGCGATGTACTACGAAGCAGCCTCGGTCGACGGGGCATCACGGCGGACCCGGTTCTTCCAGATCACCCTGCCGCTGTTGTCGCCGATCATCTTCTTCAACCTGGTGCTGCAGATCATCGGGGCGTTCCAGTCCTTTACCCAGGCCTTCGTGGTCTCCAACGGCACCGGCGGCCCGTCGGACTCGACGATGTTCTACACGCTTTACCTCTACCAACGCGGGTTCGGCCAGTTCCAGATGGGCTACGCCTCGGCGATGGCTTGGTTGCTGGTGGTCATCGTCGGCGCGTTCACCGCGATCAACTTCTTCTTCTCCAAGTACTGGGTGTTCTACGATGACTGATCTCCAGACGCGGCCCGAGCCGGCCGCCCAGGCCGTGTTGCCGCGGGTCGAAGACGAGGAGACCCATCGCCGCCACCTGCGCCGATCGCGGGTGCGTTCGGTGTTCAAACACCTGGCTCTGCTTGCGGTCAGCTTGGTGATGATCTATCCGCTGTTGTGGATGTTGGTGAGCTCGTTCCGGCCGACCGACGTGATCTTCCGTAGTCCCGGACTGTGGGTCAACAACCTGATCACCGACAACTACACGACGGGCTGGACGGCGCTGTCCAACCCGTTCAGTCACTACCTGATCAACTCCGCAATCGTGGTCATCGGAGCTATCGTCGGGAACCTGCTGTCGTGCTCGTTGGCCGCCTACGCGTTCGCCCGGCTGCGGTTCCGGCTGAAGACGCTGTGGTTCTCGATCATGCTGGTGACGATCATGTTGCCGATCCACGTCATCGTGGTGCCGCAGTACATCTTGTTCAACCAGCTTGGCTTCGTGAACACCTTCGTGCCGCTGATCCTGCCGAAGTTCCTGGCCACCGACGCCTTCTTCGTGTTCTTGATGGTCCAGTTCATCCGCGGCATCCCCCGCGAACTCGACGAAGCGGCCCGGATCGACGGCTGCGGACACTGGCAGATCTTCACCCGGGTGATGATTCCGCTGATGGGGCCGGCGCTGGCCACCACGGCGATCTTCACCTTCATCTGGACCTGGAGCGACTTCTTCACCTCGCTGATCTACCTGACCAGCCCGGACAGGTACACCGTCCCGGTCGCACTGCGCTCGTTCCTGGACTCGACCAGCGGCAGCAACTGGGGCGCCATGTTCGCCATGTCGATCGTCTCCTTGGTCCCGATCTTCTTGGCCTTCCTGTTCGGCCAACGATTCCTGGTCAAGGGCATCGCCACCACCGGCGGCAAGTGATCCCTGCTGCCGCTCGAACTTTCCCCAAAGGAGACAATCGAACGTGATACAACGACGCTACGTCGTGGTCGGCACCGGCCACCGGGTCCAGATGTATCTCGACGCCATCGCCGGCGATCACCGGGAGGACGCCGAGCTGGTCGGGCTGCTCGAGCCCAACCCGGGACGGCTCGCGGTGCACACCGAGCGACTGGCCGGCGCCGGTCTCGATCTCGCCCAGGTGGTCACCGGTCATCCCGACGAGTTGGAACGGGTGATCGAGCAAACCCACGCCGATCGGGTGATCATCACCTCACCGGACTTCACCCACGCCGGGTTCATCGTCCGCGGCTTGGATGCCGGCGTGGACGTGGTGGTGGAGAAGCCGCTGACCATCAACCCGGACAGCACCCGGGCGATCGCGGAGGCGGTGCGACGAACCGGTCGCCAGGTCGTGGTCACCCACAACTACCGTTATTCACCACGCAATTCAGCTCTGAAGGAAGTGATCAAGAGCGGCGCCGTCGGGACGCCGCTGTCGGTCACCTTCGAATGGGTGCTCGACACCGCCCACGGTGCCGACTACTTCCGGCGCTGGCACCGGGACAAGGCGAACTCGGGTGGATTGCTGATCCACAAGGCGTCCCACCACTTCGACCTGATCAACTGGCTGCTCGCCGACGCCCCGGCCCAGGTCTACGCCCGCGGTGGCGTCCGCTTCTACGGTGCCGAGAACGCGGATGCCCGCGGTCTGCCGGCGCGTCCGCCTCGCGGCACCCATGACGGTGATCACTCGCCCTGGGAGCTCGATCTGCGCGACGACCCGCGGTTGAAGACTCTCTATCTGGACAACGAAAGCTACGACGGCTACCACCGCGACCAGGACGTGTTCGGGCCCGGCGTCACCACCGAGGACAATCTGGCGGTGATCGTGGACTACGAGCGCGGAGCGACCCTGAGCTATGCGCTGAACGCGCACTCGCCCTGGGAGGGCTACCGGATTGCGGTCAACGGCGATCAGGGCCGAGCCGAGTTGGAGGTGGTCGAGCGCGCCGCGGTGCTGACCGACGAGAGCGGCAGGGTGGTGGTCGACCCCAGCGCACTGCCGGCCGGCTCCGGCCGGACCGGCGGCGAGCGGCTGACCGTCCAGCGACACTGGGAAGCGGCCCAGGAGATCAAGATCGAGGAGGGCACGGGCGGCCATGGCGGCGGCGACGCGCTGTTGCTGGCTGACGTCTTCCGCGGCCCCGGCGACGACTGGCTGGAACGGCCCTCGAACTGGGTGGACGGTGTCCGCTCGATCTCCGTCGGGATGGCGGCCAACGAGTCGCTGGGTACTGGCCTGCCGGTTCGGGTGGCCGACCTCGAACTGGGTGTGAGCCTGAGCCGGTGACGGTCGAACCCGTCAGCCTCGACCAGCTGCGGGCCGGATTCGCCGACCCACAACGTGATACGGCGCCGATGATGCGCTGGTGGTGGTTCGGCCCCGCGGTCGACCGGGCCGAACTCGACCGCGAGCTGACCGCCATGGCCGCGGCCGGTATCGGTGGGGTCGAGGTCGCTTACGTCTATCCGTTGGCTCCGGCCACTGCTGCATTCCTCGACGACGACTTCGGTTCTCTGCTCCGGTATGCGGCGGAGCGGGCCCGCGAACTGGGTCTGCGTTTCGATCTGACGCTGGGCAGCGGCTGGTCTTTCGGTGGACCGCACATCCCGGACGAACTGGCCGCCCGTTGTCTGCACTGGGAGCGTCGCGAGATTCCGCCCGGGCCTCGTGAGGTCGACGTCACGCCACGCTGGCCGGGAGAGGAGTTCCTGGTCGGCCTGCTCGGCGCGGGATCGATCCAGGAACAGCCGGACGACTACGTTCCGCTGTCGGTCGACGACGGCATACTGCGTATCCCGGACGGTGCCGGCCCGCGTCAGATGCTGTTGGCCGGCAGCCGGTTGACCAGCCAAAACGTCAAGCGGGCCGCTGCCGGCGCCGAAGGTCCGGTGCTCGACCACTACAGCGCGGACGCGGTCCGCGCCCATCTGCACGCAGTCGGCGACCGGCTGCTGGCCGCCGTCCCCGCCGACCTCCTCGGATCGGTGTTCTGCGACAGTCTCGAGGTCTACGACGCCGACTGGACGCCGGCGCTGCCGGAGGAGTTCGAACGCCGTCGAGGTTATCCGCTGTTGCCGGTGCTGCACCTGCTGGCCGTCGACGGTCCGGACGCGCCGGGGGTGCGGGCCGACTATCACCGGACGCTGGTCGAGCTCTACGAAGAGAATTTCGTCACCGTCGTCCGGCAGTGGGCCGCCGAGCACGGGGTGCCGTTCCGGATCCAGGGCTACGGCACGCCGCCGGCCATGATCAGCAGCTACCGGTTCGCCGACCTCATCGAAGGTGAGGGTTGGGGCTGGAAGCGGATCGCGCAAACCAGGTGGGCTTCCTCGGCCGGTCACCTGTATGGGCACGAGGTGATCTCCTCCGAGACCTGGACGTGGGTGCATTCGCCGTCGTTCCGGGCTACCCCGCTCGATCTGAAGGGCGAGGCGCACGAGCACCTGTTGAACGGGATCAACGCGTTGGTCGGGCACGGCTGGCCCTACTCACCGGCCGACGCTCCCGGCCTGGGCTGGTTCTTCTACGCCGCCGGAGCGTTGGACGACCGCAATCCGTGGTGGCCGGCGATGCCCGAGCTGACCCGCTATCTGGCGCGATTGTGCTGGCTGATGCGGCAGGGCGAGCCGGTGGCCGACGTCGCCGTCTACGTGCCGAGCGAGGACGTCTTCGCCCAGCTCGGTGCGGCGCAGAGCGGATCGCTGGACGCCTGGCGGGAGGCCCGCGGGCTGATCGGCGACCGGGTGGCCGCCGAGATCCGCGAGGCGGGGTTCGACTACGACCTGGTCGACGACGAGTCGATCGCGGTGCTCGGCGATGGGCGTTATCGGGTGCTCGTCGTGCCGCCGGGCGCGACCGTCTCCGACGAGGCGGCCGGCTGGTTCGACCGGGTGACCGCGACGGGCGGCACGGTGATCAGCACCGATGATCAACTGGGCTCGACGCTGCGGTCGGCGCTGTCGCCCGACCTGGGAATCAAGCCGCCGAGCCCGGACATCGGCTTCGTCCACCGCCGCACCTCGGAGACCGACATCTATCTGGTGGTCAACACCGGGCCCGAACGTCAGCCGGTCGGTCTCACTCCGCGGATCGCCCGGGATCACTGGCAGCGTTGGGATCCCGACACCGGCGCCGTCATCGGCTATGGCCCGACGGTTGCTGCTGTGGCGGTGTGCCTGGAGGCTTATCAGGCCACGGTGTTGGTGTTCAGCGACGACGATCATCCTGCGATGGACCGGGACGAGCCGCCGAGGCGCCGGTTGCCGTTGGCGTCGGGCTGGACGGTCCGGTTCGGCGACGAGGATCCCCAGCCGGTGAGCTTGCCGCACCGCTGGGAGGACGAGCCTGCGCGCCGGCACCATTCCGGCTCCGCGGTCTACGCGACCACGTTCACGCTGCCCGACAGCGACACCGCTGATGCCGATACCGCAGCGGTCGGCCCGATCATGATCGACCTCGGCGACTTCACACCCGGGGCCGACCGCGGGTCGGCCCAGGACGGCATGGTCGGCCCGTCCTACCGCGTCGCCTCCGGAGCTCCGGTGGGCGAGGTGGCCCGGGTCGAGCTGAACGGCGTCGACTGCGGTGTGGTCTGGGCGCCGCCCTACCGGCTCGAGCTCACCGGTGGTCGGGCAGGAGTCAACGAGCTCACGGTCGAGGTGTTCAACACCGCCGCTAACGCGCTCGCGGTGGAGGATCACATCGGCCGCCTCGCCGCCGAGAGTGAAGCTCGTTACGGGCGCCGGTTCCGGATGCAGCAACTCGACCGCGCGATGGACGGGGTCAGCTCGGGTCTGCTCGTGGTCCCAGAGATCCTGATCGGCTGACGTTTCGCGGGGTGGCTACCGGTCAGCTCACGGTTCCGACAGCGTCGACCAGTTGGTCGGCCCGGGACCGGAGGCCGGTCAAGTCACCTCCGAGCAGCGCGTCGCCCACGAGGACGGTGCTGACCCCGACCGCAACGGCTCCGAGTTCCAGGTACTCCACCGCGTGCTCGAACGTCACCCCGCCGGTGGGCATCAGCGCGACGTCGGGCAGCGGGCCCCGGAGTTCGCGCAGATAAGCCGGGCCGCCGAGGGGTCCGATCGGGGACACCTTGACCGCCGGGACGCCGAGATTCCAGGCGGTGACGATCTCGGTCGGGGTGAGGGCGCCGGGCACGTAGCTGAGTCCGAGGTCGGCCGCAGTATCGATCAGCTCGGGCAGGGTGACCTGGCTGACCGCGAAGTCGGCCCCGGCGTCGGCCGCCGCCCGCAGGTCGTCGCTGGTTCGGACCGTTCCGACCCCGATCAGTACGTCGGGCAGCGCCCGTTTGGCGGCGGCCAGCGCGTCCAACGCGCCCTCGGTGGTCATGGTGAATTCCAGACAACCCAAGCCTGCTTCGATCAGGACCTCCGCGGCGGCGGCAAAGCGGGAGGCGTCCGGTGCCCGGAAGATCGCCACCACGGAGCCTGCGGGTAACACCGACGGACGACGGGTGGTCACGGGTGCGGTGCTGGTCACGAGAACCTCCGATGGGCGAGAAAGCGTTTACTCAGCGTACAGCGCGTCACGGAGGAAGCTCCAGGCCGCGTCCTGCTCGACCGCCCCGAAACCGTGCGGGCCAGGGGTGAACAGGCTCCGGTAGTTCTCGCCGTGCAACTCCCGCAGCCGGCGGTCGGCGGCCCGCATCCCGTCCGGGCTGAACAGCGCGTCGTCCTCGCGGTATTCGACCAGCCAACGGGCTTCGGCCATCGCCGTCAGGTCCGGCCAGTCGGCGAACGGCCACAGGCCAGGCACGTGCAACAGCCAGGAATGTGCGTCCAGGTAGGAAGGAACCAGGGAGTCGAAGGTCGCCATCATGCACGAGACGACCGCAGCCGAGACCCGGCGATCCAGCGCCGCGAGCAGCAGACTGCGCCCGCCGCCGCCGGAGAAGCCGAAGGTGCCGAGCCGGGCGGGGTCGGTGTCGGCAAGCCCGGCGAGGACGTCGAGGGCCACCAGATCGTCGCTCAGCACCAGACCGGCGAACGTCTGTCCGAGCGTCCCGGCGGCCTTGGCCACGGTGTCCTCGTGCCAGCCGGAGACCAGATCGAAGCGTTCCTCCGCCGTCGGATCGACGCCGAGTTCGCGCCAGCGGGCATCCTGGGCGGCGATCAGTCCGGCCAGCTTGGGCGTCGGGTGCGCGAGGTCGAAGGCCCGGCTGCCCCACGAGAACGTGTCGTGGACCAGTACCGCGAATCCCTGCCGGGCCAGGTCGTTCGCTGCGGCACGGCCGTCGTAGGCTCCGGTCCGCAGCGATCGGGCTCGGGACGACGACTCGTCACCCAGATCGACGAGCTGCTCGGCGCCGACCGAACGAACGCCGCCGTGGCAGTGCATCCCCAGCACGCCGGGCAGTTGATCGTGGACTCCGGTCGGACGAAGCAGCCAGCCGATGCTGTCCGGGCCGTAGCCGACCGACCAACGCAACCGGCTGACGTCCACGCCGTCGATCGTCCGGCGGTCTTCCTCGGTCACCGTCGGCCGTTGTGGCAGCTCGCGCAGACCGAGCACCGCTCCGAGGGACGTGCTGTCGGCGGTCGGCCCCGTCCAGGTCGCGGCCGAACGTGCGGCGGTCGGCCAGTCCTCGTATCCGGCCAGCGGATCGGGTCTGGGCATCGAAGCCGATAGTGGCGCGCTCACCGATTGCCGTCCCGACGGCGACGGCTCCGGGGGACCGGTCCGGTGCTGCCCCGCCGCTCGACCCGCGGCCGGAAATAGATCGTGTGCCCGGGTGGCCGGCCGTCGAGCAGATCCAGCATCCGCAGCCAGGCCTGGCGGCCGAGCTCGGCGACCGGAACCGAGGCGGTGGTCAGCGGCGGTGTGAGATAGCGGGCGAACGGGATGTCGTCGAAGCCGGCCACCGAGATGTCGGCCGGCACCCGGACCCCGCGCTCGCTCAGGGCGCTCATCAGCCCCATCGCCACCAGGTCGTTGAACGCTAGTGCCGCGGTGGCCGCTGAGCTGATCACCCGTTCGGCAACCTCATGGCCGTCGGCGAAGTTGACCCCGCAGGGGAGGGTCTGAACCTCGGTGTCGGGATGGTCGGCCACGAAGTCGCGGACGGCGGCCAGCCGGCGCGCGTTCGAGGCGCTTCGCGGAGAGCCCGCCAGATAGACCAGCCTGCGGTGTCCGTCGGCGTAGAGCAGTTCGAACAGGTCGTGCAGCCCGGCCCGGTAGTCGGCGCCGACCACCGGAGTGTCGGTGCCCGCGGCATCGCGGTTGACCAGGACGACGGGGTGCAGGTCGGTCAACAGTTCCTTAAGATCGGATTCGGCCATCCGCGGCGCGCAGAGCACCAGCCCGTCGCAGCGCCGTCGGGTCTTCTCGGCCAGGATCCGTTCCTCGGTCACCGACTCGGCCGAATCGGCGATCAACACGTGATAGCCGTCCTGGGCGGCGGCCCGGCTGAGCCCGCGCATCACCCCTTGGAACGTCGGATTCTCCAAGTCCGGAACGACGACGGCGATCGTGTTCGTGGTGCGGAGCACCAGCCCGCGCGCCATCGGGCTGGCCGAATACCGGAGCTCGGCGGCCGCCGCCCGGACCCGTTCGGCGAGCTGCGCGTCGACTTTCGTGTTGCCGTTCATCACCCGCGACACGGTGGCCATCGACACTTCAGCCCGGGCCGCGACGTCGGCGATCGTCGCAGTCGGTAGATGCTGGGCGACCATCGGACTCCTCGGGATCGCGTGCGCAGGAACGCCATGCGGTACAGGCGGTCGGACCATCGGTCAACCTATCGGCTATCCTACAGAAAACGCTTTCTCAGTCTGACGAGGGTTCTCGTGAAGGGTTGGTCATGACGGAGTCCGAACGCGGATCGTCCGATCGCTGCCGTCGGGTCATCGTCACCGGCGGCGCCGGCCGGCTCGGACGGAGCGTCGTCGACGGTCTGCGCGAGCGCGGCCACCAGGTGTTGTCGGTGGACCGGGCACCGCAGGACGATCCGTCCAGCGCGACCGCAGACCTGACCGACCCGGCCGCCGCCCGGGCGGTGTTCGGCGACTTCGCTCCCGATGCTGTCGTGCATCTGGCGGCCATCGCCGTGCCGTTCAGCGCACCGGAACCCGTGATCCTGCAGACCAACACGATGCTGGCCTTCACCGTCGTCCAGGCAGCACTCGACGCCGGTGCGAGCGAGATCGTGGTCGCATCCAGCCCGACGGTGCACGGCTACGGCGCCCCGACCGGCTGGGCGCCCGAACGGCTGCCGCTGACCGAGGACGACGTGCCGCGGCCATGGAACGCCTACAGCCTGTCCAAGTTGAACGCCGAGCAGGTGATGGGGATGTTCGTCGCCCAGGCCGGCGACCGGGCCCGGTTCGCCGCCTTCCGGCCCTGCTTCGTGATCGCCCCGGAAGAGTGGCGCGGTGCGTTGACCCAGCAGGGGCACACGGTGGCCGAGCGGCTGGACGATCCCGCCCTGTCGGCGCCCGCCCTGTTCAACTATCTCGATGCCCGGGACGCCGCCGACTTCATCGCCGAGTTGTTGGCCGCCCTGGAGCGGATTCCCAACGGTGAGACGTTTCTGGTCGGCGCCGACGACGCACTCGCCCGCGAGCCGCTGGCCGACCTGCTGCCGCGGTTCCACCCTGGCACCGAACGCGCGGCGACCGCCCTCACCGGTGACTCCCCGGCATTCTCGAACGCGAAGGCCAAGCGGCTGGTCGGCTGGGTGCCGCGTCGGAGCTGGCGCAGCGAACTGGCCGTGGACGACCGAGCAACCGCCGAGGCCCATTGATGCCAGGGTTGGACGGCGGACCTGACCTCCGGTTGGCGGAGCTCACCACACGGCTACACACCCTGCCGCTGTCGCGGCCCTGGGGCCCCGCCGTGGTGGAGAACTTCGTGATCGAGGTCGAGGTGCGCGACACCAGCGGCGCGGTCGGGAACGGGCTGAGCTGGACGCCGACGATCGGGCCACACGCCGTCCAAGCCCTGCTGGAGCACGACATCCGGGCGTTCGTGCTCGGCGGGCCGACCGATCCGCAGCTGGTGTGGCCGGCGCTGTGGGCCCACCTGCACGAAGCCGGCTCGGGTGGGCTGACCACCATCGCCATGGCCGGTTTGGATCTGGCGTTGTGGGATCTCGCCGGGCGACGCGCCGGGCGTTCGCTGGCCGATCTGATCGGCCGCCGACGCGACCAGATCCGGGTCTACGGCAGCGGAGTCAACCTGCATTACCCGCAGGACGAACTGGTCGCGCAGGCCCGTCGCTGGGTGGACGCCGGCTTCGGGGCGGTCAAGATCAAGGTCGGCAAACCCGAGCTGGCCGAGGACTGTGAGCGGGTGGCTGCCGTCCGTGAGGTCATCGGGCCGGACCGCGGACTGATGATCGACGCCAACCAGCGCTGGGATCTGAGCCAGGCGACCCGCGCGATGTCCGCTCTGCAGGAGTGTGCGCCCGCCTGGATCGAAGAGCCGCTCCGCGCCGACGATCTTGCCGGGCACGCCGAATTGCGGCGCCGGATCTCCACCCCGGTCGCGATGGGGGAGAACCTGCACACCGTCTACCGGTTCCGCGACGCCCTCGATCTGGAGGCCTGCGACATCGTCCAGCCCAACGTGGTCCGGGTCGGCGGCGTGACCCCCTTCCTGCAGATCGGCCAGCTGGCGGCCGACCGCGGCGTGGATTTGCACCCGCACCTGCTGCCCGAGCTGTCCGGTCAACTCGCCCTTGCCCTGCCCCAGGACTGCCTGGTCGAAGAGGTCGAAGACGCCACCTTCGAGGGCCTCGGCCTGCTCGCCGGCGACTCCCCGGTGATCATCAAGAACGGCGTGCTGAGCGGCACCGGCGCACCCGGGCTTGGCCTGAGCTTTCGCGCCGAGCAGGACCGATGAGCGGGTCGTCCGAACCGACCACGCTCATCTTGGTCGGCGTCCGCGGCTTCGGCCAGGTGCACGCCAACCGGATCGCCGAGCTGAGCAGGAAGGGCACTGTCCAACTGGTCGCCACCGTCGACCCGATCGTGGTGGCCGAGCAGCCCAGCGCGCACGGGGCGCCGCTGTACGCCGAGCTGGACCAGGCACTGGCGGCCACCGGTCCGGTGGACGTAGTGATCATCGCCGCTCCGCTCGGTGATCATTTCGCCCTGGCTTCGACTGCGCTGCGAGCCAGAGCCGACGTCTATCTGGAGAAGCCGCCGGTCGCCACCGCCGAGGACTTCCAGCGCCTGCTCCAGTTGGAGGCCGAGACCGGACGGGTGGTGCAGGTCGGCTTCCAGAGCCTCGGCGTGCCCGCGGCCGAACGGTTCGCAGAAGATGCGTTCGGGATCGGTCCAGTCGTCCGGGTCGGCGCGATCGGCGCCTGGTCCCGTACAGCCGGCTACTGGAACCGATCACCGTGGGCGGGCCACCGCGTCCTCGACGGTCGTCCGGTGGTCGACGGCGTGATCACCAACCCGTTGGCCCACGCGGTGGCCACGGCGTTGGCGATCGCCGGCGCGCGCACCTGGCAGGACGTCCGACAGGTGACCACCGATCTCTACCGGGCCAACGCTATCGAGAGCGACGACACCTCGGTGGTCCGGATCGAGACCGCGACCGGTCTGGTCGTCACCTGCGCGTTGACCTTGTGTGCGGAGGATCAGCGCGAACCCGTGGTGCGGGTCGAAGGCAGCCGCGGTCGTGCGACGTTCTTCTACACCACCGATCGGATGGCGATCGAGACCGCGGACGGCGAGCCTGCTCGCGAAGAGGGGATGCCCCGCACCGACCTGGTGGAGAACCTGCTCGACCACCGGCGAGACGGGACACCGCTGCTGGTCCCGCTGGCCAGCACGGGCGCGTTCATGCGGGTGCTCGATGCGGTCGCGCAAGCAGCTGATCCGACCGAGATCGATGCCCGCAGTGTCCAGTGGGAGGGCGAAGAAGCCGATCGACGGCCGATCGTGACCGACGTCGAACAGTGGCTGGAGAAGGCGGTGTCCACCGGCCAGACCTTCACCGAACTCGGTGTGCCCTGGACGGTCTCCGGCGCCGATCGGCAGGTGAAACGCGAACGGGTGCTGGCCGTCCTGGACCAGGCGACAGCCGACGCCGTCCTGCTGACCAGCGCGACCGCACTCAACTGGTATCTCGACGGAGCCCGCACCCATGTCAGCCTGGCCGCCGATCCGGTAATCGCCGTGCGGGTCGGTCGCGACGGTGACGAGGTGTTGATCACCGACAACGAGACGCCCCGATTGGTGGCCGAAGAGCTGCCGCCGGGGATGACCGTCCGCGAGCGCCCCTGGTACGCGCCGCTGCCCGAGGTGGACGCCGTGCAGGAGTCGGCGCTGACCGACCAGCTGCGTCAGGCTCGTTCGCCGCTGCTGTCGGGCGAGACCGACCGATTCCGCCGGCTCGGCCGAGACGCGGCCGTCGTGCTGACCGATGCGCTGCACGCTGCCGGGCCGAGCTGGAGCGAGCGCCAGCTGGCCGGCGCGGTGGCCCACGGTCTGGTGGCCGGCGGGATGGAGCCGCTGGTGGTGCTGGTCGGTGGCGAGAGCCGGACGGCGATCCCGCACCCGCTGCCCACCGACGCCCCGGTCGGAAACCGGGCCTTGGTCGTAGTCTGCGCCCGCCGCCACGGCCTGATCGCCAACCTCAGCCGACTGGTTGCCTTCGGCCCGCTGTCGCCGGCGGAGCGTCAGGCGATGTCCAGCATCCTGCGGGTGGAGCAGGCCGCGTTCGACGCGACCGTCCCCGGCGCCACGTTGGGCAACGCAGTTGCGGCGATCGGCGAGGCCTACGCGGCCGAGGGTTTCGGCGTCGATCACTGGCGCGGCCACCACCAAGGCGGCGTGGCCGGCTACGCCGGACGTGATCCGCGGGCCCTCCCGGACAGCGACGAGCTGATCCGCATCGGTCAGGCGTTCGCCTGGAATCCGTGGGCGCCCGGAGCCAAGGTCGAAGACACGGTGCTGCTCACCGATCGCGGCTTGGAGGTGCTGACGGTTGATCCGCGCTGGCCCACGGTCGAGGTGGGCGGGATCGCCCGTCCGGTAATCCTGGAACGCTGAACGGTCTGGTCATGGCCGGTCACGTATCGATCGGTTCCGACCGTCGCTGTTGTCAGGGTCCAATCTGCCAAACGGTACAGTTAGCGTCGACGTTCCGGTATAGTTAACGGGCCGAGGAACGGTATAGCCAAGCTCCTCCAGGAGGCGTTGGCGATGGATTCGCACAACTATCTCTCGCGGGTCATCGACGACGAGCTGGATCAACTCGTGCAGGATCTTGCCGCGGTATCGGTGGACGGCCCGAAGGGCGTTGGAAAGACGGCATCGGCCACCCGGTTGGCTACCCGGATCTTTCGGCTGGATCGTCAGGCCGATCGTGCGCTGTTGTCAGCGCAGCCCGAGCTGTTGCGCACCATCCCCGGTCCTGTGCTGCTCGACGAATGGCAGCGGTGGGCCGAGATATGGGATCTCGTCCGGCGTTCGGTCGACGACGGCGCGGCACCCGGATCGTTCGTGCTGACGGGTTCGGCCAACCCCGTCGCTCAGATCCATACCGGGGCTGGTCGGATCGTGCCACTGCGGATGCGCCCGATGAGCTTGGTGGAGCGTGGTGTCGGCCGGCCGAGCGTGTCGCTCGCCGGCCTCCTCGACTCGACCGCAACGATCGAGGGTGAGACCGACGTCGAGCTGGAACGCTACGTCGAGGAAATCCTTCGATCAGGCTTTCCGGGGATCCGGACGGCGCGAAGCGACCGTGGACGTCGCGCACAACTCGACGGCTATCTCGATCGGCTGTTCGATCGCGAGCTGATCGACAACGGCGTGATGCAGCGGCGGCCGGCTTCGATGCGCCAATGGCTTACCGCCTACGCGGCCGCCAGCTCGACCCCGGCCAGTTACGAGACGATCCGGGATGCCGCGACGCCCGGTCAGTCGGACAAGCCCACCAAGGTGACAGCGCTCGGATATCGCGACGCGCTGCAGCGCTTGTGGATCCTCGACCCGCTCGACGCCTTTCTACCCGCCCGCAATCAGCTGACCCGGCTGACGGCGGCGCCCAAACATCAACTGGCCGATCCTGCGCTCGCGGCCCGGCTGCTTTCGTTGAACGAGGACGCCCTGATCGGCGGTGAACGACCGGGGCAATCGCGCGGGCAGTCGATGCTCGGCCCGCTGTTCGAGTCGTTGGCGACCCTGTCGGTCCGGGTGTTCGCCCAAGCTGCCGAAGCTCGGGTCTCACATCTGCGCACCCGAGCCGGCGAGCGCGAGATCGATCTAATCGTCACCGGGCCGAACGGTCAGATCCTGGCGATCGAGGTGAAACTGGCCGCCAGCCCCGACGACACCGATGTGCGTCATCTGCACTGGTTACGCCGTGAGATCGGAAGCGAGTTGACCGACATGGTGGTTCTCACGGCGGGGCCGTTCGCCTACCGTCGGCGCGACGGTGTGGCGGTCGTTCCGTTAGCTCTGCTTGGCCCTTAAGGCCGTTGTGACGATCTGTCGCATGCTCTCGATCGTAAGGTGGCCGCATGGCGCTCAACGAGGAAATCCCTTGGGGTCCGAGCCGGCTCGTCTACCCCTCGGCCCAGCCTATGTACGCGGCAGCACGACGATGGCGCGATGAGGCGCTGATTGGTGACCGGAGCCTCTTCGACGGTCGAACCGTCGACGGTAAAGCGGCGTTCGTCGAGTTACGGGCGCACTACCTTGAAAACCTGGGCGTGGGCACCGGCACCTTTCCGTCCAAACTTCGCGCCCAGCTGGCCAACGCCAGTCCCGACGCCATTCAAGTCGGGGCTGAGCTGCTCTACGTCCACGCGTTGATCGCCAACACCGCGAGCTGGTCGGCGAAGGCCAAGCTCACGCTGATCAACACCGTGATCGGTTTCCGGGACTCGGGCACGACCAGAGTCCCGACGGAACTCGAAACGCCGCTGGCTGGCGGTGCAGTCAATACCGGTCAGGCGTACGGCAGTTACCGGTGGATGATGTTCCACTACCTGATCCGGGTGTTCGGGGCAATCAAGAGCCTGTCGCCCGAGGCCAGGAGTAATGCCCTTGAGAGCTTGGACGCCTACCGCAGCGCAACCGTCGACGTCGATCCGCAAACGGCTTGGGCCCAGCAGTTCGCTCTGGAGCACCTGCTGTTTCCCGACGTCGCACCGCCCGTGATCGGCAGGGATGATCGAGACGCGTTGGTCAAGACGTTCGCTAAGCACGGCGCGGACGTTGTCGACGTCTACGCGAACCTCGAACCGAACGAAAGCTACGGGCCGCACACGGTGACGAATCCGTACAGGTCCCCCTACCTTCACCAGTGGAAGCCTGAACCGCTCGAAGAGGTCTACGCCGGCTGGGCAGTGGACGTCATGGCGGCAGCCGACCTCGAGCAGGAGGAGCGGTCCTACAAGCTCGCCAGGGTGACGGCGATCGCTGACGCGCTGCGTTCCGCTCGAGACGGTGAAGATCCCGAGCCGCTACTGCGGACGGCGCTGCGTGGGTTCAACGTCGTCGACTACCGCGTGGTCGACACGTTCTTGACGTTCGCGTCCGTTCACCGAGAGGAGACGATCGCGGCGCTGGCCGAGTTGCAACGAGATCCCGGACCCGAGTCGGTGGACCGGTTCCTGGCTCACATCCCGGTCGAGGCGTTGCCCGGCATCGGAGCGCGGCTGAGTCTCGCCTCCGCGTTGCTGCTCGGCTGCGACGCCGAACGGTTGCCACCGTGGCGCGAGACCGCCGCTCTGGCCACCCGGCGGCTGAGTGGCGGAGGCACCGCGGACTCCGGAGCCACCGCCGGCGAGGTGTACCTGTACTTTCTGGAGCGACTCGACGCGATCAAGCAGGCCGTAGACCGACAGATCTCCGGACATGAAATCGGAGATGGAGCCGCTCCGCGACCGGCTGGACACCCAAGGCTTGGCGTGGACGATCGCCAACGAGGAGTTGCGACCCGCCGACTGGACGCCGGCGAAAATCGAGGAGTACAACCGTTGGCGGTTGGGCAACAAGAAGGCTGTATCCGGAGCCTGCAGAACCTGTCGCGGCCGCTGAGGCAGTTGAATCCGCCCAGCCGGAAGAGCCCGTCCAGGAGGTGTCGTTCGAAGACCTCGCTAAGGCGCTCTACCTCGACTCCGACGGCTCTGACTGGCTGCGCGAGACGGTGGACGCGCTGCAGGAGAAGCGCCAGCTGATCTTGCAGGGGCCGCCAGGTACCGGCAAAACGTTCCAGGCACTGGCCATTGCCAACTTCCTGGCCGGGTCGAAGGAACGCGTGACGACCGTCCAGTTCCACCCGGGCACCAGCTACGAAGATTTCGTCCAGGGCCTTCGCCCCGACGTCACCGGCACGCACCACGTTCACGGTGGTCGACGGCCCGTTGCTCAAGATCGCGAAGGCGGCAGCGGCCGAACCCGACAAGTCGTTCGTGATCGTGATCGACGAGATCAACCGCGGCAACGTTGCGGCCGTCTTCGGTGAGCTGTACTTCCTGCTGGAGTATCGCGACGACCCCGTGACGTTGACGTATGGCGAGCGGCTCACGTTGCCGACGAACCTGTTGATCATCGGCACCATGAACACCGCCGATCGTTCCATCACGTCGCTGGACGCGGCCTTGCGACGACGGTTCTACGTGCGCGACCTCCGACCGCAGCAGACGCCGGTCGACGGCAGCTTGCGGCGTTTCCTGACCGACCGCGCTCCGACGCTCATCTGGCTCGCCGATCTACTCGATCGGGCGAACAACCTGATCGGCGACGAAGACCAGTTCGTCGGGCCCAGCCACTTCATGGCGGCTCAGCCGAGCGAACAAGCCGCTCGGCGGGCGTGGGAGTACTCGGTGCAGCCGACCCTGCGCGAGCTGTTCTATGCCCAGCCGGACAGGTGGGAGCAGTTCGACTTTGACGTGTTGAAGACCGCGACTCTCGGGACAGACGGTGTCGATTCAGCTAACTGAGTGGCGTACGTCGGGGCCGATGGCTCTGACCGTCGAGGAGCGAAAGCAGCTCGAGTCGGTCTTCGAGGCCAAGATCACGACGGCGGGTATCAAACGCTGACGGCGTCGAGATCTATACAGGTGCGGCCGGGCAACGTGGTCGGTTCCGTGCGAATCGGTGAGCGGGTCGTCGTCGTGTCACCGAAGCTCCCGATTGATCGCGTCCTGTTCATGACCTCCTACGTCGCGGACCCGTTCGGCTGGCAGGACGGATGGGCTGAATTGGGGGTCGTCTCGTCGCTGACCGATGGCGTTGCCGCTCTGTTCGCTCGTTCGTGTGAGCGGGCGCTTGGGGCCGGCTTGCTGCGGTCCTATCGAGTCGTCGAACGCGACGAACGGCTGGTACGCGGCCGGATACGGATGAACGTTCAGGCTCGTCGACCGGTGCCGGTGCCGATCGCGGTGCGCTATCAGGTGCACGACGACGACGTCATCGAAAACCACGTCCTCCGTGCTGCGGTGTCGTGCTGAGGCGGCAGCGACTCGGTGCGGACGGGCTAACCTTCCGGCTCGCCCGCTTGTGGCGGCAACTTCGCGACCTGTCACCTGTGCGCGTCAACCCTCGCCCAGATCGACCGGATCGTGTGGACGCGCCACAACGCGCACTACCGGCCGGCGGTGATGTTGGCTCGGGTGATCCTCGCGAACTCGATGGTTGACGTGGTCAGCGGGCGGGTGCCGGTGGCCGGATTTACCTTGAGCTTGCCCCGGGTGTTCGAGCAGTTTGTCCGGACGGCGCTGCGGGAGTCGCTCGGCGCAAGTCTGAACGAGTTTCCTGATGAGCTGTCCCAGCACAAGCTGGCTCTCGACGCTCCACGGCCGGGTGAAGCTCAAACCCGACCTCGGCTATCGCACTGCCAACGGTTGGCAGTTCATCGGCGACGTCAAATACAAGCGGGACGATTCGGGATCGGGCACCAACCCCGACCTCTACCAACTGCTCGCCTACGCGACCGCGACGAGACTGCCCGAGGCCACCCTCATCTACGCCGACGGTCCGCCGACGCCAAGACACCATGTGGTCCCGACGGCGGGCGTCACCCTGAACGTGCGGCACCTCGACCTGACGCAGGAGCCGTCGAGGTGCTTTCCATCTTGAGTTTGTGGGCGGGGGAGATGCTCCGTCCGACGGTGTGTTGACCGAGCCCGCAACTTTTTCGTGGCCCCGCCTGACCAGCGTCGAGGTGGTAGCTCTGGACTTAAGCATGTGGCTGGCTTCCTAGGGACGGAAGACGCGAGGTCCCCTAATGTGGTTCAGGCACCTTCGCGACTAGAGCCCTCAACGCTTCTCGAGTCGTTTCGTCGGTCGAATAGACGACGGTGCCGACCATGCCCCGCGTCAGAAGAACTTTGTACACATTGCGTACGAGCAAATCGAAGGCCGCGTCAGTCACGGTCTTGGTGTTGCGGAAGTCGGGGTCACGGTTGGCCGAGCGCACGCTGACAAGACGCCCGTTGCGCCAGACTAGGTCCGGGCCGATGATCACGCCGTTCCAGTCATATTCGAAGCCCTGGGCGGTGTAGACACAGCCGACCTGGTCGATCCCGCCGGGGTCGCTCGACCACAGTGGCGCGGGTGGCGCACTTCCGACCGCACGGTCCGACTTCACGTTCCACGGCATCGCCCAGTCGCCGATCTGGACGTCGGGCACCAGGGTGTCGTCCTGAGCGCGGATTGCTCCACGGCCAGCAGTATCCGGCTGAGAGCCGAGCGGTGTAACCGGCGTCCGCTCGTGTACGGATCCGATGCTCAAGCTCTTGCGGGCTTTCGGCCACCTCCAGCTTGAAGTTCGCGTCTCTGGCCCACTCGGTCGGCCCACCGGGGCTCAGCCCGAGCAACTGCTCGACCCAGGTGATGTAAGCAAGGCTTCCGCCGCAGCGATACTGCTCGTCGAGCGCGACCAGGTGAGTGCGCAACCCCAGACTAACGGCGTAGTCGGTGATGCTCTCCACCGAACCCTGCTCGCCCGGACGCACCACCTGGTTCTGGTCCAGGAGGAACACCGGCACGCGCGCTGCGGCAATCAACTCATCCAGCTGTGGACGGTCGGTCCGGAACTCTGCACGCGTGTAGCGGTTGACCGACGTGTCACGGATGCGGTGCGCCTCGTCTAAGACCAACACATCCAGGCCGTTGCGGTCGGCGCTCATGAACGAGTTGAAGTACTTAAACATCTTCTGTACTCGGGGCGCGCGGGAACCTGCGACCTTCCGTAGCGTTTGGGTGAAGGACCGCGAACCAGTGGCGTGCAGAACGCTTCGGCCCTCCCGCGCCAGGTCACCCAGCAGCGACAGCGCGATCACGCTCTTACCGCTACCCGGCCCACCGGTCACGACGACGACCGACTTGGTGTCGGACCGCCGGCTGCGTTCCACCTCGTGTTTGACCAAATCGACCGCCAGTTGCTGCCCGTCCTGCAGTACGAATTGCTCTCGCTGCCGGACTTCTTCGGCGGCGACGGCCAGCAACGGACGAGACGGTGCGACCGCCGAACCCAATAAGCGGTCAGCCGCAGCCGCGCCTGACGTCCTGGGGTCTAGACGGCTGAGCAGGAAGGCATGAAATGCCGCCCGATCTGCGCCGGTGAACAGCTGGCCCTGCTGATCGATCGAACTGTCGTAGAGATCGGCAATCTGGCCACGGTCGGTCACGTTGTGCAGATAGGCCACCCCGGAGACTGGATCCAGTTCCTCTTCCAGGGTGCGCGCGAAGTCGATGAGATACTCGCAGTAGGCACGAACCTGACGGCTGGGATGCAACTTCGGTCCGCCGGGCATGCCGTCGACGGTGACTAGCTTTTCGTCGTCCTCCCACACGTGCGCCGCACTCCACTGTTTGAGTTCGACCACGACATAGGACGGGCGGCCCGTGCGCGGATGTTGCCCGGCGAGTACGGCGTCGGCTCGTTTCGACGTCAGCGGCAGCTGATACTCCAGCAGCACAGCTACCGCACCGAGTCCAGAATCCATGAGGTCCGCAGCCAAGACGGGAATACTGCTCGCCCAGGATCGGATCTCGGCCGGTGCAGTGCGCCTACCGTATTCGAACATGGCCTGCCTGGTCAGTCGTTCGGCGACCGAATCAGAAGATGCCGCAAGCTCGGTCGCGGAGTAGCGCAAGGTCAACAGGAGTCCCCAAGCAGCACGAAGTATCTCGTGCGGGTGGGGGCTTGTTGCGATCCAGATCGGCTGGACCGCGCCCGTCGGGCCGCGCCGTCGATGCTATCCGGAATGCTGGGTACATGTCAGACTTCGACGCGCTGCAGGCCGGCATCCGTGACTTCGCCGCCGAGCGAGGCTGGGGCCAATTCCACGACCCGAAGTCCTTGTTGCTCGCTCTTGTGGGTGAGGTCGGCGAGCTCAGTGAGCTGCTGCAATGGCTACCTGCGGAGGAGGTGGCCGACCAGGCCCGCGATGAGCCTCTCAGGACGCAGGTACGCGACGAAGTGGCAGACGTGCTGATCTACCTGCTTATCTAGCCGAAGCACTTGACGTCGATCCGGTTCGAGCCGGTCAAGACAAGCTCGAACGAAATCGCATCAGGTTCCTGCCCACCTGGCGAGGCCGAATCTTGCTCGGTATCGGTGACGTCCGTTATTGGTCTTCGCAGGTTACCCGTGTTTGATTCCACGAATGTGTCGGATTGCCGAAATCGGGTGAGCGTTGGCACAAGGAGAGCACCTCATTAACGGCGATTCACCCTGCGGCTTGGGCACCCGTTCCTCTCTGGCCTGCTCACGCCGCAATGTATAGAATTCTACCATTCTTTACATGTCAACCTGCTGTGCAAAGGAATTTGATAGATCGCGGTGTTCAGCGCAGTCTCCGGTCGTAGCAGCCCACTTTCATAGGCCACGATCACCAGCTGCGCCCGATCGTGCGCGGCGAGCTTGAACATCGCCCGGTTCACATGGGTCTTCACAGTCAGCGGCGAGATCACCAGACGGTCGGCGATCTCGTCGTTGGACAGACCTTGGGCGACCAGGACGAGCACTTCGCGTTCGCGGTCGGTGAGGTCGCCGACCCGGTGGACGGCGGCGGTCGAGGTGGTCACGGCGGCGGCGGACACCACATAGCGGTCGATCAAGGCCTTGGTGGCCCGCGGCGACAACAGGGTGTCACCGCGGTGGATCGTCTGGACGGCACGGACGAGGTCGTCGGGTTCGGTGCCCTTGCCGATGAAGCCGCTGGCGCCGGCCTGGAGGGCGCGGAAGACGTACTCGTCCTCTTCGAAGGTGGTCAGGATCAACACCCGGCTCGACTTCAGCTCGGGGTCGGCCACAATCCGGGCGGTCGCCTCGATGCCGTCCATCACCGGCATCCGGATGTCCATCAGGATCACGTCCGGATGCAGCCGTCCGGTCTGCTCGACCGCCTCCAGCCCGGTGGTGGCCTCGCCGACCACCTCGATCTCGCCGGACGCACCGAGCAGGGCCCGGACCGCCGTCCGGATCAGGGTCTGGTCGTCGGCCAACAGCACCGAGATCATCGCGCCTCTTCCGCGTTGTCCAGAACGCCGACCTCAGTGTCGACGGGTAGCGGCAGCGTCACCTCGAGCACGAAGACCGCAGCATCGCTCGTGTCGATCCGAGTCTTGCCTCGTACCGACTCGACCCGCTCGCGCAAGCCGCGCAATCCGTACCCAGACAAGGATTCCTCCGATTCTGACCGCGGGCGTGGGTTGCTGATCCGGAGGCACAGACCGTCCACTCCGCGACGAACGCGCAGCGTCGCCGTCCCGCTGCCGTGTTTGTGGGCGTTGGTCAGCCCCTCCTGCACCACTCGGTAGGCGACCAGATCGACGGCGGGCGGGACGTCGGCCAACGAGCCGTCGAACTCAGAGTCGACCATCAATCCCACGTCGGCGAAGCCGGCCACCAACTCGTCCAGCCGGTCGATGCCGGCGATCGGGGCCAACTCCAGCCGTTCGCCGCCGGCCGATTCGGCCCGCAGCATGGCCATCAGATCGCCGATCTCGGTCAACACCGCGCGGGACGCCTGCCGAATCGTCCGCAACGACTCGTCGGCCGCATCGGGCCGGGCTCGCAGCGTCGAGGAGGCCACCCCGGCGTGCAGATTGATCACCGCTATCTGGTGGGCGACCACGTCGTGCAGATCGCGGGCGATCCGCAGTCGGTCCTCGGCGACCCGGCGCTGAGCCTCGTTCTCGCGGGTCCGCTCGGCCCGCAGCGCCCGTTCGGTGATCGCCACGATGTAGTCCCGCCGCGACCGCGCCGCATCGCCGAGACCGCCGGCGGCCGCCACGATGGTGGCCAGGCTGAACGCCCGCGGGTCGAGCAGATCGGCCCGGTCGAACAACACGATTGCCGCCAGCAGCACGACCAACGTCGCCAGGACGGTGATCAACGCAGGGCGCCGCTCCATCCGCAACGCCACCGCGAACACCGCGACCGCCACGGCGACGGCCGGCGCCGGGCTGGCCACGCCGAGTCCGATCGCGGCCAGAAAGAAGGCGGCCGCCACCGCCAGCCCGATCATCGGCCAGCGCCGCCGGGTGAGCACCACGGCCAGGGCCTGGGCGATCAGGAAGACCTTGACCCACGGTGCGGTGAAGACGCCGGCGAACGGGACGAAGGCGAACGGCACCAGCAGCGCGAAGGTGATCAAATCGCGCACCGGTCCCGGCAGCCGCATCCACGGGGTCCGCGGCAGAGCAGGTGCGGGCGCGCTCACCACCGAGGCGTCACTGCCTGCTCCCGGATCGTTCGGCATCAGGCCAGCATTCCGCATCCCACCTCCCGAGACCTCCCCCGACCGCAGTGGATCTCACTACTGCGGTCGCAGTAGCCGAAGTTGCCGCAGCGGGCGGATGTCTGCACGCCCGAACGACGTCACTGTTGAGCTATGAGATCTCGAGGGTTGCCGCGAATGCACCGAGGCGAACGATGAACCGAGCCGGACGCGCCGTGGCCGGCGTCCTGTTGATCGCCGTCGGGGTCGGCGGGGTGGCCTTCGGGCTGACCCGGTCCCAGAATTCGTCCGGGTCCAGCCCGTACCTGACCGCGACGGTCACCCGGGACACCGTGCAGAAGACGATCAGCGACAGCGGCAGCATCGTCGATCAGTACACCTACGCGATCGCGCCGAAGGCCGATCCGGTGCTCACCGAACGGGACGGCGTGACCGTCGGGCAAGCCCGCAACGCCAACGGCTACATAGTTTCCTCGCTGAAGGTCGCACCCGGCGACGTGGTCGACAAGGACGACGTCCTGGCCACGGTCAAGAACAGCGACGACAAGTCCTCGGACGTGAAGGCGCCCTTCGACGGCCGGATCCGTTCGGTCAGCACCGCCAAAGACGCGTCCGCCCCGACCATCGCCACCCTCGGCGTCGGACGGCAGGACGTCGTGGTCAACGTCAGCGAGTACGACGTGACCAAGCTGAAACTGCACCAGAACGCCGACTTGCAACTCGACGGCGACGGCAGCACCTTCGACGGCACGGTCGCGGCGATCAGCCAGAGCGCGAAGACCAGCTCGGGGGTGCAGACCTATCAGGTCACCCTGCACACCGCCGACCTGCCGAAGACGGCCCGGCTGGGAATGACCGTCACCGCCACCATCGCCGTCACCTCGAAGGCCGACGTCCTCACCGTCCCGCTGACCGCCGTCTCCGGCACCGCCAGTGACGCCACCGTCCAGGTCGTCGACCAGGCTCAGGGCAGCGCCCAGCAGACCGTGCACAGCCAAGCCGTCAGCGTCGGACTGGTCGGCGACTCCAGCGTCGAGATCACTAGGGGGCTGCAGGCCGGCCAGCAGGTGGTCACCGGCGTGCCGGGTGCCGCCGCTGCCTCGTCGGCAGCGACATCCTCGGCGGCGACATCCTCGGCGGCGGGCGGCCCGTTCGGTGGTGGCAACTGATGCCCACGCCGGTCCTCCAGCTGGACGACGTCCGGCGCAGTTACGTCACCGGCGACACGGTCACTCACGCGCTCGCGGGCGTCTCGCTGACCATCGCCAACGGTGAATTCGTGGCCATCGTCGGACCGTCGGGTTCGGGCAAGTCGACGCTGATGAATCTGGTCGGCTGTCTGGATCGGCCGACCGCCGGCGAGGTCCGGATCGCCGGTCACCGGGTCAGCCAACTCGACGATGATCAACTGACCGATCTGCGGAGCCGGGCGATCGGCTTCGTGTTCCAGCAGTTCCAGTTGTTGCCACGCACGTCGGCACTCGACAACGTCGCCGCACCCCTGCTCTATCAGGGATTCAGCGCCCGCGCCGCCCGCCGTCGGGCCACCGAGGTGCTCGCCGATCTCGGTCTCGGCGACCGGCTGAAGCACGACCGGACGATGCTCTCCGGTGGTCAGCAACAGCGGGTCGCCATCGCCCGGGCCATCGTCACCGACCCGGCCATCCTGCTCGCCGACGAACCCACCGGTGCCCTGGACACCCGCTCGGGTGAGATGGTGATGGACCTGCTCGGCACCCTCAACGGTCAGGGCCGCACCGTCGTCCTGATCACCCACGATCTCGACGTCGCCGCCAAGGCCCAACGCCGGATTCACGTCCGCGACGGGCTGATCGAGACCGTCGAGTCCGACAGCCTCAAGTCAGGGCACGTCGCCGAAGCGAGCGCCGCGTGAACGTCCTCGCCATCGTCCGGCTTGCCCTCGGACGCATCCTCGCCTCCCGGGTCCGCTCGTTCCTGACCATGCTCGGCGTGATCATCGGCGTCGCGTCCCTCGTCGCCCTGACCTCGGTGGTCTCGGGCGCGACCAGCGGGATCACCGCCTCACTGTCGGATCTGGGGGCCAAGCAGATCAGCATCGGCGCCAGCGGGTCGAAGGCGCTGACCACCGCGGACGCAGACGCCGTCGCTGCCGTGCCCGGGGTCGCCGAAGTCTCCACCCAGGTGCGCGGCGACGGGACGGCCGCAGCCGACGGCACCCAGAAGACCCTCAGCCTGACCGGGGTGTCGCCGAGCTACGCCGCGATCGCCAAGCCGGACATCGCGGCCGGCAGCTTCCTGCCCAGCTGGTCGGCCGCCGACGACAGCCGAACGATCGTGCTCAGCAGCCAGGGCGCCGCCGATCTCGGCCTGGGGGCCGACGACATCGGCAGCACCCTGCAGATCAGCGGCAGCACGTTCACCCTGGTCGGCATCCTGGACGACAGCAACGGGTTCGGGGTCAGCGGCAGCGGCTACGTCCCACTGGAGACGGCCCGCCGGATGTTCGCCACCGCGCCGTACGTCTCCACCATCACGGTGTTGATCACCGACGGGGCCACGCTGGACACCGTTCAAGCCCAGATCGACGCCACCCTGCGGTCGCGCTACTCCCTCGGCGCCGACGACACCGCACGATTCACGGTGACCAATCAGTCGTCGTTGCTGAACACCTTCCAGACCGTTCAGTCCACCTTGACCCTGCTGCTCGGCGGTATCGCCTCGATCAGCCTGATCGTCGGCGGGATCGGGATCATGAACATCATGCTCGTCTCCGTCCGTGAGCGGACCAACGAGATCGGCATCCGGCGGGCGATCGGCGCCAAACGCCGCGACATCCTCACCCAGTTCGTGATCGAGGCGGTGGTGTTGTCCGTGGCCGGCGGCATCATCGGCCTCGGTCTCGGGCTGGCCGTCTCGGCGATCGTCGCCTCGATCGGCGGCTGGGCGTTCACCGTCTCGGCCTCCACCATCGCTCTGGCCGTCGGCTTCAGCGCCCTGGTCGGGATCGTCTTCGGGGCCTGGCCGGCCCGGACCGCCGCCCGGCTGCAACCCGTCGACGCGTTGCGCTTCGAGTGAGCGTCCACGCTCAGAGTTCTCTGCCAGACCAGGAAAAGGATCCGATCATGACTGCACCCGACACCGCGACCAGCGCCGCGCACGCCCAGAGCGAGGTGAGTTTGCCCGCACCCAGGTCGCGGGGCGTATCGATGGGATTGGTTATCGCCCTGCTGATCGCTGCGCTCGGCATCGGGTTTGCGCTCGGCAGTCTGATCTGATCCGGGGCGGTGCCGGTCGCGATCCTTGCTAGCGTCGTCACCATGCAGACGCTCGTTGTTCAACCGGGCCGGACGACGTGTTCGAGCGGCTCGCGTCACAGGATGGTGTCTCGGTCGAGACGGTAGCCGTGCGGGCACTGATGGCGATGACGAAACCGCCCGCATCGCCCGAACCGCCGGCGGCAGACTCCGAAACATGAAGATCGTCGCGCTGGAGGAGCACTTCATCCTGCCCTCCCTGCTGGACGCCTGGTCGGCGTTGCCGACGGCCGAGGGACGCGACCGGTGGTTCGCGCCGGGCGAGCTCGGGGCAAAGCTGTCCGACATCGGTGAGGGACGGATCGCCGAGATGGACGACCAGGGCGTCGACGTCCAGGTGCTGTCGGTGAACAGCCCCGGGGTCCAGAATCTGCCGCCCGACCAGGCGGTATCGCTGGCCCATGAGGGCAACGACGCCGCTGCCGAGGCGGTTCGCACCCACCCGGACCGGTTCCAGGCCTTCGCCGCCCTGCCCACGCCGGATCCGGATGCCGCAGTGACCAAGTTGCGGCGCGCGGTCACCGAGCTGGGCTTCCCGGGCGCGTTGATCGACGGGCGGACGGGCACGAAGAACATCGACCACCCCGACTTCGACCAGCGGTACGCCACCGCGGCCGAGCTGGGCGCGCCCAGCTACCTCCACCACAGCTGCCACAGACCCCGTCAGGCAGGCCTACTACTCCGATCTGGGGGATCCGCTCGATCTGCTGCTGGCCCAATTCGGGGTCGGTTGGCATTACGAAACCGGCATCCAGCTGGTCCGGCTGATCGTCTCGGGCACCTTCGACCGGCATCCGGACCTGCAGGTGATCGTCGGGCACTGGGGCGAGCTGGTGCTGTTCTATCTGGAACGGCTGCAGGCGTTGGAGTGGACGGGTGGGCTCAAGCTGGACCGTCCCGCTGGCCGACTACTTCCGGCAGAACGTCTCCTACACCGGCAGCGGCGTGGTCAGCGATCCCTGACAGGGTTGGACTCTGGACGTGGTCGGCATCGACCGCATCACATATTCGGTGGACTACCCGTTCGTCCCGTTGGGTAGCGGTGAGCCGCGCCGCTTCCTGGAGACCGCCGCGATCCGCGACGCCGACAAGGAACAGATCGGGCACGGCAACTGGGAGCGGCTGACCTCTAAGCTGTGCGCGTGACGGTCTACCGATGAGATCTGCTCCCGTGATGGATCTGGCCAAGATCGCGCCCGAGTTGCGCGAGCCCGTCCGCAGGATGAAGGCACCGCCCATCACCTGGACGCCGACCCGGCTGCTGATTCGGGCGCTGACCCGGTTCGCACCGAGCGGCGACGTGTCCGGGGTGGCGATCAGCGAGGAGACTCCGCGGGTCCGGCTCTACCGTCCCGAGCAGCGTCGGTCTCCGGCCGCCCTGTTCTGGATCCACGGTGGCGGGATGGTGATCGGCCGCGCCTCTCTGGACGACCGGTTGTGCGCCTCGGTGGCGCGCGAATTGGGCGTCGTGGTCGTGTCCGCGGAGTACCGACTGGCCCCGGAGCACCCGTATCCGACCCCACTGGACGATTGCCACACCGGTTGGCGCTGGCTGCAGGAGCACGCGGATGCCCTGGGTGTCGATGCCGGCCGGGTCGCGCTCGGTGGGCAAAGTGCCGGCGGCGGGCTGGCGGCGGGTCTGGCTCTGCGGCTGCGCGAGTCCGGTGGGACGACGCCGGTTGCCCAGTGGCTGTTCTGCCCGATGCTGGACGACCGGACCACGCATCATCGCGAGCTCGACGTGATCGGGCACCGGGTCTGGAACAACGCCGCGAACCGGTTCGGCTGGGCTTCCTATCTGGGCGGAGCCTACGGCGAGGCACGCGTGCCGGATGAGGCTGCTCCCGCCCGGGCCGTCGACCTCAGCGGACTGCCGCCGACCTGGATCGGGGTCGGCGACATCGACCTGTTCCGCTCCGAGGACGAGGCGTACGCCGAAGGGCTGCGGGCGGCCGGCGTCGAGGTGAGCGTCGATCTCGTCCCGGGCGCACCGCACGGGTTCGAGGCGTGGGCGCCGGACACGACGATTGCGCAGGACTATCTGCGTCGGGCGCGGACATGGCTGGCGGCGGTCCTCGGCGACTCCGCCGACCATCACGCCTAGTCGTCGCCGGGTACGAAGAACGGCTGCGAGAGCCAGCGAGGAGGAGACCGGTGCGTCCGGTCCGAAGAGGGCGCTGGCTGATCTTGACTCCAGACCTCAGCAGTGCCAGATTCTCTCCACCCCCACCTGAGGAGAGTCAATGACGTCTCGGCTCCGGCGCCGCACCCTGCTGGTCCTGATCGCGGCGATCGCGCTGATCCTGCCGCTCGCCCTGGTGGGGCCCACCGGGCTGACCCTGAAGGCGGCCGCGGCAGGAGCCCAGCCGACCAACGTGTCCGTCCCCGGATCGTTCGGCTCGGAGATCGGCTGCCCGGGCGACTGGCAACCCGAATGCGATCAGCTGCAACTGCAGCGGCGCAGCAACGACGACGTCTGGTCGGCCACGCTCACCATCCCGGCCGGCAGTTATGAGTACAAGGCGGCGATCGACAACTCCTTCGACGTCAACTACGGGCTGCACGCCGAGCCGGGCGGCGCGAACATCCCGCTGGTCGTCCCGGCGGGCGGTGCGAGCGTCACCTTCTACTACGACAACGACACCCACTGGGTCACCGCCGACCTCAGCGCCCCGATCGTCACCGCGGCCGGCAGCTTCCAGAGCGAGCTCGGCTGTCCGGCCGACTGGTCGCCGGACTGCCTGCGATCCTGGCTGCAGGACCCGGACGGCGACGGCACCTATACCTTCACCACGGTGGCGCTGCCGGCCGGTGACTACCAGGTCAAGGCGGCGGTCGGGCTGTCCTGGGACGTCAACTACGGCCAGAACGGAGTGCCGGGTGGGGACAACATCGACTTCACGGTGGCCAAGGACAACGCACCGGTCAGCTTCAGCTACGTCGCCGACACCCACGTGCTGACCGTCTCGACCACGGCCGGGCTGCCGACTCTCACCACCCCGAAGGCGTACTGGCTGTCGCGGAACTACCTGGCCTGGGACGTCAGCGGCCAGCCCGCCGGCACCCGCTACGCCCTCTACGCCGCGCCCGAGGGTGGGCTGAAGACGACCGAGACCGGAGTCACCGGCGGGGTGTCCTATCCGCTGACCGCCGACCCGAACGGCCTGCCCGCCTCCGTCAAGGCCACCTTTCCGGCCCAGGCGAACCTGACCGCGCTGCGACTGGGACGGATGTCGCTCGACACGATCAAGAGCCTGTTGCGGGGTCAGGTCGCGGTCGTCGCCCTGGATGCCGACGGTGTGCCGATCGCCGGCGCCGGTCTGCAGCTGCCGGGCGTGCTGGACGACGTCTACTCCGCCGCGGACCGTGCCCGCCTCGGGCTGAGCTGGCGCCGGGCGCGGCCGAGCCTGGCGCTGTGGGCGCCGACCGCGCGTTCGGTCTCGCTGCAGGTCTACGACCAGGGCGCCGATTCCGACCCGATCGCCACCGTGCTGATGAACCGCTCGCAGCGGACCGGTGTCTGGTCGGTCCGCGGGTCCCGATCGTGGAAGGGCCGCTACTTCCTCTACCAGGTTCAGGTCTACGTCCCCGAGACGGGCAAGATCGAGACCAACCTGGTCACCGATCCGTACAGCATCGGGCTGTCGGAGAACTCCGAACGGAGCCTGTTCGTCGACCTGAACGACCGGTCGCTGAAGCCGCGGGGCTGGAACAAGCTGGCCAAGCCGACGTTGGTCAAGCCGACCGACCAGGCGATCACGGAGCTACACCTACGGGACTTCTCAGCCAGCGATTCGACGACGCCGGCCGCCGACCGCGGTACCTACGAGGCGTTCACCGATTCGTCCAGTAGCGCATCCACATACCTGAAGGGCCTGGCCAAAGCGGGGATGACCACCGTCCACCTGTTGCCGCTGGCCGACATGGCCACCATCGACGAGGACAAGTCGACCTGGCAGAGCCCGGACTGCGATCTGGCCTCCTACCCGCCGGACAGTGATCAACAGCAGGCGTGCCTGAAGCCGACGTTGTCCGACGACGGCTACAACTGGGGCTACGACCCACTGCACTGGACCACGCCCGAGGGGTCGTACTCCACCGACCCGAACGGATCTGTGCGCAGCAAGGAATTTCGGGACATGGTGGCCGCGATCAATCACAACGGCCAGCGGGTGGTGATGGATGTGGTGTACAACCACACCACCGATTCCGGCCAGACCGGCCGCGACGACCTCGACCGGATCGTGCCCGGGTACTACCACCGGCTGGACGGCACCGGCAAGGTCTACACCTCGACCTGCTGTGCGGACACCGCGACCGAACACACCATGATGGGCAAGCTGATGATCGACTCGGTCCTCACTTGGGCCGAGGAGTACAAGGTCGACGGCTTCCGCTTCGACCTGATGGGTCACCAACCCAAGGCGGTGATGGTCGACCTGCGTCGCCGGCTCGATCAGCTGACCATGAGGCGCGACGGGGTCGACGGCAAGGCGATCTACCTCTACGGCGAGGGCTGGAACTTCGGCGAGGTCGCCGACGACGCACTGTTCGTCCAAGCCACCCAGAAGAACATGGCCGGCACCGGAATCGGCACCTTCAACGACCGGCTCCGCGACGCCGTCCGTGGCGGTAGCCCGTTCGATGACGACCCGCGGATCCAGGGCTTCGGCAGTGGATTGCTCACCGACCCGAACGGGGTGGCCGGCAACGGCACCACCGCCGAGCAGAAGAACCGGCTGCTGCTGTCGATGGACCAGATCAAGGTCGCGCTGGCCGGCAATCTGAAGGACTACCGGTTCGTCGACCGGACCGGCGCGACCGTCACCGGCGCCGACGTCGACTACAACGGAGAACCGGCCGGCTACACCAGCCAGCCGAGCGAAGACATCAACTACGTCGACGCCCACGACAACGAGACGCTGTTCGACGCGCTGACCTACAAGCTGCCGACCGACACCTCGATGGCCGACCGGATCCGGATGCAGACCCTGGCCCTGTCGACCACCGCCCTCGGGCAGGGGGTGTCGTTCTGGCAGACCGGCAGTGACGCCCTGCGCAGCAAGTCCTTCGACGGCAACAGCTACGACTCCGGCGACTGGTTCAACGTGCTCGACCCATCCCTGCAGACCAACGGCTACGGCCGCGGGCTGCCGGTCAGCTCGGACGCCAAGTGGTCTTACATCAAGCCGCTGCTGGCCGATCCGGCCCTGGACCCGAGCCCGGCCGACCTGAGCCGGGCCGAGGCGCAGAGCCAAACCCTGCTGGAGATCCGGCGCGCCCATCCGCTGCTGCGATTGGGTTCGGCCCAGCTGATCGAACAGAAGGTCAGCTTCCCGACCGGCGGGCCGAGCCAGTCGCCGGGCGTGATCGTGATGAAGATCGACGACACCCGTGGCAAGGACGTCGACCACAGCCTGCGCGGCATGGTCGTGGTGTTCAACGCCACCCCGAACGCGACCATCCAGACGCTCGCCGACACCGCAGGGCAGAACTACCGGCTGGACCCGATCCAGGCTCGCGGTTCCGACCCGGTGGTGAAGGCGGCCGGCCACAACCGTCGTAGTGGCTCGTTCTCGGTGCCGGCTCGCTCGGTGGCGGTGTTCGTCGCGCGGTGACCGTACCTCTACGGTTGCGGACGTGTTCGCGATCGCGTTGGCTGCGGCCTCGGGCCTGATCTGGGGGATCGGGGACTTCGCCGGTGGGAAGGCGACCCAGCGGGCCAACTCGTTGACGGTCGGCTTCGTCTCCAAGACGGCGGCGTTGCCGTTGCTGGCGATCTATCTGCTGCTCACCTACGCGCCGCCGGTCGCGGCCGGTCTGTTCTGGGGCGCGGTCGCGGGCGCCGCCGGGATGGTCGGACTCGTCGTCTTCTATCGCGCGTTGTCGGCTGGTGCGATGACGGTGGTGGCTCCGGTGACGGCGGTGACCTCAGCCGTCATTCCGGTGCTGGTCGGACTGGCTCGCGGCGAGCACCCTTCTGCGGTCCAGTTGGCCGGCGTGGGATGCGCGCTGCTGGCCATCGCGCTGATCAGCCTGGTCCGGCCGGGTCCGGGCGAAGTCGCCGTCGTCACGCCGGGTCTGGTGGGCGCCGCCGCCGGTGCCGGTATCGGATTCGGCGCCTTCTTCGTCTTCCTGGCGCTGGCCGGTGAGGCGGACGGCAGCGCAAGCCTGTGGCCGAACGTCGCCTCGCAGCTGACCGCCATCGTGCTGTCCGGTCTGGTCATCGTGATCACCCGTCCGGATAGTGCGCCGCGCGGGGCCTCACTGCGCTGGACGCTGGTCGCCGGGCCGTTCGACATGACGGCGAACGTGGTCTACCTGATCGCCACTCGCCACGGCCCGATCAGTGTGCTCGCGCCGCTGGCCGCGCTGTATCCGGTGAGCACGGTGGTCCTGGCGCTGGCCGTCGACCGGGAGCGGCTGCGGATGATCCAGGTGGTGGGTCTCGCGTTGGCCGTGCTGACTCTGGTGCTGGTCAACGTCTGACGTCGATGTCGGTCAGTCAGTAAGCCCGGGGACGACCTCGTCGGCCAGGTACGCGCGCAAGAGGGGGACGTCGCGGGTGACGGTGCGCCAGACCCGCTGAGGATGGAGGTCGTCGTACTGGTGGGCGGCGAAGTTACGCATGGCGACGATCTGCCGCCGGGGTTGCGACGGGAAGAGACCGAGTACCTCGTCGGGGATCCGGTTCACCGCTTCTCCGATGCGGATGAGGCCCATCTCCACCGCCCACTGGTCCGCATGTCGGCCACGAAATCGTCAACCTGAAGCGGGAGAAGGTTTAAGAACACATCACAGACGGCGATCACTCGTTCGGCTGCGTCGCGGGTCTCGTGGAGCGACTCGGTCACACGGCCACCGATTCTCTGAGCACCCGCTCGCGTATCAGATCGTTCAGAGTGTCGACCGCAACGACGTCAGATCCGGGTTCGTCATCGCCTCGGGCGACCGACCCGAAGATCCGGGGTGCGACGGTCTGATGCTCGCTGAGCAGATTGCGGATGGAGTCCCGGTGCTGCTTCACGCGCGCCGACGGGCGCACCGCGAGCGTCCGGTCGAGCCGCTCGAACACCTCTGGTGAAGGGCGACGGCGCCCGTTTTCGTAGGCCGACAGGTTTGGCTGCGGTACTCCCGCTGGTCGAGCCAGCTCTGACTGGCTCAGGCCGGCGGCCACCCGCTCTGTTGAGGATGTCCACAGCTGCGACAGTCAGCGGTCGTAGCCGTCGTGATGGCCAACGTCAGAGGAGTTGACTCGGAAGCTGTTCGTTGATTGCCCCGGGTCTCACCTGGTGACGGCCTCCTCGGTCGGGGCCGTGGGCTCCTCGGTGGCGTGAGAATTGGTCAGCGACAGCGACCCGATGGTCGCGATGATGCCGACCAGGACGGCCACCGCGAGGTAGGTGATCCGCTCGCCGTGAAAGTAGGCGTGGACGAGGTTCGAGTCTCCAGACGCCGGCCGGCAGCCGGGTCGTGACGAGGGCGGCGATCAGCGTGCCGACAACGGCCGTCCCCAGGCTGGTGCCGACCTCCTGGGCGGTGTCGTTGAGCGCGGCGCCGATCGAGGTGCGGTTCTTCGGCATCGCCTCGACCAGGGCGACCGCGCAGATCGTCATGATCGTCCGGAGCCCGATGGTGAGCACCACCATCATGATGGCGATCGCGAGGTAGCCGTGGTCGACGGCCCAGGCCATCCCGACCAGCGATCCGACCAGCAGAGCCGTGCCGACCAGGCAGGCCAGGCGATGCCCGAGCCGGGTCGCCAGCTGCTCGGCGATCGGAGTCGCAGCGATCATGGTCAGAATCAGCGGCAGATTGGCCAGGCCGGCGCGCATCGGGCTCCAGCCGTAGGCGTACTGGAAGTGCAGGATGAGGCCGAACATGACGCTGGCCATGGTGACCGCCGCGCCGAGCTGGGTGATGCCGCACCTCGGGCCGGGCCGGTGGCGAAGATGCGGAGGTCGAGCATCGGCGAGGCGGCCCGACGCTCGCGGAGGATGAAGCCCGCGACGGCGACGATCGTGCCCAGCGCACAGGCGATGGTGATCGGAGAGAGCCAGCCGTGCTGCACGCCGCTGGTGAGGGTGTAGCAGCCGAGACCGATGGCGGTGATGGTCAGACCCGTGCCGGGCAGGTCGAGCCGCTCGCTGGTCAGGTCCTCGCGGCGGTCGGCCGGCACTCCGGCCCGGACGCCGATCCAGGCGATCAGCGCGATCGGCGCGTTGACGACCAGCAGCCACTGCCAGCTCAGGTGCGCCAGAGCGGTGCCGCCGAGCAGCGGGCCGAGGACGAAGCCGGACATGCCGACGATCATCACCACGGTGATCGAGCGCATCCGCAGCTTTTCGTCCTCGAAGAGCCGAAAGATGAGCGACATCGTCACCGGGGCCATCGCCGCCGCCGCACACCCCAGAGCCGCACGTAGGGCGATCAGCTGGCCGGCGGTGGTCACGAAGATCACCCCCAGGCTGATCACGCCGAAGGCGGCGAGCCCGGTCAGCAGTACGCGTCGGCGGCCGAACCGGTCGGCCGCGGAACCGGCGGTCAGCAACAATCCGCCGAAGGTCAGCGAGTAGGCACCGGTGACCCACTGCAGAGCGGTGGTGCCGCCGCCCAGCGAACGTCCGATGGTCGGCAGGGCGATCGATATCAAGGTGTTGTCGACCATCTCGACGAAGAACGCCAGGCAGAGCGCCGCCAGCGGAACTGCGGCGGCGCGCAACGACCCGTACGTGGGCGTCGCGGTGGTGGAAGTTGGGGAAACGGTGGCGGTCATGGCGACCCTTCCTCACTCGAACAGCGTTCGAACTCGAACGACTGTTCGATACAATAGAACGCGTTCGATAGGATGCAAGCCATGAGCTCAGATCGACCGCGAGTCGACTGATCGACGCCACCGCCCACGCGATCCGACCGCTGACCAGACCAGGAACGCGACCGGCCGCGCGGTCAGCAACGACATCGGCAGCGGGCGTCGCACTCGCTGGACACCGTGCTCGACGGGGCCATCGCGATCCTCGACGAGTCGGGCGAGCCGGCGCTGACCATCCGGGGCCTGGCGGCTCGCCTGGGGGGCGGGGTGGCGAGCATCTACTGGTACGTCGGCAGCCGCGACGAACTTCTCGAGCGCGCCACCGAGGAGGTGATGGGCCGAGTGCTCCGACGCCACCGACGAACTGGTCGATGGACCCGACCCGATCGGTAACGTCAGGGCGCTCTCGCTCGCCCTCTTCGACGAGCTGGTCCGGCGGCCGTGGTTCGGCCAGTTCATGCTGCGCAACAACGGCCTGCAGACGAACTCGATGCTCATGTTCGACCGGATCGGCCAGCAGCTCGATGCGAGCTGGACCTCACGCCGAAGCAACGCTTCCACGCAGTCTCCTCGATCGTGAGCTACGTCGTCGGCGTGGCGATCGACATGGCGCAGCCCCCGCCCCAGGAGTTCCTGGACAGCGGACTGGAGCCGTCGGAGTTCCTGGCCATGTACGCCGACAGATGGCGCGCCCTGGATCCGGACAGCTACCCGTTCGCGCATCAGATCGCCGACCAGTTCGCCATCCACGACGACGAAGACGTCTTCCGCTCCGGCCTGGACCTGCTGCTGGCCGGACTGCGACAACAGGCGACACCGTCCGAAGGTCCAGCGACCTAAAGGGTCGGCCAGCCCACGGTGGGTGGAGCCAAGGGGACTCGAACCCCTAACCCCCTGCTTGCAAAGCAGGTGCGCTACCAATTGCGCCATGGCCCCGCGAACCACCGGCCAGTGGTGCGACGAGCCAGGATACGACAGGGCGCGGCGGCGGGACAACGAGCAGGTTGACAGGATGACCGGATGAGCCAGCCGCGACCGTCCGTGATCCTCTTCGACGTCAACGAGACGCTGTCGGACATGGAGCCGATGAAGCAGCGGTTCGTCGACGTCGGTGCGCCGGACACGATGTTTGCGACCTGGTTCGCCGGGGTGCTGCGGGACGGGTTCGCGCTCACCCTGAGCGGCACGCCGAAGCCGTTCGCGCAGGTTGCGGCGAGCGTGCTGACCACCCTGTTCGCTCCGATCGAGATCGACCGGCCGGTCCCCGACGCCGTCGATCACATCATCGCCGGGTTTGGTGGGCTGGGCCTCCATCCGGACGTGGTTGCCGGGGTGAACGCGCTGGCCGAGGCCGGGTTCCGGCTGGTCACGTTGACGAACGGGTCGGTCGACGTCTCGGCCGGGCTGCTGGAACGGGCCGGCATCCGCGACCGGTTCGAGGCGACGCTGTCGGTGGAGAGCGAGGGGCCGTGGAAGCCGGCGGTCAGCTCATACGCCCACGGCGTCCGAGCGTGTGGCCTCGACCCGGCCGACGCCGCCCTGGTTGCCGTCCATCCCTGGGACGTGCACGGGGCCATGAGGGCCGGTCTGCGCGGGATCTGGCTGAATCGACAGGGCCAGGACTATCCGGCGATCTTTTCAGAACCCGATATCACGATCACCGCGTTGGCCGAGCTCGCCGACGCGTTGTCCGCCCACGCTGACTGATCCGCCCGGTCGGCCGCTAAAACGGCTGAACGGGCAGGCCGGGAACTCGCCTGCGCCCACGCTGCCGACGTACCCTGATGGCCATGTGGTCCCAGCGCGAGGTCATCGACTACGCGCTGCAGCGACGCTCCACGCTGCAGGCGCTGCGGCGCCCGACGCGTACTCTGTCGCGCCCGGATGTCTGTGACGCCGACCCGATGCTCATCCGCGCGCCAAGCATCACGGCGAGCCGACCGAGCGAGACCTGCCCGGTCTGCCGCTCGGAGAAGCTGACCCTGCTGCACTACACGTTCGGTGATCAACTCGGCCAGTACTCCGGCCGGATCAAGCGCACCGCCGAGCTGGAGGAGATGGCGCACGAGTTCGGCGAGTTCAAGGTCGTCGTGGTCGAGGTCTGCCCGGACTGCAAGTGGAACCACATGATCATGTCGTACCTGCTCGGCGACGGGGTGAAGCGCAAACCCCCGCGCCGTCAGCAAACCGTCGAGGACATCTATGGCTGAAACCCCCACGGGCGGCTCGCGAGCGCCCGGACGAGCTCACGCGTGCCCAAGAAGACTGCACCGAGGAAGCCAGGACCGAAGACCAGGCGGAAGCGGACCCGCGGTCAGAAGGTCGGCCGGTTCTTCGGCGTGCTGGCCATCGTGGTCGCCGTCTGCCTGGTGGGCGGGGTCGCTGCGCTCGCTGTCGGCTACTCCCGGACGACGATTCCCGACCCGAACGCCGACTTCACGACCAACACCAGCTTCGTCTACTACGACGACGGCAAGACCCAGCTGGGCAGCTTCGCGATCCAGAACCGGCAGAGCATCAGCTACGACCAGATGCCGGCCAGCATCAAGGACGCGGTCGTCGCAGCCGAGAACCGGACGTTCTGGACCGACCCCGGCATCTCGATCCGCGGCATGGCCCGGGCCGCGTTGAACATCGCCAAGCGGCGGCGAGTCTGCAGGGCGGGTCCACGATCACCCAGCAGTACATCAAGATCTTCTACCTGAACGCGACCAGACCCTCACCCGCAAGATCAAGGAGGTGTTCCTGGCTGCGCAAGCTCGGCCGCACGGTACCCAAGGAGGACGATCCTGCAGGACTACCTGAACACGATCTACTTCGGCCGCGGCGCGTACGGCATCCAGGCCGCCGGCAAGGCCTACTTCGACGTCGACGCAGCGAAGCTCACCGTCCCGCAGTCCGCGGTGCTGGCCAGCGTGATCAACAACCCTATCCTGTTCGACCCGGACGACGAGGCAGAACTGCCGCGGCTGCTCGACCGCTACCGCTACGTGCTGCACGGGATGGCCGGAGACCGGCAACATCACCGCCGCCCAGGAAGCCCAAGCTACGCCAAGGCGTTGCCGAAGTTCCCCGACGTGCAAGATCACGCGAGCGTTACGGCGGCTCGAAGGGCTTCCTGCTCAAGATGGTCGAGAGCGAGCTCGGCACGCCGGGATGGCTCAGGCCGAGATCAACGGCGGCGGCCTACAAGATCATCACCACCTTCGACAAGAACTCCCAGGACGCCGCGGTCGAAGCCGCCCAGGACATACACCAAGCGAGGCCGCGAAGGCCGCCGACAAGAAGGAGTCCAACCTGCACGCCGCGATCGCCTCGGTCGACGTCGGCACCGGTGAGGTGCGCGCGATCTACGGCGGCCCGGACTACATCAAGAACTCCCGCAACTGGGCGACCACGCCGCGGCCGACCGCCTCCACCTTCAAGACGTTCGCGCTGGCCGCCGGGCTGGAGAACGGCTTCAGCCTGCGCTCGGTACTTCAACGGCAACACCTTCACCCCGCCGAGGGACGCGACCCGATCCGCAACGAGTACTCCACACCAGTACGGCCCGGTGAACCTGCTCAGGGCCACGGCGGACTCGATCAACACCGCGTTCGTCGACCTGGTCACCGCAGATGGACGGACGGGCCGACGAAGGTGACGAGCAGGCCGCCGCGGCCGGTGCGCCGAAGACAGCGAGCCGACGGCTGGTCGACGACATCGACCGGGTGGTGCTCGGCGACGCCGAGGTGAGCCCGCTGAACCAGGCCAACGCCTACGCGACCTACGCCAACGGCGGCGTGCACGTCGACACCCACGTGATCAAGGAGATCGACGACCGCACGGGCAAGATCATCTACAAGGCCGAGCCGGACGAGAAGCGCGCGGTCAGCAAGGACGTCGCTGCCGACGTCACCTACGCGCTGTCCGACGTGGTCGAGGAGGGCACCGGTCGGCCGTGCAGACGGCCTCAACCGGCCGGTGGCCGGCAAGACCGGCACCCAGGGCGGCGGGCGACGAGATCGTGCTCGGCCTGGTTCGTCGGCTACACCAAGCAGATCGCCACCGCGGTGATGTACGTCGCCGGCGACGCCGGCAACGTGACCTCGACCCCTACAAGCGGCCCGGCGACACCACCTTCTTCGGCGGCACCTATCCGGCGTAGACCTGGGGCGACTACATGGAGATGGCCACCCAGGGCCAGGACGTGGAGAAGTTCCCGACCCCGCCTACGTCAACACGCGACAAGCCGTACGTGCCGAGCCAACCAACTCAAGCCCCCGTCCAGACCCAAGCTCCGCAACCGACCTCGGGGTCGCAGCAGACCCAGCGAGCGCGCCGCAGTCCAGCGACACCCAGTCGGCGTCGTCCGAGCCGACCGGCGGATCCACCAGCTCGGAACCGCCGAGCGAACCGGCGACGTCGGCACCGGCCACCAGCGCTCCGGCGACGCAGTCGAGCCGGCCGACCAGCGAGCCGACCCGGACCGAACCAGTCAGCCCACCCGGACCGCGACCAGCCAGCCCACGAGGGAGCCGAGCAGCGCGCCGACCCGGACCGCGACCAGCCGTCCGAGCAGCGGTCAATCAGACGCCGGTCGGTCGAACGCCGGCCGAGTCCAGCGCCGGCCAGTGCCAACGCCGACCAGTCCAACGCCGGATCTGACAGCGGCGGCTGATGAGTTCGCACGTCGACGCGCCGACCGTCTCTGACCGCTTTGTCCGCCGGGTCAGCCATCGGATCGGCGGCCCGCTCGGCCGGCACGCCAGTCCGCGGACGTTCTGGCCGAACGCGGCCCTGGTCGCCATGGTCGTCGCCACCGTGGTCTATCTGCTCGGCGCCTCCAGAAGCTGCCCTGCCGGGTCACCAGCGCCGCGCCGAGCGCCGGACCAGTTCAAGCTGATGTGCTACTCCGACATCGGGCTGCTCTACCGCGGCCGCGGACTGCTGCCGGGCAACGCCCTTACCTGGACAGCGGCAACTATCAGGTGCTGGAGTATCCGGTGCTGACCGGCTGGTTCCTGGAGTTCGAGCGGTTGATCACGCAGCGCTCGGCGGACCGCAGCGGGCTCGGCCTGACCGATCAGCAGCAGCTCGACTCGCCAGCTGCTCTTCTTCGACGTCAACCAGGTGCTGCTCGGTCTGCTGTTCCTGGTCGCGGTCTGGGCCCAGCTGCGGACCGATCGAGGGCCGGCCCTGGGACGCGCTGATGCTGGCGGCGTCGCCCTGTGTCGCCGCCGACCGCGTTGATCAACTGGGACCTGCTGCCGGTCGCGCTGACCGCGCTCGGCTGCATGTTCTGGGCCCGCCGCCGGCCGGCCCTGGCCGGGATCCTGCTCGGCCTGGGGATGGCGGCCAAGCTCTATCCGGTGTTGCTGCTCGGGCCGCTGATCCTGCTCTGTCTGCGGTCCCGGCAGATGCGCGCTGTTCGCTCGACCATCGGCGGCGTTCTTGATCAGCCTGGTGGTGGTCAACCTGCCGGTGGTGCTGCTGGCCCCGCAGGCGTGGCTGGACTTCTGGACCTTCAACTCCGACCGGGGCGGCGACCTCGGCTCGATCTGGTACGTCTTCGCTGGCCGGGCAGCCGGTCCCGGCACTGAATCTGGTCAACGCGGCTGCTGTTGATCGTCGCCTGCCTGGCCATCGGGCTGTTGATCCTGCCGGCGCCCCGGCGGCCGCGGTTCGGCCCGGTCGCCTTCCTGGTCGTGGCCGCGTTCCTGATCACCAACAAGGTCTACTCACCGCAGTACGTGCTCTGGCTGCTGCCGCTGCTGGTCCTGGCCCGGCCCCGCTGGCGGGACTGGCTGATCTTCACCGCCGCCGAGCTGTTCTACTTCGCGGCGATCTGGTGGCATCTGGCCGGCCTGCTGACCCGGCAACGGCTGGTCAGGACCGGCTCTACTGGCTGGCGGTGATCGTCCGGATCGCCGTCCAGCTGAGCCTGGCCGGCTTGGTGGTGCGGGACATCCTGCGTCCCGAGCACGATCCGGTGCGGGCCTCGGGCGGCCGCTGACGACGACCCGGGCGGCGGCGTACTCGACGGCGCGGCCGATGCGACTGGATCGGCCGGCTGGCCCGGCGGCTGGTCTTGCGGCCTCGACCGGCCCCTGCAATGAGCCGGACTGAGCCGTGACCGCGACCACCACGCGACCGGCCGCTGGTGCCGGCGCGAGCGACCGGAGCGGCTCGGCTGCGACGGGTCGGAACGCGCCGCACGGTGGTCCAGGCCTGGCTGGCCAGCCGCGGGCTGATCGCCCTGGTCGCGCTGCTGCTGCGCTGTCCGAGCGGCGCACGCGTGAGCACGATGGTGAGCAACTGGGACGTCCAGCACTTCGGCGAGTTGGCCGCGGGCGGCTACTTCTGCCGACCCGACCGGGACGCTGATGGCGTTCTTCCCCGGCCTGCCGGTGCTGCTGCGGGCCGGGCTGGTGATCGGCGTGCCGATCCCGGTCACCGGCATGTCCTGATCGCCACGCTCGGCTCGATCCTCGCCGCGGCGGCCCTGGCCCGGCTCGGCGGGCCGTGGGCGGCGGTCGCCTGGCTGTTCGCCCCGACCGCGGTGTTCACCACCGTGCCCTACACCGAATCGCTGTTCTGCGCGGCCGCCTTCTGGGCCTGGGAACGGGCCCGCTCGGACCGCTGGCTCGGCCGCGGCCCTGCTCGCCGCGGCTGGCCTGCACCGTCCGGGTCTCCGGGCTGTTCCTGATCGGCGCGCTGGTCGTGATGATCATCACCACGCCGCGGGCTCGGCTGGCCGGTGCGCGGGTGCGGCGACTGGCCGCTGCTGGCGGTCCCGGTCGCAGTGCTGGTCGGCGTTCGCGACCTATCTGCACGCGCTGACCGGCAGCTGGACGGCCTGGTACCACGCCCAGTCGACCGGCTGGGTCCGCGGCTTCACCTGGCCGTGGCAGTCCTTCCTGAACACCATCCCGGCCGTCGTGCCCGGTGCCTACGCCGACCACCCGGGCTGGGCCTGGGTGTTCCGCGGCGAGATGGTTTCGATGGCCGCTCGGCGCTCGCCGTGACGGTCTGGTGCCTGGCCAGGCGGCTGTGGGCCGAGGCCAGCTGGGTCGGCCGTCCAGGTGCTCGGCGTTCTCCTTGTCCTATTGGTTCTTCTCGGTCAACCGGGCCCTGCTGCTGTGGTTCCCGCTGTGGATCATGCTGGCCCGCTGGGGCACCTGGCGGCCAGGCGTGCGGCTGCCCTACGTGCTGCACCGGGTGGCGGTCGTCGCCCTGTTCGTGGCCGGAGCGGCGCTGATGATGTGGTGGAGTTGGCTGTTCTTCACCGGCCATTGGGCCTCCTGAACCGCGGCTGAACCGACACCCGCGGCGACCCTCGCGCCTAAGCTGGCCGGGTGAGCCAGCAGAAGACCGAGTACGAGGTTGCGACGCCGTTGTTACCGCGGCGGACCCGGGGCATCCTGCTCGGCGTCTTCGCCGCCCTGATCGTCATCGGCTTCTTTCTGCCGAACGTGGCCATCGTCTCCCGGCCGCCGACCCTGCGATGGCTGCCCGGCACGGCGATGTCGTTCTTCAGCGTGACCAGTGACAAGCTGCCGGGCGTCAACCCGAACGGCGTCGGTCTCGGCTTCTTCCTCACCTTTCTCGGCCTGAGCATGTGGGTCCTGGGCCTGATGATCACTCTGTTGTCGGCCTGGATCCTGGCCTCGGCCGACCTGAACGCCTATCTCTGGCTGCTGCTGTTGGTCGGCTCGCTGCTGCTCGGTTTCAGCGTGCCTACCGTCGGTCTGGGGACGTTCTCCCTGGACGCCGGCGGTGCTCCCACGTCGTTGGGGTTGGCCTGGATCCCGACGTTCATCGGCGGCTTCTCGCTGATGATCTGGACGCTGCATGCCCGCAAGTTCATCGAGCGGACCTACTACGACGTGCGTCCCGACCTGATCACCTGAGCCGCGGCCGGCACGCTCAGCCGGCGAACCGTTCGAAGGCGGCCAGGAGTGCCGCACTCATCGCGGCGTCGCCCTTGTGGCCGGCGCCGCCGAACACGGTGAGCTCTGAGCCGGGCCAGAGCCGGCTGAGCTGCCAGGCGTTGACCGCCGGGGTGCTCATGTCGGCCCGTCCGTGCAGCAGCACGCCGGGGATGCCGGCGAGCCGATCGGCCCGCTCGAAGATCAGGTTGTCGGGCAGGAAGACCCGGTGGCTGAAGTAGTGGCTGCAGATCCGGACGAAGGCGAGCCGGGCGTCGCCGACCCGGTCGCTGTACGGGGTGGCTGAGCTGTACTCCTCGCTGGACAACACGGTGTCCTCCCAGGCACACCAGTCCCGGGCGGCCCTGTTGCGGACACCGGGATCGGGGTCGTTCATCAGCCGGGCGTAGGCGGTGGGCAGGTCGTCGGACCGGTTCGCCTCAGGTACGGCGTCGCGGAACCGCTCCCAGGCTTCGGGGAAGAACCGGCCGACCCCGCGATAGAGCCAGTCGATCTCGGAGTGCCGGCCGGTGGTGACGCCGATCAGCACCAACTCGGTGACCCGGTCCGGATGCTCTTCGGCGTAGGCGAGCGACAGGGTCGAGCCCCAGGAGCCGCCGAACACCAGCCAACGCTCGACGCCGAGGTGCTGCCGTAGTGCTTCCATGTCGGCGATCAGGTGCCGGGTCGTGTTGAGGCTCATAACCGTCGTGGGGTCGCTGGCGTGCGGACGGCTCTGGCCGCAGCCCCGCTGGTCGAACTGGATGATCCGATAACGCTCCGGGTCGAAGGACTTGCGCGGCCCGGGGCGGGAACCGCTGCCCGGGCCGCCGTGCACGACCAGGGCCGGCTTGCCGTCGGGGTTGCCCGAGGTCTCCCAGAAGACGAGATTGCCGTCGCCAACGTCCAGCAGGCCCTGGTCGTAGGGCTCGATCGGGGGAAACGGCACGTCGTCCAGTATCGGGCCAGCAGGGAAAACGCAGAAGTTCCTATGCTCGATCCGGGAAATGACGCTGATCAGGCCGAAATCGTCATCGAGAATAGGAAGTTCTGCGTTTCTGCCCGGAGACCGTCGGCGCCGATCGCCTCCTAGACTGCTCCGGGTGCAGCCACGATGGATCGCGATGGACGGCCTGGCCAACCTGAGAGACGTCGGCGGGCAGCCGACCACCGATGGCGCCGAGATCGCCACCGGCCGACTGCTCCGCTCGGACAACCTGCAGACCCTCACCGTGGCCGATCTGACCCGCCTGCAGCAGGTGGGACTGACCGACGTGATCGATCTGCGCAGCGACGTCGAGGTGGAGTCCGAGGGGCCGGGACCGATGACCCGGGTCGGCGGGGTGACCATCCATCACCACTCGTTGTTCCGCGAGGACGAGGAGAGCCGCGCGGCAGCCCGTGGGGCCGCGGCGACGGCGAAGGCGTTGCCGTGGGTCGAGGCGGCACCGACGGTCAGCGTGGAGAATCGTGCGGCGTCGGTCTACGCCTCCTACCTTGCCGACCGACCCGACTCGGTGATCGCCGCGCTGCGGGAGATCGGTGACGCCGAGGGTGCCGTCCTGGTGCACTGCGCGGCGGGCAAGGACCGGACCGGCACCATCGTCGCGCTGGCGTTGCGGTTGGCCGACACCGAACCCGCTGCGGTGGTCGCCGACTACGAGGCCAGCAGCGAACGGGCTCAGGCCATCGTCGACCGGCTGATGGCGACCGAGACCTACGCCGACAACCTGCGCGGCCGGCCGATCGAGTCCCACCTCAGCCGGCCCGAGACGATGCAGGCGCTGCTCGAGCACGTCGACGCCGAGTACGGCTCGGTCGAGGCGCTGCTCGCCCCGCACGGCTGGACCGCCGAGGACACCGCGAAGGTGCGGCGAAAATTGCGCGACTCCGACTGAGCACAGTCGGTGAGAGATCAGTCGGTGGTGACCTGGTCGACGATGGCGGTGGTCAGCCGGAGCTCGACCGGCACCTGGTCGCCGACGGCCGGCGGGGTCGCTCTGGCCGGCAGAAAGACCATGCTGGACTGCATGTGGGGTGGCTCCAGGAACCAGCGCTTGCGACCCGCCACGGTGTAGGGGCTCAGCGACAGTCCGGCGGCCTCCAGCGACCCGGTGGCCAGGGCGACCGCGCGCTGCCGGATGCTCGCCGCGGGGCTCGGGGCCTCCAGACCGACGCCGTGCGAGGTGCCGCCGGCGATCACCAGCACCCAGCCGTCGGCGGGGACGACGCGCTGCCGATAACCGATCCGTTCGCCGCGACGGACCGGATGGACGTCCAGCACGGTGGCGGTGGTGGCCCGGCTGTCCGCGTCGCCCAGCCACAGGCGGGTCCCGACCCGTTGCCGGATCGGGACCGGATCGCCGGCGGATCCACCGAGTTGCCGGGCCACCGCCAGCGCCTCGCTCGAGGGCAGGTGGGAGAGCCAGAGCGGGCCGGGGTAGGCGGCCAGCGCCGCCCGTCCCAGGCGTTCGGCCTCGGCGTAGCGGCCGTCGTCGAACAGCGGTAGATGGATCGTCCAGCCTTCGAACTTCACCCCTCCGTGGTGCGGTCCGGTCAGCGGCAACGCCGCTTCGGCGAGACGGTCGGCGGCGATGCCGTAGCGCCGCATCGAGGTCAGCACCTCGAGCAGCACCCGCGGTGACGGGCCGGTCGCGGTGAGCAGCGCGAGCTGGTCGACCACGGAGACGGTGGTGATCACCCGCGGGTCGGCAGCCAGGTCGGTGGCCAGCGGGTCGTTCGGCCGCCAGGGCTGCAGGACGACGATGCTGCCGGGGAAGGCGTCCCGGACCTGGGCGACCTCCGGCGCGGTGCCGACCGCGATGGTGTCCAGACCCAGCGTGGCGGCCTCGGCAGCCAGCCGGGCGAGCCCGAAACCGTAGCCGTTGCCCTTGATCACCGGGACGAGTCCGGGGGTCGCCCCGGCCACCGTCCGGAGGTGCTCTCGCCAGCGATCGCCGTCGATCCGCAGAGTCAGTCCAGTCACCCGGTCAGCCTAACCGGGACGGATCGGTGCCGACCCGTCTCGGGCTCGGTCAGCGGCGACTCAGGTAGAGGTCGAACGCCTTGTACAGCAGCCGGTTCAGCGGCAGGTCCCATTCGCCGAGATACTCCACCGCCTCGCCGCCGGTGCCGACCTTGAACTGGATCAGCCCGAGGTGCGGATCGTCGGCGGCCACGCTGTCGGTGATGCCGCGCAGGTCGTAGACGCTCGCCCCGGCCGCGGCGGCGTCGCGTGATCATCTGCCACTGGACGGCGTTCGAGCCGCGGACGTCGCGCTTGGCCGTGGTGCTGGCGCCGTAGGAGTACCAGGCGTGCTCGCCGACCCGGACCCAGGTGGTGGCGGCGACCAGGTCGCCCTCGTGGTGGGCCGAGGTAGAGCCGGATCCGGTCCTCGTCCTCGGCCCGCAGCGCCTCGAACATGGTCTGGAAGTAGCCCAGCGGCCGCGGGGTGAAGTGGTCGCGCTCGGCGGTCTCGCGATAGATCGCGTGGAAGGCGGCCAGGTCGTCGGCGCCGCCACGAGTGACCACGACGCCGGACTTGGCGGCCTTCTTGATGTTGCGCCGCCACAGCTGGTTCATCCCGGCCAGCAGCTCGTCCTCGGTCCGGCCGGCCAGCGGCAGCTGGAAGACGTACTGCGGCTGGCCGGCGGCGAAGCCCTCGCCGTCCTTCGGCGGCAGCCAGCCGAGGTGCCGCAGCTGGTTGCGGGTCCGGACAGCGGCCGCGGTTCAGGTCGGTCGGCGCCTCGCGTCGCCGATCCTGGCCTTGGCGTCGTCGGCGATCGCCGCCTTGATGCTGGCGGCACTCCAGCGGCGGACGACCACCGGCGCGCCGATCCGGACGGCGAAGGCGCCCTGGCGCTTGCAGTGCGCGGCCAGCGGTTCAAGCCAGGCGCCGATGTCGGTCGCTCTCCCAGTCGATCACCGGGCCCTCGGGCAGGTAGGCCAGGTAACCTCTTGATCCTGGGCAGCTGCCGGTAGAGCACCAGGCCGGCGCCGACCAGCTCGTCGTCGTCGAACCAGCCGATCGACTCGTGCCCCCACTCGCTCTTCACCTTCGCCCACGCCGGCGTCTGCAGGAAGCTCACGCTCGGCTGGGTGTCGTTGAACGCCTGGTGCTCGGTCGGAGTGATCGGTCGAACGTCGAGGGCCACCGGTCGAATCTACCGAAGCGGCGCGGATTCCCTGAAAATCTGCAACTCGTGACGTCGGCCGGTCGCCGATTCCGCGAATTCACGCTTGAGCGGCGGCGGGCCGATTTCACGAGTTGCAGATTTTCAGAGTCGCAGCAGTCCCGGCAGCTCGGTCAGCGAGCGAATCCGCAACGGTTCGGCGGACGGTTCCGGGTCGACCTCGCCGGGCCGGGCGAGGTGGACGGCCTGCAGTCCCGCGGCGCGCGCGGCGACCACGTCGAGGTCGTGCCGGTCGCCGATGTGCAGCACCCGGGCCGGCTCGACGTCCAGCCGCCGACAGACCGCCTGATAGCTGGCCGCGGCCGGCTTGGCCACGCCCAGCGCCTCGGCGGTGCAGACCGGACCGAGCCGTTCGTCGAGTCCGAGCGCGGCGAGCTTGGCCCGCTGCTGGGTCTCACCGCCGTTGGTCAGGACGGCCATCGGTCGGCCGGGCTGCTGGGCGGCCAGCGCGTCGATCGCCGGGACGACGTCGGCGAAGGCCGTCCAGGCCGCCTGGTAGGCGGCTCGGTAGTCGTCGAACACGGCGTCCAATTCGGCTTCGTCGCCCGGGGTGTGACCGACCAGCGGGAGGAAGTCCCGCAGTCGTCGTCGGCGTTGCTCGACGAAGCTGACCGCTCCGAGCTGCCAGTCGGTGAAGTGCTTCTCCTCGAATACGAACCAGGCCGCGACCAGCTCGTCGGTGCTCTGCACGCCCAGGGTGGGCAGCCAATGCCCGAGACCGGCGCGGACCGAGCCGACGTGGTCGAGCAGGGTGCCGTCCAGGTCGAAGACCAACGCCTCGATCGGCGCCTCGGTCCTCACTCCGGTCCTCACTCCGGTCCTCACTCCGGCTGGGCGCCGGCCCAGGTGGTGGCCTTCGCCGAGTCCTGGACGGCGCGCTCGAGCACGTCGCCGTGGGCCATCCCCTGGGCCAGAAAACCGGCCAGCGAACCGGCGAACGTGTCGCCGGCTCCGGTGGTGTCCCGCACCTCGACCTTCGGCGGCTTCGCCTCCAGATCGCCCCACCGGGCTCCGGCGGCTCCGAGGGTCAGCACCACCTCCGACAGTTCGGGCAGTTGGTCGTGCTCGGACTCGTTCACCACCACCAGATCGGCCAGCCGGGCCAGCTCGGCCGCTTCCGGGATCACCGGCGAGGCGTTCAGCACGGAGTAGGTCCCGTGTGAGGCAGCGACCTCCAAGGCCGCTCGGACCGTGTCGACCGGGATCTCCAGCTGGAGCAGCAGCACGTCGGACTCGGCGATGGTGGCCGCCGCGGCCCGGACGTCGTCGGCACTGAGCTCGGCGTTCGCCCCGCCGATCACCACGATCGTGTTCTCGCCGTCGTCGCTGACCCTGATGTGGGCCTGCCCGGTCGGGACGTCGTCGGTGGCCAGCACCGCGCCGACCTCCACCCCGCGGTCGGTCAGCCGGACGCGGTAGTCCTCGCCGTCATCGTCGGCCCCCACCCGGGCGACCATGCTCACCGCGGCCCCGGTACGGGACACCGCCAGCGCTTGGTTGGCCCCCTTGCCGCCGTAGCCACGCTCGACTCCGGTGCCCAGGACGGTTTCGCCCGGCTCGGGCTGCCGCGGGACGCTGACCACCACGTCGATGTTCAATGAGCCGACCACGACCACGCGTCCCGTCATAGGGGTCTTTCTACCGCAGTGGGCGCCATCCAGGTCGGGCGCCGTGGGACCGCAGGCACCGGTAGGGGCTAGGGTCCGGTCCATCACAAGCAGCAGCAACCAGTCGGCAGGCGAAAGGATCACCCGATGACCACGAAGAACGAGCCGACCCGATCTCTGCCGACGAGTCGTCGAGGTCTGTTGCTCGGCGGCGCCGGGGTCGCGGCGGCTGCGCTGACCAGCGGGATCGGACCGTCCACGACCCGCGCCGTCGCAAGCACGCCGGCCTCGGCAGGCTGTCCCGGCGGCGTCTCGACTGACTCCCTGCGCAAGGCGTACGCCTTCCTCGCCGAGAAGTTCGACCAGTACGGCTCCGGATCACAGCTGCGGGTGCCGCGCAGCTACACCGGCGGCTTCTTCACCCAGCCGGATTTCGACTTCGTCTCCTCCTTCGCCTACGACGACTCCTTGATCATCCAGGCCTGGCTGGCCAACCGGTCGGTCGCGGATCGCCGGCGGGCGACGATTCTGGGCGACACGCTGCTGTACGCCCAGCAGCACGATCCGATCGGCGACGGTCGCACCCGCGCCTCCTACCAGCCGGACTCTTTCGCCACCCTCGACGGTCGGCTGGACATCGGATCACCGGCCGCCTACACCGGCAATCAGGCCTGGGTCGGGATGGCGCTGGCCCGGTTGTTCGCCACCACCCGCCATCGCCGCTATCTGACCGGCGCGCTGCGGCTGGCGAACTGGATCCAGGACCACACCTTCGACGGCACCCGTGCGCCGTACGGCTACACCGGCGGCCGGGACGCCGACGATCAGCCGAACACCTACAAGGCCACCGAGCACAACATCGACACCGGCGCGTTCTTCACCATGCTGGCCCAGCTCACCGGGGACCGGATCTGGCGGCGCCGCGCCGGGATCGCCTTCTCCTTCGTCGCCGCCATGCAGGACGCGGAGACCGGGCACCTGTGGACCGGCACCAATCCCGACGGCGTGACCACGAACTACTACCCGGTCCCCGAGGACGTCCAGAGCTGGGCGCTGCTGGCCACCCTGGATCGGCGCTACCTCGTCGACGTGCACTGGGTGCTGGCCAATCTCGCCGCCCAGGATGCCGGCATCAGCGGGGTCAGCTTCAGCAACGCCGACACCTCGAAGGTCTGGCTGGAAGGGACGGCGCACACGGCCCTGGCGCTGCGCACGGGTGCGCGAGGCCGTGACCTGGCGGCCAGCAATCGGTTGCTGCACAGCATCGAGAAGGCTCAACGGACGGCCTCGAACGGGGACGGCCGAGGCGTGGTGGCTGCTTCCAGCGACGGGCTCGACACCGGTTTCGGCGACACCTACTACGCGAGTCTGCATACCGGGACGACGTCCTGGTACCTGCTCGCCGCCCATGGCGCCAACCCCTTCCGGCTCTGACCGCTTGGCGGATTGCTTGTCTGCCTGCGTTCTCTCGACGTCTTTGGCGTCACCGCGGCCAGGTAGCCCGCGACGATCCGCTCGGCGTCGCAGTCCATTTCCACCCCGATGGTCGCAACGGCCTCGGCCAGCCCGTGCACCTCGCTCTCCCCGGCGAAGCCGCGGCGATCGACCATGGTCTGGCCGCGCGAGGGTCCGCTGAGCGCAACCTGGACGGGATAGGCGTGCACGCTGACCGACCCCGGGTCGGCCAGCAGCTAGGCCGCACCGGCGTCGCCGGGGGTGGCGCCACCGGCGGCCGGGTCACGTGCGGCCGAGAAGTCCAACAGGCCGCTCGGCGAGTCGCGCGATGGCGTCCTCGGAGGCCGACAGGGCGGCGATCCGGTCGGTCGAGACCAGCGGGCGGTAGGAGACATCGAAGCCGATCCGCCCATGAAGACGATCTTGTCCAGCCGGCGGGCGTACTCGGGATAGGTCCGCAGGAACAACCCCGGGTCGGTGGCCGGTCCGAGTCCGAGCAGCGTCACCGGCCGGTCGGCGGCCTCGAGATGATCAACTCGACCCCCGGGCCGACTCCCTGCGCCACCGGGACGTCGCTCGCCCCGGCCAGCGCCAGCACGTCCAGGGTGTTCCGGGCCGCGGTCTGCGCCTCGACGTTGCCGGCCACCGCGCTGACCCCGAGCAGCCGGATGCCGGGATGGCGGGCCAGCACCAGCAGGGCCAACGCGTCGTCCACACCGGTGTCGACATCGGCGATCACCGGGACCGGTGCAGAAGTCACGTCTCCATTCTCACCTAGCATTCTCACTCGGGATTCTTGCCCAGGTGCAAGAGTGTGCGGTATGCCGTTGTCGTTGTCCCTCAGTCTGCTGGCCGTCGTGATCGTCTTGATGGCGTTGCGGTTCGTGGTCCCGACGCTGCCCCCGGAGGGATTGGCTCGTCCGCTGGGCAAGGTAGACGGGGTGCTCGCCCTGGTCGGCGTGCTGGGCCTGGTCGGCCACTGCGGCGCCATGTTCTATCCCGGCGTCCTCGGCCTCATCCCCGGTATCGACGGCTACATGCGGGTGGTGAACGAGCTCGGCACCGCCAGCATCGTGTTGTACGGCGTGCCTGCGGCGTTGATCGTGCTCGGCTTGCGTCGTCAGCACCCGGCGGCGTTGGTCGGGCTCAGCGCGGCCCTGGTCGGCGTCGGCATCACCATGTACGACGGCGGTCCGCTGAACGCCCACCTGACCGCGATCTCGGTCTCCGTCGTGGTCTTGGCGATGGTCGGCAGCCTGCTGATCGCGCGGGTCGGCTACCGCGGATCCGAGCTCCAGACTTCTACCTCCTAGGCGAAAGCGCCCATAACCGGACAGCGGCTGCTCGGCTGGGCGAGCCGTAGCGGGGACGGGCAGTGGCCGGGATCAGGGCAGCTGAACTTCCCGGGTTTCGTCGATGATGGTCGTGGCGTCGCTGTCGGCCGGACTCGGCGGTCGGATCCGGGGCGTTCGGCTCGCGAACAGGACGCCACCGATCACCGCCACACCGGCGATCAGCTCGGTCGGATCGGGGCGTTCGTCGAAGATCAGCCAGGAGGCCAGCACGCCGACCACCGGCACCAGCATCGAGAACGGCGCCACCACCGACGACGGGTACCGCGACATCAGCGTCGTCCAGATCCCGTAGCCCACGATGGTCGCGATCAGCACCACGTAGAGCAACCCGAACAGCGCCGGCAGCGCGCCGGCCTGGAACGTGGTGGCCAGTGCGTGCCCGATCCGCCGCGGCCCCTCGACCAGCAGCGAGACGATGATCATGGGGATCGGCGGCACCACCGACATCCACAGCGTCAGGTGCAGCGGCTTCGGCGCCCGGGCCTGACGACTGCAGACGTTGCCGATGGCCCAGCCCATCGCTCCGCACAGGGTCAGCACGACCGGCAGCAGGGCGGCGACCTGCGCCCGATGGACGGCGATCGCGGCCAGCCCGAGCACGGCGACGCCGATCCCGATGGCCTGGCGACGGCTGAGTCGCTCGCGCAGGAACACACCGGCCAGGATCACCGTGAACGGTGCGGAGGCCTGCAGCACCAGCGAGGCCAGTCCGCTGGGCATTCCGGCGGCGATCCCGAGGTAGAGGAAGGCGAACTGCAGCAGTCCGATGCCGAGCCCGACGCCGAGCAGCCACCGCAGCGGCACCTGCGGCCGCGGGATGAACACCAACGTCGGCACCGCCAGCAGGGTGAATCGGACGGCGACCATCAACAGCGGCGGAAAGTGCTGCAGGGCCAGCGCCGTGGCCGGGAAGTTCAGCCCCCAGCAGACCGCGACGACGAGGGCGAGGAGTCGGTCGCGGACGGTCATGACTTCATCCTCTGGTTGATCGGGGTTGAAGCACAAGCGGCGTTTTCTGCAGCAAGGTTGTAGCGTGACTTCATGGACGTGTCCCAGCTGGCGGTGCTGCGAGAGCTGGCCGACCGGGGCAGCGTGACCGCGGTGGCCGAAGCCACCGGACGGACGCCGTCGGCGGTTTCCCAGCAGCTCAAGGCCCTGCAGCGCGACGTCGGCGTCCCGCTGGTGGAGCGGGCCGGCCGCGGAGTCCGGCTGACCGACGCCGGCCGGGCTCTGGCTGCCGGTGCGGTGGACGTGGCCACGGCGATCGCCCGAGCCGAAGCCGCCTGGGACAGCTACCGCGGGACGCCGACCGGTCGGGTCCGGGTGGCGACGTTCTTCTCGGCCGGTGAACTGTTGCTGCCCGGATTGCTGCGCCGACTGCAGCGCCATCCCGGGCTGAGCGTCGAGATCAGTGACGCCGACGTGGCCCAGGGTGAGTTCGAGGCGCTCACCGCCGATCACGACATCGTCATCGCGCACCGCTCGGACGATCTGACCGCGCCGGATCGTCCCGGGCTCGAGGTGGTGGAGCTGATCCGCGAGCCGCTCGACGTCGCCCTGCCGCTGGACCACCCCCTGGCCGGTCGGGCCAGCCTGACCCCGGCGGACGTGATCGACGAGCAGTGGATCGCGCCGCCGGCCCAGTTTCCGATCGATCGGGTGCTGACGGCGATCGCCGCCCAGGCCGGCGCGCCGGTGAAGATCCTGCAGCGAACCACCCATCTGCCGCTGGCCGAGCGACTGGTGACGGCCGGCTTCGGAGTCGCCCTGTTGCCCCGGCACACCACCCTGGATCGGTGCGCCGGACGCTTCGCCCTGGTCCCGCTGACCGCGATCCGGGCCGGCCGCTACGTGGAGGCGCTGCTGCGGCCCGATCGTGCGGCCCGGCAGGCCGTCCGGGTCGTGCTGGAGGCGTTGGTGGAAGAGTCGGGCTCATGCAGATGAAACTCGAGCTGGTACTGATCCCGGTCACCGACGTCGACCGGGCGAAGGCGTTCTACGTCGAGCGGCTTGGCTTTGTCGCCGACGTGGACGTCCGGCCCGCCGAGGGCGTCCGGGTGGTTCAGCTGACCCCGCCGGGATCGTCCTGCTCGGTGGGGATGGGGACCGGTCTGGCGGCCTACGACGGGTTGGCCCCGGGCAGCGTGAAAGGCCTCCATCTGGTGGTCGCCGACATTGAGGCCGCCCGCGCCGAACTCGCCGGCCGCGGCGTCCAGATAGATCCGGTGACCGACGTCGGTGGCGGAGTCCGCTATGCCGGTTTCGCCGACCCGGACGGCAACACCCTCACCCTGCAGGAGATGGCCTGGCGGACCGGCGACGCCTTCTGACGTCTCCCACCGGCGTCGCTCACGAGGCGCGCGGTCACCAGAAGGCGATCCTGGGTTGAGATCGGTCCTCGGTGGCCACCATCACGTCGAACGCGAATTCGGTCATGGCCAGCCGCAGTTCGGCGTGGGCCGGATCGTCCCAGAGGTTGATCAACTCGGCCGGATCGTCGTCCAGGGCGTACAGCTCACCGGTGCGCGGTCGGCTGCTGCTCGGTGCGCCGTGATGCAGGATGATCTTGGTCGAACCTCGGCGCACCATGGTCGTGTGCACCGGCGGGTCGTAGGGGTGACCACTGTTGCGGTACTCCGAGAGCGCCCAACCGCGGTGTCGGTCGGTGTCGCCGGTGGCCAGCCCGAGCAGGGATCGTCCTTGGCTGCGGGGCAGCGCGGCACCGGTCAGCTCGGTGATGGTCGCGGTCAGGTCGATCCACTCGATCAGCTCCGCGATCCGTTTCCCAGCGGGGATCCGGCCGGGCCAGCGGATCAGCAGCGGCACCTTGACCGCGCAGTCGTACATCATCGGGCCCTTGAGCATCAGCTGATGATCACCGAGCATCTCGCCGTGGTCGGAGGTGAAGATCACCACCGTCTCGTCGCTCAGCCCCTCCCGGTCGAGGACGTCGAGGATCGCGCCCACCTCGTCGTCGACCAGGCTGACCATCGCGTAGTAGGACGCCTTGATCTCCAGCAGCTCGGCCGGACTGTAGTCGCGAAAACCCGGGGCGTGGCCGGCGTAGGACTTCTCCGAGGCCTCGGTGAAGATCTCCGGCTTGCCCGCCAACTCGTCCGGCACGGTGCTCGGCGGCGAGAGTGTCTCGGCGCGGTAGCGATCCCGGTATTCCTGCGGGGCGCCGAAGGAGTGGTGCGGGTCGAAGAAGTTGGCCACGAAGAAGAACGGCCGGTCCGTGGGCCGGGCCGCCGTCAGGTAGCGCCGGGTCTCCTCGCCGACCCAGTGCGAATAGTGCGCCTCGGTCGGGACCACGTCCACCGGTGAGCCGGCCACCCCGGCCGTCCGACCGGGCTCGCCCCGATCCCGCCCGAGGACGGTCTGATAGACGTCGGGGTGGGCGAGCGAAAGCCAACGGTGGTAGGCGTTCTCCGAACTGCCGCCGTAGGGGTCGTGGGCCCACTGCCAGACCCGGAAGCCGGCCGGCTTGTCCTCGGTTCGGCCGCCGAAGCAGGCGTTCAGGTGCCATTTGCCGACCAGGCCGCAGTCGTAACCGGCGTCCGCGACCGCCTGCGGCAGCAGCCGCGTGTGCTCGGGCAACGACACCCCGTTGGCGTACAGGCCGTGATTGTGCAGATACATCCCGCTCATCAGCGACGCCCGGGACGGCGCACACACCGGTGCTTGGGCGTAGCAGTTCTCGAACAGCGCCCCGGAGGCCGCCAGTCGGTCGAGATTCGGGGTGTCGACCTCGGGATTGCCGTAGGCGCCGAGGGAGTCGAAGCGCTGCTGGTCGGTGCAGATCAGCAGCACGTTGGGACGAGCGGGGGCAGCTTCGGTCATCGCCGGTTCACCCGAACGCGTTCACGCCGGTCAGTTCGGCCGACAGGGTCCACAACCGATCGGCCTGCTCGGGATCGATGGCCCACGGCCGGACGCCCGGGGCGTCGTCCTCGGAGACCTCGGCGACCTCGCAGTCCTCACAGAACACTCCGCCGAGACCATCGAGCCGGGGCGAGCTCGCCGCCCAGGTCTGGGTGGCCGCGCCCTGCTGTGGCGTCTTGAAGCCGATGTCCGGATTCTCCCGGCCGTCCTCGTCGATCCAGCCCATGGCGACCATGTCGGCCTTGGGCAGATGGCGTTGCAGCGGGGTGAGGATGCCGCCGGGGTGCAGGGCGAACGCGCGGACGCCCTGGTCGGCGGCGAGGGCGTCGAGCTGGACGGCGAACAGCACGTTGGCCGTCTTGGCCTGGCCGTAGGCCGCCCACTTGTCGTAGCTGCCGTCGGCGGTGAACATGACGTCGTCCCACAGGATCCCGTTGCGGCGGTGTCCGCTGGAGGAGACCGAGACCACCCGCGCCCCGCCGTCGGCGCCGGCCCGGGCGATCGCCGGCCAGAGCCGGTTGACCAACGCGAAGTGACCGAGGTGGTTGGTGGCGAACTGGGCCTCCCAGCCCGGACCGACCCGGGTCTCCGGGCAGGCCATGATGCCGGCGTTGTCGATCATGATGTCGAGCCTTCGATCGGTACCCAGGAAGCGATCGGCGAAGCCGGCCACACTGTCCAGGTCGGCCAGATCCAGCTCGTCGATCTCCACCCGATCGACCTCGGCCAGGGCTTCGCGGGCGGCCTCGACCCGGCGGGCCGGCACCACGACCTGGGCGCCGGCCCTGGTCAGAGCTTTGGTGGTCTCCAGTCCGAGCCCGGAGTAGCCGCCGGTGACGATCGCCAGGAGACCGGTCAGGTCGATCCCGGCGAGAACCTCGTCGGCGGTGGAGTGGGCGCCGAAACCGGAGTCGATCGGGTGCTGGGCCGATCGGGTCGATGGGGACGGGGTCGATGAGGATGGCTTGTCGGGCATGGTTCCGACTCTAGAGCTCGCCGGCCTCGGCCTCGGAGGCGAGCCGGGCCGAACGCATCGGGGTGAGGGCATAGACGATCGTGACCAGGGCGAAGCCGACGGCCGCGACGCCCAACGCGACCGGCGCACCGGCTCGCTGCGCCAGCAGACCACCCAGCGGGGCGGCGATGACGACCATGGCGCGGTTGGTGGAGCGGTTGATGGCGTTCGTACGGCCCTGCAGCCGGTCGGGGGTGATGGCCTGGCGGAAGCTGATGCTGGCCGGGCCGTCCAGGCCGAACGCGGCGCCGATGACGACCTGGGCGGCCGCGAGCCACCCGACGCCACCCCAGTTGACCCCTGGTCCGGAGGCGTGGGGCGCCAGCAGTAGGCAACCGACTCCGGGGGCGTAACCGAGGTAGGAGAGCAACACGGTCGGGCCGACGCCGATCCGGGCGGCGACCACTTCGGAGGCCGAGGTGGTGATCAGGGTGACCACGCTGCCGGCCGCGAAACACAGACCGACGATCGGCGCCGACAGCCCGAGCGGCCCGGTGGCGTAGGCGACCAGGACGGTGTTCAGCACCGCCCAGAACACGAACCAGGCGTGCGTGGTCAGGGCCAGCGGTCGCAGCAGCCGGTGGCCGTACACCCAGCCCAGCCCCTCGACCAGGCTCTGCCGGAAGCCGGTCCTCGGCGTCTCGATCCGATCCTCGGCGGGCAGCCGGCTCATCACCGCGGCGCTGAGCAGATAGGAGACGGCGTCGACCAGGATCGCGATCGGCGGTCCGACCACCCTGACCAGCACCCCGGCCAGTGCCGGTCCGCCGGTGCTGGCCACGGCCGTGCTCTGCTGCAACCGGGTGTTCGCCCGGGTGATCAACTCACGCGGCACCAGGCGCGGCAGGATCGCCTGGTAGGCGGCGTCGTTGAACAGGGCCAGCAGCCCGAAGCAGACCATCCCGGCCACCAGCAGGGGCACGGTCAACACTCCGGTGAGGCCGAGCACGCAGACCAGCACCAGCAGCACGCCCTGGCCGGCGTCGGTGATGATCAACACCGGGCGCCGGCGCACCCGGTCCAGCCAGCTGCCGGCCAGCAGGCCGACCAACGCGTAGGCCAGCCAGCGGCCGGAGCTGACCAGGCCGACGTCGACGGTGGTTCCGTTCAGGGTCTGCAGCACCAGCAGCTGCAGCGCCAATCCGGTGATCGCCGATCCGACGTCGGAGACCGTGGAGGCGGTCCAGAACGCGACGAAGCCCCGGTGCGCTCGCAGCCGGGACTTCGTGCTCACAGCGCGGATCAGCTCACGGGCCGCATCAGTACAGGGGCCGCATCAGTACAGGGGCCGGATCAGCTCAGGGGCCGGATCAGCTCAGGGGCCGGATCAGCCGGTGATCTTGCCCGGGTTGAGGTGCTGGCCCGGATCGACCGCCTCGAACAGCCCGGCCATCATGTCCGCGCCGGCCGGCGAGATGTCCTGCCGCAGCCAGGGTGCGTGCTCGACGCCGACCGCGTGGTGGTGCGACAGCGTCCCACCGTTGTCCACGAACGACTGCTGCAACGCCGACTTCACCACGTCGTACTGCCGCAGGCCGTCGTGTTCGTCCTGCTTGAAGGCGAAGGTGAAATAGAGGCAGGCGCCGGAGTGGTAGCTGTGCGAGAGGTGGCACATGATGAAGCCCTTGACGCCGATCTGGTCGAAGGCCCGGTTGGCCGCCGCGACGGTGTTGTCGTAGAGCCCCTTCAGCTTCGACCACGGCGCCGCGGTCTCGCTCACGTCGCCGGCGGCCCCCCGATCGAGCAGGAAGTCGCGGATGTAGGGGGTGTCGAACTTCTTCTGGTCATACAGCTCGCCCGGACCCTTACCGAGCACGATGCCGCCGTGCTTGCCGACGATCTCTTTGGCCATCGACTTCTGCCGATTGACGTGATCGCGCCCGCCCTCGTAGCCGATGAAGGACAGGCAGATCTGGTCCAGATCCCAACCGCGGCGCTTCAGTACGGCCATCAGTCCCTTGGTCACCAGTGAGGAGACGCCCTTCGACTTCTTCCTGGTGGCGAAGGAGAACCGGGTCTCCCGGGCGTCGGAGACGCGGGTGATCGACGGCGCCGCGTCGCTGCTCGACAGCTCGCGCATCGCGGTCAGACCGGCGCTCCAGTCCGGGAACAGGTAGCCGAGCACCAGCCGCTCGTCCGGCAACCGGTGGACGTTCACGGTCGCCTCGGTGATCACGCCGAGTCGACCCTCGCTGCCCAAGATCATCTCTCGGACGCTGGGCCCGGTCGCGGTGCTCGGCAACGGCCGGATGATCACCTTCTTGCCGGGCTGGACCAGCCGCAGGCCGCGGGTGATGTCGGCGATGTCGCCGTACTTGTCGGACTGCATGCCGGAGGACCGGGTGGCGATCCAGCCGCCGAGGGTGGAGTGGGTGAAGCTGTCCGGGAAGTGGCCCATCGTCCAGCCGCGCGCATTCAACTGCTCTTCCATGTCCGGGCCCTGAATGCCGGCCTGGATGCGGGCCAGTCCTGAGTCCTCGTCGACGTCGAGCACCCGGTCGAGCCGGCCGACGTCGAGCGAGACCACGGTCCGGCCCTCGTTGGGCGGCGGCTCGAGGCTGCCGGCGATGTTGCTGCCGCCGCCGAACGGGATGACGACCGCGTCGGCGGCGACCAGCAGGTCGACCACCGCCTGCACCTCGTCCTCGTCGGCGGGGTAGACCACCGCGTCCGGCACCCGGGGCAGGATGCCGCCGCGCAGCCGCCACAGATCACGCAGACTCTTGCCGTAGGTGTGCACGATCCGCGCCATCGAGTCGGTGTGGGTGTGCTCCTCGCCGACCGCGCCCTTGAGCTGGATCAGCAGGTCGTCGGAGATCTTCGCCGCCGGGATCGGCAGCTCGTCGAAGTCCAGCATCGGCGAGGCCGGGGTGGTGACGTCCAGACCGACCACGTCCAACACGAACGGGGCGAAGTTGGGCTTGTTGTCGTGCCGGAAACTGACTCCGTCGACGCCCCACCCCCACCACTTCATGTGCTTGACCTGGGGATCAGGGGTGGTCATGCGTCTTCTCCTGTTCGGCACGAGCCGGTGCGGGCCCGATCGTCTTCTGGGTGTTCTCCAGCGCGGAATGCTTGGCGCCGTTCGTTCCGTTCCGGCCGGCGGAGTGCCCGTTCGCGATCGAGCCGGCCGCATCCATGCCGGCCGCCGACCCGTTGGATCCCGGACCGGGTTCGGTCTTGTTGACCCCGCGCTTGACTCCGCGTCGCTTGCCGCGCAGCTGGCGGGCGGTGAGCTCGGCCGCCGGCCGGTCGACTTGGGCGGACAGCGCGCGGACCGCGGTGACCATCCGTTCGGAGAAGTGCGGAATGGTCTCGCCCGGCTCCGGCCGCAGCGGGTCGCCGATGTTGATGGTCACCGGCGGACGCCCGCGCCGCGGCCAGTTCGTCCCCTTCGGCATCGCCTCGTAGGCCCCGACGATGGCCACCGGGACGCACGGCACCTGCCGGCTCACGCAGAGCGCGGCGGCGCCGGGGGTGAACCGGCCGATCTCGCCGTCCTTGGACCGGGTGCCCTCGGGGAAGACCAGCAGCGGGACGCCGTCGTCGAGCAGTGTGGCCGCCACCCCGCCGCGGCCACGGAATCCGGTGCGGTCGACCGGGAAGGCGTTGAAGAACAGCGCGGTCAGGGCCTTGCGCCAGCGGACGTCGAAGAAGTAGTCGGCGGCGGCGTTTGCGGCCAGATAGCGACCGTGGGCGCGCGGCCAGGCGCCCATCAGCAGCGGGGCGTCCAGGTGGCTGGAGTGGTTGGAGACCACCACGTAGGGCCGGTCCAGCCCGTTCAGGCGCGTCCGGCCCTGGACGGTGACCGAGGCCAGCGTCCAGATCAGCGGCTTGAGCAGCATCCGCTGCGCCACGAATCGCGCGCTGGCGTGCAGCGGCGAGGTGTAGCGACTTCGGGGCACGTTCGTACCTTATTCCTTTTACGCTTTTCGGTGCTCTACTCCTGCTGAGACCGGGTGGTCGAGCAGGCCACAGCCGGTATTCGGACCCGGTATTCGGAGCGGGTGTCCGGAGCGGGTGTTCGGAGCGGTGGCGGTGAGAAAGTTAGCCGGGTCGGCGGCTGGAGGACAAACGGCGCGACACCGCACGGATCGACGCGCGCGGGGCCAGCCGGGCGGCGCCGATCAGGAGCTTGTAGCGCAGCGACGGGATCGAGATCACCACGCCGCGCTCCGAGGCGGCCAGCGCCTCCCGGACCAGGGGGCCCGGCTGGAGCCAGAGCGGGCCTGGGATCTTCGAGGTGCCGATTCCGGCCCGGCTGTGGAATTCGGTCCGGACCCAGCCCGGACACAGGGCGGTCACCCCGACGCCGGTGCCGGCCAGTTCGTTGGCCAGACCTTCGGAGTAGACCGTGACCCAGGCCTTGGTCGCCGAATAGCTACCCATGGTGACGTAGCCGGCGGTGCTGGCCACGTTGATGATCCGGCCCACTCCGCGTTCGGCCATCACCCGGCCGGCGGTGCCGGCCAGGATCAGCACGGCCCGGATCATCACGTCGATGGAGATCTCGTGCGGGGTGAAGTCGGTGACGCAGAGGTGGGCGTGCACCCCGAAGCCGGCGTTGTTGACCAGCAGGTCGACCGGGACCGCGTCCTCGGCCAGCCGTCCGGCCACGGTCATCACCTGGTCGCGCTCGGCCAGGTCGGCGACCAGCACCTCGACCGCGACGCCGTATCGGCGCCGCAGCTCCTCCGCGACCTGCTCCAGCCGGGCCTCGTCCCGGGCGACCAGCACCAGATCGGTGCCGCGGGCGGCCAGCTCGGTGGCGAACGCCGCCCCGATCCCGGACGTCCCGCCGGTGATCAACGCTCGGGTCGCGGCCGGGCCGGTGGTGTGGTCGGACATGGCCGTCACCCTATTCGTCGGAGCAGCTCGACCCGACCGCACGAGCTCACCATCCGGGGTCGAGGTAGCGCTGATGGTGCTCGTGGAGCAGAGCCAGCGCGGAGGCAGGAGTGCAGCCAGGCGCGGGGTCGCCGGTGAGCATGCTGAGCTCGCAGCGGGCGTTGAAGCAGAGGATCCAGGTCGTGGCGCCGGCTGCCGCCCGGCGTTCATCGGCGCTGAACGGCCGGAGGCGCTGATAGTCGCGCAGGAAGTCGGCGACCTCGTCCGGGGCGGACAGGCCACCGCCGGCGGTCGCGCTGGCGGCGAAGCAGGCCGCGGCCATCCCGGCGATCACCGGCTCGGTGTCGGCGATCAGATCCCAGTCGAAGGTGGCGCTCACCTGGCAGTCCTCGACCCGTAGGTTGCCCTGGTACCAGTCGCCATGACCGACGACCACGTCGTCGCCGCGGTAACGCAGGATCTGGGTGCTGGCCGCGGTGGCGACCTCGTCCAGCCAGCGGTAGGCCTCCGGCGTGCGGCTGAAGTCGAAGATCGGATCGTGGGGCGTGGGCCAGGGTCCGTCCTCGTACCGGTTCCAGGCCGGACCCTTGCCGACGATCCCGACCAGGTCGGTCCGCGGGCGGAGCAGGGCGATGTGCCGGGCCAGCCCGGCGGCGATCGCGGCCCGCGTGTCGGGGTCGCGTCCGTCGGCGTCCCCACCCGCCGTCAGCAGGGTCTCGGTGCTCAGCACCAGACCCGCATACTCGTCCGGTCCGGAGACCGGCGTCGGGCAGGGGAAACCGGCGTCGACCAGAAAGCGTTGGGCGTCCGCCGACGCCGCCCGGACGGTGAGGTCGACGGGCGGCCGGTGAGCCTTGATCACCACCTCGCGACCGTCGGCCAGCCGGACGCCCCAGACCACGTCGATCCGGCCCGACCGGAACCGCACGTCGGCGATCGGGCTGCCCAGCCGATCGCGGGCGTAGGAATCGAGCAGCGACCTGAGTCCGTCCAGCCCGAGGTCACCGACGACGGCACGCTCGGTCGAGGTGAGCTCCGGCGTCGTCATGACCGGTCAGCCTACGGTCTCAACAGGCTCGGGATGCCGATCGCGGGAGTCGACGAGTTCGGTTCGGCTGAGCAGGAACGAGAGCCCGCCGCAACCCGCCGTGAACGGCACCAGGAACGGCGAGACCACGGCGGGCAGCGCCAGCAGGACGGCTATCAGCTGCGGCAGCCCCAGGGCAGGGGTGGCCAGACTCAGGGCGATGCCGAGCGTCCAGGTGCCGCTCACCACACCGGCCCGCAGCAGGCGCCGACCGAGCGGCGGGCGACCGAGCGGCGGGCGACCGAGCGGCGGGCGACCGAGCGGCGGGCGACTCGGCCAGGACGGCGCCAGCCAGACCACCCGCTGCCCGATCGAGGCGCCGGTCCCGAGCAGCGCCGGCACGGCGTAGACGAGTAAGCCGACGGCGACGGCCAGCACCGCCAGGGCCGGTTGCGGACCGCTCGGGACGCCTGGGCCCAGCACCTGGTGGCCCAGCGTCCAGAGCGCGGTCAGCAGGGTGAGCAGCACGGTGAACACCGCCAGGTCGACCAGCATCCCCACCCAGCGGCGGATCGTGGTGATCCGGCGCGGCCGCAACCGACCCCGCTCCAGTTGGTCGGGCCGGGGTAACCAGCCGAGCAGCTGCGGGGCCAGCAGGGCTCCGACCAGGGCCCCGGCCGTGTTGGCCATCAGGTCGTCGACGTCGGCCACCCGGTAGCGACACCGATAGATCCCCCACAGCCCCGTCCCCTGCGTCACCTCGATCAGCAGCGATGTCGCCAGCGCCGCTACGGTGCTGGTCAGCACGCCGCGGCCCGCGAACCGCCGGACCAACAGGCCGAACGGGACAAACAGGACCACGTTCAGCACCAGTTGCACCGTGGGCTGAGCGGTCAGCACCGCGAGCACGCCGCCCCCGGCCGCGGCGTTCTCGATGTCACCGAACACCGTGCCCGGCACCAACTGCAGCGGGACCTGTCCGTAGAGGTTGCAGTTGGCCCGATGGTCGGGCAGCGGCAGCAGGGTGTAGGCGAGCAACGCGACCGCGTAGACGCAGCCGGCCGAGACGGTCCCCACCCGGCGCGGGCTGGGCCGGCCGTAGCGGCGGTACTGGACGACCAGCACCGGGACCAGCAGCACGACGAAGACGAGCAGTCCGCCGGCGACCGAGATCGCCAGCTTCTCACCCCAGGCACCCACGTCGGCCAGTATCGGGCCTGCGGTCGCGACGACACGGTTGGCCGAGGTGGGACGATGGCTGCGATGGACCACATGTCCGACCTGCCCGCCCTGAGCTGGGGGTCGCTTTTCACCGCATCGGCGCCGAACGCCGTCTGGACGATCGTCATCGTCGTGCTGCTGGTCGGCTATCTGATGGCCTGGCGGGCGGCACGCCGGCGCGACGTCCGGATACCCCGGTGGCGAGCCGGCAGCTTCGTGGTCGGGCTGGTCGTGCTGGCCGTCTCGGTCGATTCCGGGATAGCCGTCTACGGCCACGTGCTGTTCTGGATGCACATGGTGCAACACCTGTTGCTGATCATGGTGGTGCCGGCGCTGCTTGCGGTCGGCCGCCCGCTGACTGTGCTGCGTGGGATGCGGTCGCAAGCCGGTCGGGAACGCTGGGACCGGGCGTTCCACGGCCGGGTGCTGAGTGTGCTGACCCATCCGCTGGTCGGTTTCGGCGTCTACGCGGTCACCCTGGTCGCCACCCACCTGAGTTCGTTCCCGAACCTGATGCTGACCGACATGGCGGTGCACGAGTTCGAGCAGGTGCTCTATCTGCTCGCCGGGCTGTGGTTCCTGTTGCCGCTGCTGGCCCAGGAGCCGATCCGCTGGCAGCTGACCCCGCTGCAGCGGATCTTCCTGCTGCTGGTCGGGATGGCTCCGGACACCATCGTCGGCATCGTGCTGCTGCAAAGCGGGCTGAATCCCTTCGCGGCACTCGAGGGTCGCCACCCCGGATGGGGCCCGACCGCGCTGGACGACGTGCACATCGCCGGCGGGCTGATGTGGGCGCTCGGGGACGGCCTGATGATGGTCTTCGCGGTCTGCCTGATCCTCGGCTACGTCACCCACGGCACAGCGGCCAACGCGACGGCCGGCAGCTGGCTGGAAGACATCCGCCGCTCGTCGCTGGCCGAGAGCGTCCGCGCCTCCGGCGGATCGGATGAGAGCCTCGGCGCCGACATCGACGAGGACGAAGCCAGTTGGCAGGCCTACAACGCGATGCTCTCCCGGCTGAACGGGCAGTCCGACCCGCGGGGTACAGAGCGGAACGCAGCAGGTCCTCCGTTCGATCAGGCCAAACCGGCCGAATCGGGCCGACGAGGCCAGCGAGCATAGGTCGGCGTCCACCCGCGCAGGCTCATCCTGATTCCGCTCAGGTCCGCCTCACGTCGCACGGCCACCGCGCCGACCCCGGACCCGACCTCGCACCCCGACGTCCACTTCGCACGGGCTGCAATGCGTGCGACGTGGACAAACCCGTGCGACGTCACTGCCGCGCCGACCCCGGACCTCACCTCGCACCCCGACGTCCACTTTGCACGGGCTGCAACGCGTGCGAGGTGAACGAACCCGTGCAAGGTGGGTGGAGGAACCAGCGCGGGATCAGCCGCCGGCGGTCAGTGCCTCGGTCTGGCGGGCGATGGCCAGCTCTTCGTTGGTCGGCACCACCAGCACCTTCACCGCGGAGGTGTCGGTGCCGATCACCCGCGGGTCCGGGCTGCGGAGCGCGTTGCGTTCGACGTCCAGCTCGATCCCCAGGCCCTGCAGATCGGCGAGCACCGCGGCCCGGAGCGAGGCACTGTTCTCACCCACCCCGGCGGTGAAGGTCAGAGCGTCGAGCCGACCCAGCACGACCAGGTAGGCGCCGATGTAACAGCGGATCCGGTGGACGTAGACCGCGAACGCCAGGGCGGCCGCCTCGTCGCCGTCGGTGCGCCGCTGGTCCAGCTCGCGGAAGTCGTTCACCCCGGCGAGACCCTTGAGCCCGGACTGCTTGTTCAGCCAGAGGTCGATGTCGGCGGCCGACATGCCGAGGGTGGAGGCGAGATAGCCGTGCAGACCGGGGTCGACGTCACCGGAGCGGGTGCCCATCACCAGACCCTGCAGCGGGGTCAGTCCCATCGACGTCTCCACCGCCACCCCGCCGCGGATGGCCGACGCCGAGCAGCCGTTGCCCAGGTGCAGGACGATCTGGTTGAGCTCGTCGATCGGCCGGCCCAGGGTGTCGGCGACCAACTGAGAGACGTAGCCGTGCGAGGTGCCGTGGAAGCCGTAGCGCCGGATGTGGTGGGCCTTGGCGACGTCGGCGGGGATCGCGTACGTCCGGGCCTCCTCGGGCAGGGTGGCGAAGAAGGCGGTGTCGAAGACGGCGACGTGCGGCACGTCCGGCAGCATTTTCTTCCCCGCCCGGATCCCGGCCACCGCCGGCGGATTGTGTAAGGGGGCCAGCGAACTCAGCTCGTCGATGGCGTGCAGCACCTCATCGGTGATCACCGTCGGCTGGGTGAACTGCGGTCCGCCGTGGACGATCCGGTGACCGACCGCGGCGACGTGATCGTGCGCGAGATCGACGTCGTCGTCGCGCAGTTGGTCGGCCATGATCGACATCGCCGCCGAGTGGTCGGCGACACCGCCCTCGCCGCCCTCACCGATCCGCTCGATCGATCCCTTGGCCCGCACCTCGGCGCTGTCCGGCACCACCAACTGGTACTTCAGCGACGACGAGCCTGAGTTGATCACCAGCACCGGTGCTGTGCGGTGCACCTGATGGCCAGCCGACTCCGCCATGATCAAATCCCTTCGTCGGCCTGGGCCTGGACGGCGGTGATCGCCACCGTGTTGACGATGTCGTGCACCAGCGCACCCCGGGACAGATCGTTGACCGGCTTGCGCAGACCCTGGAGCACCGGCCCGATGGCCACCGCGTTCGCGCTGCGCTGGACCGCCTTGTAGGTGTTGTTCCCCGTGTTCAGGTCCGGAAACACGAACACCGTGGCTCGTCCGGCGACCTCGGAATCCGGCAGCTTGGTCCGGGCCACCGACGGATCGATCGCCGCGTCGTACTGGATCGGGCCCTCCAGCAGCAGATCCGGTGCCCGCTGCCCGACCAGCTCGGTGGCGCTGACGGACCTTGTCGACGTCGGCGCCGCTGCCGGATTGTCCGGTGCTAGTAGGAAAGCATCGCCACCCGCGGATCGATGCCGAAGTCGCGTGGCGGTCCGGGCGGACGAGATCGCGATGTCGGCCAACTGGTCGGCGTTCGGATCCGGGTTGACCGCGCAGTCGCCGTAGACCAGCACCCGATCGGCCAGGCACATCAGGAACACCGAGCTGACGATGGCCACCCCCGGCTTGGTCTTGATGAACTCCAGCGACGGACGGATCGTGTGCGCGGTGGTGTGGGTGGCGCCGGACACCATCCCGTCGGCCATCCCGAGGTGCACCATCATGGTGCCGAAGTAGGACACGTCGCCGACCACCTCGCGGGCCCGCTCGAGCGTGACGCCCTTGTGGCGCCGCAGCTGGGCGTACTCGGCGGCGAACCGCTCGGTCAACTCCGGATCCTGCGGCGACACCACGGTGGCACCGTCAAGATCGAGACCGAGGGTCGAGCCACGCGACCTGATCCTGTTCTCCTCACCCAGCAAGGTCAGATCGGCCACCCCACGGCGCAGCAGCAACGCGGCCGCCTCCAGGATCCGGTCGTCGTCGCCCTCCGGCAGCACGATCGACTTTCGGTTCGCCCGGGCCCGCTCCATCAACTGGTACTCGAACATCAGCGGCGTGCGGACCGACGCGGTCGAGACCTGCACCGCCTTCAACAGTTGATCCTGGTCGACCCGCTCGGCGAACAGCCGACGAGCTGTCTCGACCTTCAGCGCCGACGCCTTGGTCATCGGCCCGCGGACCCGGGAGAGCCGTTCGGCGGTGGCGAAGGTGTCCAGCTCGGTCAGCAGCATCGGCAGATCGTGGTCGACACCCTGGGCGAGCCGGCTGATCGAGTCGGGCATCGTGTAGCCGCCGGTCAGCACGATCCCGGCCAGCGGCGGGAAGGTGCCGGACTGATGGGCCAGCAACAGGCCGGGCAGTAGGTCGGTGCGGTCGCTGGGAGCGATCACCGTGACGTCGGGCGTCAACCGTTCCAATACGTGCGGCAGGCCCATCGCGGCCACCACCAGCCCGAGGGACTCACGATCCAGCCAGCCGTCCGCCCCTTGGATCAGCTCGGCGTCGACGGCCCCTCCCAACGCCCGGACGGTCGGCGCGGACAGCACGGGATTCTCACCGATCGCCGCCACCACCACGTCCGGGATCCCCTGCAGGGCAGCCTGAACGGCGTCGAGGGCGTCCGGGTCGGAGCGGTTGGCGACCACCGCGACGGTGTGCACGTGCTGGCTGCGCAGCTCGGCGATCGCACTGGTCGCGGTCTGGGCGATCTCCTCCGGCGTCCGCTGTCCCGGCCGTGCACGACCAGTACCGCCGGCGCACCGAGGTTGGCCGCGATCTTGGAGTTGAACGACAACTCGGTGCCGGTGGAGATGTCGGTGTAGTCCGAGCCGAGGATGACGATCACGTCGAACTGGTCGGCCAGCTCGCCGAACCGCTGGACGATGGTGGCCATCGCCTCGTCCGGATCGTCCCGTGCGTCGGCGTAGGTGACCCCGAGCGCTTCGGCGTAGGTCTGGTCGACCGCCGGCTGACTGACCAGCAGGTCCAGGATGACGTCGGTCCGTTCGCCCTCGTCCGTCTGGTCGGCGCCGTCGTCCGAGGTCGATCCGGTGAGTGGCCGGAAGACCCCCACCCGGCCGACCTCCCGCGCCAGTGCGTCCAGCAGTCCGAGGGCGACCGCTGACTTGCCGGTCTGGCCCTCGGGCGAGATGACGTACACGCTCCGGGTCACCCGGCCGAGCGTAGCGGCCCGCGCGATCGTGCCGGATCTCGAATCGATGGTGGTTCCGAACGCTGTGCCGAGGGTGGTGCCGGTGGCTACGATGTTGCCGCATGAGACGCGTCGTGGCCGGTCTGCTCGTCGTCTGCGTGTTCGCCTTCAGCGTGCCGGTGCCGGCCCACGCCGACTCCGACGACGGGGTCATCACCCGCTACGACCTGACCGCCACCGTGGCCCAGGACGGCAGCACCGCGGTCAGGATCGACTTCGACATCGACTTCGGTTCCGACGCCCAGCACGGACCGTACGTCACCCTGCCGATCCGACAGGAGATCGCCGGTGACAACGACCACTATCGCGCCTTCGACACCACCGGGATCCGGGCCAGCAGCCCCAGCGGCGCGCCGGCCGAGCTCGACACCGACACCGGCGCCGGCGCCCTGGCGATCAAGATCGGCGACCCGGACCGACGGGTCAGCGGCCGCCAGACCTACCGGCTCGATTACACCGTCCGCGGTCTGGTGAACCCGCGGGTCGGCGGTGGGGCGGACGAGATCTCCTGGAACACGATCGGTACCCAGTGGGAGATTCCGCTGAACGACGTGACCGTCACCCTGGCCGGACCGGCCGACGTCACCCGGGTGAACTGTTTCGCCGGCGATCCGCAGTCCACCCAGCCCTGCAACAGCGCGACCCCTGACGACCACAGAGCCACCTTCACCGCGTCGTCGATCAGCAAGGGCCAGGGCCTGACCGTGGTCGCGGCGTGGCCGGGCGGCACCTTCGTCGGCGCCGAACCGCGGTTGATCCCGCGCCGCAACCTGGGCAATCTGTTCGAGCCCGAGGGCGGCACCATCGGTGCCGGCGTGCTGGTCGCCCTGCTCGGTTCGGCGATCTTCCTGCTCCGGGCCCGCCGCCGTCGCGACGAGGAGTACGCCGGTCTCACCCCCGGCCTCACCCCGACCGGAACCGGCTCGACCTCGGGAGCGACCCGGGCGGGGAGCCGGACCGAGGTCGCCGTTCGCTTCACCCCGCCGGACGACGTTCGCCCCGGCGTGCTGGGGACCCTGGTGGAGGCGAAGGCCGAGGCTCGCGACGTGACGGCGACCATCGTCGATCTGGCCGTCCGCGGCGAGCTGCGGATCCAGGAGATCAGTAAGGCGGAATCAGCGGCCCGGAAGCAGGACTGGCGGCTCGTCCGGTTGCCGACGTCCGGCCCCGAGCTGACCACGTGGGAGTCCGAACTGGTGGACGCACTGTTCCCCGACGGTGAGGCCGACGACGAGGTGTTGCTGTCGGACCTGAAGGGACCGTTCGCCGAGACCGTCCAGAAGACCAAGAAGTCGCTCTACGCCGAGGTGACCGACCGCGGTTGGTTCCGGGCCGACCCGAGCCGGGTGCGGACCTGGGCCGTTCTGCTGGCCGTCGGCGTCACCGTGGTCGGGGTGGCGCTGACCATCGTCCTGGCCATCACCCTCGGCTGGGGCCTGCTCGGCCTGGGGGTGGTGGTCGCCGGCGTCGTCGCGTTCGCCACGGTCAACGCCATGGTGGCCCGGACCGCCGACGGGACGGCGCTGCGGCAGCAGTCCCGCGGCTTCGAGCTCTATCTGAAGACGGCCGAGGCCGATCAGATCCGGTTCGAGGAGGGCGTCGACATCTTCTCCCGCTACCTGCCCTACGCGATCGTCTTCGGCGTGGCGGACCGCTGGACGAAGGTGTTCGACCAACTCGCCGTCGACGGGCGCTACCGGGCCGACCCGACCTGGTACGCGGGTGGCCAGGGGGCGATGTGCGGCTTCGTCGGCGGGGGATTCGCCGACAGTTTGGGCGCGTTCTCGAGTGCGGCGACCTCGGCGATGACGGCCGCGAGCTCAGGGTCGAGTGGCGGGTCCGGGTTCTCCGGGGGCAGTGTCGGCGGTGGCGTCGGCGGTGGGGGTGGCGGCAGTTGGTGAACCGGCTGGCCGGTGCAGCTCGGACGGATCTCGACACGGCCGACTACGACGAGCGCGGGACGGAAGATCCTCCGGTGGAAGCGGGTGCAGCGGGAACGAGCGGCTTCGTGACCTCCTTGCGTCGGCGTCCACCGGCCCGCCCGGGCCGATGCCGCGCGGTCGAGTCGAAACCGGCGGCGCAGACGGGCTCAGCTGGTCGGGCTGTTCGCTATCGAGCCGGCGGTCGAGGCGGCCGTCGGGCTGGCGCTCGGCCTGAATCTTCTGGCCCGCCATGAACACGGGATGTTCACCACGGGCCAGAACGTGGGCAGGCTCAGGGCTGCAGGACGACGCCGGTGCCGGTGGCCTCGACCACGATGCTGTCCCGACCGGGCGTCACCCGGACCAGTTCCTGACCGAAGGGCAACCCATCCATCGGCACGGTCAGGGTGAGCCGTTGCGCCAGCAGCAAGGAAATCGCCCGCTGCAGGCTCTCCGGGGTGGTGGTGACGGTGATCGGAGTCAGCTGCAAGGCACCGTTGTCGATGGTCAGGGCGACGACCGAGGTGACCCGGATCCGCTGACCGAGCACGTTGAGGGTGCCGTCCAACTGCAGCCGGTCGCCGCCGGCCGAGGTGACGGTCAACGGTCGACCGGTGACGGCCAGATAACGGTCCAGGTCGGCGTAGCGGACGGTGACCTGCTCGGTCGACCGGGCGATGCCGACGGTCCGGAGGTCGCGCACCAAAACGTCGTGGAAGGGGATCCGGACGTCCACCAACTGCGCCTGGATCCGGTCGATCCGCAGCGGGCCGTTGCTGACCCCGACCGCCTCGACGTCCACCTCCTGATAGGCGCCGCGGAGCACCTGGGGCAGGAAGATTGCGCCCTTCAGGGTGACCGTCGGCGGCGCCGATCCGCCGACCGCCGAGTCGACGTCCTGGGCGAACAGCGACTCTGCTCCGGCCCGGCCGAGCCGGTCGAAGCCCCAGAGCACCAGCCCGACGACCACCACGGTGGCCAGCAGCCGCAACCCGATGCCGCGCAGCCGACGCGTCGACTCAGGCACCGGCCTGCACCCGGTCCCGGTCGCCGTCCCAGGCTTCCTCTGACGAGTCCCCGGGAATGGTCCGGCGAATCCGTTTGCTCGGCCAACTCGACGCCCGGCCGAGCAGCGTCAGCACCGCCGGAGTGAGCAGCGGCCGGACGAGCAAGGTGTCCAGCAGCAGCCCGACGGTCATCGCGAAGGCGATCTGGCGGAAGGTCGAGAGCGGGATGATCGCCACCATGGCGAAGGTCGCGGCCAGGATCAACCCGGCGGTGGTGATCGCCTTCGAGGTCCGCGGCACCGCGACCATCAGGGCGTCCGGCAGCACCCGGTGCTTGGCTTCCTTCCAGATCGATCCGACCGCGAACACGTTGTAGTCCGAGCCGAGGGCGATCAACAGCACCGCCGAAGAGAACGGGGCATAGAAGGTCAGACCCTGCTCGCCGAGCACGTCCTGGAACACCCAGGTCGTCAGCCCGAGGGCAGCGGCCACGCTCAGCGCGCTGCAGGCCAGCAGGACGACCGGCGCGACGAGCGCCCGCAGATAGAGCATCAGGATCAACAACTCGATGATCAGCGCCACCCCGATGGTGATCTCGAGGCTCTCCCGGGTCAGGCTGGCCACTTCGGAGGCGATCAGGGTCTGGCCGGTGATCGACACCTTGGCGTCGCCCAGACCGGCGTCGCCGGCCAGCTGGGGCAGCGCCCGTTGCAGCACCCGGACGTTGCTGATCGCCTCCGCGGCCAGCGGATCGGTGTTGTAGATGACGATGTAGCGGGCTGCGTTCCGGTCGGTGGACAAGCACGATCCCGCGCGGCTTGCGGAACGGGTAGTCGGCCGGACCCAGCACCCGGGCCACCCCGGGCTCGTTCGACGATAGCCTGTTGCATCCGGCTCGAGGTCGTCGCGACGCGACGGCGATGCCCGTGCCCTTCGACCAGCACCTCGGTCGGGGCGGAGATGCCGCGCAGGCCGGCGTCCTGCAGCAGCTGGGCGCCGACCGCGACGCTGTCGCTCGGGGGCAGCGCGGCGGTGAAGGAGAGGTCGAGCCGGGCCTGGGCCAAGGGCACGGCGGCCGATGCCCAGGACCGACCAGCGTGCCCAGCGCCACCACGGCAGCCGGCACCCTATCGGGTCAGCAGCCGGATCAGCAGTCCGGCCCGGTCCCGCAGCCGCTCCACCGGAGCCGGACGTTGGGCAGCTGCGGATGCTGCCGCTTGAAGCCGCGGACCGGCAGCGCGGTGAACAGCCGCCAGCCGAGGATCGTCATCAGCGCCGGGGTCAGGGTCAGGCAGGCCGCCAGCCCGACCAGCACGGTCAGGGCCAGCGCCGGACCGAGGCCGCGGAAGATGGCGAACGGTGCGGCCAGCAGGGCGATCGTCCCGCCGGCCACCGTGAGACCGGCGACGGCGACCACCGACCCGTTCCGGGCCAGCGCCGCGCGGGCGGCCGTCAGGTTGGCCAGACCGTCGTCCAGCTCGTCTCGGAAGGCCGAGAAGAACAGCACGCAGTAGTCGGTGACCACCCCGAGCAGCAGCGCCAGCAGCACCGGCTCGAGCTGGGCCGGCACGGTGAATCCGAGCTGGTGCGGCGAGCGCTCCGAGCAGCGGGAGGTAGATCAGATAGCCGACGGCGGCGACCGCGATCACCGCCAACGGGGCCACGACCGAGCGGAAGGCCAGCGCCACCACCAGCAGGATCAACAGCACGCTGGCGATCTCGAAGACGCCGAGTCGCGAACTGAGATAGGACTCTGGGCCACCTGGGCCGGGCACGAAGCCGGTCACGTAGGTGCTGACCTGCGCCTGGTTGTGGAAGTGCGCGGCGTAGCCGTTGGCCAGCCGGACGGTGTTGTGCAGGCCGGTGCCGTCGGACATGTAGAGGTAGGTGACCGTGGTGTCGCTGGCCCCGGTCGGCACCGGGATGGCGGCGACGATCTGGCCGGGGATGACCAGCTCCGGGTGGTTGAGGACGTTCTGGGTGGTGGCCGCGGCCCAGAGCACCGAGTCGGCGCGGGTCAGCAGGCTCAGCCCGCCCGGCTGATGGACGACGACGGTCGTCCCGGAGACCACCGGCACGCGGAAGAGGTCGAGGATGTGCTGCTCGACCTGCAACACCGTGCTGTCGGGGGGCAGCAGATCACCGAAGCCGCGTCCACTGCCCAGATTGGACGGGCCGAGCATCTGGATGGCCACGGCGGCGGCGACCCAGAACGCCACGATCACCCAGCGTCCGCTGGTCACCAGCACCCGGTATACGGAGCCGAGACCGCGGACGGCCGCGATCGGCAGGCCCTTCAGCCACCGCTTGGTCGAGCGATACAGCGACACGATCACCTCCGTCCGCGGCTGAGAACCGGCGCCGGACCAGGTCGTCGGGCGGAGTGCGGACCTATCATGACCCAGCGACCCAACGTGCGCACGGCGGCAGACCTGTCGGCGCCCGGATCGGCCGCACCGAACCCGTCGACGACGGGATGGGCGGACCATAGGAGGCGGTTGTGACTCACCCCAAGCCGGACCGGCCGGCAGCACGAGCTGAGGTGCAGTGATGAAGGGCTCGAGCCGCGCTCCCGGTGCCTCGCGGCCGATCCTGCCGCGTTGGTGGGTGGCGGTGGTGCTGCTGGGTGTCGGCCTGGTGGCCGGCGTCCTGCTCGTCGGCCTGCTCAACACCGGCCGCCCGGACTTCGCCACCGCCGCTGCCGAACAGGGGTCGTCCGGCGCCACCTCGACCAGTCAGCCCGGGGACATCCCGATCGCCGCCGAGGCGCGGGTGAACGCCGCCTGCCTGCGGGTGATCAACGAGGCCCAAGCAGTCACCGGGGTGCTCACCGGGGTGCCCGGGGCCACCCAGGACGTCGATCTGCAACGGCTGGACGACCTGGTCCGACGGCTGCAGCCGCTGCAGCCGCGGCTGGCAGCAGGATCTGCGCGACTGCAAGGTCTCGGCCGGCACGTCCGGTCAGTCGGTCGGGCCGTCCTCCAGTGCGACCGGTGTCCCGTCCGTGTCGTCGTCGGCTACGCCGAGCCCGACGTCCAGCCCGAGCTAGGCCCGACTAGAGCGAGACGCGCAGGATCTTGTCGTCGTGGCGTCCGGGATCGGTCCGGCCGTCGGTGTTGCTGGTGGTCATCCACAGCGATCCGTCCGGAGCCGGCACGACGTTACGGATTCGGCCGTGATCGGCCCGGAAGTGCGCCTTCGGCGACGCTACGTCGGTGCCGTCGAGCGCCACACTGAACAGGCAGTGGCCCTGCAGGGCACCGACGAACGCCGTCGATCGGGTGATGGCCAGCCCGGACGGTGAGCAGCTGCTGGTCGGTGACCAGGTCGCCTTCGGCGAGACGAACCGCGAGTCCGAGGACCGGCCTTCGACGATCGGCCAGCCGTAGTTCTTGCCCTTGGTGATCAGGTTCAGCTCATCGGCCCGCTTGTCGCCGAATTCGGTGGCCCAGAGCCGGCCTTGCGCGTCGAAGGCGAGCCCTTCGATGTTGCGGTGACCGTAGGTCCAGGTCCGGTTGCCGAACGGGTTGGACGAGGCGGCCTTTCCGTCGCGCTGGATCCGCAGGATCTTGCCGGCCAGCGAGCGTCTTCGACTGGGCGTGCGAGGAGTCCTCGGCGTCGCCGGCGGAGACGAACAGCGTCTTGTCCGGCGCGAACAGCAGCTTGCCGCCGTGATGGTGGGTGCTGGTCGGGATGCCGGTCAGGATCGCCTTCGGGTTGCCGACCTTGCCGCCGGCGATGCTCATCCGGACCACCCGGTTGTCCGAGCCGGTGGTGATGTAGGCGTAGAGGACGTCCTGATCGTCCGGGTCGAGAGCCAGTCCGAGCAGCCCACCCTCGCCGAGACCGGACGGCGCGACGACGCCCGAGACGTGGCCCATCGTGCTGACCTTGCCGCTTCGGGCTGATGCTGAGCAGGTCGCCGGAGTTGCGCTCGCCGACCAGGGCCGTGCCGGAAGCGAGGAAGACGATTCCCCACGGCACATCCAGGTCTTCGGCGACGGTGCCGGCCACCGTCGGGCTCGGCTCCCCGGTCGACCTCGAGGAGGCCGGCGGGGTGGCTGCCGAGGATGCCGATGGGGACGCCGCTGAGTCGCTGGTCGACGGGCTCGCCGCCGGGGTGGAGGTTGCGCCCGGCGATCCTCCCGTCGCGGGTGCTGCGCCCGGTGTCGACGTCGACGAGCAGCCGGCCAGTCCGGCCGCTGCCCCGAGGGCGCCGCCGATGATCACGCGTCGAGAAACGATGGCTCCCACCCTTTCGGTCAGGTCCCGACGCTACCCACCGAGACTGTGCGTCCCTATGTCTCGGCTCGAACCGCAGGTCAAGGCCGCTCGGCGCGAGCATTGATGGCAGAAGGTTGTCGGATGGCTGCGGTCAGCGTGCGGGACCTGGACGATTCAGTGAAAGAACGACTTCGCGTCCGGGCGGCGGCGCTGCTCTCTGGCTTCGGCGATCTGGGTGGAGTCGATCTCGTCCTGCCGCCTCGGGCTGGGCCGGCCCGGGCCGCCGATCTGTCCGAATGAGGAGCGGCCGTGCCGAGTCGGCGCCGATCATCGTCCTCGACACCGACGTCGTCTTGGTACTGATGCGTGCCTCGCCGGACTGCCGGGTGGAAGCCGCCTTCGGTGACGCTGGCCGAGGTGGGGTTCGGCATTGCCCGGCTACCGGACGGTCGTCGGCGAGACACCCTGCTTGTTGCTGCCGAAACGATCTTCGGCGGTTTCGCCGATCAGGTGCTGTCCTTCGACGCTGCGGCCGCTGTCCGTTGTGCGGAGGTCGTCGTCGAGCGCGAACGGATCGCTGCCCCCATCTCCGGCTTCGGCGCACAGCTCGCCGCAATCTGTCGGAGCCATCGGGCGAGCCTCGTCACCGGAACACCGCCGACTTCGACCAGCTCGGGTTGGAACTCATCGATCCCGGGCTCTTCTCGGTCGGGCTGAGCCGCAGGCGGCAGCCGTCACGATGTCAGCCGCTGCCGCAGCCAGTCGATGTCGGCGGCCTGGCCCTCCACCCCGCCGCCGGTCTCCACGATGGCCGGCACGCCCGCGTCCCGGACGACGGCGACCAAGCCGTCCGGATCGATCTCGCCCTGACCGAGGTTGGCGTGCCGGTCGGCGCCGGAGCCGAAGGCGTCCCGGGAGTCGTTGGCGTGCACCAGATCGACCCGGCCGGTGATCGCCTTGACCCGCTCGACCAGACCGACCAGCTCTTCGCCGCTGGCGTGGAAGTGGCAGGTGTCCAGGCAGAAACCGACGCGTGTCGCCACCCGGCACCGAGGTGACCGCCTCCCAGAGCTGGGCGATCCGGTCGAGCTGGCGGGCCATCGCGTTCTCACCGCCCGCCGTGTTCTCGATCAGCACGGTGGCCGGCATCTCCATCCGCTCGATGCACTTGCGCCAGTTGTCGAACCCGACGGCCGGGTCGTCGTCGGCCGAGACGTGTCCGCCGTGCACGACGATCCCGGCCGCACCGATCTCGGCGGTGGCTTTCACGTAGGACTGCAGCAGCTTGCGGCTGGGGATCCGGATCCGGTTGTTCGTGGTGGCCACGTTGATCCGATAGGGCGCGTGCACGTAGAGCGCCACGCCGGCCTCGGCAGCGGCCGCCTTCAACGCCGTCCGCGCCACCGGCGTAGGCCACCGTCGGCTCTTTCCAGTCCTGCGGCGCACCGAGAAAGAACTGGGCCGCGTCGGCGTCCCGGGCCCGCGCCTCGGAGATCGGATCGTTTTGGTCGACGTGGGCTCCGAGCGGCAAGCTGGTCATGATCGTGAACGTAACCCATCGCTCAGACAGCCGGCCGGCGAACGTAGGGCATCGAACGGCTGACGGCGGCTGAGCACAAGGTTGCGATCGGGCCACATTCCGGCGGATTCGCACCGTTTGAGGCCGTCAGCGTGCATTCTTCGTGTCATTCTGTGCCTGCCGCCGCTCCTCAGCGGGGCAATCGGTGCCCCGTGACAGGTCGGGGTCGACGTAGGGGGATCTCGTGCAAAAGTTCCGGGTCAGTCGGCATCGGGGTGGTCGGCCGCCGCCGGATTGATGCTGTTCGGCGGCCGGCTGTGCGCCGCCCTCGACCACCGCCGGCTCGTCCAGCTCGGCCTCCGGCCGGCGCGGCGAGTTGGACCTCGGCCCAGGACGCCGGCGGGATGGACGCGCTGGTCGCCGCGGCCAAGAAGGAGGGCACGCTGAACGTGATCGCGCTGCCGCCGACTGGGCCAACTACGGCAAGATCATCTCCGGCTTCAAGGCCAAGTACGGCATCACCGTCAACTCGGCCCAGCCGGACGCGGCCAGCCAGGACGAGATCAACGCCGCCGGCCAGCTCAAGGGCACCGACCGGGCGCCGGACGTCTTCGACCTCGGCCAGTCGGTCGCGCTGGCCAACACCGGCATGTTCGCGCAACTACAAGGTGAGCACCTTCGACACCATCCCGACCGACTTCAAGGACCCCGACGGCACCTGGGTCAACGACTACGGCGGCTACATGTCGATCGGCTACGACTCCGTCGAAGGTGCCGAACGTCAGCGAGGTCAAGGATCTGCTCGGCTCGGCGTTCAAGGCCAAGGTGGCTTTGAACGGCGACCCGACCCAGGCCGGCGCCGCGTTCTCCGGGGTGATGATGGCCTCGCTCGCCAACGGCGGCTCGGCCGACAACATCCAGCCCGGCATCGACTTCTTCTCCTCGCTGAAGAAGGCCGGCAACTTCTTACCGGTCGACCCGACCTCGGCGACCATCGAGTCCGGCCAGACCCCGGTGGTGATCGACTGGGACTACCTGAACGCCGCCGAGACCGCGAAGGTGCCGACCTGGAAGGTCGTCGTGCCGAGCAACGCCCAGCTCGGCGGCTACTACTACCAGGCGATCAGCAAGGCTGCTCCGCATCCGGCCGCGGCTCGGCTGTGGGAGGAGTACCTCTACTCCGACGAGGGCCAGAACCTCTTCCTGGGTGGTGGCGCCCGCCCGGTCCGGGCCGAGGCGATGCAGAAGGCCGGCACCCTCAACAAGACCGCGTACGACGCGCTGCCCAAGGTGTCGGGCACGCCGGTCATCGTGAGCACCGAACAGGCCAAGAAGGCGGCCTCGGTGCTCAGCAGCGAGTGGAGCAAGGCGATCAGCTGACCGAGGGGCTGGGGTGAGCCGGCCGGAGCCGTCCCAGACTCGCCTGGATCCGTTCGAGCAGGTGAGGCAGCAAGTGGCCAGAGGTTCGGGCGGCGTTCGACTGCGTCCGGCGCTCGGCGTGCTGCCGTTCCTGGTCTACCTGCTGATCTTCCTGGTCGTCCCGACGGTCACCGTGGTGATCGGGGCGTTCGTCGAGCGACGGGCCGGTTCAGCGCTGGCCAACCTCGCCTCGCTGGCCGACGGCAGCGTCGCCGACGCGCTGCTGAACAGTGTCCTGGTCTCGGCGGTCACCGCCCTGATCGGCGGCGTGGTCGGCGCCCTGCTCGCCTACGCCGTGGTCAGCGGTCGGCCGGACGGCATGCTGCGGCGGCTGGTGACCAGCGTCTGCGGGGTGCTGGCCCAGTTCGGTGGCGTCACCCTGGCCTTCGCCTTCATCGCCACCCTGGGCATCTCCGGCGTGGTGTCGGTCTGGCTGGACGCCCACGTCGGCACCAGCCTGACCTCCAGCACCTGGCTGTTCAGCCTGCCGGGGCTGGTGTTGGTCTACGCCTACTTCCAGATCCCGCTGATGGTGATCGTCTTCCTGCCCGCGCTGGACGGCATCCGCGTGCAGTGGCGCGAGGCGGCCTCCAACCTGGGGGCGACCACCGGGCAGTACTGGCGCTACGTCGGCCTGCCGCTGCTCACCCCGGCCTTCCTCGGCTCGCTGCTGTTGCTGTTCGCCAACTCCTTCGCCGCCTACGCCACCGCGGCCGCGCTGATCAGTCAGGGCAGCCCGATCATCCCGCTCTGGATCCGGACGGCGCTGACCAGCGAGGTGGTCCTCGGTCGGCAGAACTTCGCCTACGCCCTGGCACTGGAGATGATCGTGATCGTCGCGATCGTGATGGCCGGCTACAGCGCTGCTGGTCCGTCGCACGTCGCGGTGGATCCGATGACCCCGCAACGCGCGGCCCGACAGCCGGCTGAACGTCTTCCGGGTGGTGGTCTTCGTGATCTGCGGGCTGTTCTTCCTGATCCCGCTGCTCTCGATGCTCGACTTCAGCACCCAGGTGTTCAACGGCAACGGCCGGACGGGCGCGGCCTGGGCGTTGCTGTTCACCGATCCGCTGCTGCGCGACTCGATCATCACCTCATTGGTGCTGGCCGTCCTGACCGTGATCCTGATGCTGGTGCTGCTGGTGCCGACCATGATCTGGGTCCGGCTCCGGGTGCCGTGGATCGCCCGCACGGTTGAATTCCTCTGCCTGCTGCCGCTGACCGTGCCGCCGTTGGTGATCATCGTCGGACTGAAGAACGTCGTGCTCTGGCTGAACTACCTGTTCGGGAGTTCGCCGTACGTGTTGACTTTCCTCTACGTCGTGCTGGTGCTGCCCTACGCTTACCGGGCGCTGGATGCGGGGCTGTCCGGCATCGACGTGATCACCCTCGCCGAGGCGGCCCGGAGCCTCGGCGCCGGCTGGGCCACGGTGATACTCCGGGTGATCGTGCCGAACATCCGCACGGCGCTGCTATCGGCCGCGTTCATCTCGATCGCCCTGGTGCTGGGCGAGTTCACCTTCGCCTCGCTGCTGAACTACAACACCCTGCAGGTGGTGATCAACCTGCAGGCCAAGGCGAACGCACAGGAGTCGGTGGCGGCCTCGCTGGCGGCGATCTTCTTCGCCGCCGTGTTGTTGATCGTCTTGTCCTTCGTCAGTTCCGGTCGCCGCCGGCGTCGGATGTCTGCTGCAGCACCGATCCCGGCCGGTCAGCCGAGTAGATGAGGAGCCCTGATGACCACGACGCAATCCGGCCGGACGGGTGTCGAGGTCCGGCTGGAGGAGCTGGTCCGCACCTACGGATCGGTCAAGCCCTGGACGGCCTCGACCTGACCCTGCACCCGGGTGAGTTGGTCGCGCTGCTCGGCCCGTCCGGCTGCGGCAAGACGACTGCGCTGCGGATCCTGGCCGGGCTCGACGAGCCGACCGCCGGGCCGGGTCGTGGTCGACGGCACGGACATGACCGCGGTGCCGGCCAACAAGCGCGACATGGGCATGGTCTTCCAGGCCTATTCGCTGTTCCCACACATGACCGCGCAGGCCAACGTCGAGTTCGGGCTGAAGCTGCGCCGGGTGGACAAGGCGCAAGCGAGCGCACCCGGGCCCGGGAGATGCTCGACCTGGTCGGACTGGCCGCCGCAGGCCGACCGGTACGCCAGCCAGCTCTCCGGCGGCCAGCAGCAGCGGGTGGCGCTGGCCCGGGCGCTGGCCTTCGAGCCGTCGGTGTTGCTGCTCGACGAACCGCTGTCGGCGCTCGACGCCAAGGTGCGGACCCAGCTGCGCGACGAGATCCGCCGGGTCCAGCTGGAGGTCGGCACCACCACGCTGTTCGTCACCCATGATCAAGAAGAGGCTCTGGCGATGGCCGACCGGGTCGGGGTGATGAAGCTAGGGCACGCCTGCAGCAGCTGGACACCCCGCAGGCGCTCTACGCCCGGCCGGCGAACGCGTTCGTGGCCGACTTCGTCGGCTTGATGAACCGGATCCCGGCCCAGGTCGACCGACGGCCAGGTCACGGTACTGGGCACCCGGCTGAGCACCCTGCGAGGGCTCGATCGGCAGCGGATCCGGGGTGGCCCTGCTGCGCCCGGAACAGCTCCGGGTGACCCCGGACGAGGACGGCGACGCCCAGGTGCTCGATCTGATCTTCTCCGGCGCGATCTCCCGGGCCCGGATCACCACCGCCGACGGTCGCGAGCTCGTCGCTCAGCTGTCCGGCTCTGCCGCCGGCCAGGTCCAGGCGGGCAGCCGGGTCTCGCTCGGGGTGGACGCGAGCAGTCTGCTGGTCGCCGCCGAGTAGGCCGCGGACCAGGTGGCCTGGTGATCGCGTGTGATCAGCCTTGCGACTCGTCGCGCTCGGCCCTGCGCCGACGGATCGTTGTCGAGGATGATCAGGGCGAGTCCGAGCGAGCAGCGCGACGATGCCGAAGACCATCAGCTCGCGGGCCCAGGCGGGGCGTTGCTGAGCATCAGCTCTCCTGGCCGGTCTCGGTCGGTGGCTCGTTCTCCCTCGACTCATCCGGGGCGTCGGCGTCGTAGGCCCGGGGTGTGGTCTGCCACCAGTCCCGGACCCGCCCGGCGGTAGCGCTGCCGACCCCGCCGAGCACCCCGCCGACCTTGCCGATCACCTTGAACAACGGATCGGAGCTGGTCGCGAACGCCTGCCGATAAGACGCAGCAGCGGCCTTCACGTCCTCACTCAGCGGCGCGTCCTTGTCCTCGGAGCGTCGGGGGTAGGTGCCCGGCGAGGATGTCGCGATACTCCTGACCGGCCGCCCACTTCTGCAGCTCGGCCGCCCGCAGTGCCGCCATCGGGTGGGTCTGCCCGGAGATCTGCAGCAGCTTGAGCACCGGAGTCACGGACGTCACCTGAGGACTGGTATTCCCGAGCCTGGTCGAGGAACCCGGCCACGTCCATGTCGTCGGGGTTGAGGGAACCGGCCAGCGCGGCGTGCACCTTGAGCGCTGCCTGCGGATCCTGGGTGCAGAGCAGTCCGGCCCGGTCGGCAGGAGAGTTCGGACTTGCGGAACCACTCGTTCAGGCCGGCGATGATGGCCCGCATGCCCCAGGCGCCGAGCGGGATCCACTGCACGGTGGCCGAGATGTTGATCAACTGCATCAGCATGGTGCGATAGATCGCGTGGCCGCTGAGCACGTGGCCGACCTCGTGGCCGATGACGAACCGCAGCCCCTCGCTGTCCAGCAGTTCGCAGCATCCCGGTGGTGATCACGATGATCGGCTTGTCCAACCCGATGGCCATCGAATTCGGCGTCGGATCCTGCTGGACGTAGAGCTCGGGAATCGGGTAAAGATCGAGCGCGGTCGCGCACTCGCTGATCATCCGGTGCAGTTCCGGATACTGCCGGGCCGACACCCGGATCGAGGTCGCCAGATACAGCAACCGGATGCTGCGTTCGCCGATCGCCCCGGAGATCGCCTTCAGGACCGAATCGAATCCCGGAATGGCCCGCAGGGCGACCAGTGCGCCCCGGTCGGTCGGATGTTCGTAGGCGCGCGGGCTGAGGTCGGCGAACCGCATCCGGCCCGGCCGCAGCTCCCGCTCCGATGCATAACTCACCGACGAGTCTAGGCAGCCCGCTCCGCCTGCCGGCGTCGGTGATCCTCAGGAGTTGGCAGGGCAGGTGACGGTCTGCCGTTGATCTGGATCGGCTGGTTCGGATGCCCCTGGCACTGCTGGACGACCTGGGTCCCGATGCGGGCCGCGAAGATGATGGCGATGATGGCGATGATGGTGCCGATCGTCGTGAGGATACCGACGATGATCCCGGCCAAGGCGACGCTGTTCTTGAAGCCTGCTTGGGAAGACTTTCGGCGCGCGACGATGCTGATGATCAAGCCGACGATGCTGGCGACAATGGCCAGGATCAGACCGACGATGGAAAGAGTGCGCCCAGGGTCTTCGCCCTGCGGCATCGGTTGTCCGGGTGCTGCCTGGTAGGCACTCATGGTGTCTCCTTGTCGAGGCTAGGTGGGCAGAACACTAACGGCAGGCGAGGGCCTGAACGTCAGGCTCGATGGGATAGTTCCAAGAATTCACTGAAGAACGGCCCGGGCGGAATCGCCCGGGCCGCTCTCGTGCTCATCGACCGAGCTGGGCCTGCATCGCCGGGATCATCACCGCGAAGTAGAGGATGCTGAACACCACCGAGAGCAACGTGGTGATGATGCCGACGATGATGCCGGCCTTGGCCAGGCCGTTGTTGAAGCCGGCCTTCTTGGACTGGTTGAACGCGACGATGCTGATGATCAGGCCGATGAAGCTGGCGACGATCGAAAGCACCAGTCCGACGATGCCGAGTGTCTTACCCGGGTCCTGCCGGGTCATTGTCTGTGCTGGGCCGGGTTCATGCTGCTCATCGAGAGCTCCTTCGAGATGTGGTGAGGGCGTGTGGTGGACGGAGGCGTCACCTCCGTGGTTGATCGATCGGACGCAGGCCGCTGACGATCGGTTCCCACGGCGTTTTCGTCCGGTTTCCGACGGCTCGGGTCGCGCGCCCCGACCGCCGGGAGCAGGGTGACTTTAAGCACAGACACACCCGCCGCGGGCGCTGCCGAGGACAATCTTGGGTCGCTCTTAACCAAAGGAGTTTCTTTCCCTGGGAACGACTTCCGGATATCGGACCGGACGATCCGCAGCGAATGCTGGCCGTTCGTGTGACTGCTCGCCCACTACCGTTACCGTTCAGTTCGGCGTAGGCCGGAGACATGACGACGCGATCAGGAGATGACCCCGGTGAGGGTCACCCTGCTCGGACCGCAGCGGCGGGTGGGTGCGGCCCGGGCCGCCGTCGCCGAGCTGATCCCGTCCGGCCCGATCGCCACGATCAACGCCGGCTGGCAGGAACGTGAGGCCGAGACCGGCGAACTCGGACGATGTGCTCGGCGGTCGACTGCGCACATCTCGACCTGTTCGCTCGCTGGCAGCGGCTGCTGGCCGAGATCCCGAGTACGCGCCGGCCGAGCAGGACGCTGTTCGGTCTGCTCGATGAACTCCAGGCGCTGTACGCGTCCGAGCTCCGGCACGCGCTGGCGGCCTTCGAGCGAGATCGGCCGACGCTGAGAACTGCCGGCCGGCTCAGGCCGCGGCGCCCTGGCGACGGTCTGGCCGAGGTGCGCGCGCTGGACGACTGGCATCTGCAGACGGTGGCCGCGGCGCGAACCGCGTTCTATCTCGGCGTCCGGCTCGGTGAGCGGGCCAGCGTGGTCGCCGCAGCGGGCACAGGTGGCCGAGTTGGCCGCCGACTGTCGGGGTTTCGTGATCACCGGCGGCCACGTCGGCGTGCTGTTACACGTGCTGCATCTGTTCGACGCCCGATCCCTGATCACCACCGCCGAGCAGTCGACGGCGGGCGGGGCGCCGCTGATCGCCTGGTCGGCCGGCGCCATGGCCTGCTCGGACCGGGTGGTGCTCTACAACGATTTCGCCGCCGCACGGTCCGCTCGATCCGCAGCTCTATGCCGAAGGCCTCGGCCTGTTCGGCGGCGTGCTGCCGTTCCCGCACGCCCGTCGTCGGCTGCGGCTGGGCGATCATGATCGGATCGCCCTGCTGGCCGACCGGTTCGCCCCGCGGCGATGCCTGCTGCTGTCCGACGGCGAGCGGGTCGACGTCGACGATGCAGGGTCGACTGTCGATCCGAAGGCCCGGACCTTCGATCGCCCTGCCCGAGGGAACCGTCGTGAGCCCCGCGGCCAGAAGCTGGCCATCAACCGGCTCCGGCAGAGTCGCGTCCCTGGATCAGCAGAGCGCCGAGCGTTTCCTGCACGCCACGACTTCCCGATCGTGGAAGGGCGCAAAGTGCACCTTCGCGGTCCGGGTCGACGAAGCCGATGCGGTCTATCTGCGACACCGGGTGGTCGGTCTGCCCGACGATCTGGCGCTACGCCGGCTGCCCGGCACGACGGTCTGGTTCACTGGTCCTGGAGACTCCCGCCGGATTCCCGGGTCGAGTACCAGTTCGAACGCCGCTACGGCGATCACTGGGAGCGGTTCAACGATCCCGGCAACCCGCTCCTGGCGCGCAGCCCGGTCGGGGACTCATCCGTCCTGCACAGCACCGGCTATCAGACGCCGGACTGGACCCGGCTTCGACCCCGACGCCCGTCCGGGCGAGCTGATCGAGACTCGAGATCCGCAGCGTGGCCCAGCGGCGGACCAATCGGGTCAGTGTCTATCTGCCGGCCCGGTTCAACGCGCCGGGCGCGCTATCCGCTGCTGGTCGTCCACGACGGCGGCGACTTCCTGGAGTACGCCTCGATGAAGACCGTGCTGGACAACCTGATCCATTCGCCTCGACCTGGCCGAGACCGTCGTCGCGTTCACCTCACCCGGGCGAGCGGCTGACCGAATACCCGAACAACGCCGCGCACGCACGTTCGATCGCCCACGAGCTGGTGCCGGAGCTGGAACGCGAGTTGCCGCTGATCGGTCAGCCGTCGGGTCGATGCCTGATGGGCTCCAGCTTCGGCGCCGTGGCCGCGTTGTCGATCGCCTATCGCAATCCGGACGATGTTCGGCTCGCTGCTGGTGCAGTCCGGCTCGTTCGTCTTCACCGACATCGGGATCGACCACGGCGAGGATCCGGCCTTCGACCCGGTGGTGAAGTTCATCAACCGGTATCGGGCCCGGCCGCGGCGGCTGACCGACCGGATGTTCATCTCCTGCGGCAGCTACGAACCGCTGGTCACGGCGAACCGGTCGATGGTGCCGGTGTTCGCCGAGACCGGGATGGACGTGCCGCTACGTCGAGTCCCGGGACGGGCACAGCTGGGAGTCCTGGCGCGACCGGCTCCGCGACGGTCTGAGCTGGATCTATCCCGGGCCGAGCGGCGTTCGTCTACGAGTAGTTCGGGTCATCGCGGCTCACTCGCCGACGTTTCGCCGTCGATCAGCTCGCGGACGACGTCCAACTGGCCGACATGCCGGGCGTACTCCTGCAGGACGTGGAACAAGATCGCGCCCAACGTCGGCGTCGGCTCGGTCTCGAACTGCCCGCCGACCGCGGCCGGCGTGCTCAGGTCGACGCCGCGGATGGCCTCGCGGCTGTGCGCTGGCGGCCGCGGTCAGCTCCTGGCGCACCTCGATCCGCGCTCATCTCGGCCGGCACCCGCCAACGGTGCGGCTCGAGGATCCCGGTCGGGCCACGGATCCTCCAGCGGCAGCCCGAGGAAGCCCCACTGGAGCCACCGGCGCTCCATCGCGGCCAGGTGCCGCAGCAGCTCCAGCGGCGTCCAGCCCGAGGGCAGCACCGAGCGGTCGCAGCTGTTCGTCATCCAGGCCGTCCAGCTTGCGCAGGGCAACGGCCCGATAGCCGTCGAGGTAGTCGGCGAACAAATCGGCCGTGGTGCTGTCGGGCGCGACCGTCTCCGGGTAAGGCAGGCTCATGCCGGTGAGTCTGGCACGGCAACCGAGCGCGCCGAACCGGTGCGTGGGAAGCTGCGGGCTGACCCGCGCCGACGATTCGCGCCGTCGGGCACCCGGACGCTAAAGTCAAGGGCTGTTCGTGGCGCCGAAATCCCTCGGTCGACACGGGCAGACAAGCATCGCCCTCCTGCCATGGGGACGTCCCGTGGCCGCAGAGACCAGAGGAGGAGGAGTTCGCGTATGCGTAAGTACGAAGTCATGGTCATCCTCGACCCGGAAACCCAGGAGCGGACAGTCGCTCCCACGTTGGACCAGTTCCTGACCGTCATCACCAAGGGCGGCGGCACGGTGGACAACATCGACATCTGGGGTCGTCGTCGACTGGCCTATGAGATCCAGAAGAAGCACGAAGGCATCTACGCCGTGCTCAACCTGACCGCCAACCCGGACGACGTCCGCGAGTTGGAGCGTCAGTTCGGCATCAACGAGTCGGTGATGCGGACCAAGGTCATGCGGACCGACGCCCGCTGATCCTGATCGATCGTCGTTCTCCGCACCCGGCACGCGGGGGCCCGGGAAACTGTCAGTAGCGACTGGCACGGTTCGCCGGCTGACCACTGAACACGGATCACATCATCAACACGGAGTAGACATGGCAGGCGAAACCACCATCACCCTGGTCGGCAATCTGACCGCCGACCCGGAGCTGCGCTTCACCCCCTCCGGGGCGGCCGTGGCCAACTTCACCGTGGCCTCCACGCCGCGGACGTTCGACCGGCAGTCCGGCGAGTGGCGAGACGGCGACGCGATGTTCCTCAACTGTGCGGTCTGGCGACAGGCCGCCGAGAACGTTGCCGAGTCGCTGCAGAAGGGCATGCGGGTGATCGTCCAGGGGCGGCTGAAGTCCCGCAGCTACGAGACCCGCGAGGGTGAGCGTCGCACCGTGTTCGAGATCGACGTGGACGAGATCGGCCCGGCGCTGCGGTACGCCACCGCCAAAGTCACCCGGACCAGCAGTGGTTCGGGTGGCGGCGGTTACAGCGGTGGCGGGAACGGTGGCTGGCGGGAACGGTGGCGGCGAACCGGCGGCGGCCGGCCAACGTGGCCAGTCCGCTCCGGCGAACGCCTCGTCCGGCGGGCAGTCTTCGGGCGGCAGTCCGGCAACTGGGGCAACGATCCCTGGGCCACCGGCGGGTCATCGGGCGGCTCGTCCGGTGGTCCTCCGGCGGCTCCGATCCGTGGGCCAGCAACACCAACGACGAGCCCCCGTTCTGATCGGAACCTCTGATCGACCGTCTGATTGAGATCGCTGATCGAGGTCGTCTGATCGAGTCGCGCACATCAAGATACGAATAATCCATTCGGCACATTCCGGCCCGACGTCCCGATCGGACGCGGCCGGGCTCAGTAAGGAGAGCACCACAATGGCCAACGCACCAGCACGCGGAACGCGACAAGCCCATCAAGAAGAAGGCGAATCCGCTCAAGCGGGTCAGCACATCGACTACAAAGACACCCAGACGCTGCGGAAATTCATCTCCGAGCGGGGCAAGATCCGGGCCCGCCGGGTCACCGGCCTGAGCGTGCAAGAGCAGCGCCTGGTCGCCATCGCCATCAAGAACGCCCGCGAGGTTGCGCTGCTGCCGTACGCCTCGACGGCCCGCTGAGACCGCGGATAGCAGAGAGGTCAGCAGATGAAACTCATTCTGACGGCTGCCGTGGACAATCTCGGCCTGGCCGGTGACATGGTCGAGGTCAAGGACGGCTACGCCCGCAACTATCTTGTCCCGCGCGGTTTCGCCATCCGGTGGACCCGTGGCGCCGAGAAGCAGATCGACGGCATCAAGCGCAGTCGTGACGCCAGCCAGATCCGTGGCCTGGAGCACGCTCAAGAGGTGCGCGAGCAGCTCGAGGGCCTGAGCGTCGAGCTCGGCGTCCGGGCCAGTGACACCGGCAAGCTGTTCGGTGCGGTCACCCCGAGCGCGATCGCCGCGGCGGTCAAGAAGTCGGGTGGGCCGACCGTCGACAAGCGGTCGATCACCATCACCAAGCCGATCAAGTCCCTCGGCAGCCATTCGATCGGCATCAAGCTGCACGAGGCGGTCACCGCCCACCTGCCGGTCACCGTCGTCTCGGAGTAACTCGCCGGTCTCTCGACCAGCGTGTTGCCCGCCGGCAACGCAGCCACGACGCCCCGGGCCCCGTGCCCGGGGCCTCGTGCGTTCAGCCACGGCGCACCTCGAAAGCTCCCTGATCGCGTCCTTTGCACCGGGATCGCGACCCTTTGCACCGGATCGCGACCCTTTACACCGGATCGCGACCTTTGCACCGGGATCGCGATCGTTTCCCGGCGCCGCTACTCCGAGATGTCGGTGATCGCGTCCTTTGCACCGAGATCGCGCCCGCTGCAGTGGGCGCGATCCTCGTCTTAAGGGCGCGATGCGGTTGACCTGGGCTGCGCCTACCCCGTCCGCTCGCCGGAAATGCAGCTGACGTCATCCGCAGGTGGTAGTCGGAACAGAGCAAGTTCATCCGTTCGGCCCACTCGCCAGCTCAGACATCCGACCCGCAGGCCCTCCTGCTCGGACATCGCCTCGGGGCCGATTCTCGAGCCGCCTCGCAGGCTCCGGTCTCCGTCCTGAACAACGGGCGTTGCGAGCCCGCTCGGTCCGGCCTCTTCGCTCGCGCCAGTTCTGCACCGTCGATTCTCAGCCGCCCGCACAGGTTTTGCTGCTCCCGATCGACCGTCCGGACAGGGGCGCCCTAGGTGAGGACAATCGCACCCGGGCCGGGACACAATGACGCCGTGCCCGCCCGCGATACCAGCTCCCTGATTCCGCCGAACGCACCAGAGGAGGTGAAGCGTCGGGCCGGGCTGCCCGGCCGGGTGCCGGTCTTCGATCCGACCCTCGGCATTCCCGTCGCCGTCACCACCGCGCCCGCCCGAGCCGACCCGGAGCATCGGTTGGTGGTGATCGGTGACTCGGTATCCGAAGGCTTTCAGAGTGGCGCCGTGTTCAACACTTCCCTGTCCTATCCGGCGATCATCGCCCACGAGCTGGGTTGGTTCGAGCACTACCGCTATCCCGTCTACGCCGGCCCGGGCGGTCTTCCGGTCAACCTGGAGTTCCTGCTGCGTGACCTGCAGCAGCACTTCGGTCACCACGTCAGCCTGCTGGAGGCGCTGCCGACCGCGCTCCGAGCCCGGCACTTTTTGGACCAGGTGGAGGACTACTGGGAGCGCGGCCCCGGCGCCACCGCTCCGGTTCACGACTTCGTCCACGATTTGTCCGTCTACGGCTGGACCCTCTGGGACGCGCTGACCCGCACCTCGGCCTCCTGCCGGGCGGCGATCCTGCCGGCCCGGGACAACGTGTTCGCCGAGCTCGTCCAGGACAACGCCGAGCGGGTCGCACTGCGCGTCTACCCGAACCGGACCGTCGCCGAGGAGCAGGAGACCGTGTTCGACACCGCGGCCCGGCTGGCCGGCGACGGCGGCATCGAGACCCTGATCGTGATGCTCGGATCCAACAACGCGCTCGTGTCGGTGATCTCGCTCGAGGTGATCTGGACCGACGCGGCCTACCTGCGCACCCGCGATCAGCACCGTTACACCGTGTGGGATCCGCGGCACTTCCGGGACGAACTGGCGCAGGTGCGAGCGGCGGTCGAACGAGTCGGCGCCCGGCACGTGATCTGGTGCACCGTCCCGCACGTGACCATCGCACCGATCGCCCGCGCGGTCGGGACCATGAAGGCCCGGCCCGGTTCGCGCTATTTCCCTTACTACACCCGACCATGGATCACCGATGCCGAGTTCGACCCGGCCACCGATCCTAGACTGACCGAGAACGAGGCCCGCGCCGTCGACGCGGCGATCGACCTCTACAACGAGGCGATCACCGACGTCGTCCGGGACGCGCGGGCCGGGGCGGGGCGGGACTGGCTGCTGTTCGATCTCGCCGGGCTGCTCGACCGGCTGGCCACCAAGCGCTACCTGCGGGATCCGGCCGCCAAGCCGGACTGGTGGAGGCCGTACCCGCTGCCACCCGAACTGAGCGGCCTGACCCCGACGCCGGACACGGTCTTCCTCAGCGCCGACGGCCACGGCGGCCGGGCGACCGGCGGCCTGTTCTCCCTGGACGGGGTCCATCCGACGACCGTGGCCTACGGGATCATCGCCCAGGAGTTGATCGGCATCATGTCCGGCGCCGGCGTCGTCTTCGACACCCCGGACGGCATCGAGCGCCCGGATCCGGTCGGCGTCGATTTCGACCGGCTGCTGGCCGAGGACACCCTGGTGCGGAGCCCACCCCAGCTGGTCGACGAGAGCCTGGACGTCCTCGGTCACCTCGACGAGGCGATCGGCTGGGTCAAGCAGTTGCTGCATCACGGCCGCCCCCCGTCCGCCGGTGAGGCGTGACGGATCGGTTCCCGGTCGCTCAGGCGCCGGTCCGCATCCAGCGGCTGGTCCGCGCCCGGAGCACCAAGGTGACCATCCGAGCCAGCACGTAACCGCCGTAGGCCACCCACAGCCAGACAAGTCCGGCGTCGGTGAAGCGGACGGCCAGAGCCAGCGGTACGAACACGGCCAGGGCGCAGAGCCCGGCCGCGGCCAGGTAACGCCCGTCGCCGGCCCCGATCAGCACCCCGTCGAGGACGAAGACGATCCCGGCGATCGGGGTGGCCACGGCTATCACCACGACCACCCGGGCCAACAGCGACTGGACGGCGGGATCGGGTGAGAACAGCGGCCCGTAGAGCGGCCGGCCGGCCAGCATCAGCAGAGCGAACACCACCCCGGCGATCAGGCCCCAGCCGACCATCCGCCGGGTCAGCCGGCGGACGACGTCGAGCTCACCGCCGCCGAGGTAGCGGCCGACGATCGCCTGGGCGGCGATGGCGATGGCGTCCAGGGCGAAAGACAGCAGCACCCACAGGCTGTTGGCGACCTGGTGGGTGGCCAGGGCGACCGCGCCGAAGCCGGCGGCGGTCACCGTGGTCAAAGTGATACCGGCCTGCAGGCTGGCGGTCCGCAGCACCAGCCAGCCGCCGGCCCGGGCCGCACGCAGTACACCGGCCGGGTGGAATCGAGGGGGGACGCCCGCCCGGCGAGCTCCGCGCAGCACGATCACGGTCAATACCAGCGCCGCCGCCGTCTGGGCCAGCAACGTCCCGACCGCCGACCCGCGGATGCCGAGGCCGAGGCCGTACACGCCCACGAGGTTGAGCCCGATGTTGACCAGATTGCTGCTGACCGCGACGAGCAGCGGCGTCCGGGTGTCCTGCAGCCCGCGCAACACTCCGGTGGAGGCCAGCAGCACCAACACCGACGGCAGCCCGGCGGCAGCGATCCGCAGATAGCGGCTGGCCGCCTGCGCCACCTCCGGGTTCAGCCCGTACCAGCCGATCACCGTGCTCAGCGCTACCTCGAGCAGAACGGTCAGGACCAACCCGAGGCCCAGCGCGAGCACCATCCCGTCCAACCCGCCGGCCAGCGCACCGCCGCGGTCACCCGCCCCCAGCCGGCGGGCCACCGTGCCGGTGGTGCCGTAGGCGAGGAAGATGCTCAGGCCGATCAGGATCCCGAGGATGTTCCCGGCCACGCCCAGTCCGGCGAGCTGACTGGTCCCGAGGTGGCCGATGATCGCCGAGTCGGCGGTCAGCAACAGCGGCTCGGAGACCAGTGCGGCGAAGGCCGGGACGGCGAGGGCGAAGATCTCCCGATCGTGGCTCCGACCCGTCGGGCCGGTCGGGCCGCTCGAACTGCTGGGCCCTCGAACTGCTCGGGTCGCTCGAACTGCTCGGGCCGCTCGAACTGCTCGGGCCGCTCGAACTGCTCGGGTCGCTCGGAGTAGACGGGGGCGGCGAGGTCAAGCCGGGTCGCGCACCAGCGGGAACGCCAACTCGAACCGGTCGCCGGGCAGAGCCGCCTGGGCGTACTCGATCGGCTCTCCGTGGGCGAAGGCGCGGCGGGTCAGGCGGAGCAGTGGCCGGGTGGCGGCCATGTCCAGCAGTTTGGCCTCCTCGTCGGTCGGCAGGCCCACGGTGACCGACTCCTCGCCGGAATCGGGCAGCACCCCGGCCTCCCGGAGGAACGCATACAGACTGCCGGCGAGCACCTGCTCGGTCAGCGGCGGCACCAGGTCGGGCGGGAACCAGGCTTCCTCGATGGCCAGCGGGGTGCCGTCACCGAGGCGGAGCCGGCGGGAGCGGCGCAGCATGGTGGGCCGTCGCGGATCGTCCGAGCCCAACTGGAAGAACTCCAGCGCCGCGCTCGGCGGCTCAGGGTCGTCGGCCCACTCCAGCGGCTGCGAGGCGGGCTCGAGCCCTTGCGCCCGCACGGTCTCGGTGAACGACCAGAGCTGCACCCGGAGCCGGAGTGGATCGGCGGAGCGAAGATTTCCCTTGCCGTGCACCGGCGTGACCACGCCCTCGCGGACCAGGCCGGCGATGGCCTGCCGGACGGTCATCCGGGCCACGCCCAACTGAGTGGCGAGTTGGCGCTCGGGCGGCAGTCGGTCGCCGGGGTCGAGGGCCAGCACTTCGGCGCGCAACTGCTCACGGATCATCTCGTGCTTGGAATCCGCGTGCTTGGCGTCAACTCGTTCAGACATCGGCCGCATTCTTGCGCACCGACGCCAAGCGCGCCTGAGAAGTCTCAACGCTCGACGGCCGGAAGGCCCCGGTCGCTCGGTTGTCCACAGCCGTTGTCCCCAGTGTGGAGAACAACACCGGTGTAACTCGCATCCGGGCCGGGTCGGTCGCGGCCAGAATCAGCAGGGTGCTACTTCCAGAGCGTGGCGAGGATGAAGGCTGCCGCCATGCCACCCATGCCGATCAAGATGTTCCAGTTGCCGAGGTCGGACATGTAGGGCACGTTCTGGCCCGCGACGTAGTAGACGATCAGCCAGGCCACGCCCAGCAGTCCGACGGTGATGAAGGTCGGCGGCACCCAACGACGGCTGCCGGGCGCACGTGGGGTTTTCTGCGGCCGGGCGGCCTTGTCGATCTTCTTCTTGTCGGCCGCGGACTTGCGGACTTTGGACTCGGGCACGCTGTCTCCTCACACTTCAGGTAGGTAGCGTAGTCAATGGTGACCAGGCTGTCCTCTCGTTGCGTACGGGGCGAGTCGGTGGTCGGGCTGGACTTTGCGGCCGGCCCCCGGTCCGGACGGCATTCTGGCAGGAGACAATAAACAGGTGAGCGCCCGCATCCTGGTCGTCGACAACTACGACTCCTTCGTCTACAACCTGGTGCAATATCTGGCCCAGATCGGTGCCGAGGTCGAGGTCTGGCGGAACGACGACCCCCGGTTCGCCGAAGCCGGTGTCGTGGACGCCTTCGACGGTATTCTGTTGTCGCCCGGGCCGGGAACGCCGGAGCGCGCCGGCGTCTGCATCGAACTGATCACCACCCACGGCGGGCGACTGCCGATCTTCGGCGTCTGTCTGGGCCTGCAGGCGATTGGCGTCGCCTTCGGCGGCGTGGTGGACCGGGCGCCCGAACTGCTGCACGGAAAGACCTCGCTGGTCGAGCACCAGGGGATGGGGGTTTTCGCGGGTCTGCCCTCCCCGTTCACCGCAACCCGTTATCACTCGCTGGCCATCGAGCCGGAGACCGTTCCCGATGTCCTCGAGGTCACCGCCCGGACCGAGAGCGGCGTCGTGATGGCCGTCCGGCACCGCGAGCTGCCGATCGAAGCCGTCCAGTTCCATCCGGAATCGGTGCTGACCGAGCACGGCTACCAGATGCTGGCCAACTGGCTGGTCGCCTGCGGTGACCCCGACGCGCCGGGCCGCGCAGCCGGTCTCGCGCCGCTCATGTCGGCGCACTGAGGCTCAGCGAACCCCGCGGGGACGGAACTGGACGCTGATCCGCGGCCCGACCGGCTTGGTCGTCTTGGCGATGGCGTGTTCCCAGGTCCGTTGGCAGGATCCACCCATCACGATCAGGTCGCCGTGGCCGAGCGGATAGCGGTGCATGGTGTGACCGCCGCCGCGCGGCCGTAGCGACAGCTGACGTGCGGAGCCGAGGGAGAGGATCGCTACCATCGTGTCCTCGGACTTACCCCGACCGATGGTGTCGCCATGCCAGGCCACCGAGTCACGGCCGTCGCGGTAGAGGCACATGCCGGCCGTTGAGAACGCCTCACCCAGCTCGTCCGCGTAATGCGCGCTCGATCGCTTGCGAGCCTCGCTGAGAACCGGGTGCGGTAACGGCTTACCCTCGCCGTAGAAGATGAGCATCCGGGGCACGTCGACCATCCGGTCGTACATCTGTCGCCGCTCGGCCTGCCAGGGCACCCGCTCGATCAGTTCGCCGTACAGCGCGTCGGCCCCCGGTCAGCCAGCCGGGACGCAGATCGACCCAGCGCCCCGCGGCCGAGCGGCACCCGCTCGGCGCGGTCGAGCGGGACGAGTTCGAGCTCATCGACCAGGTCGAGCAGCGAGCCCTGCCAGGTCGACATCATGGACATAGCGTATCCGGTTGCGCTGACAGTTTCGATTAATGCGGTGTGGAGAAGCGCGACGCAGCTCAGTCCGGCCGGCCGTTGCCGGGGTCGGGCCGTCTGCGTTGCCGCTGGCCGGATCGTGCCGGGGCCGTTCGAAGCCGGCGGCGGCGTGGACTGTTCAGGCGTGCTCGATGCCGGGTTGGACGCCGGAGTCGCGAGGCGGGTCCGATGACGGAGTCCGCCGGCGGGTTGGACGCCGGCGGTCGGCGCCGGGTCCGAGGCCGGCGGCGGTGTCCGGCGGTCGAGGCGGGCGGCGATGCGCCCTTCGACACCATGGTCAGCTTCACCGTGCTGCCCTTCTTGGCCTTCGTTGCCGCCGGTGGGTCCGTGTTCGCTCACAGACCGGCCGCCATGTCGCCGGATGTATCTCGCGGTTCGGCTTACCTTGAATCCGGCGTGTCTTCGAGTCTGCTTCTCGCCGTCCTCGGTCTGACCGGTGACACCGGGGGCACGACCGTTCCCCGGTGGCGTAGGTCAGTGTGATCGGTGTCCCCAGCGACACCGTCTGGCCCCCGCAGGGTCGACCCCAGGTACCGCGTCCGCCTTTCGGTCGCCGGTCTCGCTGTCGACCGGGGTCTTCATGACCTTGGTGAAACCGGCTTGGACAACTCTTCTCGGCGTCGTCCTTGTCCTCGCCCGTCCAGCCCGTCGGGAATCGGTGCCGCTCTTCGGACCGACGTTGACCGTCAGAGTCGACCTTGGTGTTGACCGGCACCGAGCTGTTCGATCTTCGGGTTCTGCTTCGCTCACCGTGTTCACCGTGTCGTCGTCGGCGTCCGTTCACCGTTCGACTACCGTCCGCCAGCTGCTGGTTGGCGAGCTCGCTGCTGGCCTGGGCAACTGGGTAGCCGGTCACCGACGGCACCGTGGTCATCGCCGTCGTCGGCGGCTGGAAATACCGATACAGGCAGAACGCGCCGCCTCCGAGCACGATGACGACCAGCGCCACGATGCCCACCACCAGACCGGCCCGACGCTTCTTGCGGCGGCTCGTCCTCCTCCGCGGCGCCGGGCAGGATCGACTCCTCCTCGCTCACCACCTCGACCGGTGGCGGCGACCTGCTCGCTGGCCCGCGGCACCATCCGGGTCGGGTCCGGGTCCGGTACGCCCGCGTCGGCGCGATCGCCGTCACCTGCTCACCGGCCAGCAGCCGGGTGATGTCGGCCTTCATGTCCCGGGCCGACTGATACCGCTCGTCCGGCGACTTGGCCAACGCCTTGAGCATGATCGCATCGATCTCGGGGCTGATCGCCGGATTCAGCTTGCTCGGCGGGACCGGCGCCTCCCGGACGTGCTGATAGGCCACGCTGACCGGCGAATCACCGATGAACGGCGGCCGTCCGGTCAACAGTTCATAGAGCAGGCAGCCGGCCGAGTAGATGTCGCTGCGGGCATCGACCTTCTCGCCGCGCGCCTGCTCGGGCGACAGATATTGCGCGGTGCCGATCACCGCCGCGGTCTGGGTCATGGTCGACGACGTGTCGGCGACGGCTCGGGCGATGCCGAAGTCCATCACCTTGACGTTGCCGTTCGGGGTCAGCATCACGTTGGCCGGCTTGATGTCGCGGTGGACGATGCCGGCCTTGTGGCTGTAGCTGAGGGCGTCCAGAACGCCCTGGGTCAGCTCCAGCGCTCGCTCGGGCATGATCTTGCCGCCCTCACGCAGAACGTCGCGCAGCGTGAGTCCCTCGACCAGCTCCATCACGATGTAGGGCACCCCGACGCCGGTCCGCGGATCGGGCTCTTCGCCGGTGTCGTAGACCGCGACGATGGTCGGATGGTTCAGCCCGGCCGCCGACTGTGCTTCCCGACGGAACCGGGCCTGAAAGGTCGGATCCTGGGCCAGATCGACCCGCAGCTGCTTGACCGCGACCGGTCGACCCAGTCGGGTGTCCATGGCGCGGCGAACTTCGGCCATGCCGCCACGGCCCAGCACGTCACCGAGCTCATACCGGTCCCCGACGCTCACCGGGTCTGTCATGAGGTCGACGTCCTTTCGGTCCCGGGTCGGGTCGGCCCTGCGGCCACCACCCTAGTGGTGGCGTCTTCGGCGGCGAGATTCACAACACCGCCTCCATCACGGCCTTGGCGATCGGGGCGGCCAGCCGGCCACCGTAGATGTCGGACCGTGGGATGTCGGCGTCCTCGACGATCACCGCGACCGCGACCTGCGGGTCGCTGGCCGGCGCGAACGAGGTGAACCAGGCGTACGGCTTCCGAGTCGGATCCGACTGTGCCGTACCGGTCTTGCCGCCGACCTCGATGCCGCTGATCTGGCCGTTCTTACCGGTTCCGTCCTGCACCACGCCGACCATCATCCGTTGCAGGGCCTGGGCGTTGGCCTCGGTCATCGGCTGGGACAGCTTGGTCACCGAATGTTTTTCCAGCACCTGCAGGTCGGGGCTGCGGACGTTCTCCACCAGGTAGGGATCCATCAGCTCGCCGTTGTTGGCGATGGCCGAGGTGACCATGGCCATCTGCAGCGGGGAAGCGGCCACGTCGTACTGACCGATCGAGCTGAGGGCGAGTTGGGAGGCGTTCAGTTCGTCGGGGAACTGGCTGGCCGCGCCGCCGATCTCGGTCAGGTGTCGCGAGTCGAAGCCGAACGCTTTGGCCTGGGCGCGCACCTTGTCCGCGCCCAGACTGAGACCGAGATTGGCGAAGGCCGTATTGCAGGACACCTCGAGTGCTTGGGTCATGGTGATCTGGTCTCCGCCGCAGTTCTCGTCGTTGCCCAGATTGGTGCTGGTGCCGGGCAGCAGCAGCTGGTTCGGCGAGGCGAGATGGGCTTTCCGGGGTGAGGCCGTTGGCCAGGCCGGCGGCGGCGGTGACCAGTTTGAACGTCGAGCCCGGGCGGTAGATCTCGCGGGCCGCCCGGTTCGACATCGGCTTGTCCGCGGTCTTTGAGGTAGGTGTTGTAGGCCGCGTTGGAGTCGCTGACGTCGTGAGTGGCGATCTTGTTCGGGTCGTAGCTGGGGCTGGTCACCATCGCCAACACGGCGCCGGTCTTGGGGTTCAGGGCGACCACGGCGCCCTTCTGGTTGCCGAGTGCTTTGGCCGCAGCCTTCTGCGCGGCGGCATTGATCGTGGTCTGGACGCTCGCCCCTCGGGGTGCCTTGTTGGTCACGGTGTCGATCAGCCGCCGCACGAACAGGGAGTCGTCGGTGCCCGCCAGTTCGCTGTTGTAGCTGCTTTCCAGGTTGGAACTGCCGTGGTTGTAGGAAAAATAGCCGGTGATCGGGGCGTAGAGCGGGCCGTCGCTGTAGGTGCGCTGGTACTTGAAGCGGTCGTCGGCGCTTGTGGTCCGGGCTACGGCGGTCGAACCGACGAGGATCGCCCCGCGGTTCTGGGCGAACTCGGCGTCGCGGACCCGCCGGTTGTAGGGGTTGGCGTTCAGCGAGGACTGCCGGACCACCGTCAGATAGGTGCCGTTGGCGAAGAGCAGGGCGAACATCAGCATGGCGACGAACGCGACGCGTCGGATCGGTTTGTTCATGCCGTCCTCGCGATCAGTTGGGTGGTCTCGGCCGCCTGCTCGTCCAGCGGGACGTCGACCGTGGTGGCCACCGGCTTGCGCACCTGGTGGCTGATCAGCAGCAGCAGCCCGATCACCACCCAGTTGGCGATCATGGACGAGCCGCCCTGGGACATGAACGGGGTGGTCAGGCCGGTCAGCGGCAGCAGCCGGGTCACCCCGCCGATGATCGCGAACACCTGCAGGGCGAAGGCGAACGAGAGTCCTGCCGACAAGAGCTTGCCGAACGGCTCCCGGCAGGCCAGTGCCGTCCGCAGGCCGCGTTCGACGATCAAGCGCGTAGACCATGATCACCGCGAACAGGCCGGCGATGCCCAGCTCTTCACCGATCGCCGCCGCGATGAAGTCGCTGCGAGCCAACGGGGTCAGGCCGGGACGGCCCTCACCGAGGCCGCGGCCGAGCAGGCCGCCCCAGGCGAGACCGAACTGGGCGCTGATGATCTGGCCGTAGGCGTCGTAGTTGGTGAACGGATGCAGCCACGCGCCGACCCGGATCCGGACGTGGTTCGCGTTCAGATAGGCGAAGACGCCACCGCCGGCGAAGAGCAGAGTGCCGAGGACAGCCCAGCCGGGACGTTCGGTGGCGACGTAGAGCATCATCACGAACAACCCGAAGAACAGCAGCGAGGTTCCGAGATCGTTCTGGAAGACCAGGATGGCCAGGCTCGTCAGCCACACCATCAGGATCGGTCCGAGGTCGCGGGCCCGGGGCAGGTCGATACCGAGGATGCGGAAGCCGGCCAACGCCAGCACGTCCCGCTTCTCCACCATGTAGGAGGCGAAGGCGATGGCCAGCACGACCTTGGCGACCTCGGCCGGCTGAAAGCTCAGACCGAAGGCGTGGATCCAGATCCGGGCGCCGCCGATCTCCACCCCCAGACCGGGGATCAACGGCAGCAGCAGCAGCAACAACCCGGCCAGTCCCAGGGTGTAGGTGAAGCGCTGCAGCGGACGGTGATCACGGATCAACACGATGACCGCGATGGCCAACACGATGCCCAGACCGGTCCACAGCAATTGCTGGCTGGCGCCGTGGGTGACCGGTGAGTTGATCAGGTCGATCCGATGGATCATGGCCAGTCCGAGCCCGTTCAACAGCACCGCGCAGGGAGCAGGACCGGGTCGGCATAGGGCAATCGCAGGCGGATCGCGATATGCACCGCGACCGGCAACAGCACCCAGATGCCGGCGGCATAGGGCAGAACGCTCGGCAGCTCGCCGGTCACGTTGTAGCTGACCACGGTGTAGGCCGCCAGGCCCAGCGCGGCGGCGAACAGCGACCAGCGCCAGCTCGACGTTGCGACGTTTGCGGGGGACGATGATCATCGGGGTTTGCCCACTCAACAGCTCTGACCTCCTGCCGGAGGCAGCGCGCCGGTGCTCGTGGCGCTGGGCCCGCGACACGTGACCGGTGGTGCCCCCGCTGTCGACCTGTCGCGGTCGACGCTTTGCCGGGGTGGGCTTTCCGGGCCGTGGCGTCCGGGCCGGGGGATCACGCTGGTCGGGTGCGCCGGCCGGCGTACTGGTGGAGCGGGGCGGGTTGCTGGCGCTGGCGCTGATCGGCTGGCAGGTCCCTTTGCGCGCCCTGCGCAGCTGCTGGACGGTGGCCCGTGCGCCGTCGAGATCGGCGACATCGATCGCTGCGTTGACCATGCCCTGGTAGAGCGGTGGCAGCGACGACACGGGCAGCTGTTGGACCTCATAGACCTGGGCCAGACCGAGGGCCTCCGGCGTGCCGGAAACCCCACTGAAGATCGCGACCTGACCGGCGTCGTTGCCGACGAAGTACTGGGTCCGGCTCCAGGCATAACCGGACCCGACGCCGGCGGCAAGGGCCAACGACGACGATCAGGACGCCGATCAGCGGACGGATGATCCGCCGCTTGGCCGGCGGTTGCGGGTCATAACGGTCTTCGTCGTCGGCCGATGTACCGGTTGTCTCGTCCGGGTCGGTCTCGTCGTCGACGGTCGTCCTCGGCCAGCCGGTTGCGAGTCATGGTCTCGACGCTCGGAATGTCCGACTCGGCCGCCGCCCCGAGGATCTGCGGGACGGCAGGCGGTGCGGCAGGCGGTGCGCGACCTCCTCCGCAGCGGCGGCTGCTGCGGGTTCGACCGGGCCGACCTCGGCCAAGCCGAACTCGACCAAGATGATGGTGATGTTGTCCGGACCGCCGGCCCCGTGGGCCGCCTCGATCATGGCCGCCATCACCGCGTCCAGATCGGGCAGGGCGAGGTGCTCGGCCAGCACCTGGTCCTCGACGAAGCCGCAGAGTCCGTCACTGCAGAACAGCAACCGATCACCGGCGAGCAGATCGAGGGTGGTCACGTCCGGTTCGTTGGCCGGGTGGCCGTTGAGCACCTTCAGCAGCAGGGATCGATGCGGATGGACGGCTGCCTCGGCCTCGCTGATCTTGCCGTCGTCGATCAAGGACTGTACCCAGGAATGATCATGGGTCAGTTGTTCCAACCGGCTCTCGCGCCACAGATAGGCGCGGCTGTCGCCGATGTGGGCCAGCGTCAGTTGATCATGATCGACCAGGGCTGCGGTGACGGTGGTGCCCATACCGTCCAGCGTGAAGTCGGCCGAGACGAGATCGGCGATCCGGCTGTTGGCGCGCAGGATCGACTGGCTGAGCAGGGACCGGGTGCGGGTCGTCGACCGGTCTGCCGACGGTCTGCTGTGTTCTCGGAGTGGTCCTGTCGAATCCTCCGAGGGCGAGGAGTCGGTCTCGAAGGATTCGTCGATCTCCTTGATCGAATCGACCGCGACGGCCGAGGCGAGATCGCCGGCGGCGGCGCCGCCCATGCCGTCGGCCACCAGCAGCAGATGCCGACCGACAAAACCGGAATCCTGATTGTTCTTCCGCACCAGGCCGATCTCGGAGTGGGCCCGGTAGGTCCAGGGCAGGGTCATCGCGATCCTCGGACCTGCCGGGGAACTGAGCGGTGGATGAATAGTCGGCCGGCGACCATCAGGTCTCCAGCTTCATCAGGGTCTTGCCGATCCGGACCGTGTCGGCCAAGGTGATCGACGTCGGTGCGGTGATCCGCTGACCGTTGACGTAGGTGCCGTTGGTCGAGCCGAGGTCCTCGATGTAGGGGCCGGCATCGGCACTGACGACGCGGGCGTGTCGGGTCGAAACATAGTCGTCGTCCAGGATCAACGCGCAGTCCGAGCCGCGACCGATCATCAGCAGCTGATCGGACAGGGCGGCTGACGCCCCGGCCTGCACCCCGTTGGTGATCACCAGCTGGCGTGCCAGGCCCGCGGTTGCGTCGGCGCCGGCGTTTCGGGGGCGCCGGATCCTCCAACTGTCCGCCCCGCTGCGCGGGGTTCGGCACCGCCTTGCCGAACAGGTCGCTACGGATCACCGAGACGATCGAGGCGATGAAGAGCCAGAGAAGGGCCAGGAACAACACTTTGACGATGGTCAGCGTGATCTCAGACATCTCCACCCACCTCGGGTGACACGTCGGGCCGAAGGCAGGCGCGACGGGGGACACGACGGGAGCGAACGTGACGGAGGCGAACGTGACGGAGGTGAACACGACAGGCCGACCCGACCTCAACGGCGCCGGTGCGTGCACCAGCAGCCGGGTGTTGCCGATCTCGATCCGCGACCCCTCGGCCAGCGGGCCTCGCGGACCCGCTTGCCGTTCACGACGATGCCGTTGGTCGACCCGAGATCGACGATGGACGACGACCAGCACGCGCCCCCGGCGCGGACCCGGATCTCGGCGTGCCGGCGCGAAACGCCGGGATCGTTGATCCGCAGGTCGGCCTCGGTACCTCGACCGATGACCAGGCCCGGGGGTTCCAGCGGATGCCGCATGCCGTTGACCTCGATCACCAGCCGGCTGAGCTCGATGCCGTCGCGGCGCTCGGCGTTGCCGCCGCGCTGCTCCCCCGCCCGCTCGGGGGTCGCTCCCGATCTCCCGGACGCGGACGACCTCGCCGACCAGCGTCCCGAGCCGGCGTCGCAGCCTCGAGCCACGGCCACCGCCGCGGAATCGACGGTGAACCGCCCCGTCGGCAGGGCCTCCTTCAGTTCGAGGTGGATCATGATCGGGCCGTTGAAGACATAGCCCATCGCCGAGGCGTGCGACTTCAGATCGGGCAACAACTCGCCCATCAGCGTCTTCCCGTAGGGCGCCAGTCGTTCGTAGTCGTGGCGGGACAGTCCGACCGTGAACTCGTTCGGGACCAGCCGACGGTCCCGGGACATCAGTTTGGCCTCGGCGTCCAGCTCGCGCTGCAACCGGGCGGCGATCTCGACCGGCTGGACGTCACCCTTGAAGGCGCGCGCGAAAACCCCGCTCACCGCCCCTTCGATCCTCCGTTCAAACCGTCCGAAGACTCCCATGTCCCTCCTCCCAGTCGCGTTGGCTTCTCCGCATCGTCGCGCACCATTGATCGTAACGGGCGAAGCTGTTGACCCCGTGAAGATCGCGTCGCCGGGCGCGTCCGAAGTCGGCCCGATCCGGCCACCGGGGCCCGCTCGCGATGTGGGTGACGGCGCCAATCGTGCTAACCTTCTTCGGCGGTTGACGCAGTCGGGCCGGGCAGCGTCTGCCCGCCAGGCTGACCGCACCACGCGCGAGTGGCGGAACGGCAGACGCGCTGGCTTCAGGTGCCAGTATCCGAAAGGGTGTGGGGGTTCAAATCCCCCCTCGCGCACCACCAGGTTGATCCGGATTCAGATGTCGGGCCGATGGTCGGTGCTGCAGGTCGCAGGTACGGCCTGGTGCCCGCTAGGCATCCGCCGTCACACCACCATCACATCGCCCGGGACATCGGCTAGCCTCGACCCATGGTGGTCGGCTTACTTGGAGCCCTCGCCGCCGCGATTTGCTACGGGGTCGCCTCCGTACTGCAGGCGTTGGCGGCCCGCCAGACTGAGCCTGCGGACGGCCTCGACCCGCGATTGATGCTCCGGTTGGTCCGCTCGTGGCGCTACCTACTGGGTGTCGGACTCGACGGACTGGCCTTCGTGTTCTCGATCGCCGCGCTGCGCACGCTACCCCTGTTCGCGGTGCAGGCGATCGTCGCCAGTTTTCTGGCCGTCACCGCGATCCTCGGCACCGTCTTCCTCGACCTGAGACTGCGTCGGCTGGATCTGGTCGGCGTGGTTGCCGTGGTGGTCGGATTGATCGTGGTCGGCTCCTCGGCGGCTCCGGAAAGCGCCGGGCACGCCGGCCCGCCGGCCCACTGGGGCGTGCTGGTCGCCACCGGAGTGCTGGCGGTCGTCGCCGTGCCGCTGGCCAAGATCGGGGGCCCGGCCGGGGCGGCCGCCCTCGGCGCTGTGGCCGGACTCGCTTTCGGCGCGACCTCGGTGGCCGCTCGGATGATCGAATCCCCGCTGAGTCTGCGGGGGGTGCTGACCGATCCCGCCAGCTACAGCCTGATCGTCGCCGCCGCGGTCGCCCTGCTCACCTACTCCACCGCACTGCAGCGCGGCAGTGTCACCCAGGCCACGGCACCGTTGGTGATCATGGAGACAGTAGCTCCGGCGGTGGTGGGACTGGCCGTGTTGGGTGATCATCCCCGACCGGGTTGGGGTTGGGCCGCGGTCGTCGGTTTCGTCCTGGCCGTGGCCGGCGCGATAGCCCTGTCCCGGCACGGCGAGCTGGCCGAGATCGCGCTCGAGGAAGGCGCCTCTGACACCGCCGAGGAGAGCGCACCGACCACCGCCGATCAACCGTCGAGGCACCGGGAGCCGTGAGACTGCTTCGTGCTCAATCGTGCTGGTGCTCGTCGGATCAGTAGCTCGGCACGCTGATCTCGGTTCCGCCGTCCAGTGCCGACCGGTGAGCGCAGATGCCGGGCGCCGTCCAGTTCGCCGACCGCCGGACGTCGATCGCCGGGGGTCGGCCTTCGACGATGCTGCGGACGAACTCGTGCACCAGGAAGGGGTGCGAACCACCGTGCGCCGCGCCGACCTCGACCGGCTCGGTCATCGCCCCGGTCTGGAACCGCGAAGGCCGGACGAAGGGCCGAAGTAGTTCCGGCAGCGACTCCGGACGATCGGGCGGGTCGAGTTCCGAGACGGCGACGACGTTGCCCCGGCTGCCGGGCGCGGGTCCGGTCAGGTCGTGGACGGTCATCGGTCCCTCGTTGTCGGTCGGCCACTCCACCCCGCGTCGGTGCCCGTACAACGCGAACCCTTCGATGTAGCTGCGGGCGGTCTGCGAGAACGACATGGTGATGTCGGCGAGCAGATCGCTGCCGTGCAACGTGAACAGGCCGACCTCGGTCGGGAACGGATTGTCGAATCCGCCGATCGAACGCTCGGGCGTCAGCCGTCCGGCTCCGCGTGCACTCACCGTGTCCACCGTGGTGTCGAGTAGCGACAGGATCGGTGAGAGCGCGTGGGTCAGGTAGTGCATCGGCGGATATCCCTGCCAGTAAGGGGGATAGCCGTCCAGGTTCTGGATGTGAAAGCCGCGGTACAGGGTCAGATCGCCGAACCGGTCATGATCGCGCATCTCGGTCACTGCGACGTACTCACGGGCATAGACCGTGGTCTCCATCATCATGTAATTGCAGCCACTCGCCTGCTGGGCGGCGATGATCCGGTCCAGATCGTCCAAGGTCGTGGCCATCGGTACCGCGCAGGCTACGTGCTTACCCGCCGCCAGCGTCGCCACCACCATGTCGGCGTGCAAGAACACCGGAGTGAGGATGTGCACCGCGTCCACGCTGTCGTCGGCCAACGCCTGGTCCAGTCCCGCGTATCCCTCGCCGATGGCGAAGGCGGCCGACAGCTCTCTCCGGCGGGGCTCGTCCGGATCGACTATGATCACCCGCGCGACGTCGGGGTGGCTCAGATAGATGGGGACGAAGTCGAGGCCGAACCCGAGCCCGACAACCGCGACGGTGAGCCCGCTCATGCCAGCGCCACCTCGATCTCGTCGCCGGCCAGGAACTCCACGCCGCCGGTGACGAAGTTCTCCAGGTCGGCGTTGGCGGCGCGTCCCTGCGGTGAGGCCATGATCGCCGCCATCGCCTCCCGGTCGGCCGCGTAGAGCTCGGCGACCAGGAAGTAGCGGCTCGGCGTCTCGTCCGAACGATCCGCCTTCGGGTCTTGGTCCATCCAGGACAGGGTCCAGCCCGTCAGGCCCGTCATCTTCCTGGCCAGCGGGATATGCGTCTGTTCGTAGTAGCGGCGAAACTGATCGGGGTCGGTCGGCATCCCGTACAGGATGGTCAGGCGGTGCATCGAGAACTCCTCAGGACAACCGGATCTGGGTGTAGCGGGTCATGTGGTCGACCATGGCGACCTCGGTCGGCAGCCGCTCCATGCTGGAGGCTCCCAGGAACCCCTGCACCTCCGGCACCGCCTGGATCACCTCGGCGGCCTCCTCCGGGCCGGCGATCGGCCCACCGTGGCAGACGATCAGCACGTCCGGATTCTTCTCCAACGCGGCCCGGGCCAGCTCGCCGACCTTGACCTTGGATTCGGCCAGGCTGAGCGCGGTCTGCGCCCCGATCATCCCGGAGGTGGTCAGCCCCATGTGCGGGACCACGATGTCGGCGCCCGCCGCGGCCATCGCCGCCGCCTCCTCGGGGCCGGCCACGTAACTGCAAGTCAGCAGATCGAGATCGTGGGCCAGCCCGATCATGTCGACCTCCTTATCGAAGCCGAGCCCGGTCTCCTCCAGGTTGGCCCGGATGATCCCGTCGAACAGGCACACCGTCGGGTAGTTCTGCACTCCGGAGAAGCCGGCATCCTTGACCTCACGGAGGAAGCGGCGCATCAGCCGGAACGGGTCCGAGCCGCAGACCCCGGCCACGACCGGAATCCGATCGACCACCGGGAGCACTTCACCGGCCATTTCCATCACGATGGCGTTCGCGTCGCCGTAGGGCATCAGCCCGGCCATCGAACTGCGGCCGGCCATCCGGTAGCGACCGGAGTTGTAGATGACGATGAAGTCGAGACCGGCCGCCTCGGCGCACTTGGCCGACAGACCGGTGCCGGCGCCGCCGCCGATGATTGGCCTGCCGTCGGCGACCTTGGCCCGCAGACCGCGAAGGATCTCCGCCCGCGGGGGTGCGCCCGCCGGCGGGTGGAGCTGTGTTGATTCGGTGGGCGTTGGTTCAGTGGGCGTTGGTTCAGTGGGCGTTGGTTCAGTGGGCATGGGCGGTCACCTTTTCTGGTCGTCGGGTCGGGGCGGCCAGGGCTCGGTCGAGGGCCTGGACGATCTCAGCGGCAAAGTCGGGATGGTTGAGGTCGAGGTCGTGGACGTGCAGCGGGATCGACGGGCGGAGGTCGCGGCGGACCGCGTCGATGAAGGCCGCGTCGGCCTCCGGGTCGTGGAACGGACCGCCGGCGACAGAGATCTGGGAGAATCCCCGGCTGGGCAGGTGGACCTCGACGAAACCGGTCGCCCGGTTCAGCTTGGCGGCCAGGGTCGCGCCGAGCTCGGCGTTCTCGGCCGGACTGGTGCGCAACAGGGTGACCGATGGATTGTGGGCGTAGAGCAGTCGGTCGGCGAACTGCCCGGGGACGCTGTCCCGCGTGCCGAAGTTGGCCATGTCCATCGCGCCTGCGCTGACCACCTGGGGCACCCCCACTCGGGCAGCCGCCTCGAGTCGGTGCGGTCCGGCGCTGCAGACCCCGCCGAGCAACTCGTCGGCCAGCTCGGTGGTGGTCAGGTCGGCCACCGCGTCGAACAGCCTCGAGCCGATCATCGCCTCGAAGGTTCGGCCGCCGGTGCCGGTGGCGTGGAAGACCTGGGTCTCGATCCTGCCGCGCTCGTCCAGTACCTCGTGGACGGCGGTGACGCAGGCGGTGGTGACGCCGAACATGGTCGCGCCGATACTGGTCGCCGCTGCCACGCTGGCGGGCAGTCGCGGGCCGCGCAGCATGCCCACGACCGCGTCGACCGCCCGGGCCAGCACCGGGACGCTGATCGAGTTCAACCCGGCGATGTCGACGACCGGGTACATCATGATCAGATCACTGGTCCCCACGTACGGGCGGGTGTCGCCGGCCACGATGGTGGAGACGAGCACCTTGGGGACACCGATCGGCAGGGCGGCGGCCACCCGGCTCATCACGAAGCCGGCGTTCGAGCCGCCGAGCACGATCACCGCCGAGAGACGACCGTCGGCGTGCAGTCTCTGGACGGTTGCGGCCGCGCCGCTGGCCATCACGCCCAGCGCCTCGTTCCGGTCGTGCTGATGCACCAGGTCGGCGAGTTCGGAGCCGCCGGCGTGCGCCACAGCAGACCGCTCGACGTCGGCCGGACAGCCGGGTCGGTCCAGCACGCCGCAGTCGATCATGGTGGCTCTCAATCCGGCAGCCAGGAGCCGGTCGCGGACGAAGCCGTACTCGTCCGCTTTCGTGTCCAGGGCACCGATCAGCACCACCGGTGCCGCCACCCCGCCGGTCCGGGTCTCGCTCTGAGGATCGGTCTCGATCTGGGGCATGATCGGCTACTTCACCGCGCCGAGGGACAGGCCGTTGATCAAGCGCTTCTGGGAGACGATGAACACGATCAGCAGCGGCAGCGAGGTGAGGACGGCCAGCGCCATCAGGTTGTTCCAGTTCGCCGCGTAGGTCGTATTCTGCGAGGCGAGCAGTCCGCTCACGGGCAACACCGTGCCCTGAGGCAGGAAGTTGATCGCGTAGACGAACTCGCCCCAGGCGCCGATGAACACCACGCTCATCACGGTGAAGACGCCGTTGGACATCATCGGCACGGTGATCGAGCGGAACGACCGCCAGGTGCTGGCTCCGTCGATCTGGGCGGCTTCATAGATCGCCGTCGGGATGGCCATCGCGAACGGCCGCAACAGCATGATGGCGAACGGCAGCATCAAGGTGATGTCGGCCAGGATCAACCCGGGCAGCGTCCCGAGGATCTGCCAGCGGGCCAGCACGCTGTAGAGCGGAATCACCGTCATCGGCTGCGGGATCATCTGCAGCACCAGCAGCACGGCCAGGAAGATCGAGATAAATCGGACCACCCCCACGGACAACCGACGGGCCAGGGCGAACGAGGCCGGAACCGCCAGCACGACCACGGCCACGGTGACGAAGACGCCGATCTGCCACGAGGTCAGGATCCCCCCGACGCTGCTGCCGATCACGTCCCGATAGGTTCCGAGCGTCGGGGTGAAGATCAACGCGTTCGGGTTCTGCAGCACCTGGGTCTGATTCTTGAACGAGGTGATCACGATCCACAGCAGCGGCAGCAGATAGAGCAGACCGAGTAGCACCTTGAGCGCCGCGAACAGGGCTCGGGTGGGGGCGGAGATCATTCCTCCGCCTCGGCGTTGATACTCCGCACGTAGGGGACGGCGAAGACCGCCACCACGACCATGGACAGCACCGCGATGGTCGCACCGGTGCTCATGTCGAACTGGTTGAACGCGGTGTAGTAGGAGAGCACGGGCAGCGTGTTGGTCGCCGTGCCCGGGCCGCCCTGGGTGAGGACGTAGAAGAAGTCGAAGCTCTTGAAGGAGTAGATCACCGTCAGGATGGCCAGGATCCACATCGTCGGACGGATCAGCGGCAGCACGATCCGCTGCTGGGTACGCCAGTAGCCCGCACCATCGAGCGCCGCCGCCTCGATGAGGTCGGGAGAGATGGCCAGCAGTCCGCCGCGCAGCACCAGGGTGGAGAAGGGCAGCGAGGCCCAGGCGATCACCCCGGACACCGTCCACAGCGCTGCGGTAGGCGAGCTGAGCCACGGCACCGACGGGCCACCGGCCGCGCCGAGCAGCGCGTTCAGGGCGCCGGAGTCGTCGAGCAGGAACTTCCACACGCTGCCGCTGACCAGCGGCGGCAACGCCCAGACGAAGACCATGATGCCGAGCACGATGTTGGTCAGCCGGCCCGGAACCGAGAGCACCGAGGCGGCGATGAAGCCGAGCACCAGGTTGGAGACCAGTAGCACGAGGCTCACCACCAGGGTCCGGACCAGCGCATCCCAGGTGCCGGAGTTGCCGAGCGCGGCCCGGAAGTTGTCCAGCCCGACGAACGACCAGTTCCCGATGATGTTGGTCGGCCCGACGTCGCTGACCGACATCCGGAACAGCACGATCATCGGGTAGATGGCGACGGCGACCAGCACCACGGCGGCCGGCACGCTGAAGCCGAGCGCTCGGTAAGAGCGTCGCCGCAGCGGTCGTCGATCCCGGACGACGGGGGTCGCCTCGCGACTCGTCATGGTGAGGGTCATGCGCAGCCTCCGCCGCCCTTCTGCTTGGCTGCGTCGATCGTGCTGATCGCCTTCTGGGTGGCGGCAGCCGGGCTCAGCTGACCGGAGATGACGGCGCTGACGGCGACCCCGAGGTCCTGCTGCATGGCCGCGGTGTTGCTGTTCTTGGGCCAGGCGGCGGTGTCCTGGGCAGCCTTGACGAACGGCTGGACGTACGGGTCCTTCTTCAGGGCCGCCGAGTCGGCGACCTCGGAGTTCACCGGGATGGAGCCGGCTTCGGTGTAGACGCTGGTCCCACCCTGCGGCGACATCACCATCTGCTCCAGGAACTGCCAGGCGAGATCCTTGTTCTTGGACTTGGCGCCGATCCCGAAGCCCTCACCGCCGGGGTAGACCTGGCTCTTGCCGCCCGCCGGCGCCGGGAACTCGACCGTGCCGTAGCTGAAGTCGGCCTTCTTCGCGTTGCCGAGTTGCCAGTTGCCGTTCAGTCCGAAGGCGTACTTGCCGGTCATGAACTGCTGCCAGGAGGCGTTCTGATCCCAGGTGGCGGCGGCCCGCGGCAGCGAGTCGTTCGCCCGCCAGGCGGCGATCCGGTTGAACGCTGCGGTCAGCTGCGCCGCTGATGAATCCAGGTTGCAGTAGCCGACCCCCAGGCCCAGGAACTGCGGCGCGAACAGCCAGGCACCCTCCACCGTCGGCGCCCCGGAGAGGGCGACGCCCTGGTATTTGCCGGCGGCCTCGATCTTGGCCATGTCCGCGGTCATCTCGTCCAGGGTGGTGGGCGGCGTGATGCCGTACTGGCTCAGGATCTTCTTGTTGTAGAACATCCCGAGCAGATTCGTGTAGGACATCAGGTTGTAGACCTTGTTGTCGCTCGTCCATACCGCACTGTTCGGGAACTGGCTCTTACCCGAGAACTTGTCCCAGTACGGCGTGAGGTCGGCCATCACGCCGGCCGAGACGAGGGTGGGGAAATCAACGACGATGTTGTTGATGAACAGGTCCGGGGTAGTACCGGTGGCGACCGAAGCCAACAGCTTCTGGTCGAACTGGGTACCGGTCGACTGGACCAGATTGATCTTGACCTTGGGGTTCTTCTGCTCGAACAGCTTCACCTGGCCCTGCAGCCACGTCAGCTGCGTCCCGTCGTAGTACTCCCAGAAGGTCAGGGTGGTGGTTCCGCTCGCGGTGCTGCCGGTGGGATTCGTCTTTATCGCGCACCCGGCGGTCACCAGGACCAGAGCCGTCGCCACCACGGCCAGTCGACGTAGTTGCCGTCGAAACTTCATCGTGCCCCCTTGCACAGTCGGTCGGTCAGTCAGTCGGTCAGTCAGTCGGTCAGTCGGTCAGTCGGTCAGTCGGTCGGTCGGTCGGTCAGTCGGTCGGTCGGTGATCGGTCGAGCAGTGCTCGGGCCGCGTGCTCGTGTGCCAGAGCCTAAGTCGCTTAAAGTCGGCTGTCAACGTAAAAACGTCGATAGCCGACACTAATACGCCAATTCTGCTGCTGGCTAGAGTGAAGCGCTGGTGGATTGGAAGGAGACCTGTGACGCAGACGGCCCGGCGCGCCCCCGTCGCCCGCCCGCTGACCGCGCCCACCCCCGGCTTGGTGGAGGGATCGGGGCAGTTGCTGGCGCTGGTGCGGGCCGGTCGGGCGAATACGATCTCGGAGCTGGCGGCGGCGATGCAGGTGGCCCGGTCCACGATCCTGCAGCGGCTGGAGTTCCTGGACCGGGCCGGCTTGGTGCAGAGCGAAGCCCAACCGACCGGTGCGCGGGGGCGTCCGGCAAGCCGGACCCAGTTCGCGCCGGATGCGGCGATGGTGCTGTCGGCCCACGTGGGTCTGACCGGCTGCCGGACGGCGATCGCCGACCTGAACGGTGACATCACCGCCGATCGGCTCGATCCGATCGACCTCACCGGGGGTCCGAGCAGTGTGCTGCAGGTGATCGGGGACGCCTTCGAGGCGTTGCTCCGGCAGTCCGGGATCGCGGCCGACCGGCTCGCCGGAATCGGGGTGGGCGTGCCCAGCAGCTTGGAGCTGCGGGGCTTCGCCCGCTCGCTCGGGGTCGGCGTCGCCGACTGGAATCGGGAGTACTTTCGCGACCAACTCGCCCGGCGCTATCGGGTGCCGGTCTATTTGGACCTCGACGTCAACCTGCTGGCGCTGGCCGAGTACCGGACCAGCTGGCCGGACGCCGAGGTGCTGGTCTGCGTCAAACTGGGCACCTTGATCGACGCCGCGCTGGTCGTTCGGGGCGTGCCGATCCGCGGAGCCAACAACCTGGCCGGCGAGCTCGGCCACATCAAGCTCGACGGGCGGACCGAGCCGTGCGCCTGCGGCAGCGTCGGCTGCCTGGACGCGGTGGCCAGCGGGCAGGCGCTGGTCCGCCAGCTGCGGGCGGCGGGGCGCGACGTCAACCACGTCCGCGAGGTGGTCCAACTCGCCGAGGAAGGTCTGCCGGAGGCGGTGCGGCTGATCCGGGCGGCGGGCCGGGCCATCGGTGAGGCGCTCTCGGCGGTGGTCAACCTGCTGAATCCGGCGGCGATCTCGGCCTGGGGCTATCTGGCCGCCTCGGAGCCGCTGCTGGCCGGCGTGCGGGAGTCGCTCTACAAGATGGTCCTGCCGGGGTCCAGCGAGCAGTTAAAGGTGGTCACCACTGCGCTCGGCGACCAGGCCGGCGTCCGCGGCGCCGCCATGCACGTGATCGACCAGTTGCTCGAGCCCAGGGCCGTGGACGCGATGCTGTTGACCGGATCGTGGACAGGCAAGGATCTCGCGTCAAGCAAGTCTTGACGCCGGATGCTTGTCAAGGCATTCTTGACAGATGGATCCAGGTCGCCATGCGGTCGAGTTGGCCGAGCAGATCGCCAAGATCGCCGATCTGCTCCGCACCGAGTTGATGATCCCCGGAACCGATCTGACCCACTCGCTGGCCACCGCCCGCTCACTGCGTCAGCTCACCGACGAGGCGCTCGCCTCGCTGGTCGCCTCGGCCCGTGCCCGCGGCGTGGCCTGGCAGACGATCGGCGACGCACTCGGCACCAGTCGACAGGCCGCGTTCCAACGATTCGGCACGCCGGTCGACCCGAGAACGGGGAGGATCATGGAACGCCACTCGCTGCCGGAGGCCGACGAACGAGCCGTCCGGCTGCTCGATCGGATCGCCGGCCACCGCTGGGCCGAAGCGGCCGCCGACTTCGGCCCTGTGCTGGCCGAGAATCTCGGGCCGCAGGGTCTGGCCGACGCCTACGCCCGACTGATCGCGATCGGCGGCGTGCTGGAGACTCAGGACCCACCAGATGTCGTCGCTATGGCCGGGGTCACCGTGGTCGAGATCGTCCTGCACCACGAGGCCGCCGACTTCCTCGGCCGGGTCAGCTTCGCTGCGGACGGCAAGGTCGTCGGGCTGTGGTTCCTGCCGGCCGACCGCTCGCGGCCGGGTCGGCGCCGACGGCGTGGAGGTCTGAGATGGCGAAGGAGAAGTCCGACCCAGACGGCGCCCTCGCCAGACGGCGCGGGCAGAAGTTCCGGACCGGGTGCGCTGGCCAGGCGTGATCATCTTCGTCGTGCTCAGCTATGCGTTGATCTGGCTCGGCACCGTCCCGTTCTGGTTGTCCTCGCGCGGCCTGGGGCTGCCCGGAGCGAAGTTGATCGTGATCGGGTTGATGTTCGCGCCGGCACTCGGCTCCCTGGTCGTCTGCCGCCGGATCGAGCACCGGCCCTGGCTGCGCGTGGTCGGGATCCGTTCTCCCGGGCCGATTCGGGTGATCATCGGCTTCATCGTGCTGGCCTTCGCGCTGGTGTTGGTGGCGCTGGTCGCCGGCGTGTCGCTGTCCTCGCTATTCGGGTACGGCCGCCTCGACCTGGTCCGGTTTTCCGGCGTGCTGGCCTTTGAGCAGCGGCTGGGCGTCCCCGCGGCGCGGCTGCCGCCACCGGCTCTGCTGCTCGCACTCGGGTTCGTCCAGGTCGTGATCGCCTCGTTCACCGTCAACGCCGTCGCCGCGCTGGGGGAGGAAACCGGCTGGCGGGGCTATCTGCTCACGGCGTTGCTGCCGCTGGGCCGCCCGGCGGCCATCCTGATCAGCGGAGTGATCTGGGGTCTGTGGCACCTGCCGCTGATCCTTCTGGGTTATGAGTACCCCGACGCCCACCGGCCGATCGCCGTGCTGGCCTTCCTCGGGTTCACGGTCGCCGTCGGTGCCCTGCTCAGTTGGCTGCGATTGTGTTCAGGTTCGGTGCTGCCGTGTGCGGTCGGCCACGGCACCGTGAACGCCTTCGCCACGTTGACCCCGCTGCTGCTGGCCGCCGGAGCGCCGCCACACGTGCTGGTCGGCGGGTCACAGGGACTGATCACCATCGCCTGTTTCGCCGTGCTGGCGTTGATCCTGCTGTTCTGCCGGCCCCGCCGAGCCGGTCTCGACGACCCCGAACTGCGCTGAGTTCTACTCGACCGTCTCGTCGTCGTCCGTCTGGGCGCCTTCCCGTTCGACGGCCAGTACCGAAACCGTCACCGCACCCGGCACCCGGCCACTTCGCCGGACCAGCTCGCGGACCTCGCGTTGGATGTCCTGAGCGACCTCGGCGGCCGCCCGGTTCGGCCGGACCGCGACCTCGATCGTCGTGTCCACGTCGCCGCCGACCTTTCTGACTGCGACGCCGTCGGGCACGGTCGGGCCCGGGGCGATGGCGCTGACCGGGGCGTTGGAGATCTGCCGCAGCCGGTTCCGGATGGTGGGCTCGAGCCGGACGACGCAATCCACCGCCATGACGATGTCACCCATCCGGGCCAGCAACTGCTCATCGCTCACCGGAACCGCGGCCACCTCAGGCTTCGCGGACTGCTCAGACCCCCCGGGCAGCTCAGACATCGAACAGATCCTCCACCGTGATGTTGACCTTGCTGACGCCCATCCCGGTGTCGTGCGACACGACGTCCCGGATCCGACTGCGGAGAGTTTCGGTGATCTCGAGCAGCGGGCTGGACGAGGACAGGGCGACGCCGAGATCGACCACCACCCGCACCGTCGGCCGCGTCGATTCCTCGTCGATCGGTTGCGGATCGGCCAGACTGCTCTGATCGAGCCGGACGGTGCACCGCCGGGCGTGCAGACCAGCCAATCCGTCGGCGGCGAACCTGACCACGCTGGCCACGGCCTGCTCGCTGATCGACAGTTCCGGCGGAAGGTCGGCCCGGGCCGGCGGGAGCAGAGGCAACCGTTGGCCCCGGCGCACCTCGGCCCGCGCCAGCTCCATGATCGACTTCTTCATGATCGGCGGCGGCGCCAGGTCGGGATCGTTCTCGTCGCTGCTGCGCAGGGCGCTGGTCGCCTCGTCCAGCCTGGCCAGACTCCGGCGGGCCTGCTGGCAATCCGGGCAGTGCGCCTCGTGCTCGTCGGGCGGCTCGTCGACGTGTTCCCAGACCTGGTCGATCGGGCGGCCGCAGCCCAACAACGACTGTTCGGCTATCGCCATGGCTGCATCCTCTCTGCCAGTTGTCGTCGGGCTCGGGCGATTCGTCCGCGGACGGTGCTCGGTTGCAGACCGAGGGCCGAGCCGATCTCCGCGTAGGACAACCCGTCCAGTTCCTTGAGCACCCAGCAGGTCCGCAGATCGTCGGACAGTGCGTCGAGGGCGCGCCGGAAGTCGTCGATCTCGGCCCGCCGAACCGCGCTGGTTGCGGGGTCCGGTTGGTCGCCGACTCCCTCGGTAGCACGGTACTCCTCGTCGAACGTCTCCTGCGGCCGCTTCCGACGCAGTACGTCCAGACTCCGACGGGTGGCGACCTGATAGAGCCACCCCGTGAACGCGGCCGGCTCGACCAGGGTCGGCAGCTTGCGCCAGGCGGCGATGAAGGTGTCCTGGACGATGTCTTCGGCCTGGCTGCGGTCGCGGACCATCCGCATGGCCAACCGGAAGATCGGTGCCTGGTAGCGGTCCACCAGAGACTCGAACGCCGCCAGGTCGCCGTCCTGGGCCCGGGCGACCGCGCTGATCTCGTCCAGGGACGGTCCGGACTCGGCCGACACGGTGTTCACCCCGGTTTTCGCTGGGTCGGAGGTAATCGACGGAGGAAACGATTCGGAGGGCGCAGCGGTCTGCTCCACCTGCCTACCTCCTCCGGCTCTTTCTCCTCCGGGAGGCTCCCGGGTTGCGCGTAACGGCGAACAGAAACTTCCGACGGGGGCGTGACGTTTGCCGCCGTCCCCCGTCCTTATCCGTGTAGGGCGCAACCGCGGTGCCGATCAGCTTCAGGGGTCGAGATCTCACGCTGGTCAGGAGTTTCGCTGCCTGTCGTGCTGAGCAGCATATCGGGCCCGTGTTCGGCCGTGGTCGGGTGCCGACGGAACGACCGGCCCATAGAACGAGGCGATTGGTTCACCCCCGAGGCCGATCGTCGCGGGTGCCGACGGGTGCCCGTCTCGCGCACACCCTCCCGGGTCTCCGGGTCGGTCGTGGCGCGAGACGGCCCCGACGGTGCTGACGGATCCGGACGAGCCGGCGAAACCGGTTCCAGCCGAGGGGATCTCAGCCGGCGTCGAAGGCTCGTTCGAGCTCGGCCACGTCCAGCTTCTTCATCTGATACATCGCCCGCATGGCCGCAGCGACCCTGGACCGGTCCGGACTTTCCAGCAGTGCCCTGAAGCTGGTCGGCACCACCTGCCAGGACAGACCGAACTTGTCCTTGCACCAGCCGCACGGGCCCTCCTCGCCGCCGTCCGCGGTCAACTGCGCCCAGTAGTCGTCCACCTCGGCCTGGCCGGCACACATCACCTGGAAGGAGACGGCTTCGGAGAAGGTGAATTCAGCGCCGCCGTTCAGCGCGGTGTAGCGCTGCCCGTTGATCTCGAATTCGACGGTCAGCACCTCACCCGCCCGGCCGTGGGCGTCCTCGGAGTAGTACGTGGTGCTGATGATCTTCGCATCGGGGAAGATCGAGACGTAGAAGGCGGCGGCCTCTTCGGCCTGCCGGTCGAACCACAGGCAGGGGACGATCAGATCCATCGGTGCTCCTTCGTTCGGGCCGGCTGTTGATGCTGGGTTGACCAGTTCCAGCGGGAAAAGTCATCGGCCGCCCCGGTCGGAATAGAGTCATCGCCGTGTTCAGTCCGCAGCCTGCCGCCGGCGGCAGGACGACCGGAGCCGAGCCGGTCGGCCGTCCGGCGTTCGAACTGCGCGGGGTGAGCGTGGAGCGGGACGAACGAACCGTGCTCAGCGGGATCGACCTACGGCTGAGCGAGCACCGGATCGGCGTCATCGGGCTGAACGGCTCGGGCAAGTCCACCCTGATCCGGCTGCTGAACGGTCTGCTGGTGCCCACCGTCGGCCGGGTCAGCTGGGGCGGGCTGTCGACCGATCGGCAGGCCAAGCAGATCCGTCGCCGGGTGGGTTTCGTCTTCCAGAATCCCGACAACCAGATCGTGATGCCGATCGTCGCCGACGACCTGGCGTTCGGCTGCAAGAACCTGAAGGTGCCGCGGGCCGAGATCCCGGGACGGGTGCAGGCCGCGCTGACCTGGCTCGGCATCGCCGAGCTGACCGACCGGGAGTCGCACTCGCTCAGCGGCGGAGAGAAACAGCTGCTCGCCCTCGCCTCCGTACTGGTGATGGAACCGGACGTCATCATCTTCGACGAACCGACCACGATGCTCGACCTGGCGAACCAGCGCCGGCTGATGCGGATCATCACCGGTCTGCGGCAGCAGGTGATCATGGTCAGTCACGACCTCGATACCCTCGCCGACTTCGACCGGGTGCTGCTGGTCGAGAGCGGCCGGATCGTGGCCGACGGCCCGCCGGACGCGGTGATCGGAACCTACCGGGAGCGGTGCGGGTGAGCTTGGGCTGGGCCGGCTCGGGGCCGAACCGGGGACGGTTGGCGCGGGTTCCGGCCGGGGTCAAGATCGCCGGGTTGTTCGTGCTCGGCATCGCGATCTACCTGGTCCCCGACGGGCCACCCCGCTATGCGCTGCTGATCGCAGCCGCGGTCGCAGTCGCCCTCTCCGGCATCCGCCCGGCCGCTCTGCTGCGCGCCGTGTTCGGGCTGACCGTCTTCGTCGCGGCGGTGTTCGTGGTCTCGATGCTGACCACCGACCTGGGGGTCGCCGTCACCAACGTGGTCCGGTTGTCGACGCTGTTCCTGTTCGCGTTGGCGGTAAGTGCCAGCACCCGCTACGCCGCGGTGCTCGAGGTCTTCGACCGCGTCCTCGGCCCGCTGCGACACCTCGGCCTGCGGCCGGAACGGGTCAGCCTCACTCTGGCCCTGACCATCCGCTTCATTCCCGAGATCCGGTCGCGGTACCTGGAGATCCGCGAGGCCCAATACGCTCGGGGGCTGCAGAGCCGACCGTTGGCGATCATGGTGCCGCTGCTGATCCGAACGCTCACCGACGCCGAGGACATCTCGGCGGCGCTGGACGCCCGGTGCTTCGAGTAGCGGCGAGAACGGGTGACGAGAACGAGTAGCGGCGAGAACGGGTGACGAGAACGAGTAGCGGCGAGAACGGGTGACGAGAACGAGTAGCGGCGAGAACGAGTACGCGCGAGGCAGCAGGGGGAGCAGGCGTGTCCGAGATCGACCAGGCCGCAAAGGCATCCGATCCAGGGCCGACCCCGCGGCCGGCCGGCCGGTCGACGACCCAGGACATCGTCCTGATCGCCGTGTTGGCCGCAGTGATCGCCGCGCTGGGCATCGTGCCGCCGATTCCCGTCGGGACGCTCGGGGTACCGATCACCCTGCAGAGCATGGGGGTGATGCTGGCCGGGGCGTTGCTCGGTCCGGTCCGCGGCCTGCTGGCGGCCGCAGTGGTGGTGGTGCTGGCCCTGGCCGGGCTGCCGATCCTCTCCGGCGGTCGCGGCGGCTTCGGAGTCCTGTTCGGCCCCACCGGTGGCTACCTGATCGGCTGGATCGCCGGGGCTTTCGTCGTCGGCCTGCTGGTGAAGTTCTGGGCGGTGCGGATCAGGGCGACCGTGGCGCGGACCGTAGCCATCGGGCTGGCCTGCGTCGTCGGCGGGATCGGGGTGGTCTACGCCTTCGGCGTGCCCTGGACCGCCGCCGTGACCGGCGTAGCGGTGTCCAAGGCCGCCTTCCTGGCCTACATCTACCTTCCCGGTGATGTGGTGAAGGCGGTGCTAGCTGCTCTGGTGGCCGCCAGCGTCCATCGCGGCTATCGCCGATTGCTCTGAGTCCCGACTACGACCCCGGTCCTAACCGAGCGGTCGAGGCCGAGACCGGGGACACAGCAAACACATACTCCGGCCCGATGTCCGGCACGGCCTGTGCGCGGATTCTTGACCCATGGACATCACACAGCTCTTCATCACCGTCGGTTCGGTCGTCGGCATCGTCATCGTCGCTCTGCTGGCCATCGTGCCCACGGTGATGGAGATCCCGGCACCTGAACGATCGGCCGAGAAGACTGTTGGGGCCAAGATCAAGAAGACCCCGCACCCCGGTGGTCGGCCGTCCGGCACGCCTGCACCTGCCGGTCTGAGGCCGGCGGCGGGTCGGAGTGATTCAGATCTTCGGCAGCACGAACCGCGGATCCTGGATCAGCTCGAGCACTGCGCCCCGGTCGACCACCAGGGGGGTGCCCTTGGTCGGGTCCCGGACCACGATGGTGACCACGTACGTCCCGGCCGGTCGGTACTGCACCTCGACGCCCTGCCGGGAATCCGAGGTCTCGGTCATGGTGAAGAAGTTGAAGTCCATCATCTGTTGGCGGATGCACTTCTGCTTGGTCAGCACCCCGCAGCGCACCGCCTTCTGCCGCGAGGTGGCGATCTGGACGAAGACGTCGGTCGAGCCCTTGCCGGCGTTGAACACGTCCAGCCCCAAGGCGCCACCCTTGTCCTGCCACAGGGCGTCACTGTCGTAGCGAGCGTCGTAGCCGTAGGAGTAACCCGAGAAGTAGCTGCCCTTCGGATCCAGCTTGTCGGTGACGATCGCCGCCATCCGGTAGCGCCAATCACGGGTGATCCCGACCCGGCAGGTGAGGACCTTGGGGTTGGTACAGAGTGCGGCGGCGGTCGGGGTGGAAGAGGCGGCGCCCGGGGGTGGTGCGTTGACCTGGACGACGGTCACCGGGTCGGGCCAGACGGCCACCCCGATCAGCAACAGCACCACCGCGGCCGCAACCGCGACCACCGAAGCGCGGGCCCGACGTCGCCGGATCAGCTGACGGCCGTGGCGGAGATCGGTGAACGCTGCGGTCTCGACGTCGCCCGTCGGGGGGACAATCGACTCCATCATGGTCACCGCACCGCCCGCACCCGGACTGCCGAGATCGCTCAGCGTCAACAGCGCCCGCGAGACCAGGGCGTCGACCTCGGCCGGGTTGAGTCCCAACAGCTCGGCGACCCCGGTGGTCGACAGACCCAGATAACGGCAGAGTACGAGCGCGGTGCGGGACTCGCGGCTCAACCGGTCCAGCCGGGCGAGCACAATCGGCACCGAGGCGTTGATCGGGCCCGGGCCAATTCGTGCGCCGGTGCCGGTGCCGGTGCCGGTGCCGGCGTCGGCGTCGATGAGCTCGATCCGGGCCCGGGGCTCCCAGGCGAGTCGTAACCCACGGGGTTCCGTCCGGGCCAGCTGTTCGGCCGCGATGGTCAGGAACCGCTCGCCGTGGCCGTAGCCGATCGCCACCGCATGCTCGACCAACCGTTCGGCCTGGCGGGCGTCGCCGTGGATCAAGAAGGCGGCCCCGACCAGCTTGGCCCGGTAATGGCGGAGGAAGGTGAGGAACTCGACGTCGCGGTTCCGGTTCGGTGCGGCGGCCGACCTCGTCCTCATGACCTGTCGCACCTCCGGGTTCGGCTCCGCTGAACTGGCCTCATCGTCTCACCGGCGTCCAACCGCCGCCGGGTTTTCGTCACCATCCACCCCTCATTCGGAGCCGAGGGACCAGGAGAGAAAATCACATCATGGAAGCATTCGGACGCTATGTGGCGATCGGGGATTCGGCCACCGAAGGTCTCGACGATCCGGACGGCCGCGGCGGTTATCTCGGCTGGGCCGACCGGCTGGCCGTGCTGCTGGCGCAGGCTCAGTCCGGCCCGCTGGAATATGCGAACATCGCCATCCGCGGGTTGCGGCTGCACGAGATCCGGGCCTCCCAGCTCGAACCGGCGCTGGCCATGCGACCCGACCTGATGACCATCGTCGGCGGGGTGAACGACGTGATCAGCCCGAGGCCGAGCTTCGGGGCACTGGCTGCCGACTTCGAGGCCATGTTCGGCGCGGCCGCCGACCAGGGGGCGACCGTCCTCACCTTCACCGTTCCCGACCCCACCACGATCAGTCCACTGGGTCGCGCGTTCGCGGACCGGATGGTGATCCTGAACGACGTCATCCGAGCTGCCGCCCGGGCCACCGGTGCCGTGGTGATGGATTTCGCGCCTCACCCGGTGGCCATCGACCCGCGGCTCTGGGCGCCCGACAAACTGCACGCCAACACACTGGGACACCGGCGGATCGCGGCGGCGCTGGCCTGGCGGCTCGGGGTGCCCGGTTCGGATGAGAGCTGGCGCGAACCGCTGCCGCCGGAGCCGGCCGCCGAGCGGGTGGGCGCGAAGATCGCCGGCGACGTCGATTGGGCGGTGCACTTCCTCGCCCCCTGGCTCGGCAAGGGCATCCGCCGAGTCCCACACGGCCGGGGTGTTCGGCCGAAACGTCAGGTGCCGAGCGTGGTGTCCGTCTGAGTCGCAACCGGCCCGCCGGCTCGGCGGGCGAGCCAGAATAGGGATCGTGACGGGTCGACCCCAGGACGCGCGGAGCGGGACGCGCCGCTCTGCGTTCGCGCGGGCCGGCCGCCGGACCAACGTCGCCCTGCGGTGGCTGCTGATCGCCGCCTTCGTCACCGGGTGGGTCGCGTTCGCCACCGCGCGTGGGGTTCCGGCGGTGCTGGGCGCCGGCGTCCACGGGCTGTTCGCGATCAGCCTGCTGGTGCTGACGCCGTGGAAATACGCCATCGTCCGGCGGGCCAGGACGATCCGTCCGATGAGCTGGGTGTTGCTCACCCTCGCGCTGATCTGCTTCGGCTCGGGCTTCCTGCAGCTGTTCGCCGGCTACGTCGTGGTCTTCGGGCTGAGCCCGATCCAGCTGCACGTCGGCTCGGCGCTGGTCGGTGTGGTGGCGCTGATCTGGCACGTCGTCCGGCACCGACGGCAACGGTTGCGGCGAATCGATCTCGCCCGACGTCGGCTGCTGCAGACCGGCGTCGGCCTGGTCGGCGCTGGAGCCGGGGTGGTGCTGCTGACCGGGGCCGCCCAGCTGACCGGCGGCACGGCTCGTCGACCGGCCGCAACCGGGTCACGCCCGATCGATCCCGGCCGGCCGGGTGGAGCCGCGCCCGACGCGATTCCCGCGACCATCTGGTTGCTCGATCGGGTGCCCGACATCGACGCCGACGAGCATCGGATCACGCTGCCCGGTCGATCGATCGGCGTCGCCGAGCTTGACCTCGATCGGGGCGCAGCCGGTTCGCAGCCCGGCTCGACTGCACCAGCGGCTGGTACGCCGACGCGACCTGGAGTGGTCACTCGCTGGCCGACCTGCTGCGCCTGTCCCCGTCCGATCCCGCCGGTGAGTTCAGCGACGCCGACAATCGGTTCGGAACAGAGCCTGGTGGTGCGCAGCGTGACCGGCTACACCCGGACGTTCCCGCTGGCGGCAGCCGATCGGCTCTGGTTGGCGGTGGCCTGCCAGGGCCAGCCGTTGAGCGCCGGCAACGGCGGCCCGGTCCGGCTGGTCGCGCCGGGACGTCGCGGCTTCTGGTGGGTCAAATGGGTCGGGTCGGTCGAGGTCAGTCGACCGCCCGAGCTGGCTGCAGCTCGCCGTTCCCGGTGCTTGCCGCTCCGCACCTGACCGCTCGACCTGCCCCTGAAACTGCTCAGCCGAACAGGGCCTGCACCGACGTACTCGCCCTGTCGGATGCCCGGCGGGATCGGCGAACAGCGCCGAGCCGGTGTGTTGGACGTATTCGGCCATGCCGTCCCGGGCAACCGCGTTCTGCACCGGGATGTAGTGGGTTCGCGGGTCGCTGACGTAGGCCAGGAAGAACAGCCCGGCGTCGAGGCGACCCAAGCCGGTACTGCCGTCGACGAAGTTGTAGCCACGACGCAACATCTGGACGCCGTGGTTGAAGGTCGGATGCGCCATCCGGACGTGCGAGCCGTCTTGGCGATCAGCGGCACGCCGCCCTGGCCCTTGCAGGGTGAAATTCGGATCGCTGAACTCGGTGCCGCCGGACAGCGGCGCCCCTTCGGCCTTCGTCCGTCCGATCACGGTTTCCTGCTCCTGCAGCGATTGCCGGTCCCACACCTCGATGTCCATGTTGATCCGGCGGGCTACCAGATACGAGCCGCCGTCCAGCCAGGCCGCCGCCGGCTCGGCACCGGTCGGCACCCAGACGTCGCTGTCCACGGCCGTCGTCTCCTCGGCCTTGACGTTGGCGGTGCCGTCCTTGAAGCCGAACAGGTTGCGCGGGGTCGCCTGCCCGGTCGAGGTCGAGGACGTCCGGCCGAAGCCGAGCTGGGACCAACGGACCGAGACGGTACCGAAGCCGATCCGGGCCAGATTCCGGATCGCGTGCACGGCGACCTGCGGATCCTCGGCGCAGGCCTGGATGCAGAGATCGCCGTTGCTGCGGGCGGCGTCCAGGTTGTCGCCGGGAAACTGCGGCAGCGTCCGTCAAGTGCCGCCGGCTGCCGGGCGGCGAGACGCGAACCGGTCCCTGCCGGTGGCAGTCGCGGAACAGCGAGGGGCCGAAGCCGAAGGTGATGGTCAGCCCGGACGGCGGTAGCCCGATCGCCTCACCGCTGTCGTCCGGCGGGGCCTGCGTAGTTGCCCGACGTCGGGCCGATCGGACCGGCGCCCAGGCCCTGGGTCATCCGGGCCGCCGCGGCCGTTCCACTGCTTCAGCAGCGTCGACCAGGTCGCGCCCGGGTCGCCCCGCTGGTCAGGTCGAACGCGGCGAAGTGCAGGCGATCCTGGGCCGGGGTGACGATGCCGGCTTGTTTGCTCGCCGTAGAAGGGATAACTGGCGGCGATCACCCCGGTGTCGCCGAGCCCGGGCCGGCCGATCCGCTCGTCCGCTGGTGCTCGACGGCGACAGTGCCGGCGATACCGGCCCCCAGCCCGACCACGCCGACGCCGGCTGCGCCGAGCAGGCCTCGGCGTGAGATGCCGCCGGCCCCGGCCGGCTTCACCCGTTCACGTTCGACCTCGGCTGTTGCTCGACGCCGCTCGACTCTCCCATCACAGAACGGCGGCGGCCATTTTGGAGACCGGCTCGGCCAGTGCGTTCACCGCATCGCTCAGCTGCCTGACGTCGGTCTTGGAGACTCTGTCCGTAGAGCTTCCAGCCATTGCCGAGCTTCTGCGCATCCAGCAGCTTCTGCAGTGCGGTGAACCGAGCGTGATCTGGCTGTTCAGGGTCGGATTCCTCTTCTCCAGCACGGGTTCCAGGTCCTGCCAGGCGACCCGGGCGCCGTCGACGTTGGCCTGGAAGTCGTAGAGATCGGTGTGCGACCAGTACTCCTCCTCGCCGGTCACCTTCGACTTGGCCACCTCGTCCAGCAGGCCGGAGGAGCCGTTGGCGATCTGGTCGACGGTGAAGTTCAGCGCACGGGTCCGGGTGTAGAGCGTCTTGGTGTTGGTCAGCAGATCCTGGCCGTAGGTCTTGCGTTCGGCGCTGGTCAGCCGGGTGTAGCTCGCGATCCCGTTGCGGCCACAGGTCCTTCTCGATCCGGTGCCAACCGGTCCACTTCTGGCCCGGCTTCCAGATCGGCCTGACGCAGATCGAGCTTCGGGTCGAGATCGCCGAACGACTCAGCCACCGGCTCGATCCGCTCGTAGTGCATCCGAGCGGTCGGATACAGCGCGCGGGCCTTGGCGTCGTCGCCGCTCTCGTAGGCGTTGACGAAGTCCTCGGTGTCGCTCAGCAGCTGCTCGGTCTGATCCTTGACGTAGCTGGCGTAACCGGTCGTCGCCTGGGTGATCAGCTGTTGCTCGTCGGCACTCGCCTCGCTCGGTTCGCCGGAGTTCGAGACCGCGAACTGGTTCCGGATGCCGTCGCCCACCATGCCGGGCTTGCACGCCGTCACGTACGAGCCGGGCGGCGCGGACAGCACCAGATCCCGGGCCAGTCCTGGCCCGATGTTCTCCACCTCTCCGAGGATCCGCAGCCCGTCGGAGGCCAGCAGATAGAACTCGGTCACCTTGCTGCCGGTGTTCTTCACCGTGAAGTGCAGTGTCCCGGACGGGGCCTGGGCCGACGAGAGTGAGCAGCTGGTGTCGGTGGCGTCCACGGCGATCGAGTCGCGGATTGCCGCTGTCGTCCCCGCTGGCCGGCTTCGCGTTGTCGGTGCAGGCCGACAGCAACGGCAGGGCCAGCGCGACCAGACCGAGAGCGACGGGAGTCGAGCGGTGAGATGACGTGGCTCACGGACGACCTCCAGTGGTGACGGTGTTCGCGGTGCTGCGGCTGTTGGCCGGAGCAGTGGTCGAGCGCGCGGTGGCCGGTCGGGCCGCTGGCGGTGGGTGCGGCGGATGAAGATGATCAGCACCGGAACGAGATAGAGCAGTCCAGACGATCAGTTGCAGCACGGTGGTGGCCGGGGTGAAGTTGAAGACGCCCTTGAGCAGGGTGCCGTACCAGGAGTCCGGCGGCACGATGGTCGAGACGTCGAAGGCCAGGCGTGTTCAGCCCGGGCAGGATTCCGGCCTCCTGCAGGTCGTGGACGCCGTAGGACAGCACCCCGGCCGCGACCACGATCAGGAAATAGCCGGTCCAGGTGAAGAACTTGCTCAAGTTGATCTTGAGCGCCCCGCGGTACATCAGATAGCCGAGGACGACGGCGATCGAGCAGTCCGAGTGCAGCGCCGATCATCGGGCGTCGCGCTGGAGTTGCCGACCGACGTGCTGGCCTGGGTGGCCGCCCACAGGAACAGTGCGGTCTCCAGCCCTTCACGGCCGACGGCGAGCAAGGCGACGACGGCCAGTGACCAGCGCGCACCCTCGGCGGCTTTGTCGATCTGGGACCGCAGCTCACCGGAGATCGACCGGGCGGCCTTGGCCATCCAGAAGATCATCCAGGTGACGAAGCCGACCGCGAGGATGGACAGCGAACCACCGATCCCTCCTGGGCCTCGAAGGTCAGGCCCTGGGGTCCCCAGGTCAGCGCCGCACCGAAACCGAGCGAGACGACCAGGCGACCGACGACGCCGGCCCAGATCCGCGGCAACAGCTGTCGTCGGTCGCTCTTGACCAGATAGGCGACCAGGATGCTGACGACCAGCGAGGCTTCCAGGCCCTCGCGTAGGCCGATCAAGAAGTTCGCGAGCATCGTGATCTCGATTCGTCGACTGCGGCGGAGTGGCTGCGGAGTGATGAGCGCCCCGGTCAACCTGCCTCGGTGAGGTGAGGCATGCCAAAGTAAGGCCTGACTAACCTAACCCCGCAGCCGCCGCCCGCGCAAGGCGACCTCGCTCACATCGTCCCTCCCTCTCAACCGCCCCGATTCGCCGACTTGAGGCTCCTCACGTACACCTGCGGGGGCCAGGAGCCAGAACGCGGGCGGGAGGTGCACGTGCGGTCAGGGGTGGGTTCGGCCCGCAAGGCGTCAGCGGAGAGGTCGGTTCGATCCCTCGCACGCCCGCTTTCTGGTGTGAGTCACAACACGTCACGCGTGCGGCAGTTTGTCGAGAGATGCCTCCACGGTTTGGTCCTCGGCACCGGGAGCCAGCCGGAAGCCGAGCCGGCGGAGGACGGCCTGCGCAGCCGCATTCGACGACGTGGTGGTCGCCCGTACCGTATCGACTCCGGCGTCCTCGGCCCCGGGCCAGCACCGCCCGCAGCGCCGCGACGCCGAGGCCCTGCCCGCGAGAGCTCCGGACCAGCCAGAGCCCCGTCTCCACTGCGAACGGCACCCGGTCGGCCACCCGCGCGAGCCGGACCGCCCCGACCACCCGTCCGGCCGACCACACCGCCCAGCTGGCTTCGGCGAGTGGACCGGCCAACCCGGAACGCCGGTCCCGGTGATACCTGCGCAGCCATTCCACCCGGGCCGCGGTCCAGTGGTCGCCGTCGGTGATCGGCGGGGTGACCTCGTCGGCGGCCGCATCGGTGGTCGCCGCCGTCACCAGCAGCTCCAACGTCGGCTCGTTGACCTCGACCAGGACCACCGGCGGAGTCGGCGCAGCCATAGAGATCAGCCGGCCGCGTTGTAATGGCTGGCGACGTCGGCGGCGCTGAGGACTGTGCTGTAGAGGGCGACGTCGTCCAGGCGGCCGGCCAAGAAAGGGCTGCTCGGGGCGTCGGACCAACCGCTCAGGTTGTCGTAACCGATCCGGATGTAGCCGCTGTAACTGGCACCCGAGGTGGCACTCGAGGACGAGGCGACCTGGACGCCGTCGAGGTAAAGGATCGTGCCGCTGCCGGACAGGGTGGCGGCGGCGTGGTGCCAGGCGCCATCGTTGTAGGTCTTGGTGCTGGTGATCGTCTTTGCCGTCCCTCCGGTCGACACCGAGAAACTCACCTTGCCCGCGTCGGTCAGGTAGAGCTGACGGTCGGCCGTTGTCGAGGCGCCGGTCTGGGCATTGCCCAACCCGACCAGCAGACCGCCCTTGGTGCTGCTGGACCTGAACCAGGTCTCTTCCGTCAGCGTGGTCGGGATGGTGAAGGCCTGGGTCGAGCTGAGATAACCGGTGGTGCCGTTGAGGGTGACGGCGGTGCCGCTGTCGTTCTTGCAGGCCCGCGTTGCGCCGAGGGTGTAGCCGCCCCGATAGGTGGCGGGCCGGTTGTTGCCCGAGCTGTCGACAGCGTTGGTGCCGGACGTGTCGTCCAGCCGATACCAGATCTGCGGCACGTCGTCGGTGATCGCGTTGGCGCAGCGGTAATAGGAAGCGGCGCTCAGACTGTTGCCCCTGTTCGTCGTGGTGTCGCTGAACGTCGAGTAGGACGCCACCTGGGTGATCGCGGTGGCGACCAGCGCGGCGGCCAGCAACGGGACGCCGACCCACCAGATGAGCCGGTTCCGACGCGGTCCTGGCCGTCCGGCCGGCTGCGGATCGGTGGCTTCCGGTTCGGCCGGCTGCGGTTCGGTGGGCTGCGGTTCGGTGGGCTGCGGTTGGGCCGTCTGCGGTTGGGCGGTCTGCGGTTCGGCCGGCTCCGGTTCCGCGGCTGTCGGAGGGCCTATCCGGTCCAGGCGGCTCAGGGCGATCAGCGCGACCAACCCGGCGGCGGTCAACGCCAGCCGGCCCCATTGGTGCTCCTGGACCCAGACCCGCGGGGCGCCGACGTAGGGGATCCGCAGGGTTGCGACCCCGCGCACCGCGGACGCCTCGATCGGTGTCGAGTCGTCGGCCGGGTTGGCGTCACCGCGGGTGATCAACTCCCCGGATCCGTTCACCGCGACGAAACGGTGCAGTCGCAGTCGCCCGGGGTGATCGGGATCGGCGAACAGGATCACCTGGTCGACCCGGAGCGCGCTCGGCGCGACCGGACGGGAGACGGCGACGTCGCCGACCAGCAGCCGCGGTTGCATCGAACCGGTCAGCACCGTCGTGGTGTGCCAGCCGAGCAGCATCGGCAACCCTGCCCAGAGCAGCAGAGCGGCCAGCGTGCCCAGGACCGCTCGCGCTGCGGTCGCGATCAGCAGTCGGGGCCAGCCGGTGCTGCCGACAGCGCGGGTGGGCACCTGATCCGCGGTGGTTCCCGATTCGCCGGTGGCCCCGGATTTGCCGGTGGTCCCGCATTCCCCGGTCGACTCGGCGGTGGTCGGGGAGTGAGGGGATGCCGGCGGCTGGGTGCCGTGGGCGGCATTCAGCTCGGCGGGGGGCATGGAGTCATTGTCCCTCGTCGGCGTCCGTTGCGTCCGCGGCGATATCTCCGTCGACTTCCGGTCGACGGCCAGGCGGAGATATCCGTTGATTCCAGAGCATCTCTTGAGCATCCACAGAATCCCGGGAGGGCTTCGGCGGATCTTTGGGACCACCTGACCCGTAACCGCCTCGTCCCTGAGTTGTTGACCCTTCAATTGTCTTTAGCGGCGGAGATCAACCGAGATCCGGTGCACAGAACCAGAACAGCAACCCCCCTGCCGATCCGCGGCACCTCGAACCAGGAGTCAGAATGTCCCGCACCGCCCCTCGCACCGCCCCTCGCACCGCCACTGGCACCGCCACTCGTACCGCCAGCCGCACCGCCACCGTGTTGAAGTGGGCCGCCGTGCCGGCCGCGCTGCTGGCCTCCGGGGCGATCGTCGCCCAGGCCTCCTACTCCGCCTACTCCGCGACCACGGTCAACCCGACCAGCAACTGGACCTCCGGCACGGTGAACCTGAGCGATGACGACTCCAGCAGCGCCCTGTTCTCAGCCGCCAACCTCAAACCCGGCGCCACCGGCGCCAAGTGCATCGCCGTCACCTCCACCGGCAGCCTCGCCTCGGCCGTCAAGCTGTACGGCACCAACTACTCCACCACCAACGCCCTCGCCGGCTCGATCAACCTCAAGGTCGAACAAGGCACCGGCGGCAGCTTCGGCTCCTGCACCGGTTTCACCGCCCAAAGCAGCAACGGCACCTTGTTCAACGACACGCTGACCAACTTCGCCGCCAAAACCAACTTCTCCAACGGCCTCGGTGACTGGACACCGACCGGCAGCGGCTCAGAGACCAAGGTCTACAAGTTCACCTACACCCTCTCGGCCAGCGCACCGGACTCCACCCAGGGCGGCACCGCCGCCATCGGCCTCACCTGGGAAGCCCAGAACAGCTGACCCAAGTGCCGCCTCCTGGGGTGAGGCGGACTCGGTCAGCACAGAGGTTGCGCCCCGTTCGGGGGGACGGGCGCACCGCTCGGCCCGGTCCGGGCAATCGCGAACAGCGGCTGTCCGGACCGGGCCGTTCCACGTCTCGGGATGCTTTCCCCCGGCCGCCGAATCTCCGATCGGATTAGGTTTGCCCGATGAGGACAGCATCGGCCGACCGGACATGACCATCACCGCCAAGACGGTCTGGCCGCTCGATCTGCGCCGGTTGGCGAGGCGCTGGCAGCGCGCCGGTCAGCCCGAACGCCGCCGACGGCAGCGCATTCTGATCACCGGGGCATCTTCTGGTCTGGGCGCCCAGATGGCCCGGATCTGGGCTGCGGACGGACGCGATCTGGCGCTCTGCGCCCGACGTCGGCCCGAGCTCGACCAGCTCCGGGACGAACTGCTGACCGCCCATCCGGGTCTCCGGGTCGAGGTCTACCAACTCGACGTCAACGATCCGGGCGCCGTCGACTTCGTCTTCGCAGCGGCCGCGGCCGACCTGGGCGGGCTCGACCGGGTGGTGGCCAACGCCGGCATCGGCAAGGGGGCACCGATCGGCACGGGCTACGGCTGGGCCAATCGGGCCACCCTGCAGACCAACGCCGTCGGCGCCCTGAACCAGGCCGAGAAGGCGATCGAGATCTTCCGGGCCGCCGGGGCCGGTCACTTCGTCTGTATCTCCTCGGTCGCGGCGCTTCGGGGGATGAGCGGCGCCCGGACCAGCTACGCCTCCAGCAAGGCCGCCGTCAGCGCCTTGGCCGAGGGGCTGCGCTCGGAGCTGTGGGGTTCACCAATTGCCGTCTCCGCCGTCCATCCGGGCTACATCCACACCGCGATCAACCGCCGCGACGCCAAGAAGAAGTGGGCCCTGGAGCTCGAGCCGGGCACCGAACTCGTCGTCGAGGCCATCGAGGCCGAGCTGCCCGAGGCTTACGTACCGGCCGTCCCGTGGGGCCTGCTGGCCATGCCGCTGCGGCTGATGCCGCTGTCGGCCTTCCGCCGGATCGCCGACTGACCCTGCCGTCGGGTTCGTCTGAGCCTGCACTCCGGAGCTGGGTTGACCGTCAGCTCAGGATGGCGCGGCGCCGAACCAGTTCACCCTTGGCGTACTTGCCGATCTGGTGGGTGGCGATGCCGTCCAGGACGGCGCCCGACGCCGCCGCCGATCAGCGGCACCCGCTTGGTGATCATCAGCGCGGCCCGCTTGCCGCTGACCCGGGCGAGCAGGTCGGCGACCACCTCCTGGGCGACCTGCGGCGTCCAGTTCGGGGTCGAACATCGGCGCGGTGGCGATCACCATCGGTGAGGTCGGCAGCTTGCCCAGGGCGATTCGCTTGCCCACCTGTTCGCCGCCGAGCAGACACATCACCATCGCGGTCCGGACCCGGCCGTCGTCGATGTCGTAGCCGCGGAGATGGGCGATGGCGGCGATCATCCGGACCTGGACCACGGCGACGCCGGTCAGGTTGGCCGGGATCGAGACCGGCAGCGCAGGCAGACCGCCGAGGTTGGTGACGAAACCCTGGGCGGAGGCGAGTCGGACGTGGTGGTCGATCAGGCCTTCGATCGCGTCGTCGACCGAGCCGCCGTGCCGTCCAGCTGCCGGGCCGCCACCGTCCGCGCGCTGGGAACTTGCCGTAGCCGTCGATGGCCAACTCGATCACCCGGCGCAACACCCCGCCGGCGGCCTGCGGGCCGACCCGGGTCGCGACCGGTCCGAGCCCGCGGACGACCGCCTTGCCCATCTCGCGCGCTGACGCCATCGGATCCTCCTGATTGGCTGCCGTTGACTGGCTGCCGTTCCCTTGCTGCCTGCTGCGTACCCGCCCGGCCGTTCCAGCGTACGTGTCGTGACCCGGCCGGTCACCCGCCCACAACCCTGGTCCGTCCCGGAAGACCCCGTGCCGGTTCGCAGGTCGGGGCTGCCGTGCCACACTCGACGGCTGTGGCAGCGTCGATGTTCGGCCCGCCGGCGCGGTGGCCGCAGAGCGACATGATCGCCGTCTCGGAGGAGTTCGACGCCGAGCTGGTGCTGGCCGCCTACCGGGCCGGGGTGTTCCCGATGCCGCAGGGCAGTTTCCGTGGCCGCTGGCTGATGGGCTGGTTCGCCCCGGTCGACCGGGCGATCCTGCCGCTGGACGGGCTCCGGGTGACGCGTTCGCTGCGCCAGTCGGCCAAGCACTTCCGGGTCAGCGTGGACACCGCCTTCGTCCAGGTGTTGGAAGCCTGCGCCGACCCGCACCGCCCCGGCGGCTGGATCGACGGCCGGATCGCCCGGGTCTACACCGAATTGCACGGTCGCGGTCTGGCCCACTCGGTCGAGACCTGGACCGAGGACGGACAGTTGGCCGGCGGGCTGTACGGGATCGGCCTCGGCGGTCTGTTCGCCGGCGAGTCGATGTTCCACCGGCCCGACATCGGACGGGACGCATCGAAGGTGGCGTTGCTGGCCCTGGTCGAGCGGCTGCGCGCCGACGGCCGGGCCCGCCTGCTCGACGTCCAGTGGCTCACCGGGCACCTGCGCAGCATGGGCGCGGTGGAGGTCGGTCGGTCGGCCTATCTGGAGGCGCTTCGACCCGCACTGGCCCTACCCGCTCCCGACTGGAGCCGAGTCGATATCCGAATCTGATTCCGCTCCGGCACCCCGTTCGGCGCCGCCGCGACAATAATGGCCTCATGCCCGAGATGCCGGAGGTGGAGTCGCTGGCCCGGTTCCTGACCGGTCGCTGCGTCGGCAAGACCATCGCGCGGGCCGAATTGGCCGCGTTCAGCGCGCTGAAGACCTACGCGCCGCCGCTCACCGCGCTGCACGGTCTGGAGATCGACGAGGTCACCCGGCGGGGCAAGTTCATCGACGTCTCCGCCCAGGGATTGCACCTGGTCTTCCACCTGGCCCGAGCCGGCTGGCTGCGTTGGAAGGACGAATTGCCGGCCGCGCCGGCGAAGCCCGGACGCGGCCCACTGGCCTTCCGGCTACGCCTCGAGGACGACTCCGGGTTCGACCTGACCGAGGCCGGTACCCAGCGCAAGCTGGCGATCTATGTGGTCAACGATCCGCAGGAGATCCCGCACGTGGCCACCCTCGGTCCGGACCCGCTGGCCGCCGACTTCGACGCCGACACCCTGAACGGTCTGCTGGACGCAGCCGGCCGATCCCAGCTGAAGGGAGTGCTGAAGGATCAGAAGACGATCGCCGGAATCGGCAACGCCTACTCCGACGAGATCCTGCACGTGGCCCGGCTCAGTCCGTTCAAGCCGGCCAACGCCCTCAGTGAGGAAGAACGCGCGACTCTGTACCTGGCCATCAAGGAGGAGCTCGCCGCCGCCATCGCCCGATCCGAAGGGCTGGCGGCCAAGGACCTCAAGGGGGAGAAGAAGTCCGGTATGCGGGTGCACGGGCGGACCGGGCAGAGCTGTCCGGTGTGTGGCGACACCATCGCCGAGGTCTCCTTCGCCGACTCCTCGCTGCAGTACTGCCCGACCTGTCAGACCGGTGGCAAGAAGCTGGCCGACCGCCGGCTGTCCCGGCTGCTGAAGTAGGGCTGAGGTCATGCCGACGTGACGGTGCGGTCCGGACACCCGTCGGGTCGGCCGTCCGCTCCGAATTCCACCGTGGGCTACGACGAGGACGAAACGCAGCCGGGCCCCGATCCGGCGAAGCAGAAACGCCGGTTCGGTCGGCGGTTGCTGATCGGTGGTGGAGCGGCGGTCGTGGTCGGTGGTGGTGCGGCGGTAGCTGGACGATCGGTGTCCGCCCCGAGAGGCAACCCGCCGCCGGCGTTGCCGAAGGAGTCCTACGGCCCGGTCGGCATCACCGATCTCGACGCGCTGCGGGCCATGATCGGCAACCCCAAGGGGCTGCTGGGACGGATTCCGGCCGACGTCACCCTCGTCCCCTGGCCCTCGGCCAGCCCGGGCGGTGCCTCGCTCAACGAGGTCGCCGCCACCTTGAATGAGCGTGAGCTGCTGGTGCTGCCGGAAGCGACCGAGCCCTATCTGGTCGACAGCTCGAAGGGCTTCCAACGCTTCCGGGCCGACGCCCCGTGGGGCGAGACGACCGAAGCCGAGCTGTGGGACGAGATGACCCGGCTGCCGGTCGGGCTGGTCGGGATGGGCCCCGGCACCCGGCTGGAGACCTCGGACGAGCTCGTTCAGCCGGGGTCCGCAGCGCAAGTCCGACGGTGGCTGTTCCACCAAGGTGATCGGGGTGTCCCGGGCGCGGGGCTACTTCGGCAATCTGGTGGCCACCGGCCGCGACTTCGGCGGCATGGCCTACCACTACTTCGTCTACGCCCCGTCCTCCCACGACAGCTCCTTCGAGCGGCTCTCGCATGCTCGGCGCGCACCGCGGCTTCCGCAACAGCCCGGGCGGCGAGGCCGGGTCGTTGGGTGGCAGCGGCGACCGGATGGTCGTCCGGCACTGTGAGGTCGACTGCCGCGACAGCACCGGCAAGCGGGTCGGGTCCTCCCCGTTCATGACCGGCGGTGGGAGCCGACCATGTCGTCGCCGACTGCTACTTCCACCACGCCATCGCCGGCATGCCGGTCTGGTACGAGGTGACCAACGGCACCGCCATCCGGGTCCGCTCGGAGTTCAACGGCTCCGGATCGTCCGGTGGGGTGGCCGACTACGACCCGGTGCAGGGCTGGGGCTACGGCGGTTCGGCCTGGAATCTGGAGAAGTGCCGGGGGACCTTCACCTGGACCGACTGCACGCTGATCTGCAATTACCAGAACAACTACGACGCGACCCAGCCGGTCAGCTACGGGGCCGGGCAACGTCGGTGGCCACCTCGGTGGCGGTTCCGATACCGATTCGTGCGTGCTGAAGGTGGTCCGGCCGCGGATCGACTGGGGATCCGACGGACCCGACAACTGGGTCGGCCAGCGCTTCGATCTGCAGTTCCAGGAGACCTACGACGGTCGGCCGCAGGCGCAACGGGCCGAGGACGTCCACATCAGTCGACGCGTGGGTGCTGCCCGCCGAGCAGCCGGCGGCCACCCCGTTCAAGATCAGGGCCTGAGCCGGTCGGCCGGCCCGGTGTCGGCACGCGGTCTGCCGCCGTTGAGTAGGTTGGTCGGCATGAGCGATGACCGGACGACCGATGAGCTGCCCTCGATCGACCCTTCCGAGGTGACCCCGCCGGACGCAGGACGGCTGGACGGTGGTCGACGTCCGAACCGACGCCGAGTGGGCAGACGGTCGGATCGAGGGTTCGCAGCATGTCCCGCTGGATCAGGTGATGGAGCGACTCGACGAGATCCCGGACCCGGCGGTCGTGGTCTGCGCTTCCGGTCGACGGTCGGCCCAGGCCACGGCCTATCTGATCGATCAGGGTCGCCAGGCGGTCAATCTCGACGGTGGTCTGCACGCCTGGGCCGACGAGGGGCGACCGCTGACCGCTGATCGGTTGGTCCCACCGAGTCCTAGGCCTCTGGCGGGCCGGGCAGCGACGCGGCTGAACGCACTGACGCCCGGGCTCGGACCGGCACACCGAGGTGGGGTGTGCCGACCGGAACCCGGGCGTCAGTGCTGACGACCGGCGCTGAAGAGCCGGCCTCAGAGCGCCGGACTCAGAGAGTCTGAGCCGAGACGATGAACGGTCCGGCCGCCGCGAGCACGGTGCTCTTGTTGGCCGGGGTCTCGAACGGCCCCTTGTAGACGCCGCCCTCGGGGGTGCGGTCCTGCAGGTTGGCGATGATCGCCGCGTGCCGAGCCTCCACCCCGAAGATGCTGGCCGCAGCGGTCAGCAGTGCCTTCTCCTTGAACAGCGACGGAGCCGCCCCGAGGTAGGCCTGGACGCCCAGGTTCTCGAAGGTGTAGGCCGTCGTCAGGTAGCTGTTCTTGGACTTGAACGCGCTGCCGAAGTCGACCTCGGGAGCCGGGACGGCGTTGCCGCCCAGGCTCTTGATCGTCGACTTCAGTGCGGCGACGTGCGTTTCCTCGTCGCTCTGGATGGTCTTGAGGTAACGCTCGGCCTTGCCGGACAACAGGTTGTGCCCGTTGCCCTGGGTGTAGAACGCCGCCTCGAGGTACTCCAGGGTCAGGGCGTAGTTCAGGACGTCCAGCGGACCGCTGAAGTCGTTGCTGTCGGCGAAGGCGAACTTGCTGCCCAGCATGTCCAGGGCGATGGCGGCCGGAATGACGGCGGCCGCGCCCTTGATCAGATCGCGTCGATTCATGATGGTCTCCCTTCTACGACTTGATGAACTTGCCGGCGGTCCCGAGGACCTGTCTCATCGTCATTCGCTTCTCGAATGGCGCTGGGAACGGGTTTCCGCCGATGCAGATCGGCGAGGATCGCGGCGTGACGTGACTCGACCCCGGCGATCGATGCGGCCGCCTCGAGGATGTCCGCTTCCTTGACCCGGGCGACCTGGCCGTGGTAGGCCGTGACGCCCAGTTCCTCGAACGCCGAAGCGGTGGTCAGGAACTTGGTGCGGGAGGTGAACGTGCCGGACGGGTACTTGAACGTCGGCTTGCCGACCGGCTTGCCGCCGAGTGCCTTGATCGTCGAGGTGACGCCCGGCACGTGCTCCTGCTCGTGCTCCTCGATCGGCTCGATCAACGCCAGCGTCCGCCCGGAGAGAGCATCGACCCGTCGACGCCCTTGCTTGTAGAAGTCGGCCTCCAGGTACTCCAGGGTCAACGCGTAGTTGAGGATCTCGAGATCGTTGGTCTTGTCGTCGGCGAAGGCCAACGGGTCGTGCAGTCCGGCGGCGGCGAGGGTGGACCCTGCACCGACCACCGCAGCGGCCATCAGGAACCGACGCCGAGCGTGGTCGTCGCGGAACTTGATCACCGGCTTGACCGTCGAAAACGACCGGGGCCGCGTGCGCCACCGCGGTGCGGTCTCTTGTTCTGTCATGTCTTCTGCTTTCTTGAACGGACCCGCTTCGTGCGAGCCGCGGACGACACTGTGGGGATCGAGCAACTAGCTGGTGCCGTGGGTGTCACCTCCTGTAGGTAATGCTTGGGGGGTTAGCACGGTGGGATGCGGCGAGTCACGAGCTCAACGGATCGGCGACGGCCTGGACGACGATTCGATAGATCGGGTTGCCCTCGGGATGACAGGCGAACATGGTGATCTCGCGGGCGCTGGGCCGTCTCGGGCTGGCGCAGGACGAACTCCTTGTACTTGGCCTGCGGCACGATCGTCGTCTTGGTCACCTTGTAGGTGACCGGCGACTCGTTGCCGTACGGGGTGATGATCTTGTCGCCCGGGTGAAGCAGATTGAGGTACTTGAACGGCTGGGTGTTGGTGTTGCGGTGCCCGGAGATGACCGAGTTGCCGGCCGGCCCGGCATCGGCGTGCCCGGCCAGTGACCGGGGCCGTGCAGCAGGGTGGCGGAGTTGACGCCTTCGCCCCACTTCACGTCGAGCTTGATCGCAGGAATCTGCAGCCCCCCGAGTGCCTTGTACGGCCCGGGCTTGACGCTGACCGCCGACAGATCCTTGGCGGTGACCGGTGAGTCGTAGCCCTTGACGCCCAGCGCGGTGATCGCCTTGTCACACCCTTCACGTTGGTCTGGGTCGGTGCCGACGGCTTCGAGGTGGCCGAACCGTTGGCGGCGATGACCGCGCGCTTGATCATCGAGGACGGGTCGTCACTCGGGGCGGCGGAGGAGGCGTGCGGCCAGGGCACGAACCACGGCGCGATCGCGACCACGGCCAGCACCGGGGCGAACAGCGCCCACTGCTTGACCCGCTTCGGGCGCGCGCGCCGGCGGGGTTCGGGCGCCGGCCAATCCTGCTGCGGCTCGAGCTCTTCGACGGCATCAGTGCGGTCTCCTCTGCGAGACGAATGTGGGGAATCTGCCGCGGGGACGACTGGCGACGCGATTCGCATCGCGCCGGGGGGTTCAAGCGTCCTTCTGGTACCACACGATTCGGAGTGAGGAGCCAAACGGATTGGGCTGAGCTGCGAAACAGATGGTACGGGTGAAACTGGTGGTGCGACCACCAAATCACGTCGGAATATCTCAAGTACGATTCCCCCGAACGCCTGAGACCTGCCTCAGCGTAGGTGTTACTCACAGGTTCCGCCACATGTGAACGTCTCAGAACGGTCACGAATCCCCTGATCAGAGGAATCCCGGGGCGTTCGCCAGCGACGCCGAGCCCGACCGGAGTGAATTCTGAACCTGTGGTTGCGCTTTTTGCCGGCTTTCAGCCAGAGACATCCCGAGTGTTCGGCGCAGCTACCGAACTAGGCCGCCGGCCAATTCTCGGTGCGGAACGCGATGAATAGCTGTTCGAGGTTGCCTGAAGTGTCTTTCCCTTATTCCGATATCAACCCGTCTCGGTCGAAGTTAAGCTAGATTAACTTCGGTGACTCTGGACACGGCGGCGCGAACTGGGCAGGCCTCGAGCGCCAAGCGCTCCCTCGCCTGGTTCCTGGGCCCGGCGTTCGTCGCCGCGATCGCCTACGTCGACCCCGGCAACGTCGCGGCCAACCTCACCGCCGGTGCGCGCTACGGCTACCTGCTGGTCTGGGTGCTGGTCGTCGCCAACGCGATGGCCGTCCTCGTGCAGTACCTGTCGGCCAAGCTCGGTCTGGTCATCGGCCGGAGTCCTGCCCGAGCTGCTCGGCGACCGGATGCGCCCGCCGGGCCCGGCTGGCTGTTCTGGGTGCAGGCCGAGCTGGTCGCCGCGGCGACCGACCTCGCCGAGGTGATCGGCGGCGCGATCGCCCTGCACATCCTGTTCGGGCTGCCGCTGCTGCTCGGCGGCCTGATCGTCGGCGTGGTCTCGATGGTCGTGCTCGCGGTCCAGTCGCGGCGGGGCAGCGTCCGTTCGAGTTCGTGCGTCGTCGGGCTTGCTGGTGGTGATCACGGTCGGCTTCGTCGCCGGTCTGTTCTTCAGCCCGGCGTCCGACGCGGGCGGCGATCGAAGGGGCTCGTGCCCGCGGTTCGAGGGCAGCGAGACGGTGCTGCTGGCCGCCAGCATGCTCGGGCGCGACCGTGATGCCGCACGCGATCTACCTGCACTCCGCCCTCGCCCGGGACCGGCACGGCAGCCGACGCCGGACACCGTCGGGTCGCCCCGGCTGCTGCGGGCCACCCGCCTGGACGTGCTGCTGTCGCCTGTCGATCGCCGGGTCGGTGAACATCGCGATGCTGCTGCTGGCCGCCTCCAGCCTGCGCGGCGATCGCGGGAACCGACACCATCGAGGGCGCCCACGCCGCGATCGCCGCACGCCCTCGGGCCGGCGTCGGCGTGGTCTTCGGCGTCGGTCTGCTGGCCTCCGGCCTGGCCTCGACGTCGGTCGGCTGTTACGCCGGGGCCACGATCATGGCCGGGCTGCTGCACGTCCGGGTCCCGTTGCTGCTCCGCGGGTGATCACCCTGATCCCGGCCCTGATCGTGCTGGCCATCGGCGTCGACCCGACCCGGGCGCTGGTGCTCAGCCAGGTCGTCCTGAGCTTCGGCATCCCGTTCGCCCTGATCCCGCTGGTCCGGCTGACCTCGAGCCGGGCCGGTGATGGGCCGCTACGTCAACGGCGCGGTGATCCGGGTGATCGGCTGGGTCGCGGTGGCCCTGATCGTAGGCCTCAACCTGCTGCTGCTCGTGCTGACGATCAGTGGGCGGGGCTGACGGCCCGGATGCCGAGCGGATGACCGAGCAGCAGATGACCGAGCAGCAGATGACCGAGCAGCAGATGACCGACAGCATGCCGAGCCGGTTCGGGTCGAGGACATCACGGCCGTGGCCCAGGACTATCTGAAGGTCATCTGGTCGGCGACCGAATGGGGAGGGCCGCCGATCAGCAGCAAAGCCCTGGCCGCAAGGTTCGGGACCACTGCAGCGAACGTCTCGGAGACGGTGAAGCGGCTGGCCGCACAGGGTCTGGTCGATTACGCAGCCCTACCAGCCGGTCGTCCTCACCCCCCGCGGCACCGCGCTCGCGGTCGCCATGGTCCGCCGGCACCGGCTGGTGGAAACCTTCCTGGTCACGGTTCTGGGCTACGACTGGGACGAGGTGCACGATGAGGCCGAACGGCTCGAGCACGCCGTCTCCGACACCATGATCGCCCGGATCGACCAACTGCTCGGGACAGCCGGGCGCAGATCCGCACGGCGATCCCATCCCGTCCGCCGACGGTGCGGTGACCCGTCCGGTCGGCACCGCTACGGCTCTGCGACGCGACGCCCGGCCGCTACCGGGTGGTCCGGGTGTCCGATGCCGATCCGGGTCAGCTGGGCCGGCTGTTGGCGGACGGGATCGCTCCGGAGGCGACGGTCCTGGTCCAGCCGGGTCGGACGGTCGAGCCGGTGGTGATCGGGCCGACGGGCAGCCGGCTGACCCCGGCGCAGACGTCGGCGCTCCGGGTCCGGCCGGTCAGCGGGTGATGGTGATCTTGTCGCCCGAGTGCAGATAGGCCAGTACGGTCCGCAGTTGGCTCGGGTGACCGCACACAGCCCGCGGTGGCGCCAGATCCCTTCACGTGCAGGAATATCCCGGCGCCTCGGTGGGCCTTGTGGTAGTCGGGGGCCCGGTTGAAGTTGATCACCACCGCGTACTTGTACTGGGTCGTGTAGTGCGGCAGGTATTCCGAGGAGTCGTCGTTCGCCGTGGGCAGCCAGTAGCGGAAACCGCCCTGGGACTTGTTCCGCAGCGTGTTGTAGTAGCGGCTGGCGTTGTCCTCGACCCAGTAGTCACCGCTCTTCACGCGGTGATACGGCAACCACATGCCCGGTTCGGCAGCGTTGCCGAAGGCCTGGGTCATGGTGAAGGTGCCCCGCGGCGTCGTCCCGGTGCCCTGCTTGCGGGTGTTCGCCATCCGTCGTCCCGCCGTAGCCGATCCGGCCCGAGCTGGTCAGGAACATCTTGGTGAACGAGCAGCGGGTGTTGGTCCGCACCCAGAACGAGACCCGGGCGTAGGTCTTCGAGGTCTGGTTCACGATCGTCACGGTCCGCTGGTTCGCCCCGACCGAGCTGTACTTGCCGTCCAGCGCCGGCCGGCAGGCCCGCCAGAGGCTGGAGTGCTGAGGATGGCTGCTCGCCGCGGACGCCGGCAGGGTCCCCGGACCGGTCGGACTGAGCAGTGCGGCGACCGCAGCCAGGGCGGTCGCACCCATGATCAGCGGGCGGGGGAGTGGTCTCATCGGGGTGCCTCGATTCGTCGGAGCCCGAGGGCGATCATGCTAAGCGGATCCCGGTGAAATTGGCACCCCCGGAAGAGCACCGGAAATTCACCGGTGGTTCACCGGGCGCAGGACGCTGTGGTCGGGTTGAGTTTGGTTGACTTGTCCCGTGTCGTTCGTCGATGCCGAGCAGATCAAGATCTTTGCCCACCGTGGCTTCAGTTCACGCCAGCCGGAGTCGACCCGCGCGGCCTACGCCGAGGCAATCGCCTTCGCCGCGGTCGCGGGCGTCGAGGTCGGGTTGGAGTGCGACGTGCACTTCGCCGCCGACGACGAACTCGTCGTCCTGCACGACCTGATTCTGGATCGAACTTCGGACGCGACCGGCCCGGCGATCGCACGCACCCGAGACGAGCTGAGGAGCGTCGACTTTGCAGCATGGGGTCGCTGGGAGGAACGTCCTGCGAGCGCCCGGACGGCCGGCGACGATGCTCTGGTCAGCCTGGCGGAGCTGTTCGAGCTGATCTCCCGGGCCCGGAAACAGGGCCGGCCGGTCAGTCTGACGGTCGAGACCAAGCACCCGAACCCCCGCGGCTTCGCCGTCGACGACCGACTCGCCGAGATGGTCATCGCCCGCGGTTGGCATCTTCCGACGCACGACCGAGGTGAGCAGGGGCCACCGGTTCGGGTGATCAGCTTCAACCCTGCTTCACTGATCCGACTCGGGCGCTGCTGCCGGGACTTTGTCGGACCTATCTGGTCGAGCGAAGCCTGGCGCCGGTGGCCGACGGACGGTTGCCGGACGGAATCGACATCGTCGGGGTCGACCATCGCCTGCTCCGCCGCGACCCGGACTTCGTCGCGCGGGCCCGTCGGTGCGGCAACGAGACCCACGTGTGGACGGTGAACGAGTACGCCGACATCGCCTTCTGCCTCGACCTCGGCGTCACCGGGCTGACCACCGACTATCCCGACCGGGTGGTGGACGTGCTGCGCGGACGCAGTCGCCAGCAGTCCGCGCGGACCGGTCATCGGCTACACAGCGCCGGCAGCGAGCCGGCGACCGACAGAGCAGTCGAAACTGTGCGGATCGGGTGATCGACGCCCCGGTGCGAAGCTGGGTCCGAGAAGGGCGTCGCACCCTGTAGGTACGCGTCGCACACGTTGCTGCGGGTGCGACGCGGACGTGGATGTGCGACGCCGGTGTGAGGATGAACGACATGACCGTCGTGTTGGAGGGCATCGCCTTCGGAGAATCGCCGCGCTGGCATGACGGCCGGGTGTGGTTCTCCGACTGGGGCGCCGGGCAGATCGTGACGGTGAGCTCCGAAGGCGTTCCCGAAGTGGTGGTCCGGGTCGAGTCGTTTCCGTTGTGCTTCGACTTCCTGCCGGACGGGCGGCTGCTGGCGGTGGACTCGGCCCGGCAGCGTCTGCTCCGGCGCGAGTCGGACGGCTCGCTGAGCGTCCACGCCGAGCTGGGTGCGTTCTCGACCAAGCCCTGGAACGACATCGTGGTCGATGCGGTCGGCAACGCCTACGTCAACACCATCGGCTACGACTTTCCGCAGGGCGAGCCGGCACCGGGCTCCGTCGTCCGGGTCGCGGTCGACGGCGGTGTCGAACCGGTGGCCGACGGGCTCGCCTTCCCCAACGGAATGGCGATCACCGCAGACGGCGCGGCCCTGATCGTCGCCGAGTCGTACGCGAACCGGCTGACCGCCTTCGACATCGGCGAGGACGGCCGGCTGGGCCCGGCCGCCGGGTCTGGGCCCGACGCCGGCGACGATCACCCGGACGGTATCTGCATCGACACCGAGGGCGCCGTCTGGTACGCCGACGTCAGCCACCGGCACTGCGTCCGGATCCGCGAGGGCGGCGAGATCCTCGACGTCGTCGAACTCGATCGCGGCGCGTTCGCCTGCATCCTCGATCGGGACGCCGAGCAGCCGCAGCTCTACGTGGTCGGCCAGGAGTACGGGACCGCCGAGAACAGCGGTCCGACCGGGCAGCTGGTCAAGTTTCCCGCACCCGCTCCGGGCGCCGGTCGCCCCTGAGCGGCAGCGCCCCTCAAGGGCAGCGTCTCTCAGGGCAGCGTCCCCTCAGGGGGAACGTGCAGCCGGACTCAGTCCCGCAGCATCGGGCAGGACATGCAGCGCGGGCCGCCCCGGCCGGAACCCAGCTCGGAGCCGGAGATGGCGACCACCTCGATGCCCTCTTCGGCCAGCCGCGCATTCGTCTCGACGTTGCGCTCGTAGGCGACGGCCAGTTTCGGCGCGATGGCCAGCGTGTTGTTGCCGTCGTCCCACTGTTCGCGCTCGGCGGTCACCGGATCGAGACCGGTGTCGATCAGCCGCAGTCGCTCGATCCCCATCGCCTCGGCCGCCGCCTCCAGGAAGTGCCGGGGCTGACCGAGGACCAGGTCGCTCCCGGTCACCGTTCCGCGGGTGATCGGCATCGCGGACAGCCGGTGCGCGACGTTCGGGTACATCACCACGGCGTCGGTGTCGACCATGGTGCAGATCGTGTCCAGGTGCATGGTCGCCCGGTCCTGGTCGATCGGTACCGCCAAGATGGTGTGGGCCAGCCCGAGATCGAACGACGGTGTCGGCCAGTCGTTCGACCCCGGCCGGGGTGGTGCGCTCGCCGACCCCGACGGCCAGCACGCCGTCGGCCAGGGCCAGCACGTCGCCGCCCTCGACGTGCTCCAGACTCCAGCCCAGGATCCGCTCGACGCCGGCGAAGCGTGGGATGGAAGGCGTAGATCAGCTCGGTCAGCTGGGTCTCGCGTCGGCGGGCCGGCATGGCCAGTGAGGTGATCGCCACCCGGTCGCCGATCCAGACGCTGGAGTCGCGGGTGAACAGCAGATTGGGCAGCGGATCGATCAGGAAGTCGTCCGGGGCCATCAGGCCGGTGACCAGGCTGTGGATCCCGGTCAGCTCGTCGTTGCGCAGCCCGGCCATCAACACCCCGGCCAGCTCGTCGGCGCTGATCCCGCCCAGCCGCTCGCGCAGCAGTCGGCGCAGTCGATCACCGAACCGCAGATCGGTCAGGGTCAGCTCGGATCCCCTGCTCCCGGGCGTCCTCGGACTCCAGCGCCGTGGCCAGCAGCTCGCTCAGGTAGAGCACCTCGACGTCGCGGCTGCGCAGCGCATCGGCGAACGCGTCGTGCTCGTCCTGGGCCCGGTCCACCCACGGGATGCCGTCGAACAGCAGGGCGTCGTTGTTGCGCGGGGTGAGTCGGCGCAGTTCCGGTCCGGGTCGGTGCAGCATCACCGTCCGCAGCCGTCCCACCTCGGATCGGACGCCGAATCGCGGGGACGACTGCGGGGAATGCTCGGCCTCAGACATGGCGTGACCCTATCCCGGCCTGCGGTTTTGCCCGATCCTTGGCGCCGGCCGCGTTCTGGCGGGGTCTCACGAGGTCGGTCCGGTGCACCGCGAAGGTCGCTAATCTGGGCGGGTGAGTTCGTCTGCGTCCCGGGTGGCCTGCATCATTCCGGCCAAGAACGAGCAGCAGCGCATCTGCCGCCACCGTCACCGCAGCCCTCACCCTGCCGCACGTGGACGTGGTCATCGTCTGCGACGACGGCTCCACCGACGAGACGGCTCGCTACGCCGGCGCGGCCGGCGCCATCGTGGTCAACCACGACCGCAACCGGGGCAAGGCGGCGGCGCTGGATTCGGCGGTGAACGCGCTCGGGGTGCTCGAGCAGCGCGACGGACGTCCCGAGTGCGACTCCCTGCTCCTGCTGGACGCCGATCTGGAGGAGAGCGCCGCCCGGGTCGGGCCGCTGATCACTCCGGTGCTGGCCGGCTAGGCCGATCTGACCATCGGAGTGCTGCCGGCCCAGCAGACCGCCGACGGATCGCCGGCCGGCGGCTTCGGCATCGTCATGACCACCGCCCGCCGCGGGATCGAGGAACTGACCGGCTGGCAGGCCAGGGCACCGCTGTCAGGGCAGCGTTGCCTGACCCGCCGGGCCTTCGAGGTGGCCAGCCCGCTGGCCGCCGGATTCGGGGTCGAGGTGGGGATGACCGTCGACATCCTCAAGTCCGGCCTGCGGGTCCGCGAGATCGACGTCGAGCTGCACCACCGAGCCACCGGCACCGACCTGTCCAGCCAGTTGCACCGGGCCCGGCAGCTCCGCGACGTGACCCGCGCGCTGACCGGCCGCGGGCTGGTGCAGAGCTCGCTGGGCGAACTCAAGGACTCACCGAAGGTGGCCGGACTGCTGCATCGGTTCCGCCGATGAGCCGGACCACCACCATGCTGAGACCCGCACCGAGCCCGGCCGGCGGTCACCGAGGCACGGCCTGGCACCGCGACCACCGCGTCGCCGTCTGGAGCATCATCGGCTCGACCCTGCTGATCCTGCTCGCCGGCGGGCTGGGCCCGTCGGTGGTCACCCTGACGCTCGGGCCCCGCGACGGGCTGCTGCCGCCCTGGTATCTGCCCAGCGGGGTGGTGATGCCCGACGAGTGGGTCGCCTCGGCGATGGTCTGGGCGGCGATCGTCATCGGCGGGGCCGGGACTGCTGATCGGCATCCGGGCGCTGGCCGACGGCTGGGTGCCCCGGGTCAAACGCCTGTTCGCCCTGGGCGCCGGGCTCAGCCTGGCCACCATCCTGGTGCCCCCGCTGACCTCGGCCGACGTGTTGATGTACGCCGCCTACGGCCGGCTACAGGTGCTGGGTCTGGATCCGTACTCGATCATTCCCGGCCGAGATCTTCCGCATGCCGTACGACCCGGTGCTGTTCCGGACCGAGCGGCCCTGGCAGGACACTCCGAGCGTCTATGGGCCGATCACCTCCTGGCTGCAGCTGGCCGCGAACAAGCTCGGCGGCACCAACATGCACGACATCGTCTTCTGGCTGCAGGTGTTCGCCGCGGTCCCGTTCATCATCATGAGCGCGTTGGTGATCATGCTCGCCCACGGTGACCCGGAGCGACAGGCCCGGGCGGCCCTGTTCACCATCGCCAATCCGCTGCTGATCTGGGCCGTGGTGGCCGGTGCCCACAACGAGGCCCTCTCGGTGATGTTCGCGGTGGCCGCATTGCTGCTGATCCGCAAGACCCCGTTCGGTGCCGGGGTGGCGATCGGGCTGGCCGGCTGCGCCAAGATCAGCATCGGGATCTGGGGCGTAGCCATCCTCTGGTCCTATCGGCGTGAGCCGAAGAAGGCGCTGCAGTTCTGCCTCGGAGCGGCGATCCCGATGGTGCTGGCCTACGGATTGTGGAAGCCGACCGCGTTCTTCCAGGCGCTGCGCAACGGCGGTTACGTCTCGGTCGGATCCTGGATCAATCCGCTCTACACGCTGTTCGCCCACATCTGGACCCCGCGGACGGGCAAGATCATCGTCGGGGTGATCTGCTACGCGCTGATGATCTTCATCGGCTGGGTGCTCTCCCGGATGCTGCCCTGGCGGGCCGCCCCGGGCACCGCAGAGGGTGCCGATCCCCAGCTCGACACGTTGACCATCGCGCTGCGGAGTTCGCTGCTGCTCTCGGCGGCCTGGCTGCTCACCTCGATGTACACCTTGAGCTGGTACGACCTGATCGCCTGGGCTCCGTTGGCCGTGCTGGCGCCGAACAAACTGGATCCGCTGCTGACCATCCGGGGGACGGCGTTGTCGCTGGCCTACGTGCCGGGCCGGGCGATCACGTTCGGGCCGGCGCTGGACGTGACCGCACACCGGATCCGCGACACCTTCTCGCCGACCGTGCAGATCCTGGTGCTGGTCTCGGTCATCTTGTGGTGGAAGCGTCCGGGACATGCCGAACTGCTGCCGCTGCGGCGATCGCCGGCGCACCGGGGCGGCCGATCGTGCCGGCTGATCCCCTCGTCGGTTCGTCGTCGGGATCGGTCGAACTCACGGCGCGATCAGCGGCGGATGCAGATCCCGCATCCGGAACTGCTGTCGTCGACGGACGCTGAGGGCGCACAGACCCAACGCGGCCACCGTGCAGCCGACGAGGATCAGCACGTCCCGCGGCAGATGGCTGAGCAGACCGCCGGAGATGGCCACCCGGAAGGCGTCGATCAGATAGGTCATCGGCATCGCCTTGCCGACGGTGGCGAAGAACGGTGGCAACAGCGGCCCGGGATAGGTGCCGCCGGCCGAGGTGAGCTGCAAGATCAACAACACCAGCAGCAGTGACGAGCCCGGGCGTCCCGAGGGTGGTCCGGAGCAGGTGGGCGATGGCCGAGAAGCAGACCGCGGCCAGGATGGTCAGACCGACGATCAGCGCCGGGTGGACGGGTTCGAGGCCGAGTCCGAACCAGACCGTGCCGATCATCAGCAGGCCTCCGACCGAGGCCAGGATGCCGATCGGCAGCCAACCGGTGAGCGCCAGCCGGAGCGCGCCGGCCCGACCGGCCAGGGCCCGCGGGGTGATCGGCCGGACGACCAGGAAGACCGAGATCCCGAACACCCACAGGGCGATGGCGAAGAACATCGGCGCCAACCCGCGGCCGTAGTAGGTGGCCGGGTTGTCGATCTGGGTGGTCACGTCGGCCGGCGAGGACAGCACCTGGACGGCCTTGGCCTGGTCGTCGCTGGTCAGGGCCGGGATCCGTTTCACCGCCGCCGCGAGTTTGCTGTGCAGCTGGTTCTCGCCGCCGGCCAGAGTGGTCAATCCGGTGTGCAGGTCGTGGGCGCCGGTGGCCAACGAGTCGACGCCGTCGGACAGGTTGTGCGCGCCGTCGGCCAGGGTCTCCGCGCCCGCGGCGGCGCGACTGACCCCGGTGGCCAGCGTGTCCGCGCCGTCGGCCGCGGTGCCGATCCCGGTGTGCAGTTGGGCCGCTCCGGTGCTGACCTGCTGGGCGCCGTCGTTCAGTTCGGTGACGTCGGTCCTGGCCTTGTCCACCGCCGCCGCCAGGTCGTCGTGGCCGTTCAGCTTGGTGTCGACGGCGGCCAGGGTGGTGGAGGCCTGCTTCGCCGCGGTGGCGACGTCGTCGGCGTGGTCGGACGCGTCGTCGAGATGACCGGCGATCGTGGCGAAGGCCGGGTCGTCGGCCAGTTCGGGATGATCGCGCTTCAGTTGAGCCAGCTGGGCCGAGGCGTCGTCGAGATCGGAGGCGACCGAGGCCGTCCTACCGGTAGCCGTGTCGGCCACCGTCTGCAGCATTCTTACCGGCGCCCTGAGCGGCTTTACGGAGCTCGGGTAGGGCGGCGCTCAAGGTGGTCAGGGGTGGCACGACCGCTATCGTCGAGCTGCTGGGTGCCGCGGGCCACCTTCGCTGCCCCGGTGGCCAGTTGCCCGGATCTGGTGTCCAGCGTCTTCAGCCCCTTGGACAGGTCGGCCGAGCCGGTCTTGGCCGTGTCCAATCCACTGCTCAGGGTGCCGGCACCGGTAGACAGGCTCTTGGCCCCCTTGGCCGCGCCGGCCGCTCCGGTGTCCAGCTTGGCCGCGCCGTCGCGGGCGGAGGCGGCGCCGGTGGCGAGCTTGCCGGCTGCGGTGCTGGCGTCCTGGAGTCCGCTGCGGATGACCTTGAGGTTGGCGAATACGGCGTCGAAGTAGCTGGCCTCGGCCGATTCGTCGACCGCCCGGGCGATGCTGTTCTGGGCCGAGTTGGTGATGCTGCCGACCACGAAACCGTTGGCGTCGTTTCGCCGGATCGTGATCTTGGCCCGCTCCGGATCGTCGCCCGCGCCACTGACCAGATTGGTGGAGAAGTCCGCCGGCACGTTGACCACCAGGTAGTAGCGGCCCTCCCGGAGCCCTTGGTCGGCGTCGGCCTGGTCGGTCTGGTGCCAGTCGAAGGACTTCTTGGCCAGCAGGGAATTCACGAAGTCCCGGCCGGCGTGGATCTGCTTGTTCTGGAAGGTGGTCGGCCGGTCGGTGTTCACCACCGCGACCGGCAGCTGGTCGAGCCGACCGTAGGGATCCCAGTTGGCGGTCAGGTAGATGGCGCCGTAGAGCACCGGAACGAGTGCGACGAAGATCAGCGCGATCTTGGGCAGCGGACCACGGAAGCGTCGGAGCTCGAAGCGGGCGAGACGGGAGATGGGAAAGGCTCGGGAGAGGGGCATTGCGCGGGAGGCAGGCACAGATCAGTTCGATTCGGGTCGGGTGTTCGGGAGCTGCAGAACGGGGGTGCCGACGGGGAGGGTGGTCAGTTCGCGGGTGCTGACCACGACCGCTGGGCCGTCCTCGGTGAGGCTGGGGGCGCTCAGTGTGCTGAGGGCGGCGAACAGGTCGGTCTGCTCATCGGCGGTGAGTCCGAGGTCGGCGTCGTCCAGCACCATCAGGCGGGCCGGTCGCAAGCAGGCCAGGCAGGCGGCGAGCAGCGTCTGGTCGAAGGCGGCCAGCCGTTCCACCAGTGACGGTTTAGGGAACCGGCGACCGACGAGGTCTTCCAGTTCGGCCATCCGGGTCAGCGAACGGTCGGTCGGCAGGCCGTCGATGAGGGCGCGTTCGGTGATCGACTCGGCCACGGTGAGCCGTGGTTCCAGAACGATCATGGTCGAGAGGCGAGCCACCGAGCTGATCGCCCGGACCCGGCGCGGTCGGACGATCGCGTCCTCGCCGGCTACGGTCAGCGAACCGGTCAGACCGCTCATCCGGCCGGTGACGGCCAGCAGCAGGCTGGATCGCCCACTGCCCGATGGGCCGCAGACGGCGTTCAGCCCGGCACCGAAGCTGAAGTCGAGATCGGACCAGACGGAGGTCTGCTTCACGTTCAGGCTCAGGGCGTCGGCGCGGACCAGCGGCGGTGCGGACTCTTCCTGAGGTCTGGTCTCGTCCGACGGGCTGGTTTCGTCCGACAGGCTGGTCTCGTCCGACGGGCTGGTCTTGTCGCTCATCGGACGATGCTCCGCAGCGCGAGCGCCAACGTCTGGGTCACGAGGACCGGGGGTGCGGCGTCCGGGGCGGCCCGCATCTCGAGTTGCAGCGTGTTCATCAGCAGGATCAGCAGCTCGGCCGCGGCCTGCACGTCGATCGTCTCCGGCAGCCCGAGGGCGGCGGCGCGCCGGGTCGCGATCTGGTTCGCCAGTCGGGTCCGCTGGCTGATCCGCCACGCGGTGAAGATCGCCCGGAGTCGGGTGTCCTCGGCGGCCAGGTTGCGGAACTCCTCCAACAGCATCGGCCAGCTCTGGTCGGCACGGACGGCCTCGGCGAGCACGGCGGCCAGCTTCTCCGCGCCCTGGTCGGGGTCGAGATGTGGGTCCCCGGCGGTGAACAGGAGGTCGAACTGGGCCAGGGCCTGGTCGGCGAACTCACTGGCCCGGGTGTTCATCACCTCGCCGAAGAGTTCCGGCTTGCCGCCGAAGTTGGAATAGACCGCGCCCTTGGAATAGCCGGCCGAGGCGGCCAACTCGGCCAGATTTGTCCGGCGGTAACCGTGGATGAGGAACGCCCGGGTGGCCGCGTCCAGGATCTCGGCACGGACGTCGGATCGACGTGGCCGCCGGATCGACTCGGTGCTGACCATGCTCGTCCTCACTTTCGATACCTAAGGTACTCAATACCCAGAGTATCGAGCTACCGGCGTGTGGACAAGTACGGCACCGGTCGGGTGAGCGGAGGCATTTCGAGTCAGAGGGAGAATGAGTCCCGAAAGCGTTGCAGAGCGAGCTCGCTGTCGGAGGAGGCAAAAGCCTCCAGACCGATCGTGCCCTGATAGCCCTGGTCAGCCAGAGCCCGGGCGACGGCCGGGTAGTTGATCTCGCCGGTGCCCGGCTCGCACCGCCCAGGCACGTCGGCCACCTGGATCTCGCCGATCGCCTGGCCGCACCGTCGGCAGAGCTCGATCAGGTTTCCCTCGCCGATCTGAGCGTGATAAAGATCCAGCATCAGCCTGATGTTCGGGTGATCGACCGCTTCGACCAGGGCGAGCGTGTCCGCGGCAGTCGCGAACGGAGTGCCGGGATGGTCGACTGCGGTGTTCAGGTTCTCCAGACAGAACGTGACGCCGGCCCGCTCGCCCAGTTCGGCCAGCCGGGTGAGAGTACGGGCGGCGGCCAGCCACATCGCTCCGGTGACGGTGTGGACCGGCTCGACCGGGAGGCCGTGGTCGTCCAGACCGGTGCCGTGCAGATTGAGTCGTGGGATCCCCAGCCGAGCGGCCACCCCGATGGAGCGTTCGGCGCTGGCAACCAGGGCGTCGGCGCCGTCGGGGTCGGTCAGGTTGCCCGACACGTAGCCCGTCATCGAGGAGAAAGTGGCGCCCGTGGCGACCAGCGACTCGATGTTCTTGCGGGTCCAGTCCCAGATCTCGACCTGGAAGCCCAGAGCATCGATCCGTTCGATCCGCTCGACCAAGGGCAGCTCGGTGAACACCATCTCGGAGCAGACTGCGAGCGTGAAGCCGCTCATCGCGCGGACGCCGCCGCGACGGAGCCGATCTGGGCCACCGGAGCCGCCGGAGTCACCGAGGCGGGGGCGTGGCTCTCGACCGACTCGATGCTGGCCAGGGCCAGCGCGAGTGCGCGGCGAGCGTCTTCACCGGTGACGTAGGGCTCTCGGCCCTCCCGGACGGCGGCAGCGAACTCGGCGAACTCGGCGACGTAACTGTCGAACATCAGCTCGACGTCGCCACCGGCGGTGGCGGCGTGGCGGCCGGTGGCGGTGGAGAGCCGCATGGTGGTCTGACTGCCGTCGCCGGCCGTAACCATGCCCGCCGACCCGAACACCTCGCCCCGGACGTCGTAACCGTAGGCCGCGGAGAAGTTCGCCTCGGCGACCGCGCGAGCGCCGTTGTCGAAGGTGATGACGCAGACCGCGGTGTCCAACAGCCCGCGGTCCTTGAAGTCCGGGGCGACGAGGGCGTCGGCGGTGGCGTAAACCTCGACCGGATCGGCGCCGGGGTTCAACCACAGCAAGGTGTCGAAGTCGTGGATCAAGGTCTGGGTGAAGATGGTCCACGGTGGCACCCTCGCCGGATCGGCGAGGCCGGGATCACGGGTCAGGGAGCGCATCAGTTGAACCTGACCGATCGTTCCGGCGGCGATAGCGTCGTGGGCGGCCCGGAAGCCGGCGTCGAAGCGGCGGTTGAAGCCCACCTGGAGGATCACTTCGGCGTCCTCGGCCGCGGCCAGGGCGCGGTCGGCGTCGGACAGACTCTGCGCCATCGGTTTCTCGCAGAAGATCGCCTTGCCTGCCGCTGCTGCGGCGACGACCAGCTCGGTGTGAGCGTCCGACGATGCGGCGATGACCACGGCCTGCACGTCGGGATCTTTGATCAAGGCCAGCGGATCGGTGAAGGAGCGGGCGTCGTAGCCGCGGGCAAGTCCTTCGGCAACTCCCCGGCGCGGGTCGGCGATCGCGGCCAGCTGGGCGCCCGGCAGATGTTCGGCCAGAATTCGAGCGTGCGAGGTACCGATCCGGCCGGCTCCGATGAGTCCGATCTGGACGTCTGACACTGCAACCCCTTTGGTGGTGAGAACTAGAGCGCTCTAGTATTGCGACCACTGCTGCTGGTAGTCAATCCGCCCTGCTGGACCGGACGGCTCAGGCCGGGCGGGTGCTGCCCCTCACCAGCAGGCTGGGCGCAATCAGCAGCGGGCGTTCAGGTTGCCGGCCGGCGACCCGGGCCAAGGCCCGCACGAGGACGGCCCGACTCAGCTGCTCGGTGTCCTGGGCGACTGTGGTCAGATCCAGCCAGCGGGACTGAGCGAGCCGGCTGTTGTCGAAGCCCACCACGGATACGTCGGCCGGCACCCGGAGGCCAACACTGCGGACCAGATCCACGAAGCCGGCCGCCGAACTGTCGTTGAACACCGTCGCGGCGGTCGCCGATGTCGTCGGATCACGTTGTTCGGCGACCCACCGCTCACCGGCCAGACCGCCTTCCTGTTCGGTCGGTCCACCGGCGAGGATCCTGACGGAGTCGCCCATCCCGGCGGCCCGCATCGACGCTTGGTACCCCCGCCGCCGGTCGGCCGCACCCGGAGCGCGGCCACCATCGACGTGCACGATCCGACGGTGTCCGAGCTCGATCAGGTGATCGGTGGCCAGTCGGGCGCCGGCGAAGTCGTCGGTGCGCACCGTATCGAAAGACGCGTCCACGACCGCGCGGGCGACCACGACGGTCGGAGCTGCGACCGCCAGCTCGGCGAGCCGACTGCGCCTTGTGGTGGGTCCAAGCAGGATCACGGCGTCGCAGCGCAATGACTGCAGCTCATGGACGGCTTGGACCTCGGTGCGCTGCGGGGTGATTCCACTGAGCACCAGCTCGTAGTCGAGTTCGTTGGCCATCGCGTACAGCTGGATGATCAGCTCGTTGTGGAACGGAGCACCGACGCCGAAGGCGACGCCGATCAGCCGGGTCTTTCGACGGCTGAGCAGCCGTGCCCGGCGGTCTGGACGATAACCGAGCTCGTCGGCCGCAGTCCGGATCCGCTTGCGGGTTTCCTCACTGGCGCCGGGCACCTCGCGGAACACGATGGAGACCAGCGCCCGGGAGACCCCGGCGCGGGCGGCTACGTCCTCCATCGTCGGTCGGTGGTCGGTGACAGCGCGGCCACGATCGTCCGGCGGGCTGGGCATGAGCGCCAGGGTAGTGGCGCGACGCCTCGGTGGGCCGAGGCTGCGGTGACCGCCCGGAACGGCGCCCGTTGCATAAGGTGACGTCGTGAGTTCGACCGAACGTGGCTGGTACGCCGATCCGGCGGGCGCCGAGGCCACCTACCGCTGGTGGGACGGCGACGCCTGGACCGAGTGGCTCAGCCGCGACCCCGACGCCGCCGCGCCGAGCGCCGCCGGCGAGCCCGCAGAACCTGAGGAGCCCGCCAAACCCGACAAAACTGCAGCACCTGGCGAATCCGCAGAGGATGTGCCCCCTCCGACGGGTGTGCCCGCGACGGCCGCTCGGGAGTATCCGCCGGGTTACGAACCCCGGGTCAAGACGGCAGCTGCGTCGCCGGTCCGACCCCGGGCGATGATCATCGGCGCGATCCTGGTGGCGATCGTCGTGGTGGTGGCGATCGTGATCTACGGCAATCGGAAGCCGGCCGACGATCTTTCGTTGCCGGCCACGGATTCCTCGGCCTCCTCGAGTGCCTCGAGCTCAGCTTCGGCTGGGCCGGATGCGGTCGCTCTCGACGCGAAGACGGGGAAGGTGAGCATCGGTGCGTTCAGCGCGACGTTGCCGCCGACGCCCTACACCTACGACGGCTCGGTGCTGAACTACCCGCCCATGCTGGAGACCGGCGTCCTGGCCACCGCCCCGGTCGACGTCTCCTACGACGGTAAACACACCTGGTTCGCCGCGATGTACGTCGGCCGACTCGACAACTCGGTCGTCAACGACGACGACGCGTTGGTCACCGCCGACAACGTGTACAAGAACCTCAACGCGGTCGACTTCCCCGACACCAAGGTCACCGTGGGCAGAATCACCACTAAGTCGATCAAGCTCGCCGGGACGGATCGGGCGGCGACCGCGGTCGGCCAGGTCCACTACTCGGTCAAGGGCGTCCCGAGTAAGTACGACCACGTGAGTGTGCTGGTGGTGAAGCTGACGGACGGGCCGTGGGTGGGCTGGATGTCCTCGCGTCCGGACAAGGCGTCGACCGCGGTGCAGAACGCGTTGCAGGAGTCGATCAACTCGATCAAGACCGGCTCCTGACGACGCCCTCCGTCTCGGTCGCCGGGGCGGGGTCCGGTGTCTCCGCCGGCGCGGGTCGCCGACCGAACCCCCGCCAGGACGGGAGAACCGCCGGCAGCATGGTCACGACGAAATAGATCCCGCCACCGATCAACAGGCTGGCCGCCAATCCCGCCCGGTCGACCAGGATGCCGCCGAGCAGCCCACCGAGCGGGGTCAGGGCCCAGCTTGTTGAGCCGATGAGTGCGACCACCCGACCGCGGGTCGGCAGCGGTGCTCGTTCCAGGATGACCGCGCTGAGGATGGGATTGATGAAGCCGGCGCCGAAGCCGGCGCCGACGAGCACTACCAACACGGTCGGCACCGACGCACCGAGCGCCATCGCCACGAACCGCGGCGCGCCGGCGATCAGGAACGCCACCAGATAGACGGGCAGCCGCGGCAGCCGGGCCGAGAGCGCGGTGGCCAGGATCGAGCCGCCGACCGCGGCGATCATGAACGCGGCGAGCAACCAGCCCAGCGTCTGCGGGCCGAGGCCGTTGGCGATCACCCAGGCCGGCATCATCACCGGGATGAACGCCTGGTCAACGCCATTGGTGATGGCCACCATGATCGCGATGCCGACCAACACCGGATCGCCGATCAGGCCGCGGAATCCGTCCCGGAACTCGGCCAGGTAGCTCGCCGCGCAACGCCGATTCGGTTGCGGGTAACGCCGATTCTGTTCCAGATAAAGGATCGGGTGTCCTGAGCGCCGGGCGCAGCACGGCGAAGCCGAGCAGAGCGCTGGCCGCGAATCCGACGGCGGTGATGACGAGAGCGTCCGCGCCGCCGACCAAGGCGACCACCACCCCACCCAGCGCAAGACCGATGGTGCTGGCCAGCCGTTCGGTGGTGCCACCGACGCCGGCGATCCGCTCCAACGGCTGGCCGGTCACGGTAGCCAACTCGGGCAGCATCGTCTGCTTGGCCGAATCGCCCGGCCCACGGGCCGTCCCGACGGCGGCGACCAGAACCAGCAGGGCGGGAAAGGACAGCACCCCGGCGGACCAGAGTAACGGCACCACCACGATGCCCGCCGCGCTGACCGCATCGGCTGCGATCGCCGCTCGGATCGCCCCGACCCGGTCGATCAGTGGTCCGCTGAACGCCCGGGCCAGCACCATCGGCGCCAGTTCGGCCGCGGCGACCAGCCCCGTCCGGGTCGCACTGCCGGTGCTGGTCAGCACCAGCCACGGCAGCGCCAACGCGGCGAGTCGGGTGCCCAGGATGGACAGCAGGTCGGCGCTGATCCAACTGCCGATGACCCTGCGGGGGTGGCGCGTGGTCACGACTGCTCCTCCCGGTGCGGGAGCCGGCCGGGAACCGGGAAGGCCATCAGGTGGATCTCCCACAGTTCGCCGTGGACTCGCTCTTCGGCGGTGTTCTCGGAGTCCTGTGCACCGCCGGCCCGGTCGGAGTCGTAGGGATAAGCGCTCGAGATCTCCTCCACCAGCGCCTGGAGGCGTGTCAGCGCAACGGCCGCCTGTTCGGCCGAAAGCCGCAGCAGATGGTCCTCGAAGGTGGTGGCGACCCGCCAGGCGGCGGGCAACTCGGTCCACTCGTCCTGCGCCGCCTGCAGTTGGCCGCCGGCCCAGGACACCACCGTCTGCTGAAAGGCCGCCCGATCGTCCAGCGACGCGGTCGCCTCCGGTCCGTCGGCCGGAGCGTCCATCCGGGTGCCGCGGTGCTTGGCCCGCCAGTGCCGCTCCCGGCCCGAACCCAGCCCCGGTGCGTCCTCGATGAAGCCGTGCTGGGCGAGTTGGCGCAGGTGGTAACTGGTGGCACCGGTGTTCAATCCGGTGGCCCGGGCCAGGTCGGCCGAGGTCTGCGGGCCGTCCATCCGCAGCAGCCCCAGCAGTCTGACCCGGACCGGATGGGTGATGCCCCGGAGCTGCTCCGGGGTCGGGACGATCGATTCGGGTGGGAACTCGGTCATAGTGCAGAGTTTACTATGCAAATAGAACTGTGCACAATTACCTTTGCATGTTGGGCGTCGGGCGCCGGTGAGGTCCGGTCTACTCTGATCCGGTGCCCGGCGTCCCTCCTGCAACCTTCGGCTACTTCGGACCCGAGGGGACGTTCACGCATCAGGCGCTGCTGAGCCTGCCGGCGGCGCGAACCGGCGAGGCGATCCCGTACGCCACCGTCGGCGCCTGCCTGGACGGCGTCCGCTCCGGTGAGGTGACCGCCGGGCTGGTGCCGATGGAGAACTCGGTCGAGGGCGGCGTCTCGGCCACGCTGGACAACCTGACCTACGGCGATCCGCTGATGATCACCCGCGAGGTATTGCTGCCCGTCCAGTTCAGCCTGTTCGCCCGCCGGGGAACCGCGCTGACCGACGTCCGGCGAGTGCTGACCCATCCGCACGCGGCCGCCCAGTGCCGCAGCTGGCTGGCCCGTGAGTTGCCGCTGGCCGCGGTCACCGAAGCGGGGTCGACCGCCGGTGCAGCCGAAGAGGTCGCCGACCCGGAATCGAACTTCGACGCCGCGGTCTGCGCCCAGATCGCCGGCGAACTGCACCGGCTGGAGCCGTTGGCCACGCAGATCGCCGACAACGTCGACGCGGTCACCCGATTCGTCCTGGTCGCCAAGCCCGGCCCGGTGCCGCCACCGACCGGGGCCGACAAGACCACCCTGGTGTTGTTCATGCGGGTCGACCAGTCCGGCGCCCTGCTGGAGATCCTGGAGCAGATGGCCAGTCGCGGGGTGAACCTGTCCCGGATCGAGTCCCGGCCGACCAAGACCACGCTCGGCAACTACTGCTTCTCCGTCGACGCCGAGGGCCACATCGACGACGCCCGGCTGGGCGAGGCGCTGATGGGGCTGCACCGGGTCTGCGCCAACGTGTTGTTCCTGGGCAGCTATCCGCGGGCCGACGAGACCGAGCCCAATATCTTGCCCGGCACGTCGAACCGCTCCTACGCCGAGGCGACGTCCTGGCTGGCCCGGCTGCGCAATCCGCTCACCTGATCGGGGCCGACCGGCCCTTCGTCCGCCACCGGCGCCTCGTCGGCCGCACTGTCGTCGGCGTCCTCGATCGCCCCGGCCGCCTCGGCGGCTTCGGCGGGCCGCAGCGTCCGGGCCCCACGCGGCACGCGGAGCTTCAGCGCGCCGGGCAGCACCTCGGCCTCCAGCAGCGAGCAGCTTCCGACCGTGTCGCCGTCCAACTGGTACTGATCGGCCTCGGTCACCTCGATCCGCACCTTGGTGCCGGTCATCCGGTCGAGTTGGGCGTCGGGCCGCTTACCCCGGGTCAGCACCCGGCTGGTCAGCCTGATCCAGTCCCGGGCACCGCGCGGTGAGGCGATCAGCACGTCGAGCAGCCCGTCGTCGGGCTTGGCGTCCGGGATCAGCGGGATGTTGGCCTGCAGATAGCCGACGTTGCCGATCACGATCACGTGCGCCCGGCGCTTGAAGGGCTCGTGGTCATCGACCTTGATGGTCGCGTGCGCCGCCGGATGGTTGGCGTTCTGCGCGGCCGAGACGAAGTAGGCCGCCGAACCGACCGCCTTTTTCAGGTCGGGATTCGTGCCCTGCATGATCATCGCGTCGATGCCGATACCGGCCATCACCATGAAGTGGTCGGGCTCGCGGTCGTCGACACTGATCTGCACCACGTCCGATCGGCTTGTCCACACCGTCGAAAGCGACCGCCAGTGCCGCCGCCTCGTCCAGCGGGACACCGAGGTTGCGGGCCAGCAGGTTGCCGGTACCGGCCGGCACCAGGCCGAACGGGATGCCGGTGCCGGCCAGCCCGGACGCAGACCACCCGGATCGTCCCGTCGCCGCCGGCCCCGAGCACCAGATCGACCTCCTGGGCCACCGCGTGCGCGGTCATCGCCACCCCCGGATCGTCCGCGGTGGTCTCCAGCCAGATGGCCCGGGCCCAGCCGCGACTGCTCAGCTCGTACTCGACGTGTCGCCGGAAGGTCACCCAGTCCAGGATCTTGATCGGGTTGTAGACGACCGCGCAGCGACGGAGGGGTCCGCTGGCTCCGGCTGCGTCCGGATCGGCGACGGCCGGCGGCGATTCGCGGCAGGCTGTGGTTGGCGGCGAACACCGGGAGCACCGAGCGACCCCGGCGATCAACAGCGCGATCGAGGCGATCACCGTCCCGAGCAGCAGACCGCCGACCAGGTCGGACATGTAGTCCGCGCCCAGCACCAGTCGGTCGATCGCGACCAGCAGCACGATCAGTAAGCCGCCGACGCCCCACTGGATCCGGGCCGAGCGGGGCTGCCGGGTGACCATGAAGGTCGCCCCGACACCGATCACCGCCGACGGTCATCGCGGCCAGCGTGTCCGGACGGATAGGACAGCGAAGCAGCTGGTGAACAGCCGCGACCGCGTCGGCGGGACGAGGCCGCCCGATGGCCAGCTTCATCAGATAGATCGCCGCCAGAGCGATCGGGACGATCAGCGCCAGTCCGCCGGCCAGGTCCCGGAGCCGGTGTCGGTAGGCCCACAGCGACAGGCCCAGCAGCAGCCACCGCAGACCACCGGCGGCCAGCTGAGCACGGCGATCGTGTTGGCCACCTGGCCGAGGGTGCGTGGTCGGCGGGACCGCCGGTGGATCGCCCGAGCGCGTCCAGCCGGGCCAGCAGTGGGTCGTGCACGACCAGCAAGGTCCAGATGATGAACGCGAGCAGCGATCCGGCGAGGAAGCCGAGGGAGAACCCCGACGGCGACTTGCGGACCATGATCGCCATTCTTTCACCCCGTCGACCGGCTGCTCGCGGCTCCGACCGTCGCGCGCGCCGGCAATCGAGATGCCCGGGCCGACCACGCTGGATAACCTAAGGCGGTGATCGACCAGAAACTGCTCCGCACCGACCCCGACCGCATCCGCCGCTCGCAGCAGGCGCGGGGTGAGTCGGTGCAGGTGGTCGACGACCTGGTCGCTGCCGACGAGCAGCGCCGCGGCTCCATCGGCCGCTACGAGGGCGCCCGGGCCGAGCAGAAGGAACTCGGCAAGCAGATCCCGAAGGCCCAGGGCGAGGAGAAGGCGTCGCTGCTGGCCCGGACCAAGGAGCTGGCCGAGGAGGTCAAGCAGGCCGACGTCGCGGCCAAGGAGGCTGAAGCGACTTTCACGATCTGCTGCTGAGCGTGCCCAATCTGGTGTTGGACGGGGTCCCGCTGGGTGGTGAGGACGAGGGCTCGGTACTGCAGACCCACGGCACCCCGCGCGACTTCGCGGCCGAGGGGATCGAGGTGCAGGACCATCTCGAGATCGGCCAGCGGCTGCAGGCGATCGACGTCGAACGCGGCGCCAAGGTGTCCGGATCGCGGTTCTACTACCTGACCGGGCAGGGTGCCGAACTCGAGTTGGCGTTGATCAATCTCGCGATGAGCACGGCACTGCGGAACGGCTTCACCCCGATGATCCCGCCGGCCCTGGTCAAGTCGCAGGCGATGGAGGGCACCGGCTTCCTCGGCCAGGCCGCCCAGGACGTCTACCACCTCGACGACGACGACCTCTATCTGGTCGGCACCGCCGAGGTGCCGCTGGCGGCCTACCACAGCGACGAGATCCTGGATGCCGAGCAGTTGCCGCTGCGCTACGTCGGCTACAGCCCGAGCTTCCGCCGCGAGGCCGGCTCGCACGGCAAGGACACCCGCGGCATCTTCCGGGTGCACTGGTTCGACAAGGTCGAGATGTTCGTCTTCTGCGATCCGGCGGACGCCGAGGCCGAACACCAGCGGCTGCTCGGCTACGAGCGGGACTTCATCGACGCCCTGGAGATCCCGTACCAGGTGCTCGACGTGGCCAGCGGCGACCTCGGGCCGAGCGCCGCGCGCAAGTACGACTGCTACGGCTGGGTGCCGAGCCAGCAGCGCTACCGCGAGATCACCTCGACCTCGAACTGCACCGAGTTCCAGGCCCGCCGGCTGAACGTCCGCGGCCGGTTCCCGGCAAGCACCGCACCGGACGGCAGCACCGAGCCGGCCGGCGTCCGAGCGGTGGCCACGCTGAACGGGACGCTGTGTGCGGTGACCCGGATCATCGTGATGCTGCTGGAGAACCACCAGCAGGCCGACGGTTCGGTCTATCTGCCACCGGCGCTGCGGCCGTTCCTGGGCGGTCGCGAAGCGCTGGTGCCGAGTCGCCGGATGAGCTCGGCGTACTCCCGCCTGGTCGCCCTGGACATCGACGGCACGGTGGTCGACCACGCCGGCGTGATGCCGGCTGACGTCAGGGAAGCGGTCGGTGCCGTGCTGGCCGCCGAGGTCCCGGTGGTGCTGGCGACCGGACGGGCCTGGCACTCCACCCTGCCGATCTTCACCGAACTCGGGCTGACCGAGGGCCCGGCGGTCTGCTCCAACGGTGCGGTGACGGTCGGCTATCCGCCGCAGCAGATCCTCAAGGCGATCACCTTCGACCCGCGGGACGTGATCACCCGGGTCCGGGAGTACTCGCCCCGGACCGCTGATCGCGGTGGAGGAAATCGGCGTCGGGTTCCGGCTGACCGAGCACTTCCCGGACGGCGACCTGACCGGCGAGATGATCGTGGAGGACATCGAGCAGCTGATGGCCAAGCCGGTGACCCGGGTGATCATGCGTGACCCGCAGGGCTCGGACGCCGACTTCATCGAGCTGGCCGAACACCTGGGCTTTCGCGGCTGCACCTACTTCATCGGCTGGAGCGCCTGGCTGGACATCGCCCCCGAGGGCGTGAACAAGGCCACCGCACTGGCCGACGTGGCCGCCGACGCCGGCATCGACGTCGCCGACGTCCTCGCCCTGGGCGACGGACGCAACGACACCGAGATGCTGCGCTGGGCCGGTCGCGGGGTAGCGCTCGGCGACGCCCCGGCCGAGGTGCAGCAGGTCGCCGATCACGTCACCGGGCGGTTCGCCGACGGCGGCACGGTGGAGGAACTGCGCCGCTGGTTCTGAGCCGAGCGGCTCGGAGCTGCGCGGTTCAGCTCGCTCGGATCAGGCGGCTCGGCGGCTGGACGGCCGGGCGAGGGCAAGCACCTGCAGCGTCATCACCGCCACCTCGAGCGCCGTGACCCGCCTGATCCGTTTCAGCTCCCGGACGGTGCCGTCGTCGTCCTCGACCCGGGCCCGGCGCAGATGCCGCTTGACGGTGGAGAGCGAGCACCCCAGCCGTTGGGCGATGTTCTCCAGCGTCTCGTTCGGGTTGGCGCTACGCAGCCGGACGACCTCGTCGTGGTCGACCTGCCGGTTCGGCGCGGTCACCCCGGCCAACGTGTCCAGATCCTCCGGCTCGACCCGGACGCCGAGCCGGCGCCGGATCTCGTTGCGCTGCCGCTGGGTGGTGCCGGCGACGAAGCCGGCCACGTCGTGCTCGGCGACGGCTTGGTAGAGACAGCCGTCCTGGAACGGGCACCGGGCACACACCTCGGCGGCCCGCTCCACCAGTTCGGCGTAGCGCCGCCGGTCAGCGGCCGGCGCGTTCTGGGTCGGCGGCTCCTCGAGCAGCCGATCCTGGAACACGGCGGCGAAGGTGACGCATCCGGTGGTGGTGCCGTGCCCCTGCTGATTCTGCATCTGTCTCGTTCTCCCAAGTCTGTTGGTCAGGACTTGGTTGTGACGCGGACCTGCTGCTCAGGGTTCCCCCGATCGTGACCGCTTCGCCGAACCTCCGTTACGCGTACCGAACGCGGCCGTCGCGGACCGAGCCCGGGGCCGTCGCACACCTAGCACCGTGTGCGACACCGACCTACGCCGCCGTCGCACACCTACGTCCGCGTCGCACACCTAGCACCGTGTGCGACGCCTACCGACGGGGTGCGACGCGACCTAACGGCTCGGACGCACACCGCCGGGGTGCGACGCAGACCGACGCGTATCGAACGGCCCGTCGCGGACCGAGCCCGGGGCCGTCGCACACCTAGCACCGTGTGCGACACCGACCTACGCCGCCGTCGCACACCTACGTCCGCGTCGCACACCTAGCACCGTGTGCGACGCCTACCGACGGGGTGCGACGCGGCCTAACGGCTCGGACGCACACCGCCGGGGTGCGACGCAGACCGACGCGTATCGAACGGCCCGTCGCGGACCGAGCCCGGGGCCGTCGCACACCTAGCACCGTGTGCGACGCCGACCTACGCCGCCGTCGCACACCTACGTCCGCGTCGCACACCTAGCACCGTGTGCGACGCCTACCGACGGGGTGCGACGCGGCCTAACGGCTCGGACGCACACCGCCGGGGTGCGACGCAGACCGATGCGTATCGAACGGCCCGTCGCGGACCGAGCCCGGGGCCGTCGCACACCTAGCACCGTGTGCGACGCCGACCTACGCCGCCGTCGCACACCTACGTCCGCGTCGCACACCCAGCACCGTGTGCGACGCCTACCGACGGGGTGCGACGCGGCCTAACGGCTCGGACGCACACCGCCGGGGTGCGACGCAGCCGGGTCGGAGCCTGCGAGGCTCGAGGGGACGGTCGAGGCTCAGAGGTACATGCCGCCGGAGCCGGCTCCACCCTGGTGCGGCTGACCGGCTTCGGGACCGCTCGGCAGCGCCCGGCGCATCTGCTCCAACTGCGCTCGCGCCGCCATCTGCTGGGCGAACAGGGCGGTCTGGATGCCGTGGAACAGGCCCTCCAACCAGCCGACCAGTTGGGCCTGGGCGATCCGCAACTCAGCCTCGGTCGGGGTCGATCCTTCGGTGAACGGCAACGAGATGCGCTCCAGCTCTTCGACCAACTCGGGAGCGAGCCCGTCCTTCAGCTCGGCGATCGAGGCCGAGTGGATCTGGCCGAGCCGCTGCCGGCTGGCTTCGTCCAGCGGTGCCGCCTTCACCTCGTCCAGCAGCTGCCGGATCATGTTCCCGATCCGCATCACTTTGGCCGGCTGCTCCACCATGTCGGTCACCGACTTCGACGACTCCTCCACCTCGCCTTCGGCCGGCTCCCCCTCCTGGGCCGGCGCGGACTCCACCGCCATCGCGTTCGGGCTGACGACGTAGACCCGGCCGTCCTCGGTCTGCCCGGCGATCGCCTGGCTGTTCGGGTCGGACTCGTTCTGGTCGCTGGTCATGGTCTCGATGCTACGGCCGTGCGACGGAGCCTCGGTCGGGCGACCTACGCTCGAATCGTGACTACTGCGCCCTCCCCACAGCCCTCGGACGCAACCAGACCCCGTTTGTCCAAGCCGCAGCGGATTGTAGTGGTCGGAGGCGGCTTCGCCGGTTACTTCGCCGCCCGGAAACTGGGTCGGACCCTGAGCACCGACGAGGCCCACATCAGCCTGGTCTGCGACACCGACGCGCTGGTCTACCAGCCGCTGTTGCCCAACGTGGCCGTCGGACTGCTGAACCCCCGCTCGATCATGGTGCCGCTGAACACCCTGACCCGGGTCCATCTGGTCCGCGGCTTCGCGCAGTCGGTCGACCTCGACGCCCGGACCGTCGCGGTCGAGGGTGTGGGGCATCGGCGCGAGCAGCTGCCCTATGACCACCTGGTGTTGGCGCCGGGCTCGGTGACCAAGTTGTTCGACATCCCGGGGCTCGCCGAGAACGCGCTCGGGTTCAAGACGGTGGCCCAGGCCCTGCATCTGCGCGATGAGGTGCTGCGGCGACTGGAACGGGCGTCCGAGGAGTCCGACCCGGAAGCCCGCCGACGGCTGCTGACCTTCGTGGTGGTCGGGGCCGGGTACGCCGGTACCGAGTTGGTCGCCCAGCAGGTGGTGATGGCCCGCGCCATGGTCGAGCGGTTCACCGAGGTCGACGCCTCCGATCTGCGCTGGCTGCTGCTGGACGCGGCGCCGAAGGTGATGCCCGAGCTCGGCGACGACCTGGGCCGGGCGGCGACGAAGGTGCTGAAGCGTCGTGGCGTGGACGTCCGGTTGAAGACCAGCATCAAAGAGATGGACGAGCATTCGGTCACCCTCACCGACGGCGACAGGTTCGAGGGCGCGGTGGTCGTCTGGTGCGCCGGCGTGGCCCCGAACCCGCTGATGGAGACGCTGGGGTTGCCGACCCAGAAGGGCCGGCTGGTGGTGGACGCCGATCTCGGCGTGCCCGGCCACCCGGAGTTGTACGCCCTCGGCGACGCGGCGTCGGTCCCGGACGTGACCAAGCCGCTGGACGACGACGGCAACCGTCCGACCTGTCCGCCGACCGCGCAACACGCGATGCGGCAGGGGACGGCGCTGGCCGACAACGTGATCGCCGACGTCCGCGGACAGGCGCGCAGCGACTACCGCCATCACGATCTCGGGCTGGTCGTCGACCTGGGCGGCGCGGCGGCCACGGCCAGGCCGCTCGGGGTGCCGCTGACCGGGCGGGTGGCCAAGCTGGTCACCTGCGGCTATCACGTGTTCGCGCTACCTACCCTGCGCCGCCGGGTCCGGGTGCTGCTCGACTGGGCCCTCGCTGGCCGGTCCAGCGACGACGTCTCGCTCGGCTTGGCCGACGCGGTGCCTGCGCTGGCCAGCACCGAGCACGATCGACGCGCCATCACCGATCAGTCCACCGGTCAGTCCACCGATCAGTCCGCTGACCACAAGGGCAGCTAGGACGTAGCGCCAGGAAACCAGGTGCGCCGCCCGGTCCCGCGCTTCTAGAGTGGGTCATCTGATGCACGACTTCCCACCCACCATCGCCGGCTTCGACCCTGCCCGGACGCGTGAGGTCACCCGCCCCAACGTCAGCAGTCCGACCCGTTTTCTGTTCTGGATCCTCGGTCAGCAACGCGATGTGTTGCTCGTCGGCGGCGGCCTGGCCGTCCTGTGGTTCCTGCCCGGGACGCTCGGCCCGTTCCTGGTCGGCCGAGCGGTCGACCGCGGTATCACCGCCGGATCGACGCCCGGGTTGCTGTTCTGGGCCGGCCTGCTGCTGGCGGTGATCGTCATCGCCGGCATCTTCGGCGTGCTCGGTCACACGGTCATCGTCCGCGGCTGGCTGATCGCTCTGTTCCGCACCACCATGCTGGTCAACCGGAAAGGGACCCAGCTCGGCCACGTGCTGCCGCAACGGACGCCCACCGGAGAGGTGCTCAGTGTGGCCTCCGGGCGACGCCGATCAGTTCGGCGCGCTGACCGAAATCACCTCCCGGGTGATCGGATCGACCGTCGCCTTCCTGGCGATCGCCCTGATCGTGTTGTCGACCTCGGTGCCGCTCGGACTGATCGTGCTGATCGGCGCGCCGATCCTGGTGCTGGTCTCGATGCCCCTGCTGCGGCCGATGCACCGCAGTCAGGCGCTGGAACGCGATCGGAGCTCGACGCTGACCTCGCAGGCCACCGACATCGTCGCCGGGCTGCGGATCCTGCGTGGGGTCGGCGGTGAGCTACACCTTCGGTCGCAACTACGCCGAGCAGTCCCAGCGCGTCCGCCGGGCCGGGGTCCAGGCCGGCGGCTGGCAGTCGGTGGCCGATGCGGCCAGCGTGCTGTTCTCCGGACTGTTCCTGGTCGGGTTGACCTACGTCGGCGCGCAGGAGGTCGCGGCCGGGTCAGCTGAGCGTCGGGTCGCTGATCAGTTTCTTCGGCTACGCGCTGTTCCTGGTCGTGCCGATCCAGAGCCTGTTCGAGTTCGCCCAGAAGTAGGTGCGCTGCCTGGTCTCGGCGGCCAAGACGATCGCCGTGCTGGAGCAGCAACCACCGTGGACCGACCGGGACGACCCGTTGCCGTTGCCGACAGACTCCGAGTTGGTCGAGGAGCAGTCCGGATTCGTGGCCCGTCCCGGCGAGCTGACCGTGGTGGTCAGCGGCGACCCGGAAGAGATGGCGCGACTGGCCGACCGGCTGGGCCGCTATCTGCAGGTCCGGCGGGAACCGATCAGCATGGACATCGGCGAGAAGCTGAAGGGACGTGCTGCGCGCCGGGCCCGTCGCGAGCGGGTCGCCGCGCTGCGGCAGGCGTCCATCCGTGACCGGGCCAGCGCCGACGGCACCTGGGGCGTCCGCCTCGGCAGCGTCGATCTGGGCGATGCGGCGCTGGCCGACGTCCGGGCAACCATCCTGGTCAGCGACACCGGCAGCCGGGTCTTCGCCGGCACTCTGCAGTCGGCGATCGATCCCGCACCGCCGACTCGACCGCGGGCAGGCCGAGCAGGCCCTCTATGTCGCTGCCGCCGAAGACGTCTGGGACGCGGTTCCCGGACGGCTGGCAGAGCCGGATCGACGAGGGTGGCCGAGGGCTGTCCGGTGGACAACGGCAGCGGCTGGTGTTGGCCCGCGCCCTCGCCGCCGATCCGGAGATCCTGATCTTGGTCGAGCCGACGTCGGCGGTCGACGCACACACCGAGGCGACGATCGCCCGATCGGCTGGCCGAGCACCGGCGCGGCCGGACCACCATCGTGATGAGTGCCTCGCCGCTGATCCTGCACCACGCCGATCAGGTCGCCTTCCTGGCCGACGGCGCGGTGACCGAACGGGGTCGCCACGTCGATCTGCTGCGGGACGCTGCCGGCCTACCGCCGGGTCGTCGCCCGTTCGATGGACGAGCCCGACGAGCCGAGATGAGGAAGGCCGGTACGTTCAAGCAGACAACGAAACCGTGGGAGGTCGGCACGCAATGGCTGAGCTGTCTCTCGACCCGGTCGTCACGCCCACTGCCGGACGTCTCGCTGCCGGGCTCGGCCACAGTTGGCAGAGCTACGACCACGAGCAGCCGCGGATTCCCGACGAGTTGGTGGTGCCGAGCGCGCGGATCGGCGCACGGGCGCGGTTGCGGGCCTGGCACGGTCGACACCTGCTGCGAGCAGCAGCGTGCGCAAACCACCTACGACAACTCCCGCAACCCCGAGCGCGGACTGCCGGTGGCCGGCTGGCAGGACGTGGTCGAGTTCATCCGCGGTCTGGTGGCCACCCGCCGTCGGCTCGCCGTCGGTTTGTTGATCATGAACGGACTGGCGGCGGTGGCCGGGCTGCTGGTGCCGCGGATCCTCGGCTCGCTGGTGAACGCGGCCTCCACTCCGGGCTCGCTCGCCGCCCGGCTGGACGGCCTGGCGCTGGCGGTGGCCGGGGTGGTCGTACTGCAGGCGCTGCTCACCTTCGGGGCGCGGTTCGCGGCCACCGTGTTCGGTCAGGATCTGCTGGCCTCGGCCCGCGAATACGTCGTCGGCACCGTGTTGAACCTGCCGCTCAGCCGGGTCGAGTCGGCCTCCAGCGGCGACCTGGTCACCCGGGTCACCCGCGACGTCTCGACCATGAGCGACTCCATCCGCCAAGGCCTGCCCGAGGCGGTGGTGGCGTTGGTGACCACCGTGCTGGCCATCGTCGCCATGATCATCAACGCGCCGATCCTGGCGTTGCCGATTCTGCTGTCGGCCCCTGCCCTGATCATCTCGGTGCGGCGTTACCTGAAGCGGGCCCCGGCCGGCTACATCACCGAGGGTGCCACCTATTCGACGGTCAACTCCTCGGTGACCGAGACGGTGGAGGGCGCCCGGACGGTCGAGGCGCTCGGGCTGGAGGGCCCGAGGGAGAAGCTGACCGACGACGATCTGGCCGAGGCCGGGCAGGCCGAGCGCTACACCATGGGGCTGCGGAACTTCCTGTTCTCGGTGATCGACGTCTGCTACAACGCGCCGCTGGTCTGGACGCTGCTACTCGGGGGCTACGCCTACGCCCACGGCTGGGTCACCCTCGGTCAGATCACCGCGGCGACGCTCTACATCCAGTTCCTGGTCGAGCCGCTGGACCGGTTGATCAACAACATCGACCGGCTGCAGGTCGGGGTCGCCTCCACCACCCGGCTGCTCGGCATCGCCACCGTGCCGCAAGATCGTGAGCCGGGGCTGGATCGCCCGACGGATGCCCACCTGACCGGCGACGATCTTCGGTTCGCCTATCGCGCCGACCACGACGTGCTGCACGGGGTCGACCTCGATCTGCAGCCGGGGGAGCGGCTGGCCATCGTCGGGCCGAGCGGATCGGGCAAATCGACGCTGGGCCGGCTGCTGTCCGGGATCAACGGGCCGCGGACCGGATCGGTCACCGTCGGCGGGGTCGAGCTGGTCACCCTGCCGCTGGACGTGCTCCGGACCGAGGTGGCTCTGGTCACCCAGGAGCACCACGTGTTCGTCGGCTCGATCCGCGACAACATCGTGTTGGCCCGGGAGGACTCCAGCGACGAGGTGGTGATCGAGGCGTTGAAGACGGTGGACGCCTGGGCCTGGGTCGAAAAGCTGCCGGACGGGCTGAAGACCATGGTCGGCTCGGGGCAGGTCACGCTCACCCCGGCGCAGGCGCAGCAGATCGCGCTGGCCCGGCTGGTGATCGCCGACCCGCACACGTTGGTGCTGGACGAGGCGACGTCGTTGATCGACCCGCACACCGCCCGGCATCTGGAGGGCTCGATGGCTTCGCTGCTGGAGGATCGGACGGTGGTGGCGATCGCGCACCGGCTGCACACCGCGCACGACGCCGACCGGATCGCGGTGATGATCGACGGCCGGATCGCCGAGTTCGGCAGCCACGACGAACTGCTCGCCGCCGACGGTGAGTACGCCGCCCTGTGGCGCGCCTGGACGTCGTGAACCTGCGCTCGGCCGACGATCGCGTCCTCGTCCGCCCGTGGCGTTCCACGGAGGCCGACCGGCTGTTCGACATCTTGTCCCGGCACGAGGTGACCCGATGGCTGGGCGAATCGTCGGTCGAGCCGCTGACCGAGGTGGCGCAGGCCCGCACCAAGATCGAAGGCTGGGGAGCGGACCTGCTGCCGCCGCCCCAGGGGTGCTGGGCGGTCGTCCCCACCGCGGTCGACGTTCCGGTGGGCACGGTGTTGATCATGGAGGCGCCGAACGCGACCGTCGGTGAACTGGAAGTCGGCTGGTATCTGCACCCGGACAGCGTCGGTCGCGGGTTCGCCACCGCAGCGGCTCGGCTCGCTCTCGGGCACGCGTTCCACCACGGTGCAACCGAGGTGTTCGCCCAGACCACGATGGACAACGTGGCCAGCCAGGCGGTGTGTCGCCGGCTCGGGATGACCGATCTCGGCGAGGTGGACGGACTGTGGTGTGCCGGGCCGAGTCGGCTGCTCATGGCCCGGGCCGGGGGTTCGTCGTGAAGATCGCGGTGATCTCCGACACCCACGCCCCGCGCCGCTGGAAGAGCTGTCCGGCCGCCGTTGCCGAACGGCTCGACGGTGTCGACCTGATCCTGCACGCCGGTGATGTCTGCGTCCCGGGCGTGCTCGACGAGCTGGCCGCCTTCGCCCCGGTCCGGGTGGTGCTCGGCAACAACGACGGTCCGGAGGTCGCCGCCTGGGGTGCGCCGGAGACGACCCAGCTCGAGCTGGACGGGCTCGCGGTGGCGATGATCCACGACAGCGGTCAGGCGGCGGGCCGGCCAGCGCGGATGCGTCGACGGTTCCCCGAGGCCGGCCTGGTGGTCTTCGGCCACTCGCACATTCCCTGGGACACCGAGGCCGAGGGCCAACGCCTGTTCAACCCCGGCTCGCCGACCGATCGTCGCCGCCAGCCGCACGGCACCCTGGGCCTGTTGCGGATCGAGGACGGCGTCCTGGTCTCGGCCGAGATCGTCCCCGTCACCTGACGCCCGCCATCGTGCGCTGGATCACGGCGCGACTACCCGGCGGAGTCTCTCACCACAGCGGATCCGGCGGCGGCAAACCGGCGACCGAGGGCGGCGAAGGCCTCCCGCAGCTCATGCGGACCGGCCTCCTCGATGTCGGCCTCGAAGGCGCCGATCCGGGCGCCCAGACCGGTCCAGGACCAGGCGCCGAGGCTGATCCGGCACCGCTCGGCATCGACGGACTCGACCGTGCCGTCGTGCACAAAGGGCACCAGCTCGCCCGCCGGTCGGTGCAGGACGACCTCGCCGACGCAGGGCCACTGCCCACCGAGGCGCGGATCGGCCCCTCGGAAGCGCGCGTTGACGAAGGCGGCCGGGTCGCCACCGGGTAGCGCCCTCGGCGTGAACCGCGGCCCTGGTCCGCTGCGCAGGCTCATCCGGTCGACCCGGAACGTCCGCCAGTCGACGCGGTCGAGATCCCAGCCGATCAGGTACCAGTGGCCGTTGCGGGTGATCAGGTGGTGCGGCTCCGCCCGTCGCGGCGGAACCATCGTGGCCGGTCCGTCCACGGCGTCGTTTCCGCTCGTCGCGTTGGCGTAGTCGAACCGCACCACCTCCCGGTCCCGGACGGCCGCGCTCAGACCGAGCAGCACCGTGGCGTCGGCCGGGTTCTCCACAGGCTCCCGGGCCGTCCGGCCGGAGACTGCGGTGACCTGGACGGCGTCCACCTGCCGGCGCAACCGTGACGGCAGCACCTGCCGGACGGTGGCCAGCGTCCGCTCGGCGGCATCCACGAAGTCTGAGCCGGTCAGCGACACCGTCTGCAGGGCGACGGCAAGCACCACCGCCTGTTCGTCGTCGAACAGCAGCGGCGGCAGATCGGAGCCCGGCTCCAGTCGGTAGCCCCCGTCCGGACCCTTGGCCGCGCCGATCCGGTAGCCGAGTTCCCGCAGCCGGTCGACGTCGCGCCGCACCGTCCGCGCGCTGACCTCGAGCCGCTCGGCCAACACACCGCCGGGCCAGTCCCGGCGGGACTGCAGCAGCGAGAGCAGTGCGAGCATCCGCGACGACGTTCCTGACATGGCCTCATTCTCGTCCGAGAAGAGGACAGAAACTGACCTAAACGACTGAAAGAGTCATCTCAGATCGCAGTTCACCCCACCGTGAGGAATCCCGATGTCGTTCACCGCAACCACCCACCTCAACTTCGCCGGCGAGCTCGCCCGCTCAGCCCTCGAGTTCTACCAGTCGGTCTTCGGCGGACAGCTGATGATCATGACCTACGCCGACGCCCACCGGGCCGAACGGCCCGAGGATGCCGATCTGGTCGTCTGGGGCCAGGTCGCCGCCGAGAGCGGCTTCCGGATCATGGCCTTCGACGTGTCGCCGAGCGCAGAGACGGCAGTCGCCTCCGAGGGAGAGGTCGCTCCGTTCTTCGAGTCGCTGCGCGGCACCGACGCCGACCAGGTCAAGGCGGTCTGGGACAAGCTGTCCGAGGGCGCTGAGATCAAAGAAGAGATCGGGCCGGCGCAGTGGTCGCCGTTGTACGGGATGCTCACCGACAAGTTCGGCGTGACCTGGGTGATCGACCTCGCGGTCGACTACCCGGCCGCCTGACCCACCGACCCCGATCGACCCGGATCGACCCCGAACGACCCCGAACGACCCGGCGGTCCCGTCACTCCTTCCGCTGGCCGCCCTGGAAGTAGGCGACCAACTCCGGATCGAGGGGCGGGACCGGCCGCGCCGAGCCGTCGGAGCGGATGGAGTCGGTGGCCAGGCAACCGGCCGCAACCGCCTGCCGGGCGGCGATCGGCGAGGTCTGGGTCGGCCCGCCCTCGGCGGCGAAGCGGAGGAACTCGGCCATCAGCACCGGGTCGGCACCGCCGTGGCTGCCCTCGCGGTCCTCGATCGTGACCGTCTCGTCCGGCGGGGCGTAGCCGTCGTGGCGCCGGTCCCAGATCTGGATCTGCCCACCCGGTCCGTCGCCGAGGTTCTCCAGCCGCCCGGCGGTGCCGATCACCGTGTAGTTGCGCCAGTAGTCGGGCGTGAAGTGGCACTGCTCGTAGGACGCGAGGACGCCGTTGTCGAGCCGCATCTGCATCATCGAGATGTCCTCGACGTCGACCACCGGGTTGAGCCCGGTCTGCGCGGTCGGCGGCCAGTTGTCGACGCTGAACCAGTCGGGCATCCGCTCGTCGCTGCGATCCGTGCGGTCGGTGATGTCGCCGTAGACCATGAGATCGCCCATCGCCGAGATCGTCTGGCTGTAGCCGCCGGCCAGCCAGTGGATCACGTCGAGGTCGTGCGCGGCCTTCTGCAGCAGCAATCCGGTCGGTCCGCGTGCGGTCGGCGTGCCAGTCCTTGAAGTAGTAGTCGCCGCCGTTGCCGACGAAGTGCCGGCACCAGATCGCCTTCACCTCGCCGATCCGTCCGGCCAGGATCAACTCGCGCAGCTGGGTGACCACCGGCATGTGGCGCATGTTGTGCCCGACGTAGAGCCGGGTGCCGGTGTCGTGGGCCGTCCGCAACAGCACGTCGCAGTCCTCGATGGTGATGGCCAGCGGCTTCTCGCAGAACACCGGGATGCCGGCCTGCAGGCAGCGCAGCGCGACCGGCGCATGTTGATCGTCCGGGGTCAGCACCAGGACGGCGTCCAGATCCGCGGCCAGCACCTCCTCGAGACGGTCGGTGATCACGGCCTCCGGCAGCGCCGCCCGGGCGTCGGATCGGCCGCGTTCGCTCAGGTCGCAGACGATGGTGACCCGGCTGGGCCGAACCCCCTCGGGGGCGTCCGGGCGATGGGCGAACTGCCACAGGCTGGCGCGTTGGCCGAAGCCGACGATCCCGACGGAGAGCGCGCCGACGGATCGGTCGAGCGGCTCGTCGACGGGCTCGTCGACGGGCTCGTCGACGGTGGGGCGCTGAACGGTGTCGCTGGTCATGACCCGATTCAACAGGATGCGTCCGTGGTCTGGACCAGGACCCGGCTCAGGTGCCCGCCCGTCGCCCCTCACCGGTGTGCGATGGTGCAGGAATGAAGGCGATTCAGACCCGCGGCAACGGTGGTCCCGAGGTGCTCGAGCTGGACGAGGTGGCGACCCCGAGTCCCGGACACGGCGAGGTGTTGATCAAGGTCGCGGCCGCTGGGGTGAACCGGGCCGACCTGCAGCAGCGCCAAGGTCACTATCCGCCTCCGCCCGGCGCCTCGGACATCATCGGGATGGAGATTTCCGGCACCATCGCCGACGTCGGCGGCGGAGTGACCCAGTGGGAGAACGGCCAGGAATGCGTCGCGCTGCTGGCCGGTGGCGGCTACGCCGAGTACGTCGTCGTGCCCGCCGGTCAGGTCATCCCGCCACCGGAGGGCGTCGATCTGGTCACCGCGGCCGGACTGATCGAGGTCGCCGCCACGGTGAGTTCGAATCTGAGGCTGGCCCACCTGTCCGAAGGCGAGTTCTTCCTGGTCCACGGTGGATCCGGCGGGATCGGCTCGTTCGCCATCCAGTACGCGAAGGCCAAGGGCGTCCGGGTGATCACCACCGCCGGGTCGGAGGACAAGCTCGATTACTGCCGTTCGGTCGGCGCCGATCTGGCCCTGTCCTATCGGGATGACTGGACGTCGCCGGCGCGTGACTTCACCGACGACCACGGCGTCGACGTGATCCTGGACAACATGGGCGCGAAATACCTGGCCGACCACATCGGACTGCTCGCCCTCGAGGGACGACTGGTGGTGATCGGTCTGCAGGGCGGCACCAAGGCGACGCTGGACATCGGGGCGATGCTGCCGAAGCGGTTGACCGTGATGGCGACCACGCTACGGTCCCGTCCGGTCCCGGAGAAGACCGAATTCTGTGGGATCGTCCGGGACGAGGTGTGGCCGATGATCACCGCCGGCGAGATCGAGCCGGCGCCGCAGACCACCTTCCCCCTCGCCGAGGCCGCCAAGGCGCACGCCCAGCTCGAATCCGGTGACAACCTCGGCAAGATCCTGCTGATCCCGTAACGCGGTCGCGCCGCCTGTTGGCTGGGCTGACGCGCGGTTCGGGCGGGCCGATCCGGGTATCATCGCCTGAGCCCAAACCGGGCGAGGTCGCATAGTGGACTAGTGCAGGCGCCTTGAAAGCGCCCGAGCGGCTCAAACCGTTCCGTGGGTTCGAATCCCACCCTCGCCGCCCATCGGATTCGATCGACCAGACACGAGGAGTCACGGATGGCCGAGCGCTTCGTCCTCCGGCCGCGGCCGCCCGTCCGGGCGCTGGCTCTGTCGGCAGGCCTCGACCTCGTCGGTGCGGTGCTGATCGTGCTCGGCTCGGACGCCGCCAACACCCTCCTCGTGGTGATCGGCGTGGTCGTGCTCGTGCTCGGATTGGCGCTGCTCGCCGCGGCCCTGATCGGGTACCGCCGGTTCAGCACAGTGGTCGAGATGGACGACCGTGGCTTGGCCATCCGCAGCGCCGGCAAGACCGCGCGGCGGCGATGGAACGAGATCAACCAGGTCCGCGCGCAGGATCATCACGTCTATCTCTGGACCGACTCCGATGACGGCGAGACACTGCAGATCGTCTGTCCGCGGGGCCCGTCCGACCCCGAGGTGGGCCGGTTACAGATCACCCTGGCCCGCGCGCTCGACGCCGACCGCGGCTATCGCAACATTTCCGACGGCTGAGCCGATCGCGTCCGGCGGCTAACCGCCCTTGGTCGCCGTGGCGGCCACGCTGGGCTGCCATGCGCAGCTCTGGGAGAGGTCCTGGGTGGCCGCCGACTTGGTGCTGGACGCCGACTTGCTCGGAGACGGGCTCGAACCGTCCGAGGCGCTCGCCCCGCTGCTCGCACTCGGTGTGGTGCTGGTCTGGGTGATCGCGGCCTTGACCCGCTGACGCATCTTGTCGAAGTCGGGGTTAGCGCTGACGAACCCGTCCGCCCCGGTGCGGAAGGCGATGCTGCGGACGTTGTCGGCGCTCTTCACCCGCAGGCTGAGGTCGACCAGGGCCGGCAGCTCTTCCTGCGGGATGTCGGTCTGCACCAGGCTCTTGCTCGCCTTGGCGATCTGCTCGTAGTGCGACAGCACGTTCGCCGGGTTCGCCTGCTCGACCATCGCGTTGATCACGCACTGCTGACGGTCCATCCGGTCGTAATCGCTGGTGTTGTAGCGACTCCGGGCGTACCACAGGGCCTTCTCGCCCTTCAGGTGCTGATTGGCCCCGGGGGTCAGATATCCGGTGGGCACTCGCCCGTCCGCACGGTCGCCGCCGATCGGGATGTAGGTGTTGACGTTGACCGTGATGCCGCCGAGGGCGTTGATCAGGCCCTTGAAGCCGGCCAGGTTGATCAGTGCGTAGTAGTCGATGTGCAGACCGAGCGCCTCGCCGACGGACAGCTTCACCACGTCGGCGCCGAGGTTGTCGGTCTTGCCCAGGATGTCCTTCGGGACGTTCTTCGGCACGTTCGGGTACATCGCGTTGAGGAAGAACTCGGCGTTCTGGCCGTCCGCATTGCCAGCGGTGGTGAAGCCGTTCGGGTAGTACTGGTGCAGCGGCGAATCGTCCGGGAACGGCATCTTCGCGGTGTTCCGCGGGACGCTGAACAAGACGGTGTTGCCGCTGTGGGTGTCGATGCTGGCCACGATCATCGTGTCGGTCCGGGTTCCGGTCCGGTCCGGGCCCGAATCGCCGCCCAGCAGCAAGATGTTGAGCCGCGGCGTCTGCGCCCACGGGTCGGTGTTGTTCGGGGTCGGTGCTGATCCGCGGCCGGGTGGCGCTGTTGGTGTTGCCGCCGCTCTTGAACACCGAGTTGACCGCGTCGGCCGAGGCGTAGCTGTAGCGGGCGGCCACCCCCATCGGGGCGGCGACCAGGAAGGCCAGCAGGGCGACCAGGATGCTGCCGCCGACCCGTTGGCTTGCGGACCAGTCGCTTGCCACGCAGCGCGAGATGGCTGGCCACCACGACGCCGACCCAGAGGGCGCCGATGATCGACCAGGGCGATGCCGATCAGTCTTGAGGTTCGCTCCGTTGGCCACGAAGCCGACCAAGGAATCGCGGGCGGCCAGGAACCAGATGCCGAGTGCCGCCAGGCCGAGGACGAAGACGCCAGCACCACGATGCCCGCCGCTCGACGCTTGGCGGCGAGCAGACCGAGGCCGGGGACGATGGCGCCGAGGACGGTGAACATGACGGTGTGGCTGAAGTCGCCCTCCGGTCACCGTGGGCGCCGGTGGAGCTGGCCGCGGAGGACGTGACCGCAGGCGCGGATCCGGACTCAGTGGCCGTATCGAGCCGGCACGCGCGGCTGGATGTGCGTCTCCTCCGCATCACCTTGTTCGGCGTTCACCTCGTCCGCCACGTAACCTCCTGATCTCGACGACTCCTGATCGGCCCCGCGGGTCAGCCGCAGGACCGCACTACTGTACGTGGCGAGCGGTGGCACTGCACATCTCGCGCACAGAAGCAAGGCCGCCACGCCGGGTCACGCCTGATTCTGTCGAGTCGTCCCTGAGAGTTGGCCCCGAGGGGATTGTTTTGGCGATGGCCGAGCCGAGTCGGTAATGTTGGTCGTCGTTCGCTCTCTGCGCCTTCGGCGCCGGTGCGGGCACTGCGTGTCGGGAGGTGTCGCCTAGTCCGGTCTATGGCGCCCGCCTGCTAAGCGGGTTTGGGTCTTAAAGCCCATCGCGAGTTCAAATCTCGCCACCTCCGCCACCAGAACGCCCCAGTCTCCTGACCCGGAGGCTGGGGCTTTCGTTTCTCTGCCCGGCGCGGCAGTCCGTCCGAATTAGGTGCGCCAGACCGCCCGATAGGCCCGGTAGCTCAGCTGCGGCAGCTTCGCGTCGAACAGCAGCGTGCCGTCGGCGTCGAACTCGCTGATTCGCTGCGCGGTGCCCCAGCCGACCAGCACGTTGCCGTTGCTGAGCCGCTGGGCGTTGCCCATGGCCAGCGCGCTCACCTTGTCCGGGTGGGTGAAGCGCCGGATCAGGGTGGTGGTGCGGGCGTGCTCGTTCAGCCGGAACCACAGGATCTGGCTCTCTTTGCTGACCGTGACCGTGCCGTCGGTGCCGTTGTCGAACATCCGCAGCGTGGTCGCGTCCTCGTACTCGACGTCGTGCTGCCAGGCGAACTTCGCGGTGCTCGGGATGGTGAAGTCGCTCCGCTTGCCGCCGAAGCGCCAGAGGATCTTGCCGGTGGTCGAATCCACCTTGTAGACGCCCCAGGTGTGCCGGGCCGAGACGAGATAGTGGCCGTCCGGGGTGGGCTTGATCGAGTTGATGTGGAAGTAGTCGTACGGCTCGTCGGCGCTGGTCGGGACGCCGGCGTAGCTCTCGTCGAGGGTGACGTGATCCAGGGACTCCCAGTGGTGCAGGACGGTGCGGGTGGCGATGTCGATCTCCTCGAAGACCCCGTTCAACACCGAGCCGTTCGTTGCCCCGCCGCGGTCGGAGAGGTCGCGCGGAACCTTGACGTAGCTGACGATCAGGGCGGTGTCGCGCTGGTCAGATAGAACTCGTGCTCGTCCGGGCTGACCCCGTCGTGGGCGCTGATGGTGGCGATGACGTTGTGCTCGAGGTCGGTGATCACGTCCCGGCCGTAGGCGTAGGCGGCGAGCCCGGTGGTCGGCGACTCCCACCAGGTGATGACCGGCTGTCCGCGGTAGGTCTGCAGGCGACAGTCGGTGTACGACTTCTGCCCGGTGGTGGACCACAGCGTGGTACCGGTCGGGTCGGCGATCAGCGGCCCGGGGTCGGTGGTGCCCATGTCGGTGAGGAACAGATCGCCGCTGGCGACCAGGTCGCTGCTGGTGGCCACGTCGAACGCCGGACCACGGGTGGCGGTGGTGGTCTTCGTCGCGGTGGCCTTGATCGCCGTCGCGGCCTGACGGACGGTCCCGCCGGCCGCGTAGTCGGCGACGGCGCCTACCCCGGCGACTCCGGCCAGGGCGGCAGCCGTCCCGGTGAACAGGCGCCGCCGAGTGAACCGACGGGCCGGAGCCGGGTGGGAATGGGCCGGCTCGACGGTCCGCCGCTGCTCAGAGTCGCTGTCCACGTGACCGATGTTTCGTCGGGACGCTTTGGACTCGTTGAGCTTCTGCTGTGACAACGTTGTGAGCCTTGTGCGGGTCGGCGGCCGGAACGCATTTCCCTCAGCCCAGGCGCCGACGGCTACACTCGGTAGACCGTTGTCCGGCAGGCCTGCGCTGTTGGTGAGCAAGCTCGGTCGACGACAGGCACCCGTGGCTCAACGGATAGAGCATCTGACTACGGATCAGAAGGTTGGGGGTTCGAATCCCTCCGGGTGCGCAGTATTTGGCCTAGTCAGCGCCACTTTATGTGGCGCTGAACTGCTTTCCAGGGGCAAATCATCGCTCCTGGGAGCCATTCTGGGAGCCAATCTCCGACAACAGCGCCGCTGACATGAGCGCCGCGGCTGCTCGCTTCTGGCCCTCGACCAGATGCCCGTACACGTCTTTCGTGATCGCCACGCTCGAATGGCCGAGCACTTCGGAAACGACGTACAGGTCGGTTCCCTGAGCCAGCATCAGCGAGGCACCGGAGTGCCGCAGCTCGTGCAGATGCCAATGGCCCAGGCCGGCGCGCTGACAGATCCGGGAAAACATATGCGAGATGTTGTCCGGGTCCATCACGGTCCCGACCTCGCTCGGAAAGATCAGGTCGTGGTCCTCCCACGCCTCGCCCAGGGCCAGCCGTTCCCCGGCCTGAAACGCTCGGTGCCGGCGCAGCACCTCGACCAGCTCCGGGGTCAGGAAGAGAGTCCGACGAGACCGCGACGTCTTCAGCTCACCCAGAACCAGCCGAGTCCGCCCGCCCGAGCCGTCACGCACCGTCGCCCGTTTCACGCCGTGCGTCCCTTTCAAGGTGGCCGTCGAGGCGTCCAGGGCAGCCCAGTGCAGGCCCAGCGCCTCACCGCACCGCAGCCCGAACGACAACATGATCGTGAACAGCCCTTCGTGCCGGGTGCCCTGCACCGCAAGCAGCAAGGTCTTCGCCTGGTCGACAGTGAGCGCCCGACCCTCGGTGCTTCCTGCCACCCGCGGCGCCGTCGACCCCACCAAATGGCATTTCTACGCCATGGACGTCTACCGCAACGTCGGCAACGACGCCCTCGCCCAGGTCTACGCCGAGGAGACGCTCCGTCTCGGGGTGAGCGCGGCCGGTATCGAACGCAGCCCGATGCGCAACGCCGAGGCTCGTATCACCTTGGGCGTGATCGCGGAACGCAACGGAGACCATCAGGAAGCCCTGTCGCAGGGTTTCGCCGCGCTGAGCTCAGCGCGCAAGTGCTTGCCAAGCTTGCAGATGGTCGCCGCCGAGCTGGTCAGCGAGTTCCGACGAAGCGGACACGCTGACGACCAGGACGTCCGCCAGTTTGAGGCCGCACTCCTTGCCGGCAGCACCCCACAGCCAGACGCCACGCCATGACCGATGAGCTGCCCGAAGACTGGTGGACCACCGAACACGTCGCGGCCTACCTCACGGTGACGGCATCGACCGTTCGTGCCTATCTCGCCCGCAAGCAAATGCCACCGCCCGACCGTCGACTCGGCAACCTTCAGCTATGGCAGCCCAGCACTGTGCAGGAGTGGAACGAGACGCGGCCGTCCCGCCGGACCAGCTGACTCTGCCGAATCTGCCTCTAATGGATCAAGGGCCTCGCTTCGCTCGCCATGGCAATGGGTGGGCGGTGGGTAACCGAGCCGCACCCCGAGGCCCCGGCTCGCTCCGCTCGCCACCCCAGGACCCCGCGGCTCGGTTACCCACCGCCCACCCACTGGTGGCCACCCTGACTAGAACTTGCCTATTATCTATGGTGACCAGCATGGGTGCATGGGGATCGGGATATAGCCAGAACGACGATTACCTGGACTACCAAGAGTCTTTCGCCGAGCCTCTCATCCAGGCTCTGCTTCAGCGTCAACGACAGGCTGAAGCCGGCTTCTACCGCGACGGGTCGGGAGGCAGCTCGGACCTGATCCAACCGATCGCAGTTTACGATCTGCGCGCTCAAACGATGTGGACCTATAAGGTCCTGAGCGCCCCCGACGCAGATGTTTCATTGAGCCAGACACAGACCGACGTCCTTCTTCAAGTGTCTGAGTATGTGCGCACCCAAGCCAGCACGCTCGAGAATCCCGAGTGGCCCAAGACGATCAACTCGGAGATGGACGAGCTTCAGGCATGGCTAAAGAGGGTGCAGTCTTGGGGGTAACGCCACATCCGCGAGTCCGTCAATCCTGGAACCCACCTGACCGACGTCGGTGACCTGTCACTGGCGCCACTATGACTCACCGATCAGGCGTTCAGGGTCATGGCGCATACTTCACTGCCGCAGGTTCACTACCATCGTTGATCTGAGGTAGCGACACGTCCACATCTGCGATTTGGCAAGGCTACGCCTGCGGTCATTGCCTGTTCAAAGCCAGCCGCGCAGCCCCCTGTGCCGTTTCGTGTGGCCGAGCGCTACAGCAGGCACTGCGCGGCACCCCATAATGATGCCATGCCCTCCACATCGGACGCAGTCGCACCCGGGGATGTTCGCAGTGCCCTAAATCAGGCCTTCGCTGCGTCGCGAAACTGGCTTGATCCAGCCAGAAAAGTCCATCAGGCACTTCTGGACAACGACATTGAGACCATGTGCGACAACGCTCTACCAGCCCGGCTCGCCGCGGGCTACTTTCTCAGCTTCCCGCCGCAAGACAAGCGTGTTCAACTTGAGACATCTCCAGAACTGCATTCTCCAAATGCGTCGCAGCAATATCACACGCCTGAAATCACGAATTTCTGGCGGACGGCCGTGATTGACTGCAAGATCCCATCCTTGCGTGCTCGCCTCTGGGATCTCCTTTCGCAACAAGGGGGTAAAGAAGTCCCACAATGCGCAGCAAATGCAGATTTGAGCAGCACTGCGACCTTACAGTGATCGATCCACGAATTGGGGTATTAGCTGGCGGAACAGAAGATTAAGTGACCGTTTGACCGCTCCGAGGTCGACCTCGGTCTAGCACGGGCATTCGCCCTTCTCAATTTCAACCCTCAGACTGTTGAAGGAGGAGCCGACCGTGTGCAACGTCTTGTCAACACTGCCGTGGATCGTATAGAAGATCTATCACAGACTGTGACCTTCCCGGGTTGCTTCAATTGCTAGGGCAAGAGCTTGTTTATGCTAGCCGCATGACCGAGGATCAAGTTCAGCGGGTAAGCCTCGCCTTTAAGAAAAGCTTCGAAGACTCGTTAGATCCAGATCAGGTCGACTTGTTGGGTAAAACGCTGCGGCGTATGGCAGTCAGCACGACGAAAGATATCAATAAGCGACGAATTATGGTCCGATTAGAACGGGCGAGCCTGGATAGGCCAATGGTTGCGATGCGATACCTCCAGGACGCACAAAACCTCGCCCGTGACCTCGGCAATTAGAACTCGCTAACCAAGCCACACGTCGAATGCAGGCACTGCGACAAGAAGACTTTGATTGGAAAAAAGTATCCACCGATATCACTATTGGGCGAGAACTAGTCGAGGCCCAGGTCCAAAAGTGGTGCCGGGGTGCCACCTGTCTTGAAGCGCTCTCAAGTTGGGGGGCGTCGGGTCCACCAACTGGAAATCTTGCAGCGAACCAGGCCGCAGCAGAACTCAGAGCGAACCAAAATACCTTTATGAACTCAATTTCACGAGAGGTATATGGTGCTCACGGGCTCCTGCAATTTAGTATCGATACAGTGGCGGACCGGGTCTCCTATGAACTGTTCATCCTAGATCATCTGGGCTTTCAACTTAATGGTGGCCTGCTGGCTAACGCGCTGGACAGGGCCGCGACACTCGGCGTGCCAAGCGACGCGATACTACTTGATTGGTTAATCGGCGAAGGTCCCGACGATAATCGCCCCATTGTCCAAGAGTTGTTGAACGCCCTCCATGCGTACTGGGCTATGGATTATAAGACAGGCTACTTATCGAGTGTCTTTCAGATAGAATCATCGCTTCGTCAACTTGCCCTACTTCTGGAGGAACCCGCTTTACTGAGCTGCCCGCCGCGGATCGCGAGGCAAGTATATCGGAATAGATCAGCTGTTGGATCTCCTCGAACCTCTCGTATTCGACCCGAACTGGTCACACGCGTTGCGCTCTTTCTGTCTCGGGCCATTTGGTCTGAACGTCCGGAACTATTTAGCGCACGGATTTTCGGCAAGCTTGCCGCCTAGGAGCGCTTCCGCCGCGCTACTCTATTCCGCTTTTTGTTCACTTGTTGTGAAACTAGGAGGCAAGCCAGATCGTATCCACTCAAAGCAATGGTCATGAGCCCGTCGCCCTTATCCCTGGTATCAACTATAGAGTTTAGCCTTAAATTGTGCGCCTCTGATCCTGCTTTACTACCTCAAATTCTGAAAGAGAGCTAAGGGGTATTCTTTCCACATTGTCCAGGCAGGGGCTGAGGGGTCTGGTTCTCCGACTTACTCAAGGGAGGGAATAAATGCAAGATCTCACACTGAGCAGCACGCGCTCGTTGATCTAATGCGTCCGCCTCGATGGCAGGGTAACCGCAGCCAGGGTCAAGACTGTTACCGCTTTCCCAACCTCTCCTTCCATAGGCCATCCGGCAGCCCAATCGGCAGCCAAGCCACGTAAACAGCTCGCCTTACAGTGGACTTCTACTCACGTCTCGAGACGCAGTCGCTCGACCACGGGCATCCGGCCAGCAACTCGTAACGTGTGGCATGCTGACGTCGACCTTAGATGACTGGCTGCGACACGGCACGAATCACCACTCCGCGATGCACGTGAATGCAGCGCTGTCTCAATCAGAGCGTGCCGCCCAGCGCATCGCGGCAAATCACGTCGAACTCGACCAGGAGCTTGCTGCCTTCCTGCCAGTTCCTCGTAGCCTCGTGCTCGATTCGTATTTGATGTTCCTTCATCGAGGCCCACGCCGGCGATCCATGCCGGTCAAATTGACCACGCGTTCGCATCGCCTCCTCATACATCTGTGAATGCAGCTGCCATACAGTTCGCAAACTCATGGCGGAGCCTAGAAAAAATCCGTGAGACATCCGAAATATTTCCGATAGTCCTGCCGGCCCAACAACCGCCAAACTATTGATCGCTTCCCTGGAGGTCTTTTCGGCAAGGCCTATATCTAGATACGTCGGCCAGAATCCATCGGCATCTTCTCGATCGAAGATATGGACCTCTGAATCACTGTAGAGTTGTTCCATATTTGCGTAGGAGTGTCCTAGCCTGGGCATACGATTCCAACCTCGGTGCGAATAGGTTGTTGCGTGACGCAATCGACTCGCTGCTTTTCCTGTTGGCTTGGGAGTCCGCGCCACCCAGCAATGCCCGAGCGACGCCCGACAGGTAACCCAACACCAGACCCAGATCCATGAGACTCATTATGGCCTCATGTCCTCGCCTATGTCGGGCTGTCGGCGGCGCTCGAAAATTGAACACTTTCGGCGGTGAAAAGTGAGCACTCAACGATTGGAGAGTGATCACTTTGGAGGACTGGGCGCTGATCCGGAGGCTGGCTGCTGAGGGGGTGCCGAAGGCGCAGATCGCGAGACGATTGGGGATCGCTCGGGGCACGGTGACCACGGCGGTGAAGTCTGATGCTCCGCCGGTCTATGCGCGTAAGCCGGGGCCGACGTCGTTCACGGTGTTTGAGCCGAGGGTGCGCGAGCTGCTTGAGCAGACTCCGGACATGCCGGCGACGGTGCTGGCCGAGCGGGTCGGCTGGGAGGGGTCGATTCGTTGGTTCAGTGACAACGTTCGTCGGCTGCGGCCTGAGCATCGGTCGGTCGATCCGGCGGACCGGTTGGTCTGGGAGCCCGGGGACGCGGCGCAGTGCGACCTGTGGTTCCCGCCGCGGAGGATCCCGCTCGAGGACGGCACCAGCCAAGTTGTTGCCGGTGCTCGTGATCGCCGCCAGCGCATTCCCGGTTCGCGCTGGGACGGATGATCCCGACCCGGAAGACCGAGGACCTGCTGCTGGGGTCTTGGGAGCTGATCAAGCAGCTCGGGCGGGTCCCACGCCGGCTGATCTGGGACAACGAGCCCGGCATCGGGCGAGGTCCACGTCGTGCTGAGGGCGTCGAGCAGTTCATGGGGACACTGGCCACCCGGCTGGTGCTGCTTCCGCCACGGGACCCGGAGTCCAAGGGCATCGTCGAGCGCCGCAACGGCTGGTTCGAGACCTCGTTCATGCCCGGCCGGACGTTCGGCTCACCCGAGGACTTCAATACCCAGTTCTCCGACTGGCTGACCAAGGCCAATGCGCGGGTGATCCGCACGCTCGGCGCGGCACCGACCGACCGTCTCCAGGTGGATCTGGCCGCGATGCTGGCGTTGCCGCCGATCCCACTGCATCTGGGGTGGCGCAACCGGATCCGGCTGGGCCGGGACTACTACGTCCGCCTCGACACCAACGACTACTCCGTCGATCCCACCGTGATCGGGCGCCTGGTCGATGTCACCGCGGACCTCGAACGCGTGAAGGTCCGAGCGAACGGGCGGATCGTGGCCGACCACCCCAGGGTCTGGGCCAGAGGCACCACGGCCACCGATCCGGTCCACGTCGAGATCGCCGCGGCGTTGCGCAAACAGTTCCAGCAACCCCGTGCTCTGGCCGCGGGTGAGGACCCAGCCCGGGATCTGCTGCGGGACCTAAGCGACTACGACCGAGCCTTCGGCCTGGTCGAGGGCGCTCTTGATGGAGAGGTCGACTGATGGCCGCGACCATGACCACGAACGCGAAGGCCAGCACGGCTGAGTCGGTCAAGCAGCTGCACTACCTCGCCACGGCGTTGAAGGCACCGCGGATCACCGAAGCCGCTGAGCGCCTGGCCGACCAGGCCAGGGATGCCGGCTGGTCCTTCGAGGACTACCTCGCCGCCGTGCTGGAACGCGAGGTCAGCGCCAGGAACGAATCTGGTGCCCGGTTGCGGATCCGCGCCGCTGGCTTCGCCTCACCCAAGACGCTGGAGGACTTCGACTTCGACGCCCAACCCGCGATCCGCAACCAGATAGCCGCACTAGCCTCAGGCGCGTTCCTGACCGAGGCCCGCAACATCGTCATGCTCGGACCGCCCGGCACCGGCAAGACCCACCTCGCGACCGCGCTCGGGATCGTCGCCGCCCGCCATGGACACCGGGTCCTGTTCGCGACCGCGACCGACTGGGTCACCCGCCTGACCGACGCCCACCGAGCTGGACGACTGCCCCAAGAGCTCGCCCGGCTGCGCCGCTACGGCCTGATCATCATCGACGAGGTCGGCTACCTCCCGTTCGAACAAGACGCCGCGAACCTGTTCTTCCAACTCGTCTCGTCCCGCTACGAACACGCCTCACTCGTGCTAACCAGCAACCTGCCCTTCAGCAGCTGGGGAGGCGTCTTCGGAGACCAAGCCGTCGCCGCCGCGATGATCGACCGGATCGTCCACCACGCCGACGTCCTCACCCTCAAAGGTGCCAGCTACCGGCTCCGCGGACGAGGTATCGACAGCCTGCCCAGCATCAGAACGACAACCCCAGAAACGGAGTCATAGACTCACCTGAAACCGCTCACTTTTCAAGCGCCGAAACTGCGCAAAGTTCGAGCGCCGTCGTCATCGGGCTGAAGCGACTGCTGGGGGTGAGCCGTCGCGAGCGGCGCCCTGAGCTGGAGCGTGCATCATGGAGCGAGCCCCGCAGCTCCAGCCCGCCGGCTGAGCAGGCCTCGACGCGACTCGCTAGCGGTCTTGAGTAGCAGTGCAGTCTGAGTGACCAACTGCGTGACTACGGGTCACCCAACCCAAGCCCGCCATGCACCCCGACGTACGACGATCACGCTCAGTACGTCTTTCCGCCAACACCGCAATCGTCGTTCGCAAGCAGGACGCCACGAGCGGGCCTCACCGAGACGTCGGAGGCTTCGCGAAGTTTGGGAGCCAATCTGGGAGCCAAACGCTCCGGCAGGGGCCAGATCGAGCTGGACAGGTCCGGACGAGACACCGGCATTTCACGCTAAAACTGGACCGTTCTGGACCATAAGTGCCTCGAGATCGAAACCTACGGATCAGATGGTCCTCTGACGACTCCATCCGGGCCCCACACGAGCCCAGCAGTAGGACGGCACTCACTCGCAGCGGTCACCAGCGGTCGGGAACTGCGCTTTGACTGCTTGCCTGGCCGCTCATCCGATGTCTTCCCAAGCTGATGCTGCGTCGAACTGTCGAGATTTTTCTGGCTCTCTGGATGGATCATGAGTGCCTCGTTCCCGGCGCCGCCGGGTTCGTGCCCTCGCTCGCTGGGCCGGTCTCGCTGGCGCCCGTCTATAGACCGGGAGCTTTAGCGGTCCGCAGCAGACGCTCTGCTTCGTCCACGATCAGCTCGGACTCCAGAGATGGGATTGAAGCAACACCAAGTCGACGCCATCCATCAAGGGCAATGTTCAGGTGGCGAAACCCGTCCGTTGACGTTGGCTCTGTGTAGACCGCGTTGATTTCGACGTCAGAGGGGATCCGCGGCGATGGGCGGTCTCCCTTGACTCGTAGCAGCGCACCATCCTCCCGCAACAAGGCGAGCAGGTAATTCCAAGATTGAATCTGAGTTTGCAAGTAATTCATATCCTTCATGTCAAAGGCCCAAACTTGCGACATCTGACGAATTTCACCGCTCGCGACAGCGAAGTCAATGCCAGTCTCCTGAGTGTCAACTACTACCCTCGAAGAACGCTCGATATGCGACTGCAGACCGGGAGCTAGTTGAAACTGATGTTGAAGCTCTATTCATTTATTCTTGTCCGTGACCGCTGCTTCACGTCGCGGTCGGTATCGACCACCATAAGCTCAAAAGCCAGCCTCGCAGCTTCGTCAGCAGATTCTGCCAAGACGGTGTCGAGGCGCAGATAGCTGCACCAAGTTTATTCATTCGAACCCGCAGATCTTCAATGCTCGTCCCCTGTCCCACGTGGGCTGCTCTGCTAGAGGGAACCAAGGATCTCTTACCGTGCCAAGTCCGTCATCAATTCATTTTTCAATACGACGCAATAACGGTTCGGTCTGAAGTCGCATAATTGACCACCAAGCCTCTGAGTGTGTGGCTCAGGTTCTCCGACACGTCCGTATAGACCAATCTTTACTCTCCCTGCGCAGACAGTACACCAAAATATTGAGCAAACTCGCCGCGCAATTGCGTCCGGTACATAGCGAATGACCCAGAAGTCGTAGGCGCAATTTAAGGGTCTCGACTGGTAATCCGCATTGCTCGGTCTCGAAGGCGGTCTTGCAACCCCGGCTCGCCGGCTGGCCGTCGATGAAGACTGCAAGCGTTGACAAGTTCTGATCAGGTAGCCCCCACCTCAAGAGGTACGCCTGCACACTGACTTTGGCCAGCGTTTGCTGGCTCGAGTTGGTCCAGCCGGGTCTGCGGTCGGCAATGCGGAGGGCGTCGCCGTCGAGGTCCTCGAACGCGGTGACCCGCCCGGCCAGCCCCATGGATCAGGCACCCGGTTCAGCGAGCCAGGCTGCTCCTCGGTCCAATCGCCTTCCATGCTCTCGAACCACAGTCCGTGGTCGATCGACCAAACGGCGTCGTCCTTCTGTCCGCGGTCGAACAGAAGTTGCAGATCGGTGCCGAGACAGAGCGTCCGAGAGCGCCAGGTAGCTAGCAAATCGCCGTGAGTTGCCGTCCCCGCCCACCCGTTCAACGGGTTGGTCGACTCTTCAACGCCAGCGAGCACCTCGGAGCCAACATGAGTGCCCCCTGACGGGCCCAGATCATTCGAATGTACTGCCCGCGGGTGAGTTCCTCATCGACGGCGCAGCAGCCGGACCGGTCTGACTGGTGCTCCGAGATCAGTTGGCCGAGATGTCCAACTACCACCTCGTGAGCTAGCGACAGGTCTCCATGGGGGTTCCCAGGCCACTTGACCCAGTACGAACGCCCGTCGCCTGGCCGATGCGTAGGCACCTGGCTCAGCTCCCGTGTCAGCCAAACGCAAGATCGACACAACGCCAGCCTCGATTGGTGCGCGATTCTGGCCGTGAAGTAATGCATCCGCTAACGCGTCCAAGAGCTCGTGATCGCCTCTGATCTTACGTCTCCTTCTTGGAACGCACGTGGGGAGAATTGCCCTGGCGAGAGTATCCACCCATACGGGATCAAGGCATCGCGCCACGCACGCATGGCCTCACAGGAACGGCACGAGCATCGCTGGTCAGGTGTTGGCCAGCCTAATCGCTGGTGCTAACACACCTCTGAGCGTGGCACCTGCGGACGAAGCATTATTCGAGCACCTGCCGGTCCGTACCCAGAGCGTGCCCCGAGATGGGGTGACCAGCGGTCAATCAAGGTCATCAACCACGCTCTGACAAATTCAATTAGGCCCTCGGCTCCATTTCCCGAAGCTGATAGTGCGGCGGGCACTTGCGCCGGCGGCACGGCAGGACAGCTGCTGACCGCTAACGGGTCGCTTCTTTGACAGCAACGCTGACAGCAACGCGGCTGTCAAACAACTGGACCCAGCCACACTCGGCCGCCGTTTCACGCTCAGAACGGACTGCTGCAGACGCCGAAACACTCGCCGGATGGTCCTACGGATCAGAAGGTTGGGGGTTCGAATCCCTCCGGGTGCGCCAGCAATTACCCAGTCATCGGCACACGTTCGCGTCGCGTCGATCCGCCTCGAGCGCCGATCAAGAGGGCGCAGGTCACCCACCCGGGGCTGTGGTGCAGCCGAAGTCGACGACCTGGACCGGCTGCCGTCGGCCGTGCACCCGAACTCGATAGGTTCCCGTCAACATCTCCGTCACCGCAGCTCGAAGGTCATCGACCCATTCCGCCGAACTCGTCTCGGACCCGCACACCTCGTCATGGCCGGTAGGACCGTACAGGTTCACCCAACCCGACGGCTCGACAGCGAGGTAGACCTCGACGCCTTGCTCGTGAGCGAGTCGAATGAACGCCGTCTCTCCGCGCTCGATGCCGACGGCAGAACCGTGGACGTCCAGTCGTGCCGGTTGCAACACGTCCAAGACCTCGACCACCACCTCGACAGCCCGACGACCGGCCGGACCGACACCTTCTAGGCTGAGCCAGCTAAACCGGGGATGGACCAGCCAACTCTCGCAGTGCGGGAGGAGTGAACCTGAGATTTCGGCGCAAACCCCCGCCTGAGCCGGACGACGGACCTCAGCCCGACCTTGTGCTCATGAGCGAACGGGGATTGCGCATGCCTGTGTGGGGCCGAGGCGCCGACCAGGACGACGCAGAGCCAACAGCCGCAGCTCTGGGTCCGTCGGATCAGCTGACTCGAGATCTGCTGGATTGGCAGGGTGGTTCAGCGATCACCCCGCCAGGATGATGTGGGACAGCCACGCGAACGCGGAGGTGTACGCCGAGCAGGGACACGCGCTCCTCGCCAGGCTGAAGGCTGAGCTGCCGGACAAGACCGTTGAGCTGGACCTGTGGCCGCTTGATCCGGAATGGCTGCCGAAGCGCTGAGCGGACGTCCTACCGCATCCCTTGGCGAATGGTCATCGGCGATCGGGCAGGCGTCGCACCGGAGACGATCCCTGACCTCGGCCAACTCCCCGCCGGCGGTGTAGTAGCGCGCCCTGGTCTGGCCGTGGGCCAGGAGAAGGCCGCGGTCGGCCAGACGTTGCAGGTCGCGGGTCGCACTGCGGGTTCCGAGCTGCTCCACGCGCTTGAGATAGCTGGAAGTGGTGACCGCGGAGGTTGAACTTGACCCACAGCCCGGCGTCGAGGTCAGGTTGCCACTGCCCGCGACCGGTAGCGGCCAGCACCGCGTAGTAGTCCTCGGTGTTGTTGCCGAGCCATTCCTCGATGCTGGCGAAGGTCGGTTCCAGCATCGAGTCCTGCGCCAGCACCATGGTCTGCAGAGCCCTGGCCATCCGTCCGTCGCCGTCTCGGTAGGGCTGGATCATCACCAGGTTCAGGTGCGCCATTGCTCCTCGCACCAGCGGGTCGAGGTGGGCCGGACGGTAAAGGTCTGCGACCAGCTCGCCCATGAGGTCGGAGACCTGCTCCGGGTCCGGGCCTTCATAGACCGTCCGGCCGGTGCGATCGTCGTGGACGGAGATCGACGACGTCCGATACCGACCAGGCAGCTTGCTGAGCTCATGCTCCAGCAGCATGAAGGGCATTGCGTTCAGCGCCGGGAGGTCGATGCGAAAGCCCGGCGCGGCCGCGACGTTGATGACGTAGATCAGAACTCGGCGATAGCCGGGATCTCGGCCAGGTGCGCTGGTCGGCAGTCAACGGGGCCTCGTCCTTGACTGCGGCCAGCGCCTCCTGGTCGCTGACCGTTAACCATCGATGGTGATAGAGCCCTGGATAGCGCGTGCCTGGGTGGTCCGGCGCAGTCCGCCGGTCCAGCGACGCGGAGCGCGAAGGCTTGACCGCAAGTCGTGGCGATACGCGTGGATCTCGTCGATGACCTCGGTGTCTTCGAGGTCGAGGGGAGGAGCCTGGAAGATTGGCATGGCGCTATGTCCTTACCATCCGGACATGTGCTACCCGATCTGCCTCCATGTTTAGAACATAGAGACATTCCCTGTCGACTTGGCAGCTAGCAAGCCTTGGAGGAGCTGACCGTCTTCCACGAGCAGCTGTCGATCGTCGTGCCGTGGTTGGTGCGTAGCGTCGCTGTATCGCCGTCGTTGTTCCAGATGTACCAGTTCTGATCCCAGTACCGGGTCGCCGTCGTGTCGCTTCCGTGGCCGGTCCGGACGGTGACCGATGTGCCGGCTTTCAAGGTGGAGGTCCCGAAGTGGTAGACGTGATGCGATCGGTCCGAGAGGGTGTAGCCGGTCATCGTCACCGTCGACCCGCTGGTGTTCTTGATTCGGATGTACTCGGCGTTGAGACTGCTGTTGCCGCCGCGGTCGGCGCCGGGGGAGTTTACGTAAGCCGTCGTGATCTGCAGCCGACTGGCCGCGTCGGCGGACGCCGCGGGCAGAGCCGCCGCGAGGGCGCCGAGGGCGGCGACGGAAAGCGACAGGGTGAGGGCGCGACGGATCATTGGGGCTCCAGAGAGACGCGAGGTAGGAGCGGGACTGTATCCGCCGCCAGTCCGGGGCACCAAGGGAAAGTGTCGATATCAAAAGATAGTGAGTCGGCCTTGACGGTCGGGCCACCTGGGTGAACCAGGAATTCCGTCCTCGGCTACGAGTAGGCGGCGCTGACCGCCGCCAGGAACGCGGCGTAGGCGGCCACCGTCGTCGGGTCATCACAGTGGATCTGGTTCTCGGCGTTGCGTTCGGCGTTGGCCGAGAAGTTGTAACTGCCGGTGACCACGGTGTCGTCGATGATCATCACCTTGAGGTGCATGAAGTCGTGCAGGCTGGTCGGGAAGTAGGGCCTGGACGCCTTATGAGCCAGCTCGGCCGAGACCGTGGTCCAGTCACCGAGGACGGCGGAACCGCTTTGCCGCCACTGGCGGACGATCGGGTCCATCTGGCCGCTGTCGTAGATGCCGCTGACCGGGACGCCGCGATCGATCGCCGAGACCAGCGCGGCCAGACAGGCGTGGGAGGTCAGGACCATCGCGGCGATGACGATCCGGTCGGTGGCCGCCTCGATCCGGGCGGCGAGAGCAGCGTCGAGGCTCGGGCCGTCACCGGGAGCGAAGTCCCAGCCGACGATGCCGGCGTCGACCTCGCTGCTGCCGGCGTCGCCCTTACCCGCGCCCGAGCTCGACCCGGAAATCCACATCTCGTCGAAGTCGACGGCGTAGGCGGCAGCCATCGCGGCGTCAGCGACGGTGACGATGTTGTTCTCCTGCCGGGTCCAGGCGTCGTCGGTGAAGTTCGTCGAGCCGGTCCAGACCGCGGGTGAGCCGTCCGGATCCTCCGTGGTCGAGCGGACCGGCGCGTCCCGGACGACGTACTTGGAGTGCATCAGGTGGCTGCCGGCGGTGATCGGTCGGACCTGGACGCCCGTCCCGGCGAAGTGCTCGGCCACCCACTGCGCCGTGCCCGCCGGCGCCGGGTCGGCCTCGAGCCGGGCGAAGTCGGCGGCGGTTCCGTCGGTCGGCTTCCCCGCGTCGTAGCCGATCCGGACGCTCACCCCGCGATCGGCGGCGGCGGTCAGCGCACCGACCACGGTCGCGACGGCGTCGGCGTCGGACAGCCGAAAGTCGTAGATGGCGATGTCGATCGACGTCGCGGCCTCGTGCCACGAAACCGGCCAGCAGATCGGCGACCGTCGACAGTTGGTCGGCCGGGCCGCCGTGGGCCTGGTCGCGCAGGAACATCTCCGATATCTGGGCCACGGAGCCAGCCGACACCATCGCGGACCGCCGCACAAGACCCCTCCGGGTGAACACGCGGCGATCGGGCGCGCCGATCGAATCGCTGGCGCCGTGGGAGTCGCCAGCGCCATCTGATAGAAGCAGGGGGTGAAGACTTTGCCGTTGGGCCAAACCGATCTGACCGTTTCCAACGTCGTCCTCGGACTGATGCGGATCGCCGAACTCAGTGATCAGCAGATCGTCGAGCTCGTCACCGCCGCCCGGGACGCCGGAATCACCATGTTCGACCACGCCGACGTCTACGGCGGCGAGCCGCACGGCTCCGAACGCCGCTGGGGCGACGCGCTGCAGCTTTCCGTCGCCGACCGGGAATCCATGGTCATCCAGTCCAAGGTCGGCATCCGGGACGGCTATTTCGACTTCTCCACCGAGCACATCCTGGCTGCGGTCGACGAGTCGCTGGCCGCACTCCGGACCGACTATCTCGACGTCCTGCTGTTGCACCGCCCGGACGCGTTGGTCGAACCCGAGGAGGTCGCGGCCGCCTTCGACGCGCTGCACGACGCGGGCAAGGTGCACCAGTTCGGCGTCTCCAACCACACGCCCTACCAGGTCGAGCTGCTCAAGACCGCCGTCCGGCAGCCGTTGGTGGCGAACCAGGTCCAGCTCAGCATCACCCACGCGCCGCTGATCGCCGCCGGCGTCGCCACCAACATGCAGGGCCTGGACCAGTCGCTGGATCGCGACAACGGACTGCTCGACTACAGCCGGCTGAACGGCATCACCCTGCAGGCCTGGTCACCGTTCCAGAAGGGCTTCTTCGACGGCGTCTTCCTCGGCGACCGGGAAAACTACGCCGAGCTCAACGACGCGCTGGACGAGATCGCCGCGAAGTACGACGTCACCCCGACCGGGATCGCCGTCGCGTGGATCACCCGGCACCCGGCCGACATGCAGGTCGTCCTCGGCACCACGAAACCCCAACGGGTGAAGGAATCCGCGGCCGGATCAGACGTTCCGCTGACCCGGCCGGAGTGGTACCGGCTGTTCACCGCCGCCGGCTACATCGTCCCCTGATCGTCCTCGACGAAGCGTCTGATCAGCTGGAGGTTTCCCAGTAGTACCAACCCTCGGAGGTGCTCGGGAAGTTGATCGTTCCCGACTTCACCGTCTTGATCGCGCAACCATGCGAGCTGGTGTACTGCTGCCACTTGCTCCACTGCACCTTCTTGCCGTAGGACACGTACTGCGCGTGGCCGAACTTGCTCGCGCTGATGCGGTGCGAATAGGTGTGGGTCGTCGTGGTCGAGTTGGTCTTGGTCAGCGAGGCGCTCACCGACACCTTCGCCTTGGCGAAAATGGCGCCCACCTCGGTCTCGGCGCCAGCGGTGACCTGGAACGAGACGCTGCCGGAGTAGGCCCGCGATACCGTGATGGTGCCTCCCCGGCCGTCCTTGAACACCGGCACCCCGCGAAAGGGCATTCGGATCGAACTCGAGTGCAGGGTGTAACCGGAGTCCGGTGGGCACATCGCCAGCGCGGGTGAGCTGCTGACCACTGCCAGCCCGCCCGAGGCCAGCGCCATCGCCGCCCCGGACATCATGAACTTCTTGATCATCTACAGATCCTCTTCCAGCCCGAGGCGCTGGCCGGCGTCGTCGGTCGCGCGTGTTTGGTGATGCGCGAAGCGTGCCATAACCGACGGGTCAGCTGGGCAGTAATCAGGAAGAAATCAGATTCGCTGTCGGAATCGGATCAGCGTGACCGGGATAGCCGTCGCCCGAGGGAACGGGCCGCGCGTCGGGGCTGTTTGATCGCGCGGGCGATCACGGCCGATCGACGGGCGCGGAGCGGGGCGGAAACTGCCTTGACGGCGTTGGTTTGCTGCCGGGCAGCCTTGCGCTTGGCCTTGTCCAGGGCCAGCTCGACTGCGGTCACCCGCAGGTCGGAAGTCATCGCGGCGGCACCGCTGAACAGTTGTCGGTACTCCTCGGCGAGCTGGTCGAACTCGGCGTCCAGGGACCCGTCGAGCTGACCGTCGGCCAGCCGCTCGGAGGCGTCCCAGACCGCGTCGGCGAGTTCGCGCAGATCCCGCGGCACCTCGATGTCATCCCAACCGGAGCGGACGTGTCGCAGCCCCGAGGTGATGAACTCGTCGATCGGATGGGCCTCGCCAGGCTCGAGAGTGCTGTTGAAGTCGAGGCCCAGACCGTCGCGGACGCCGCGCATCGTCGAGCGCCAATCGTTGATCAGGTCGGTGTAGCGGATGAACACCCGACGGTTGGGCCGGGTCTGGCGCTCGTTGAGCAAGCTGACGTTGACCCAGCCGGCGATCTTGTTGATCGCGTAGGCCCGAGCCCGGGCCTGGTCGGCGTTCTGTCCGTAGTACTTCTCCCGACTGCCGGCCACCTCCGCCGGATGCCGCAGGGTGGTCAGATAACTGGTGCTGAGTCCGTGATCGGCGGCCACCTCGCCCCACAGATCGTGCAGCCAGACCGTCCGCGGATCCTTGATCGTCAGCTGATCGACCTCGGCGTTCCGCACCGCCTCGGCCAGCCACCCGTCGAGCTCAGCGCGGACGTTCTTGTCGGCGACCCCCAGCACCCGATCGACGCCGGCCGGGTCAGGGTCGAACTCATAGGTGTGGGCCTTGACCAACAACGCCTTGTGGAACTCGACCACCCAGCGGGTCTCGAAGAAGCCCCGGGGATTGCTGCGGTTCGCCTCGACCAGCGGACCGGGAACATGCACGCCGAGCGCACTGAGCGCTCCGGTGATCGCACTGGTTCCGCTCCGACCGGGGCCGGAGACCATGACCAGCGTCCGCGGTGTCTCGCCACGACGGCTGGGGCTCTGTTGGGGTTCGCTGATGGTCGCTTGAGTGACCGAGGACACGACGCTCGCTCTCCGAGGGTTCGCCGGGGCAGCGTTGATCATCGTCGATCGCCCGCGCCCCGAGCGGCGGATGACTGGTTGAGAGGAAGCTTAAGATCACAACCTGTGTGTCGGCCGGCCGGGCCCTGGGTAGGCCCTTTGATCAGAAGCCGACGAACACCGTCCGGAGCTGGTCCAGCCGGCCGGGATAGTCGATGCCGTCCGGTGTGTGGTCCGGATCGAGCCGTCCGTAGACCAACCGGACCAGCGCCTCCGCGGGCATCGTCAGGTCCGCCGCCCCGGTCGCTTCGCTCGGGCTCAACGAAACGTCGGGCGACACGGTGAGGGTGAACCGACGGGCCGGATCGGTGCTGGCGATGGTGATCGGAGCAGTTCCGCCGGCCCCCGCGCTCGGGCTGCCACGGCGGGCGACCTGAGGCAGCTGGTCGATCAGCAGGCTTACGGCGTCCGCGGACACCGTCGCGGCCGGGTCGAGCGCGACCGCTACGTCCCAGGTGTGCAGGGCGTGTTCGCTCAGCCGGGCGCCGAGGAAGTCGGTCAGGTCGGCCGTCGAACCGAACAGCGGTACGGAGAACGCGTCGCGCTGCTGCGGGGTCAGGGCTTCCACCCGGGCCAGCAACGCCTCGTCCACCTCGACGCTGCGCCCGTTCTGGTCCTCCGGGCCGAGCGCATTCCACTCGTCCCAGATGGGCTTGAACTCCTCGATCCCCGGTGGCGGGGTGCCGTTCAGCCCGGCGTCCAGCAGCAGGCCGAAGATGACCGCCTGGCTGCCGAGATGGGAGGCCACGTCGGCGAGCGACCAGTCGGCGTCATAGGAGGCCTGGGTCACCTCTTGATCGCCCAGCGGGGTGATCAGATCGGCGAAGCGCGCGTGGGAGCTGCGGAGGGCGGAGATCCAGGGGCTCGGATCGGACATCGTGTTCCTTCTGATGAGCTGGATGAGGTGTCCATGATCGCCGATCCGGTGAGGGCGCGAAAAAGCCGGACCGGTAGACGCGACCTCGGGGGATGGACGTGTGCACCGGTCCGGCTTGATTTCGTACTGCTGTCGCCGTTATCAGGTGAGGAGACTTGGTGTCGGGGGCCACCGCATCGCATCGTCTGTCGCGACCACAAACGTTTCGGACCAGTTTCTTCTCCGGTGTCGGGGGCCACCAGGTCTGACTCTTCGTCCTCGGCGTTGACATAACTCTAACCGGGGTATCGGTGTCTTGACTCGGCGCTGAGTGCACAATCAGTAGGCTTTCCGTGCACAGAGTCAGTGACGTTTTGCAACAGCTGTCACAGGAGTCTCAGCGGTTACGAAATCTCATCCGTGCGCACGTCCAATGCCATCAGTCGCCCGGCCATTCCCCGGTCGCCTTGCGGAACGCGGTGGCCCCGGCGCGGTCGATGGCGGCCTTGATCACGGCGAAGATCATGCCCTCGAGCCCGGCCGACAGCAGCACCTTCGGCACCGAGTATTCCGACTGCAGAGCGTCCGGGCGCATCCTTCTCGCCGTCGATCAATCTTCCAGATCTGCTTGAACAGCGCGCCGGCGATGTCCGGCCGCAGCGAGGCTGCCGACCAGTCCGACCGGCTTGTAGACGATCTTGGCGAGATTGACCATCAGAACTCCTGCCTTCGCTGCTCGAGTGCGAATTCCGCGTCAGGCTAGCAGCCCGCGTTCCCGGGCCCCGGTCAGAAGACCCGGAACGGACTGGCCGCGTCCGCTCGCCAGGTCAGCCCGTGGCCGCTGCCTTCGTCGGAGAGTTGCAGCGCGCCGTCGACCGGATCCGACGTGCCGGCGAACAAGCGCTGCTCGATCTCGACGTGGTCGCAGAACCATTCGGTGTGCCGCAGATTCGGGATCGCGGCCAGCGCCGGAGCGTGCAGGAACGGCGCGCCGTGCGCCGGACACGTCCAGATGGTGGGCAGCGGCCACCGCGGCGATCCGGAGCAGCTCGGTGATCCCGCCACAGCGGGTGAGATCGACCTGGATGCAGTCGACCGCGCCGGCGGCGCACATCCGTTGGAAGTAGTCCAGGCTGTAGCCGTAGCCGCCGGCGGCGACGTCGGCTCCGGGACTGCCGCGCGAATCGTGCCGCAGCCCGCTCAGATCGTCAGAAGACACCGGCTCTTCGAACCAGCGAACGTCCAACTCGTCCAGCCGGTGGGCCACCCGAACCGCCTCGCCGACCCGGTAAGCCCCGTTCGCGACGACGAACAGCTCGACCTCGGGCCCGATCACCTCGCGGGCGAACCGCACCCGCGCCAGATCGCGACGAACCGCGCCGACCCCACCGCTCGCCGATCCTGATCTTGACCCGCTCCAGCCCGAGCCTCTCGGTCCAGCCCAGCAACTGGTCGCGCAGCTGATCCTCGGAGTAGTTGACGAAGCCGCCGGAGCCGTAGACCGGGATCCGGTCGCGGAGCGAGCCGAGCAGCTGCTGCAACGGCAGATCGAGCAGCCGGGCCTTGAGATCCCACAGCGCGCAGTCGATCGCCGACAGGGCCATGGCGCCGATCCCGGGACGGCCGATGTTCCGCAGGCTGACCGCCAGATCGGTCCAGAGCCGGGCGATGTCGGAGACCCGATGGCCGATCAGCATCGGACCCATGGTCTGCCGGATCAGGGCCGCGGTGCCCATCGAGCCGTACGTCCACCCGGTCCCGACCTCGTCGCCGGCCCAGATCTGGACCAGGATCAGGGTGGTGTCCTTCCAGGCGAACGTGCCGTCGGCCTGCGGGGTCTTGGTGGGCAGGATGTAGGCCGAGGACTCGACCTTCTGGATCGTCTTGATGGGCTTCATCGGACCGGCGGGATGGGACGCACGATGTCTCCTCGGTTCGAGAGGAGGCCAACACTCGCCGACCGGTGAGGCGGTCGGCTGGGATCGCCGGCTCACGGTAGTCGATCGGATCCCGGGATTCCATGGTCTAGGCGAAATTGGCGGACCGGTCCTGGGCGCTGGTTTGGAGCCCTGGACAGTCCGCGGTTGGGGTATGAACCCATGCATGTCCACCACGTCGGAACGACCGCCGCCGCGCCCGGTGCCGGTCCGGACGATCGCCGCGGTCATCGCGATGGTGCTGGCCGCCGCGGTCGGTGTGGTGCTGTTCTACGCCATGCGCCAGGTCGTGGTGTGGCTGGTCGTCTCGATCTTCTTCGCCGCCGCGCTGTATCCGGTGGTGAACTGGACCCAGCGACATCCTGCCCTGGCACCGCCGCACGCCGGCCACCCTGATCGTGTTCTTGCTGGTGATCGTCGTCGGCGCCGGCCTGGTCACCCTGTTCGCGGTGCCGCTGACCCAGCAGGGTGCGGCCTTCGCCGCGCAGCTGCCGCAGCTGATCAACGAGGCCCGAACGGGGCAGGGTCCGATCGGTCGACTGCTGACCCGCACCCACGCGTATGGGCTGGCTGCAGAGCAACGAGCCACGGATCGAGTCCTTCGTGACCGGGCTGAGCACCCCTGCCGCGGGCATCCTGCGCGGGCTGGCCCTGGGTATCGCCGGGCTCATCACCGTCTTCGTGCTCGCCCTGCTGATGGTGCTGGAGGGCCGAAGATCATTCGTGGCGTGCTCGGGATGATCGACGGCGACGGCCGGTCGCGAGCGTCTGCGCCGGGTCGGGGCCGACTGCTCGAAGGCCATCAACGGCTACGTCTTCGGCAACCTGGTGATGAGCGTGATCTGCGGCCTGCTCACCTACCTCGTGCTCATCGTGATGGGCGTGCCGTTCGCCGGCGTGCTGGCCCTGTTCGTCGCCATCACCGACCTGCTGCCGATCGTCGGTGCGGTGGCTCGGCGGGCTGGTGGCGATCGCCGTCGCCAGCACCCACACGCGTGGCCGCGGTGGTCGTCGTGGTGATCTTCCTGGCCGCCTATCAGGAGGTCGAGAACCACATTCTGCAGCCGGTGATCTTGTCCCGGACGGTCAAGCTCAATCCGCTGACGGTGGTGATCGCCTTCGTCGCCGGCTTCGAGCTGGCCGGCATCCTGGGTGCGCTGCTGGCCATCCCGGTCGCCGGGTGTGTCGCAGGTCGTGGTCCTCGACCTGTGGGCGCAACCGCCGTCGTCCGGTGGTCACCGACGACGTCCGTGGCCGTCGAGAGCTGGTGGACGGCGACGAAGTCGAGGTCGACCTCGCGATCCGAGCCGAGGCGTCAGTGGCACCGGCCCGGAAGGCACGGCTGCGACGCCGACCTGGCCGCTCACCCGACCCGGAGCCGGTCGACTGAAGGCCTTCCCTAAGCTGTGCCGGTGAGTGAACAGCCGCAGCCGCGGGCCGATGGACTGGGCCGATCCGATGCCCGATGACGAGATCGAACGGGCGCTCGTGGTGACCGCCCATCCCGACGACGCCGACTTCGGTTCGGCCGGGACGATTGCGGGCTGGGTCGAGGCGGGAATCACCGTCACGCAGCTGCTCTGCACCCGCGGTGAGCAGGGCGGTTTCGACGACACGGTCCGCTCCGAGATGCCGATCATCCGCGAACGCGAACAACGCGCCGCCTCGGCCGAGCTCGGAGTCAGCGACGTCCGCTTCCTGAACGGCTGGAGCGACGGCTGGCTGGAGCCCAGCTGGGATCTGCAGCGGGCGATCGTCGAGGTGATCCGCGACGTCCGTCCGCAACGGGTGCTCTCCCAGTCACCGCAGCGAATCCTGCAACGGCTGCAGGCCTCGCACCCCGACCATCTGGCCGCCGGCGAGGCGACGGTCCGGGCGGTGTATCCGGCGGCCGAGAACCGCTTCGCCTGGCCCGAGCTGATCGATCAGGGATTGGCGCCGTGGAAGGTGAACGAGCTGTGGATCATGGCGCACGTCGACGTCTCGCACGTCGTCGACATCACCGACCGGTTCGACCAGAAGGTGGCCGCGCTACGGGCCCACGCCTCCCAGACCGCCCATCTGGGCGACGGCCTGGAGGAGATGCTGCGGGGTTGGAACGGCGCCAACGCCGTGCAGGCCGGCCTGCCGGACGGTTCGCTGGCCGAGGTGTTCTCGGTCTCCCGGATCAACGAGCCCGTCGGCTAGTGCCGCAACACGGCGCTAGCGCCAGAACGTCCGGTGGGGTCGCGCTGCCTCGTCCTCGAGCAGCGGTCCGCTGACCGCGGTCGGCCGCTGCCCGGCGGCGAAGATCTCCCGGCAGGGCAGGGCCAGGGTCGGGTTCTCCGGATGTGAGCCGGTGATGGCCAGCAGGCTGCTCTCGGCCAGCGCGTAGACCACCCGGCCGATGCCCGCCCAGTAGATCGCGCCCGCGCACATCGCGCACGGTTCGCAGCTGGTGTAGAGGGTGGACCCGGCCAGGGTGGCTCGGTCCAGGCATTGACCGGCCAGCCGGACCAGATTGGTCTCGGCGTGCCCGGTCACGTCCCGACCGGTGACCACGCTGTTCTCCGCGCTGAGCACGATCTCGCCGTCGGAGTCGGTGAGCAGGGCGCCGAACGGGTGATTACCGTTGCCGACCGCCTGCTCGGCGATCTCCATGGCTGCTCGCAGCAGCCGCTCATCTTCCGGCCGTTCAGTCATCGACCGATTGTGCCCGCTGGGTCAGCCGATCTTCCTCCGAGGTGGCCGAATCGCCGTGATCACGAGCCACTCGGATCGCGTAGGCGACGGCGCAGCCAGCGGCGATGATCCCGATCAGGATGGCGAGGTTGACCCGGTAGTCCTGCTCCAGCAGCGCCTTGACCGGCGGGTAGGTCCCTTGCTTGATGATCATCGGGATGGCGATCACCGTCACCATGCCGGCCATGATCAGCCCGGCCTGGACGAACGTCCGGGCCCGCGGCCGGAACACCCTGCGCAGCAGGAATCCGAGGGCGATGATCAACGGCGACAGGATGCCGTCGTGGATGATGAGCATGGCCAGCAGCCAGATGCCGACGCCGGTCAGGGTGCCGAGGCTGACGTCAAGGAACAGCCGGCTGATGCCGTAGAGCAGGCCCGCGATTCCCAGCGCGGCCAGGACGATGCGCCAGATCAGCATCACAGCACCTCGATCCGGTTCAGCCATTTGGTGTTCAGGACCCCGGCCCGGTTCGGGGAGATCAGCCGGATCGGATAGCCGTGGTCGACGTCGAGTCGTTCACCGTTGAGGTGGGTGGCCAGCAACGCCTTGGAGAGCTGGGGGCCGAAGATCTCGGAGTTGTTGAAGCCGTTCTTCTGCAACGAGTGCACCCGGACGGTCGAGTCGGCGTCGCCGCCGGCCCGCTGCACGATCTCCAGCAGGCTGAGCCCCCGCCAGTCGGCCCCGACGCTCCACCCCTCGACGCAGTTGATGGGGATTCGCGCCTCGTGGGCGGCCATCGCCTCCACGTCGCTCAAGCTGAGGGCGTAGCCGTTCGGCCCGGTCACCCGCAGCTGCCAGTCGGCCGCCATCGCCGCTGTCCGCACCTTCGCCTGGTCGGCGGTCGCGTTCACCGGGACGCCCATCGGCCCTTTGTCGGCCTGCCGGATGGCCAGCAGTCCGATCGGCTCCAGCGGGGTGACGGTCTGCCCGGCCGCGGTGACCACCACCAGTCCGATCCCGATCCCTCCGGCGGTGAGGACGCCCCGACGGGAGATGGCCTCCGGAACCGGCGGAGCCACCGTGCCCGCGTTGCTGTGCGAGAGCGGATTCTCATCCCACGGGATCTCGCTCAGCACATCGGCTTCGACCACCTTGGCCCGCAACCCGTAGACGATGTCGGGCAGTTTCACCGCGATGTGCAATAACACCGATCCGGCGACCACGTAGGCCAGCAGATAGTGCACGTGGGTGAAGAACCACGGAAACGCGTACCAGTTCAGGGCGTTCAGGAAGCCGGTCACCAACTGCAGCAGGGTGGTGGCGACCAGGAGCGCCACCGACGCGCGCTCGAGGACCTTCCGGATCGAGTTCACCGGTGGCCAGCGGAACAGGTTCGGATAGACCGACCAGAGCTTGATCAGCACCAGCGGGATGGTGGCCGTGCCGGTCAGGACGTGCAGACCCTGGGTCAGTCGGTAGCCCCAGCGCGGGGTAGCGGGTTCGGGTAACCATTGCCAGGGCCCGTACTGGTAGTGGCTGAGCAGGCCGGTGAGGAAGCAGATCCCGATCGCGATGCCGAGCAGCCGACCGAGCCGGGCGGTGACCGCGGTGGACCGCAGCGGGCTGCTGAAGTGCGGCCAGACCGGCGGCCGCTTCGTCAACCTGGTCAGCAGAGTCTCGGACACGGCACCAGTCTGGACTCGATCGGGGACCGATGGCTTACGGAAGGCTGACGGAGTTCCTGCGGTTGGCTTGTCGAACGGTTGCGCCGATCGTTCGCGGCCTCAGTGCGCGTCCGGGTGGACAGCGCGTAGGCGGGGATTGGATACTCAGAGCGCGCCATCGGCGCAGACCAGGGAGCTGCGGGGGCGGGCCAGGTCGCCTGACGTGATATCCGAACCAGAGCCCCGACGGGCGCAGATGGGTAGCAGCGATGAGTGAGGACGGACCGGCCATCCTGGTGGCCGACGACGAGGCGGACATCCGCGACTTCGTGGAGATCAAGTTACGCGCCGCCGGCATGCGGGTGGTGACCGCCGAGAACGGTGACGAGGCGCTGGCGATCCTGAGCCGCGACGATCTCGATCTTGCGGTGCTGGACGTGATGATGCCCGGCCAGACCGGCATCGACGTGCTGCGCGAGGTCCGGGCGAACGGCGTCAACCGCGACGTGCCGGTGATCTTGCTGACCGCCAAGGCGCGCGAGGCCGACGTCGAACTCGGCTACGCCGTCGGCACCACCGACTACCTGACCAAGCCGTTCAGCCCGGCCGAGTTGCTGTTGCGGATCAAGGCGACGCTGGGCGTACCGACGGAGTGAGACCCGACAGCTGACCTCAGGCCAGTGCGGTCGAAGCGCCGACGAACGGCAGACCGTGGGCGGCGGCGACCGGCTCGCTGGTCAGCGCACCGGCCAGGGTGCTGAGCCCGGCGGCCAGTGGGGCACTGTGCCGGGCGGCGTCCACCACGCCGTCGGCGGCGACCCGGACCAGGTAGGGCAGGGTGGCCGAGGTGAGTGCCAGCGTCGAGGTTCGGGCGACCGCACCGGGGATGTTGGCCACGCAGTAGTGCACGACCCCCTCCTCGACGAAGGTCGGCTCGGAATGCGTGGTGGGCCGGCTCGTCTCGAAACAGCCGCCCTGGTCGATCGCGATGTCGACCACCACACTGCCCGGTCGCATGCTGGCAATCATCTCCCGGGTCAGCAGCTTCGGGGCCCTGGTGCCGGGCACCAGCACCGCGCCGATCACCACGTCGGAGTCGGCGACGTATTCGGCCAGCCGGGCCCGGTTCGGGACGACCAGGTCGGCGCGCCCGCCGAAGATGTCGGAGAGGTAGGCGAGTCGGCTCGGGTTGGTGTCGAAGACGCGCACGATGGCCCGCATCCCCAGGGCGATCTTGGCCGCTTCGGTGCCGGAGACGCCGCCGCCGATGATCGTCACCTTGGCCGCCGGCGTCCCCGGCACACCGCCGAGCAGCAACCCGGCACCACCGGACGGGCTCTCCAGGTGGTGGGCCGCGGCCTGGACGGCCAGTCGGCCGGCGACCTCGCTCATCGGGGTCAGCAGCGGCAGCCGTCCGTCCGGGGTCTGTACGGTCTCGTAGGCGATCGAGTCGATCTTGCGCTCGATCAGGAATTCGGTCAGCTCGCGGTCGGCCGCCAGGTGCAGATAGGTGAAGAGCTGTTGGCCTTCGCGGAACCGGTGGTATTCCGCCGGCACCGGCTCCTTGACCTTGACGATCAGGTCGGCGGCGGCGAACACCGCGTCGGCGTCCGGCAGCACCGACGCTCCGGCCTCGGCGAACTCGGCGTCACTGAACCGGGAGCCCAGGCCCGCCCCGGCCTGGACCAGCACCCGATTGCCGTGGTGGACGAGCTCGGCGACCCCGTCCGGCTGCATCGCCACCCGGTTCTCGTTGTCCTTGATCTCCGTCGGAACTCCGACCACCAACGCCACGGCGGTGCCGCCTCTCGTTCGAATCGTTCGAGCTGTGCTGTATCCAACCTAGATGGCTGCGCGTCTCGGCCAGGTTTCGGCCACCGAACCGGAGACCGGCGGTCATCGGGACCGGAAACGAACGGGCCCCCGAACCCGCCGTTGCCGGCGAGTCCGAGGGCCCGGTGAAGTCGTCGATCGATCAGGCGAAGCCGGCCGGCGTCTTCAACTCCTCGCCCTCACCCGAGGTGAAGTCCTCCTCGACCATCTTCTCCACCTCGGACTGCGGCTGAGCCATCCGGATGCCGAAGTAGTAGAACACCAGTCCGATCGCGGCGACGATGAGTGCGTCCCAGTCATCGGGCAGGACGCCGATGCTCGAGTCGCCGTAGTTGCCCAGGTAGCCGACCAGGATCAGCACGGCCAGCCAGGGCCAGAACCACAAACCCCACCGCCAGCGGGCCCGCGGCACGTCCACGTTGCGGGCCCGGAGCAGTACCGCGATGACGAAGATCACCTGGCCGAGCAGCAGCCCGAGAGCCAGCTTCCAGGTGGCATCGAAGCCGCCCCAGTAGATGATCAGGTTGGCGAACACGAAACCGAGCGGCAACAGCACCGGCCTGGCCGGCAGCTTGTACGGGTGCGCCCGGTGCGGATCGCTCTTCAGCAACGCCCCCAGCGCCACCGGTGCGTAGCCGTACATGATCGCGGTTCCGCCGGTGATCAGGGCGACCAACTGTTTCCAGCTCGGAGCCGGAGCCAGGAAGATCATCCCGATGAAGGTCGCCACGATGATCGACCAGAGCGGGACGCCGCGCTTGGACACCTTGGTCAGTGCGTTCGGCAGGCCGAGGGCGTAGGAGATCCGGGCGGTGGTGCCGACGTAGATCAGGCCGGTGCCGCCGGGCGAGATCACCGCGTCCACGATCAGGATGATCGCCAGCCAGGTCGACGCCGGACTGGATGGCCAGGGTGTAGTACGGGCCGTAGTCGCCGGTGCCGATGGGGTGCAGCCAGCCGTTCTGCATCAGCTGCGTCGGGTTGAGTGCGCCGACGAAGGCGATCTCGAGGCCGATGTAGACGACGGTGCCGATCACCATGGCCAGGATGATCGCCTTGGCCACGTGCTTCTGCGGGTTGACCGACTCACCGGCCATCTGGGTGGCCTGTTCGAAGCCCTGCAGGGCGAAGACCACGCCGGCGGGGAGGGCGGCGAAGACGCCGTGGAAACCGAACGGGGCGAAACCGCCGTTGGCGGTGAAGTTGCCGCCGTGGAAGTCCAGCAGCAGCAGTGTGACGATGGTCAGCACCGGGACGAAGATCTTCCACAACACGATGCCGGTGTTGCTGTCCGACATCCACTTGGCGCCGCCGAGGTTGATGAAGCAGAACAGCGCCATGGCCAGGATGCCGATGATGATGCCGCGGCCGGTCAACGTGCCGTCGGTGTTGACCAGCGGGAAGGTCTGGGCGACGGAGCCGACCGAGTTGACGTAGCTCAGCGACGCCTCGACCTCGAGCGGAGCGATGGCGACCGCTTGGAGATAGGTCGTCCAGCCGGCGGTGAAGCCGGCGAAGCTGCCGAAGGCGTAGTGCGGATAGCGCGAGGTGCCGCCGGCGACCGGATAGGCCGCACCGAGGTCGGCGTGGATCAGGGCGAGCACCATCAGCATGATCGCGGCGAGCACCCAGGAGACGAGCGAACCGCCGCCACCGGCGAGTCCCGCGGCAGTGAGGGCGCCCAGCAGCCAGCCCGATCCGATGATCGAGCCGAGGGAGACGAACGTCAGGCCCCAGAAGCCGACGGTCCGCTTGAGATGCTGCGGTTCGGTGACGACAAGGGGTGGATCAGCGACCTGGGACACGGTGAACCTCCTGGAAATGGGCCGGCACACCGTCAGGGCATATCCAGCAGACAGGATCGTGGTCGATCGAGCCTGAGGGAAACTTAGACAAGAGGAGATGGCGCGCGCCAGAGGCGAAACACGACGGTCACGCGCGCCCGGGCGGCCTGTAACGCAATCCGTACGTCGAGCTCAGCCTCAGCTCAGGTTCGCGTCCTTACCGCTCCTCACCGCTCCACTCCGCACCGCCGTCGGATCGACCGGGGCTGGGTCCGGATGTGCGCCCGTTGGACTGAAGGCCGCAGTCGTACCGAGCCAGCGGGTCTCACAAACCTTCCTCGACGATGACCCGGGCGTCCATCAGGTCGCCGAGCCGGCGGACGATCCGCACCCCCGGCTCACCGGTCGGACCCCACGGGGAGGTGGCCTCGGTGAACCAGAGCTCGGGCGTGCGGCGGCACCGGGCACCCGGTCAGCCGCTCCAGATCCCAGCCGTCGGCGAGCTGGCGGGACAACTCGACGGTGAGCACGGCCACCCCAGCGAGGTTGACCAACTGAATGGCCCAGCCGCCGAACAGGGTGCGCGGCACCAGCGATCCGTCCACACTCGTACCGGCCTCGACCAGGGTCGCGAGGTCGAGCGGGTGGCCCGAGGTCAGCGACATCTCACGCGGCATCCGGATCGTCTCCCCTCGCACTCCCGGACCGGATGTCGGACCGGGGCTCAGCACGGGACCCGACCACATCGAGGGCAGGATCCGGCTCGGTGGCCGGTGGCCGGCTGTTGGCGACCTGGACGATCCGTCGGGGTTCGCCGCGCCGGACGAGCTGGCCGCGTCCGGGCACCATCTGCTCGGCGTAGACGCCCGGCACGACCTGGCCCTCGCCGCGCTCGCCCGACATCACCAACATCGTGCCCCCGGTGTCGCGCAGCGTCTGCAGTCCGACGTCGAACATGGCCCGGCCGACGCCGGCCACCGGGCGGGTCAACAGCACGTGCAGCTTGAGGTCCCGGGCCGAGGGCAGGAACGGCAGCAGCGGCGCCAGCGGCTCGTTGCCGCCGGAGGCGAGGATGTCGAAGTCGTCGGCCACCACCACGATCCGCGGACCGTCGGCGACTCTCGGCCGGCCGGACCGCGGCCCGCCGCCCTGCTCGGTCCCGGTCGCCGGCCGCGCTCAGCCGGCCCTCCAGCTCTTGCGGCGATCGCGGTGGCCAGCCCGCGCGCGAGGCCGCTGGTCGAGGCGTGGCCGCCGAGGTAGGCGTCCGGCACCTCTTCGGCGACGTCGCCGCGCAGGTCCATCACCGCGATCACCAGCTCGTCGGCGGTGTAGCGGTCCAGCAGACCCGCGGATCACGGTCCGCAGCAGCGTGGTCTTGCCCGACCCGGAGTCGCCGAACACGAGCAGGTGCTGGTCCGGCGCCGTCCAGCTCCAGCAGCGCCGCCTCCATCGTGTCCTGCCGCAGCCCGAACGGCACCGCGTCCGGTTCGTCCAGCGCGTCCGGCAGCAGCTCGGGGTCGAGGATCGGCCGGCAGCAGCCGGATCGGCGCGGCGGACGGGCCCTCCCAGCTCTGCGGCCGAGCGGCTGGCGAGTTCTTCCAGGGCGTCGCCGACGTCGTCGTCGGCGACGTCGTCCAGCACCGGCAGCGCGATCTGGGCGAACAGGCTCTCGTCGGTGAGCACCCGGCCCGGCTGGTCGGTCTTGAGGACCGCGTTGAGCTTGCGGCCGATGCTGGAGTCGGACGGATCGTTGAGCCGCAACTCGAACCGGGTGCCGATCATCGGCTGCTGCGTCATCCGGATGTCGTTCCACCGGGTCATCGCCAAGCACCACGTGGATGCCGAAGCTGCCGCCGCGCTGCAGCAGGTCGAACAGCCGCTCCTCCAGCTGCTTCGAAATCGGTCCGCAGCTGAGACACCCCGTCGACCAGCAGCACCACTTCGGCCGAGACCAGCTCCGGGATCCGGCCGGCCGCGTGCTGTCCGCGCAGCATGGCCAGCGAGTCGATGCCCGCGGTCTCGGAACACCGGCCTCCCGGACGGCCAGCATCCCGGCCAGCTCCTCCAGCAGCCGCAGCAGCTGGTCCGGATTGGCCCGGGTGGCCACCCCGCCGACGTGCGGGAAACCCTCGATCCGGCGCAGACCCGCCGCCGGTCAGGTCCATCCCGTAGACGCTCACCTGGCGTGGCGTGTGGGTCAGCGACAGCGAGGCGGCCAGGGTGCGCAGGAAGGTGGACCGACCGGTGCCCGGTGCCCCGATGATGGCCAGGTGCCCGCCGGCCCGGGTCAGATCCAGCAGCCACGGCTGCTGCCGCTGTTTGGCCGGGTCGTCGAGCAGGCCGATCGGCACCCGCAGACCGCCGCGCCGGGTGTCCGCGCCGGCGGTCCTCGAGCTCGTCGGGGATCACCCGGGCCAGCGGCAACCGCTCCGGCAACGGCGGCAGCCAGACCGGGCTGACCGCTCGTTCGCTGGCGCCGTTCTGCAGCCGGTCGACGCATTCCTCGACCAGCGGACGTCCGACCGTCGGTTCGGTCAGCTCCAGCTCGCCCTCGTCGTCCGTCGGCCCCGTCCAGGCTCGTTGCAGGGTGTTGTAGACGGGCAACAGCACCGGCTCGGCGTGCTCGGTCGGTTCCAGTTCGGCCGGATCGCGCTCGGCGTCGGCGGCCGGGCCCGGAGACGTAGCCGGAGCGGAACCGGCGATAGACCGAGGTGTCCACCTTGAGGTAGCCGTAACCGGGAATGGCCGGCAGGTGGAAGGCGTCCTTGGTGTCCAGCACCACGCTCGACTCGGCCTCGGAGAACGTCCGCAGCCCGATCCGGTAGGACAGATAGGTGTCCAGGCCGCGCAGCTTGCCGGCTTCGATCCGCTGGCTCGACAACAGCAGGTGGACGCCGATCGAGCGACCGATCCGGCCGATCTGGATCAGCAGATCGACGAAGTCCGGCTCGGCGGTCAGCAGCTCGCCGAACTCGTCGATCACCACGAACAGGTGCGGCATCGGCGCGCAGTTCCGGGCCGCCGGCCCGGATGCGCTCGTGGCGTAGCGCGCGGTAGTGGCTGATCGAGGGTGACGAGCCGGCGTCGCGCAGCATCTCCTGGCGCCGGACCACCTCGCCGGCGATGCTGCTCCGGGCCCGGGCGGTCAGCTGCGGGTCGTCGGCCAGGTTGTCGATGATGCCGGCGACGTGCGGCAGGCCGGCGAACGGGGCGAACGCGGCACCACCCTTGTAGTCGACCAGCACCATGCTGCAGGTCTTCGGGCGGATGCGACAGCGCCAGGGCCAGCACCAGGGTGCGCAGCATCTCGGACTTGCCCGATCCGGTGGCGCCGATGCAGATGCCGTGCGGGCCCATGCCGAGCTCGGCGGACTCCTTCAGGTCGAGCAGGATCGGCGCCCCGTAGTCGTCCATCCCGATCGGCACGCGCAGGAAGTCGCGGGACGAGCGGGTCCGCCACAGCTCCGGGCCGACCTCGGCCAGGCGGTCGATCCCGAGCAGCTGGGTGATCTCGATGCCGTCCGCGGACTCGGTCTGTTCCCCGGCGCTCAGGCTGAGCCGCAAGCGGGGTCAGGCTGCGGGCGACCGCGTCGAACAGGTCGGCCGACGGGTCGGTCCAGGGTGACGGTCTGCGGCGGACGGGGCTGCTGCTCCCCTCCTCCGACTCGACCGGGCGGCTGTCACTCGACCAGCCGCGCGGTCCGGGTTCGGTCACGGTGAGCCGGATCCGCACGTCCGACGGCTCGTGCAGCCGGTCGCTGAGCAGGTGCACCGTGGTGATCTGCAGATCGGCCAGATCGAGGTCGGCGTCGGGCACCGGCAGCGTCGAGGCCAGCCGGCCGTAGTCGTCGCAGAACACCACCAGCCGAGAGTTCGGCGCCGCGCTGCTGGTGCCGATGCTCCGCTTGGACATGGCGGCCAGCTGCGCCCGGTCGGCCAGCTCGCCGCCCAGCACCCGGACCAGCTCCGGCATCGAGGAGGCCACCCGGCGGGCCGGCACGCCGGCGTCGAACAGCTTGGGGTCGACGACGTGCGGCAGCAGGTCGAAGCCCTGCCAGTCGGCGGCCCGCTCGTCCTCGAACACGGCGGCCAGCAGCAGGTCGTCGGGAGAGTGCAGCGCGGCCAGTTGCACGATCATCGCCCGGGCGGCGCCGAGCACGTCGGCCCGGTCGCCGATCAGGGCCACCTGACCGGCGCCGTCCAGACCGAGCGTGACCGGGACGCCCAGCACCGAGGAGTAGTGCTCGGCCAGCGCCTCGACCTCGGCCAGCATGATCGGGTCGTGCGGCCGGACCGGGTTCTCCGCCGGCGGCACCTTGAGGTCGAACCAGCTGACGTCGCCGACCCCGACCCGGACCCGGAGGAAGTCGGCGTGCGAGCGCCGCCGCTCCCAGAGCCGACGCCGGGTCGCGGACCAGCTCCAACAGAGCGGCCGGCTCCGGATCGAGGTCGGCGGCCCGCTCCCGCACGCGGCGCGCCTTGGCGCGCATCTCGGCCCGCAGCCGTTCCAGGTAGTCCAGGTAGAGCTCGCGCTGGGTACGCCGACTGCGCGCGGCCTGCCCGCGCTGACTGAAGGCGAAGCCGACGCCGCCGACCAGGGCGACCACCAGCAGCACCGCGCCCATCACCAGGAACAGCGGGTTGCTGTTGCGCAGCACGACGATCATGGTCACCGAGGACAACGCGCCGAGTACGGGCAGCAGGGTGTGCAGCGCCTGGCCGCCGACCTGACCGTCGGTCATCGCCGGCGGGGCAGAGAGGGTCGTCTGGTCTCGGCCGGCGTGGTCGGCTCGGTGATCCGGGTCGGCCGGTGCACGACTCGGTGGGTCACCGGAACCTTCCGATCAGGTCGGTGAACACGCCGAACGAGCCGAGCAGCAACGGCGCCAGGGAGATCACCGCGATCGCCTCGACCAGGTTGCCGAAGCGGCGCAGCCGGGCCCGGTGATGCGCCGCCGGACGCACCCCGGCGGCGACGGCGACCACGACGACCAGTGCGATCGCGAGCGGCGCCGGCCTCGCGTCGGGCGTCAGCGCCGGTCGCGGGGAGAGCACGGCGACGGCGGTGGCCGCCACCGCCGCCAGGCCGAGGGCGAACTGCTGGACGATCAGCGGGAACGACCGGGTGCGCAGCGCGGTCACGGTGATCACCACCAGGCCGAGAATCATCGCCCAACGGTTCGACGACCGGACGAGTAGCGCCGCACCCGCTCCGAGCGGCACGGCCACGCCGACCGTCGACCAGCTCAGCGTCCGGTAGGCCGCCTCGACCGTGGTCAGGACGTGCGGACCGGCGGCTGGGACGACCGGCGAGCACCTGGTCGTCCAGGCCGGTGAGTCCCGAAGCCGACAATGCGTACCACGGCAGCAGCCCGCAGACCACCACCGCGGCCACGGTCCCGATCACCACCGCCCGGTCGGCGGTGAGCCCGGCCGCGGCCAGAGCCAGCGGCAGGGCGATCAGCCCGGCACCGACCAGCGCGCCCGGAATCGCCGGACGCGACGTGCAGGCCGACGACCGACGCCGAGGCCGAGCACGATCCAGACCAGGATCACCGCCACGGCCGCCCAGAGCAGCCGGGACGTGCCCGTCGGCGGCGCGCCGCTGGTCGCGGCGCTCAGCATCGAACTGCTGTTCACCAGCGTCCGGGCCACCGGGACCGCAGATCCCGGCCGCCGCGGCGGTGCAGGCGATCGGTCAGCCAGTTCTGAATCGTCCGGGCTGCGTCGGCTGACCGTCGCCGGTACGGGCCGGCGGTGCGGAGACTGCGGACCGGCGAGCGACGGCGCCCGGCACACGACCCGCCGTCCAGCTCGGCCGGCCGGACGCGCCAGGCACAGCACAATCACGCGCGATCCCGACCGGCAGCGAGACCGGATGGACCAGCAGTGCGAGGCAGGCGCCGGCCCCGATGGTGACCGCGGCCAGGGTGTGCCGGGCGGTCGCCGACCAGCGTCCGCGCGCGGTCGGCGTAGGAGTCACCGACCACGTCGGTGACGTCGGCCACCTCCGGCGGCGGCGGTGCGTCGTCGGCCCGCAGCAGCCGCAGCTGCTCGCCGTCGGTGAGCTGCTGCTCGGCGGCGGTCAGCGCGGCGTCCACCTGCTCGCCGGTCAGTCGGACCAGGGTGAGTGGTCGGGCGACCGGTCCGGTCGGCTCGTCCAACAACTCCATCAGCCGGGGCAGCAGGCCGCCCAGCGCCTCGTCGTCGGGCACCACCAGCTCGGCTCGTCGGACCGGCTGCCGATCACGGTCAGCCGGGTGAAGTGGTCATCGGTCACCCGCGGACCGACCCGCGCCCACCGGAGTCATCGCTCGAGTGCTTCGCGAATCACTGCGACCCGGGCGATCAGTCGTCTACGGCCATGCCGAGCGTTTCGCGGACCACCCGACGGCGGTCAGCCCGATCGAGCCGGGTCGCTGCAGCTCCGCGGTGGTGTCGGTGGCGGTCAGGTTCCAGTCGGCCGGCTCGCTGCCGCCGGCCTGCCAGACCTTCGCCCGCAGGGTGGTCGGGGCGGTGCCCATCACCTGGCAGTCGGATCGAGATCGGGCGTCGCCTGGTCGGATGCTGTTGATCGCTGGGGGAGAACAGGATCACGGTCGGCGACAGCTGCTCTTGGCCGTTGCTGACCTGCGTCGGCTCGGCCACCCGCAACAGCGCCAGCGCCACCGATCCGTCGGACCGCAACCCGGTGACCAGTCGGTAGTCCTGGGTCGAGCTGACCCGCCGGCCGAGGACGGAGACGGTCACCGTGCCCCGGGTGGCCGAGGTCGTTCGCCGGAGGGTGACCTGCAGGTCGGTCCGGTCCTGCAGGATGCCGGCCAGATAGCCGCCGTGCGGGCTCAGAGTCACTCGAGCGCGATCGTCGCCGCGCCCGCCCTTGACCGCGTAGGCCGAGGACGGACCGAGCGTGGTCCAGCGGCCGCCGCGCTGGGCGCTGGCCCAGCCGGCCGTGGTCTGCCGGTCGAAGGTGTCGGAGACCGAGATCGGCCCGGTCGCCGGACCCTGGGCAGCCTGCTGGCGCTGGCGCCGCGGCCTGCTGGCCCAGGATCCCGGAGACGAAGGAGAAGCCGACGCAACCCGCGCAGGCCACCGCCGCCAGCACGATGCCGCCGATCAGCCGGCGGACGTTGTCGTTGGTCAGTCGGCGCTCGTCCAGCGCGCCGAAGATGAAGGCCGAGGTGAGCCGGGCCCGGTGGGTCTTGACGGTCTCCAGCAGGATCAGTCACGGTTGCTCATCGGTGCCTCCTCTCCGGTTCGGCCGCGTTCGGTCGGTCGAGCTGGGCCGCCCGCAGCACGGCCTGGCCGCCGCCGAGCGCCTCGGTCAACTTGTCGGGATCCAGCCGGCCCAGAATGGCGTCCAGCCGTAATCCACGCCTCCGGCTCGAGAGCGCCGAGGTCGAACAGCAGGGCCGGGATCCGTGGCCGTCCGACGGCGCGGGCCCCGAACCGGTTCCGCAGCTCCTCGGGGTCCAGCGCGAACGCGCGGACGCCGGGTGCGCCGATCAACAGAGCCAGCGGGATCGGCGGGGCGCTCAGGTAGGGCGGCACCAGCAGATCGGCCGGCCCGGCCGGACGAGCAGCATCGCCACCAGCGGCATCAGGCTCTCGGTCAGCCGTTGCAGGGTGAGTGACAGCTCGACCCGCAGCCGTCGAACTCCGCCTCGGTCGGCTGGCCCAGCGCCGACGGTGGCGTGCACGATCTCCTCGACCCCGTGCCGGTCCGCTGGGCGCTCAGCGTGGCCCGCAGCCCGGTCCGGCGACGAACGCAGAGGTCTCCTCCGGCATGTGCTCGCGGATCACCGCCGTCAGCGCGGCCCGATCCCACGGGGCGCCGGCCGGTTCGTACAGCCCCCAGACCCGCGGCCCCACGTCGAACGTGCCCAGACCGGAGCCCGTCCCGATCGATCCCGCCCAGCCGCCGAGCGCGTGCCGATCGTCTCGGTCAGCTGCTCCAGCGCCGCGCCCAGCACCGTACTTTCCCGGGCCGGATGGCGCAGCGTCGATCATCATGGTCAGCTGGAAGGTCTGGGCCGGCACCGGACGCAGGAAGTTCACCGACACCTCGTCCAGCCTCACGCGGGGCGGGCAGCGACCACACGTCCTCGATCTGCTCGAGGCGCCGGCCGTCGAAGCCGTTCCGGATGGCGCCGGTGGTCTCGCGCACCACCCATGACCCGCCGGCCAGCCGCCAGACCCGACTGAAGCTCGGCGTCAATCGACTGAGCTCGTCGGAGATCAGGATCGGCCGACGCCGGTCGCGGAAGCGCCAGGCCGAGAAAGTTGAGCCGCATCGCGCTGAGATGGACGACCCCGCTCCGGGTCTCGGTGGCGACCCAGTCCGTCCCGTCGGCCGTCGTGCCGACCCGATCAGCCAGCGGATGGCCGATCTCGGTGACCGGGACCTGACGGAATCACCGTCGGTCAGTCCGAGGAACTGATCCGGTTCAGGCATATCCCGGCTCCTTCCCCGCTCGAGCCAGCTGCGCACTCGGCCGGGGCCGGGCGCCGCCGATGCGGGTCGCGCCGGCGGCGGCGTAGCCGTCGGCAGCAGTCGGCACTCCGGGCACGGGACACCTTTCGATGGATTGGTGCGGGCATTCGTGGGCGGGATTGGTGGGCGGATCTGGGTGGGCGGGATTGGCGGGCGGGATTGGCGGGCGGGATTGAGGTCGGGTTGGGAGCAGATCCCGGGCGGTCCCGCGGGCGGCGGATCCGGACCCGGGCAATCTAATCGACTCTCGGCTCAGGTGGCGGGTGCTGACGGATTCGATATCGCGGAGCTGCGATAGGTCGGCAAGTTACCGATTCGCGAGATCGAGGAAACTTTTTCCCATCCGACCGGGCGAGGTGACCCGAATCGTCGATACAGTCGTCCTACTGATCGTTCAAGCCGCCGGCCTCGACCGGCGGACAGAGGAGGGTGAGACATGGCCCGGTACGAGATGGGTGATGAAACGTTGTCGACGTTGACGCGGCAGACGTCGAGTTCGAATCAGGATCTGGGTTCGTTGGTCAAGCAGTTCGCCCGGGCCGCAGACCCTATCCAAGATGACTTCCAGGGCGCGGGCAAGGTGGCGTTCATGGAGTTCAAGGCCCACACCGACGAGATCTCTGTGGGGTTGAACTCGGGATTGGCGTTCGGTGCTGCAGGGTGTGGGTGGCATGGACGGTGCTTTGCCCAGGGTGTGGAGCAGCAGGCCGATGAGACCCGATCGTTGATGGGTTCGGCTCGCGTTCGAGGCGGCCCGTTTCGGTGGCGCCCGCGCCTGAGCGCGTTGGCTCTCGGTTGTCAGTTCGATTTTTCCTTGAATCTTTCGAGTTATGGATGGGGGTTGTTGATCATGGTGCTGGTGCTGGTGATCGGGCGTTCAATACGGAGTCTTCGGGTGAGTCCCAGACGGAGTTCAATCGCGTGGCTTCGCAGTTGGAGGCGCTGCTGGATATGCGGGACAAGCAGGTCAAGGCGGCGATGGCGCACTATCAGGCGACGGGTGTCTCGGATGAGTATCACGGGAGGAGGTGCGGTGGAACACGAAGGCTCAGGAGGTGCGGGACATTATTCGGTTGTTGCGGCAGTCGTTGGTGCAGAACGACGAAACGGCGTTCACCGCGATCAAGCAGGCCGGTACTGCGGTCGCCAACATCATCTGAGCGTCGCCGAGCGCGGGTCGAAAGAGCGGGAGACATCGATGACCAAGTACCGGATCAACGCGGCAGGAGTGAGCAAGACGCTGAAGGCTGCGTCGACCGACGCCGAAGGTTTCGGGACGGACCTGAAGCCGCTGGACGGCTATGTCACCTCGGCCGCCACGGGCTGCGGAGGCAGCGGTGCGATCGTGCCGGCGTTGGAGGCGCTGTTCACCTACGAAGGCAAGTATCTGAACCAGATGGCTCAGCAGATCGAGTCGTGTCTCAGCGGTGCCGCACTGGCGACCACCGCCTACGTCCACGGCGACGACCAGATGGTGCTGAACGCCCAGCGCAACGCGGCCGCGGGCAAGACGAGCGAGATCCCGAAGAAGTGGCTGCCGCACTGACCTGGCGGCGAGAGGACATCTAATGGCAGACCCGATCAAGGTCGACGGCGTCAGCCTGCCCGGGGACAACATGGATCCGGCGGTGATCGACGCCGCCGCCGGCAACATCCGCACCGTCGGCACGAACGTGAGTACCCGGGGCGGCACGCTGCAGACCACGTGGCAGGGTCTCGTCGGCCTCCTACCATGCGCCGGAGCAGGAGAAGCTGTTCACCGCGATGACCCCGGCCACGAACCAGGCCGCCTTCTTCGGCACGGACATGGGCACGGCAGCCACCGCGCTGGAAACGTTTGCGACCGAGCTGCGGACGATCAAGGCCGAGGTCGCCAAGATCAAGTCCGACGCGACCTCCTTCCTGAGCCACGATCAAGGACGGTCAGGTCACGGTCCCGATCACCGGGCCCGAAACGCGCGTACGCCACGTCGGCGACCAAGGACGTGGCCTGGGATTCCCAGCAGGACAACGTCGACACCAACAACGCGCTGATCCACCGGATGAACCAGCAGCAGGAGACGCTGTGGGCGGCCGAGCGCACCTGTGCCAACTCGCTGAACGCGATCTCGGGCGCCGCGCCGTCGGTGCCGCCGACCCGAAGACCGGCAAGGGTGGCTACGGCTACACCGATCTGCCGGACAACGCCGAGATGCCGTGGGGCACAGCGTTTCGCGGCAAAGAGGACTGCTCGGAGCGTATGGTCAAGGGGTTCTTCGTCGACGGCGCGTTCAACGGGCTGGTGCAGGGCGTCACCTCGCTGGTCGGATTCAGCTGGACCGGCCCGGACGGTGTCGGCTTCCAGCTGGTCGACTCTGGGTCACGCCTGGACGGGCGTGGGCAAGCTGGCGACCGCGCCGAGCCCGGTCGGACGATCCGCTGTCGATCGATGCCCGGCCCGGTCGGTGACTGGGCGCGGAGCAGCGAGAAGGCTACCGGCCCAATGGTGACCGGCATGGTCGGTATCGATCCCTACGCCAAGGATCCTTTTGCGGCCTGGCACAAAGACGGCGCCCGGACGGCCGGGTCGTCGCTGTTCAACGTCGCCTCGTTCGTCGTCCCGGAGACCAAGGTCGGCAACATCGGGAAGGCGGGCGAGGTGGGCGACGTCGGCCGAGTGGCCGAGGGCACCTCGAAGGCGGGTCGGGTGATCAATCTGGCCACCGATGGCGCCAGATTGATGAAGGGCGTCACCCTCGACGGCACTCAGCAAGATCACCAGCAAGATCGGCGACTTCGGCAAGACGTTCAAGTTCGGTGACGACAAGATGCCGAAGGTCGAGCGCGACGAGACCGGTACCGGGAACACCAACCTCGGCGGTCACGACCACGCCGACGCACCGCCGGCCCGGACCGACACCGGCGCGGCGACGCGCACGGTGACGGAGCGGGCACGTACGTAACCGGTGACCATACGGGCCAGGATGACGACATCCGGTGAGCACGGCGACCAGGGCCAGCACGGCGACCAGGGTCAGCACGGCGGTCAGGGCCAGCACGGCGATCGGGCCAGCACGCAGTCCGTGCCACGGAGTAGTGCTGATGCGTTGAAGGGCGATCCGACGTCGCACGCCATTGCCGGCGATGCGAAGGGATTCGCCGACGACGTCACGGCTCGTGCGGATAAGTCGACCGAGCACACTCAGGCTCTGCACGACCGCAACGATCTGGCCCACCAGATGGGTGTCGACCCGAAGAAGCTGACGGTCGGTAATTTCCCGGAGACGCTGCGCGGCTGAAGAGCAGGAGCCGGAGATTTCGCCGCAATCCGACAGCTCGAGGACCTTGTCGACCACGAGCAGATAACGGCCCGGGATCTGAATCGCGCCAGCGAAAATCTTGGTACGACGGCGGCTCGGGACTACCTGAAGTCCCACGGTGACGATGTCATCGTCGGTGACCACAGCTTGCCGGGTAAGCCGGGCACGTTGGACACCATCGGTCTGAGTCGATGATCACTCCGACCCTGACTGTGGTCGAGGCCAAAGGTGGCGACGGGTCGAGCGCTGGGGACGCGGAACGTCGATGGGGTGAAGGTTCAGCAGGGGTCGACGACTTATCTGAACGACTTGCTGCATCGCGATCCGGATCTGAAGACCATATCTGCAGGATCATCCGGACCTGGCCCGCTCGATCGCCGACGGCAAGACGAAGATCGAATACGAGATGGTGAAGGCCCGCAACAACGGCCGAATTCAGTGACCCCGTTCAAGCTGAACCTGTCCGATCTGCATCTGGACGATCTGCTCGACAGCACAGCTGTCGGCGGACGAAAGTAGGGTGAGATGATGAGCTGAAGGCGTTACCGAACCCGAGTCCCGGTTCGTCGAACTCGCGCAGTGGCTGGCATCCTGGTCCTGGCCGGTCGACGAGGACGGGGCCAAGAGTCTTGCCCGAAGTCCGACGGTTGGACGCTTACTGGATGAGAAGCCCGGCGGGGGCGGCACCTACGACACGGGTTGCTCGATCGACGTGCGTGGGCGTCCTTCCGGGTGCATGGACGATGAGCTCGTGACGTCGAGTATCACGACCGCATTCTTCGCTCTAGACGATCCTCGATCGAGAGCAGCGGCTGACCGATACGTTTGCCGATCAGGTCGAAGCGGTGACCGAGGTGCTAGGGAAGCCCCGGGTGCGGAAGCCGGCGTCGACGGCAGCGCCCTGTGGGATTTGCCGAATGGCGCCATGCTGGATGTCGGCCGTACTGATCGATCCTGCTCGTGGAAGTTCACGAGTCCGGCCTACGCCGAGGTTCAGCGCGATCTTGGGTGGTGAGCGCCGTGTGACTGCAGACTGGACGGCGTTCAGCGACGCGTTGGCCTTGACTTTTTCGGCAGCTTGTCGGAGCGGACCATGGTGACGATCTCGTGGTCGGCCGTGCCGACGGTTTACGTACAATTCGCGCAGAGCGATGCAAGTCTCACGGTTCGAACGGGTGGCGCGGACGTGGTCCCGGAGTCCGCTTCGTCGGGCGCTTTGTCCAGCATGGGCTGGGAGCCGCCTGCCACCGATCCGCTGGGACAGCGCACCTGGCACGCATCGTTGGCTTGGCCGCCTCGGTTCGAGCAGTACCAGAGGCTGGCGCAGCTGTGTGTCGCTGTCTTCGAGGACGTGCACGACGTGTCCTCGCCGGATGAGTTGGAATACCGAGCCTGGCGGGAGGCGGAAGAGCCTCCCGAGGGCGTCACCTACTACGAGGACGAACTGGAGCCGGCTGAGCCGCATCTGGTTCTCCCGCGCCTTCACATCACCGACAGCGACACGGCCGACCCCGCCCGAGATCTTTGACGCTGAATCCGGCTGGCGTGGGGAGAGGTTGAGGGCGCCGATCCGCCGGAAACCGCTGCCGGGTCGCAGGATGGGGACAGAGCTGGCTGGGTTGTCGGATTCCGGTTGGAGAACGTGAAGAAAAGCCGGGCCACGGAAGCCGACGGCGGGCAGCCGAAGCGGGATCCGTGGCCCGGCGTCACGGAGCGTGACGGCTGAGCCTGCTCAGCCGGCGTGCCGGCCGAGCTCTTGCAGCAGTTGATCACCGGGACGGGCCGAGGTGGTGGTCGCGCTGATCTCGGCGTCGTGCAGCAGCCGGTCGGTCTTGCGCTTGCGCTGCCGGGTGGTCAGGGTGACGACCGTGCCGGCGCGGCCGGCCCGACCGGTCCGACCGCTGCGGTGCAGATAGGACTTGTGGTCCTCCGGCGGATCGGCCTGGATGACCAGGCCGATGTCGTCGACGTGGATGCCGCGGGCGGCGACGTCGGTGGCGACCAGCACCTGCACCCGGCCGTCGGTGAGCAGCTTCAGGTTGCGGGAACGCTTGGCCTGGTTGAGATCGCCGTGCAGGCTCGTGGCCGACAGACCGTGCTCGGTCAGCTGCTCGGCCAGCTGCTCGGCGTAGAGCCGGGTCCGGGCGAAGACCAGCGTCTTGCCCTGTCGGGTCGACCAGCTCGGAGATGATCTTGACCTTGTCGCGCTGGTCGATCAGCAGCAACTGGTGATCGATGGTGGAGGACTCCTGATCCTCGCCGGCCACCTCGTGCACGCTCGGCTCGACCAGGAACTCAGCGACCAGCGCCTCGACGGCACGGTCCAGGGTGGCCGAGTAGAGCATCTTCTGCCCGCCGGTGCTGGTCTGGCGGAGGATCCGCTGCACCGGCTCGAGGAAGCCCAGATCGCACATGTGGTCGGCCTCGTCGATGACGGTGATCTCGACCTCGGAGAGTCGAGCCGGCCCTGCTCGATCAGGTCTTCGAGCCGGCCCGGGGTGGCGATCACGATGTCCACGCCACGACGCAGATTCTGCACCTGACGTTGCTGCGGCACGCCACCGACGATCACGCGTGGTGAACAGCCGACGGCTGCGGGCCAGCGGCTCCAGCGTCCGGTTGATCTGCATCGCCAGTTCACGGGTCGGGGCCAGCACCAGCCCGCGCGGCGCGCGGCCGAACTTGGCGCCGCTCTTGCCGCGGGGACCCTTGGGCGCGATCCTCGCTCAGCCGCTGGACCAGCGGCGCACCGAAGGCGAGCGTCTTGCCGGATCCGGTGCGACCGCGGCCGAGCACGTCGCGGCCGGCCAGCACGGCGGGGATGGTCGCGGCCTGGATGGCGAACGGGGACATCGCACCCATGCCGTTGATCGAGGTGACCAGTTCCGGGGCCAGACCGAGGTCGGCGAAGGTCAGATCGGCGATGTCGGCCGCCGACGTCGGCTCGGCGACCAGGCGCTCGTGGACGACCGGCTCATCGCGGAAGCGTCCGCGCTCGTCGGTGAAGCTGCGCCGAGTCGCGACGATAGCAGCGGCGGTCGTCGCGGTCGTTGCGTAGCTGGCGCGCTCGTCCCGGAGTTCTGGTGTCGCGGCGGTCGTCCGCTCACCGCGGAAGTTCGGGCGGTCGTCGCGGCTGCCCTGATAGCGCGGACGGTCGGCGTCGTCGCGGTCGGGCTGGCGGTCGTCGTGGATAGCTCGGGCGCTCGTCCCGGTTCGAACGGGCCGGGCGGTCGCGGAAGTCCGGGTCGGTCGTCGCGGGCCGGGTCGGGGTCGGTCGTTCCACGAGAGGTGCGAACCGGGCGATCGTTCCAGGACGACGTGCGCTCGGCGCGGAGCCGGGCGATCGTCACGCGGCGGCGGTCGTCTCTATAGCTCGGGACGGTCGGTCTGTGACGCTCCCGGTCGAGCTCGGCCGCGCGAACGGCCGGAGTTCCAGCCGCGCCTTCGGTGCCCGCTCGGTGCGTTCGCTGCTGCCGCGTTCGCTGGTGCCGCGTTCGCTGGTGCGGCGCTCGGTGGTGGGGCGCTCGACGTCGACGCTCGTCGGACCGCCAGCTCGACGAGCGATCGAGTCGAACGATCGGAGCTGGTGCGCGCTTGCCGGCGCGGCCGTCCCGTCGCGATCTTGGCGGAAGTCCTGGCGCTCGGGGCGACGTTCGCGACGCGGGACGGCGTTGGCGCCGCCCGGACGGGTGCGTCCGGGCAGGTTTCGGGCACTGGATCGCCGGTTGGAGGCAGCGCGGGAGACAGGGATTTGGTGCGGGACATTGACGAACTCTCGATCATCGTTGTGCGGCGTCAAGCTCGCGACAATGCCGGCCGACCCATCCACATGAAGTCGGCACGAGTTCGCGACCCGGTTCGGACCGCTTCACAATGTTTTCGGACGTTGACGCCCGACGTTGGCACACTCGCGTTGTCACCTACGGTGGTGACTCGGCCCTAGGAGGTTCGATCCCGTCCGGATCGTGGTCTCGACCAAGGGATCTACGACGAGCGAACGGCCGAGCCCAACGGGGCATCGTACGAGAGCCGAAGATCTATATTACGCGTTGTTTCCGCCGACGGCAAACGCACGCGCCGGACCCCCGATCGAGCGTGCTTGCCACCGGACCCGCCGCCCACGATGCTGTCGCCATGGCGAACATCAGCGACGCGCCTCACTGCCCGACCGAGCACGGCCGGGTCGTCCCGATCGGTGATTACGGCTTCCTCAGCGACGGCGAGGTGACCGCACTGCTGGCCCCGGCAGGCTCCATCGACTGGATGTGCGTTCCCCGCTTCGATTCGCCCAGCGTCTTCGGTCGGCTACTCGGCCGGCACGCGGGCGAATTCAGGATCGCACCGGCGGACATCGGCGTCCCGGCCGACGTCCGCTATCTGCCGGGCACGATGATCATGGAGACGAGTTGGGGCACGCCGACCGGCTGGATCATCGTCCGCGACACGCTGCTGGTCGGTCCCTGGCACCACGAAGAACGACCGCTCCCGGACCTATCGGCGTACGCCGAACGACTACGAGGCCGAGCACATCCTGCTGCGCACCATCCGCTGCGCCTCCGGCGAGGTGCAGACGATCATGGACTGCGAGCCGGTCTTCGACTACGGCCGCAAGCACGTCCGCTGGGACTACACCGGCGAGGGCTACTACCAGGCGGTGGCCACGGCTGAGGACTTCGATCTCGAGCTCACCATCACCTCGGACATGCGGCTCGGGTTCGAGGGCGGCCGGGCCTCGTCGCGGACGATGCTGAAGGAGGGCGACGTCCGCTACGTCGCCCTGTCCTGGCAGGGCGCGCCGCCGCCGATGACCTATCAGGACGCGTACAAACGGCAGGTCTGGACCGCGCACCACTGGCAGCACTGGCTGGCCCGGGGCAGTTCCCCGATCATCCCTGGCGCGGCTATCTGCAGCGCAGCGCGCTCACGCTCAAGGGCCTGACCTACGCACCGACCGGGGCGGTCTCGGCCGCCGGCACCACCTCGCTGCCCGAAACCCTGGGCGGCAACCGCAACTACGACTACCGGTTCAGCTGGATCCGGGACGCCACGTTCGCCCTGTGGGGCCTCTACACCCTCGGCTTCGACTGGGAGGCCGTCGACTTCTTCTCCTTCATCGCCGACCTGGTCGCCGACGCGGACGAGATCCAGATCATGTACGGGATCGGCGGGGAGAAGAAGCTGGAGGAGTTCGAGCTGGACCATCTGCCCGGCTATGCCAATTCACGTCCGGTCCGGGTCGGCAACGCCGCCTACGCCCAGAAGCAGCACGACGTCTGGGGTGCGCTGCTCGACTCGGTCTATCTGCACTTCAAGGCCGCCGACCATCTGGACAACCGGATCTGGCCGATCCTGGACATCCAGGTCGCCCAGGCCCTGAAGCACTGGCGCGAGCCGGACGCCGGCATCTGGGAGGTTCGCGGCGAACTGCAGCACTTCACCTCGTCCAAGATCATGTGCTGGGTGGCGGTCGATCGGGGCGCCCGGATCGCCCGGATGACCGGCGAGACGACAAGGCCGACGAATGGGATCAGGCCGCTGAGGAGATCAAGGCGGACATCCTGGCCAACGGCGTCGACAAGCGCGGCGTCTTCACCCAGTACTACGGCACCGACGCCCTGGACGCATCCCTGCTGCTGGCTCCGCTACTGCGGTTCCTGCCGCCGGACGACCCGCGGATCCGGGACACGGTGCTGGCCATCGCCGACGAGCTGACCATCCACGATCTGGTGCTGCGCTACAAGGTCGAGGAGACCGACGACGGGTTCAGCGGCGAGGAGGGCAGCTTCACCATCTGCTCGTTCTGGCTGGTCTCGGCGCTGTGCGAGATCGGCGAGTTCGAGCGGGCCCGGAAGCTGTGCGCGAAGCTGTTGTCCTTCGCCGGCCCGCTGCAGCTCTACGGTGAGGAGATCGACGCCCACTCCGGTCAGCATCTGGGCAACTTCCCCAAGCCTTCACCCATCTGGCCCTGATCAACGCGGTGATGCACGTGATCAACATCGAGAACGCGCAACGCGCCACAGGCGAGGACGATCCCGGCGACTCGATCGTCCATCAGGTGCCGGACGTCGGGGACGCCTCCGCGTCCAAGGCGGTGGCGAAGCGGGCGCCGAAGCCCGCGGCTAAGGGCTGAGCAGCCTGATCGCTCCATCCCGAGATGACCTTGCCGGATCCGGGATGACACTGTCTGAGGCATCGCTTAGCGTTGGCTGTGGCGGGCGCGGCGATCTGGCCCGACTCGCCCGTCGGCCCGTCGCCGTGCCACGCCTGTCGCTCTCCGCCTACTCCGCCCGAGCAGGCATCCGTTAGAAGGATGGATCTCGTGGCTGCCGTCTCCGCCGACCGTAAAACCGGCGCCGACGTCTCGCCTGCCCAGCCGTTGCCCGCTGCCCACCGCAAGATCATCGCCACTCTGCTGGTCGCCACCTTCGTGGTGATCCTCAACGAGACGATCATGGGCGTGGCGCTGCCGCGGCTGATGGGCGATCTGAACATCACCGCGAGCACCGGCCAGTGGCTGTCCACGGCCTTCCTGCTGACCATGGCCGTGGTCATCCCGACCACCGGCTTCCTGCTGCAGCGGTTGCCCACCCGGCGGGTGTTCGCGCTCGCCATGTCGCTGTTCTGCGCGGGCACCCTGCTGGCCGCGCTCTCACCGGCCTTCTGGCTGCTGCTGCCGGCCCGGGTCGATCCAGGCCTCCGGCACGGCGATGATGCTGCCGCTGCTGATGACCACCATCCTCACCCTGGTTCCGGTCGAGGGACGTGGTCGGGTGATGGGCAACGTCAGCATCGTCATCTCGGTCGCGCCGGCGATCGGCCCGACCATCTCCGGGCGTGATCCTGCACTTCCTGCCCTGGCGGTTCATGTTCGTGCTGGTGTTCCCGATCGCGCTGGTCGCCCTGCTGTACGGGCAGAGCAGGATCGAGCAGGTAGGCGAGCGGGGTGGCCAGCCGCTGGACGTGTCTCGGTTCTGCTCTCCGTTCCCGGCTTCGGCGGGATCGTCTACGGACTCAGCCAGTTCGGCTCGGCGGGTGGCACGACGGCGATCGTGGTCGGGGTCGTCTCCGATCGTTGATCGGGGCGGTCTGCCTGCTCGGGTTCGGGCGCCGTCAGATCGCCCTGCAACGCGGCGGCTCGCCGCTGCTCGATCTGCGCACCTTCGGCTACGCGATGTTCCGGCGCAGTCTGACCCTGCTCTGCATCGCCATGCTCGGGCTGTTCGGCGTGGTGATCCTGCTGCCGATCTATCTGCAGACCATCCGGCGCCTCGGGCTCGCTGGAGACCGGCCTGCTGCTGCTGCCGGGCGGCCTGCTGATGGGTCTGCTCGGGCCGATCGTCGGCCGACTGTTCGACCGCTACGGGCCGAAGGTGTTGTCGATGCTCGGGTGCCGCGCTGCTCGCGCTAGCCATGTTCGGGCTGAGCCGGGTCGACGCCGAGACCTCGATCTGGTTCCTGCTCGGGTTGCACCTGGTGCTGTCCATCGGGCTGGCCTGCATCTTCACCCCGGCCTTCACCACCGCGCTCAACCCGCTGCCGTCCCAGCTCTACTCCCACGGCAGCGCGATCCTGACCACGTTGCAGCAGGTGGCCGGCGCCGCCGGGACGGCGCTGCTGGTCACCATCATGGCCGCCCGGACGGTGACCTTGACCGGCCGCGGGCAGCCTGCCCTGGTGGCACAGAACCACGGCATCCAGACCGCATTCCTGGTGGCGGGGATCACCAGCCTCATCGCTGTCCTGGTGGCGGCCCGGTTGTCGAACCCGAAACCGTCCGGTGATACCTCCGGCGACGGATCCGGCCCGGTGGCCGCCGAGGCCGGGTCCGCCCCGGCCGAACCGACGCCGGCCGGCTGAGCGAACCCGCGTAGTCCGAGCGACCTCCTGGCGGGATGGGCCGCTTACCCATACCTCTTGCGATATATAAGTGTACGGGTAAGCTTATTGCGTGGAGGACGTGTTCAGGGCACTGGCCGACCCGCATCGCCGGGTCATGGTCGAGGCGCTGAGCGCCGGTGAGGCCACGGCCGGCGAGCTCGGACGGCTGGTCCCGGTGGCTCAGCCGGGCGTGTCCCGGCATCTGTCGATCCTCCTCGAGGCGGGCCTGGTCGCCGTTCGGCAGGACGGACGACAGCGCTACTACCGATTACAGCCGGACCGGCTGGACCAGGTCCGCGACTGGCTGGGTGAGCGTAGCCGGATCTGGCGGCAACGCGCCGACGCCTTGCACACCGAGGTGGCCAGGGGGCGGCGACAACGCCGAGCGGAGGACCATCGTGGTCGATCGGAGGAGCGGTCTGCTGGCTGAGCTGCGCCCGTCGGACGGCCAGGGCATCGGCGTCATGACCGAGCGGTTCGAGACCGACATCGACGACCTCGGCTCGGCGCTCACCGATGCTGGCCCAGGCGATTGCGGTCACCGCGGGTCACTGATCCGTCGTAGCGCTCCGCCAGCGGTCGAGAGTGATCGCGTACTCGACCTCACCCTGTCGGAGCCGGGCCAGGCGGATCGTCGAAGCCATAGCGCAGCAGTTCACGAGAGTGTTCGCGGGTGCCCCCGCGTCCCCAAGTGCTTGAATCTGGACTGATACAGCTCAGAAACGCAGAAGTTCCTATCCTCGATCACCGAAACCAGGCTCTGAGAGGCCGATGTCGCCATCGAGAATAGGAACTTCTGCCTTTTGCTCACCCAGCATCAGCGACTCCTCCACCCGCTCGAGCGGGCCGGAGGTCTCGAAGTTCGACTCGACCGTACCTTCGTTCTGCTCCGGGTTCGGCGGATGGGCCAACAGCGAGAGCTGAGCGTCACCGAGCTGCAGCATCGCGAAATCACCGTCCCGGCTGCCGTGCAGCACCGCGCGCCGAGGGCCTCGTAGAAATTCACCGGAGCGGCCATGTCCTCGACGTGGACCATCGGTTGCAGGACGAGCCGCGGGCGGTCGCCGTCGGGAACGGCATTCGGTCATGGTCTTCCCTGGGTGGCGGTGCTGCTCGACAGGCCGGCCGGCCCGCCGGCGACTGAGGCCGGGTCGCCTCGACGGATGATGCCGGGTCGGACCACGACAGCGTCCACCCCGACCGCGGGCTCGTGTCCGGGTCGGGCGCCGGCGGCGATCAGCATCGCCTGATTCCGCTCTCCGGTCGCCGGGTCGAGATCGATCACCGCGCACCGCGGCACCGGCGCGCGGAGTCGCACCATCGCCGATCCGACCCGCAACTCGCGCCCCAGCCAGCTCTGCTCGACTCCGGGCGCGAGTCCGGCACTGTTCAGCACCAGGGTGGAGCGGAACCGGGCCGCCAGCACGGCGAGACTCTCGATGGAGTCGTTCGATCGCACGAGCCGGCTCCCGATGGCCCGCAACGTCGCCGTCGTGACCACGGTGACCGCTGCTCCGTAGACCACCGTCCCGCGGGTCCGGATCCGGGTCAGCCGGACCGACCGGCCGAGATAGTTCGAGAACGCCGCCGCCCAGGGACCGTCGACCAGCTCGAGCTCGGCCCGACGACCCCAGTAGTCAGCGCTCAGCTCAGCGCCGGAACCCCCGCCCGTGCCCGGCTCGGCGGCGACTTCCGTGTCGTCGGGGAACCGGCAGCTCAGCGTCCGGCCGTCCCAGGACGTGCGAACCGCGATCAGTCGGGGATTCTCCACCGTCCGCAGCACCCGGGCGCGGACCGGATCCACCAGGCAGAACGTCCGGTCGCCGACCGGGCCGTGAGCGTCGAGCTCGATCCGGTCCAGCTCGACGTGCCGAGTGCCCTTCACCGGGGTCAGGCCCAACCGCGTCACCCATAGGTCTTTCACCTCAGCCGTCCCGTCCTGGCCGTCATGATCGGCACCGTTCGCTCAGCCCCATCGCGTCCACCGGGGCCCGGACCTTGACGTCGTTGTCGAAGTAGGCGAACACGTCCAGTCCGTCGTCGTTCCAGCCGCAGATCCGCTCCGCCCAGCGGTCGAGCGCCTGGTCGTCGTAGCCGCTGGTGTAGAGCTCGGTGTCGCCGTGCAACCGCAGATAGGCGAAGTCGGCGGTCTGCTGGTCCAACCGCGGCCACCGTCCGGCCGTGTCCGCCAGCACGACCGCGACGCCGTGGGCCTCGAGTTGGCCGAAGAAACCGGTATCACGGAAGCTTTCGTGCCGTACTTCGATCGCGTGCCGGAGTCGTTGCCGGGGGTGCGGTGCGGTCAGCTCGACCCGGTCGCTCTTCAGCTTGTCGTCGTGTCGACCGGCCAGTTTCGAGGCCTGGCCGGCGGTCTTCGGCAACAGGTCGAGGAAGTTCTCGATCAGCTCGGCGTCGTAGCTCAGTCGAGGTGGGAGCTGCCAGAGGAACGGTCCAAGCTTCGGTTGGAGACCTAGCACGCCGGAGGCGAAGAAGTTGGCCAGCGCCGTTTCCACGTCCCGCAGCCGTTTCAGGTGGGTGATGTAGCGGCCGCCCTTCACCGCGAACAGGAAATCCGCCGGCGTCTCGTTGCGCCAGCTGACGAAGCTGGACGGCCGCTGCAACGAATAGAACGTGCCGTTGATCTCGATCGAGCTCAACCGGTCGGCGGCATAACCGAGCTCACGGCGGTGCACCAGGCCCTGGGGATAGAAGCTCCCGCGCCACCCGGGATAGCTCCAACCCGAGATGCCGATCCGGATCATGGTCGCCTTCCGTCCCTGGATGAGGCGCGGATGAGAATGAGGAAAGTAGGCAGATCGGGCGAGAGTTCTTCGAGACGACGGCGGGTCAACGGTACGGTATGGCCATGCCCGGCGAACATGAGCGACGCGTCGCGGTGATCATCGAGGATGACGCCGACATCCGCAATCTGCTCTCCGCCCTGCTGAATGAGGCAGGCTTCGAGACCCATCTGACCTCCTCCGGCCTCGAGGGCCTGGAGGCGGTCCGGGAACACCACCCGATTCTCACCACCCTCGACATCAGCCTGCCCGGGATCGACGGCTTCGAGGTCGCCCGCCGGATGCGCGTGTTCAGCGACACCTACCTGATCATGCTGTCGGCGCGCACCGAGGAGATCGACACCCTGATGGGACTGGACGCCGGGGCTGATGACTATTTGACCAAGCCGTTCCGGCCGCGGGAGTTGCGCGCCCGGGTCGAGGCGATGCTGCGCCGGACCCGGCTGCAGCGTCAAGGTCCGCCCCCGGGTCGTGCCGCCCGGTCCGGTTCGTCGGCCGACGAGCTCGGAGTCGGGGCCAACCAGGATTCCGGCGGCCCAGTGGAACCGTCTCGAGGTCCGGTCGGCCAGCGGCCTGGCGCGAGCGGCGCCGACGGTCCGGACGACTCGAGCGAAGCGGGCTGGTTGACTCACAACGGGCTTCGCCTGCACCCCGAGATGCGGCTCACCGAACTCGACGGGCGACCCGGTCGAGTTGACCCGCAGCGAGTTCGACCTGATGTTGGCGATCATGCAGCGTCGGCGGCGGGTGATCTCCAAGAACGAGCTGGTGCTCGAACTGCGCGGCGACGGTGACGTGGGTGGTTACGTCAGCGAGAGCGATCGACGCTCGGTCGAGGTCCACCTGGCCAATCTGCGGCGGAAGCTGAACGATCCGGTGTCGTCGCCGCGCTTCGTCCAAACCGTTCGCGGGGTCGGCTACCGCCTCGCCTCGCCCCAGGCCTAGCCAACAGGCGTGTCGGTCAGGCCTGGCTCACCGAGGCCTGGCTCAGTTGCGTCCGAGTCTGCTCGACGGCCTGGCCGAGTGCCTGTCTCAGCGCACCGATCTCCGCCGTCCGTCCGGTCTGCACCGCGACGCGGAGCCGGCGGGCGCACAGCGCGACCTCGTAGGCGCCGAGCATGCTCGAGGACGCCTCCAGGCTGAGCAGGGCCACGACGGCTTCCTCGGTCTCCACCGGGTGCCCGCCCGGGGTGGCCAGCACGTCCAGCTCACGTTCGATCCGCTCCAGCCGGGCATCGAGCAGCGCCAGATAGTCGGCCACGAATTGCCGAGCCACCGGCGGGCTGATCTCCAGCTCGGTGCAGATCCGGGACAGTCGGTCGGTCATGGTCGCCTCCCGGGACGACATTCCACCCCGGCGGGGGATCCCGCACGACGAGATTTGACGCGTTCGGTCATGCTGGCCCCCTTTCTGGTCGGTGACAGGCTGCGTACGGTCACTGTGCGCGCGATTTCTTTAGTCGCCGTCTGGGTGGCGCTCGGCTTTGACTCAAGATTTTCCCAAGTTCCGCCCGCCGGGCCGTCGACGGTGAACCTGGACGACGGCCCCGATGACGCCCGATCGGTGTCCAGGTCAACAAATCAGGCACGATGCAGGGGTGACGCTGAGCGACCTGCTGTCCGATCCGGACACCGCCCCGGACGGCGACGACCCGGATGCGGTCTACGACGCGTTCACCGGTTGGGCGATCGGCCAGGGCCTGGACCCCTACCCGGCCCAGACCGAGGCCCTGATCGAACTGGTCTCCGGCTCGAACGTGATCTTGTCCACGCCGACCGGTTCGGGCAAGAGCCTGGTCGCCACCGGGCTGGAGTTCGCCGCGCTGGTGGCCGGTGGCCGAACCTTCTACACCGCACCGATCAAGGCGTTGGTCTCGGAGAAGTTCTTCGCCGCGGTCGAGGTCTTCGGCCGGGAACGGGTCGGGATGATGACCGGCGACGCCTCGGTCAACCCCGGCGCCCCGATCATCTGCTGCACCGCGGAGATCCTGGCGAACCTGTCGCTGCGGCAGGGACCCGGCTCCGATATCGCCGCGGTCGTGATGGACGAGTTCCATTACTACGCCGACCCGGACCGCGGCTGGGCCTGGCAGGTGCCGCTGATCCAGTTGCCGCGGGCCCAGTTCCTGCTGATGTCGGCCACCCTCGGCGACGTCACCCGGTTCGCCGACGACCTGACCCGGCGGACCGGACGTCCGACGTCCGTGGTGACCTCGGTCGAACGACCGGTACCACTGCAGTACGAGTACGTGACGACTACGCTGCACGAGACCATCGAGGAGCGGGTGGCCACCCATCAGGCGCCGATCTATGTGGTGCACTTCAGCCGGGCGGCCGCGGTCGAGCAGGCCCAGGCGATGACCAGCCTGCGGGTCTGCACCCGGGAGGAGAAGGACGCCATCGCCGAGCTGATCGGCAACTTCCGGTTCAGCGCCGGCTTCGGCAAGCAGCTGTCCCGGATGGTCCGCAACGGGATCGGTGTCCACCACGCCGGCATGCTGCCGCGCTACCGCCGGCTGGTCGAGCGGCTCAGCCAGGCCGGACTGCTCAAGATCATCTGCGGCACCGACACGTTGGGCGTCGGCATCAACGTGCCGATCCGCTCGGTGCTGCTGACCTCGCTGAGCAAGTACGACGGGGTGAAGCCTCGGCTGCTCAGCGCCCGGGAGTTCCACCAGATCGCCGGCCGGGCCGGGCGGGCCGGCTACGACACCACGGGCACGGTGATCGTCCAGGCGCCTGATCACGTCGTGGCCAACGAAAAGGCGCTGGCCAAGGCCGGCGACGACCCGAGAAAGCGGCGCAAGGTCGTCCGGAAGAAGCCGCCGGAGGGGACCGTCGGCTACGGCGAGCCGACGTATCAACGGCTGGTCGAGGCCGAACCCGAGCCGCTCAGCTCCAGTTTTGCGGTGAGCAACGCGATGATCCTGAACGTGGTGGCCGCGCCGGGCGACTGCTTCGCCGCCATGCGCGAACTGCTGTTGGGCAACGACGAACCGCCGCAACGTCAACGCCGTCACATCCGACGCGCGTTGGCCATCTATCGCGGGTTACGGGCCGCCGGGGTGCTGGAGCAGCTGGCGACCCCGGATGCCGAGGGCCGGACCGCTCGGCTGACCGTCGATCTGCAGACCGACTTCGCGCTGAACCAGCCGCTGTCGCCGTTCGCGTTGGCCGCTCTCGACCTGCTCGATCCGAAGTCCGCCGACTACGCCCGGGACGTCGTCTCGATCATCGAGGCCACGCTGGAGAATCCGCGTCCGATCCTCACCGAGCAGCGCAAGCGGGCTCGGGGAGCGGCGATCCAGCAGATGAAGGCCGACGGTCTGGAATACGAGGAGCGGATGGAGCTGCTGGACGAGGTGACCTATCCGCAGCCGCTGGCCGAGCTGCTCGGCGCCGCGTACAGCACCTATCTGCAGACTCACCCGTGGATGGCGGACTATCCGCTCCAGCCCAAGTCGGTGGTCCGCGAGATGGCCGAGCAGGCGATGAGCTTCACCGAGTACGTCAGCTCCTACGGGCTGGCCCGCTCCGAGGGGCTGGTGCTGCGCTATCTGGCCGACGGCTACAAGGCGCTGCGACAGACGGTGCCCGAGGACGCCAAGTCCGAGGAGCTGCGCGACCTGATCGACTGGCTCGGCGAGCTGGTCCGGCAGACCGACTCCAGCCTGCTGGACGAGTGGGAGCAGCTGATCGAGCCCGAACTGGCCGAGGGGGTGCCGGCCGACCGGGTCCGACGCGAGCTGGACGAGACGCCGCCGCCGGTCACCCGCAACGTCCGGGCGTTCCGGGTGCTGGTCCGGAACGCGTTGTTCCGCCGGGTGGAGCTGATGGCGCGGCGGAACTGGTTCGCGCTCGGGGAGCTGGACGCCGAATCGGGTTGGGACGCCTCAGCCTGGCAGGACGCGATGGAACCGTACTTCGAGGAGCACCGAGGGCTGTTGACCGGCGCGAACGCCCGCGGACCGGCAATGTTGATCATCGACCAGCAACCGGACAGCTGGCGGTTGCGCCAGATCGTCGACGACCCGGTCGGCGATCACGACTGGGGCTTCGGCGCCGTCGTCGACCTTTCCGCCAGCGACGCCGCCGGCGAACCGGTGATCACCGTCACCGAGGTCGGGCCGCTGTGAACCGATCGGATTAGGCTGGTCCCTCAGCAACCGACCGGCCGAGGGGGCAGCGATGAAGTGGATACTCCTGCTGATCGTCCTGGTCGTGATCGCCGCGATGGTCCTCTCGGTCTACCGTCGGACGAACCGGTTGAACCGAGCAGGTGCCGCCGAGACCGCCGAGGCGGCTCGGGCTGCGGCCGCGATCGATGCAGCGGCAGGAGTTCCGCCGATCATCGACCCGATCACCGTCGGCGCCCAGAACGATCTCGACCAGCCGGTGTTCGCCGACCGTGATCAGCTAGTCGGTGATCAGCAGGCCGGTGATCAGCAGGCCGGTGATCAGCACCGTCGGTCGAAGCGGCCGAGCGGAGCGCAGACGAAATCACTCCGGGCCCGGCGGGGGAGCACCCGGTCGAGGGCGTACCGGTCACCGAACCGGTGACCGACGATGAGGACTGGCATCCCGAGCGGGCCACCCGGACCGACTCCTCCGACTGAACCCCGCATCCTCCTGGTTCTGGCTCGATGAACGACAGCCCGGGTAGCTCAGGAGCCGGAAGATCGGGCAAGGTGGCGGGGTGGACGACACAGCAGGCCAGCCTTTCGACCCGAGCCGGTGGCGAGCCGTCGACGGGTTCGACTTCACCGACATCAGCTATCACCGAGCGGTCGACGCCCCGGTCGTCCGGGTCGCCTTCGACCGGCCCGAGGTCCGCAATGCCTTCCGCCCGCACACCGTCGACGAGCTGTACCGAGCTCTCGAGCATGCCCGGACCTCCTCCGACGTGGGGTGCGTCCTGCTGACCGGCAACGGGCCGTCGGCCAAGGACGGCGGCTGGGCGTTCTGCAGCGGCGGCGACCAGCGGATCCGCGGTCGGTCCGGCTACACCTACGCCGAGGACGAGGCTCCCGCCCAGGTCGACCCGGCGGCGGCCGGCCGGTTGCACATCCTCGAGGTGCAACGGCTGATCCGGTTCATGCCCAAGGTGGTGATCGCCCTGGTCAACGGTTGGGCGGCCGGCGGTGGCCACAGCCTGCACGTGGTCTGCGACCTCAGCCTGGCCAGCGCCGAGCACGCCCGGTTCAAGCAGACCGACGCCGACGTCGGCTGCTTCGACGCCGGTTTCGGCTCGGCCTATCTGGCCCGCCAGGTCGGCCAGAAGTTCGCCCGCGAGATCTTCTTCCTCGGCGAGACCTACGACGCCGAGGACGCCTACCGGATGGGGATGGTGAATCGGGTCGTCCCGCACGCCGAGCTGGAGGCGCGTCGGTCTCGACTGGGGCCGGGCGATCTGTGGTAAGTCGCCGACCGCGCAGCGGATGCTCAAGTTCGCCTTCAACGCCATCGACGACGGACTGGTCGGCCAGCAGGTGTTCGCCGGCGAGACCACCCGGCTGGCCTACATGACCGACGAGGCCGTCGAGGGCCGCGACGCCTTCCTGGAGAAGCGCCCGCCGAACTGGTCGGACTTCCCCTACTACTACTGACCGCTACGCCTCATTACCGGGTTGAGGCTTCTCAGCCACCACCGAGGTGTGATGAGGGGCCAGAATCCGGGGAGTGGAGGGCGCGGAGGATCAGGTCGGCGACGGCGGCCATCCCGGCGGCGTTGGGGTGGTAAGGGCGCACCGGCACGCAGGCCGGTCCAGCCGGTCACCCAGGGCTCGGCGCTGGCCGCGTGATGGGCCCGGCTCGGGGTCGCGGCGTCGATCACCTCGGCCGGGATCTGCGCGGCCCGCGTTCGATCGGCCACCGCGGCGTAGACCGCCGACAACGCCCGAGCCATCGCCTGGGCCTGGCGCCACTGGGTCGAGGTCAGCGGGATCCCCGAGCCGGGGAACCCCGAGCGGGGAATCCCCGGGCTACATCGCCACCGGCGACGCTGAGATAGTCCACGATCATGTAGCCGGGCGGCCGGTGCCCGCCCGGCGATAGCGGCCGACAGCGGCGGTCAACGCGTCCGAGAGAGCCTGCAGGGCGTCGAGATCGGTACCGACCCGCGCCAGTCGTGGGGCGAACGCGGCCGAGCACGGGCAGCCGCCCCGGCCCGCGGTTGAGCAGGCTCGCCTTGATCAGGCCGCCGAGGTAGCCGAGATCGTTGCCGCCGATCGTCATGGTCACCAGCCGGTGTCCTCGTCGATCGCGTCGAGTTGGGCCGGCATCGTGGCGACGAACGCCGGCGGTTCGGCCGCAGCAGATCGCGAGTGGCCGCGCCGGAGTAGCTGACGTCCGTCAGTGCCAGTCCGGCCCGCTCGGCGACCAGGTGGGCGTAGTTACGGCCCGACCGGCCGGCGGCCTGATCGACCACCGGCTCGATCCCGGGGCCGGCAGCGAAAGAGCTGCCCAGGGCGACGTAGCGGCTGCCGGGCGGGATCATCGGCATCGACGACCGATCGGAGGATTCAACCCACGACCCCGTACAGCCGGTCGCCGGCGTCGCCCAGGCCCGGGACGATGTAGCCGCGCTCGTTCAGTCGTTCGTCCACCGCGGCGATCACCAGCGTGCACGGGACGTCGAGGTCGGTCAGCAGGCGGCGCAGCTTGTCGATGCCCTCCGGCGCGGCCAGCAGGCAGATGCAGGTGATGTGGTCCGCGCCCCGATCGACCAGGAAGCGGACGGCGGCGGCCAGCGTCCCACCGGTGGCCAGCATCGGGTCCAGGACGTAGCACTGCCGCCCGGAGAGATCGTCCGGCAGCCGCTCGGCGTAGGTCGACGGCTCGAGGGTCTCCTCGTTGCGCACCATGCCGACGAAGCCGACCTCGGCGGTGGGCATCAGCCGGGTCATCCCCTCCAGCATCCCCAGCCCGGCCCGCAGGATCGGCACCACCAGCGGTCGCGGACTGGCCAGCGTGACCCCCTCGGCGCCGGCGACCGGGGTCTGCACCCGATGCGGCACTACCCGGATCTCTCGGGTCGCCTCGTAGGCCAGCAACGTGACCAGCTCTTCGGTCAGTCGCCGGAAGGTGGGCGAGTCGGTCCGCTGGTCGCGCAGAACGGTCAGCTTGTGCGCGATCAACGGATGATCGACGGTGCAGAGGTCCACCGGCTCACCGTAGCCCTGTCCGACTTGCCCTGTCCGGGTCGAGCTGTCCGGGTCGAGCTGTCCGGGTCGCGAGCACGATGAACGGTCTGACACCATAGGGGCCGCACCGGACGGTGACCAGGGAGTTCAACAGAGGTTCACTGGACACACGACGCTCGCTCGGGTGAGGATCAGGACGGCAGCCGAGCTCGGCCGCCGGGCGGGGACGCGCAGGACGGAGAGGTGGATCGTGGCCGACTTGGAGGATGACGACTACGAGTCATTCGATCTGGACCGGGACGCAGCCGCTCCGGCTCTGAGCCGCGACCTGGCCGAGGCCGACGACTCCGATGACGATGGTGATGACGACGAGTTCGACGACGACGATCTCGACGACGCCGAAGAGGACGAGATCGACTTTGTCATCGCCGGTTATCGCGAGGACGGCCAGATCGTCGTCTCGGCGCTGACCAAGGAGCTGGCCAACGATCTGGACGAGTTGATCGTGCAGCTCCGCCGGATGCCCGGCGACGCCGGCGTCATCGGCTTCGTCAGTCTGGTCGAGGAAGTGGCCATCGTCGTTCGCGTCCGCGGTCAGTTCGTGCAGGTCTTCCTCTCCGACGGGGCGGCGGCCGCCGACTGGCCGATCGCCCGCGACATCGCGGACTACCTCGACGTGGACGTTCCGGACAGCGACGACGATGACGACGACTCCGAGCCGATGGGCGACCTGCGGATTCTCTCCGATCTCGGGGTCAGCGAGCTCGATCTCACCGCACTCTGCGACGACCTCGACCTGAGCAGCGATCAACTGCTGTCCAGCCTGGCGGACAAGATCAACATCGGGCCGCAGTTCCGCCGGGTGGCCGAGACCGCTCTGCACTGACCGTGTCCTCGACTCCGGTTCCCGCCCCGCAATCGATGAGTGAGGCGCAATCGATGAGTGAGGCGCTGTCGATGAGCGAGGCGATGGCGGTGGCGTTGGCCCGGGCCGAGGCGGTCGGGGTCCACCAGGACGTCCCGATCGGTGCGGTGCTGCTCGGACCCCGAGCAGCGGTTGGTCGCGGCGGCCGGCAACGAGCGCGAGCTCACCCAAGATCCGAGCGCCCACGCCGAGATCGTGGCGTTGCGTCGTGCGGCGGCCCGGCAGGGGAGTTGGCGGCTCGACGGCCACACCTTGGTCGTCACCCTGGAGCCGTGCACGATGTGCGCCGGGTGCGCTGGTCCAGGCGAGGATCGCCCGGCTGGTGTTCGGTGCTTACGACCCGAAGGCCGGCGCGGTCGCCTCGCTCTGGGACGTGGTCCGCGACCGCCGGCTGAACCATCGGGTCGAGGTGGTCGGTGGCATCGCCGCCGAGGCCTCGGGCGAGCTGCTGCGTCGCTTCTTCTCCACCCAGCGCGGCTGAGTTCGATTCGCTCCCGGCCGGACGAGTCGGTAATCTTTCCCGCGGTGGCGTGTCTGAGCGGCCTAAAGAGCGCGCCTCGAAAGCGCGTGAGGGTCAAACCTCCGCGGGTTCAAATCCCGCCGCCACCGCCAGAAGCACGCACAGCGCCGGTGTCCGCCCTACGGATGCCGGCGCTCGGTGTTTCCCTCTCCGCCCCGGTCGTCCGGCGCCGGTGCGGGAGCCGTCCAGCCGAGAGGGAGAGTGATGATCGATCTCGACCTCATCCTGCTGGAGGGTGCGGTGGTGGTGATCGCGGCGATCCTGTCCGCCCGGGTCGGATCCCGGCTCGGACTGCCCGCCCTGTTGCTGTTCCTGGCCCTCGGCATGGTGCTGGGCGAGGCCGGGCTGGGCATCCGCTTCGATGACGCCGAGCTGGCCCAGGCCACTCGGATTCGGCGCACTGGTGCTGATCCTGGCCGAGGGCGGCCTGACCACCAAATGGTCCGACATCCGCTCCTCGATCGGGATCGCCGCCCTGCTGGCCACCGTCGGCACCCTGGTCAGCGTCGGTCTGATGACGTTGTTCGGCCACTTCGTCCTCGGCCTGGACTGGTGGATCGCCGTCCTGCTCGGAGCCGTCACCTCACCGACCGACGCGGCAGCGGTGTTCGCGGTGCTGCGCCGGGTTCCGCTGCCGCTCAAGATCAGGGGCGCCCTGGAGGCCGAATCCGGTCTGAACGACGCCCCGACCGTACTGCTGGTCACGCTGGCCAGTTCGGCCGCTATCGCCGGGGGCACAGGAACGGGCGGAGCGGCCGGAGACGACCACGTCGGCGTCGCCAGCTCGCTGGCGCTGATCCCGGTGGAGATCGTCGGCGGGGTGGCGATCGGACTGGTGCTCGGCTGGCTCGGGGTGCAGCTCCTGCGCCGGGTCGCGCTGCCGTCCTCCGGCCTCTACCCGCTGGCCGCGCTGGTCTGGGCCGTCTTCGCCTACGGCGCCGCGGCGACGCTGCACACCTCAGGTTTCGCCGCCGTCTACGTCGCCGGGCTGCTGCTCGGCAACGCCAACCTGCCGCACCGGGCGGCCACCCGGTCGTTCGTCGAAGGGATCGGCTGGATCGCCCAGATCGGGCTGTTCGTGATGCTCGGACTGCTGGCCTCGCCGGGCCGGATCAGCCTGCGTACGGTCGGCATCGCGCTGGCCGCCGGGCTGTTCCTGACCTTCGTGGCCCGACCGATCTCGGTCTTCGTCGGAGCGGTCTGGTTCCGGATTCCGCTACGGGACCAGGCGTTCTTGTCCTGGGCGGGACTACGCGGGGCGGTACCGATCGTGCTGGCCACCATTCCGTTGGCCGCTGGCGTGCCGGACGCGACCTTGCTGTTCGACGTCGTCCTGGTCTTCGTGATCGTCTTCACCGTGCCTGCAGGGCCCGACCCTGCCCTGGGTGGCCGGACGGCTGGGTCTGGCCGGCCGGCACGAACCCAGTGACGTCGAGGTCGAGGTCGCGCCGTTGGACAAGATCTCGGCCGATCTGATGCAGGTGACGATCCCGTTCGGGTCTCGGCTGAGCGGGATCGAGGTCGGCGAGTTGCGACTGCCGAAGCACTCGGTGATCTCGTTGATCATCCGCGATGAAGCGCCGATGGTGCCGCTGGACCGGGAGCGGCTGAAGATCGGCGACGAACTGCTGATCGTCACCCCGAGCGCGCAGCGGCCGCAGACCGAGGCCCGGCTGCGGGCGCTGGGACAACGCGGCCGGTTGGCCGGTTGGAAGAACGCCGACCGACCCAGCCAGCCGGCCCGCCGACCACGGCTACCCGGACGGAATTGATCCCCGGCCTTCTCGCCTCGGATTCTGCTGAATCATCCACAGCTGATGGGGTTCATGCACCACAATCGGGCTGCGGTGGGGCGAGCTCAGCCGTCCGAGGCCGGGGTGGCGGAAGCGCTGGCGCTCTGCGCGGGCAGGCAGACGGTGCTGGTGCTGACCGCGATGCTGGTCTTGGCCGACTTGGATTGAAGCCGCCGTACCTGCTGCCCACCATCACGTCGACCGTCCGGTTCGCCCGACCGTCGGCCTTGACGGTGGCGTTCTTGAAGAAGCTCTTCACCAGCAGCACTTCGGGGTTCTTGGCGCCGTTGCCGATGATCACGGTCGCCCCGATCTTGGACTTGGTGTGTTCTGCGGCAATCAGCGTGTTGAATCTTGGCGTTCCAGCGGACGGGTGACGTCGCCGGCCAGACCCTTCTTGTCCCCACCGTTGAACACCTGGACCGTCACCTGGCTCGACTTCAGCTGCTTCTTGGCCACCTTGGTCGGCACGCAGGGAGTCTGCGGGATCGGCGGCGCGGGCTTGATGATGTTGTTGTAGCCCCACCAGGCGCCGTAGCAGAGGATCCCGAGCAAAATCAGCAAGGTCAACGGGGTCCGGATGACGCGGAAAACGCGTCCGATCATTCCCGCCTCCCTCCGTTGGATGGCGTCAGCTGCTCGTCCCGCTTGATGACCTCGTCCTTTCCTCGCGTCGCCTGAGGCTATGTCAGCTTTATTTCAACTCCAGCACGCGGGCGTGCATCGTCTGACGTTGCTGCAGCGCCGCCCGCAGGGCGCGATGCAGACCGTCTTCGAGGTAGAGATCTCCTCGCCAGGCGACGACGTGGGCGAACAGGTCACCGTAGAAGGTCGAGTCCTCCTCCAGCAATGCCTCGAGATCGAGAGTCCGCTTGGTCGTGACGAGTTGATCCAGGCGGACCTGGTGAGGAGCAATGGCCGCCCACTGCTTCTGTACGTAACCGTGATCGGGATACGGCCGTACGTCACCGACGCGCTTGAAAATCACTGTGACACTGTAGTCAACGCCACGGGGGCGCCAGAGCACGACATCGTTACGATTTGGCTCCGACCGGCGGGGTTTCGGAGCGGCCGCAGGTGTGGCACGCTGTCGCGTATGAGCGAGCAGAGCGGGATGCCGGTGTCGGCCCATCAGGCCGAGGTCGACGAGATCCGCAAGGGATACATCTTCGACGAGCCGGCCATCGACCTCGGGGTGCTGATGGAGGACGGCGAGCCGGTCACCGATGTCCGGATCCGGATCCCCCTGTCGATGCTGAACCGGCACGGCCTCGTCGCCGGGGCCACCGGCACCGGCAAAACCAAAACGCTTCAGGTCATGGCCGAGCAGATCTCGGCGGCCGGCGTGCCGGTGTTCGGCGCCGATATCAAGGGTGATCTGTCCGGCGTGGCCTCACCGGGGGCAGCGAACGAGAAGTTGACCAAGCGCACGTCGGCGCTCGGCCAGGACTGGCAGCCGACCGCTGCGCCGACCCAATTCCTCGCCCTGGGCGGTCAGGGCACCGGGTTGCCGGTCCGGGTCACCATGAGCGCGTTCGGGCCGGTGCTGTTGTCGAAGGTGCTCGACCTGAACGAGACCCAGGAGTCGACCCTCGGTCTGGTCTTCCACTACGCCGACAAGGCCGGTTTGCCCCTGCTCGACCTGTCCGATCTTCGAGCCGTCCTGCAGCACCTGACCAGTGACGAGGGCAAAGCCGAACTGGCCGATCTCGGCGGCATCTCGGCCGCCACCGTGGGGGTGATCCTGCGGTCGTTGATCAACTTCAGCGACCAGGGCGCGGACGCCTTCTTCGGCGAGCCCGAATTCGACACCGCCGACATGATGGTCCAGGCACCGGACGGACGCGGCATGATCACCCTGCTCGAACTACCGAATCTGCAGGACCGGCCGGCGATCTTCTCCACCTTCTTGATGTGGCTGCTGGCCGACCTGTTCCACGATCTGCCCGAGGTCGGCGACGCCGACAAGCCCAAGCTGGTGTTCTTCTTCGACGAGGCGCACCTGCTGTTCACCGGCGCCTCGAAGGCGTTCCTCAACTCGATCACCCAGACCGTCCGGCTGATCCGCTCCAAGGGGGTCGGCATCTTCTTCGTCACCCAGACGCCGAAAGACGTGCCGGACGACGTGCTGGCCCAACTGGGCTCGCGGGTCCAGCACCAGCTGCGGGCCCACACCCCCAACGACGCCAAGGCGCTGAAGCAGACGGTGGCCACCTTCCCGCGCTCGCACTACGAGCTGGCCGAGGTGCTGACCGAGCTGGGCATCGGCGAGGCGATCGTCACCGTGATGGATCCCGACGGCGCCCCGACCCCGGTGGCCTGGACCCGGATGTTCGCCCCGCAGACGCTGATGGCGCCGACCCCGACCGATCAGATGGAAGCATCGGTGAAGGCCTCGCCGCTGGCGGCGAAGTACGTCAACGCGATCGACCGCGAGTCGGCACGCGAGATGCTGGCCAACCGGCTGACCGCCGGGGCCGAGGCCGCCGAGTCAGGCGCAGCAGAACGCCGGTTCGCCCGCCCCGCACTACGAGCCGGCACCCGAAGCGAGTCGTCAGCGTCGGGGCAAGGAGAAGAGCGTGGTGTCAGGGCTGATCAACTCCCCGATGGTCCGCGATCTGGCCCGGACCGCCAGCCGGGAGATCTTCCGCGGTCTGTTCGGCACCGCCCGGCGCCGCTGATCCAGGTCGCGACCACCGGCAGTGGAGTTGACCGATCGTGGCCCGGATTCCACCGCGACCAGGCGGCCCGATCCGGGACGAGAGGCGGGGCCAGGTCAGCTCTCGCCGAGCAGTCGGCTGAGCGACTGCCGAGCGGCGCTGTTCTGGGCCGCGAGTTCGTTCAGCAGCTGGGCCAGCGTGTAGACCCACTCGCCGATGCTGACCTCGCGGCGGCTGATCACCACGCCGCGGACGATGGTGTGGATCTCGGCCAGCACCGGTCCGCCGCGATGCTTCGGCCGGGGCCAAGATGCAGTTGGACCTGTGGTGCGGTCACGGTGATCGAGGTCGCCGCGCCTTCGCGCCCGTTCATCCGATCCGACAGGCTGCGCTTGCGTTCGACGCTGACCATGCCCGGCGGCAGCGAGTCGCCCAGGGTCGAGGTCAGCACCCGGCTCAGCGTGTCGACGTCGGCGGTGTCGGCGCGCAGGGCGGCGCTGATCATCTCGACCGAGCCGGAGTCGTTCGGGTCGTCGGGCAGGGCCGGTAGGCCGGGGAGAAGGACATGCTCAGTCGACCAGCGGCAGCACCAGCTGCGGAGTCTCGATCACGTGGTCGTCCCGCAGCGGGCGGACCGCCGTGCCGATGGCGAAGAACTCGGTGGTGTGCCCGCCCCAGCGGTGGGACTGGGACTGCAGTTGGACCCCGACGATGCCTTCGGCCTGCAGCTGCTCGGCCTCGGCCTGCATCCGGCTCATGGCCAGTTCGCGGGCGTCGTAGAGCGCCTCGGTGAACTGCGGGATCTCCACGTTCTGGCCGATGTTGCCCATCGACTGGAAGAACCCCTGGTGGGCGATGTGGTAGACGCAGGTGCCCATCACCATGCCGAGCGGTGCGTAGCCGGCCTGGATCAGCGTCCAGAAGTCCTGCCCGGACAGATCGGAGGTGAACGGCTGGTTCTTGTTGTTGCGCCAGCCGCCTCCGGTCGGCGGCGGGTCGTCGGCCTTGACCGCGGTGCCGATCGCGATGAACTCGGCGATGTCGCTGCCGAACTCCTTGAACTCGATCTCCAGCCGGACGGCGACGATGCCGTCGGCGCCGAGTGCGTCGGCCTCGGCCTCCATCCGGGTCATCGCCAGTTCGCGGGCGTGGTACATCGCGCCGGACAGCCGGTCCAGCTCCTGGTTCTTGCTCCAGGACCGGGCCTGGAAGCCGACGTGGTAGATGCTCGAGCCGAGGACCAGCCCGACCGGCCGGAAGCCCGCCTCGCGGACCAGCAGGAACTCGTTCACCGACAGATCGGAGGTGAACAGGCTGGTCTGCTGGCCGGGACGCATCTGCGCCAGCCGGGCCATCGCGTCCTGCGGGATCCCGAGCTGGTTCGGGTTGACGGTCATCGGCGATACCTCCGCGTGGGCAGGATGGGCCCGAGCGGCAGTACCGTCCGGGAGTCGGTGGGTGCTCTGCCGCCGCGGCGGGGCGGAACGTCCGAAGCGGGCGTCCATGGCGCACCGAGCCGGCGAACCGGGCGATGGTGGTGCCGACCATCAGGGCCTCGGCGATGTGGTCGCGATGGCCCTCCGACGGCTCGACCTCGCGGATGGTCAGCTGGATCGCCGAGGAGATGAAGCCGTCGGCGCCGACCCGTGCGGGTCTGCTGTTCGACGTTGGTCCGGACGATGTGGCGGGCGTATTGGACCAGCTCGGTGTAGCCGGCGACCTCGACGTTGGCCCAGGACCGGCCGGCCTGCGAGGTGCGCCAGTCGTCGTGCTTGATGGCCAGGTCGAAGCCGACGATCAGCTGGGCGCGGAACCCAACCCGCCTGCATCAGCTTGGCGATGTCGCTGCCCGGCAGGTCGGTGGTGAACGGCAGCTGCGGCCGGATCTGCGACCGAGCCCGGACGGCCGTGCCCAGGGCCATGAACTCCCGGGCGCCGTCCAGCATGCTGACGCCGAGCCGGACGCCGACCACGCCGTCGGCGCCGAGGGCCTGCGCCTCTTGCAACAGCCGGCTCATCGCCGTCCCGTAGCCGCGCCGGATGGCGTTGACGTAGGGCCGAAAAGCCGGACCAGCGGCTGTCCTGGGATCCGATCACCGGGCTGTCGACACCGAAGACGCAGCCCCCGCGGACGCCGCTCAGCCCGATCCCGAAGCCGATCGAGCCGTAGCCGCAGCCGCCCCACCCGCCAGCCGACGCTCTCGACCACGCAGCCCATCACCTCACCGATCGGGTCCAGCCCGACCGAGGCCAGGCTGGCGCGCCGTCGGCGGACAACAGCGAGGTGCGGACGCCTGAGGACTGGGCCCGGGCGATCCGCTCGGCCGCGACCGGCGGCAGCCCACGTCCGTCCCATTGCGCCACGCCGAGCCTCCTGACTCAGCTGCCGATGCGATACGCAGCGATCGCCTCGGCTCGCGATCCGGGCCGCGTCTCCATGATGACACCCGGCCGGTTCGTTCGCCGAGCAGTCGGGCCTGAGAGCATGCTGGCATGAGGATTCGGCGTGTCGGCAGGACTCGCCGAGCAGATCGGTTGGCTGCGCCGGAGCGGACTGGTGCGCACTGCTCGACGCTGTCGTCCCGGCCGACGAGGCGCCGTCGGCAGCCGAGGCCGGGCGTGGTGTCCTTCCTGGTCACGGTGCTTGCCGATCGTCCCGACTGGCAGGCCCGGCATGGCGGAGCTGTCGGGCGGGCGCTCGCCGTGTCCGCCCGGACGAGCTGGACGACCGACCCGGACTGGCGTTGGTTCTCCGACTGGTCAACGCCGGCTACTACGCCGACCGGCGCGACGGCGGCGACGAACGCTCCTGGAGCTGGCTCGGCTGGCGTCCCGAGCCGGCCGACGGCTGGCCGGTCCCGCTGCCGGTCGCCGAGAACCCGCCGGCTGCCGCCCGTCCGAGGTCGGTCCCGCCGATCTCGCCGAGCGCTACGACGTGGTGGTGATCGGTTCCGGGGCCGGTGGCGGGACGGCCGCCGGGGTGCTGGCCGAATCCGGTCGGTCGGTGCTGGTGGTCGAGGCCGGTGACTGGCCGAGACCGGACGAGCTGGCCTCCGGCCAGTTGCGCAACCCGCGCGCCGAATGGGGCCTGCCGATGCCGACCCGGCTGCAGCGATCCCAGCCGATCGTCGGCTGCTGGAGGTGGACGGCCATCGCCGGAGCGAGCTCTCGCCGGTCGAGGCCGGCTGGGGCGCCAACGCGGTCACCGCCGGCGGCGGCACCCGGGTCTACGGCGCGCAGGCGTGGCGGTTCGCCCCGACCGACTTCCTGATGGCCAGCACCTACGGCGTGCCGGACGGCAGCGCGCTGGCCGACTGGCCGATCAGTTACGCCGACCTCGAGCCCTACTACGCCCGGGCCGAATGGGAGATCGGGGTCTGCGGTGACGCCCCGGGCGCACACGCCGGACCCCGCTCCCGGCCCTATCCGATGCCGCCGCTGCCGCCCGGCCCGACCACCGAGTCTGCTCGCCGGCGCGGCGCCGGCGCCTCGGAGTGGGCACGGTGGCCGTGCCGTTGACCATCAATTCGGCGACTATCTCGGCCGGGCCGGATGTGCCCGCTGTCGGCTCTGCGTCGGCTTCGCCTGCCCGGTGGACGCCAAGAACGGCAGCCAGAACACGATGCTGACCCGGGCCTTCGCCACCGGCCGCTGCTCGATCGCCCTGCAGACCCGGGCGCTGCGGATCCGGACCGACGCGGCCGGTCGGGCGGTCGGTGTCGAGCTGGCCGGTCGGGCAATCGGCCCGCGGGCGGTGGCGGTCGGCAGGTGGGCGCGAGCGGCGAGGATCGTGGTCGCCGGCCGGTGCGGTCGAATCGGCACGGCTGCTGCTGAACAGCGCTCACGAGCGCGAGCCGGACGGGCCTGGGTAACGCCACGACCAGGTCGGACGGCACCTGCAGGGCCACCTGTACGGCGGCGCGTTCGGGGTGTTCGCCGACCAGGTCGACGACCTGCTCGGGCCGGGCCCGTCGATCGCCACCGCCGACTTCCGGCACGGCAACCCGCGCGACGTGGATCGGCGGCGGCATCCTGGCCAACGAGTTCACCCTCACCCCGGCCAACCTCTATCAAGAACGCCGCCGACGCCGGGCTGCTGCCGCGCTGGGGCCTGGAGAGCAAGCGCGGCATGCGGCACCTGCACCGTCGGCTGCTGCGGGTGATGGGCCCGATGCAGGAGGTGACCAGCGCCGAGTCACGGGTGCGGGTCGACCCGCCGCCCGGGATCGGTTCGGTGCCCCGGTCGCCGTGCTGAGCGGGGGCGTGCACCCCGAGGACCTCCGCGGTCGGGACTTCCTGGCCGACCGGGCGGCGGACTGGCTACGCGAGATGAGTGCGTAACCGCCACGCTACAAAGAGTGATGTCAGGATCACTACGAAGTCGGCGACCGCCAAGACCAGCAACACACGATGGATCTTGGTCTGGACGGACGTTTTGCAAATCGCCCGGAGGTCGATCGCTACTCATCGGCTAGGCGTAACACATTTATCCCCTGTTGTGGTGCTCGTCCGGCACATGTCAGTGCTTTCGTGCCCGGACCCCCCGAGGCTATGCCCATGAAGCCAAAAGGGCCAGACGGCATCGTATGATCCTGCTGAGGGGAAATCAGCCAAACCAGGAATCGGGCGACTGTGGAACTGCGCGACTATCTGCGGATCATCCGGCGACGCTGGTTGCTGATCACGCTCTGCACGCTGGTTGTCGTCGGCACGGCCGCCGCGCTGACCTACCGGGCCACTCCGCAGTACGCCTCGACCGCGCAGCTCAATATCTCCACATCGTCCGATCCTTCGATCCACGCCGCCTACCAAGGCACACTGACCTCCCAGCAGAAGGTCCAGACCTACGCCAAGCTCATTACTGGCCCCCTGGTCGCTCAGCGCGTGATCGAGAAGCTGGTACTCACCGAGACACCACAGGCGCTCGCCAGCCAGGTGAGCGGCGGCGTCGACCCACAGACCACCCTTC
>CAVQDD010000018.1:0-114842 GCA_963711185.1 uncultured Actinomycetota bacterium | reverse complement strand
GCGTTCGACCTCCCGCTCGCCCGCGACGTCATCTTCGGCCCGATCCGCGTCGGGCCGCAGCAGCTCGCGAGGCTCGCCGTGGCGCTCGCCGTCATGGCGGCCGTCTGGGCCTTCCTGTCGCTCACGAGCCTCGGACGCTCCATGCGGGCCGTCGCCGACAATCCCGATCTCGCCCGCCTGAAGGGCGTCAGCCCGCCGCCTCATCTCGCTCGTCACGGTCGTTCGTGGGCGCGGCCCTCTGCGGCATCGGGGGCACGCTGGTCGGGCTCGACGCCTCCCTGGATCCGCTGGTCGGCGGCCGCATCCTGCTGTCCGTCTTCGCGGCCGCCGTGGTGGGCGGGCTCGGCAGCATCCCCGGCGCGGTCGCGGGCGCCTTCCTGATCGGCATCGCCGAGGAATTCACCGTGCTGGCGCTCGCGCCCGCCTACCGCCTGGCCGTGAGCTTCGCCGTGATCTTCCTGGTCCTGAGCTTCAGGCCGGCCGGACTCCTCGGCCGGGCGGCGAGGTGACGCGATGCTGACCTACGTCCTCTTCGCGCTCGTCGTCGGCTCCATCTACGCGCTGCTGGCCCAGAGCCTCATGCTGTCCTGGGGCCTCGCCGGGCTGGTCAATCTCGGCCTCGCGGGCTTCTTCGCGCTCGGCGCCTACGCGTCGGCGACCTCCACGACCTGGGGGCACGTCCCGGTGCCGGTCGGGATCGCGCTCGCGGTCGTCGCGACGGCGGCGGCGGGCTTCGTCGTCTGCGTCTCCACCCTGCGGCTCCGGGACGACTACCTCGCCATCGTGACGCTCGGCTTCGCCGAGGTGGTCCGCATCGTCGCCTCCAACGAGGTCTGGCTGACGGGCGGGACCGACGGCATCTCGGGCGTGCCCGTCCTGGTGCCGCGGAGCGCCGGCCTCGGCTTCCACGCCGGCACGCTCGCCATCGTGGCGGTCGCGGTCGCGATCGTCTACGCGCTCCAGCGCCGACTGCTCCTCTCGCCCTGGGGCCGGGCCCTGCGGGCGATCCGCGAGGACCAGATCGTCGCGGCGGTGGCCGGCAAGAGCGTGGTGCGGTTCAAGGCGGAGGCGTTCTGCCTCGCCTGCGCGATCGCCGGGCTCGCCGGCGCGCTCTACGGGCACTACACGAGCTACGTCGCACCCGACCAGTTCCAGCCGCTCGTCAGCATCTACATCTTCCTCGCCGTCACGGCGGGCGGCAAGGCGCGGCCGGCCGGTCCCGTCGTCGGCGCCTACGCGCTCGTCGCCTTCCTGGAGGCCACGCGCTTCGCGGGAGAACTGATCCCCGGCGTGTCGCCGGTCCAGGCCGCCGCCCTGCGCGAGATCCTCGTCGGCCTCGGCCTCCTCGTCGTCCTCGGGCTGCGGCCCGAGGGACTCCTCCCCGAACGCTCCCAGAAGGCGCCCGCCCCATGAGCCAGGATCTTCTCCCGACCCTCACGCGGGCCGCCGACGTCCTGGCACGGGACGGGTCGCCCCACGCCGCCTTCGCGGCGGTCGACGCGGCCGCCCAGTCGCTGGTCGGGCACGAGCTCTTCACCGTCCTCCTCTGCCTGCCGGGCGGCGAGGAGGTGGAGCGCGCCTATTCCTCCCGGCCGGACGCCTATCCCGTGCAGGGCCGCAAGCGGCTCGGGTCCACGCCGTGGGGCGATCTGGTGCTGGCTCGCCGCCAGCCCTTCCTCGGACCCGACAAGGCGGCCATCCGCTGGGCCTTCGCGGACCATCCCCTCATCGAGAGCCTCGGCCTCGGCAGCGTGATCAATGTCGGCGTGGAGCACGGGGGCGATCTCCTCGCCATCCTGGCCCTTCTCCATCGCGAGGGATATCTCTGCGAGGACGCGCAGGTCGCCCGGATCCGCGCCCTCACGCCCCTTCTCATTCCCGCGCTGCGATCGCTCCGCGACTGATCCGGCCGTCCCTGGAGAGAGCCTTGTCCGCCACCTCTTCTCGAACGCGCGCATCCTCGACGGCACGCGCGACGACGCGCTCGCCGACCAGCACGTCCTCGTCGAGGACGGCACGATCCGCGAGGTCTCGGACCGGCCGATCGCCGCGTCGGGCGCCCGCGTGATCGACCTCGCCGGCCGGACGCTGATGCCGGGGCTGATCGACTGCCACGTCCACGTCATCGCGACGACGACCAACCTGACGCTCAACGCCGAGCTGCCGAACACGCTCGTGGCGCTCCGCTCCGCGCACCATCATGCGGCGACATGCTGATGCGCGGCTTCACCACCGTGCGCGACCTCGGCGGCGCCGACCACGGCCTCGTCATGGCGATCGAGGAGGGGCTGATCGAGGCTCCGCGCCTCGTGATCTGCGGCAAGGCGCTGTCGCAGACCGGCGGCCACACCGATTACCGCGGCCGCTACCACTCCCGCGACGTCGAATGGTACCGCGACCGGGCCGGCACGCTCGGCCGCATCGTCGACGGCGTCGCGGACGTCCGCCGCGCCTGCCGCGAGGAGATCAAGGGCGGCGCGCGAGTTCATCAAGATCATGGCCAACGGCGGCGTCTCCTCGCCGACCGACCCGATCGCCTTCCTCGGCCTCTCCGGCGAGGAGGTCGCGGCCGCGGTCGAGGAGGCGCAGAACGCCCAGACCTACGTGGCGGCCCATCTCTACACCGACGACGCCATCCGCCGGGCCGTCGAGCTCGGCGTGCGTCTCGGTCGAGCACGGCAACCTGATCACGCCGGAGACGGCGCGCTTCGTGAAGGAGCACGGCGCCTTCGTCGTGCCGACCAACGTCACCTTCGACTATCTCGCCAAGGAGGGCGCGCGGTTCGGCCTGCCGCCCGAGTCGGTGGCCAAGATCGAGGACGTGCGCGAGCAGGGCCTCGACGCGCTCGACATCCTGCACGAGGCCGGCGTGATGATGGCCTACGGCTCCGACCTGCTCGGCGAGATGCACCGACCACCAATCGGACGAGTTCGTCCTGCGCGGCGAGCGGCTGCCGGCCATCGAGGTGATCCGCTCCGCGACGATCCACGCCGCCAAGGTCGTGCGGCAGGAGGGCCGGCTCGGCGATCGTCGCAGCCGGGGGCCCATGCCGACCTGATCGTGGTCGACGGCGATCCGCTCGCGGACCTCTCGCTCCTCACCGGCCAGGGCCGGCACATGCCCGCCATCATGAAGGCCGGGCGCTTCGTGAAGGACGAGCTGGCGGCCTGACGATCCGTCCCGGGCCGACGACATTCCCATCATCGACGAGGTTGATCCACCCATGGCCTGACGCAGTTCAAGGCCCTGTCGTTCGACTGCTACGGCACGCTGATCGACTGGGAGAGCGGGATGGTCGCGGCCCTGACGCCGCTGACCGACCGGGCCGGACGGGCGCTGACGCGCAACCGCATCCTCGAGGCGCACGCCTTCCACGAATCGACCAGCAGGCGATCACGCCGGGCAAGCTCTACCGGGACCTGCTCGCCATCGTCTACAAGCGGCTCGCCGAGGAATGGGGCGTGCCGGTCACGCACGAGGACTGCGTCGCCTACGGCCGCTCCGTCCGCGACTGGCCGGCCTTCCCGGACACGGCCGAGGCCCTTCGCTACCTGAAGCAGCACTACAAGCTCGTGATCCTGTCGAACGTCGACAACGAGAGCTTCGCCTTCAGCAACGCGCGGCTCGGCGTCGCCTTCGACGCGGTGGTCACGGCCGAGGACGTGGGCGCCTACAAGCCGAGCGACAGCGAACTTCGACGTACATGCTGCGACCGGCTCGGACGCGGGCTCGGCGGCGCCGCGATCCGGCAAGGAGGACATCCTGCACACGGCCGAGAGCCTGTTCCACGACCACAAGCCCGCGAACCGGTTCGGCCTCGCCTCCTGCTGGATCTACCGCCGGCACGCGGACGAGGGCTTCGGGGCCACCATGGATCCCGGCGAGACGCCCCGCTACGATGTCCGCTTCACCAGCATGGCGCGACTCGCCGAGGCGCATCGGGCCGAGTTGCGCGCCGGGGGATAGCCAACGCGGCGGGGCTCACCCCGACTTGCCGTGGCGCCGGAGGAACGAGCGCTCCGTGTTGAGGACGGCCCCGCTCTCGACGAGCGCGGCCGCGTTCCGCCGATGGGTCGGATCGTCGGCGAGCGTCCCCCGGTAACGCTCGTAGGCGTCGAGCGTCCTGAATTTGATCAACCCAACCCCAACCCCAACCCCAACCCCAACCCCAACCCCAACCCCAACCCCAACCCCAACCCCTGTGATTATTTATTTCAAATCAATAGAGTAAACTGAATAATTAATTTTTTGTTAAATATAGAAGTATCATTATATAAATTTTACGAAAATAATCTATACAAATCAACTAAATAAGTATATGACTTTATAAATTGACAATATATAATCACTTCAACCTTTATAGAGTTAATTATATATTGTCTTTCCATATTCATAAGAATTTTATATTTTGTCTTTAACTTACCAATCGCATCATGGAATCATAACACCCCATTATTCAAACTATTAAAAGCAGAATGGTCGCTGTAACCTCCCCTAATGATCTTACCTACCTTGATCTAAGTTATATACAGTGCAACAGTCTACCTAATGAAGCCAAACATTTGTTGGAAAAATGTCCCGTCGAATCTTTTATCAGCTTAATCTCAGTCACTGTGGGGCTCCAGTCCTTAGATAACCTACCAAAAATTGAGCTAACAATACTTTAGCTTGTTTCAAACAATCTTTGTGATAATGAGCCTGAAAAGTTAATATTCTCATAGGCCATGCTCTATAGCAGCTGAATCTTTAAAAGAACTTATTATAAAAAATCTCAAGTCTCTCCATATTCGAGTCATTTGCTCGACTTGAACAGCTTGATTTGAAGAATAATGCCTTATGTCAAAACGTTTAAAACTATAGCAAAAAAATATTCTAAGAAATGTATTTATTTTTATTTATAGACTTTTTGTACGACTCCCAAGCAATTATTCATTGAGGTTGATCGATTATTTCAGGAGAAATGGAGAAATCCTTTCAGATGACGAAGGAAAAGATTAAGAACTTGAAGGACCAGAATGGTTAATGGACGAAGGTATCGAATAAGAAGAGTCAAGTAGCAATTCAAATCATCAAAATCAGATTGACAAATCAGAAATGAATGGTTAACTAAGTTTAACCAAACCCGACAAGGAAGTGAAACTTAACATTGTGTCGCTTTATGAACAGTTTAATAATGTTGACCCGAACTTCCTCATTCAATACCTCAACGAAAATGAACAATACAAAGACCCAATGGAGAACTGTTTTGAAGAAGAAATTGACGAAAATGACGAAGAGTTCGAGAAATAAATGGAGGATGAAGGGTTGAAATACAAGCAAGAAAAGAAAAGGAAAATGGAGATCGAATTTAAATAAAATTAAGAAAACTGAAATTAGAAAATTAAAACTCATCGATTATACATCACTTACTCGATGAACTTTAGCCATTCTATGATGTTTACAATAACTCATTTATGGTTTCTATATTTCAAAGTTTTTGAGTAAAGATTCAACAAAAAATATGTACAAAATATCATCAGTTTCTCTTCGTTCATTACTTTTTGATAAGTTCAAATGAAGTCAAAGAAGCTATTTGAACTTTACTTTCATGCAATGGCTTGTGTTTCAGGTCTTCTTTCTGATTACCCATTCTCCATTTTCAATAATTGGTTCGAGGAGTCCCCCACCTCTGTTTTCGTCATCATTATTCTCGGTTTTTCTTTGAAGCTTTCTTTTCTGAAAGTGCTCTTTTTCTAAGTTGTCTTTTGGGAGCAGGTGCAGGTGAAGTTTGGGATTCCTAGGATGTAGATATAAATTCCTTTTTGGTAAATTGATTTAGTAAATGCTTAAGTAGATGCTGATAGTAAGGAAGATTGTTTTGAGAAGGTGAATAGATTAGTTTTGAAAAGAAGATCAAATTTGTGGAGAGTTTCAACATATTCAATATTTATTTTTTATTTTTTATATTAAAAACAACAATGTCTTATACATTTATTCATTTTTAGGTGTATAAAACTAAAATAATATTAAAAATTCATTATCGACTCGTTTTAACCCTTCGACTCTGTATTATTTAGGTTTTATTAATACCTAAAAAGTGTATTAACTATAGAGTTGTATCGATTATTTAATCTACCGACTTTAAAGAACGCTTGTTTTGTTCTGCTTTTCTGATCAGTTACAAAATTGTCTGGCAGTTTCGGTTCTTCTGGCATATTAATTGATCTCGCTGTGAATGAATTCCATCCTTCCTTGTTGACCCAGTTCTTTATGTAAAGTTTGGTTGATTAGTAGATTTTCTTTTGATTGTTTTATTTGATAAGAAACTTAAACGGTTTGTTTTCTGTTTATTTTTTTGAGACAGTTTATTCTGCTAAACTCATGACATCTTAACAAGTTTGCATTAAGGTGACTGAACCGGATTTTTTGCGAGTAGATACTTTGTTTTATGAGGGTTTGACAAGATTTTGAACCAAAGGCAAAGAAACCTTTATCTTATTTTGGAGGGTTATTGAAATTCAAATTTTAACCAGTCCTACTTTAGTCTTTCTGATAGCTCATAACAGTAACACTTTTAACCCTTTGTCTATTTTGAATTTTCTTGTCTTTTTTATAGTGCTTTCTTATTCTTCTCACAAAAGGCTTGGTTTTAAATACTTTCTCTTTCTTAATTAGGTTGAATTAATTAAGCAAAAACTGCTTCGCATCGATATCTAGGTTGTCTGAAAAATCAGAGATTTGAGGTTGATATACATACTCTATCATTTTTCTAAAGGTCCAAGACACTCCATCCATGCGATACTCAGGATATTTGAGTAGCATTTTGAGAAAGTATTCTCTTTACTTTTAGAGTTTTTCTTTTTGGAACTCATACCTTTAGACTTATCTTTCCTTAAATTATATGTTTCGTTTCAACTAATTAATCCTTGCTTATATAGTTTGCCTTTATTTATCTAATTTCGTCTTTTTTTAATTAAAAGCTGATTTTTCTTTGGATATTTTCTTTCTGAGTTGAACTGAAGCTAAAGATCGAGTTAAAGATTTAATTTAGACTTTTTTTAGATGACTGTTTTGATGTCCTTGTCGTTTATGTTGATATCTTGGAGGTATTTTAGTGGTGATTTGTTGTTGTTATTGGTTTTGAATTAGTTGTTGTATGGTTGTTGTGATTTAAAGTTTTTGTTTGGCAGGCTAAATTATCGTTTGGACATGCACATTCTGTTTCTTTATTTTCTTGATTACTTAAGGTTGAAAAGATACTTTTCATATTCTCATGAATGCTAATGGATTGAATTTTTGATTTACATATAATTATAATGAAGATGATGTGACTGCGTATAAAATGTCTTAATTTATTCTTCCTTGATGACTGTAATTTTCTATTGAGTGTCATGTATTTTAATCTCATGTTGCTCCAACAAGAATTCCATGTATTTACTGAGTTAGTTGAGTAGCTTAGTTTTCTTGTCTGATTAATTGAGATATGTGAGGTATGATATTGATTGGTTGCTTTATAGTTTTTATTTGTTTTTGAGTAACTTTTACCACAGGGATGAATAGCATTGGGATTATGATCCTAATGATGTTACTAGTTAGCGTTGTTAATGGTTTACTGTTGGTTATTGAATTCGACTGTGTTATGTTGTTGATTTATGTAATTAGGCTAATAATTATGATGGATTCTATTGAACTCATCGTCGTTTGTTTATTTATGGTGTTAATTATTTATCTTGCTATTCAAGATAGTTTTCTTGATAAATGACTTATTCTTTAAGTTTTTTTTATAACAAGTCATTCATTGTCAAGAACTTACTCTCTTCCTTATAATTGGAACTGTTTTGACTCATTTACTCTTACTGTATACAATTACTAGGTGAATTGATACTTTATTAAATAGTATTCTGTTATTTTCTCTTGTGTTAAATAAAATAATTATGTTGCATTTTATTGTTAAGTAATGAGAGAGTTGTTTGATGGTTGGTGTTTTATTTTTTAAGAGTATATTTGGAATAAAAGAACAGCTTTAGTCTTTTTTCATAACTTCTTCTATCCTATTTTGATTAGCCTTTATGTTCTTTCCTAATTTCACAAATGATTAAATAACTTATTGTCATGTCTTTATTGTGGGGAAGTTTTATTATGCATTCAGTGAATCTATTAGTTGGTCTGTTGTTGTAAGATGGTGATTAAGATTAGTGTTGTTGTAAGTGATTAAAAGGTTAAGATGAATAGTAATAGACTAGTGGGGAGATAATAATTTTATATCTAAATTACAGTTTATAGTTAATCTTTAGGTTAAATAAAATCTATACATACAGTAACAAAACTTTCACAAATATAAATATTCTAAAACAATATCTTCTCTATCTATCTGTCTGTCTCTATGTTCTCTAAATATTCTCTCATTCTTCATTAGCAGAAGATGCCTTTTTCATCAATTGTTTAAACTTCTGTAACTAATCTGTCGATAAAGTAGCATTTGTTACTGGTTTTTTGTTAGTTTTTACTTGTCTTCTTTGATAAGTTCTTCTTGTATTATTATTTTCCTGATGGTTCTGGTTGTTCTGGTTGTTTGGGTTTAGTTGGATTTTATGCTTTTGGTTATGTGGTTTGTTTTGAGGGTGTTGATTGTGATTGTGATTGTGATTGGTTTGATTGTTGTTATTGTTGGCCGGTTTCTTATTTTTCTTCTTTTTACTTTGTTGGTTTTATTTAGCTTCAATATTGTCTTTTTATTAGTTTGTCTCACCTTTCTTTTTAGTATTCTTTTAAGGCTTATCAACTAATTATGAAACTTTTGCATTTACCTAACGATTGTCTTATTCTTATTATTAGTTTTGGACAGGAACAACTTCTTAGTTTTATTCTCATTGAATGAATGGTTTAAGCATTTTTCTTCTTTATCTTCTTAGTCTTGGCAATATTGTTAGCCTTACCAGTTGTTTCTTCTCTTTTCTTATACTTACTTCTTTGATCCTTTAATCTCTTTCTTAATGTTGACATCCCCTAGAATTTCACGAAAATACCCATAGTATTGTCATCAAAGATATCCCCAACCAATTCACTTGGAGCTATCAAGAATTCCTCCTCTCCTGATGAACTTAATATAAGGTCGTGATGAAGTGTTGAAATCATCCATCAATCCTTGATTTTCTTTAGTTCTTCATAAAAGCTTGATAATGTGGGGGAGGAGTTACTTGATTTTTTGAGACCTGTTGGCTGTGCAAAGGAGATTCAGTCCAGTGCTTGTAAGCACACGTAGTTTGATTCGGTTTTTTCTTTATGAATACTCGACCTACATTATTTTTCCTGTCTATTTTATATTTGAAGTTATAAATATCAACAACTCATCAAGCTAAATTTTTTATAACGAAAGTTACCTATTAGAGAGCTAAATCTAAGATTAGAAAAAAATACTAAAGACAAATTTAAAGTATACACTTTATGAATAATCATTGAAATATTTATTTAAAGAGTAGTAGAACAACTCTTTGGTTCGTCTTATGTTCGGATTTTGTCTATTTGGTTCATTTTTTTAGCTCAAGTTCAATCACTCTCTCCATCCTTTGTAGTTTTCCAAGAACCACTTGACGAACAGTCTTTCATCAACACATCCCTTGAGATCCCAGTATTTTTGGTCATATGATCCAACAAAGTATATCAATTTAGCGAGTTCCTCCTTTTGCCTCTTTGTAGAAGCAATTCTTGATTCAACAACGTCAATTAACGATACGTTTGGATACAATTTTCTTCTGATAACCTCCTCCCACCATTGACTTAAAAACTAAATCTTCTCCTCTATGTAAGGGTAAAGGGATTCAAGTTGACTGAGCTCTACACGATGAATGTTTTAAAAGTATTATTTTATCAAGGATGCGAACTATTTTTCATCTTTTTACTTGAAAGAAGGCACTAAAGGAAGCATTTCTTATAATGGATTGAGAGATGAGAATTTATCCCATACTTTGACAATACATTTTGGGTATTCGAAGTTAATCATTTGTTGCAAGTAAGGCCTGAAGAGATCATGTATTAAAAAAGGTAGCTCAGTTTGTACCTGATATGTTAATCTTCTCCCATAATCAGTAACAAATTGTAGCACCATCTTGCAAAACGCCTTCAAAAACATTTATTCACCAAACAATGTCTAAATTGCTTATTGACTATTCAAAACCATTGGAAGAATAATATTCAAATCCATGATTGAAAGTTCGCAAATGATTTTAAAAGACTAACAATCATCGATTGGTTACAATATGCCTCGTATATCATGCATGTATTTTAACAACTTTGTTGCGTCCATTGTGTTGGTTTGAATGGCTTGCTTGATGCTGTTTGAGACTAAGTTGTAAATTTCCTGAATGTGTCGATAATTGTCAGCGTTAATCCATATTGTTGAGATTACACTGAATAGCTGGACCCTCCTCTTAAAAAAACTAGGATTTTAGAAGACAGTATTTGTTAAATTTGTAATCAAATCCTTTACTTCATTGTAGAAAGGGTCAAATTTTTCATCAACGATACTGCTTTAGCTTAAACTATGCTTTTTAAGTTTTAGATAAATTGACTTGAACACCTCCAATGCATAGTCAATAATTTCAGTATTTGTTTGTTCAAAGTTTTTCTTACAAACTCTTAACAAGCACAATATAAAATCTGTAAATGAACAGTTTTATATTTATCGAATATGTGCCCACAATGGTGTTGATGGTTCACCATTTTACATTTATCTTAGGACTTAGTTTATCAAGACTTGAATGTAATGTAATGATGCCATATTGTTACCATTTTGGGCTACTTTAAAGTACTTAAGAATAATTTCAGCCTGAGCACGATTGGCAAGATAATTGGGCAACAGAACAGCGCAGAGATGAAGCCATATAGTTTGTTGATTTTACCCGAAGGTTTCCACCTGCAATTATCTTAAGTTATTAAGGTTACCTTCAAAGTGTCTACAGCGAAGACAGTAGGACAAATTGAAAGAGTTCCTAAAAGCATTAAATTTAGGATTTTTGATTTTTGCCAAACTCATTCATGATCTTCTCTGCATATTACCAGCTGTACAGTTTAGAGAAAGCCTTGTTGAGTATATCTTGGGATTTGAGTGTAATGTAGTCATGGAACATAGTGTCTTTAGTTTAGTTTAGACAGTTAACGATAATGTCAAACACTCTATTCCAATGAATTTTCTCTTCCATCTTCTAGTTTTATTTAGGAATTTTCGATTAATGTTTCGCAAAAATATGCAATTCCTTAGTAAACCTTTTGTCTCTTGTCCTGCACATCAGTTGTCGTATATGTGTTGAGTACTTTACAAAGGATATCACTCAATGAGTGAATGTAAAAGGAGTCAATGAACTTAAAATTGAACAATATTGATATGACCACATCTATGCAATAACCTCGAAATGATTTTCGTTATTACTCGGTATTAAATGTGTATACACTTGCGCTTATTATCCGTCCCAATATCTTGACCAAGCTATAAACAGTATCTCCAAGCTGGTTAACTTAATTAAGTTACTTGATTAGGAACATGTAAAACTCAAATATAGAGTCAAGAAAAGATGTGTCTGACAGGACGTTCCTGTAGTAAGGTGGAAAGTAAATGTCTGAGTTAAGGCCGACAATGGCATCTTTACCCTCATCTTCTGTTTCGAATTCGTGTAATGTCAGTGAGAAAAAGGATACGCAATGATTTTTTAAACAAGTGCAATTGAAACAGTAATAGTATTAATCAAGTCATGATTTGCAGGATTTTTCTTCCACTCTGTAAACAAAATCTTGTGATATTCAGTAGCTACATTCAATATTGTAGACAAGTAAGTGTTCCTGAAAGTGTATATGTTCCTCCTGTATTCATAATATGTTTTGTATACAGTAACCATCGTGATATACTCAATCAGCTCTATTAATATTCGAGCACTGTACTTGAAAATTATAATGTCTTGTTCCCAGACATGAAGTAGTTCAGTATGGCTGGTGAAGGCTGTAAAAATACCAACTCTCCATTCAGTGAACTTGTAAAGTATTCATTGGCTTTCCATGAAGGGGAATAGTATCTCTCAAGCAAATTTACAAAAATCTGCAAGTTCTTGTTATTATCACATAGGTCTTTCAAGCAGACTGATATCATGTTGAGAGCGCTTCTGAGAATGTACTCTTTCTTTTAGAAATTCATGAGACAAATGTTTTGGAAAACTCTGGGGATGTAAATTATTTCATAGAGTTTAGTTTTTTCATTGGAATTTTACTTCATATGATTGTCATTGCTTTTTGTTTAGTTGATGGGACAGAATTCTCCTGAGAGTATGCTTTTGCTGAGGAGTTATGTGAATCTGCCAACTAAGGACATGTGCATGAGGGATTTCATTTAAAAGTTTTTACAAGTTGTTGGGATCGCAAATTGCTGATAGCATTTGAGCATAAGCATGTTCGTCATTGGTGTTAATGATTTGTTGAGCGAGGGTGACAAAGTGGCTCATGGATGGGATTATAGAGAGGTAATTTATATACAATCGTTATTTATAAAATACTCAAATCTACTTTAATGAGTCCAATTTTTAGGATCTCTTATTTTATATCTTTAGTGAACATCTATCCTTATTTAAATATGTCAACTATTTCTTAATTAAATAAGTCAACTATATATTTTTTGGGGTTGGGGTTGGGGTTGGGGTTGGGGTTGGGGTTGGGGTTGGGGTTGGGGTTGGGGTTGAGGGGTTGGGCCAGCCGGATGGCCCGGCTGAACTCGTGGGCCGCCGGCACGTAGTGCCGCGGTGGTCGAGCCCGCCGGGCGACCCGGCGCAGCCAGCGATCCTGCAGATCATCGGCCCGGTCGTAGGCCAGCAGGGGTGCTTCGGCCAGGCGGGCCGGGGTGACGCCGTCGGCGAACCAGCGGGCCGCGTACGCCGAGGAGCAGGTCGGTCGATAGCGCATCCGACCGAGCCGGCGGACCGAGCAGCCCGGTACGGGCCGGGATGCGGTGGTGATCGCCGCCGCCGCGACCCCACGGCGGAGCAGCTCGGCCGAGTGCTCCTGGTCCGCGCGCAGGATCTCGAGCTGCACCGGTTCGTCGATCATGGTCAGTGCCGGGAGCGCCCAGTCGTGCAGCGAGTCGCTGTTGATCACCACGGTGAGTCGGGCGCCGGCCCTCTCGGCCGTCGGGTCCAGATCGCTGGACAGATCCGCCGACAGCAGTTCGAGTTGACGGGCGAACCGGATCACCGACTCGCCGGCCTCGGTGAGTTCGAGCGGCGTACGCCTCAGCACCGGCCGGCCCACCGCGATCTCCAGCGCGCGGATCCGTTGACTGACCGCCGACGGTGTGATCGACAGCGCGCCGGCGGCCGCGTCGAAGCTGCCGCCGTCCATGATCGCGGCGAGCGTACGGGCCTGATCCGGGGTCACCTCTGACATGAGTTGATCTTAAGTGCGAACAGATTTCTGAACTGGTCTGAAGGCTGCCCGGCTCCTAGCGTTGGTCGCATGTTCCTCACCGCGCTCGCCGGCCTGGCCACCGGTCTGACCTTGATCATCGCGATCGGTGGCCAGAACGCCTTCGTGCTGCGGCAGGGCCTGCAACGTCGGCACGTGCTGCTGGTCGTCGCCGTCTGCGCGCTGTCCGACCTGATCCTGATCATGCTCGGGGTCGGCGGCATCGGCACCCTGCTCGACCGGGCCCCGGCGCATGATCACGATCATTCGCGGGATCGGTGCCGCCTTCCTCCTCGGCTACGGACTGCTGGCCGCGCGCCGAGCCCTCCGCGGGCAGCGGCTCGATGCGGCCTCCGCATCCGCGACCCAGTCCTGGACCTCGGCGCTGGCCACCTGCCTGGCCTTCACCTGGCTCAACCCGCACGTCTACCTGGACACCGTGCGTGTTGCTGGGCTCGGTGGCCAACAGTCACGGCGAGTCGGGCGGTGGTGGTTCGCCGCCGGAGCCGGTCTCGGCAGCCTGGTCTGGTTCAGCGCGCTCGGGGTCGGCGCCCGGCTGCTCGCGCCGTTGATGACCCGGCCGGTCACCTGGCGGATCCTGGACGGTCTGATCGCGGCGACGATGCTGGCGCTCGGGCATCGGTCTGGTGCTGACCTGATCGGGGTCAGCGGCCCGGTCGAAGCGGCGGCTCGCCGAGCAACTGGTGGCTGCGTCGGACCCGGACCACGGTGTTCGCCGCGGCCGCCACGACCATGATCAACACGATCGGCACGATCAGCCACTCCGGCCATGCGTACGCCTCCAGCAGTTCCCAGGTCTCCTTGATCGCGATGAAGAAGGCCCCGCCGGCGACGAAAATCCAGCCGGTCGCCTTCTCGGAGAAGCGGACGAACTGGACCATGTGCTCCGGCTTCATCGCGGCGAAGATGGCCTGCCGGTAGTCCCGGCTGCGCCGCCGGTTGAGCCAGTAGCCCGACCGGCGGCAGCAGCCACCACCACGGCGAGATCCGCGGCGGCATCGGCACCGACTGGCTGGTCTGCTGGATCGCATCCCGTTCGACGTCCTCGTCGTCGAGTTCGATGGCGGCCTGATAGACGCGGCCCGGCCACCAGCAGCCAGGCTCCGACGAAGCCGCACCAGGCGATGAACTCATGCACAGCGGAACTGTAGGCAATCGGACCGATCCCTAGGATGCAGGCCATGACGCAGTCGAGCAGCGGGGCGACCGCCTGGGACCAGGACCGCACGATCATCCGCTTCCCGGATCCGGCGATCGAGGTCGTCGACGAGCGGTTCGGCGCCCTGGTCGTCGGCGCCGAGATCGTCGAACGGTTGTGGACCGGCGGCCGCTGGCTGGAGGGACCGGTCTGGTTCGGCGACGGCCGCTACCTGCTGTTCTCCGACATCCCGAACAACCGGATCCTGCGCTGGACCGAGGAGACCGGCGAGGTGACCGAGTTCCGCAAGCCGTCGAACAACAGCAACGGCAACACCCGCGACCGGCAGGGCCGGCTGGTCACCTGCGAGCACCTGACCCGGCGGGTCACCCGGACCGAGCACGACGGCACGATCACCGTCCTGCATGGACGCCTACGACGGCAAGCCGCTGAACGCGCCCAACGACGTCGTCGCGCACTCCGACGGCTCGATCTGGTTCACCGATCCGGGCTGGGGGATCGAGGGCAACTACGAAGGCGACAAGGCCGAGAAGCAGCTCGGGCAGTACGTCTACCGGATCGATCCCGACAGCGGCGTGGCCGAGGCCGATGATCACCGAGCGTCGAGCGGCCGAACGGGCTGTGCTTCTCCCCCGACGAGTCGCTGCTCTACGTGGTCGACATCGACCTCGATCCGGGTCTTCGACCTGGTCGACGGCCGACCGGTCAACAATCGGGTCTTCGTCGACATGGCGCCCGGGCATCTCCGACGGCATCCGCTGCGACCGGGCCGGCAACGTCTGGTCGGCGGCCGGGCAACGGCGGCGCCGGCTTCGACGGCGTGCACTGCTACGCGCCGGACGGCACGCTGCTCGGCCGGATCCACCTGCCCGAGGTCTGCGCCAACCTCACCTTCGGCGGGGTGAAGAAGAACCGGCTGTTCATCACCGCCACGCCGCTCGCTCTACAGCGTCTACGTCGAGGCGCTGGGCGCGCAGACGCCCTGATCCGTCACGCTCGAGCAGGTAGCCGGTCGGCCAGATTCGTCCGACACGGTCCCGCCGCCCCAGACGAAGATCGAGTCCGGGCCGGCGATCATGGTGGCTCCTGTCGGGTCGGGCTGGGGCAGGCGTGGGAGCTGGGTCCAGCTCCAGGCTGACCGGCTCGAGCAGATGGCCGCCGACCAGTACCCGATCGCCGACCGCCAGGGGCAACTCGAGATCGACCTCGAACCCGCGTCCGGACGGCGGTTCGGGCAGCGGCCGCCAGCGGCCGTCGGCCGGATCGAGGATGCCGCCGAAGTTGAAGTCCCGGCCCCAGTTGCTGACCTCGCCGCCGTCGGCCGAGCCGATCTCGGGCCAGACGACCTGATGCCGACCGCCAGCGGATGCCAGCCGATCACCTCGCTGTCCGGCAGCCGCCGCCAGCTCTCGAAGTTGATCCGGCGGGGCCAGGTCGCTCGGGTCGGCGCCGCTGGGCGCCGTAGCCGGCCAGCAGGGCCAGCCGGACCACGGCGGGCTTCTCCGCTCCCGGATTGGCGACGAGTTCCTTGCCGACGAGCAGCAGGCCCTCGCTCGGTCCAGACCGCCGCCCGATCGAAACTCGGACCGAGCGGATCTTCGGGCAGCCTGGTCCAGGTGTCGGACGTCGGGTCGAAGACCTCGTCCGGGATCTGCTCGTTCTCGTCGGACCAGCTCACCGCCACGACGAACGCCCCCGGCGGCGACCAGGACTGACGGCGGCAGTCGGCCGGGGCCGGCCGCTGCCGCCAGCGATCCGCCGCTGCGTCGTAGCTGAGGAACTGCGCTCGGCCGCCCGTCGTACCCGCTGGTCAGCACGTAGAGCTCGTCACCGACGACCACGCTCGTACCCGACAGCGGGATCGGGGAGGGGGCGATCGTCGTCCACGTCCGCGACGACCGGGTCGTACGCCGCCCCGTCGCTGAGCAGGTCGTCGCCGCCACGCACGAGGCGTTGGGTGGGCAGATCGGGTCGCTGGATCCGCCGACGATCACGATAACGCTCGTCGAGCCAGCCGCCGAAGGCATCGTGTCGAGCCGACAGCGGGCCGTCCGGCAGGGCGGTCCATTGCAGCGGACGGCTCGCCGGTCCGGCGACCAGTCCGCGGTCGACCGACCCGTGGGGCGACGACGATCGCCGACGACCAGGGCGGCGGCGACCGCGACCGCCACCGTCCAGCCTGTCCGGCGCCGCCGACGGACCCTGCGCAGCACGGCGTCGAGATTGCGCTTCGACGTCGGGTTCGAAGGCGGCGGCGTTGCGGGCCAAGCGCCTCGCGGAGGTGTTGATCAACCGACATGGTCGTTCTCCTCTTCGTCCTGGCCCAGAGCGCGTGGCCAGCTGGGCCCGGGCGCGGAACAGGTGCTGTTTGACCGTGGACTCCGACACCCCGAGCAGTTCGGCGATCTCCGGCCACCGGCCGGTCCTCCAGATAGAAGAGGACCACCGCCGCCCGTTGCCGCGGCGCCAGAGCACGGATGGCTTCGGCCAGATCGGGGTCGGGAAACGCCGGTGCGGCGGCCGTCGGCGTCCGGGGCTCGAGCCGCGTCCGTCGGTCGTCGCGCTGGGCGGTCCGGAGGGCGAGCCGCACGGCGACTTTGCGGAGCCAGGCCTCGGGTCGCTCGTAGGTACGGATGGTCGACCATCGCCGCCACAACTGGACGAAGGCTTCCTGGGTGATCTCCTCGGCCCGGGCGCGGTCGACGACGATCAGATTCACCGCCTGGGCGATGCCGCGGAAGTGCGCGCGGAACAGCCACACGTAATCCGCCTCGTCGCTGGCCCGCACGCCGTCCCTCCTTCACCTATTCACAGTCTCGAGCGCGGGCTCCGGTTGACATGGTTAGCGTGGCGGCATGGCTGAGTCTGAGAAAGAGATCCTGCATCGCTATCTGCGCAGCGAGCGGGAGGCGTTGGTCGGCAAGCTGGACGGGCTGTCCGAACGGGAGGTCCGGTCACCGATGGTTAACACCGGGACCAATCTGCTCGGGCTGGTGAAGCACGCCGCCAGCATGGAACTCGGCTACTTCACCGACGTGTTCGACCGACCCTCGGGCATCCCGACGCCCTGGTTGGACGATGACGCCGAGGACAACGCCGACATGTGGGCGACCGCGGACGAGTCGCGCGAGCAGATCGTCGCGTTCCAGCAGGCCGCGGCCGCGCAGGTCGATGCGACGATCGAGGCGCTCGACCTCGACGCCCCCGGCCGGGTGCCCTGGTGGCGCCCCGGAAAGCAGGACGTCACCCTGCAGCAGATCCTGGTCCACATGATCGCCGAGACGGCCCGGCATGCCGGGCACGCCGACATCATCCGCGAGCTGGTCGACGGTCGCGTCGGGCTCCGGGCCGGCAATCCGAATCTGCCGTCCTTCTCGACCGACGAGTGGGCGGCCTACCGGTCCCGGCTCGAGCAGGTGGCCGAATCCTTCTGAGCCCTGAGCACACGGTCCGGATTCGTCAAACGCCCTGTCAAACGGGGCCGCGATGTGCTTGGTCTCGACCCCGCGACGAGCGTGGGGCACACGAGAAGGAGCACACCGATGTCGTTGTTCATGGACGTTCACACGCATCGACGGCGGCGTCGCCGCGGCTGATGTCGCCGGCGCACACCAGGCCGACCTGGCGACCCAGGCCGCCGTACGGCGTGAACTATCTGCGCTACTGGGTCGACGAGGCGGCCGGCAAGATCTTCTGCCTGGTCGACGCACCGGACGCGGAGGCCGCCAACACCGTCCACCGCGAGGCTCACGGCCTGGTGGCTGACGAGATCTACCCGGTCAGCGAACACGCCTGAGGCGTGTGGTCAGATTCGGGATGCAGGGCGCATGATGCGCGGAGTTCCGCTCACGGTCCGAGCTGCTGGGCCGGCCCCGGCTGTCGTCGGACCGACGGTGAGGTCTACCAGTTCCGCAGTCGGAAGAGCTGGGCCATCCTCGCGTACCTGATCGGCAGCCGAGACGCCGCCGAGTCGGTCACCTGGCCGCCCTGCTGTTCGCGCGACGCGGATGATCCGGCCCGGGCTCTGCGCTGGTCGCTGGCCGAGATCAGGCGGGCGCTCGGGGACGAGGGTTCGGTCGACGGCGACCCGGTCGTCCTCGAGCTCCCGCCGGGGACAGAGGTCGACACCGAGATCCTCGTCCGGGGCTCGTGGTCGGAGGCGATCGCGACTGCCGGGCCTCGGCGAGGAACTCCTCGGCGGCTCACGGTCCGCGCGGTTCGGCGGCCTACGAGACCTGGCTGCTGGCCGCCCGGCGGCGACTGGCCGCGGCCTCCGAAGCGATCCTGCACGAGGCGGCGCTCGGGTCCCGTGTCGCGTGGCGATCTCGACGCGGCGATCGGATACGCGGCCCGGGCCTCGTCGATGAACCCGCTGGACGAGAACCACCATGCCCTGCTGATCACGCTGTATCGGCAGGCCGGCGACGAGGATGCGGCGGCCCGACAGCTCGCCACCTGCACCGGACATCCTCGAACGCGAACTCGGCGTCACCCCCGGCGCCGCCGTGGCCGGCGCGACTCAGCGAACCGGTCTATCGCAGCGAGGAGATCGCCGACGACACGACGATCGCCGCCGTGGTCGAAGCCGGATCGGCCGCCGTGGCGGCCGGTGCTCTGGATGCCGGACTGCGCTCGCTGACCGCGGCCATCCGGCTGGCCGATCGATCGAGTGGTCCGCGACTGCAGGTCCAGGCCCGGCTCGCCCTGGCCGAGACCTTGATCCACGCCCTGCGGGGGATGGACGAGGGCGGCTTGGCCAGCCTGTACGAGGCCGACGAGATCGCCGAGGCTCACGACCTGCGACGACGGCGGCCGAGGTCCGCGCCGAAGTCGGCTACGTCGATTTCCTGCGCGGCCGCTACGACCGGGCCGAGTATTGGTTCACCGACGCGCTGACCCGGGCGGCCGGGCGAACCGGCGGTCACGGCCAAGGTGCTGACCTACCTCGGGTCGGTGGAGAGCGACCGGGGTCGGTTCGACCGGGCGTCGCGAGGTGCTGGGCGAGGCCCTCGAACGGTCACGCGCCGTCGGAGATCCCCGCCGGCAGGCGTACGCGGCGACGATGCTCGGCCGATCGGCCATGCTGCAGGGCGATGTCGAGTCGGCCGACGATCATCTTCGGCGCGGCCATCCGGCTGGCCCGCGACGATCACTGGCTGGCCTTCCTGCCCTGGCCGCAGGCCATTCGCGGCCAGGTCCAGCTGCTTGACGGCCACGTCGACCGGGCGGCCGAGTTGCTGGACCAGGCGTTCGCCCGAGCCTGTCAGCTCGGAGATCCGTGCTGGGAAGGGATGTCGGCCCGCGGCCTGGCCCTGCTGGCCGAGCGAGCGCGGTGACACCGACCGGGCCTTCGCGATCATGATCGACGCCCGGCAGCGTTGCAACCGGCTGGCCGATCCGTACGTCTGGCTCGACGGCTACATCCTGGCCGGTCTCGGCGAACTCGGCCGGCGCCATGATCATCCGCAGACAGCCGCGTGGACCGAGGCGCTCGACCGACTCGTCGCCCGGACCGGGATGGCGTTCGGCGGCTGACTCGTCGCCTGAACTCGACCCGTCTGACTCTCCTGAGCTACCAGCCGCGGGCGCGCCAGCCGGCGACCTGCGATCGCTCGGCGCCCAGGGTGGTGTCGTCACCATGGCCGGGATGGACGACCGTCGCATCGTCGAACCGGCTCGAAGATCTTGGTCTCCAGATCGTCCATCAGGCTGGCGAAGGCCTCGGGGGTCGTCGTTCGACCCGGGCCGCCGGGGAAGAGGCTGTCGCCGGTGAACAGATGGGTGACGCCGTCGCCGGCCGCGTACGCCAGGGTGATCGAGCCCGGCGTGTGGCCGACCAGTCCGATCACCTCGAGCGACTCGTCGCCGAGCGGGACGGAATCGCCGGACCAGACGCCGTCGGGCTTCGCACCGGTCGCTTCGGCGATGGCGTCGACGTCCGGGGCGCCGGCGACCAGGCGGGCGCCGGTCGCCTTGCGCGACCCCGGCGAGCGCGCCGATGTGATCGTGATGGCGATGGGTGGTGGCGATCACGGCGACGGCCTGGTCGCCGATGAGCTTGAGCAGCCGGTCCTGGTCATTGGCGGCATCGATCAGCACCGAACCGCCCTGGCGCCGGGCGTGAGCAGGTAGGCGTTGTTGTCCATCGGCCCGACGCTGATCTTGATCAGCGTCACGCCGCCGAGCTTGGTGACCAGCGGGGTCTCCGCCGGGTTCGACGTGTCCGAGTCCAGCCATCAGCGTCGTCTCCTTCGGATCAGTCGAGCGCGGAGATCACGTCGTCGGCGGTGACCGGCAACGAGAACATCGGGTAGTCGAAGCTGATCGCGTTGTCGTGCTCCGCCTGCGAGGTGGCGGCGACGCAATCGGTCAGGGTGATCACCCGGTAGCCGTTCTCGTAGCCGGTGCGCATCGTGGACTCGACGCAGCAGTTGGTCAGGAAGCCGCCCAGCACGATCGTCTGGATTCCCTTGCTGCGCAGGATGAAGTCCAGGTTGGTGCTGGCGAAGGTGTCGAGCCCGCGCTTGCCCTCGACCACGATGTCGCCGGGCTGCGGGGCGAGCACGTCGACGATCGCCGCGCCCCAGCTGCCCTTGACGAACGCGTTGCCGTCGACCACGCCCTTGAGGATCCCGTACGGGTGGGCGGAGATCTCGTGGTAGCCCTCGGCGAAGGTGATCGGCGCGTGCATGATCGTGGCGCCGGCGGCCCGGGCCTTCTCGACCAGGGCGACCGTCTTGTCGAGCATGCCGGTGGATTGCATCACGCCTTCGACGGCGCCGTGCAGCGCGCCACCGTCACTGGTGAAGTCGTTCTGGTATTCGATCAACACGAGAGCGGTGGTGGCCGGATCGAGTTCGAGTGCCATGGTCTGTCCTTCGGTCAGAACGAGGGGAGTTGGAGTCCTTCGGCGCCGCGGACGGCCGAGGAGTCGACGCGGTTGAGCAGGAAGCCGAGCAGGTTGTCGCTGGTGCCGCTGATCGGGATGGCGTCACCGGCGTTGCCGATCGTGATCGTGAAGCCGGCATCGGAGGTCAGCTGCAGCTTCGGGTAGTCGACCTGGTTGCGCAGCCGGAACGCGTACCACTCGAGCAGCCAGTCGGCCGTCTGCTCATCGATGTGGTCGATCTCGTAGCCGATGTCGAGGTCGACGTGGTGGATGGCCAGTTCGAGCAGTCGGGCCAGCGGCAGCAGTCGGCCCGGCACTTCGATCCGCCGCGCATCTCGACCACCGAGTCCCAGCCGCCTTCGCGGTCGAGGGTCTCCCAGGCTTCGGCCAGCCGGCCGGCCGAGGTGTCGAGGTCGATCTGCAGGTCGAGGCCCGGGCCGCCCGGCCCCGTCCTCGATCTCGGCGGTGCGGTGCTCCGGCGACTCGTACATCTCCTGCCGGACGCCGGTCCGCGCCCAGGCCGAGAGCCGGATCAGATGCGTCGGCGTGCCGAGCGATGTGGGTGGCCACGTGACCGCGGCTCCACTCGGGCAGCCGGCTCGGCCCCCGCCAGCTGTCGTCGTCGACGGAGATCGTGTCGCCGAGGAGCCGCTGGGTCGCGGTGATGACCAGGCCGCGGAGTCGGTCGAGTTGCTCGTCGGCGGGTTGCATGAGGACAACCTAGACCCGGGCGCTGACAGTCGACCAGAGGCGGGCGAGCGGCCGGTTTCGACCAGGCATTCGAAAATGTCAGTGGGGTGTGCGAGGCTCCAGGCATGGAGCAGATCGGGGCGTCGCCCAGCGCGGCGGAGGTGGAGCAGGCTCGCCGAGCGGCGGCGATGGCGATGGCCCAATTGGCCGAGGTCGCCGTGGCGTTCGCGGACGCTCGTCGAGCGGAATTGATGCAGTTGAGACCGCGGGGTCGGGCCGGTCGCCAACCGGGTCGACCGTCGCCGGGCGAGTTCGTGGCCGATGAGTTGTCGCTGATGCTGCGTGAGCAGCCCTACGCGGTTCAGCGTCTGCTGGCCCGCACCCGTCGGCTGGCGTCCGGGCTGCCGACCGTCCACGAGGCGTTCCGGTGCGGCGACCTGGACGAGGCCCAGGTCCGGGTGATCGATCGGGTCGCACGACGGGTGGCCCGCGACGGAGACTCTGGCGGCCATCGACGAGCAGGTCGTGGAGGCGGCCCAGACCCGATCGCCCCGGCAGCTGCAGACCTGGCTGCTGAGACTGGTCGTCGAGTTGGAGCCGGACGCCTTCGCCATCCGGCACCGCAAGGCGCTGGCCGAGCGGCGGGTGACCGTCCACCAGAGCGCCGACGGGATGGGCTACGTCACCGGCGAGGTGTCGGCTCAGGATGCCGCCGAGATCGACGCCTTGCTCGCCGCCGGCGCTCGCCAGCTGGGCGCTGACGATCCCCGGACCGAGCAGCAGCGGCGGGCCGATCTGTTCGCCGACCTGCTGCTGGGTCGGCTGCGGATCGATGACGAGTGAGCCGGCGCGACTGAGGAGCTGACGTCGACGGTGTCGGCAGAAGTCCGATCAGCCGAGGCTGGCCGGCCGACGCCGATCCGGAGGGGAGGCCGGTCGAGTGGCTCGAGGTCGAGGACATCGATCCGGACACCGGGGAACTGCTCGGCACGCGGCGGATCCGGGTCGACGCGCAGGGCGAGCCGGTCGGTCCGACCCGAGGAGGCTGCGGCGTTCCGGCTCGTGCCCGGTCTGCGCCGGCCGACGCACGATCCGGATCGGCGTGGTCGTGCCGCTGAGCAGTCTGCTCGGCGCCAGCAACGTGCCCGGTGAATTGGCCGACCGCTCCGCGCATCGTGCCCGGCCGAGATCCTCCGCGAGCTGATCGCCTCAGCCGACGCGGCCGGAGACCAGGTGCTGTTCACCCGGCTGCTGACCGACGACGGTGGACGGCTGCTCGACACCACCGAGCTCGGTCGGTTTCCGTCCGCCCGGCTGGCGGAGGCGGTCCGGCTGCGCGCCGGGACGTGCCGGTTCCCGACCTGCTCGGTGCCGGCGGATCGGTGTGACATCGACCACCACGTGCCCTACCCGGTCGGCGCGACCTCGGGCCGCAACAACGACCCGGATTGCCGACGACACCATCGAGGGAAGACCTTCGCCTGGCTGGCCACGGTGCGCGACGACGACGGCGTGGACTGGACGATGCCGGACGCCAGCCGGTATCGCTGTCTGGACGATCCGCTCCCGGTCGGCCGGGCGGCGTGATCGGTGGCATCCGTTCCGACAGTCACGAGAGAAGGATTGTCAGTGACCGCACATAACATGTTCGCCGTGACTGACCGGCTCGTAGTTCGCGGTGCCCGCGAGCACAATCTGCGCAATATCTCGCTCGATCTGCCGCGGGATGCGCTGATCGTGTTCACCGGTCTGTCGGGGTCGGGCAAGTCGAGTCTGGCGTTCGACACCATCTTCGCCGAGGGCCAGCGCCGCTACGTCGAGTCGCTGTCGGCGTACGCCCGGCAGTTCCTCGGGCCAGATGGACAAGCCCGACGTCGACTTCATCGAGGGCCTGTCGCCGGCGGTCTCCATCGACCAGAAGTCGACCAGCCGCAACCCCCGGTCGACGGTCGGCACGATCACCGAGGTCTACGACTACCTCCGGCTGCTGTTCGCCCGCGCGGGCCGGCCGCACTGCCCGATCTGCGGCGAGCCGATCAGCCGGCAGTCGCCGCAGCAGATCGTCGACCGGCTCCTCGGACTGACCGAGGGCACCCGATTCCAGGTGCTGGCACCGGTGGTCCGGGGACGGAAGGGCGAGTACGCGGAGGTGTTCCGGCAGCTGGCCACCGCCGGCTTCAGCCGGGCCCGGGTGGACGGCGAGGTCGTCCAACTCACCGATCCGCCGATCCTGGACAAGAAGTACAAGCACAACATCGACGTCATCGTCGACCGGCTGGCGGTCAAGCCGACCGTCAAGCAGCGGCTGACCGATTCGGTCGAGACCGCGCTGGGCCTGGCCCAGGGTGTGGTGTCGATCGATTTCGTCGACCTCGACGCGAAGGACCCGGGCCGCGAGCGGCGCTACTCGGAGAAGATGGCCTGCCCGAACGACCACGACATCGCCATCGAGGAGCTCGAGCCGCGGCAGTTCTCTTTCAACGGACCGTGGGGAGCCTGCCCGGACTGCTCCGGCCTGGGCACCCGGATGGAGGTCGATCCTGAGCTGGTCGTGCCCGACGACGAGAAGATCGCTCGACGAGGGGGCCATCGCTCCGTGGGCGTCGGCGCACGTCGCCGACTACTTCCAGCGGCTGATCGTCTCGCTGGCCGAAACCGCCGGCTTCAGCACGAAGGTGCCGTGGCATCGGCTGCCGTCGACGGTCCAGCAGATGCTGCTCCACGGCGTGCCGGGCCAGGTGCACGTCAGCTACCGGAACCGTTACGGCCGGACCCGCAGCTACAACGCCAAATACGAGGGTGTCGTCTCCTACATCGAGCGTCGGCACTCCGAGGCCGAGACCGACACCTCCCGGGAGCGGTTCGCCGGCTACATGCGCGAGGTCCCGTGCCGCACCTGCAAGGGCGCCCGGCTCAAGCCGTCTTCCCTGGCGGTGACGGTCGGCGATCGCAACATCGCCGAGATCGCGTCCATGTCGATCGACGAGGCCGCCACCTTCCTGCGGTCAGCTCGAGTTGACCGATCGCGAGCGGCAGATCGCCGAGCGGGTGCTCAAGGAGATCAACGAGCGGCTGAAGTTCCTGCTCGACGTCGGGCTGGACTATCTGTCGCTGAGCCGGCCCACCGGCCAGCCTGTCCGGCGGCGAGGCGCAGCGGATCCGGCTGGCCACCCAGATCGGCTCCGGTCTGGTCGGAGTGCTCTACGTGCTGGACGAGCCGAGCATCGGGCTGCATCAGCGCGACAACCGCCGGCTGATCGAGACCCTGGTCCGGCTACGCAATCTGGGCAACACCCTGATCGTCGTCGAGCACGACGAGGACACGATCCGTACCGCCGACTGGGCCGTCGACATCGGCCCGGGCGCGGGCGAGCACGGCGGCCACGTCGTGCATTCGGGCACCGGTGCAGGGCCTGCTGGACAATCCTGATTCGCTGACCGGCGCCTACCTGTCCGGCCGCCGGTCCATCCCGCTGCCCGCCCAGCGCCGACCACGGATCGAAGGCCCGACAGATCACGGTGCACAACGCGGTCGAGCACAACCTGCGGAACGTCTCGGTGTCGTTCCCGCTCGGCCAGCTGATCGCGGTGACCGGCGTCTCGGGATCCGGCAAGTCGACGCTGGTGAACAGCATTCTCTACACCGCGCTGGCCAAGAAGATCTACAACGCCCGCGAGGTGCCGGGCCGGCACCGGACGATCAGTGGCGCCGAGGAGATCGACAAGATCATCCACGTCGACCAGTCGCCGATCGGGCGTACGCCGCGGTCGAATCCGGCCACCTACACCGGTGTCTTCGACCACATGCGCAAGCTGTTCGCCGAGACGCCCGAGGCCAAGGTCCGCGGTTATCAGCAGGGTCGGTTCTCGTTCAACGTCAAGGGCGGTCGCTGCGAGAACTGCACCGGCGACGGCACGATCAAGATCGAGATGAACTTCCTGCCCGACGTGTACGTGCCGTGCGAGGTCTGCCACGGTGCGCGCTACAACCGGGAGACCCTCGAGGTCCACTACAAGGGCAAGTCGATCTCCAACATCCTCGACATGCCGATCGAGGAGGCGGCCGAGTTCTTCGCCGCGATCCCGGCGATCTCTCGGCATCTGAAGACCCTGGTCGAGGTCGGTCTGGGCTACGTCCGGCTCGGTCAGCCGGCGCCGACGCTGTCCGGCGGCGAGGCGCAGCGGGTCAAGCTCGCCAGCGAGCTGCAGAAGCGTTCGACCGGCCGCACCCTCTACGTGCTGGACGAGCCGACCACCGGTCTGCACTTCGAGGACATCCGCAAGCTGCTCGGCGTGCTCGGCCGGTTGGTCGACGCCGGGAACACGGTCGTGGTGATCGAGCACAATCTCGACGTGATCAAGACCGCCGACTGGCTGATCGACATGGGCCCGGAAGGCGGTTCGCGCGGCGGCACGGTGATCGCCGAGGGCACCCCGGAGGCGATCGCCGCGCATCCCGACTCCTACACCGGCGAGTTCCTCCGGCCGATCCTGGAGGGTCGGGCTGTCCCCGTCGGGGCCGCTCAGCCCGAGTTGATCGCCGCCGGCGGCACCGGCGCGCAAGGGCGCCAAAACCGCAGCGAAGAAGACCCCTGCAAAGAAGACCGCCGCGCGACGGCGGCGACCGCCAAGGCACCGGCCACCCGAGCCCCGGCGAAGAAGGCCGCGGCCAAGAAGGCGACCGCCGCGGTGCCGGCCCGAAAGGCCAGCTGAACCGAAGGGGCGGGTAGTCCGTCCTGTCAGAACACAGTCGGTCGACAGGGTTCGCACAGGTGCGTCCGGTTTGCTGGCTGCTCTTGCCGCCGACCGGAAGGGACTTCCATGGCCCCCAATCTCGACGACCGCTCCGAGCAGGTCGATGACGACCTCTCCCAATCCCACCCACCCCGGCGCACGGTCCTCCGCGCCGCCGGGCTGACCGCCCTGGTCGGAGGTAGTGCGCACGCTGCTCGTCGCGCTGCGCCGCCGACCGGCAGGCGGCGACGACCCCGAGCAGCACCGCTCCCAGCGCCGACGCGTCGCTCCGGCGCCGCCCAGCAGTTCGGCCCCGGAACCGTCGGCCGACGAATCGAGCGCCAGTTCCGAGCCCACCGAGACCGCTGAGGCGCCCGACGGTCCGAGCGTCGACACCGCCGATGTCCCGGTCGACGGCGGGGTGATCCTGGACAACGACGGCTACGTGGTCACCCAGCCGAGCGAGGGCGACGTTCAAGGCGTTCACCAACATCTGCACCCACCAGCGGTGCCAGGTGACCGGTGTGGCCGACGACGATCCACTGCGACTGCCACGGCAGCCAGTTCTCGGTGAGCGACGGCTCGGTGGTGAAGGGCCCGGCCACCGAGCCGCTCAAGGAATCCAACGTGAAGCAGTTCGAGAAGAAGGTCTACGTCACCGGCTGAGTCGGCCGCGCTCCGGGTCTGGCACGCTCGGCCGGAGTTGTCAGACCCAGTGCCTACGCTGTGGGACGTGGCACCCCTGACCCGTACCGGACCCGACTACCGGCCGGCGCCGGGCTCGATCCCCGACGAGCCCGGCGTCTACCGGTTCTCCGACGTCCAGGGTCGGGTGATCTACGTCGGCAAGGCCAAGAGCCTGCGCTCGCGGCTCAACTCCTACTTCGCCGATCCCGCCTCGTTGCTCAGCCGCACCCGGACGATGGTCACCACCGCGACCAAGGTCGACTGGACGGTGGTGCAGACCGAGGTCGAAGCGCTCCAGCTCGAATACAGCTGGATCAAGGAGTTCGATCCGCGCTTCAACATCAAGTACCGCGACGACAAGTCCTATCCGTGGCTCGCGGTCACCGCTGTCCGAGGAATTCCCCCGGGTGATGGTCGGCCGCGGGCCGAAGCGCAAGGGCAACCGCTACTTCGGGCCCGTACTCCCACGCCTGGGCGATCCGCGAGACCGTCGACGTGCTGCTCCGGGTGTTCCCGATGCGGTCCTGCCGCCCCGGGGTGTTCAAGAACCACCAACAGCTCGGCCGGCCCTGCCTGCTCGGCTACATCGGGAAGTGCTCGGCGCCGTGCATCGGCCGGATCAGCGCCGAGGAGCACCGCGACATCGTCGACGACTTCTGCCAGTTCGTCGCCGGCCAGGCCGGTCCGATGATCAAGAAGATGCAGCGGGACATGCGCGCGGCCAGCGACGCCCAGGAGTACGAGCGGGCCGCCCAGATCCGCGATGACGTCGGCGCACTGCAGCGGGCGATGGAGCAGAACGCCATCGTCTTCCAGGACGCGACCGACGCCGACGTGATCGCGCTGGCCGAGGACCCGCTCGAGGTCGCCGTGCAGATCTTCCACGTTCGCGGCGGACGGGTCCGCGGCCAGCGCGGCTGGGTCGCCGACCGCTACGACGAGAGCGGCTCGGACGGAGCTGGTCGAGCAGTTCCTGCTCCAGCTCTACTCCGAGTACGACCCGGACATCGTCGACCGGGACGCCGTGCCCAAGGAGATCCTGGTCCCGGTCCTCCCGGCTCGCTCGACTCGCTGACCGGTCTGCTCAGCGAGCGGCGCGGGTCGAGTGTGGCGATCCGGGTGCCGCAGCGCGGTGACAAGAAGGCGCTGATGGAGACGGTCGGCCGCAACGCCACCGAGACCCTGATCAAGCACAAGACGATGCGGGCCGGCGATCTGTCCACCCGCAATCGGGCTCTGGAGGAGATCCAGGAGGCACTCGAACTGGACGTGGTCCCGCTCCGGATCGAGTGCTACGACATCTCCAACCTGCAGGGCACCGAGGTCGTCGCCTCGATGGTCGTCTTCGAGGACGGGCTGCCCCGCAAGAGCGAGTACCGGCGGTTCGTCATCCGGCACGTCGACGGCCAGAACGACGTCGCCGCCATGCACGAGGTGATCACCCGCCGGTTCCGTCGGCTGATCGACGACCGGGCGAGCATGAGTCAGCAACTCGAGGACGCCGGCCCCGGCGAAGAGGGCCCGCTGCTGGTCGATCCGGTCACCGGTGCACCGCGCAAGTTCGCGTACGCGCCCGCGCTGGTCGTCGTCGACGGCGGCCCGCCCCAGGTCGCAGCGGCGGCGCGCGCGCTGGACGAGCTCGGGATCTCCGATGTCGCGCTCTGCGGGCTGGCCAAGCGACTGGAGGAGGTGTGGCTGCCCGACGTCGAGGAGCCGGTGATCCTGCCCCGGACCAGCGAAGGCCTCTACCTGTTGCAGCGCCTGCGCGACGAGGCCCACCGGTTCGCGATCAACCATCACCGGTCGCGCCGGAGCAAGACGATGGTCGAGTCGATGCTTGACCAGGTGCCCGGGCTGGGGGAGGTCCGCCGCAAGGCGTTGATCACCTACTTCGGCTCGTTGCGCAAGGTGCGGGCGGCTTCGGTCGAGGAGATCGCGGCGGTCCCGGGCTTCGGCCCGAAGCTGGCGGCGGCGATCAAGGAAGCTCTGGACGCCGCTCCGCAGCGGACCGCGATCAACATGACCACCGGCGAGGTGATCGGCGAGCAGTCACCGACCGCCGGCTAGCACCGAGCTGACGCCAGGGCATCGCGTGGCACCGAAGCCTCCGCATGGACGAGCGATCCGAATCCGCGACTGAGATGATGAACCCGTGAGTAGCGAGCCGGTCCAGACCCCCGACGAGACCGACATTTCGACGACGGCCGATGCCGCCAAGCCACTGCGGTTGGTGGTCGTCACCGGATTGTCCGGCGCCGGCCGCTCGACCGCGGCCAACACCTTGGAGGATCTCGGTTGGTATCTGGTCGACAACCTGCCGCCCAGCGTGCTGCCCGAGGTCTGCGAACTGGCCCGGCAGCGTGACCTGAACCGGCTGGCCGTGGTCCTGGATGTCCGGACCCGGGGCTTCTTCGAACAGCTGCCGACCGTGTTCGCCGATCTCCGCGCGGCCGGCACGATGCCGGAGATCCTCTATCTCGAGGCGGCCGACGACGTGATCGTCCGCCGCCAGGAGTCGGTCCGTCGACCGCACCCGCTGCAGGGCAACGGTCGACTGCTCGACGGGATCGGCCGGGAGCGGGTCAAGCTGGCCACGCTGCGGGCCGCCGCGGATCTGGTCGTCGACACCTCGTCGCTGAACGTGCACCAGCTCGCCTCCCGGGTGACCCACGCGTACGGCGGGGTCGGCGAAGATCAACTTCGGGTGACCCTGATGTCGTTCGGCTTCAAGAACGGGGTCCCGGTCGACGCCGACATGATCTTCGACGTCCGCTTCCTGCCCAACCCGCACTGGATTCCCGAGCTGCGCCCGCAGACCGGTCTGAGCAAGCCGGTCAGCGACTACGTGCTCAGCCAGCCCGGTGCCGACCCGTTCCTCGACAGCGCCCAGCAGGTGCTGGAGGTGGTCGCCGCCGGCTATCTCACCGAAGGCAAGCGGTTCGCCACCATCGGCTTCGGCTGTACCGGCGGCAAGCATCGGAGCACCTCGATGGCCGAGGAGTTCGCCCGCCGGCTGCGCGCCGACGGCATGGTGGTCACGGTGCTCCATCGAGACCTGGGCCGGGAGTGAACCCCCGCGAGCGACGCCGCCCGCGCCGGCCGGCCTCGGAGGACCATCGACCCTGGTCCGTCCCGGTCGAACTCGCCCTGCCGGCGGTGGTGGCGTTCGGCGGCGGTCACGGCCTGTCGGCCTCGCTGTCGGCCCTCCGGCGGATCACCGACCAGCTGACCGCGATCGTCACCGTGGCCGACGACGGCGGCTCGTCCGGTCGGCTCCGGGCCGAGCTCAACTGTCTGCCGCCCGGCGATCTGCGGATGGCCCTGGCGGCGTTGTGCGGCGACGACGAATCCGGTCGCACCTGGGCCGATGTCCTGCAGTACCGGTTCGACAGCGACGGGCCGCTCGGTGACCACGCGATCGGCAATCTGCTGATCGCCGGTCTCTGGGAGCGGCTCGGCGACCCGGTCGCCGGCCTCGACATGGTCGCCCGGCTGCTCGGGGCCAAGGGTCGGGTGCTGCCGATGGCATCGGTACCGCTGGAGATCCAGGCCGACGTGATCGGCGCCGAACCGGGCAAACCCGACGAGGTCAGCGAGGTACGCGGTCAGGCCCGGGTCGCCAAGACCACCGGCGAAGTGGTGTCGGTCCGACTGCTGCCGGCCGATCCGCCGGCCTGCAGCGAATCGCTGAGCGTGATCCTGGACGCCGATTGGATCGTCCTCGGACCGGGATCGTGGTTCACCTCGGTCATCCCGCACCTGCTCGTCCCCGAGCTGGCCGAGGCGATCCACGCCACCCCGGCCTCCCGGGTCCTCACCCTCAATCTCGAGCCGGCCGAGGAGACCGCCGGGTTCTCGGCGGCCAAGCACATCGAACTGCTGGCCGACCATGCCCCCGATCTCCGGCTCGATGTCGTGCTGGCCGACAGCGCGTTCGCCGACGACGATCCGCATCTGGCCAAGCGCGCCGACTCGCTCGGAGCCCAGCTGGTGGTGGCCGACCTGGCCGCCCGCGACGGCTCGCCCGCGGCACGATCCGCTCCGCCTCGCATCGGCCTACGCCGAGATCATGGGCATCTGAGCACAGTCCAAGGGGTCTGAGCGCCGGGTCGGGGTGCTTCCACGTCATGGCATCATGCAGCAATGGCCATGACCGCACAGGTGAAAGCGGAGTTGGCGACGATCAAGGTCACCAAGCCCTGCTGCCGCAAGTCGGAAGTTGCCGCGACGCTGAGGTTTGCCGGGGGGCTGCACATCGTCAGCGGACGAATCGTGATCGAAGCCGAGCTCGACACCGGAGCAGCGGCCCGACGGTTGCGCACCGAGATCGCCGAGGTGTTCGGTCATCCGAGCGACCTGGTGATCGTCAACGGTTCCGGGATCCGCCGCGGCACCCGCTATGTGGTGCGGGTGATCAAGGACGGCGAGGCGCTGGCCCGGCAGACCGGCCTGATCGACTCCCGCGGTCGACCGGCCCGCGGATTGCCGGCCCAGGTGGTCAGCGGCGGGGTGTGCGACTGCATCGCCGCCTGGCGCGGTGCCTTCCTGGCCCACGGATCGCTCACCGAGCCCGGCCGCTCGATGGCGCTCGAGGTCACCTGCCCCGGCCCCGAGGCCGCCCTGGCCCTGGTCGGCGCGGCCCGCCGCCTGGGCATCGGCGCCAAGGCCCGCGAGGTCCGCGGGGTCGACCGGGTGGTGATCCGCGACGGCGACGCGATCGGCGCGCTGCTGACCCGACTCGGGGCCCACGACTCGCTGTTGGCCTGGGAGGACCGGCGGATGCGCCGCGAGGTCCGGGCCTCGGCCAACCGGCTGGCCAACTTCGACGACGCCAATCTGCGCCGTTCGGCCCGGGCCGCCGTCGCTGCCGGCGCCCGGGTGGAACGCGCCCTGGAGATCCTCGGCGAGGACGTGCCCGAGCACCTGCGCGCGGCCGGCGTCCTGCGGGTGGAGAACAAGCAGGCCAGTCTCGAAGAGCTCGGTCAGTTGCACGAGCCGCCGCTGACCAAGGACGCCGTGGCCGGCCGGATCCGCCGGCTGTTGGCCACCGCCGACAAGCGGGCCAGTGATCTGGGGATCCCCAACACCGAGGCCAGTCTCAGCGCCGACATGTTGGACGAATGAACGCCCGCAGGCATGAAGCGGAATGTCTCCGGGCGTCGGGCCTGCGGCGACAGGAAACTGAAACACCGCTGTAACCAGCGGTCCACTGGTATCAGACCAGCACCCAACGCGGTCGTAACGCGTTCCCGCGGAGTTCGTTAAGGTGGCGGTTGGCCCCAGCTTGCGGGGACCTCAGCTTCCGAAGGAGATCGATTCATGACCGTACGCGTCGGTATCAATGGGTTCGGCCGAATCGGCCGAAACTTCTTCCGCGCGGCCGCTGCCGCGGGCGCCGACCTCGAGGTCGTGGCCGCCAACGACCTCGGCGACGTCAAGACCATGGCGCACCTGCTCAAGTACGACAGCATCCTCGGCCGTTACCCGGCCGACGTCTCGGTGACCGACGAAGGCATCCAGGTCGGCGACCACGAGATCAAGATCCTGGCCCAGCGCGACCCGGGCGCCCTGCCGTGGGGCGACCTCGGCGTCGACGTCGTGATCGAGTCGACCGGCTTCTTCACCGATGCCACCAAGGCCAAGGCGCACATCGACGGCGGCGCCAAGAAGGTCATCATCTCCGCTCCGGCGAAGAACGAGGACATCACCATCGTGATGGGCGTCAACCACCAGCTCTACGACTCCGCGACCCACCACGTCATCTCCAACGCGTCCTGCACGACCAACTGTCTGGCTCCGATGGCCAAGGCCCTGAACGACGATCTCGGCATCGTCAAGGGCCTGATGACCACCATCCACGCCTACACCCAGGACCAGAACCTGCAGGACGCGCCGCACAGCGACCTGCGTCGGGCCCGCGCCGCCGCGCTGAACATCGTGCCGACCACCACCGGTGCGGCCAAGGCCGTCGCCCTGGTGCTGCCCGAGCTCAAGGGCAAGCTCGACGGCTACGCCCTGCGCGTCCCGGTGCCGACCGGTTCGGCCACCGACCTGACCTTCGAGGCCGGCCGCGAGACCACCGTCGACGAGGTCAACGCGATCGTCAAGGCCGCCGCTGAGGGCTCGCTCAAGGGCTACCTGAAGTACACGACCGACCCGATCGTCTCCACCGACATCGTCACCGACCCGAGCTCCTGCATCTTCGACTCGGGCCTGACCAAGGTCATCGGCAATCAGGTCAAGGTCGTCGGCTGGTACGACAACGAGTGGGGTTACTCCAACCGCCTGGTCGACCTGGTCACCCTGGTCGGCAAGTCCCTCTGACCTCTCGCTCCACCTGGTGTCGGTTTCCCGTGTCACGCGGGAAACCGGCACTGTGCGGGCGAAGTTTCGCGGGACAGAGCGAGTTTCCCGGGCCTCCGCTGCCCGTTCCCGACCCCGAAAGGCTGATCGTGAAGTCGGTTTCTGATCTTGGTGACCTGTCCGGCAAGCGGGTGCTCATCCGCTGCGACCTGAACGTCCCGCTGGACGGCGAGACGATCACCGACGACGGCCGGATCAAGGCGTCGCTGCCCACCCTCAACCAGCTGCGGGAGGCCGGCGCCAAGATCATCGTGCTGGCCCACCTCGGCCGGCCCAAGGGTCAGGTCAATCCGAAGTACTCGCTGGCCCCGGCGGCCAAGCGGCTCGGCGAGCTGCTCGGCACCGAGGTCAAGCTGGCCGGCGACGTGGTCGGCGACGTCGGCCCAGGAGACCGTCGCCGGGCTGGCCGACGGCGAGGTCGCGCTGCTGGAGAATGTCCGCTACGAGCCGGGCGAGGAGTCCAAGGACGAGGCCGAACGCGGCGCCCTGGCCGATCAGTACGCCGCTCTCGGTGACGTCTTCATCTCCGACGGCTTCGGCGTGGTGCACCGCAAGCAGGCCAGTGTCTACGACCTGGCCGCCCGACTGCCCAACGCTGCCGGCGGACTGGTCGAGGCCGAGGTCGAGGTGCTCAAGCAGCTCACCCAGGACCCGGCCCGCCCGTACGTGGTGGTGCTCGGCGGCGCCAAGGTCTCCGACAAGCTGGCCGTCATCGCCAACCTGATCAAGACCGCCGACACCTTGATCATCGGCGGCGGGATGCTCTTCACCTTCCTCAAGGCCCAGGGCCATGAGGTGGGCAAGAGCCTGCTCGAGGAAGATCAACTCGACATCGTCCAGGGCTATCTCGACGAAGCCGCGGCCAGCGGCAAGAAGATCCTGCTGCCCACCGACATCGTCGTGGCCCCCGAGTTCAAGGCCGATGCGCCGCCCACCGTGGTGGCCGCCGACGCGATCCCGGCCGATCAGCTCGGCCTGGACATCGGCCCGGAGTCCGCCAAGGCCTTCGCCGCCGAGATCGCCGCGGCGAAGACGGTGTTCTGGAACGGCCCGATGGGCGTGGCCGAGTGGGAGAGCTTCGCCGGCGGCACCCGGGCGGTGGCCCAGGCGCTGACCGAGGTCGACGGCCTGTCGGTCGTCGGCGGCGGTGATTCCGCCGCGGCCGTCCGTGATCTCGGCTTCGCCGACGACGCCTTCGGCCACATCTCGACCGGTGGCGGCGCCAGCCTGGAATACCTGGAGGGCAAGACCCTGCCCGGACTGTCCGTGCTCGAAGATCGAAAGGCGTAGTCGATCATGTCGACGCAAGCCGTTGATGGCCGGCAACTGGAAGATGAACCTCAATCACGTCGAGGCCGTCGGCCTGGTGCAGAAGCTGGCCTGGACGTTGGAGGACAAGAAGCACGACCCGGCCAAGTCCGAGGTCGTCGTGCTGCCGCCGTTCACCGATCTGCGCACGGTGCAGACCCTCGTCGAGGGCGACCGGCTGGAGATCGGCTACGGCGCCCAGGACGTCTCGGCCAACGACAACGGCGCCTACACCGGTGAGATCTCGGTCGACATGCTGGCCAAGCTCAAGTGCGGCTACGTGACGGTCGGCCACTCCGAGCGTCGGCAGTATCACCACGAGGACGATGCGCTGGTCAACGCCAAGGCGAAGAAGGCGCTCGGGGCCGGCATCAAGCCGATCATCTGTGTCGGCGAGGGCCTGGACATCCGCCAGGCCGGCGACCACGTGCCCTACACGCTGGCCCAGGTGGACGGCGCGCTGGCCGGACTGTCGGCCGAGCAGCTGGCCGACGTGGTCATCGCGTACGAGCCGGTCTGGGCGATCGGCACCGGCGAGGTGGCCACCCCCGACGACGCGCAGGAGGTCTGCGCGGCGATCCGCTCCCGGATCGGCGAGCTCTACAGCGCCGACGTCGCCGACGGCGTACGCATCCTCTACGGCGGTTCGGTCAAGTCCAGCAGCGTGGCCGCGATCATGGCCCAGCCCGATGTGGACGGTTGTCTGGTCGGCGGGGCCAGCCTCGTGGTCGACGAATTCTCTGCGATTGCACGGTTCTACGACCTACCCGCACTGTGATCGTCGTGCGCTTCGCCGCAATTTTCTGAGTTAGGCTACCTCCGTGCTTCTCGTCCCCCTGATGACTACGCCGATCCTGGTTTTCTCGATCGTTCTTGGTGATCACCAGCGTCGCTCTGGCGCTGTTCGTGCTGATGCACAAGGGACGTGGTGGCGGCCTGTCGGATCTCTTCGGAGGTGGGATTTCCTCCTCGATGGGCGGTTCGTCGGTGGCTGAGCGCAACCTTGATCGTTTGACCATCGTCATCGGTGTCATCTGGTTGGCGGCCATCGTCGCCCTGGGCCTGCTGTACAAGCTGCAGGCCTGACCGGAGCCGGTGTCGCGACTCGATCAAGACACGACACTCATCAACACACGCGGGACGACGGGAGAACTGACGTGGCTGGTGGCAGTGCCATTCGTGGCAGCCGGGTGGGGGCCGGGCCGATGGGGGAAGCTGAACGCGGTGATGCTGCACCCCGGCTCTACGTCTCCTATTTTTGCGCGCACGGTCACGAGACGCGTCCGGCGTTCGCCGCCGAGGCCACGATCCCGGAGGCCTGGGACTGCCCGCGCTGCGGACTTCCGGCCAACCTGGACTCGCTGAATCCGCCGCCGCCGCCGAAGATCGAGCCGTACAAGACCCACCTGGCCTACGTGAAGGAGCGCCGCTCCGACAAGGAGGCGGCCGACATCCTCACCGAGGCCCTCACCGCACTGCGTGATCGTCGCGCCCGCGGCGAAGTCATCTACTGATTTTCAGCAAGGGGGGCGACCCCCTTGGACCCCCGCATCGCGGCGGGGCTGCGGGGCTGATCGAGGTGAATCGGGTGCACGACGACGTCGCCCTGACGATCGGTCGCGCCACTCGGGTGCTGACCGAGCGGATCGGGCCCGCCATCCACGGTCCGAGCGTGCCGTTCGCGGTGACCTGGCACGAACTGCCGGGGGAGCCGATCCCGCCGGCCGAGGCCCTGGGTCTGGAATACACCGCGTACGACGGTCGGCACGCCGTGGGGTCCGGCCTGGAACACCACCTGGTTCCGGCTCCGCGGCACGGTGCCCGCCGACTGGCAGGGTCGCCGGGTCGAGGCGGTGATCGATCTCGGCTTCGATCCGTCGCTGACCGGCTTCCAGTGCGAAGGTCTGGTCTACCGCCCTGACGGCACGCCGGTGAAGGCCGTCAATCCGCGCAATCAGTGGGTGCCGATCGCCGATCCCGCCGTCGGTGGCGAGGTCGTCGAGTTCTATCTCGAGGCCGCCGCCAACCCGGTCATCCTCGACCGCCACCCCTTCGTCCCCACCATCGAGGGCGACCTGACCACCGCGTCCAAGCAGCCGCGTTATCTGACCCGGCGGATGGACCTGGCCGTCTTCGAACCCGACCTGCACGAGCTGAGCCTGGATCTCGAGGTGCTGCTCCAACTGCAGGCCGAGCTGCCCGACCGCAGCCCACGGCGGATGCGGATCCTGCAGGCGCTCGACGACGCCATGGACGCGCTGGATCTGCAGCAGTTGGCCGAGATCGGCCGCCGCCGCCCGGGCCGCGCTGGCCCCCGCCCTGAGCAGTCCGGCCGAGGCCAGCGCCCATCAGATCGTCGCGGTCGGGCATTCGCACATCGACTCGGCCTGGCTCTGGCCGATCCGCGAGACCATCCGCAAGGTGGCCCGGACGACGGCGTCGATGACCGCGCTGATCGACGAACATCCGGAGTTCGTCTTCGGGATGTCCAGCGCCCAGCAGTACGCCTGGATCAAGGAGCACCGACCCGAGGTCTACGCGCGGGTCAAGGCGGCGGTCGCCGACGGACGGTTCGTCCCGCTCGGCGGGATGTGGGTGGAGAGCGACACGATGATGCCGACCGGCGAGGCGCTGGTCCGGCAGTTCACCTACGGTCAGCGGTTCTTCCGCGACGAGTTCGGCCTCGAATGCGCCGGGGTCTGGCTGCCCGACAGCTTCGGCTACTCACCGGCCCTGCCGCAGCTGATCCGTCGAGCCGGCTTCGACTGGTTCTTCACCCAGAAGATCTCCTGGAACCAGGTCAACGTCTTCCCGCACCACACCTTCTGGTGGGAGGGCATCGACGGGTCACGGGTGTTCAGCCACTTCCCGCCGATGGACACCTACAACTCCGAGCTGTCCGGCGCCGAGGTGGCGCTGGCCAGTCGACAGTTCCGGGAGAGCCGGCACGCCGCCCATTCGCTGGCCCCGGTCGGCTGGGGCGACGGCGGTGGCGGGACCACCCGGGAGATGGTCGGCCGGGCCCGGCGACTGGCCGATCTCGAGGGCAGTCCGCAGGTCCGCTGGGAGCATCCGGACGCCTTCTTCGCCACGGCCAGGGCCGAGTTGCCGAACGCGCCGGTCTGGGTCGGCGAGCTCTATCTCGAGCTGCACCGGGCCACCCTGACCAGTCAGCACCAGACCAAGCAGGGCAACCGGCGCAGCGAGCAGCTGCTGATCGAGGCCGAGTTGTGGAGCACCGTACGCCGCGCTCGGGCCCGGGCTCGACTACCCCTACGACGAACTCGACCGGTTGTGGCGGCAACTGCTGCTGATGCAGTTCCACGACATCCTGCCCGGCACCTCGATCGCCTGGGTGCATCGCGAGGTGGTCGCCGCCGCACGCCGAGCTGCAGGCGGGCGCCGCAGCTGATCATCGAACGGGCGCTCACCGCTCTGACCGGTGACGGCGATCGCGCGCTGGCGGTCAACCCCGCGGCCGGCGCCCGGCACGGCGTGCCGGCCCTGGGCATCGGCATCCGCCGACGGACGTCGGACGCGATCACCCTGATTGAGACCGACGACGGCTTCACCCTGGCCAACGACCTGGTCGAGTTCCGGACTCGACCGGTCCGGATCGGTCGTCGCGGCCATCGATCGGGCCAGCGGACGGAACGCGATCGTGCCCGGTCTCGAGGCCAATCTGTTGCAGCTGCACCAGGACCTGCCCAATCAGTGGGACGCCTGGGACGTCGACCGGTTCTATCGCAACTCGGTGACCGACCTGCGCGAGGTCGACGCCATCGCGCGTGCGAGGACGGGCGGGCTGGTCATCGAGCGGTCGTTCTCGAAGTCGACGATCCGGCAGACCCTCAGTCTCGAGCCGGGGGAGCGCACCCTGCTCGTCGAGTTCGAGGCCGACTGGCAGGAGACCGAGAAGTTCCTCAAGGTCGCCTTCCCGTTCGCGATCCATGCCGAGCACACAGCAGCCGAGACCCAGTTCGGCTACTACCAGCGGGTGACCCACACCAACACCAGTTGGGAGGCGGCCAAGTTCGAGACGGCCATGCACCGCTACGTGCACACCGCCGAGCCGGAGTTCGGCGCGACCTTGATCACCGACTCGACCTACGGCTACGACGTGACCCGGGACTCCGACCCGGACCTCGGCGTGACCACGACTGTCCGGCTCTCCCTGCTGCGGGCGCCACGCTTCCCCGACCCGGCCACCGACCAGGGTCGGCAGACCTTGGCGTACGGATTGCTGGTCGGCAGCACGATGACCGACGCCGTGCAGGCCGGCATCGCGCTGAACGCCGCCGAGCGCGTGGTGCGCGGTGGACATCCGGTCGATCCGCTGGTCGCCGTCGTCGGGCGACGGCATCGTGATCTCCAGCGTCAAGCTGGCCGACGACCGCAGCGGCGACCTGGTCGTCCGGGTCTACGAATCCCTGGGCAAGCGGACCACCGGGACGCTGGAGATCGCCGGGGACGTACGCGGCGACCGAGGCCACCCTGTTGGAGAAGCCGCTCGGCGAGGCACCAACCGGGATCGATCACGATCGGACGCGGATCGACCTCACCCTGACGGCTTTCGAGATCCGTACGCTGCGGCTCAGCCGCTAGAAGACCGACGGCGGGAACATGCTCCGCGGGAGCTGAGCAGCCGCGTCGCGATCGAGCAGCCAGAGGGTCCGATCGACCCCGCTCACCCCGCCGGCCGGCACCTGGACCGGCCCGGCCCCGAGCAAGGCCATCTTGGCCGCGGCGGCCTTGTCGGAACCGCTGACCACGAACCACACTTCGCGGGACCGGTTGATCACCGCCAGGGTCAGGCTGATCCGTTCCGGCGGTGGTTTCGGCGCGGAGCGGACGGCGATCACCTCGCCCGACCTCGTACGGACTGGGGTGCTCGGGGAAGATGAGGCGACATGACCGTCGGGCCCCAGGCCGAGCAGGCAGATGTCGAACACCGTCGATCCGAGCGCCCGGCTGTACGCCTCGGCCGCGGCATCCAGACCCATCCCGCCGCCGGACGCCGGCATGCGATGGATCCGGTCCCGGCTAGCCGCAGGGGAGTGGCCAGCAGATCCAACGCCTGCTTGTCGTTGCGGTCGCCGTCGTCGGCCGGCACGAACCGCTCGTCGCCCCACCACAGCTCGACCCGCGACCAGTCGACAGCTGAATGCGGTCCTTCGTCGGCCAACCGCCGGTAGGCCCGGGTGGCGATCCGGCCGCCGGTCAGAGCCACCTGCGGCACCCGGAAATCCCGCTGGATCTCGGTCAGCCGGGCCGTGAGCCGCGCGGCCAGGGCCTCGGCGACGTCGTCGGCCGTGGCATGGACGATCAGCTCCGGGCCGCTCACGGAGCGGCGACCTTCTTCGCCGGCGATTTCTTCGCCGCAGTCTTCTTGGCTGTCGCCTTCTTGGCCGCTGTCGTCTTCGCCGCGCTCACCGTGGCCGTCGTCTTCTTGGCCGCTGTCTTCTTGGCCGGCGCCGCGTCGACTCCGGCGATCGACCGCAGCGCCCGCTCGAAGACGTCGTCGGCATCCATCCGCCGCAGTTCCTCGGACAGCAGATCGGTGAAGTCGCGACGCTTCAGCGCGACCAGCCGCTCCGGCTGACCAGGCACCGCGTACGAGGCCAGCAGCCCGTCCGGGCGGGTGATGGCGATGTCGCCGGCCGCCGTGCCCAATCGGACGGCCGTGATGCCGGGCCCGTCGCTCGACTTTCGCTCCGTCTTCACCTTCAACCGCGAGTCCAGCCAGGCCGACAGCAGATCGGCCGACGGGTTGTTCGGCTCCGCTTCCACGGTGGCGGATTTGATCTTGGCCGGGTACTGGTCGAGCGCCGCGGCCAGCAGGGCCCGCCACGGAGTCAGCCGGGTCCAGGACAGGTCGGTGTCGCCGGGCGTGTAGTCGCGGGCCCGCGCCTTGAGCGCGGTCAACGGTCGGGGAGCCGCCGAGGCGTCGGTCATCCGGCGATTGGCCAGCGCGGCCAGTTCGTCGGCGGCCCGGTTGCTCGGCACCTTGCCCGGCCACCAGATGACCACCGGCGAGTCGGGCAGCAGCAGCGGCCGGACCACCGAGGCCGGGTGGGCGGCGACCGCGCCCTTCATCCGGATCACCACGACCTCGCCGGGGGTGCCTTCGCCGATCCGCACCTGGGCATCGACCGAGGCCGTCCGGCCGCCGCCGGTGACCACGACCAGGATCCGTGATGGGATGTTCGCGTCCGGCAGCCGTCCCGGCTTCCATGCGCCGGATATTCCGACTCGTCGCAGACGACGATCAGCGTCAGCACCATGCCCTGGGCCGGACTGCCGGCGGTGCGCTTCGCCCGCAGCAGAGCGGCCGAGATCTTGCCGGAGGTGGTGTTCTCAGGTCGACGATCAGACGTGCTCGCCGCACGGGCCGGTGTTCGCTTCGCTCACGCAGAAAGATCATCATGGCCGCCTCCAGGTGAAGCCGTCGCGGGCCAACATCTCGTCAGCACCCTTCGGACCCCACGAGCCGGGCTCGTACGGCTCCGGCTGGCTGGGCTGGTCGGCCCAGTAGTCGATGATCGGGTCGAGGATCTCCCAGGACAGTTCGACTTCTTCGTGCTGGGGGAACAGCGGCGGGTCGCCGAGCAGCACGTCGAGGATCAGCCGCTCGTACGCCTCGGGCGAGGACTCGGTGAACGAGCCGCCGTAGGCGAAGTCCATGTTGACCTCGCGGATCTCCATCTGGGTGCCCGGCACCTTGGCGCCGAACCGCAGCGTCACGCCCTCATCGGGCTGGATCCGCAGCACGATGGCGTTGTAGCCGAGTTCCTCGGTGTCGGTCTTGGTGAACGGCAGGTGGGGTGCCCGCTTCAGACCGAGCGCGATCTCGGTGACCCGACGGGCCAGTCGCTTCCCGGTCCGCAGGTAGAACGGCACGCCGGCCCAGCGCCGGTTCTCGATGTTCAGCCGGATCGCCGCGTAGGTCTCGGTCTTGGAGGTCTGCGGGATCCGGTCCTCGTCGAGGTAGCCCTTGACCTTCTCGCCGCCGGCCCAGCCGCCCGCGTACGCGCCGCGGGCCGTGTGCAGATCCATCCGGGTCGGCGGTCGGACGGCGGCCAGCACCTTCTGTTTCTCGGCCCGCAGCTGCCGGGCCTCGAAGTCGCCGGCTCCTCCATGGCGGTCAGGGCCAGGAGTTGCAGCAGGTGGTTCTGGATCACGTCGCGGGCGATGCCGATGCCGTCGAAATAGCCGGCCCGGCCGCCGATGCCGATGTCCTCGGCCATGGTGATCTGCACGTGGTCGACGTAGTTGTTGTTCCACACCGGCTCGAACAGCTGATTGGCGAACCGCAGCGCCATCATGTTCTGGACGGTTTCCTTGCCCAGATAGTGGTCGATCCGGAACACCGACCGCGACGGGAAGACCGACGAGACGATCTGGTTGAGCTCGCGAGCACTGGCCAGGTCGTGACCGAACGGCTTCTCGATCACCACCCGGCTCCACCGGCCGGTCTGCTCCTCGGCCAGTCCGTGCGAACGCAACTGATCGACGACCGTCTGGAACAGCCCCGGCGGGATGGACAGATAGAACGCGTGGTTGCCGCCGGTGCCGCGGGCCTCGTCCAGATCGGCGATCGTGTCGGCCAGTTTGGCGAAGGACTCGTCGTCGCCGATCTCACCGGGAACGAATCGGATGCCCTCCGACAGCTGCCGCCAGACCTCCTCGCGGAAGGGCGTCCGGGCGTGCTCCTTGACGGCCGCGTGGACGATCTTGGCGAAGTCCTGGTGGGCCCAGTCGCGCCGGGCGAAGCCGACCAGGGCGAAGCCCGGGGGCAGCAGGCCGCGATTGGCCAGGTCGTAGACCGCCGGCATCAACTTCTTGGTGGACAGGTCGCCGGTCACCCCGAAGATCACCAGGACGCACGGTCCGGCGATCCTCGGGAGCCGACGATCCTGCGGGTCGCGAAGCGGATTGGGCCGGTCGGCGGCGAGCATCAGGCTTCCGGTTTCCCGTCCGGGTCCGGCGCGCTCTCGCCCGGGTCGTCGGATCCCTTGGCGGCGTCGTCCAGCGCGGTCTGCACCGTCTGGACCAGCTCGGCCCACGAGGCGTCGAACTTCTCCACGCCTTCGCGCTCCAGCACGTCGACCACCTCGTCGTAGCTGATGCCGACCTCAGCAAGATCATCGAGCACCTGCTGGGCCTCGCCCTCGGTGCCGCTGACCTGATCGCCGTTCAGCTCACCGTGATCGGCGAAGGCCTGCATGGTCTTCTCCGGCATGGTGTTCACCGTGTTGGCCACCACCAGATCGGTGACGTACATGGTGTCGGAGTAGGCCGGATCCTTGACCCCGGTGGACGCCCACAGCGGACGCTGGCGATGCGCGCCCTGGGCTTCCAGCGCCGCGAACCGCTCCGAGCTGAACTCCTCCTCGTACAACGCGTAGGCCAGCCGGGCGTTGGCGATCGCCGCCTTGCCCTTCAGCGCCTTGGCCTCGTCGCTGCCGATGGCGTCGAGTCGCTTGTCGATCTCGGCATCGACCCGGGAGACGAAGAACGACGCGACCGAGAGGATCTTGCTCAGGTCGTGGCCGTTGGCCGCCGCCTGCTCGAGACCGGTCAGATAGGCGTCGATCACGCCGCGGTAGCGCTCGAGGGAGAAGATCAGCGTCACGTTCACACTGATGCCCTCGGCGATGGTCGCGGTGATCGCCGGCAGACCGGGCTTGGTCGCCGGGATCTTGATCAGCACGTTGGGCCGGTCGACGATCTTGTACAGATCGGCGGCCTGCGCCGTGGTGCCCTCGGTGTCCATGGCCAGACCCGGCTCGACCTCGATCGACACCCGACCGTCGACCCCGTTGGACGCGGCGTAGGTGGCGGCGAAGATGTCGCAGGCGTCGCGGACGTCGTCGCTGGTCAACGCCTTGATGGTGTCCTCGACGCTGGAGTCGCGGGCGGCGAGTTCCTTGATCTGCTCGTTGTAGGCGCTCACCCTTGGCCAGCGCGGCGGCGAAGATCGTCGGGTTGGTCGTCACCCCGGTGACCGACGAATCGGCGACCAGTTCGGCCAGGTTGCCCGACTGGATCCGATCGCGGGACAGGTCGTCGAGCCAGATGGAGACGCCTTCGGCGGCGAGGGCCTTCAGTCGATCGCTCATGCTTGATTCCTTCTGTGCTTGGGGGAGCAGTGGTTAGTTGATCGTGACGCCCGGGTCGTCTTCGAGATCGGCCGGTCCCTTGGGACCGCTCGCGGCGGTGTGGGTCGAGGCGCTGTCGCCCCCGACGGCGGCCAGGCTCTGTCGGGCGGCCTCGGCCACGGTCTCGGCGCTGAAGCCGAACTCCTCGAAGAGCTTCGCCCCCGCGGCGCTCGCACCGTAGTGCTCGATGCAGATGATCTTGCCGGCGTCGCCGACCAGGTCGCGCCAGCCGGCGCTCGACCCCGGCCTCGATGCTGACCCGGGCCCGGACGGTCGGCGGGATCACCGAATCGCGGTAGTCCTGGTCCTGCTCGTCGAACCATTCGCGGCACGGCATCGACACCACCCGGGCGCTGATGCCTTCCTCGGCCAGCTTCTCGGCGGCACTGACGCAGTACTGCACCTCGGATCCGGTGCCGATCAAGATGACGATGTCGCCCTCGCCGTCACCGAAGTCCTTGAGCACGTACGCGCCCTTGGCCACCCCGTTGATGTCGGCGTAGCCGTCGGTGCCCCGCGGCACGATCGGCAGATTCTGCCGGGACAGGATCAGGCCGGCCGGCCGGTCCTTGTTCGCGCAGGATCTGCGCCCAGGCGGCGGAGGTCTCGTTGGCGTCGGAGGGCCGGACGACGTCCAGGCCGGGGATCAGCCGCAGCGAGGCGACGTGCTCGATCGGCTGGTGGGTCGGACCGTCCTCGCCGAGGCCGATCGAGTCGTGGGTCCAGACGTAGGTGACCGGGACCCGCATCAGGGCCGACAGCCGGACCGCGCCGCGCATGTAGTCGGAGAAGGTCAGGAAGGTGCCGCCGTACGGGCGGCGTCCCGCCGTGCACCTTGATGCCGTTCATGATCGCGCCCATGGCGTGCTCGCGGATGCCGAAGTGCAGCACCCGGCCGTACGGGCCGCCCTTGAACTCGTGGCTCTGCCGATCCGCCGGCAGGAAGCTCGGCTGGCCCTTCGGGGTGGTGTTGTTCGAGCCGGCGAGGTCGGCCGAGCCGCCCCACAGCTCGGGCATCACCGGGGCGAGTGCGGTGAGCACCGAGCCGGACGCCGCGCGGGTCGCGACCCCCTTCGGATCGGCGTCCCAGGTCGGCAGCGCGTCCTCCCAACCCGGCGACAGCTCGTCGGCCACCAGTCGCTCGTAGAGCGCCTTGCCCTCGGGATTGGTCTCGGCCCAGGCGTCGTAGCGGGTCTGCCAGTCGGCCTGGGCCTCGGCGCCGCGGGTCAGCAACTCGCGGGTGTGGCCGATCACCTCGTCGCTGACCTCGAAGCTCTGCTCCGGATCGAAGCCGAGCACCTCCTTCAGCGCGGCGACCTCGTCCTTGCCGAGCGCGCTGCCGTGGGCGGCCTCGGTGTTCTGCGCGTTGGGCGACGGCCAGGCGATGATCGTCCGGAGCTGGATGAAGGTCGGCTGGTCGGTGACCTTCTTGCCCTCCTCGATCGCGTCCTGGAGAGCCCTGACGTTCTCGACGTACTCGCCGCCCTCGAGCCAGTCGACCTCGATGACGTTCCAGCCGTACGCCCGGTAGCGGGCCGCGGTGTCCTCGGTCAGGGCGATGTTGGTGTCGCCCTCGATCGAGATGAAGTTGCGGTCGTAGATCAGGGTCAGGTTGCTCAGCCGCTGCGTGCCGGCCAGCGAGGAGGCCTCGGAGGAGATGCCTTCCTCGATGTCGCCGTCGGAGGCCAGGCAGTAGATGTGGTGGTCGAACACCGACTCACCCGGCGCGGCGTCGGGATCGAGCAGGCCGCGCTCGCGGCGGGCGGCCATGGCCATCCCGACCGCGTTGGCGATGCCCTGACCCAGCGGGCCGGTGGTGATCTCCACGCCCTTGGTGTGGCCGTACTCCGGGTGGCCGGGGGTCTTGGAGTCCCAGGTCCGCAGGGCCTTGAGGTCGTCGAGCTCGAGGCCCCAACCGCCGAGGTAGAGCTGGATGTAGAGGGTGATGCTCGAGTGGCCGCAGGACAGCACGAAGCGGTCGCGGCCGGGCCAGTGCGGCTCGGCCGGGTTGTGCCGTCATCATCTTCTGGAACAGCAGGTACGCGACCGGGGCCAGACTGATCGCGGTGCCGGGGTGGCCGTTGCCGACCTTCTGGACGGCGTCGGCGGCCAACACCCGGACGGTGTCCACCGCACGCGAGTCGAGTTCGGTCCAGCCCTCGGGCACGAGCGCTGGAGGTCGAGGTTTCGGTCACAGTGAAGGACGCCCTTTCACAGCACGGCAGCGGTCGATCTCGCGAGCCTATCGGTGGGCCTCGGTGCGCTGAAGGTCCCCCCTGGAATGGATCGCCGCGAGGCTGCGCCTCCGCGATTCACCCCGGAGACCGGTCGCGACTCTCCGGTCGGACACTCCGGCCGCGTACGGGCGTGTGTACCGCCGATCGCCCCCTAGACTCACCTCTCGTGACGAGCATCGACGTGCCGGGGCGGGTGGGGGAGTTCTCCGAACACCCGTACGGCGCCGCCGACGATCGCGCTCGACTCAACGGTCGGTATCCGCGATGTCGTCTCCGCCTACGTCGGGCTGACCAAGCCGCGCATCATCGAACTGCTGCTGGTCACCACGGTGCCGGCGATGTTCCTGGCCGCCGGCGGGGTGCCGCCGCTGCTGCTGGTGCTCAACACCATGATCGGCGGCTGTTTGGCCGCCGCCAGTGCCAACGCCTTGAACTGCGTGCTCGACCGCGACATCGACGAGCGGATGCGCCGGACCCGCCGTCGTCCGCTGCCCCGGCACGCGGTCGCGCCCCGGGCGGCAACGATCTTCGCCGTCATCCTGGGGATCGCCGCGACGCTCTGGCTCGGCGTCTTCGTCAACTGGTTGTCGGCCGGTCTGGCGCTCGGGGCCAACGCCTTCTACATCTTCGTCTACACCCTGTGGCTGAAGCGACGGACCGTCGCAGAACATCGTCTGGGGCGGGATCGCCGGCTGCTTCCCGCCGCTGATCGGCTGGACCGCGGTCACCGGGTCGATCTCGCTGGTGCCCTTCGTCCTGTTCCTGATCGTCTTCCTGTGGACCCCGCCGCACACCTGGGCGCTGGCCATCCGCTACCGCGAGGACTACGCGGCGGCCGAAGTCCCGATGCTGCCGGTGGTCCGATCGGCCCCGGTGGTCGGCCGGCCAGATCATGATCTACTCCGTGCTCACCGTGGCCGCGTCGCTGGCCCTCTGGCCGATCGCCGGCACCGGCTGGCTCTACCCGCTGGTCGCCGGAGTCCTCGGCGCCGCCTTCCTGTGGGAAGCCGGCCAGCTCTGGCTGCGCGCCTCCCGCGGCCTGACCGACGCCGCCCTCAAGCCCATGCGGCTCTTCCACTGGTCGAATTCCTACCTGGCCCTGGTCTTCATCGCAGCCGCCGTAGATCCCTTACTTTTCTGAGCTCACCGCTCGCGCCAGACGGCGCTGTCGTAGGTGACGGCTGGGCCTTGGACAAGGTCAGGCCGCGTTTGTGGATCATGCTTCGCTGAGGTCGACGGTAGAAACGTGCCCCGAGCCCGTCGAAGGGCGGAGGTAGCCGCATCGGCAGCCACCTGCGCAAAATGAGCCCATGGCTCAGAGCGTCGAGTTGATCCTGGATGCGGCGGCCGAGGATCAGCTGCTGGCCGAGTGGCACGCGCTGGCCGATGCCGGGCTGCCGAGTTCCTTGCGGGCCCAACCTGATGAGCATCATCGACCGCACATCACGGTGTACGCGGGGGAGGCCATCCCGGCCGAGGCCGAGGAGGCGCTGTTTGAGGTGATGGCCGATCTCGACCTGACCGTGATGATCGGGGCGCCGATGGTCTTCGGGCCGCGAAAGGGGAGATGCGTCCTGGTCCGGCAGGTCGTGCCGTCGGCCGACTGCTCGAACTGCAGGCGGCGGTGACCACGGTCTGCCGGGCCGACCCGGCGGGCACCTTCGGACCGGGCCGGTGGAGCCCGCACGTCACCCTGGCCCGGCGGATGCCACCGATCAGGTCGGCGCCGCTCTGGCCGTGCTCGGGGAGCGGTCGGCCGACCTGGCCGCTCGCGTCCGGCAGTGCCGGCGCTGGGACGGGACGCGCCGGTACGGCGTGGTGGCTGACGCCGTGACGATCACCCTCGTCCCGCTGACCGTCGATCATGCCGAGACGATGGTCGAGGTGCTGGCCGATCCCGCGCTCTACGCGGTGATCGGCGGCGAGCCGCCGACCCTCGAGGACCTGCGCGAGCGCTACCGGCGCCAAGTCCAGGGCGGCCCGGCCGACGGCTCGGAACAGTGGCGAAACTGGATCGTCGCCGTCGATCGACAACCCGTCGGCTACGTGCAGGCGACGGTGCGGACGCGCCGGATCACCGGCCCGAGGCCGAACTGGCCTGGGTGATCGGCTTGGCCTGGCAGGGCCGGGGCTATGCGACCGCGGCGGCCCGGTCGGCGATGGCTGTCCTGAGGGCTGAGGGAATCGAGGTGTTCGTCGCCCACATCCAGCCCGGTCACCCACCGTCCGAACGGGTCGCCGCGGCCTGGGTCTGCAGCCGACCTCGATCCGTGGTCGACGGCGAGATCCGCTGGTCCACCGAGCCTGATGGTCGGGCCCTCCCGCTCGGCGCCAGTAGGCTCGCCCGTCGTGCTCGTGCTGTTGCCACCTTCGGAGACCAAGTGGGCGGGACCTCGTCGGGGAACGCCGGTCCGGCTGGAGGGGTTGACCCATCCGCAGTTGACGGCGGCCCGGGAGTTCGTCCTGGACCACCTGATCGAGGTCTCCCGCTGGCCGGACGCGCCGACGGTGTTGGGGGCCGGCGCCAGCCTGGCGTCGGTGGTCGCGGACAACACCGGCCTGCGGACCCGGCCCGACCGCGCGGGCCGATCGGATCTACACCGGCGTCCTCTACGACGCCCTCGACCTGCCCAGCCTGCCCGCGTCGGCCGCCCGCCGGGTGCTGATCGCCTCGGCGCTGTGGGGCGTACTCACCCCGCGCGACCGGATCCCCGGCTACCGGTTGTCGATGGGCACCGATCTGCCCGGGGTCGGTGCGCTGGCCGGATTCTGGCGCCCGCACCTGACCGAGGCGCTGCGGCCGACCGGGGTGGTGGTCGACTGCCGATCGAGCACGTACGCGGCCGCCTGGGTGCCGGACGCCGAGACCGCGGGTCGGACGGCAGCGGTCCGGGTGCTGTCCGGCGGGAAGGTCGTCTCCCATGCCGCCAAGCACACCCGTGGACTGGTCGCCCGGCATCTGCTGACCCGTGCCGGTCGGCCGCCGCGGACGGTCGGCGCCCTCCGCGACGCGGTCGCCGAAGCATTTCGCGGTCCGGCTGCTCGACCCGCTCCGGCCCGGTGCCGGCTGGACCCTCGAGGTCGAAGCGCGACAGTAGTGCCGCTACTAGGCTGCCGCCGTGCGCGCCTTGATCATCCAGCACGACCACCTCTGCCGGCCGGGCTTCGTCGGCGAGCGACTGGTCGAGACGCGGCTACGAGTTGGTCATCCACCAGGTCGTGCCCGAGGACCGGCACCACGATCCCGGCGTCGCCGCCGACTTTCCCGATCCCACCGCCTTCGATCTCCTCGTCCCCCTCGGCTCGCCGTGGGCCGCGTACGATCCGGCGATCGCCAGCTGGGTGCTGCCCGAGCTGGATCTGCTGCGGCAGGCCGACGCCGCCGACGTACCGGTACTCGGCATCTGCTTCGGCGGACAGTTGCTGGCCGCCGCGCACGGCGGATCGGTCGCCCGGGCGAGGTGCCGGAGGTCGGTTGGTACGACGTCACGCCTACAACGACCTGATCCCGGACGGCCCGTGGTTCCAGTGGCACTACGACGGTTGGCGGCTGCCGCCGGAGGCGACCGAACTCGGCCGCAACCTGGTCACCTCCCAGGCTTTCCGACTCAATCGGAATCTGGCCGTGCAGTTCCATCCGGAGATCACCCCCGAGATCCTGGCCGGTTGGCTGGACAACGGCGGCGAAGCCGAGGTCCGGGCGCTCGGCCTCGATCCGCAGCAGTTGCTCGACCAGACCGAGCGGTTCAGCGTCGACAGCCGTCCGGGCTGCCATCGCCTGGTCGACGGGTTCCTCGATGCGGTGGCCGTTTCGTGACCGCATCGACCCCGCACCGGGCTCCTCGGCGTCCCCGGACCCCTGTGAACGTCCCGGACCCCGTGCAGAGGGTCTGAGGGGATGGCGGGGGTCTGAGGTCGTCAGTGCCGGGGCCACCTGTGGCGTCCAGCGATTCCGGGGCCAGACTGAGCACGACAGCGACGAACCGGAGGAACCACCATGTCCACGCTGACCGACATCGCGACGAGCGATGGACTCGTCCAGGCCCGACAGATCGTCACCGAGCTGCCGGGTCCCCGGTCCCGGGCGCTGTCGGAACGCCGCAACGCCGCGGTGTCGGCCGGGGTCGGGACCACCTTCGCCGGTCTTCATCGAACGGGCCGGCGGCGGCATCCTGGTCGACGTCGACGGCAACTCGCTGATCGACTTCGGCTCGGGCATCGCCGTCACCTCGGTCGGCAATGCCGCCCCGGCCGTGGTCGCCGCGGTCAGCGAGCAGGTGGCGGCGTTCACCCACACCTGCTTCATGGTCACCCCGTACGCGGGCTACGTCGAGGTCTGCGAGCTGCTGGCCGAGCTGACCCCGGGTGATCACGCCAAGAAGTCGGCCCTGTTCAACTCCGGCGCCGAGGCGGTGGAGAACGCGATCAAGATCGCCCGGCTGGCCACCGGCCGGAACGCCGTCGTCGCGTTCGATCACGCCTACCACGGCCGGACCAACCTGACCATGGCCCTGACCGCCAAGAACATGCCCTACAAAGAAGGCTTCGGGCCGTTCGCCGGCGAGATCTACCGGGCCCCGATGTCCTATCCCGTTCCGCGACGGACTCGACGGCCCCGCCGGCCGCCGCCCGGGCCATCGAGATGATCACCAGTCAGGTCGGCGCCGGCAACGTCGCGGCGGTGATCATCGAACCGATCCAGGGTGAAGGTGGATTCGTCGTCCCGGCGCCGGGCTTCCTGCCGGCGATCGCCGACTGGTGCCGGGCCAACGAGATCCTGTTCATCGCCGACGAGATCCAGACCGGCTTCTGCCGGACGGGCGAGTGGTTCGCCTGCGAGCACGAGGGCATCGTGCCCGATCTGGTCACCACGGCCAAGGGGATGGCGGGCGGACTGCCACTGGCCGGGGTCACCGGCCGCGCCGAGGTGATGGATGCCGTGCACGCCGGTGGCCTGGGCGGTACGTACGGCGGGAACCCGGTCGCCTGTGCCGCAGCCCTGGGGGCGATCGCGACCATGCGCGAACTCGACCTCCCGGCGGCGGCCGGCGCGATCGAGATGATCATGATCGACCGGCTGAGCGCGCTGCGCAGCCGGTATCCGGCGATCGGTGACCTGCGCGGCCGGGGTGCGATGGTCGCGATCGAACTCGTCGATCCCGACACCGGTCGGCCCGACGCGGCGCTGACCGGACAGATCGCCCGCGGCGTGCCACGCCGAGGGCCTGGTCGTGCTGACGGCGGGAACCAACGGCAATGTGCTGCGCTTCCTGCCGCCCCTGGTGATCGGACACGACCTGTTGACCGAAGGCCTCGACATCCTCGAGTCCGTCATCGATTCGCTCCTCGGAGGATCTTGATCATGAGCATCACCGACGCCGACATCACCCGGGTCCTCGACGGCGGTGCCCAAGGACCTGTTGATCAACGGACAGCAGGTCTCGACGGCGGACACCCTGAAGGTCGAGAACCCGGCCACCGGCGAGCCGCTGTGCGCCGTCGCCGATGCCACGCCCGCGCAGGGGATCGAGGCGCTGGACGCCGCCGCCGGTGTCCAGTCCGAGTGGGCGGCCACCGACCCCCGGGCGCGCGGCGAGATCCTCCGCAAGGCGTTCGAGCTGCTGGTCGAGCGCAAGGACGACATCTCCTTGCTGATGACCCTCGAGATGGGCAAGCCGCTCGCCGAATCCCAGGCCGAGCTGACGTACGGGGCGGAGTTCCTGCGGTGGTTCTCCGAAGAGTCCGTTCGGATCGCCGGGCGATACTCCATCGCGCCGAGCGGCGGCACCCGGCTGCTGACCATGAAGCAGCCGGTCGGACCGGTCTTCGCGATCACGCCATGGAACTTCCCGCTGGCCATGGGCACCCGCAAGATCGGGCCCGCGCTGGCCGCCGGCTGCACCGTGGTGATCAAGCCGGCCGCCCAGACCCCGCTGACCACCCTCGCCCTGGCGGCCATCCTGGCCGAGGCCGGCTTGCCGGACGGGGTGGTCAACGTGATCACCACGTCGCACTCCGGCGCGGTCTCGGCGCCGATCATCGCCGACCCGCGGCTGCGCAAGCTCACCTTCACCGGGTCGACCGGGGTCGGCCAGCGGCTGATCGAGCAGTCGGCCCAGCAGGTGCTGAAGATCTCGATGGAACTGGGCGGCAACGCGCCGTTCCTGGTCTTCGCCGACGCCGATCTGGACGCCGCGGTGGAGGGCGCGATGCTGGCCAAGATGCGCAACATCGGCGAGGCCTGCACCGCGGCCAACCGGTTCATCGTGCACGAGTCGGTGGCCGAGGAGTTCGCCGCCCGGTTCGCCGCCCGGATGGGCGAGCTGACCGTCGGCCGGGCATCGAGGACGGGGTCAAGGTCGGGCCGCTGATCGACCAGAGCGCCGATCGACAAGGTCACCGAACTGGTCGGCGACGCGGTCGAGCACGGCGCCGACGTGCTGACCGGCGGCGAGCGGCTGGACCGGGCCGGCTACTTCTACCGGCCGACCGTGCTGACCGGCGTGCCGACCCAGGCCAAGATCTTCCGGGAGGAGATCTTCGGCCCGGTCGCGCCGATCAGCACGTTCGCCGACGACGACGAGGGTCTGGCCATGGCCAACGACACCGAGTACGGCCTGGTCGCGTACGCGTTCACCCAGAACCTGACCCGGGCGCATCCGGGTGGCCGAGGGTCTGCAGACCGGCATGGTCGCGATCAACCAGGGCATCGTGTCCAACCCGGCCGCGCCGTTCGGCGGGGTCAAGGCCTCGGGTCTGGGTCGCGAGGGCGGCGCCGAGGGCATCGAGGAGTACCTGGAAACCAAGTATGTCGGCATCAAGCTCTGAGCTGACTCGAGCAACTGGCGGCGTCGCGTCTCGGCCATCCAGGACTGGATGGCCGAATACGGCGCGTTCGCGATCCATCCCTCGATGGCGGTCGATCCGTCGGATTTCGCCGCCGCGCAGCCTGAGTTGCTCGACCGGTTGCGGAACAACTACCCGTTCTTCCATCCGCGCTACGTCGGCCAGATGCTCAAGCCGCCCCACCCGGCGGCCGATCGTCGGCTACCTGTCGGCGATGTTGATCAATCCGAACAACCACGCGCTGGACGGCGGGCCGGCGACCGCGCGGCATGGAGAAGGAGGTCGTCGCCGCAACTGGCCGGGATGTTCGGCTTCGGTGATCATCTCGGTCATCTGACCAGCAGCGGCACGATCGCCAATCTCGAGGCCCTGTTCATCGCCCGGGAAACCCATCCGGGCAAGGGAATCGCCGCACAGCGCCGACGCGCACTACACGCACGGCCGGATGAGCCATCTGCTCGGCATTCCGGCCTACCGCGGTGCCGACCGACGCGGCCGGCCGGATGGACCTGGACGCGTCTGGAGATCGCCGCTGCGGACCGGCGACGTCGGCACCGTCGTGCTGACCGCCGGCACCACCGGACTCGGGGCGATCGACCCGATCGACCAGGCCGTGCCGTTGTGCCGCAGCTACGGCGCCCGGGTCCACATCGACGCCGCGTACGGCGGCTTCTTCACCGTGATCGCCGACGACACGGCCGACGGGGTGGCTCGCGGCACCGTTCGCCGCGATCGCCCAGGCCGATTCGGTGGTGATCGACCCGCACAAGCACGGGTTGCAGCCCTACGGCTGCGGCGCGGTGATCTTCGCCGACCCGCGGGTGGCCCAGCACTATCTGCACGATTCGCCCTACACCTACTTCACCTCCGACGAATTGCACCTGGGCGAGATCTCGTTGGAGTGCTCGCGGGCCGGCGCGGCCGCCGCCGCGCTGTGGCTGACCTTCCGGCTGCTGCCGCCGACCGCCGCCGGTCTCGGTCAGGTGCTGCGGCCCGGTCGACGGGCGGCGCTGGCCTGGGCGGAGTTGATCAAGGAATCCGACGCGCTCCGGCTCTACCAGCCGCCCGAACTGGACATCCTCAGCTACTTCCCGGCCGCCGGGCCGCTTGACCGAGATCGATCGGTTGTCGGCCCACGTGCTCGTCGGCCGGGATGGCCCCGCCGCCGGCGGAGTCGATCTTCGTCGCCACCTACACCGTCACCCCCGACGCCCTGGCCCGGCGCGGCCACCAGGTCACCGTCGACGCCCCGACCGGCCGGATCCTGCGCAGCGTGATCATGAAGCCGGAGTCCGAAGCCGTCATCCCGCACCTGCACGCTGGACTCGAACGCCTGGTCGCGAGCGGGCACCCGGACCCGGGACGATCCTGATCACGCCGGTCCCGCGCTATCACCGCGCCGAGGTCGAGGTGGCCGGCGGTCGGCTGGCCGTGGGGGTCTGGAATCCGTTCGCCGACCAGCACGGTGCTGGCCGTGCACGGGATCACCGCGAACCACCTGGCCTGGCAGTCGGTCGCCGACGAGCTGCCGCAGGTCCGGATCATCGCGCCTGACCTCCGGGGCCGCGGGCGGAGTGGCGAGTTGCCCGGCCCGTACGGGATGGCCGCCCACGCAGCGGATCTGGCCGCGGTCGTCGAACGCTTCGACGCCGGAGCGCTGCCGGTCGTCGGTCATTCGATGGGCGGCTTCGTGGCCGTCGAGTTCGCCGCCCGGCATCCGGAGCTCGTCACCGAGGTCACCCTGGTCGACGGCGGACTGCCGTTCGTCGTCGGTCCCGACGCCGACGTCGACCGGATCGTCGCCGACACCCTCGGCCCGGCCCTCCACCGTCTGACCCGCACCTTCAGCTCGATCGAGGACCATCGGGACTTCTGGCGAGAGCACCCGGCCCTGCAGACGATGGAACCCGGCCGCTCGAGGCGTACCTGGACTACGACCTGGTCGGTGCGCCGCCCGACCCTGCGGTCGTCGGTCTCGGCCGAGGCCGTGATGACCGACGCCCGCGAACAGTTCGCCGCCGGCTACGACGACCCGGGCCTGGACCGGTTGCGCCGCCCGACTGACGATGATCGTCGTGCCGCGCGGACTGCTCGATCAGACGCCCGGGCTCTATCCGCCCGACGTGCTCGCGCAGTGGCGTCGGCGGTTGCCGGACCTCGACGTGATCATGGTCGACGACCACAACCACTACTCGGTGATCATGACGCCGGACGGGGCACAGGCCGTCGCCGCACGGCTTAGCGGCGAGTACTAAGCCGAACGGACAATTGTGGGCACCCGGTCCACCGACGAGGCTCGTTGACGACAACGAACCACTTCGGAAGGAAACGTCAGATGAACAAGACCATGCGGATCACCGGACTCGCGCTCACCTCGGCGCTGACCCTGGGCACCCTGGTGGCCACGGCCACCCCGGCCCAGGCCAGCCACGGCCACGATGACCGGGTGATCGCCCGCGGCAACTGCGACGGCGGCAGCGGAACCTGGAAGCTCAAGGCCAAGCACGACGACGGCCTGATCGAGTACGAATTCGAGGTGGACACCAACAAGGCCGGCCAGCGCTGGGCCGTGAAGGTGTACCACAACGGCGACCGGATCGTCTCCGGGCACAAGACCACGAAGGCACCCAGTGGCTCGTTCTCGATGGAGAAGCGGACCGCCAACCGGGCCGGGCAGGACACCATCAAAGCCAAGGCGACCCGCGGTTCGCGGGTATGCTCCGGCAAGGTCACCCTGTGACCCGGGGGAACCCGACCCGGTCCACCAGAACGGAAGTGCGAGGGCGATGAAACGGGCGATGCTGATGGTGATCGGCGCCTTGATCGCCGTGGTGCCGTTCGCCTGGGGGATGGTGGGGAACACCACCTCTGACCCGACCGGTGCCCGTGCAGATCCCGACCCAGGCGCAGACCGTGACGCCGACCAGCGACCCGAGCGGTGAGCCGAGCGTCGAGGACCGCCCGGAACCGGCCGCACTGCAGCCGGTCGAGACGGTCAGTGCCGCACCGGTGCCGACCGGCCGGGCGACCGAGGCCGAGGGCCGGGGCAGCGATGAAGACTCCGACGGCCGCCGCGGTCGTGGCCGCGGCCGGGGCGGGGACGACGATCGCTCCGGATCGGGACACGGCGGCGGCGACGATCGTTCGGGATCAGGGCACGGCGGCGATGACGACTGATCCCCGATGAATCCCGAGGACGAGAAGGCCACGGTCCTGACCGCGACCGTCGTCGAGCCGCCGACCCCCGCCGCGCCCCGGCTCCGGGTGTTGGCGGCGGGTCGCCGCTCGGCGGAACCCGACGACCGGCCGCTGCGGGCGCGTCAGATCTATCTGCAGGTCGTGGCCATGGCTGCGGCGGTGATCATCACCGTGGGTCTGATCGGCGCGGTGGCCAGTCGCAAGATGGCCGAGCGCGAGGCGGTGAACTCGGCCGCCCAGACGACGGCGGTGCTGGCCGACGCCGTCGTCCAGCCCGAGCTGACCGACGGGGTGGTGGACGGCGACCCGGCCGCCCTGGCCGCGTTGGACCACGTCATCCGCGAACACGTGCTCAACGAGTCGATCGTCCGGGTCAAGTTCTGGACCCCGGACGGCCGCATCGTCTACTCCGACGAATCCCGGCTGATCGGCCAGACCTACCCGCTCGGCGAGGACGAGCGTGAGGTGCTCGAGCATCCGGCCACCCGGGCCGAGGTCTCCGATCTCGACGAGCCGGAGAACGCGTACGAGCGGGGTCAGGGCAAGCTGCTCGAGGTCTACCGCCCGGTCTGGACGCCGAGCGGGCAGACGCTGCTGTTCGAGACGTACGCGCCGTACAGCCAGGTCGACTCGCGAGCCCGGGATCTGTGGCGCGGCTTCGCCGGCGTGACCTTCTCCAGTCTGCTGATCATGGTCGTGCTGCTGCTGCCGGTGCTCTGGCGGCTGCTGGACCGACTGCGGGCCGCTCAGGCGCAGCGCGAAACGCTGCTGCAGCACGCCCTGGACGCCTCGGATCAGGAACGCCGGCGGATCGCGGCCACCCTGCACGACGGGGTGGTCCAGGAACTCGCGGCCACCTCGTTCGTGGTGGCCGGAGCCGCCGAACAGGCCGGTCAGCGCGGCGATCGCCAACTGGCCGATTCGCTGCGACTGGCCACCAATGCGGTCCGCGGCAGCATCGGCGGCCTCCGGTCCCTGCTGGTCGACATCTACCCGCCGAGTCTGGCCGACACCGGTCTCGCTCCGGCCCTGACCGATCTGGTCGGCACGCTCCGCGGCCGGACCATCGCGGTCAGCCTCGACATCGCCGACGATCTGCCGGAGCTGTCGGCCGACGACCAGAAGTTGATCTTCCGGACCGCTCAGGAACTGCTGCGCAACGCGGCCAAGCACGCCCGGGCCGGGATGGTCCGGGTCGAGCTGCGGCGCGACGACGCCATGGTGCTGCTCGAGGTCAGCGACGACGGCGTCGGCTTCGACCCCCGCGACCTCCGCCCGCTCCCCGGCCACTTCGGGATGCGGCTGCTGACCGATGCCGTCAGCGCGGCGGACGCCGAACTGCGGGTGATGTCGGCGCCGGGCGCCGGAGCCCGCTGGCAGTTGCGGGTCCGGCCCTCGTGATCGGTGTCCTGCTGGTCGACGACCATCAGCTGGTCCGCGCCGGTCTGGCGGCCCTGCTGGCCACCGCCGACGGGATCACCGTCGTCGGTGAGGCGGCGGACGGGCAGCAGGCGATCGAACGGTCCCGCGAGCTGCACCCGGACGTGATCTTGATGGACCTGTCGATGCCGGTGCTCGACGGGGTCGGCGCGACCCGCTCGGTGCTGGCCGAGGCGCCGGCCACCAACATCGTCGTGCTGACCTCGTTCTCCGATCGGGACCGGGTCACCGAAGCGCTGAACGCCGGCGCGGTCGGCTATCTGCTGAAGGACTGCGATCCCCGCGATCTGGTGGCCGCGGTCCGGGCCGCCGCGGCCGGCCAACGCCCCGCTGGATCCGCGGGTGGCCAAGAACCTGCTGCCCTCAGCGGCCGCCCCGGCCCCGGTGACCCCGGCCGCGGGGTCCGAGCTCAGTCCGCGCGAACGGCAGGTGCTCACCCTGGTCGCGCAGGGCCTGGCCAACAAGCAGATCGGCCGCGCCCTCGGGATCACCGAACGGACGGTGAAGGTGCATCTGGTGAGCGTGTTTCGTCGGATCGGAGTGTCTGATCGGACGAGTGCGGCACTGTGGGCCCGCGACCACCTCTGAGCGACCGACGCCGGGCGCTGACGACGGACAGGTGCAGATTGGTCGCCGCGGCGATGGCCAGGCAGGCGCCGAGCAGGTGCAGCGATGACCAGGCCGATGGGCAGGCCGAGTCGGTACTGGGTGATGCCGATGCTCGGCCTGGACGATCTCCACCGCCGACCAGCAGCAACGCGGCCCGGCGATCGCAGCAGGACCACGGCGACCAGGGTGGCGCCGATCGCTGGCGTACACCGCGTACGCGTGCAGGCTGGGTGACCAGCCCGCCGTTCAGACCGTTGCGCGGGGCCTGGTCGTCACCGGCGTGCGGACCGCTGCCGGTCACCACCGTGCCCAGCCAGACGGCCAGCCACATCGCGACGAAGGCGACCCGGGCCGCGACCAGACCGAGCCCGGACGCGGGGAGCGGACGCAGGTCACGGGTCAGCCGGACCAGCCAGACGGACAGCGCGATCAGCACCAGGGACAGCAGCAGATGCAGCGCGACCACGTACGGATTGAGCTGGGTCAGCACGGTGATCCCGCCGATCACGCCCTGGAACGGGATGCCGAAGGCCATCACCGCGGTCAGCCGCCGATGCCGCCGGTTGATCAGCGCGCTGGCGAAGGTGAGCACGCGCGGCGATGATCAACACGAAGGTCAGCAGTCGGTTGCCGAACTCGATCGCGCCGTGGATGCCGAGGGCCGGATGGGTGATGTAGGAGTCGTCGGTGCAGCGCGGCCAGGTGGGGCAACCCAGCCCGGAGCCGGTCAGCCGGACCAGAGCCGCCGGTCACCACGATCACCATGTTCATGACCAGCGAGGCCACCGCCCAGCGCCGCAGGGCGACCGGGCCGCGGACGACGTTCAGGAGGTCCATCGGAAACCCTTCCGTACACCGAGAGCGGCCAGGATCAGCCAGACCAGCAGGATCAGCACCGGCGCGAGCGGCCGTCGTCCCCGACCGCCGCCGCCCGCAGACCGGTGCCGAGGGCCGCGGTCGGGAGCAGGGCCACGATCGGCTGGACCGCCGGGACGTACGAGGTCACCGGGACGACCAGGCCACCCGCGGCCAGCAACACCACGAAGATCAGATTGGCCAGGGCCAGGGTGGCCTCGGCGCTCAGCCGGCCGGCCAGCAGCAGACCCAGCAGGACGAAGGTGGCCGAGGCCAGGATCGCCACCAGCACGGCGAAGACCGCCGAGGCCGGAGTGAACGACGGTCGCCAGCCGAGCAGCACGCGCGGCCACCGACAAGATCACCAACTGGCCGAGAACGATCATGGTCACCGCGGTGGCCTTGCCGGCCAACAGCCCGGTCCGGCCCAGTGGGGTCGCGGCCAGTCGCTCCAGGACGCCGTAGCGGCGCTCGAAGCCGGTCGCGATGGCCACCGAGGTGAAGGCCGACGACCAGAGCGCGACGGCGAGTACCGACGGGGCGAGGGTGCGCAGGTCGCCGAACCGGCCGCCCAGTGCGTGACCGACGATCAGGATGCCCAGCGGGATGACCAGCGCGATCAGCAGTTGCTCACCGTTGCGGATCAACAGTTTCGTCTCGACCATCGCGTGCCGCCGGATCCGCAGACCGGCCGGGGCCGCGCCCGGGGCGGGGGACAGGTCGAGCGCGCTGTCACGAGGCGATCCGCGGTCGGGTGTGGGCGAGATAGACATCTTCGATCCGCTGGCCGCCGGTGGTCAGCTCGGCGACGGTCCCGCAGACCTGGACGGATCCGTCGTCGACGATGAACACCGCGTCGGCCAGCGCCTCCGCCTCCTCCATCGCGTGGGTGGTCAGCACGACCCCGACCCCGGCGGCGCGCAGTTCGCGCAGCAACTCCCAGGTGGCCAGCCGCGCGTGCGGGTCCATCCCGGCTGTCGGCTCGTCGAGGAAGACCAGTTCCGGCCGGCCGATCAGGGCGCCGGCCAGATTGACCGCCTGTTGCTGACCGCCGGACAACCGGCGGTACGGCGTACGCGCGAAGTTCGTGATGCCGAGCCGGTCGATCAGGGCGCCGACCGGCAGCGGATGGGCGTACAGCCCGGCCAGGTAGGTCAGCAGCTCGGCCGCCTTGATCCCGGACCAGGCGCCGGTGCTCTGCGGCATCAGGCCGACCCGGGCCGCGTTGGCCGCCGACCCCGGCCGGTCGTCGAGCACCTCGATCCGGCCCGAGTCGGGGCGACAGCAGGCCGGTGCAGCAGCGGATCAGGGTGGTCTTGCCGGCCCCGTTCGGGCCCGAGGACCGCGGTGATCGCCGCCCGCTCGGCCCGCAGGCTCAAGCCGGTCGAGCACCCGCCGATCGCCGAAGCTGACGACGAGGTCGTCGACCAGCAGGGCGGGCACCGAGGCAGTCTATGAGTTGTTCAGCACCCTCCGGACGAACGCCGAAGCGAACCGGCCCTCCGGGTCGTAGCGCCCGACCAGGGCAGCGAAGTCGGCGAGCCGGGGATAGAGCGCGGCGAAGTCGTGCCCGGGTCCGAACAGCTTGGCCCAATGCGGCCGCGGGGCGAACGGGGCCAGCGCCTGCTCGATCCGGTCGACCACCGCGCGGACGGCCGGTTCGTCGGGCTGCCAGGTGAAATGCACCCCGAAGGTCGGCCGCTGGTACGCCGAACTCAACCAGAGCTCGTCGGCGGCCATCGTCCGGATCTCGGCGCTCTTGACCAGGGCGGCGATGGGCCCGCCCAGTCCGCGCAGCGCCTCGATCGCCGCCGGCGCATGCTGCCGGTCCATCAGATACTCAGTCTGGATCTCGGCCCCGCTGCTGGGGGTGAACTCCAGCAGGAAGTGGGACAGCCGGTCCGACCACGGGCCGACCTCGCCCAGCTGCGGGGTGGTGAAGGTCGGGTCGTTGCCCCGGGTCAGATGCATCTTCTCCGTGGCGGCGACGGCTCCGAAGAGTTCGGCCGGCATCGCGGTCGGTTCACCGTCGCGCAATCGGGTCTTCACCCAGAGCAGGTCGACGCGTCGGATGGGCGAAGTCGGTGATGGCGCTGACGCTGTAGCCGCTCCCCAGCACCGCCTCGAAGTCGCCGGTCAGGGCGTCCCAGGGCAGGTCGAGATAGACGTCCTGCCGGACGTCGAAGGTCGGTTGCAGTTTCAAGGTCAGCTCGGTGACCACGCCGAGCGCACCGAGATGGACGACGGCGCCGCCGAAGCCCTCGTCGCCCTCGGACAGCGTCACCACTTCTCCGGTGCCGGCGACCAGGGTCATCGCCACCACGTCCGAGGCCAGCGTCTGGTTGCCGTTGCCCGAGCCGTGGGTCGCTGTGGCCACCGAGCCGGCCACGCTGATGTGCGGCAGCGACGCGAGATTGGCCAGCGCCCAGCCCCGCGCGTGCAGCCAGCTCGCCAGATCGCCGTAGCGGGTCGCCGCCGGCACCCGGACCGTTCCCTGCGCCTCGTCCAGGATCAGCTCACCGGTCAGACCGGTGATCTCGATGATCTCGGCCGCATCACCGACGCTGTTGAACGAGTGTCGGGTGCCGAGGGCATGCAACGGGCCGGCGGACCGACCGATCAACTCCTGGAGCTGATCGACAGTCGTCGGTCGATGCCAGGTCCGGGCCCGGAAGGTGTACGTCCCGCTCCAGTTCGTCTGCGCCACTCGCCGATCATCCAGCACCGCGCCGACATTTCGTTCTCCGGCGTACGCAGATCTACGTACTGCGGGGTCCAGGTCTGGCCGGACGCGCTGCTCGGGGTGCAGGCTTCTTGAACGGCCCCTTCCCCCAGGAGACCCCCATGCGCCCAACTTCGCTCGGCTGGCTGAGTGCAGGCTTCGTTCTGACAGCTGCACTGCTGGTCGGACCGCCGGCCGCGGCCCACGTGCCGCTGCCCGACAACGGCTGCGACGCCAGCGCGGTGCCCGACTGGAGTGGCGACTGCACCACCGACGTGGTGGTCGGCGCGCCCGGCTGGGACGTCGGTCGCCTCCGCGACGCCGGGGCGGTCCAGCTGACCAGGCGAGCCATCCAGAGCGATCGACGCAGCGAGATGGTGACGGCCGGTTCGCTCACCTTCGACGATGATGCCGACGCCCGCTTCGGCGCATCGGTGCTGATCGGCGACTTCGACGACGACGGATCCTCCGACATCGCGATCGGTGCCCCGGGTACGCCGATCGACGGGGTGCCGGGCGCCGGCGCTGTCTATGTGCTGTGGCGCGGGCAGGTGGCGTCGGCCGTTCGCCTCACCCAGCTCAGTCTCGGGGGCCGGCCGACCCGGGGCGCGGGTTTCGGCTCGTCGCTGGCCTGGTGGCCCCGGCTCACGGCCCAGGGTCAGCCCGACAGCCGGCTGGTCGTCGGCGCCCCCGGCGTCGCGGTGAACGGGCGGAAGCAGGCCGGCGCGGTGGTGATCGTGGAGGCTGATCAGATCGCCTTCTCGCTCGACACGATCCTCAGCCAAGGCTCGGGCGCACCGGGCCTGGCCGAGACCGGCGACCGCTTCGGCGCGGCGTTGGCCGTCACCGATTCGAGGTGGCTCGCCGTCGGCGCTCCCGGCGAGGACGTCGGCAAGATCGTCGACGCCGGATCGGTGACGCTCCTCGGGCCGGGCGGCGCGGCGCTCGCGTACAGCCAGAACAGTCCAGGAGTGCCGGGCGCGGCCGAACGCGGTGATCATTTCGGCGCCGTGGTCAGTGCCATCGGCGATCTTCGCCTCGATGACGACACTCATGTAGGAGTCCTGGTGTCAGCCCCGGACGAGAAGCTCGGCCGGGCTCGCCGGGCGGGCGCGGTCTCGATGTTCTACACGACGTCGACCGACGAGAACCGCCCGTCGTGAGCTGGACCCCGTTCCCGTCCACGATCAGCGCTGACAGCCCGGGTTTCCCGGGAACCAGTGAATCCGGCGATCGGCTGGGCAGCGCGCTCTACGGAAACCACATCGGCATCCCGGCCGAAGACGTCGGATCGGCGAAGGACGCCGGTGCTGTGTGCACCCTCGACCCGGCGGGTTTCACCGTCCGCGGCGGGCTCCGCGCACGGTGTCGGGATGAGAACAGTCCTGGCGTGCCGGGAGCCGCCCGCTCGGGCGACCGGTTCGGAGCCTCGCTCGTCGAGATCTGCAACGGCAGCGAGGACATCTGCAGCGAGAGCCTGATGGTCGGAGTCCCCGGTCGGGACAGCGGGTCGCGGAAGAACGTGGGTCGGGTGCTGGTGCTCGATTCGCCGGCCGTCGTGATCCCGGTGACGTCCCAGGCCGGAGCCGGCTGGGGAACGGGTCTGATGATCTACTGATCACCGGAGGGTCAGAATGAGCCCATGGACCTGCCGGTGATGCCGCCCGTGAAACCCATGCTGGCCAAATCGGTGAAGGGCATCCCCGAAGGCGATCTCAGCTACGAGCCCAAATGGGACGGCTTCCGGTCGATCATCTTCCGCGACGGTGACGAGGTGGAGATCGGCAGCCGCAACGAGAAGCCGATGACCCGCTACTTCCCCGAGGTGGTCGAGGCGGTCAAGGCCAACTTCCCCGAGCGGGCGGTGATCGACGGCGAGATCATCGTGATCGGCGAGAGCGGCGATCGGCTGGATTTCGAGGTGCTGCAGCAGCGGATCCATCCGGCCGCGTCCCGGGTCAAGATGCTGTCGGAGAAGACACCGGCCCGGTTCGTGGCTTTCGATCTGCTGGCCCTCGGGGACGACGATCTGACCGGTCGCCCCTTCGCCGAGCGGCGGGCCGCTGCTGGAGCAGGCCCTGGCCGACGCGCAGGCGCCGATCCATCTGACCAAGGTGACCGCTGACCCCGCCGAGGCCCAGGAATGGTTCAGCCAGTTCGAGGGTGCCGGGCTGGACGGGGTGGTGGCCAAGCCGACCGCGATCGGCTATCAGCCGGACAAGCGGGTGATGTTCAAGATCAAACACGAGCGCACCGCCGACTGCGTGGTCGCCGGCTACCGGGTGCACAAGGCCGATGCCGAGAGCATCGGCTCGCTGCTGCTCGGGCTCTACAACGACGACGGCGAGCTCGTGTCGGTCGGGGTGATCGGCGCCTTCCCGGCCGCGCGGCGCAAGGAACTGTTCACCGAGTTGCAGCCGATGATCACCACCTTCGACGACCATCCGTGGGCCTGGGCCAAGCAACTCGAGGGCGCGCGAACGCCGCAGGCCGGCGTCGGCAGCCGGTGGAACAACGGCAAGGACCTGTCCTTCATCCCGCTGCGACCCGACCTGGTCGTCGAGGTGCGTTACGAGCACATGGAGGGCGTCCGCTTCCGGCACACCGCCCAGTTCAACCGCTGGCGACCCGACCGGGAACCGCGATCCTGCACCTACGAACAGTTGGAGGAGCCGGTCAAGTTCGACCTGGCCGACGTCCTCGACTGAATCAGTCCGGTTCCGACCCAGCGAGGAAGGCCGGCAACGGATCGCAACGAGTCGTGCTCGGCCACCGGCGCCGGCCGGTCGCCCCGGTCCAGTCCGGCCCGGTTGTGCCACCACACGTCGAGCCCGACCCCGGCGGCCCCGGACAGGTCGTACGGCGATCCGGCGACGAACAGCGTCCGCTCGACCGAGCTCCCCAGCGCGGCCAGCCCGGCCCGGTACGCCTCCGGGTCGCGGCTTGTAGAAGCCGATCTCCTCGGCGGTGAGCACCACATCGACCGGCGCGCCCAGACTTGGCGACGGCCCGCCGGCCCAGGTCGACCGAGCAATTGGTGACGATGCCGATCTTGACCTGGCCGGACAGCTCGTGGAGCACGTCGGCGGTCTCCGGCCACGGCGACAGGTGTCCCAGTCGCTGGACCAGATCGTCGGCCAGCCGATCCGGCAGTCCCTCCGGCCTCGGCCGCTTCGGCGACCAACTCCTCGTACGGCCGGTAGGCGCCGGTCGCGTAGCCCACCTCCAGGTAGCGCAGCCGCCAGCGCCGACCGGTCTCGGCATCGCCGGCCACCCGGTTCCACAGCGACCAGGAGTCGACCAGTCCGGTCAGCAGATCGAACAGCACCGCGTCGTACATCGTCATCTGTCCCTTCGTCGCCAGGATCTGCTCGCGCAGGATGTCGGCGTGCCCGGTGTGCTGCGCCATCTCGCGGAGGACCTGGAGTTGCAGCGCCCAGACCGGCTTCGACCCGCGACCCTCGACGACGGTACCGAAGTCGAGGCCGGCCATCACCGGACGGGAATCCGTCGATGCGCCGGCGATAGGCCTGTCGCGATCGACTCGATGGTGTCGACCCGGGTCAGGTGAACGAACGGTCCGGTGTCGAGGCGATTCCGATCTCGCTGTACGTGCTGCCCGGTCACGGCCTGGTCGAACCAGACGCCCTCCACATAGGTCATGTGTTTGATCAGACCGAGCAGAGGTGGTCTTGGACGGCACCAGCCGCAATCGGACCTCGTCCTCGGTCAGGCCGTCCACGGTGGCCAGCAGATCGGCCCGATAGGTGTCGATCAGTTCCTCGACGCGGTCGCGGACGTCACCGAGCAGGCCGTCCGAGGAGTCAGCCAGGTCGGACATGGCAGCAGTGTGGCAGCGGCGACCGTCCGGTCACTAAGGCAGTCCTTATTTGAATGAGTCAAGCTAATAAGAGCACACTGGTGTTGTGAAAACCGAGACGACTGTGCCCACGGTCGGCGGGGTGACGCCCGAACAGGATGCGTCGACCCGGCGCCGCGTGCTCAGCTCGATTCTCGAGCACGGTCCGTCCACCGCGGCTGAGCTCGAGCGCCCGCCTCGGATTCACCCCGGCCGGTATCCGCCGGCATCTGGACACCCTGCTCGCGGCCGGTCAGGTCGAGGCCCGCGATCAGCGGGTCTACGGGGCCCGCGGCCGGGGCCGTCCGGCCAAGGACTTCGTGCTGACCGACGCCGGTCGGGCCGAGTTCTACACCGCGTACGACGAGCCTGGCCGTCGCCGCGCTGGAATTCCTGGCCGAGCATTCCGGACCCGAGGCGGTGACCAAGTTCGCCGAATCGCGGATGGCCGACGTCGAGCAGCGCTACGCGAGCAAGGTCGCCGCCGCCGATGACGAGACGACGCCGGCCCAGGCTCTGGCCCAGGCGCTGAGCGACGAGGGCTATGTCGCCTCCACCCTGCCGTCGGCTCTCGGCGAGCAGCTCTGCCAGCACCACTGCCCGGTCGCCCACGTGGCCGAGAAGTTCCCGCAGCTGTGCGAGGTCGAGACCGAAGCGTTCTCCCGGATCCTCGGCGTGCACGTCCAGCGGCTGGCCACCATCGCCCACGGCGACGGCGTCTGCACGACTCACGTCCCGCGTGCCTCCGGCCACCGTCCGCGTGCGTCCGGCACGACCCACATTCCCGAAGATCAAGATCACCGAAGCACGCAATCAGGAAGGCTGATCGATATGACTCAAACCCAGGACCCGACCACCACCGGCTTTGTCGGCACCGGTCAGACCCAGGATCAGCATCTGGCCGCCCTCGGCCGCTACGAGTACGGCTGGTCCGACTCCGATGTCGCCGGCGCGACGGCGCTGCGCGGACTCACCCCCGCGGTGGTCGCCAACATCTCCGCGCTGAAGAGCGAGCCGCAGTGGATGCTCGACCTGCGGACTCAAGGGTCACCGGCTGTTCGGTCGCAAGCCCATGCCGACCTGGGGTGCCGAGCTCGAGGACATCGACTTCGACAACATCAAGTACTTCGTCCGCTCGACCGAGAAGCAGGCGGCGACCTGGGACGACCTGCCGGCCGACATCAAGAACACCTACGACAAGTTGGGCATCCCGGAAGCGGAGAAGGCCCGGCTGGTCTCCGGTGTGGCCGCCCAGTACGAGTCCGAGGTGGTCTATCACAAGATCAACGAGGAGCTCGAGAAGCAGGGCGTGATCTTCCTCGACACCGACACCGCGCTCAAGGAGCACCCGGAGCTGTTCAAGGAGTACTTCGGCACGGTGATCCCGGTCGGTGACAACAAGTTCGCCGCGCTGAACACCGCGGTCTGGTCCGGCGGCTCGTTCATCTACGTGCCGAAGGGCGTGCACGTGGAGATCCCGCTGCAGGCCTACTTCCGGATCAACACCGAGAACATGGGTCAGTTCGAGCGGACCTTGATCATCGTCGACGAGGGCGCGTACGTGCACTACGTCGAAGGCTGTACCGCGCCGATCTACAGCAGCGACTCGCTGCACAGCGCCGTGGTCGAGATCATCGTCAAGAAGGGCGCGCGCTGCCGCTACACGACCATCCAGAACTGGTCGAACAACGTCTACAACCTGGTGACCAAGCGGGCCACCTGCGAAGCCGGCGCGACCATGGAATGGATCGACGGCAACATCGGTTCCAAGGTGACCATGAAGTACCCGGCCGTCTACCTGATGGGCGAGCACTCGCGCGGCGAGACGCTGTCGATCGCCTTCGCCGGCGAGGGTCAGCACCAGGACGCCGGCTCCAAGATGGTGCACTGCGCCCCGTACACGTCGAGCTCGATCATCTCCAAGTCCGTGGCCCGGGGCGGCGGTCGTACGTCGTACCGCGGCCTGGTCCAGGTCCAGGAGGGCGCGCACCACTCGGCGTCCATCGTCAAGTGCGATGCGCTGCTGGTCGACCAGATCAGCCGCTCCGACACCTACCCGTACGTCGACGTCCGCGAGGACGACGTGTCGATGGCCCACGAGGCCACGGTCTCCAAGGTCAGCGACGACCAGCTCTTCTACCTGATGAGCCGGGGCATGGGCGAGGACGAGGCGATGGCCATGATCGTCCGCGGCTTCGTCGAGCCGATCGCCCGTGAGCTGCCGATGGAGTACGCGTTGGAGCTCAACCGGCTGATCGAGCTCCAGATGGAAGGTGCGGTGGGCTGATCTTGACCGCCCCGGCAAACACCAAACTGGACAACCTGGCGAACGCGATCGAAACCAATGATCGCGTCGCCAGTCACCTGCACCCCGAAGGTTCGTTCGACGTCGATGATCATCCCGTGCCGACCGGCCGGGAGGAGATCTGGCGATTCACCCCGCTGAAGCGGCTCCGCGGTCTGCACACCGATGCCGCCGCTGGACGGTGAGCGGTTCACCGTCGAGATCGACGCCCCCGACGACGTGACCACCGAGGTGATCATCGGCGACAACCCGATCAAGGGCTCGAGCGGTTACCTGCCCAACGACCGGATCAGTGCCCGCGCGTACGCCGCCGCCGATCAGACCCTCGTGGTCCGGATCGGCAAGGAGGCGCTGGTCGCCAAGCCGACCTTCGTCACGGTGACCGGCACCGGGAACGACGTCGCGTCGCTCGGGTCACGCGGTGATCATCGCCGAGCCGTTCAGCAAGGCCACCGTCGTGCTGCAGTTCAAGGGCTCGGCCACCTTCGCCGACAACACCGAGATCATCGTCGGTGAAGGCGCCCAGCTGACCGTCGCCTCGATCCAGGACTGGGCCGGCGACGCCGTGCACATCACCCATCACCATGCGGTGATCAAGCGCGACGGCACCCTGCGCCACCTCGCCGTGGCCTTCGGCGGCGACCTGATCCGGATGAACACCTCGGTGAACTACGACGGTCCGGGCGGCTCGGCCGAACTGCTCGGTCTGTACTTCGCCGATGCCGGCCAGCACCTGGAGAACCGGCTGTTCGTCGATCACAACGCGCCGCGGACCAAGAGCAACGTCGACTACAAGGGCGCGTTGCAGGGCCAGGGCGCGCACGCGGTCTGGATCGGCGACGTGCTGATCCGCAAGGTCGCCGAAGGCATCGAGACCTACGAGTCGAACAAGAACCTGGTGCTCACCGACGGCTGTCGGGCCGACTCCGTGCCCAACCTGGAGATCGAGACCGGCGAGATCGCCGGGGCCGGTCACGCCTCGACCACCGGGCGCTTCGACGACGAGCAGTTGTTCTACCTGCGCAGTCGCGGGCATCAGCGAGTCGAGGCCCGCCGGCTGGTCGTGCACGGCTTCTTCGCCGACATCATCCGCAAGATCAATGTCCCGGAGATCACCGAGCAATTGCTGGCCGCGGTCGAGGCCGAACTGGCCGTCACCGTCGGTGCCCCGTCGCGCCCTGAGCTAGTCGAAGCTTCGCGGTCGGAGCTTGTCGAAGGGCCGGTCTGGATGAGCCTCACTCCGCGCCTGCGCGGTCGCCGAACGTCGCTCCCGAATCGGCCATCCCGGTCGAAGTCGACGGCGTCGAGATGGCCATCGTGCACAGCGGCGACCAGTTCTACGCCGTGTCCGACCAGTGCTCGCACGCAGCCGTTCCGCTGTCCGAAGGTGACGTCGGCGATGGCGAGATCGAGTGCTATCTGCACGGGTCGCGCTTCGATCTGCGGACCGGCCGGCCGCTGGGCCTGCCGGCCACCCAACCCGTACCCGTCTACCGCTGCGTGGTGTCCGACGGCGACCTGCTCGTCGACCCGACCCCGCTGAGTGCCATCTGAAATTACAGGAGTCCTGACTCATGTCCACGCTCGAAATCCGCGACCTGCACGTCTCGGTCAACACCGAGGCCGGCGCCAAGCAGATCCTGCGCGGCGTCGACCTGACCATCCGCAGCGGCGAGACCCACGCGATCATGGGGCCCAACGGCTCCGGCAAGTCGACCCTGGCGTACTCGATCGCCGGTCACCCCAAGTACACGATCACCTCGGGCAGCGTGACGCTCGACGGTGAGGACCTGTTGTCCCTCAGCGTCGACCAGCGGGCCCGGGCCGGTCTCTTCCTGGCCATGCAGTATCCGGTCGAGGTGCCCGGCGTCTCGGTGTCGAACTTCCTGCGCACGGCCAAGACCGCGATCGACGGCGAGGCGCCGAAGCTGCGGACCTGGGTCAAGGAAGTCAACACGGCGATGGAGCGGGTCCAGATGGACACCGACTTCGCCAGCCGGAACGTGAACGAGGGCTTCTCCGGTGGTGAGAAGAAGCGCCACGAGATCGTCCAGCTCGAGCTGCTCAACCCGCGCTTCGCGATCTTGGACGAGACCGACTCCGGCCTGGACATCGACGCGCTGCGGATCGTCTCCGAGGGCGTCAACCGGTTCTCCGCCCAGGGCGACCGCGGCGTGCTGCTGATCACCCACTACACCCGGATCCTGCGCTACATCACCCCGGACTACGTGCACGTCTTCGTGGCCGGCCGGGTCGCCGAAGAGGGCGGACCGGAGCTGGCCGAGCGCCTCGAGGCCGAGGGCTACGAGCGCTACGTCGCGCGACGCGGCCGAGGCCGAAGCCGGAGTCTGATCATCATGACGAGTCAACCAGCGCTCGACGGAGCTCGCAGTCACGCGGAATACCCCGCGACCGTCGGCGATCGACGAGGTCGAGCTGGCCGACGGGGCGGTCGAGGAGACCATCCCGTTCGACGTCGAGCACATCCGCGGCGACTTCCCGATCCTGGAACGCACGGCCGGTGACCATCCGCTGGTCTATCTGGACAGCGCGAACACCTCGCAGAAGCCGCGGGTCGTGGTCGAGGCGATGGAAGATCATTACCTGAACCACAACGCCAATGTCGCCCGGGCCATGCACATGCTCGGCGCCGAGGCGACCGAGGCGTTCGAGAGCGCCCGGGCGATCCTCGCCGACTTCGTCGGCGCCACCCGCTCGGAGGAGATCGTCTTCACCAAGAACGCCTCGGAGGCGCTGAACCTCTGCGCGTACACGCTCGGTGCGGCGCTGCGGCCCGGCGACGAGATCGTCATCTCGGTGATGGAGCACCACTCCAACATCGTCCCGTGGCAGCTGGCCGCCCAGCGGTCCGGCGCGACCCTGCGCTGGTTCGACGTGACCGACGAGGGCCGGCTCGATCTGGACAAGGCCGCGGCCGAGGACCTGATCAACGAGCGCACCAAGATCATCTCGGTCGGCGTACGTGTCCAACGTGCTCGGCACGGTCAACCCGGTCAGCCGGATCGCCCAGCTCGGTCATGCGGTCGGGGCGACGGTCGTCGTCGACGCCTCGCAGGCCGTGCCGCAGCTGGCGGTCGACTTCGCCTCGCTCGGCGCCGATCTGGTCGCCTTCACCGGGCACAAGATGGTCGGCCCGACCGGCATCGGCGTGCTCTGGGGTCGCTACGACCTGCTCGCGGCGCTGCCGCCGTTCCTCGGCGGTGGCGAGATGATCGAGATCGTCAAGATGACCGGCTCCACGTACGCGCCGCCGCCGCACCGCTTCGAGGCCGGCACGCCGCCGATCGCCCAGGCGGTCGGGCTCGCCGCGGCCGCCCAGTACCTGTCGGCGATCGGCATGGACCAGATCGCCGCGCACGAGCAGGAGATCACCGGTACGCGCTGGACGGGCCTGCTCGGACTGCCCGGCGTCCGGATCCTCGGACCGGCCGAGCTGGTCGACCGCGGCGGGGCGATCTCGTTCACCGTCGACGCCGCCGACGGGACGCCGATCCACCCGCACGACGTCAGCCAGCTGCTCGATTCGCGCGGCATCGCCGTCCGCGGCGGACACCACTGCGCCCGGCCGCTGCACGAACGCTTCGGCATCCAGTCGTCGACCCGGGCGTCGTTCTACCTGTACACGACGCGGGCCGAGATCGACGCGCTTGTCGACGGTGTCGCGCTACGTCCAGAAGTTCTTCGGGAGCCGCTGATGAAGATCGACGACCTCTACCAGGAGATCATCCTGGATCACTATCGGGCCAAGCATCACAGCGGACTGCGGGAGCCGTACGCGGCCGAGGTGCACCACGTGAATCCCAGCTGTGGTGACGAGGTCACCCTGCGGATCACCCTCGACGGGCGACACCGTCACCGACGTCTCGTACGACGGTCAGGGCTGCTCCATCTCCCAGGCCTCGACCTCGGTGATGAGCGACCTGGTCATCGGCCACGATGTCGATCATGGCCTGGGACTGCACGACGAGTTCCTGGCCCTGATGCACGGCCGCGGTGAGATCGAACCGAATGAAGATCGGCTGGAGGACGGCATCGCCTTCGCCGGCGTCGCCCGTTTCCCCGCCCGGGTGAAATGCGCCCTGCTCGGCTGGTCGGCGTTCAAGGACGCCGCGCTGCGAGCCAACGGACCGAATCATAAGGAGACAACGCATGACTGAGACCGAGCAGCGCCCCTCCGACCTGGTGCGCGACGAACTACCGGCCGTCGACCTGGGCGAGCACGCCTCGCGCCCGGCCGACCGTCGAGGATCTCGAGGAGGCGCTCAAGGACGTCGTCGACCCCGAGCTCGGCATCAACGTCGTCGACCTCGGCCTGATCTACGGCCTGCCACCTCGAGGACGACAACTCGCTGACCATCGACATGACGCTGACCTCGGCCGCCTGCCCGCTGACCGACGTGATCGAGGACCAGACCCAGACCGCCCTGGAGGGGCTGGTCGAGCAGTTCGTGATCAACTGGGTCTGGATGCCCCCGTGGGGCATGGAGATGATCACCGACGACGGTCGCGATCAGCTGCGCGCTCTCGGGTTCAACGTCTGAGCGCTGACGTCGCCTGAGCTTGCGGAGGGTCCTCGGTGTCGCCGAAGCGGCGAAGCGTGTCCCTCGAGTTCGTCGATTGCGTTGGACAATCGGTGACCGTCGAGATTCAAGATCTTTAGCTTCGCCGCTTCGGCGCAGTGACCCTCCCAGCTCGCTGGGCCGTCGACCCCGGGTGCGCTTGCTGATCGCGCCGCGTCGGCGATCACTTCCTGGCTGGTCGCGCTTCTTCGCCCTGAGCTCCAACGCTGGGCGGCCCTCAGCCGCGGGCTCGCTTCGTGCCCTGAGCTTGTCGAAGGGCGGCGGTCAGCTGCGAGCAGTGGGCCGAGCGCCACACGTTGCCCTGAGCTTGTCGAAGGGTCGGGGGACTTGCGGCGTTCGTGGCTGCGGTGGACGGTTTGGGTTGTGGTCGGTGCATGAGGAAGAGTTGGGCTGATGTTGGTCGCGAAGGATGTCGAGGTGCGGGCGGGTGCCCGGCTGTTGCTGGAGCATGCCACTTTCCAGATCGCGCCGGGGGACAAGATCGGGTTGGTCGGGCGGAACGGGGCCGGCAAGACGACGCTGACCAAGATCTTGTCGGGGGAGGCGGCGCCGGCGGCGGGGACGATCAGCCGGACCGGGCGAGATCGGCTATCTGGCGCAGGATCCGCGGACCGGCGATCTGGACGTGCTGGCCAAGGACCGGATCCTGTCCGCCCGAGGGCTCGACTCGGTGGTCGAGCGGCTGCGGCGGGCTGAGTTGGCCATGGGCGACGACTCGACCGGAGGTGCGGGACAAGGCCATGGCCTCGTACGCGTGGGCCGAGGCGGAGCTGGCGGCGGCCGGCGGCTACGCGGCCGAGGCGGAGGCGGCCCGGATCGCCAGCAATCTCGGCCTGCCCGAGCGGGTGCTGCACCAGCCGATCCGGACGCTGTCCGGCGGTCAGCGGCGCCGGGTCGAGCTGGCCCGGATCCTCTTCTCCGGCGCGCAGACCATGCTGCTCGACGAGCCGACCAACCACCTCGACGCCGATTCGATCGCCTGGCTGCGGAGTTTTCTGGCCGGCCATTCCGGCGGGCTGTTGGTGATCAGCCACGATGTCGGGCTGCTGCAGCAGACGGTCAACAAGGTCTTCCATCTCGACGCCAATCGGTCCGAACTCGACATCTACGCGATGGACTGGAAGCGCTATCTCCAGCAGCGCGAGACCGACGAGAAGCGGCGGAAACGCGAGCGGCAGAACGCCGAGCGCAAGGCCGATCAGCTGATGACCCAGGCCGACAAGATGCGGGCCAAGGCGACCAAGGCGACCGCCGCGCAGAACATGGCCCGGCGGGCCGAGAAGCTGCTGGCCGGCATCGAGGGCGAGCGGGTCGACCGACAAGGTCGCCAAGATCAGGTTCCCGAACCCGGCGCCGTGCGGCAAGACCCCGCTGACCGCGGCCGACCTGAGCAAGAGCTACGGCTCGCTCGAGGTGTTCACCGGTGTCGATCTTGCCATCGACCGGGGCAGCCAGGTCGTCGTGCTCGGCCTCAACGGCGCCGGAAAGACCACCCTGCTGCGGATCCTGGCCGGCGTCGAGGAGTCCGACACCGGCGAGGTGGTGCCCGGCCACGGGCTCGAGCTCGGCTACTACGCGCAGGAGCACGAGACGCTCGACGTCGACCGCTCGGTGCTGGCCAACATGAAGACCGCGGCGCCGCAGCTGAACGACACCGACGTCCGCAAGGTGCTCGGCTCGTTCCTGTTCAGCGGCGACGACGTCGACAAGCCCGCGAAAGTCCTGTCCGGTGGGGAGAAGACCCGGCTGGCGCTGGCCATGCTGGTGGTCTCCAGCGCCAACGTGCTGCTGCTCGACGAGCCGACCAACAACCTCGACCCGGCCTCCCGGGCCGAGGTGCTGGCCGCGATCCGGACCTACGCGGGCGCGGTCGTCCTGGTCACCCACGACGAGGGCGCGGTGGACGCCCTCGACCCGGATCGGGTGCTGCTGCTGCCCGACGGCGTCGAGGACCTGTGGAGCCCGGAGTACGCGGACCTGATCTCGCTCGCCTGACCTCGATCCCGGCCGCGTGGGAAATCGCAATGATCCTCGGGTATTGCGGTGATCATCGTCGTGATCGGCGTCGACGAATACTCAACAACAGCGCGAAAACGTGCTAGAAATGAGTTGATCATTGATCTTGGTTTGGTCGATCATTGGTCGTGGCAACGTCGTCGCTGACCGGCAGCGACCTCAGAACTCAGGAGGCGCAGTGGCCAAGGCATTGGCTAAGGGTTCACGGATCACCGGGGCGCAGCGGGACACGCTCGCGGCCCAGTACGCCAAGCGGTACGCCGCCGGCGAGAGCATCCGCAAGATCGCCGAGGACGCCGGCCGGTCCTTCGGCTTCGTGCACGGCGTGCTGAAGGAAGCCGGCGTCGGCCTGCGCGGCCGCGGCGGGGCGACCCGCGGGGCCAAGAAGGCGGCAGCCGCGCCGGCCAAGAAGACCGCCAGCCAAGAAGACCGCGCCAAGAAGCCGGCGGCCAAGGCAGCAGCCGGCGAAGACGACGCAAGGCCCGGCGGCCAAGACGACGGCCAAGAGGCCCGGCCAAGACCGCGGCGACGAAGACGCGGCCACGAAGACGGCCGCCAAGAAGGCGCCGGCCAAGGCGGCGACCAAGGCGGCGCCGACCAAGACGGCGGCGGCGAAGAAGGCGCCGGCCAAGACGGCGACCAAGGCGGCGACGAAGACGGCGGCCAAGAAGGCCCCGGCCAAGGCGGCGCCACGAAGGCGACGGCGGCCAAGGCGGCCGCCAAGGCGACCGCCACCAAGACGGCGGCCAAGAAGCACGGCCAAGAAGGCGCCGGCCAAGAAGAGTTGATCTTGGTCTGAGCGATCGTTCGATCGGGGCCCGGACGCCTGGTGCGTCCGGGCCTCGACGTCTTCCGGTTCGGGCCGTCGAGATGATCATGGTGCGGCGGTCGCGTCCGGAATACGCCTCGGCCCGGCGACGTTGGTCGCCTCGTACGGTGGGCTGGGTTCCAGCGGCCGGGTTCAGGAGGTACGACCGGATGTCGATGATGCGTGGGGGCTCGGCCGGTCTGATGCGCCGGATGGGGCAGGATCCTGAGGTCGCCTCGCACCGGCTGACCAAGGGCGTGCTGCGCCGGATCCTGCAGTTCGCCCGGCCGTACCGCCGACTGATCGTGTTCTTCGTGTCGCTGGTGGTGATCACCTCGGCGCTCGCGGTGACCCCGCCGCTGCTGTTCAAGGAGATCATCGACGAGGGCGTGCTGGCGGGCAACCGGCGGCTGTTGATCATCCTCGGCATCGTCGTGGCCGCGCTGGCGGTCGTCCAGGCCGTGCTCGGACTGGTGCAGCGCTGGTGCTCGGCCAAGATCGGCGAAGGCCTGATCTTCGACCTGCGGACCCGGGTGTTCGACCACGTCGTCGCGGATGCCGGTCGCCTTCTTCACCCGCACCCAGACCGGCAAGCTGGTCTCCCGGCTCAACTCCGACGTGATCGGCGCCCAGCAGGCGTTCACCTCGACGCTGTCCACCGTGCTGTCCAACGTGATCAGCCTGGTCCTGGTGCTGACGGCGATGCTCGTGCTCAGCTGGCAGCTGACCGCTGGCCGCGCTGGTCATGCTGCCGATCTTCCTGATCCCGGCCAAGGTCGTCGGTCGCAAGCTGGCCGATCTGACCCGCGAGCAGATGCAGCTCAACGGCGACATGTCGGCCACCATGACCGAGCGGTTCAGCGTCAGCGGCGCCCTGCTGGTCAAGCTGTTCGGCCGGCTACGACGACGAGCACGACCGCTTCGCCGAGCGGGCCGGAGCGGTCCGCGACGTGTCGGTCAAGATCGCGATGAACGGCCGGTTCTTCATGACCGTCGCTCGGCCTGGTCGCCGCGCTGGCCACCGCCCTGGTCTACGGGGTCGGCGGCTCGCTGGCCATCGACGGGCTGCTGACGGTCGGCACCCTGACCGCGCTGGCCGGGCTGCTCGGCCAGCTGTACGGGCCGCTGACCTCGCTGACCAACGTCCGGATCGACGTGATGAACGCCCTGGTCAGCTTCGACCGGGTGTTCGAGGTGCTCGACCTGGTCCCGATGATCCGCGACGCCGAGGACGCCGTCCCGGTCAGCGGGCCGGCCTCGGTGCGATTCGACCACGTGTCCTTCCGCTATCCCAGCGCCGCCGACGTGTCGCTGGCCAGCCTGGAGTCGATCGCCTCGCTGGAGCAGCGGCCCAACAGCGAGGTGCTGCACGACCTGACGCTTCGCCGTCGGCGCCGGGCCAGACGGTCGCCCTGGTCGGCCGCGTCCGGCGGCGGCAAGACGACCATGACCCACCTGATCGCCCGGCTCTACGACGCCACCTCCGGCACGGTCAGCGTCGGCGGCCACGACGTCCGCTCGGTCACGCTGGAGTCGCTGCGGGACCGGGTCGGCTACGTCACCCAGGACGCGCACATGTTCCACGACACGATCCGCGGCGAACCTGCGCTACGCCCGGCCCGACGCCGCCGACGAGCGGCTGTGGGAGGTGCTGGCGGCGGCGCAGATCGAGGATCTCGTCCGCGTCCTGCCCGACGGGCTGGACACCGTGGTCGGGCGAGCGCGGCTACCGGCTGTCCGGCGGCGAGCGGCAGCGGCTGGCCATCGCCCGGCTGCTGCTCAAGGCGCCGCCGATCATCGTCCTCGACGAGGCGACCGCCCACCTGGACTCCGAGTCCGAGGCGGCCGTGCAGCGCGCGCTGGACCTGGCCATGGAGGGCCGGACCAGCATCGTGATCGCCCACCGGCTGTCGACCATCCGCAACGCCGACCTGATCCTGGTCGTCGACAAGGGCCGGATCGTCCAGCGCGGCCGCCACGACGAGCTGCTGGACGAGGGCGGGCTGTACGCCGAGCTCTACCGGACCCAGTTCGAGACCGGGCCGCGCACCCTCGCCAGCTGAGCCGGTGCCGGTCGCGGCTGAGCTCGTCGAAGCACGTCGGGCGCGGCCCTTCGACAGGCTCAGAGCACGTCAGGGGGCTTGACACCGCCACGCGGTGATCGACACGGCGACGGTGACGCTGTCGGACTTCCGAGCTCGGCTACCCGGTCAGCCAGTGCTTCACGATCGTGATGGAACGCGTTCGGGCCCATCGCGATCAGATCGAGGATCGCCGCCTGGTCCAGGTCGAGCCGCCCTCGCCACTCCGCATCGCCCGCCGGCCGAACCGCCGCACCCATGGCGGCGGCGATCCGCTCCTGCTTGTCCGCCTCGACGTCCAGCAGGCCCGAAGCGCCGCCGCAGCTCGATCAGGTGATCGGGCAGCGGCGGCCGCGATCAGCACCACGACCGCCGGGCCGGAGGATCCGGGCGAACTCGGCCGGGTTCCGGGGGGCGAAGACGCCCAGCACCGACATCGACCGACCGCGTCGCTGATCGGCAGTCGTGCCAGACGTCGGCCACCACGGCGCCGATCCGCTCGTGCGCCCGGGCGGCGCGGCGGGCGGCGGCCGACCGAGATGTCCAGGGCCAGCCCGCGGCGTCCGGACGGCCGATGGTCGACGCCAGGTAGTACGCCGGTGCCGGCGCCCACCTCGACCAGGGTCGGCCGCGCCGTCGAGATCGTCGAGCGAGCCGAGTCGATCGCCTCGGCCAGCGGCGCGTACGGCGCCGGCGGCCAGGAAACGCTCCCGGGCCTGGATCATCTCGGCGGTGTCGGCATTGGCCGGCGCGGCCCGGCCGAGCAGATTGACGTAGCCCTGCCGGGCCACGTCGAAGGCGTGGCCCTGCTCGCAGCGCAGCGCCCGGTCGGCGCGGTGCAGGGGCGACCTGGCAGTGCGGGCAGGCCAGCAGGTCGAGGACCGCGTCGATGCGGCACCGGGTCACAGACCGCGCAGCGCGCCGCCCTCGACCGGGAACACCGAGCCGGTCAGGTACGACGCGGCGGGGGAGAGCAGGAACGCCGCCACCCGGCCGAACTCGTCCGGCCGGCCGTAGCGGCGCAACGGGATGGCCGCCTCGGCCGGGCGCGGGCGGCGGCCGGATCGTCGCTCAGCGAGTCGAGGTGCTTGACCCGGTCGGTCTCGATCCGGCCGGGCAGCAGCCCGAACACCCGGACGCCCTCGGGACCCCACTCGTCGGCCAGTTGCTTGATGATCATGGCCAGCCCGGGCCGCAGCCCGTTGGACGCGGCCAGTCCACCGATCGGCGACTTGACCGAGGTCGACAGCACCCAAGCCGACCGCCAGGTCGTCGGCGGTGCCGGCGGGTGATCACCTCCGACGCCACCCGCAGACCGGCGAGGAAGACCGATTCGAACGCCTCGCGCCACTGCTCCTCGGTGGTGTCGAGCACCGAGCCGGCCGGCGGTCCGCCGACGCTGATCAGCGCGCCGTCCAGCCGGCCGAACCGGTCCAGGGCGAGCGAGCACGCGTCCGCCGCCGTGCCCGGGTCGGCCAGGTCGGCGGTCAGGGCCGCCGCCCGATCGTCGCCGAGCGCGGTCGACGACCTCGGCCAGCACCTCGTCGCGGCGGGCGACCAGCACCACCCGGGCCCCCTCGGCGACCAGCTGCTCGGCGTCGCCCGGCCCGAGCCCGCTGCTGGCGGCGGTGACCACGAAAACGCGATCGGTCAGCCCCAGATCCATGATCAGATCCTGGCACGGGGGCCGGACTCGTCGGCGCCGCGGCCGTGCGCTGCTCCCGGCGCTCGCGCAGATCGCCGCGGATGAAGACCACGATGCCGGCGACGCGCGATGCCGGTGAACATGAACCACTGCACGGCGTACCAGAAGTGCGGACCGTCGGACAGTTCCGGCACCGGGATGGCCACGAATCCGCCGTCCTGCGGCGGATCGATGCTGGTCAGTCCGATGTAGCCGTTGACCACCGGGTAGGGCAGCGCCGCGGCCAGGCGCCGGGCTGTTGATCAACCGGATCTGGCCGGTCCACCGGGGTGATGCGCGTTGCGCCGGCCCGGACTCGTTGCGCCGGACATGGCCGACCACCGTGACCTCACCGGTCGGCGGGGCGCGGGGCCGCGGCGGGGATCCGGGCGCCGCTGGTGAGCGGGACGAAGCCCGCGGTCGACCAGGATGGCGCCGTTGCCGGTCCGCAGCGGCGTGACCACCTCGTAGCCGTCGACGTCGCCGGCCGGCGGTAGCGGACGATGAACTGGTGCTCGGCGTCGAAGGTGCCCCGGGCCTCGACCCGCTGCCACTGGTCGAGATCGCCGATCGGTTTGGTGAAGACCTCGGCGGCCGGCCGGACCGGCGCGTTCTCGTTGGCGATCGTGGCGGCGTTGCGGGACTTGCGCTGATCGAGCCGGTCCAGCTGCCATTCGCCGAGGTTGACGAAGACGGCGCCGAGCGACGGCGACGAAGGCGATCAGGAGAGCCCAACGGACCCAGAGGCGGCGCACGACGTCGAGGTTAGTTGTCGCCCGGTAGGACCCAGCAGTTCCGTGGCCCGCGTCGGCGGCCGTCGCGACAGGTCAGCGCCGCGCCCCACGGCCACCCCGAGCAGGAACGTGGTCAGCGGCGCGGCCAGCCGCTCGACCCCGTGGGCGGCGTCGCGGGCGACGTCGAGCAGGATCCGGATCGTCGTCGTTGTCGACCTCGAGATCGAGATCGAGTTCGGTCGGTCAGCTCGGTTCAGCCAGTCCTTGACGTTCATGGTGTCAGGATGGCGGTATGGGACGGGTCACGCGCAACCACCCGGTGCTGCGGGTCAGTGCCGACGCTGCGTCAACGCCGGAGCGACACGTTGGCCGTCGAGGAGCCGTCTGGAGATCCGGCTGGACGGCGAACCCTGGGTCGTCACCATGCGGACGCCGGGTCACGACATCGATCTCGTGCACGGTCTGCTGCACGCCGAGGGCATCATCGCCGGCCGCGGCGACGTCGTGCTGGCCCGCTACTGCGCCGGCACCGGACCGGACGGGCTGAACACCTACAACGTGATCGACGTCAGCCTCGCGGCCGACGCGGTCCGGCCGGCCGAGGCCAGTCATCGCCACGTCACCACCACCAGCGCCTGCGGGATGTGCGGTGCGGTGCGGATCGAGGAGATCACCCGGGCGTCGCGCTACCGGCTCGATCCCGACCTGCGCTGGCCGGCCGAGGTCGATCTGGTCCGGGCCCGACCGGCTGCGGGCCGAGCAGAAGGCGTTCGAGCGGACCGGCGGCCTGCACGCTGCCGGGCTGCTGGCTCCCGACGGCACGCTGACCGATGCGCCGCGAGGACGTCGGCCGGCACAACGCGGTCGACAAGGTGATCGGCGCCGCCCTGCGGGCCGGTCGGCTGCCGCTTGGCGGAATCGGTGCTGGTGGTCTCCGGTCGAGCCTCGTTCGAGCTGACCCAGAAGGCGGTGCTGGCCGGGATCCCGATGCATGGTCGCGGTGTCGGCGCCGAGCTCGCTGGCCGTCGAGCTGGCGACCGAGGCCGGCCTCACGCTGATCGGCTTCGCCCGCGGCACGAGCATGAACGTCTACACCCACCCGGATCGCATCGTGGTGGGGGCAGCCGTCGCGGCAAATTAGACTCGGTGCATGACCATCCTGCTGCCGATGCCGCGAGTCCGGACCACCGGCTCCGCGAATCCGGCGGCGGTCAGCGGTCGGATCAATTCGCACTTGCGGACCGATTCGGCCGGGTCGCCACGGATCTGCGGGTCTCGCTGACCGACCGCTGCAATCTGCGCTGCACCTACTGCATGCCGGCCGAGGGCTTGACTGGATGCCGCGCGCCGAGGTGCTGACCGATGACGAGATCGTCCGGTTGATCACCATCGGCGTCGAGCGGCTGGGCATCCGCACGGTCCGGCTGACCGGCGGCGAGCCGCTGCTGCGGAAGAACCTCGAACTGCTGGTGGCCGACATCGCCGCCCTGCGGCCCCGCCCGGTGATCGCCCTGACCACCAACGGGATCGGACTTGGCCGAGCGGGCCGACAAGCTGGCCGCCGCCGGTCTCGACCGCATCAACATCTCCCTCGACACCCTCGATCCCGAGACCTTCAAGTCGCTCACCCGGCGGCCGCGACTGGCCGACGTGCTGGCCGGGGTACGGGCCGCCCGGGTGGCCGGGCTCGACCCGGTCAAGATCAACTCGGTGCTGCTGCGCGGCGTCAACGACCACGAGGCGCTGCCGCTGGTGCGCTGGGCGATGGCCGAGGGGGTGCAGCTGCGGTTCATCGAGCAGATGCCGCTGGACGCCCAGCACGGCTGGCAGCGCGACGAGATGATCACCGCCGCCGAGATCCGCGAGCGGATCGGGCGGGAGCTCGACCTGATCGAGGATCCCGACGACGCCCTGGTCCGCGGCAGCGCCCCGGCCGAACTCTTCCGGGTGGTCGGCACCGACTACTCGGTCGGCATCATCGCCGCGGTCAGCAAGCCGTTCTGCGGCGCCTGCGACCGGGTCCGGCTGACCGCCGACGGCCAGATCCGCAACTGCCTGTTCGCCCGGACCGAATCCGACCTGCGCACGCCGCTGCGCGCCGGTGCCTGTGACGCCGAGATCGCCCGAGCAGTGGGTCCGCGCCGTCGCCGGCAAGCAGGCCGGTCACGGCATCGACGACCCGAGCTTCCTGCAGCCCGATCGGCCGATGTCGGCCATCGGCGGCTAGCTGCCGGCCATTCGCCGCTGATTGGGAAACTCGTCGGTCGACCACGACCGACAAAGATCCCCGATGCTCAGAGTTCGACGGTGTCGCGGAGGAAGCCGCGGGCGGACAGGAACGCGCCCAGGGAGTCGCGGTGATCCGGGCAGGCCACCCAGTGCTTGCGGCGGTCCGGGGTGTGGATCTTGGGGTTGTTCCACTGCAGGTCGAACGCCGCGGGCGCGCGGCAGCCCTTGGCCGAGCAGACCGCCGCGGCGTCGGGGGACTCAGGCGACGCGGCGGTCACGGTCCTCGGTCCGGTCGTCGTCGACCACGCCGCCGCTGATCACGTCGTGGTCGCCGACGGTCAGCTGCCGGTACTCGGTCGGCTCGACCGTGCTCGGGTTCGCCGGCGTGCCGCTGGTGGGCCTGGTTGGCGAACAGCACCGCGACGTAGGGCAGGATCACCGCGCAGGCGAACAACACCCAGCGGAACGGTCCGTGCGACGAAGATCATGCTGAGGAAGCAGGCGGTCCGGAAGGCCATGGTGATCGTGTAGCGGCGGATCCGCGTCGACATCTCCTGGCTGGTCGACATTCGCGCGATCGGTGATCACCGCCGCCGAGCTCGTCGGCGACCGCTCAACTGCTCGATGCTGGTCGGTCACCCGGTCAGCCTACGCCTGCTTTTCGGCCGATCCGGAGGGCTCGGTAGCGTGACCATGTGAACGCATCCAGCGCCGACGAAGTCGCAGAATCCTCAGTGGACAACAGTGCCTCGCCAGGGTCGTCCTGGTCACCGGCGGCAGCAAGGGAATCGGGTACGGCATCGCCGCCCGGCTGGCCCGGGCCGGCCATCGGGTGGCCGCCACCTATCGCAGCGGCGAGGTGCCGTCCGGCGTGCTCGGCGTCCAGTGTGACGTGACCGATCCGGCTCAGGTCGAGGCCGCGTTCGCCCAGGTCGAGTCCACCCTCGGCAACGTCGAGGTGGTGGTCGCCAACGCCGGCATCACCCGGGACACGCTGCTGATGCGGATGTCCGACGACGACTGGGACGCGGTGATCGCCACCAACCTGACCGGTGCGTTCCGGGTCGCCCGGCGGGCGGCGCGGCCGATGATGCGGGGCCGGTTCGGCCGGATCATCTTCATCTCCTCGGTGGTCGGCCTGCTCGGCTCGGCCGGCCAGGTCAACTACGCCGCGTCCAAGTCCGGCCTGGTCGGGATGGCCCGGTCGCTGGCCCGCGAGCTCGGCTCCCGCGGCGATCACCGCGAACGTGGTCGCCCCGGGCTTCATCGAGACCGACATGACCGCCGCGCTGAGCGACGACCAGGTCAAGGCGTATCAAGACCAGATCCCGCTGAAGCGGCTCGGTTCGGTCGACGACATCGCCGCCACGATCGAGTTCCTGAGCAGCGACGCGGCCGGCTACATCACCGGCGCCGTCATCCCGGTCGACGGCGGACTCGGCATGGGACACTGACGCCGTGGGCATCCTCGAAGGCAAGAACATCCTCGTCGCCGGCGTCACCCTGGACAGCTCGATCGGCTTCCACGTGGCCAGGATCGCCCAGGCCGAAGGCGCCACGGTGATCGTCTCCAACTTCGGCCGGGCCATGAGCCTGACCGGGCGGGTGATCAAGAAGCTCGATCCGGTGCCGCCGCTGCTCGAGGTCGACGTGACCAACGAAGATCATCTGGCCGGGCTGGCCGATCAGATCGGCCAGCACGTCGACCACCTCGACGGCCTGGTCCACTCGCTGGCCTTCGCCAACCCGGAGACGGCCCTGGGCGGCAAGTTCCTGTCCACCCCGTGGGCCGACGTGGCCACCGCGCTGCAGGTGTCGGCGTACTCCCTGGCTTCGCTGACCATGGCCTGCAAGCCGGTGCTGGCCGCCGAAGCCTCGGTGGTCGGCCTGACCTTCGACGCGCGGATCTCCTGGCCGGTCTACGACTGGATGGGCGTGTCCAAGTCGGCGCTGGAGAGCACGTCGCGCTACCTGGCCCGCTATCTCGGGACCCGAGGGCATCCGGGTCAATCTGGTCGCCGCCGGACCGCTGGAAACCCTGGCCAAGAAGGCGATCGGCGGGGCCGACGAGTTCAACACCGTCTGGGGCCAGCGGGCGCCGATCGGCTGGGACCCCAAGGACATGAGCCCGACGGCCAAGGCCGTGGTGGCCCTGCTCAGCGACTTCTTCCCCAAGACCACCGGCGAGATGATCCACGTCGATGGCGGTCTGCACTCCACCGGGGCGTGAGCACGTCACGCGTTCCCTCCAGGAGGTTCGGCTGCTCGACGGGCCGAATCTCTACTTCCCGCGGCCCGCGGCCAAGATCACCCTCGATCTCGGCGTCGCTGCTCGGATTGCCGCTCGATGCAGCCGTTGATCTCGGTCGCGGCCATCGGCCTCGGGCGCACCCGGCCCGGCCCGCCCGACTCGGTGTTCCGGCAGCGATTCGCCGTCGCGGTTCGTCGGGCGGCTGGTCCGCCGGCTGGCGTCCGCCTCCGGGGTGACCCGGCTCGGCGTACGGGCCCGGACCGGCACCGACGTACGCGAACTGGTGATCGCCTATCCGTGGCGCAACGAACGCAAGGCCGAGGAACTCGGCTACGCCCTGGGCCGGGTGCTCGATCGGCTGGCCGAGGGACCGGACGCGCTGGCGACCATGATCACCGAGGAGGGCGAGCGGTTGGCGGCGGTGCCGCGCGGACCCGGGCCGCGGTTGATCAAGCCGACGATCCCGGTGGTCGCGATCACCGGGACCAACGGCAAGACCACGACCTCCCGGATGATCGGCTACATCGCCCAGCAGACCGGTCTGATCGTCGGCTGGTCGAGCACCGACGGGGTCTATCTGAACGGCGAACTGGTCGAGGCCGGTGACTACTCCGGGTCCGAGCCGGCGCCGGCCAGGTGCTGCGACAACCCGGGGTGCAGCTGGCGGTGACCGAGACGGCCCGGGGCGGCATCCTCCGCCGCGGCGTCGGCGTGGCCTGGAACGACGTGTCGGTGGTGACCAACATCAGTGCCGATCATCTCGGGCTCGGCGGCATCGACACCCTCGATCAACTCGCCGAGGTCAAGGCGGTGATCACCAAGATCACCAAGCCGACCGGCTGGTGCGTGCTGAACGCCGACGATCCGCGGACCTTCGCCATGCGGCTCGGCACCAAGGCCAAGGTCTGGGTGTTCAGCCGCGACCCGGATTCGCCGTCGGGCCGCACGGTGCTCGATGCCGGCGGACGGATCACCACAGTGCTCGACGGCTGGGTCTGCGTGCTGCAGGGCGGTCGGGATCCGCTGCCGGTCATCCAGGTGGTCGACGTGCCGATGACCCTGGCCGGGCTGAGCCGGGTCAACGTGGAGAACGTGCTGGCCGTGACCTCGGCGACGCTCGCGCTCGGGTTCAGCGTCGAGCAGGTGGCCGACGGGCTGAGCAGCTTCCTGCCCGGGGAGAACAATCCCGGCCGGATGAACATCTGGACGCTGCCGGCATCGGCGAGCGAGCGAGCGCGGGGGGCTCGGGGGTGTCGTCCCCGGCAAGATCAGCGTCGTGATCGATCTGGCTCACAACGAGGCCGGACTGCGAGGCGCTGCTGGAGATCATGGACGGCATCCGGCCGCCCGGTGGCCGCTTGCTGCTGGGCGTCGGGACGGCCGGTGATCGCGGCGACGACGTCTTCGTCCGGCTCGGCGAGATGGCGGCGGTCGGCGCCGACGTGGTGGAGATCGCGCACAAGAGCGAGTATCTGCGGGGTCGGCCGATGGAGCGGACCGGCGAGTTGATCAAGGAGGGCGCGGCGCACGCCGGCCTGGTCATCGAGCGCGAGCACGAGACCGAGCTGGAGTGTCTGGTCTCGCTGGTCGGCCAGGCCGCCGACGGCGATGTCGTCGCGATGATGACCCACCAGGACCGAGACGACGTCGACGCCTGGCTGATCGAGCACGGTGGCGTACGCGACGGCGTGGCCGAGATGCGGGCCAAGGTGCTGCGCGCCCGGGGCTGACCGGTGTGGCTGACGGGCGAGGAGCATCGGTGAGCATGGAGCTGACCTATCCCGAAGTCGGGGCGACCGCCGGACCGTTGCCGGCGGGCTACCACCACCTGGAGCGGCAGCAGCTGATCGGGACCGGCCGGGCGCGGTTCCAGGCGGCCGGGGAGCAGTTGCTGACCTGGCAGATGCATCGCGGGGCCGGGCTGCGGGTCGACGGCGGCGACCGGATCCGACTGGGCGAGGACGCCGTGGTCAGGTTGCGGCTCGGGCCGCTCCGGTTCCGGGCGCCGGTGCGGATCGTGGCCGTGATCGAGGAACCGACCGAGATCGGCTTCGCCTACGGCACGCTGCCCGGCCATCCGGAGATCGGCGAGGAACGGTTCTCGATCCACCTCGAGCCCGACGACACGGTGCTGGTGCGGATCCGCGCCTTCTCCCGACCGGGCCGCTGGTTCACCCGACTCGGCGGCCCGGTCGGCCGACTGGTCCAGCAGCGGACGACCCAGCGCTATCTGGACGCCTTCGACCACTGAGACCGAGCGCAGACGTGGTCGGGGGCCGGCCTGTCAGCGGGCCGGCCCCCTTGGCACCTGCTCAGTAGATCGTTTCGATCGGCTTCCGGCGATACGTAGTTCTACGTAGCGTGTCGCTCACGCGATGCCGGACCACTCCAGGGTCGGCCCGCGGAACTCGCCCGGAGCGAGCGGACCCGATCGTGGCGCTCGCCGGTTCGGCCGGGCCGAGGACGCCGGCCAGCCGGGCCACCCGGACCGCGTTCAACCGGTCCCGGACCTCGAGCTTGCGGTAGCAGTTCTCCAGATGCTTCTCCACCGTGCGCGGCGTGCAGCCGAGCCGACGGGAGACCGCCCGGGTCGTGTTCCCGTCAGCGACCAGTTGCAGGACGGCCACTTCCCGGCCGCTCAGCCCGAGGTCGGCGCCCGTCACGACCGAGCCCTCGGCCGCCGTCACCCGCGACAGCGCCACGCATTGCTGGTCGAGGCTGATCACCGCCTGCTGGACGTAGCGCGCGACGGTCAGATCGTCGTCGTCGAAGTCTGAGCCGCCGCGGGCGGCCACGAAGGCGTAGTTCACCGGCCCGTTCATCCGGTAGACGATGCTCAGCTGGTGCTCCAACTCCAGCCGGCGCAGCGGTCGCTCGACGATGATTGCGGCGGCGCCGGGGGACGACAGCTGTCGGTACCCGCGCCGTGGTGAACGGCGCCGGATCCCCGGTCAGGGCGAACCAGGCCATCAGGGCATGGCAGTCGAACAGCTCACCGGTCAGCCACTGATCCAACGTGTCCCGCTCGGCGAGCAGGGCTTCCACCGGCTCCATGATCATCCCGAACGTGCCGTCGTACTCGCTCCAGTTCCAGGACAGTCCGGTGGTCTGCGAAGGTGGGCTCGAGCAGATCGAGGATCGACCGGATCGGCATCTCGCCGGACGGTCTCCGCATCAGATCGACGACACCGGACAACCAGTCGACCGTGCGCAGTGCAACCTCTTGGCGCATCGTTCCTCCCGGACGGCCTGTACCGAACAGGCCAGCCGTCCCACCCGACATCTACCACACCGGCTCGGCATTGGGCCAGACATCCGTTGTGCCTGCGGACCATTCACCGGCGTGCGGCGCCCCGATCGGCCTACGCAGATCTGCGTAGTTCCAGAACGGCTCTCGCGCATTAACGTCGATGTCGGAGCCGGCGACAGGGAGGAGCGGCCCACGTGCTGTCGTTCATGGGAGGAACGCGACTTCGCATCGTGGGGCTGCTGATTGCGGGCGCGATGCTCACTTTCGGCCCGTTCACGGTCGCCGCAGCGGCTCCGACTCCGTCCCCGACCCCGGTGCCGGAGATCGAAGCAGCTACGCCTGCGGCCACTGTTTCCCCGACGCCGACGCCGACGCCGACGCCCACGCCGACGGGGCCGGCCTCGACGCCGGCGCCCACCGAGGTGCCGACGACTCCGGCCGCCGAGAAGGCGGCGCTGATCAAGCTCACCTTCGAAGGCGAGTGCCGAGATCCTCCGATGCAGGTGGAAGCCGTGGCTGATTTCGACCAGTTCGGTGGACGTGATCTGGAGTGGGTGCTCTCCGGACCGACCGGTGTCGTCGACTCCGGCCTCCTCAACTGGCTCGCCGATGAGGAGGAGCCCGAATATTCGTACTACGACGATCTCAGCTTCGACCTCGGGGTTGGCCACTACCGGCTGATCGTCACCCTGGTGGCGGAGAACCGCGTGGTGGCCGATGCCGAGTTCGACGTCGCTCACTGTGTGACCGCCGTGGCGGGCTGCCATGCGGTCGTGTTCACCAATCCGGCCGGCAATCCGGCGGTTCGGGTGCGCTGGAGCGCGTCGCAGACCGAGGACTGGCCGGATCAGGATCCGGCTGATGACGGTGATGTCGTCGTGCAACCCGGAGAGTCCGTCGCGGCGCCCGTCTACTGGTTCGAGATCGCCTGGAATGCCCACGCACCGGCCGACGACGAGGATCTCGGGTGGGCGAACGCCGGCGAGCACTACAGCGAGCTCCCGGACCAGCATTGCGGTCCGACGAGAACCCGCGGCGTCGTCACCTGCGCCGCAGCTGGGCGGGGGACCGTCGAGGCGCGGTTGTCGCCGCCGACCACGGGCGGTCTGCGCTACTCGGTGATCTCGGAGATGTCCTCCGGTGTCCTCGCCTCCGGGCGCGTCGGCGCCGACGGTCGAGTCCGGCTCGAGCTCGAACCCGGGGAGTCCTACGTCTTCCGCTCCTACACCGCCGCCGATCGACAGCCTTACGATCAGGTCTGGTTCGACGTCCCGTCGACCTGCATGTCCGTGGTCCAGACGTGCCGGGCCGTGAAGATCACCAACCCCTTCGGCCGGACGATCGAGGTGGCCTACCGAGTCGCAGCCACCGGCCAGGCCGGGTCGACACGGGTCAGGTCGGGACGGTCGGTCACCGTGCCCGTCCGATCCGGAACGTTCCGGTGGACGACGTCGGTGGACAAGGCCCGAGATCCTGGCAGATGAAGCCGGGAAGCGGAGCCGTCCGGATCGATCCGACCTGCAACGCGCTCGACCATCGACCCGAGAAACGGCTCCCCAACACCGGTGGACCGGCGCACTGGTGGGTCGCCCTGGCCGGACTGACCTCCACCTTCGCCGGTCTCGCGCTCATCGGTCGGGGTCGCCGGACCCGGGGACGTCGCTGATCGAGCATGGGGCCCGTCAGGTCGAGGGGGCGAAGTCCGGGTCGGCCACGGCGTTGGGGACGTCGCCGCTGACCGGTCGGTGGGCGCCCGGCTGGGCCTGGTGCCCGTACGACTCCAGCTCGGCCATCACGGCCGCGTGCTGATCGACGCAGATGACCACCAGGTCGCCGGGATTCGACCGGTTCATGGCGTGCCGGGTGCTGTCGAGCTCGTCGAGCACGATCTCGACCTGCTTGCAGCGGGCGCCGCCGGCCATCCCGGCCCGGACGCCCTCGGCGATCAGCCCGGCCACCTCGCCGTCGGGCTCGGCCGCGCCGGTTGGTGTCCTCGCGGACGATGACCACGTCGAAGTGCTTCGCGGCGACCCCACCCAGCTCGCGCATGTCCTCGTCGCGCCGGTCGCCGGCGGTCGACACCACACCGATCCGCGACACCCGACCGAGATCGCCGGCCCGGTCGAGCGCGTCGGCGGTCTTGTCGACGAAGTCGCCGAGCGCGGCCAGCCCGGGCACGTTGTGGGCGTAGTCGACGATGACCGTGCGGCCCTCGACGATGACCTCGTTCATCCGGCCCGGGGCCAGGTAGTAGTTCGTCGAGAACGTCCGCAGGCCCTGCCGGATGTCGTGCAGGGAGGCGCCGGCGGCGAAGGCGGCCGCGGCCGCGGCCATCGCGTTCTGCACGTTCATCATGGCCCGGCCGCCGAAGGTCGAGGGGAGCAGATGGGTCCAGGCCAGCTGCATCGTCCGCCGGCCCTCCTTGACCACGATCATGTCGCCGAGGTCGCTGTGCTCGAGCACCACCGCCCGGCCGCCGCGCCGGCAATGATCGTCGACGTAGTCGCGGATCTCGCTGCCGGGCTCGGCCAGGGTGAACCAGACCACGCGGCCCGAGCAGCGGCGGCGCATCTCCCGGACGAGCGGATCGTCGGCGTTGAGCACCGCGAACCCGTTGCGGGGCACGGCTTCCACCACCACGGCCTTGACGTCGGCCAGCTGCTCGAGGGTGTCGATGCCGCGCAGACCGAGGTGGTCGGGCTGGATGTTGAGCACGACACCGACGTCGTTGCGCTCGTAGCCCAGACCTTCGCGCAGGATGCCGCCGCGGGCCACCTCGAAGACGGCGAAGTCGACCCGGGGGTTCTGCAGCACCATCTTGGCCGAACGCGGACCGGAGGCGTCGGACCGGATGACCAGTCGCTCGTCGATCACCACGCCGTCGGTCGAGGTCATCCCGACGCAGCGGCCGATGCCCTTGAAGATGTGGGCGATCATCCGCGACGTGGTGGTCTTGCCGTTGGTCCCGGTGACCGCGACGATCGGGATCCGGCTCGGCGTTCCCGGCGGGAAGAGCAGGTCGACCACCGGCTTGGCCACGTACTGCGGATCGCCGACGGTCGGATGGGTGTGCATCCGGAACCCGGGGGCGGCGTTCACCTCGCAGATCCCGCCGCCGGTCTCGCGGACCGGAGCAGTGATGTCGGGGGCGATGAAGTCGATGCCGGCGATGTCCAGACCGACGACCCGGGCGGCCTCCTCGGCGATCTCGATGTTCTCCGGGTGGGCCTCGAAGGTGCGGTCGATGGAGATGCCGCCGGTCGACATGTTGCCGGTCAGGGTCAGCTTGACCGTGGTCTGGGCCGGCGGCACGTCGTCGAGCTCGAAGCCCTGCTCGCGGACCAGTTCGATGGCCGCGTCGTCGATCTTGATCCGGGTCAGCACCTTCTCGTGCCCGACGCCGCGGCGCGGATCGGCGTTGGTCTGGTCGACCAGTTGCCGGATGCTCTGCCGGCCGTCGCCGATCACGTGGGCCGGCACCCGTTCGGCGATCGCCGCGATCTTGCCGCCGATGACCAGACAGCGGTAGTCCTTGCCGGTGATGTAGGTCTCGACGATCACCAGGCCGCCGCGGGACTCCTCCTTGGCGGTCGGGAACGCCGCGCGGACGTCGGCCTCGTTCTGCAGATCGAGCATCACGCCGCGACCGTGGTTGCCGTCGAGCGGCTTGAGCACGACGGGATAGCCGGTCCGCGCGGCCAGGCGTACGGCGTCGTCCTCGGTCCGCACCGACGACGACTTGGGCACCGGCAGCCCGGCGGCCGACAACAGCGCCAGGGTGAGTTCCTTGTTGCTGGCGATGTCGACGGCGATCGAGGGGTCTGCGAGGTCATGGTCGCCCGGATCCGCTTGGCGTGCACGCCCTGACCGAGCTGGACCAGCGAGGCGGTGTTCAGCCGCAGGAACGGGATGTCCCGGCTGATCGGCCTCGTCGACGATCGCCTGGGTGGAGGGGCCGAACGCGGTCCGCTCGCCCCGGACGATGAACCGCTCGAGCGCCTCGTCGAAGTCCCACTCCGGATCGGGCTGGATCAGGTCGTTGACCAGCTTGACGGCCAGCTCGCCGGCGGCCAGCCCGACCGACTCGTCGGTGTAGGCGTAGATCACGTTGTAGCGGCCGCGCTGCGCCCTTCACCTGCGCGGGTCTTGCCGCGGCGCATGTCGTGGCCGACGGCCTGCTGCAGTTGCAGGGCGACGTGCTCGGCCACATGCCCGACCCAGGTGCCCTCGTACAGCCGCTCGACGAAGCCCGCCGCTTCTTGCCCCGGCTGCAGGTGTGGTTCTGCAGACCGGGCAGCCGGGCCACCAGCGCATTCGGCGAAGCCGGGGATCTTGTCGGTCGGGAAGTCCTCCAGCACGCCGAGATCGACGACCAGCTGGATCGGCCGGTTCGTAGTGCCAGACGTTGGGGCCGCGGTAGACCCGGCTGCTGAGGATCGTCAGATCGGGGGTCGGTGCGGCGGTGTCGGGCACGGGCTACTCCTCGGGCAGATGGCTCCTACGGGCCGATCCTTCCATCCCGTCGTCGGGCGACTACCTCCGGCGTCGCACGTGCCTGGCGTAGTTCGACGGGGAGACGCCTTCGGCGGCGATCTCGGCGGCCATCTGCCGCAGATCGGCCTCGGCGGCCCGGTTGGCCAGCGACCTCGTGATCGGGCACAGCTGTCTGGTGGGCGATCAGCGATGCGGGTGGTCAGGTCGAACTCGGCGCCGGCGGGCAGCACGTGCAGGATCGCCCCGGACATCAGCAGCGGTTCGCTGCGCGACGCCGTGTAGGCGTTGGAGACCAGGTGGCGGCCGTCCACGACGGTGACCGCGCCGCGGCCGACCACCCGCATCAGATGCCCCTCGCTGACCACGGCCGCGGTGTCCTCGTCCACCCCGATCCCCAGCAGGGACGGCGATTGGGCGACCAGCGACAACAGCCGGCCGTAACGGTTGCGCTGCTCGAAATGCTGGTCGATGACCACGCCGGGCAACAGCCCGAGACCGACCGACAGCTGACTCATCCGCTGCTTCGGGGTCGAGCCGCCGGAGCCGAACGCGATCATGTGCTCGGCGACGATGCTCGCGCCGGCCGACGTGCCGCCGACCACGGCACCGCGCTGGTAGGCGTCGACGGATGGCGTCGCCGAACGGGGTGCCGGTGACGAACGAGCTGAGCTTGAGCTGGTTGCCGCCGGTCATGAAGATCGCGCTGACCTTGCCCAGCGGCTCGGTCAGATCCTCGTCGTAGGCGTCGGCCCGGCTCTCCGGCCGGACGGCGATCACCTCGCCGGCGCCGAGCGAGGTGAACACGGCCCGATAGACGTCGACGACCTCCTCGCCCAGCGAGGACGCACTCGGGCACACGGCGATCCGGGCATCGGCGCCGCCCGCGGCGGCGACGAAGGCGCGCAGCACCGAGCGGCGGCGCAGCTTGGATTCAGCGCCACCGATCGCAAAAAGCGTCCCGAGCGGCGGATTCGACGTCATGCCCGACAGGATATGCAGCCGGTGGACGCGATCGGCGTTTCATTGCGGGATCCGGCCGCGTAGTCGCGGCCGGATCCTGCAATGAGAGGTCAGTCGATCCAGCTGACCGCTGACATCAGGCTGATCCGGGCGGCGGCGGCGATCCGGCGGAGTTCGCGGCGCCGGACGTCCATCTCGTAGGCGCTGATGCTGGCGCCGTCGTCGGTCATGGCCACGGTGGCCGCCGCCAGCAGTCCGGCGGCCCGGTCGGCGGAGACGACCCGCCGGTTGCCGTAGCCGGGGGCCAGCCGCATCGGGGCGACAGTCGGGCCGACGCCCGGCGGCGACGTCGAGCCGGGCCAGAGTGGCGCCGGCGGCGAGGATGGCCTCGGTCAGCTGACGTTCGGCCTCGTACGGGGAGGCCGGGGCCAGCGGCCGTTCGGCCGCGAAGACCCGCCACTGGACGGCCGACCCGACGGTGAACGGGACGAGGGCGACCCCGCCGGTGGCGGCGACGACCGCTTCCCCGCGCTCCAGGGCGGCGGTGTTCAGGGGCCGGTCCGCGGAGCAGGGCGATCTGACCGGGGACCGGGAGACTCAGGAACCAGGCGTCGGTCTCGCGGGTCCGCAGTGCCTCGAGCGCCTCGTCGAGGGTGGACGCCCGGATCGGGTCGAGTCCGAGGACCGCCTCCGGGTCGACGACGTGATGGGCGACGTCATCGCCGGTCACCGCACGCTCGGCCTGCTCGATCGTCTGCTGCCCACGGAGCAGCGCATTGAGATTCGCGGTCAGCCGGACGGCCCGCGACATGGTTCCACTCACGAAGCGATTGTGCTTCAGCACGGAGCCCGGGTACTCAACGGCGTGGCGCGGCGGCGCAACGGACCTGCTCCGGATCGACGGCGACGATCTGCTCGGCCAACTCGGCGGCGTGCTCGGGGATCAGCGCGCCGCCCGGGGTGGTCAGGATCGCCAGCGGATCGCCGAAGTAGGAGCAGAACACCGCCGGCTCGGCTGAAGCCCGACGGACGTCCCGGGACGCCGACAGATCGCGGAGATCAGGGATCCGAGTGGTGGTGCCGGGAAGATTCTGGAAGACGACGACTCGCTGGTATCTCAGTTCCAACGCCTGGAACTCCGGCGACTGCCGACCGGCGATGATCGGCTGGATCCGACCCGACGGTGCCGGATCGACCACCAGGGGCATCCGGTGGGCCACCTCCGGTCGGTGGGCGACCAGGGTCCGGTAGACCGATCCCTCGACCACGATGGCGGTATCGGCCATAGCCGGTTCTCTCCATCAGTTCGACGACGGCCCGCCAGCCGTACCCGGCATGCCCGTCGCGGTCGCGGAGATCGAGCTGGGTGGGCAGGCCGAGCACGCCGACCACGACCACGATCACGACGGCCAGGGCGGGTCGTGTCCGCCGCGCATAGGGCCTCCAGGATCGAGCGCCGCCGCCACGGCCACGGCCGGCAGGCAGAACATCCAGTAGCGGGCGACCAGACCGGGCGAGCCGGTCACGGCCTGGAACGCCGCACAAGGTCAGCGGGGGAACGACCAGCCAGGCCAGCGCGAGGATCGCTCCCGTCCGGACGGCCCCCGTGCGGCGGAGGCCCACGACGATGCCGGCGAACGCCAGACCGATGACCAACACCGCCGAGGGCGACCGCGCCGGGCGGCCGAAGCACGCCGACCGTGACGCGGACAGCTTCGACCATCAGATTCATCGGTCGTCAGCCGGGCCGGATCCGGTGCTCCTCGGCACCACGGGCGACCAACCAGAGGAACGGGCTCAACAGCACCACCGTCAGCAGACCGGTCCTGACCAGAGCCAGCACCTCCGCCCGACGATCCCGCTCCGGGAGCCAGCAGAGCCACCAGCAGGAGCACGCCGATGATCAACAGCGCGTACGCATGCAGCAGACCGAGCAGGACGAGGATCACCGACCAGCCGGGCGGTTCGCGTCCCGCCGCGGATCCGGCGGTCGTCGAGCCACCAGTGCACAGCCAGCGCGGCGAGCAGCATGGTGCGCGGCGTAGGGCCGGGCCTCCTGGGCGTAGCGGCTGGTCGCGGGCAGGATCAGGAACAACAGTCCGCTGAGCCAGGCGGTGACCGGACTGACGAAGCGACGGACCATGGCGGCGATGATCACGGCGGTGCCGACCGCGGCCAGGATCGACGGGATTCTCAGCCAGAGCTCGCTCGTCGAGACGACGGCCCAGAGTCTCATCAGCAGATAGAAGGGTTCGAGCGCGGGATCGAAGGCCCAGGTGCGCCAGACCTGATCCATCGAGCGCCGGACCACCATCACGGTGGCCGCCTCGTCGCGGCTCCAGGCCGGCACCCAACTGCCGGCGACCAGCAGCCCGGTTCCGATGCCGGTCAGTGCGGCCAGCGCGCGACGACGATCCGTCCGCGGTGGGTCGGCCGACACCGCGACGATCGCTCGGGGCCACCGTCCCAGTCCAGCCGCCGCCGGAGATTTTGGCGATACGCAGAATCACGCAGTCACCTCGACTTGAGTGTGGCCGGGGTCGCCCCGAGCACGCCGGCCAGCCGGGCGACCCGGACCGCATTGAGCCGGTCGCGGACGCCGAGCTTGCGGAAGCTGTTCTCCAGGTGTTTCTCCACCGTCCGGGGCGTGCAGCCGAGCAGTCGACCGATGACCCGGGTGGTGTGCCCGTCGGCGACGAGTTGCAGGACGGCGAGTTCGCGGGCACTCAGCCCGAGTTCGCTCCCGGCGCTGAGCGAGCCGGCTCCCTCGGTCAGTCGGAGCAACGTCGCGCAGTGCTGGTCCAGGGCGTAGGCCGACTGCTGCACGTGTCGGGCGACTTCCAGGTCGACGTCGTCGAAGTCGGTGCCCGTTCGGGTGACCACGAAGGCGTGCTTGGTCTGTTCGGTCTTCCGGTAGACGATGGTGAGCTGATGGTCGAGTCCTTGCCGACCGGACCAGGGCCTCGCCACTCAGCCAGGGCCGGGCGGACTCCGGATCACCCGGGAGCGACTCCGGCGGATCCAGCACGACGCCGAAGGAACCGTCGGATTCGGCCCAGTTCCACGAGGCCGCGGCGCTCTCGAAGGTCGTTCGGAGCAGCGTCAACAACGGCCGCACCGGCATCACCGGGGTCGGCTCGCGCATCAGGTCGATCACGCCGCACAACCAGGTGGTGGTGCGGGTCGCAAAGGCATCGGGCATCGGGGGCTCCCGGGGTCAGGTCGGGCTCGGTCGAGGCAACATTCGCCCGATCGACCGACCTGCCGTCAGTGCAAGGTTCAACCCTTCGTCACAGCACGGCGATGGTGCGGGAGCTCTCCTTCGGCGTCAGGGGTGCGCCCAGCCGACGATCGCTTCGTCGAGCGCGGCCCCCATCACGGCTCCGATCCGCGTCGATGCCGGTCCAGAGTCCGATGTTGATCGCGGCTTGGTTGAGGAGCATCCCGCGGCCGTCGATCGTCGTCGCGCCGGCCGCCCGGGCCTGCTGGAGGAAGTCGGTGTCGGGCGGGTTGGGGATCACGTCGCAGACGATCGTGCCCGGCGCCAGCGTGGAGAAATCGAGCAGCGACCGGCCCGGAGCCCGGCAGACCGAGTGAGGTGGCGTTGACGACGAGGGTCACGCCAGTCGGACGCGCAGGTCGGCGGGCCAGTCGATCCCGGTGGCGGTGGTGTGGGCCTTGACCAGGTCGGCGATCTGCTCCGCCTTGGACGACCGTCCGGTTGGCGATCCACAGCTCAGCGGCTCCGGCCAGCGCGAGTTCGACGGCGACGGCCCGTGCCGCACCGCCCGCCCCGAGCAGCAGCACCCGCTGACCGGCCGGGTCGGCCACGCCGCGCAGCGAGGAGACGAAGCCCTGGCCGTCGGTGTTCTCGCCGATCCATCGCGCCGTCGGTGCGGACGGCGCAATTGACCGCCCGATCAGCCGGGCCGATTCGGCCAGCCCGTCGAGTTCGGCGATCACCGCCACCTTGTGCGGGAGCGAGCAGTTGAAGCCGATCCAGCCCATCGCCTTCGCGCCCCGGACGGCGTCGCTCAGGTCGGCCGGGGCCACCTCGACGTTGAGATAGCGCGCATCGATGCCGTGATGGGCGTACGCGGCCTCGACCATCGCTCCGGTCGGATTCCCGGCGGCCGGCGTGGAGAACGATCCGGTCAACGACGGCAGCAGCGACATGGTGTCAGCGTAGGGATCGGCATCGGGCGGACGATAGGTTTCTGTCATGGCCGCAGTCGTCGATCTCGCTGGAGTGACCATCGTCCGCGGGAACGCGACGCTGCTCGACGACGTCGACTGGACGGTCGACGAGACCGATCGCTGGGTGATCATCGGCCCCAACGGCGCCGGCAAGACCACGCTGCTGCAGGTCGTCTCGGCCCAGATCCACCCGACCGCGGGAGTCGCCGGTCTGCTCGGCGAGGTGCTGGGCACCGTCGACGTCTTCGACCTGCGCCCGCGGATCGGGCTGACCTCGGCCGCGCTGGCCGAGCGGATCCCGCGCGGCGAACGGGTGCACGACGTCGTGGTCTCCGCCTCGTACGCGGTGCTCGGTCGTTGGCGCGAGGAGTACGACGACCTCGACCACCAGCGGGCCGACGAACTGCTGGCCCAGCTGGGCATCGACCGGCTGGCCGACCGGACCTTCGGCACCTTGTCCGAGGGCGAGCGCAAGCGGGTGCAGATCGCCCGGGCCCTGATGACCGATCCCGAACTGCTGCTGCTCGACGAACCGGCCGCCGGACTCGACCTGTCCGGACGGGAGTCACTGGTCCGCACCCTGGGCGACCTGGCCCAGGACCCGTACGCGCCCGCCTCGGTGCTGGTCACCCACCACGTCGAGGAGATCCCGCTCGGGCATCACCCACGCCCTGCTGCTGAAGTCGGGCCGGGTGGTCGCGGCCGGACCGCTGCGCGAGACGCTGACCGCCGAGAACCTGACCGCCACCTTCGACCTGGAGCTCGCTCTGACCGAGACCGACGGGCGCTGGGCCGCCCGGGCACTTTGACCGGCTGGCAGCATCGGTGCACGGACTCAGCCGAACGACTGCCAGCGGACGGCACTATGGACACATGCCGGAGAACTCTGACCGATTGGCTCGGTGATCACAGCTGGGCGCTGTGGCTCAGCCTGGCGGTGCTGCTCGGCGTGGCCGAGATCGTCTCGCTCGACCTGGTGTTGATCATGCTGGCCGTCGGCGCCGTGGCCGGGGGGCTGGTCTCGCTGGTCGCCCCTGACCTGTGGTGGCTGCAGATCCTGGTCGCCGCCGGCGTCAGCGTCGGCAGCCTGGCCCTGTTGCGGCCCACGCTGTTGGCCAAGGTCCGGAGCATGCCGGGCTATCGGTCGTCGACGGCCAAACTGGTCGGCAGCAGCGGATTCGCGCTGTCCCAGATCGACCGGTCCGGCGGCGAGATCAAGATCGACGGACAGAGCTGGACGGCGCGGCCCTACAGCTCCGACATCGTCATCGAACAAGGCACCGAGGTCGAGGTCTACGAGATCGACGGTGCGATTGCGGTCGTGTATCCCAAGCACGAATCGCTCCCCTGATCGGAAGGATGTCTCGTGGACTTCACACAACTCATCGTCACGCTGATCATCGCTTTGGCGGTGGTCTTCTTCCTCGGCAACGCGGTCCGGGTCATCCGGCAGCAGCGGGTCGGGGTGGTCGAGCGACTCGGCAAGTTCAAGCGCACGCTCGATCCCGGACCACACCTGGTCGTGCCGATCCTCGACAAGGTCCGCTACAACCTCGACATGCGGGAGAACGTCGTCCCGTTCCCGCCGCAGGGCGTGATCACCGAAGACAACCTGATGGTCAACATCGACTCGGTCATCTACTTCCAGATCATCGACCCGGTCCGGGCGGCGTACGAGGCCCAGGACTACATCAAGGCCATCGAGCAGCTGACCATGACGACGCTGCGCAACATCATCGGCGGGCTCGATCTGGAGCAGACGCTGACCAGCCGCGAGGAGATCAACCAGAAGCTGCGGCTCGTCCTCGACGAGGCGACCGGCAAGTGGGGGATCAAGGTCAACCGGGTCGAGCTGCGGGCCATCGAGCCGCCGGCGACCATCCGGGACGCGATGGAGAAGGGCGCCCGGGCCGAGCGCGACAAGCGGGCGGCGATCCTGATCGCCGAGGGTCAGCGGCAGTCGTCGATCCTGTCCGCCGGCGGTGAGAAGGAGTCGGCGATCCTGCGGGCCCAGGGTGATCGGGAGGCCCAGGTGCTGCGGGCCCAGGCCGATCGGCAGGCCCAGATGCTCCGGGCCGAAGGCGAGGCGCAGGCCATCACCACGGTGTTCGGGGCCATCCATGCCGGGCAGCCCGATCAGGCGCTGCTGGCCTACCAGTACATGCAGATGCTGCCGAGCCTGGCCAAGGGCGACGCGAACAAGGTCTGGATCGTGCCGAGCGAGCTGAACGACGCGCTCAAGGGTCTGGGCAGCGTGGTCGGCGCGGCGAGTTCGGGCATTCCCGTCGATCGCTCAGGGCAACTTCTCCGCTCCGGCCAAGGTCGACGTGCATTCCGAGATCGACGAGCAGACGGCCGCCGACGCGGAAGCTTCGCGGCGGACGATGCAGGCGGCGATCGATGCGGCCCGCGATCTGGAACGTCCGGCGTCGCTGCGGATCAATGGCCCGGCGGCGGTGACGACCGGAGCCGAAGCCGACGCTCTGGCCGGAGACGGGGCCGACGCGGGAGCCGCAGTGGACGAGCCGGTCCAGGATCCTGAGCCAGCAGAGCCGCCGACGACCCAGCAGTGAGCTGGTGGGAGCTGCTGGCCGTCTTCGGGGCCGGCATCGGAGCCGGCCTGATCAACACAGTGGTCGGCTCCGGCACCCTGATCACCTTCCCGACCCTGCTGGCGATCGGCATCCCGCCGGTCATCGCCAACGTGTCGAACACGGTCGGACTGGCCCCCGGCGGGGTCAGCGCCGTGCTGTCGATGCGCTCGGAACTCGCCGGCCAGCGGTCCCTGCTGATCCGCCTCGGGGCGGCCTCGCTGGTCGGCGGGCATCACCGGCGCGGTGCTGCTGCTGACCCTGCCGTCGGCGGCGTTCGACGCCATCGTGCCGGTGCTGATCGGTCTCGGGCTGTCTGCTGGTCATCGCTCAGCCGTTCCTGTCGAAGCGACTCCAGCAGCGGCGCGCCGACCAGGAGGCCGAAGACCGGCCTGAGCATCGGTCGATCGGCGCTGTGGATCGCTGTCCTGGTCACCGGCGTCTACGGCGGCTACTTCGGCGCGGCGCAGGGCGTGCTCCTGCTGGCGATCCTCGGCATCGCGCTGACCCAGTCCCTGGTCCGGGTCAACGCGGTCAAGAACGTGCTGGCCCTGATCGTGAACGCGATCTCCGGCGTGATCTTCATCGTCATCAGCCAGGTCGAACTGGTGGGCCGCCGGCGCCATCGCCCTCGGGCTCGATCATCGGCGCCCAGATCGGCGGCCGGGTCGGCCGCAAGCTCCCGCCGGTGGTCTACCGGGTGATCATCGTCTCCGTCGGCGTCGCCGCGATCATCGCGTTGCTTCGCTGACCGGCGGTCGGCCGCTCAGGCCGACGGGATCGAGAGCGCCAGGATCTCGGCGCCCGGCAACGTCGCCGCCGCCGGAGCCGGGAATCAGCAGCTTGCTGCCCCGGATTCCGCTGCCGATGATGATCCACTGCTGGGCGGCGACGGCCTCGTCGACCAGCATCGGCCAGCCCTCGGGTACGCCGATCGGGGTGATGCCGCCGTACTCCATGGCCGGTCTGGGCGGTGGCCTCGGCCATCGGCGCGAAGCTGATCTTGCGGACGCCGAGCCGGGTCCGGATGGTCTTGTTCACGTCGGCCCGATCGGTGGCCAGGACCAGCACCGCCGCCGTCACCGAGAGCTCGGCCCGCCGACCGGCCACCATGACACAGTTGGCCGAGACCTCGAGCGGGACCTCGTACGCGGCGCAGAACGCGGCGGTGTCGGCCAGCTCGGGATCGATCGGCGCGACGTACGCCACGAGGCCGGACACGGTGAGGGCGGCGGCGACCGGGGCCGCCAACAGCTCGGGATGGTCGAGGGCGGGCTGCCAGTCGAGGGTGCCGATCGAGGGGGCTGCAGTCACCGCCGCAGCCTAATTGGTCTAGCTCAGCACTGCGCGATGCCGGCGCAGACCGCCGCCCAGCCCAGGCTGGTGAAGGTGCCGATGATGAAGCGTTCGCTCGCGCCGGTCGACTGGCCGATCTTCAGCTCGGGGTAGCGGGCCAACGACTTGACGGCGATGATCGCCACGATCGCCTTCGGCCGAGCCGGCCAGCAGCGAGCCGAGCAGCCCGATCCGCTCGAGGGCGCCGATCCAGGCGCCGCCGCGCAGCACGGTCCGCGGGGTGCCGGTCGGGGGAGCAGCGGCGGAGTCGGACAGGGCGAGGATGGCGAGCGTGACCACCGCGCCGGAGACCAGGGCGCGCGGCGGCGGCGACCCCGATGCCGACCCACTGCCAGACGCCGGTCGACCGGCGCTCCGAGGCCGATCAGCGCTGCGGCCACCGTCGTCCCGACGACCTCGCCGAGGAGCAGGACGACCAGGCGCGGCACCACGGTCGTAGATGGACCGACCCGGCTCCGTTCGGCCAGCCACCACAGCACGGCGCTGGCCAGCGGCGAGGACGAACCAGATCGCCAGGCCGACGGCGGTGAGGACGTTCATCGCGGCCGCCTGCTCGGCCCGCGCCAGCAGCCGGGCGGCGGTCGCCCCGGCGGCCAGCTCGCTGTCCCGGCGGGCGGCGATGCAATCGCTGATTGACCGCCTGGCGGGTGATGCCGAGTCGCTCGGCCGCCGCGATGCTGGGTCAGCCCGGCTTCGACCAGATCGACAGCCTGCCAGCCGGCCGGGCTGCGGCGCAGCAGCAGGTCGGACAACAGCCGCAGAACCGTCTCGGCGTCGGTCCGGTCGAGGTCGTCGAGACCCCGGCTGGACGAAGACCGCCAGATGATGGGGTCGGACTTGGCCCGCTCGACCGCGTCCCGGGCCGCGACGAACGCCGGTCCACGGGCGCGCCGGGAATCGGTCGGCAGCGGACGCTCGACCGTCGCCGACGCCGATCCCGACGTGCCATTGCTCATCACGCATGAGCACCACAATGGCAGTCACCACTGACACCGGGTCGGAGAGCACGCCCTGGAACTCGTCGCCGACCGTGCGGGTGAACCCGACCTCGGCGGGCAACTCGGCCAGACTGTCCACGGCGAGATCCACCAGATCGCCGTGCCGACGCGATCCGATCTGGTCGACGGTGAGGACATACGGCATCTGTCAAGACTACGGGCTTGCTTTATGCAGAGCAAGGTTTGATCATTGCTTAGCCGTCAGCAATGATGAGACCGTGCCGGATCAATCCCCCAGCGAGCCGCTCATCGTCCCCATCGTCGATCCGGCCGATGACCGGTTGGCCGACTATGTGCGGCTGCGGGACGCGTCGCTGCGCCGGCATCTGGAGGCCGAGCAGGGGTTGTTCATCGCCGAGGGCGAGAAGGTCATCCGGCGGGCGATCGAGGCCGGGTACCGGCCGCGGTCGTTCCTGTTCGCCGAGCGCTGGCTCGAGGGTCTGACCGACGTGATCGACCGCTGGCCGGACGTGCCGGTCTATCTGGTCGACGAGGCGCTGGCCGAGGCGGTCACCGGGTTCCACGTCCATCGGGGCGCTCTGGCCTCGCTGCATCGGGAACAGCGGCACACGGTCGACGATCTGCTGCGGCCTCGATCGGCTCCTGGTGATGGAGGACATCGTCGACCACACGAATGTGGGGCCCTGCTCCGCAACGCCGCCGGTCTGGGCTGGGACGGCGCCCTGCTGTCGCCGCGCTCGGCCGATCCGCTCTACCGGCGGTCGATCAAGGTCAGCATGGGCGCGGTCTTCTCGCTGCCGTGGGCCCGGCTGCCGGCCTGGCACACCGCGCCGGACCTGCTGACCGAGGCCGGCTTCGTCACCGTCGCCCTCACCCTGACCCCGGATGCGGTCAGATCTGGCCGAGGTGGCCGAGCGGCTGGCCGCGCGACCCAAGCTGGCGATCCTGGTCGGCACCGAGGGCGCCGGGCTGTCGGCCCGCTGGTCGGCGCGCGCCAGTCACCGGGTGAAGATCACCATGCACGCCGGGATCGACTCGCTGAACGTCGCGCGCCGCGGCGGCGATCGCCGGCTACTCGCTCTCGAGGCGAGGGGTGACCGGCCAGTCGTCGGGATAGGTGTCGGCCAGGTCGCGGTGCTGGGCGTACAGCTTCTTGCGCATCCGCGAGGAGAGCCGGTCGCCGAACACCGTGCCGTTCAGGTGGTCGGTCTCGTGCTGGAGGCAGCGGGCGAGCAGCCCGGTGCCGATGATCTCCACCGGCTCGCCGTTCTGATCCTGGCCGCGGCAGGTCGCCCGGTCGGGCCGGGCCAGTTCGACGTACCCGCCGGGCAGCGACAGGCACCCCTCGTCGGCGGCCTCGAGCTTGCGGTCCCGACCCTCGGGCAGGATCACCTCGGGATTGCAGACCACCCCGACGTGACGCACGTGATCGTCGTCCGGGCAGTCGAACACGAACACCGCCAGGTCGACGCCGACCTGGGTCGCGGCCAGCCCGACCCCCTCGGCGGCGTACATGGTGGCGAACATGTCACTGACCAGCGACCACAGCTCGGCGTCGAAGGATTCGACCGGCCGGGTCGGGGTGTGCAGCACCGGCGTGTCCCATCGGTGGATCCGGCGGACCGTCCCGCCGGTCCGCAGGTCGGCAACGGAGCTCGGTTTCGGTCGGCACGGCGGACAACGTTACCCGAGCCTGCTCCTTAAAGTTGAGCGGCGTGACGGAGGAGGAACTGGCCGCCGGCGTACGGCGGAGGTGCTGGCCGCGTACGAGCGGCATCTGCGCGCCGACCGCGACCTGTCGGCGCACACCGTCCGGGCCTATCGCACCGACCTGGTCGGCCTGTTCGAGCACCTGGCCCGGCTCGGCACTCGAAACCCTGCGATCAGGTCGATCTCCGCGCGCTGCGCAGCTGGCTGGCCCGCGCAGCAGACCCTCGGCCAGGCCCGGACCACCCTGCAACGCCGAGCGGCGGCGGTCCGGGTCTTCTTCGCCTGGGCCCAGGAGTCCGGTCGGATCCGCCGGCAACCCGGCGGCCGCCCTCAAGTCGCCCAAGGCCGTCCGCGGCCTGCCGCCGACCCTGGAGCAGGCCGACGCCGCCGCGATGCTCGATCAGGCCCTGGCCGTCGCCCAGGAGGCCGGCGGCCCGGTCGGCGCGCGCGACGTCGCCCTGCTCGAACTGCTCTACGCCACCGGGATCCGGGTCTCCGAGCTCTGCGGCCTCGATCTGGCCGATCTCGATCGCCACCGCCAGGTCGTCCGGGTGTTCGGCAAGGGCCGCAAGGAGCGGACGGTGCCGGTCGGCCGTGCCGGCGCTGCGGGCCGTGGATGCCTGGATCGCCGAGCGGGGCCGGCCTGGTCACCTCCGAGTCCGGGCAACGCGCTGTTCGTCGGCGAACGGGGTCGCCGACTCGACCAGCGCGTGGTCCGGCGGATCGTGCACCGCGCGCTCCGGCTGGTCGACGGCGCCCCCGATCTCGGGCCGCACGGCCTCCGGCACGCCATGGCCACCCATCTGCTGGAGGGCGGGGCCGACCTGCGCAGCGTCCAGGAGATGCTCGGCCACGCCTCCCTGGCGACCACGCAGATCTACACCCACGTCAGCAACGAACGGCTGCGCTCCGCCTTCGAGCAGGCCCACCCGCGGGCTTGACGATGCTGCTGGCCCTCAAGCTCCTGCTCGCTCCGACGCTGGTCGTGGCCACCTCGCTGGCCGGTCGCCGCTGGGGACCGCGGCTGGCCGGGATCCTGGTCTGCCTGCCGATCACGGCCGGCCCGATCCTGTTGATCATCCGCCTCGAGCACGGCGCCGAGTTCGCCGGCCGGGCGGCCGCCACCACCACCCTGGCCGTCGCGCCGCTGGCCGTCTTCGCCGTCAGCCTCGGCCGTCGCGTCGGCCCGGCTGGGCTGGGTCGGCACCATGTCGACCAGCTGGGCGGCCGTCCTGCTGGCCGACCTGGTCATCAGCTGGATCGAGCTGCCGGCGCCGGCCGCGTTCGGCATCGCCGTCCTCGCCCTGCTGGTCGCCGGACTGATCCTGCGACGGATCGAACCGGGCGCGCCCACGCCGACCGCCCCGCCGTGGTGGGATCTGCCGGCCCGGGCCGGTGCCACCGCCGCCCTGGTCCTGCTGGTCACCGGGGTGGCCGGACTGGTCGGCCCCCACTGGTCGGGCGTCCTGACCCCGTTCCCGATCGCCCTCAGCGTGGTCTGCGGCTTCGCCTGCGCCCAGGCCGGGCAGTCGGGCGTCGTCGCTCTGCTGCGGGGGATCGTCCCCGGCCTGGTCGGCTTCGCCCTGTTCTGCTGCCTCCTGTCGATCACCCTGACCCGGGTGGGTACCGCGGCGTCGTTCGGGATCGCCCTGGCCGCCTCCCTGCTCTACGCCGTCGGGTTGACCTGGCTCGGCCGTCGGGCGCGCTGAGGTCAGAACCAGGTCATCGGATTCACCAGCCGTCCGTCGAGCCAGACCATCAGGTGCAGGTGGCAGCCGGTCGAGTAGCCGGTGCTGCCGACGTAGCCGATCACCTGGCCGCGCTCGACGCGGTCACCGACGTCGACCACGTACCGGGTGGCGTGGTTGTACGGCGGTCCGGACCGCCGTCCGGTCGACCCGGCCGTGATCGAGGATCAACCGGTTGCCGTACCCGGCGTTGTAGTAGCGCGACCGGACGACCCCGGCGTACGGCGCCCGGATCGAGGTCCCGCAGGCGGCGCCGAAATCGGTGCCGTCGTGCAGCTTCCAGCGATGCAGGACGGGGTGGAAGCGCATCCCGTAGGGCGAGGTGACCCCACCGGGCACCGGGCGGATGAAGCCGTGGCTGCCCGGTGGCCCGGCCGGTGCGGTGAAGAAGCCGACCTGCGCGGTCTCGCTCGGCCAGCTCGGCGCCGCTCGCGGGCGGCCGCGGACCACGGCGGCTCGATCGTCCGCCGCGACCAACCGGACCGCCGTCGACCCGGACCTGATCAGCAGCAGGGGATTGAGGTAGTCGGATCCGTCCTTGCAGTCCCCAGTGCAGGCAGCGGTTCGAGCAGTGCCCGCCGCTGTCGACGCGCCCGATCAGCTGGCCGCGGCCGACCCGCTGACCGACGATCACCATCGGCTCGACCGGCTCGTAGGTCGTCCGGACGCCGCCGTGATCGATCGAGATCACCGGCTTGCCGGCGACCCGACCGGCGAAGCTCACCCGACCGGACGCGGCGGCCAGCACGGGATCACCACGGGCGGCCGCCAGATCGACGCCGCGGTGGCCGGCCGCCCAGCGGACCTCCGGCGGGTCGAAACCGCGGGTCACCCGGGGCGTCCCGCCCACCGGCCAGATGGCCGGCGACGGCAGGCGCGGGGCGGCCGCGGCCGGCGCGGAGGTGGCCAGGAAGCAGACGGCACAGAGCAGGACGAGGGCGAGCCAGCGGCGGACGAAAGATCATCACATCCAGAGTCTGTGGATGTCGAGCCGAATCGTTCGCGGTCTTCGAAATCTGTGGATAACGCCGCCGCGGAGGCGCCCCTGTGGATAACCGTCAGGTCGGCTCGGCGGGTGACCAATCGCCGAGGGCGGCCAGCCCGGCCACCAGCACGCTCAACCCGAATTCGAAGCGCACCTCGCCGTCCCCGGCGGTCAGGAACGGCGCCATCATCTTGACGGTCGGGATAGCGGTCTTCCGGCAGCGCCCGGAAGTAGCTGTCGATCCGGGCGACGACCGAGTCCTCCGACTGCGGCGACGTCGGGATCGTCCTTGGCCCGGGACTGCCAGACCACATCCTCGAAGGCGACAGCTGTCGGATACAGCGTGATCAGGTCCATGGCCAGCCCGGCCACCGTCTTGGACAGACCGGCCGCCAACAGGATCTGCAGCACTGCTTCGGAGATCTGCAGCGCCTTGGGGCCGACCGGGATGGTGCCGATGTTGACCGAGGCCATCCCCGGATGGCGCTGCAGCGCCCGGTAGGAGTTCCGGCAGAAGTCCTTGAGCTGCTCCTGCCACCGCTCCGGATCGGCCGGCTGGGGGACCTCGACCTCGCCGATCACCTCGTCCAGCATCAGCTGGTGCAGTTCGCTCTTGTCCTTGACGTGGGCGTAGAGCGAGGCGGCGCCGGTGTCCAGCTTGGCGGCGACGGCGCGCATGGTCACCGCATCCAGCCCGTCGGCGGCCAGGATCTCCAGTCCGGCCGCGACGATCGCGTCCACGCTGAGCCGACGACGGGCGGGTTTCCGCTCGTCCAGCCAGGGATGACTCATGGTTTCACCCTACTTGACGCGAACGCTGTTCGTTATGTAGAACGGTGTTCGTAAACAACGAACGTTGTTCGAGGAGAAAGCCATGACCGCACCCATCACCACGACCCCGACCATCGGCGCCGTCATCGCCGTACCGCTGGCGCTGGCTGGTGCTGGCGATCATCCTGGCCGCCGAGATCATGGATCTGCTGGACGCGACGATCGTCAATCTGGCGGCCACCGCCATCGAGCGCGACCTCGGCGGCGGCCCCGGCACGGTGCAGTGGGTGGTCGGCGCCTACACCCTGGCCTTCGCCGTGGCGCTGGTCGTCGGTGGCCGGTTGGGCGACAAGCTCGGCCGCAAGAATCTCTTCGTGATCGGGGCCGCCGGCTTCACCGTCGCCTCGGTGGCCTGTGCGCTGGCCACCGATCCGACCTTCCTGATCGCGGCCCGCGCGGTCCAGGGCTTCATCGGGGCGCTGCTGATCCCGCAGGGCTTCGGCATCATCCGCGAGGTGTTCCAGCCGGCGGAACTCGGCAAGGCGTTCGCCTCCTTCGGCCCGGTCATCGGGCTCTCGGCGGTCGCCGGCCCGCTGCTCGGTGGGGTGCTGGTCGACGCCGACCTGTTCGGCCTGGGCTGGCGGATCGTCTTCCTGATCAACCTGCCCATCGGGCTCGCTGGCCACCATCGCGGCGATCCGGTTCATCCCGGCCTCCCGCCGCGAGCCGGGCCTGCGCCTCGACCCGCTCGGCGTCGCCCTGCTGGCCGTCGGTTCGCTGGCCCTGATCTACCCGTTGATGGAAGGTCGCGCCCTCGGCTGGCCGTGGTGGACGGTGGCGTTGATCGTCGGCGCACTGGTGGTGTTCGCGATCTTCGCCCGGCACGAGCAGCGGAGCGGCGCCCCGCTGATCACCCCGTCCCTGCTGCGCAACCGCAGCTACGTCAGCGGCGTCGCCGTGATCATGCTCAGCTTCGGCGCGATGATCGGCTTCTCGCTGGTGTTCAACGTGTTCACCCAGTCCGTGCTCGGCTACAGCCCGCTGCGGGCCGCCTTCGCCGGCAGTGCGTACGCGATCGGGATGGCGGTCGCCGCCGTGCTCGGCGGAGCCGTGCTCGTGCCCCGCTTCGGCCGGGCCGTCCTCAGCGTCGGGTTCGTGATCATGATGCTCGGCATCGCCGGGATGGCCCTGACCGTGCACCTGGCCGGCTTCGACCGCCCACGCCTGGCAGTTCCTGCCGGCCGGCCTCGTCACCGGCTTCGGCGGCGGACTGGCCATCATCCCGTTGTTCTCGATCATCCTGGCCGGCGTGGCCGATCACGAGGTCGGCTCGGCCTCGGGTCTGCTGAACGCCTTCCAGCAGCTCGGCGGCACCGTCGGCGTCGCCCTGGCCGGCACCGTGTTCTTCACCCTGCTGCCGCACGACCGCCGGCCCGCTGCGGGCGATGGAGGTCACCACGCTGGTGGCCGGCTCGCTGCTGATCGGCGCGCTGGCCCTGGTGCAGCTGCTGCCGCGGCAGGCGCGGCCCGAGCGAGCACTGACGGCCGTGATCGGGTTTCGGGTCTTGCGCGCGGGTGCGTAGACTGCTTCGTGCAGATCTGCCATCAGGTCTGACTTCGCATGCCCGCAGACCGGTCCAGCACGGATCGGGCGGCGTCCGACGGTCCCGGTTCGCCGGGCCGGATGTCGCGCGGACATCAGGCGGTGCCGAACAGCTCGACGCCGAGAACCGTACGCCGGGGCCCGACGCGCACCGGCAAGGAAGGAAATACGGCCATGGCCGTTGTCACCACCCGCCAGCTCCTCGAGAGCGGCGTCCACTTCGGACACCAGACCCGCCGTTGGAACCCGAAGATGAAGCGGTTCATCTTCACCGAGCGCAACGGCATCTACATCATCGACCTGCAGCAGTCGCTGACCTACATCGACCGCGCGTACGCGTTCGTCAAGGACACCGTCGCCCGCGGCGGTCAGGTGCTGTTCATCGGCACCAAGAAGCAGGCCCAGGAAGCCATCGCCGAGCAGGCCACCCGGGTCGGGATGCCGTACGTGAACCAGCGCTGGCTGGGCGGCATGCTGACCAACTTCGGCACCATCATCAAGCGGATCCAGCGGCTCAAGGAACTCGAAGGCATGGACTTCGACGACGTCGCCGCCTCCGGCCTGACCAAGAAGGAACTGCTCGGTCTGCGCCGCGAGAAGGACAAGCTGGAGAAGACCCTCGGCGGCATCCGCGACATGGCCAAGACCCCGCAGGCCGTCTGGATCGTCGACACCAAGAAGGAGCACCTGGCCGTCGACGAGGCGCGCAAGCTGCGGATCCCGGTGATCGGCATCCTGGACACCAACTGCGATCCCGACGAGGTCGACTTCGCGATCCCGGGCAACGACGACGCGATCCGTTCCGTCGCCCTGCTGACCCGGGTGCTGGCCGACGCCGTCGCCGACGGCCTGATGTCCCGCTCCGGCGCGCAGACCGGCACCGAGGCCGCCCCCGAGCCGATGCCCGACTGGGAGCTCGAACTGCTCGGTGCTTCGCAGGAGGCCGCACCGGCCGAGCCGGCCGAGACCCCCGCCGAGGACGCGGCTCCGGTCCCGGCCGATGAGCAGCCCGAGGTCGCGACCGCGGAGGCCGAGGCCGAAGCCGACGCCGCCGTGGAGGTCGAGGGCCAGCAGCCCGAGGCCGACCCCAACAACTGACGGAGAACGAGGACACCGAACCCATGGCAACGATCACCGCTGCTGATGTGAAGAAGCTCCGCGACGCCACCGGCGCCGGAATGATGGACTGCAAGAAGGCCCTGACCGAGACCGACGGCGACTACGACAAGGCCATCGAGATCCTCCGGGTCAGTGGCCAGGCCAAGGCCGCCAAGCGCGGCGCCGAGCGTTCGGCCAGCAACGGCCTGGTCGCGTTCGACAGTCGGTCGGCGTCTGCTCCAGCTGGGCGCCGAGACCGACTTCGTGGCCAAGAACGCCGAGTTCCAGGAACTCGCCGATCGCGGCCGTCAAGGCCGATCGCCGCCAGCCAGGCCGAGCTCGGTCGAGGCCGCCAACGCCGCCACCCTGCCGTCCGGCCAGACGGTCGGCTGCGGCGGTCGAGGCCCTCGCGGTCAAGATCGGCGAGAAGCTCGAGGTCAGCGCCGCCGCGTACTTCGACGGCAAGACCGTCGTCTACCTGCACAAGCGGGCCTCCGACCTGCCGCCGCAGGTCGGCGTCCTGGTCGAGTACGAGGGCGACGACGAGACCGCGGCCCGCGGCGCGGCGATGCAGATCGCGGCGATGAAGCCGCAGTACCTGAGCCGCGACGACGTGCCGGCCGATCTGGTCGAGAACGAGCGCCGGATCGCCGAGGCGACCGCCCGCGAAGGCAACAAGCCGGAGCAGGCCATCGCCAAGATCACCGAGGGCCGGGTCAACGCCTACTTCAAGGACGTCGCCCTGCTCGACCAGCCCTCGGTCACCGACAACAAGACCCCGGTCAGTAAGGTGCTTGATGCCGCGGGGGTCAAGGTCAAGCGTTTCGTCCGCTTCGAAGCGGCCGGCGCCTAGTCACGTCAGGTCCGCTGTCGAACACTCACCCCTGAGGAGTCCCGTGCCGAGTCCGTACAAGCGCGTCATGCTCAAGCTCTCGGGGGAGGTGTTCGGCGGCGGCCACGTCGGCGTCGACCCGGATGTCGTCGGCGGGCTCGCCCGCCAGATCGGCGAGGTCGTCGCCAGTCGGCGTCCAGGTCGCGATCGTGGTCGGCGGCGGCAACTTCTTCCGCGGGGCCGAGCTCCAGCAGCGCGGGATGGATCGTGACCGGGCCGACTACATGGGCATGCTCGGCACGGTGATGAACTGCCTGGCTCTGCAGGACTTCTGCGAGAAGCAGGGCATCCAGACCCGGGTGCAGTCCGCGATCACCATGGGCCAGGTCGCCGAGCCGTACATCCCGCGACGGGCCGAGCGGCACCTCGAGAAGGGTCGCGTGGTGATCTTCGGCGCCGGCTCGGGGATGCCGTACTTCTCCACCGACACCGTCGCCGCCCAGCGGGCGCTGGAGATCAGCGCCGACGTGCTGCTGATGGGCAAGCAGGGCGTCGACGGGGTCTACTCGGCCGATCCGAAGACCCATCCCGACGCGGTCAAGTTCGACGACCTGACCTACGACGAATATCTGGCCCGCAACCTCAAGGTCGCCGACGCCACCGCCATCAGCATGGCCCGCGACTACAAGCTGCCGATGATCTTCTTCAGCCTCGACACCGACGGCACCATCGTCGCGGTGGTCTCGGGTGAGAAGATCGGCACGGTCGTCCACGCGTAAAGCAGAGCAAGGGGAAAATCACGTGATCGCCGACATCATGACCGAGGCCGAACTCAAGATGGAAGACGCCATCGAGTACGCCAAGGAGGAGTTCGCCGCCATCCGGACCGGGCGCGCGCACCCGGCGATGTTCGCCAAGCTGACCGCCGACTACTACGGGTCGCCGACCCCGCTGCAGCAGTTGGCGACCTTCCAGGTGCCGGATGCGCGGATGGTGCTGATCACCCCGTACGACCAGTCGTCGCTGAACGCCATCGAGAAGGCGATCCGCGACTCCGACCTCGGCGTCAACCCGTCGAACGACGGCAAGACCATCCGGGTCACGCTGCCGCAGCTCACCGAGGAACGCCGCAAGGAATACATCAAGCTGGCCCGGACCAAGGCCGAGAACGCCCGGATCTCGGTCCGCGGCGCGCGCCGGACGGCGAAGGAAGCGCTGGACAAGATGGTCAAGGACAAAGAGGTCGGCGAGGACGAGGTGACCCGGGCCGAGAAGCAGCTGGACCTGGTGACCAAGAAGTGCACCGATGTCGATCGACGACGTCCTGAAGCACAAGGAAGCCGAGCTGCTGGAGGTCTGAGGAACTCCGGAGGCAGCGAGGATCGCCCGGTGAGCGACGCAGCGGCGCCCCCCGCCCGTGATCATGGCCGGGCCGGCCGGAACCTGCCCGCGGCGATCGGTCTCGGCGTCGGGCTCGGCGCGTACGTCGTCCTCAGCCTGATCTTCTTCAAGCCGGCGTTCGTCGCTCTGATGGCGGTCGCCCTGGCGCTGGCCTCGGTCGAGCTGCACCAGGCGCTGGCCAAGCGGGACATGCACTCGGCGATCGTGCCGATCATCGCCGGCGGTGCCGCGATCTCGATCGGCTCGTACCTGGCCGGCGTGCAGAAGGTCTTCTCCACCACCAGCGTGCTGCTCGCCGCTCTGGCCCTGACCGTGCTGGCCGCGCTGATCTGGCGGATGCCCAAGGGGGCCAAGGGCTTCGTCAACGACACCGCCGCCAGCCTGTTGATCATCGGCTACGTGCAGATGCTGGGCGCCTTCGCGCCGCTGATGCTGGCCGAGGAGAAGGGGTCGGCGCCGGCTGGTCACCTTCCTGCTCGTGGTCACCATGAGCGACACCGGCGGCTACGTCGGCGGCGTGCTGTTCGGCAAGCACCCGATGGCGCCGAAGATCAGCCCGAAGAAGTCCTGGGAGGGCTTCGCCGGCTCGGTGGTCTTCGCCATCGGCTTCGGCATCCTCGCCGCGGTTCTGTTCCTGGACGTGCCGTTCTGGATCGGCATCGTCATCGGCGTCTGCCTGGCCGCGGTCGGCACCTGCGGCGACCTGATCGAATCGTTGATCAAACGCGATCTCGGGATCAAGGACATGAGCTCGTTCCTGCCCGGCCACGGCGGCGTGATGGATCGACTCGATTCGATCCTGGTCGCCGCGCCGGTAGCCTGGCTGATCATGTATCTCTTGGTGCCCGGCGGATGAGCGAGCCGCTGAGCGGTCGTCCACTCCCGCTCGTCTTCGAAGCGCCCCGTCGGGGCAAGCCGCCGCAGCACTGGGCCGACCTGACGGCGACCCAGCGTCGCGAGTTCGTCGAAGCGGCCGGTCACCGGGCCTACCGGGCCCGGCAGCTGTCCGCGCACTACTTCGAGGGACTGCGCGACGATCCGGCCGATTGGACCGACCTGCCGGCCGGCGTACGCGACCAGCTGGCCGCCCAGTTCATGCCCAAGCTGCTGACCCCGGTCCGCGAGCTGAGCACCGACGACGACACCACGGTCAAGACGCTGTGGAAGCTGCACGACGGCGCGCTGGTGGAGAGCGTGCTGATGCGCTATCCCGACCGGGTGACCATGTGCGTGTCCAGCCAGGCCGGCTGCGGGATGGCCTGCCCGTTCTGCGCCACCGGCCAGGGCGGTCTGCAGCGCAACATGAGCACCGCCGAGATCGTCGAGCAGGTGATGGACGGCGAGCGCAAGCTGGCCCGCGGCCTGATCCCGGGCGGCGCGAGCCGGGTCAGCAACGTCGTCTTCATGGGCATGGGCGAGCCGCTGGCCAACTACAAGGCCGTGATCGGCGCCGTCCGGCAGCTGACCACGCCGACGCCGGACGGGCTCGGGATGAGCGCCCGCGGCATCACCGTGTCGACGGTCGGGCTGGTGCCGCGGATGCAGCAACTGGCCACCGAGGGCATTCCGGTCACCCTGGCCCTGTCGCTGCACGCCCCCGACGACGAACTGCGCGACGAACTCGTCCCGATCAACACCCGGTGGAACGTCGACGAGGTGGTCGAGGCGGCCTGGAACTACGCCAAGCTGACCAAGCGCCGGGTGTCGATCGAGTACATCATGATCCGCGACATCAACGACCAGGCGTTCCGCGCCGACCATGCTGGCCAAGGTGCTCAAGCGCCGCGGCAACTGGGGCTGGGTGCACGTCAACCTGATCCCGATGAACCCGACCCCGGGCTCGAAGTGGACCGCCTCCCGCCGGCATGGACGAGCACGAGTTCGTCCGCCGGCTGCAGGCCAAGGGCGTGCCGGTCACCGTCCGCGACACCCGCGGCCGGGAGATCGACGGCGCCTGCGGCCAGCTCGCCGCCCACGACGCCT
>CAVQDD010000017.1:0-11526 GCA_963711185.1 uncultured Actinomycetota bacterium | reverse complement strand
GGATCGACGTGGTCGCCGAGCGGGCCACGCCCACGTCCCCAGGGCGTCGGTCACCGGTCCCAACCTGCGGGTGGAACGGCGGCGTCGCCTGGCATGGATGGTGGGTGCGCGCGCTGATCTTCCCAAGCATCTTGTGGCTCTGCGTCGAGGTCAGCTGGCCTGCACCGTCTATGATCTGACCGGCTGCCGGAGGCGATCAGCTGGTCGGCTGCCGCCTTGACCCACGCTGCGGACAGCGGGGGGCACCCCGGACGCCGAGCTGCAGGAAGCGCAATCCGAGCCCGGGCGGCGGCGACCCCGACATCCTCTCCGCCCTCAATCAGCAAACTGCTGAACCTGGGCGGCCTCGGGCACCAGCTTGCGGTGGTTCGGCGCAACGACCGTGGGCGAGTCGGCTCAGATCGGCGTTCGGACTCCGGCGATCCACCAGGAAACCGCCCGAGGCGGGGGAAGTCTCCGCGCAGAAGTCGAACGCGAGATCCTGCAAGTCCGGCCGATCGCACCGGTCTGCCGTTGGCGCAACGGCACCGGCGGCGCCGGGCGGCGAGCATCGCCATTCTGACCGGGACTCTCGCCGCCGCCGGGAGGGCATCGCCGAAGCGGCCACCCTGGCGGCGGACTGGCACGACGCGTCGGTGCAAGGGACGTAGACGGCCTGCGCATGCTGGTGGCCCTCCTCCGCGGGGATCCCGCCGACCTCCCACCGGAGTGGACCGAGCTGATTCCCGGCGCGTACGGCGAGTTCTCGGTGGCCCTGGGCCGCGGTCGCCGCAGCTTTCACGCTGGTCGACCGGCTGCCCGAGGCTCCCGCCCTCGCCGTCCCGTTGATCGCGGTGGCCCCGATGTTCCAGTCCTTCGATCTGGCCGCTCTGCCCTATCTGGTCGATGTGGCCCTGGCCGCCGAGGACGCGTCCGGCAGCGCCGTGCTGCGGACCGTGCTGGCGAGCGGTTCGCCGAAACCCGCGCCATCGGCTCCGGCACCGTGGCATTCGGCGGGTCGCTGTCTCGGATCATCGGTGAGCTCGACCCCCTGGTCTGTGGTGATCACCGCTCAGCCGTCCGGCACGCCGAGGAAGGATTGACTGATCGATGCCGGTCTGGCCGCCCGGCCTTATTCTGGCCCGCGGCCCCCTGCGACCCTGGCTCGGGCGCTGTGGCCGCTGGGGGAGCGGGATCGCGCCGAGCAGTTGGCGCGGCAGGCACCGACGAGGCGCGAATCCTCGACATGCCCGGTCTGGTCCGTCAGGCCGAAATCGCCTTGGCCGGCCCGCCGTTCTTGGGTTCCAGCCGCAGCAGGTTGATCCCTGGCTGGCTCACGCCCCGGGAGTGGGAGGTCGCCCAACTGGTCGGACGTGCCCTGTCGAACAGGGAGGTGGCCGAGGAGTTGGTGCTGTCCGAGCGGGAATGGTGATAAAGCGACGTCCGCAACATCCTGGCCAAGGCCGATCTCCGCTCCCGGACCGACCTGGCGCGCTGGATCCTGCAACAGCGGAGTTGAATGTGACCGTGATCACTTCTCCGAAGACTCCCGGATCGGTGCTGCTGGTGTCGGCTCTGGCCGGCACCTTGATCATCGGAACGCCGGCCGAGGCGAAACCCCCGGGCCAGGCGAAGCAAGCCGGTCCAAGAGTCCGGTGGCCGTCGGCCGCGGTGGAGCAGCGGCCACCGTGCGATGCTGACGCCACTCGCGCGGCCATCACGATCCTCCGGCGCCGGGCGGCAATGCGCTCGACGCCGCGCGTTGCGCGCGGCCGCGACCCTCGGCGTGACCGAACCGTTCTCAGCCGGCATCGGCGGCGGCGGCTTCTTCCTCTACTACAACGCCAAGACGGAGTCGGTGCACCTCGATCGACGGTCGGGAGTCGGCACCGGCGGCCATGCAGGAAGACGCGTTCGTCAATCCCGCGACCGGGGCGCCGTACGCCTTCGACGAGGCCCGGATCAGCGGCATCTCGGTCGGCGTGCCCGGCACTCCACGGACCTGGCAGACCGCTGCTGCAGAGGTGGGGCACGCTGTCGATGCGCGAGGCCCTGCGCCCGGCGATCGAGGTCGCGAAGAAGGGTTTCGAGGTCGATCAGACCTTCGCCACCCAGGTCAACGACAACGCGGCGGCGTTCGCCCAGTTCAGCTCGACCAGCGCTCTCGAACCGCCGACGGGGCGGCGCCGGCGGTCGGCTCGACCTTCCGCACCCCGATCTGGCCCGGACGTACCGCCAGCTCGGTCGACAGGGCGTCACAGACCTTCTATCGCGGCGACATCGCCGCCGACATCGTCGCGCACGGTGCAGCAGCCGCCGCTGGCTACGACACCCGCAGTGCCCTGGGCCTTTCCGATCCGGCCCGGTGAGCTGACCAGCGCGCCGATCTGGCCGGCTATCAGGTCGTACGCCGAAGCCGACCCATCTGCGCTATCGCGGCTACGACGTGTACGGCATGGCCACCCCGTCCAGCGGTGGCTCGACGGTCGGCGAAGGACTCAACATCGTCGAGAACTGGGATCTGGGCGACTTGTCGACGTCCAGGCTTTGCACCGCTATCTCGAAGCCAGCGCACTCGCGTACGCCGATCGCGGCCGCTACGTCGGCGACGACACCCCGCGACCGCTGCTCAACGAGCTGCTCAAGCAGCGGTACGCCAATGAGCGGGCCTGTCAGATCGACCCGACCCAGGCCCTGCCCAAGCCGGTCGCTCCCGGGCGTCCCAGACGGCAGCTACGACCGGTGCGCTGTCGCTCCGGCGGCGTCGGTGCTGACCGACGAGCACGGGACGACCAATCTCACCGTCTCGGACCGTTGGGGCAACATCGTCGATACACCCTGACCATCGAGGCGACCGGCGGCAACGCGATGGTCGTGCCGGGTCGCGGCTTCCTGCTCAACAACGAACTGACCGACTTCAACTTCATGCCGACCCAGGGCACGGCGCCCGATCCGAACCTGCCGGCACCGGGCAAGCGGCCGCGGAGCTCGATCTCGCCGACCATCCTGCTCGCCACGGCCGGCCGTTCCTGGCCACCGGTTCGCCGGGCGGCGCGACCATCATCACCACCGTGTTCCAGACCTTGATCAACCGGATCGACCTCGGCATGACCCTGCCCGAGGCGATCGCCGCTCCCCGGGCCAGCCAGCGCAATGCCGCGGCCGGCCAGGCCGAGCCGGCGTTCCTGGCCTCGCCGGAGGCGGCCGGACTGATGGCGCTCGGCCATGCGTTCACCTCGACGCCCGAGATCGGCGCGGCGACCGGTCTGGAGTTCCTCCCCGACGGTCGGGTGCTCGCCGCGGCCGAGCCGGCCCGTCGCGGTGGAGGTTCGGCCGGGGTCGTCCGACCGTCGCGCTAGGCGGGTGTTCGCCGTCCGGGCCGGCGCGAGTCATACTCGGTTCGATTTGCTGGTCGAGTCGGTTGAGCATGAGAGGCGGGATGGTGGGGTCATGGGCAGAGAAGTCCGAAGGTACGCCCACGGGGGTTTCCCGTCCGGCCCGCCCCCCGGCCGCCCGGCGGAAGCCGAGCATCACCGACGTGGCCCGGATCGCCGGCGTCTCCTACCAGACCGTTTCCCGGGTCACCACGGAGTTCGCCGGCGGTCAGTGCGACGACGCGCGCCCGGGTGCTCGAGGTGATCGCCGAGGTCGGCTATCGACGGAACAATGCGGCGACCGCGCTGGTACCAATCGCTCGACCATGATCGGGATCGTCACCGACAACTCGCCACGTTATGGTCCGGTGGCCACCTGCTGGCCTTGGAAAGTGCCGCGCGCGAGGCCGGCTACGGATCGGCGGTCGTCGGAGTGAAGGATCCCTACGTCAGCACCGTGCCCGACGCGATGGCCTCGCTCGGCGACGCCGGGGTGGACGGCATCATCGTCATCGCCCCGCTGCGGACGATGGCCACCGCGGTGCGCAAGGTGCAGACCGACGTTCCGGTGGAGATCATCGCCGCCGGGGCTTCGTCGTCCGCCCACGGACGGCTGTTCACCTTCTCCGAAAATCAGGAACTCGGGGCGCGGATGGCGACCCAGCATCTGATCGACCTGGGTCACCGCGACATCGCCCATGTCGGCGGTTCGATGGCGTGGTTCGACGGCCGGGTTCGCAAGCGGGGCTGGGAAACGGCGCTCCGGGAAGCCGACCTGACGCCAGGGTTCTACGCCGAGGGTGACTGGAGCCCGATGTGGGCGTATCGCACCGGGCTCCAGATGGTCCGAGACGGGGTGCCCGACGCGATCTTCGCCGCCAGCGACCACACGGCGCTCGGCCTCATCCGCGCCTTCGTCGAGAACGGGATCCGGGTGCCCCAGGACGTCAGCATCGTCGGCTTCGACGACATCGAAGGCTGCGACGTCTTCCTACCTCCGCTGACCACGGTCCGACAGGACTTCCCGGCACTGGCTCAGGCCAGCATCTCGGTGCTGATCGGCTTGATCGCCGGGAGCCGAATCGACGGACGCCCATCCCGCCGACCCTGGTCGTCCGCAACAGCACGGCTGAACGGCGCCGCCGATAGGCCGAAGGGCTTGCCCACGGGCCGCCAATCGGGCGGCACGGCTTCGCGCGTCGCACTAATTCTGGGCTTGACATCAGTCACTGAGAACGTTCACACTTGGCGAACATTCACAATTTCGTGAACGTTCACACCGCGACAGTGTTGTCGAAGGAGAAGCAATGCAGTTGGGTTACCACACGATCTGCTGGGGCGGGGTCGTCGGCGAGGCGACCGGAGTCACCAGCGTCAAAGATCTCTACTACCGGACTCCCGGATCGATGGCAGACAGCCATCTCCGACATCGCCGCGGCCGGCTACGCGGGGATCGAGATGTTCGACGGCAACGTCGCCGACTACGCCGATCAGCCCGAGGTGCTCCAGGGACTGCTGGCCGATGCCGGCCTCGAGCTGGTGTCGGTCTACACCGGCGGCAACTTCATCTACGCCGACCTGCTCGACGACGAACTCCACCGGGTCACCCACGCCGCCGCACTGGCCCAGCAGTTCGGCGCCACCAACCTCGTGGTCGGGGGTGGGGCCCGGCGGGCCGCCGGCACCACGGATGCGGACTACACCGCGCTCGCCGTCGCTCTCGACCGGGTCACCGAGATCGCCGAACAGCACGGGCTCACCGCCTGCTACCACCCGCACCTGTCGACCATCGTCGAGAGCCCGGACGAGCTGGATCGGCTGATGCCGCAGACCCGGATCGGCTTCTGCCCGGACACCGCTCACCTGGCGGCCGGGCGGTGGCGATCCGGCCGAGCTCATCCGCCGCTATCCCGACCGGGTGCGCCACGTCCATCTCAAGGACGTTCGGCTCGATCCGCTGGCCTTCCTGCCGCTCGGCCAGGGCGTGATCGATTTCGCCGACGTCCGCGCGGCCCTCGACGAGATCGGCTACGACGGCTGGCTGATCGTCGAACTCGATTCCTACGACGGCGATCCCGCCGAAGCCGCGCGGATCAGCAAGACCTACCTCGACAAGTTGCTCGCTCGCTGAGCCGACGCGCCGACTCGGACCGGACCCGGTCCGCAGCGTCACCCGCCCACCACCTGTTCCACCCGCACACGCACGCCTGCACGCTCGCATCCAACCCACCCAGACGGAAGATCATGAACAAGACCAAACTGACCGCCCTGGCCGCCCTGGCCGTCTCCGCGCTGATCGCCTTCAGCGGCTGCACCAAGGCCTCCACGACCACCACCACGTCCGACCCGGGCGTCTCCGAGCAGGCCGACAAGGCGCTCAAGGAGGTGACCGGCAAGGTGCTCTCCAAGGGGCCGAACGGTGAGGACCCGGCCCCGGCGTCCACGGCCGATCTGACCGCCGGACGAGATCGAGCAGATCAAGGCCAAGAACCTCAAGGCCGCGATCGTCATGCACTACGGCGGCAACGACTGGGCCAACGCCCAGATCGCCGGTCTCAAGGACCAGTTCGGCAAGCTCAACATCGAGGTCGTGGCGACCACCGACGCCAACTTCAAGCCGGACAAGCAGGTCTCCGATCTGGAGACGGTGATGAGCAAGAAGCCCGACATCATCGTGTCCATCCCGACCGACCCGGTGGCCACCGCGTCGGCCTACAAGAAGGTCGCGGCGGCCGGCGTGAAGCTCGTCTTCATGGACAACGTGCCGCAGGGCATGACCGCCGGCAAGGACTACGTGTCAGTGGTCTCGGCCGACAACCTCGGCAACGGCGTGGTCTCGGCGCATCTGCTGGCCAAGGCGACCGGCGGCAAGGGCGACATCGGCGTGATCTTCCACGAGGCCGACTTCTTCGTCACCAAGCAGCGCTACCAGGGCTTCAAGGACACCATCACCTCCGACTACCCCGAGCTGAAGATCGTGGAGGAGAAGGGCATCGCCGGCCCGGACTTCGCCGGTGACGCGCAGAGCGCCGCGAACGCGATGCTCGCCAAGCACCCGAACCTGGCCGGCATCTGGGCCGTCTGGGACGTCCCGGCCGAGGGCGTGATGGCGGCGGCCCGGGCCTCCGGCCGCGGCGACCTGAAGATCGCCACCGAGGACCTCGGCAAGAACGTCGCGATCGCGCTGGCCAAGAACGAACTCGTCGTCGGGCTCGGCGCCCAGGTGCCCTTCGACCAGGGCGTCACCGAGGCCAACCTGGCCGCCGGTGCCGTGATCGGCAAGAAGGCGGCGCCCTACGTCGCGCTGAGCGCCCTGCCGGTCACCCACGACAACGTGCTCGACGCCTGGAAGCAGGTCTACCACGAGGACGCGCCGGCCGACCTGCAGTCGTCCTTCAAGCAGTGACCGCAGTCGGCGAACGAGGGGCAGGTCATCGTGACTGATCAGGCATCGCCCGAACTGGCGATCAGGATGATCGGGATCAAGAAGAGCTTCGACGGCGTCGTCGTGCTGAAAGGCGTCGACTTCGAGGTCGCCCGCGGGGAGATCCACGCCCTCGCGGGCGGCAACGGAGCCGGCAAGTCGACCCTGATGAAGATCCTGCAGGGCGTCTACACCAAGGACGCCGGACAGATCGAGATCAACGGCCGCGAGGTCGAGCTGACCTCGATCCACGCCGCCAAGGCGGCCGGCATCGGGATGGTCTTCCAGGAGTTCAGCCTGGTGCCCAGCCTGACGGTGGCCCAGAACATCTATCTGGCCGCCGAACCCATGGCCCGCGGCCTGATCGACGACCGGGAAGCGGTCCGGCGGGCCCGGCAGGTGTTCGCCGACATGGGCGTCGAGGTCGATCCGCGCGCCCGGGTCAGCGAGCTGAGCACCGCGTACTGGCAGCTCACCGAGATCGCCAAGGCGCTCGCCCAGGACGCCCAGGTGTTGATCATGGACGAGCCGACGGCCAGCCTGGCCCGGCACGAGACCGAGGCGCTGTTCGAGTTGATCGACCGGCTCAAGGCCCGGGGCATCGCCATCGTCTACATCTCGCACCGGATGGACGAGGTCTATCGGATCGCCGATCGGATCACCATCCTGCGGGACGGAAACCGGCTGCTCACCGAGCGGCTGGCCGACATCACGCCGGCCCAGATCGTCGAGGGCATCGTCGGCAAGGAACTCGGCGAGGAGATGGCCTACCGGGAGCGCGGCCACGAGGCGTTCGGGGAGGTCCTGCTCGAGGCCAAGAATCTCAACGCCCCGCCCCGGGTCAACGATGTCTCCTTCACCCTGCACGCGGGCGAGATCCTCGGTCTGGCCGGGCTGATGGGCAGTGGCCGGACCGAGCTGGCCCGGGTGCTGTTCGGGATCGACACGCCCCGCTCCGGCGAGATCACCATCCGCGGTCGCCGGGTCAACCTGTCCTCACCGCAGCGGGCCATCGCCTCCGGGCTGGCGCTGATCCCGGAGGATCGGCGCGAGCAGGGGCTGGTGCTCGACCACTCGGTGCGGGAGAACCTGCTGCTGCCGCTGCTGAAGAAGGTGCAGAACGGCCTCCTGTTGAGCAAGGCCAAGGGCCGTTCGCTGTCCGACGATCTGATCAAGCGGTTCACGGTCAAGGTGGCCCACCCCAACCGGCCGGTCCGGCTGCTCTCGGGCGGCAATCAGCAGAAGGTCGTGCTGGCCAAATGGCTGGGCACCGATCCGGACGTGTTGATCTTGGACGAACCCACCGCCGGGGTCGACATCGGCACCAAGAGCGAGATCCTCGAGATGATCCGCGAGCTGGCCGACGCCGGCAAGGGCGTCATCGTCATCTCCTCGGAGTATCCCGAGCTGCTCGCGGTCAGTGACCGCATTCTCATCCTGCGCGACGGGGCCGTGGCCGCCGAGGTGCCGCGGAGCGACATCGCCGACGAAGAAGCCCTGCAACTAGCCGTCCAAGGAGTATCAGCATGACCACCACCGCCACCACCCCGAGCGAGAGCCGGGACAGCTTCGCCGCGCGGCTGAAGACGCTCGACTGGCGTCGCTATGTGATCTACATCGGCTTCGTCGTGATCTTCGCCTTCTTCGCCGTCCTGCTCGCGGACGAGGGCTTCCTGTCGGCGAACAACCTGCTGAACATCTTCCGCCAGACCGCGACGATCACCGTGATCGCGGTCGGTATGACCTACGTCATCGCGTGTGCCGAGATCGACCTCAGCGTCGGCTCGGTCGCCGGACTCTCCTCGGTCTGCGCCGCCATGGCCATCTCGGCCTTCGGGTTGATCCCGGGCATCCTCGCCGGCCTGCTCGTCGGTGTGGTGATCGGCGCGATCAACGGCGGATTGGTCAGCCTGCTGGGGATTCCGTCCTTCCTGGTCACCCTCGGCATGCTGGGCGTGGCCGCCGGTCTGGCCCAGTGGATCACCCAGTCCGCGCCCCAGCCGATCCTGAACGACTCCTTCATCGTGATCTTCGGTGGCGGCAACTTCGGGCCCATCCCCGGACTGCTGGTCTGGAGTGCGATCTTCGTCGCGCTCGGTGCCGTGGTGATGAACAAGACCCGCTTCGGCCGCCAGGTGCTGGCCACCGGCGGCAACCGGACGGCGGCCCAGTTCACCGGGGTGAACACCAAGAAGATCAAGTTCCAGGTGATGCTGGTCTCCGGCGTCGTCGCCTCGGTCGCCGGCATGCTCTACGCCGGTCGGCTGGAGTCCGGGCGGTTCCAGTGGGGCGCCGGCGACGAACTGTCCGCCATCGCCGCGGTGATCCTGGGCGGCACCAGCCTGTTCGGTGGCGCCGGGTCGGTGGTCGGCACCCTGTTCGGCGCGCTGCTGATCGGCTTGATCAACAACGGCCTGATCCTGGCCGGGCTCGATTCCAGCCAGCAGCAGGTCGTCCGCGGAGTGATCATCATCCTGGCCGTCGCGCTGGCCCGGAAGAAGTGATCATGACCGAGACGATCACGGCACCGACCTTCTTCGATGATCATCAGCGGGCCACCGTCGAGGCGGCGATGGCCCGGATCATCCCCACCGACGACCTGCCGGGAGCACGCGAGGCGGGCACGGTGGACTTCGTCGACCGCTACCTGTCCGGGATCGACTACATCTACGCCAAGCCCGACGGCAGCGGTTTCGAATCGCTGTCCGGGCGGAGCGCCGCCGCCTGGCAGCGGCGGGTCGACCTGGCCCGGGAGAAGTACGCCGACGGCGTACGCGAACTGGACCGTCGGGCCCAGGCGTTGGCCGGTGCCGACTTCGTCGACCTGTCCGAGGCCCAGCAGGACCAGATCCTGACCGAACTCGAGGTCGGCGTCGAGGCCGAGGTCGACCTGGCCAAGCCCGAGGTCCCGTACGGGATCGAGCCGGCCCTGCAGCAGACCAACGCCGAGTCCGACCTGGACTTCTTCCCCCTGCTGGTCACCCACACCCGCCAGGGCTTCCTGTCCGATCCGATCTACGGCGGCAACCGGGATCGGATCGGCTGGCAGGTGATCGGCTTCCCCGGCCCGGCTTCGCTGGCCGAGGTCCACTCCGGTCGCTACAGCACGCTCGACTATTTCGCCGACGAGCGGCGCCATCCCCAAGACCAGGGCCAGCACGGCCAGGAGGATTGATCATGAGCACGCCCGTGCGCAAGCCCGACCGGGTCGATGTCTGCATCATCGGCGCCGGCGCCACCGGCGCCACGGCCGCCAAGGTGCTGACCGAGGCCGGCCGCCGGGTCGTCGCCCTGGAGAAGGGACCCTGGCGGACCAAGGAGACGTTCGGCGGCGACGAACTGGCCAACGTCAACCGCTACAACCTGTGGCCCGACCCGGCCCAGGACCCGCGGACGGTCCGGACCACCGCCGACGAGCAGGCCCACGAGGAACTGTTCTGCCCGGTGCCGCAGATGGTCGGTGGCGGGACCGTGCACTGGCAGGGCTGGCTGCCCCGCTTCACCCCGGAGGACTTCCGGCTGCGGACCATCGCCGGCGAGGTCCCCGGCACCACGCTGGTCGACTGGCCGATCAGCTACGACGACCTCGAGCCCTACTACTCCAAGGTGGAGTGGGCGTTCGGCGTCTCCGGCCAGGCCGGGGCCAACGCGTACGAGGGCTGGCGGAGCCAGGGCTACCCGTGCCCGCCGATGCCCCAGTCCCGGTACGCCGAGAAGTTCCACAAGGGCTGCGCGAATCTGGGCTGGAACTCCTTCCCGACCCCGCAGGCCGCCCTGTCCCGGCCCTTCAACGGCCGGCCGGCCACGGTGGTCAGCGCCTTCGCCCAGCAGCACGGCGACCCGAGCGGGACCCGGTCCAGCGCGCTCAACGTCTTCATCCCCGACGCGGTGGCCACCGGCCGCTACGACCTGCGGCCGGAGTCGCTACGTCCGCGAGCTGGTCGCTGGACAGCCGGGGTGCGGTGCGGGCGGCGATCTACGTCGACGCCGACGGCAACACCGTCGAGCAGGAGGCCGATGTGTTCATCCTGGCCGGCGGGGCGATCGAATCCGCCCGGCTGCTGCTGATGTCGCAGTCCTCCCGCTTCCCGAACGGCTTGGCCAACGGCAGTGACCTGGTCGGCCGCAACGTCACCTTCCACGAGTACTCGGCCTCGGTCGGCACGTTCGCCGATCCGATCAACGCCTGGGCCGGGGGCGGCTACGTCAGTGCGAGCTCGTTCCAGTTCTACAACCACGACGCGTCCCGGGACTTCGTCAGCGGCGGCCACATCGCCGCGGCCGGCGTGGGCATCCCGTTGCCGATCAACTGGCACCTGCCGGGTCGGCCGACCTGGGGCGCGGAAGCGAAGAAGGTCGACCGCGAGTTGTTCAACCACAGCATGGCGGTCGCGATGGTGCTGCACGACATGCCGCAGCACGACAACCGGGTCGATCTCGATCCGGACGTCACCGACGCCTGGGGTTTCCCGGTCGCCCGGATCACCCTCAAGACCGCACGAGAACGACCTGACCCAGGGCCGCTTCCTGGTCGACCGCTGCGGCGAGATCCTCGAGGCGGCCGGTGCGGCGACGGTGGACAAGGTCTATCCGACCCGGGTGACCGGCAACTGCTCCCACCAGCACGGCACCACCCGGATGGGCACCGACCCGGACGCCTCGGTGGTGAACGCGAACTGCCGGGCGCACGAGGTCGACAACCTGTTCGTGGTCGACGGCGGCCCGTTGCCGACCGCGACCGGCGCCAAC
>CAVQDD010000016.1:0-171522 GCA_963711185.1 uncultured Actinomycetota bacterium | reverse complement strand
CTCGAGCACACCCTGGACGGTCCGCCGGTCGTTCTGTCGGGCCCAGCCGCTGAAATCGGTTCCGTCGTAGGCGAGATCGAGCCGCCAACGCTTGAGGTCGGGCACCAGGTCGGGGTCGGTCATCGCCGCCGATAGCACAGGTCGACGATCTCGTGACCGGCCTCGATCCGCGCCGCTCGAACTTCGTCTTCGGCCGGCCGGCCCAGCGGGTCTGCCCTGCCGGTTCGGGTTGAGCCTCGACACCGGATGCCCCGTCGGCCGCGGCGATCGGCTCGCCGACGAACGCCGGGTGGGCGTCCAACACCCGACGCATCTGCTCGGCGTAGTCGGCCCAGTCGGTAGCCAGCCGCCACCGGCCACCGGGACGCAGTCGAACGGCGACCAGGTCGGCGAACTCGGTGGTCAGCAGCCGTCGCTTGTGGTGCTTGGTCTTCGGCCACGGGTCGGGAAAGAACATCCACAGTTCATCGATCCGGAATCCGTCCGGCAGCGGCGCAGTCCGTCGGTGGCGTCCGCCTGCATGATCCGGACGTTCGACACCGATCGGTCGGCCAGCTTGGCCAGGATCCGGGCCACGGCCGGCTGGTAGACCTCGAAGGCCAGCACATCCGACCCGGTCGGTCCGCGGCCATCGGGGCGAGCGAGTCGCCCATCCCGGGCCCGATCTCGACGATCAGCGGTGCGGCCCGGCCGAACAGCGTAGAAGGATCGATCCGATGGTCGGCGGCGATGGTCAGCCGGCCCGCACCGCGCGGGATCTCGACCACCCAGGCATCATGATGTGCGTCCCAGGCCTTCTGCTGCGCCGGGGTCAACCGGTCGCTGCGCCGGACGAAGGAGACGACTTCACGTCGGTTGCCCGGCCGTGCGGTCTGACTCACCGTTCTCCTCCCTGTCGGTGTTCTTGTCAGCATTCCCGGTCAGCATTCCCGGTCAGCGCAGCCGCCGCTTCGCGTGCACCTTCTCATAGACGAACAGCAACGATCCGAGCACGATCAACACCAGGGCGAAGACCCCGATCCCGAGCGGCAGTGAGTTCGTCCGGTAAATCGTGTAGGCGCCGGCACAGGCACAGATCAGCGACAGCACCCAGAGGCGGGCGGTCTTGGCCACCTGGGCCTTCGCGTCGGCGGCGTCGACCGGCGCCCCACCGCGCGGCCGGACCTGCTGGCGGGGGCGTCCCGGCTGTGTCGGGCGTGCCTGCTGGGCCGGTCGGGTCGACTGGCGGTGCTGCTTCTGCTTGGCCACGAACAGAACCTACCCAGGTGATCCAGTCGGATCGGGGTTCAGCTTCAGCTCGAGATGTCCTTGCCGGCGAAGCGGGCCCAGGCCGGCGAGCCAGAACACCACGGCGTAGACCGCGGCGGTGATCAGGCCGCGGCTGATGCTGTCGGTGCTGATCGGATCCCGCAGCAGATCGCCGAACGAGGTCCACCAGTGGGTCAGCAGGTAGGGGTGCAGCCAGTCCAGCTGGCTGATGGTGTCGCAGACGAACATGGCCACGTTGATCAACACGATGGCCACCGTGGCGCCGATCGGCTGCTCGGTCAGGGTCGAGATGAACAAACCCGAGCGCCCCGAGCGCGGCGAAGCCGGCGGCCAGATAGAGCACGGCCAGACCGAGCCGACCGAGCGCCGCGGCGAAGCTGATCTGGCTGCCGAACAGCAGTGAGACGGGTCCGCCGCCGAACAGGATCAGCCCGATCAGGGTGCCGGCGATCGCCACGATCGCCGTGGCCACCACCGAGAAGATGATGATCGAGAGGTACTTCACCCCGAGCAGCCGGGTCCGACCGGCCGGAACGGTGAGCAGGTAACGCAGCGTGCCCTGATTGGCCTCGCCGGCCACCGCGTCCCCGGCGATGGTGGCCACCGCCAGCGGCAGGAACAGCGGCAGTTCGACGACCAGTGCGGCGAAGGCGACGAACAGGCCGTTCTGGGTGATCGAGTCGATGAAGCTCGGGCCGCCGCCTCCGCCACCGTTGGAGCGACACCTTGACCGCGACGGCGATCAGGATCGGGACGGCGGCCAGCACCACCAGACCGGCGATGTTGCGCCGACGGGTGAAGATGATCCGCAGTTCGGAGAGCAGGAACCGGAGCGGGCGCGGGGCCGCCGAGACGGTGAACCGGCGCCCGTCTCGAGCCGTCGACCCGCCGTCGACGCGGCTCGCCGGAGTCCTGGGCTCAGCCGCTGACATCGAAGCCCTCCCCGGTCAGCTTCACGAACAGATCCTCCAGGCTCGGCGTGTCGACGCTGAAGCCGAGCACCGGCACGCCGGCCCCGACCAGCGCCGGGACGATCGCTCCGCGGGTCGATCTCGCCCAGTGGCGCGGGCGGGTGGACGGCGCTGTTCGGTCCGCTCGGCGGTGCGGGTGACGTCGCGGCAGACCCAGCTCGGTCAGCACCCGCGCGGCGTCCTCGGGCTGATCGGTGCGCACGGTGACCGAGGGCAGCGACGGTCGGCCCGGAGGTCCTCGATCCGGCCCTGGACGAGCATCTTGCCGGCGTGCATCACGCCGGCGTGGGTGCAGATCTGCTCCACCTCGGACAGCAGGTGGGACGAGATCAGCACCGTGACGCCGTCGCCGGCCAGGTCGGCGACCAGATGGCGCACCTCGCGGGTGCCCTGCGGGTCGAGGCCGTTGGTCGGCTCGTCCAGCACCAGCAGTTCGCGCGGGGTGAGCAGCGCGTTGGCGATGGCCAGCCGTTGCCGCATGCCGAGCGAGTAGGCGCGGAACCGCTTGTCGGCGGCGGGCAGCAGACCGACCCGGTCCAGGGCGGCGTCGATCCGACGTTTGCGTGGTCCGTGGATCGGTGGCGCGGTCGGCGGCGTCCAGCCGGGCCAGGTTGGCCCGGCCGGACAGATACGGGTGGACAGGCCGGCCCCTCGACCAGTGCGCCCACCTTGGGCAGCGCCCGGTTCGAGCCCTCCGGCATCGGGTGGCCCAGCAGGCTGTGGCTGCCCGAGGTGGCGCGGATCAGGCCGAGCACCATCCGGATCGTGGTGGTCTTGCCCGAGCCGTTCGGGCCGAGGAAGCCGTAGACCGCGCCGCGCGGCACGCAGAGATCGACGGAGTTCACCGCGACCTGGTGCTCGGAACCGCTTGGTCAGCTGCTGCGTGACGATCGGCGCGTCCGGCGCAGCTCATCGGCCGGTACCTCTTCGGTCAGCTCGCTCTCGACCACTCAGTGCGATCGGCGACCCTTGCTGTGCGGCGGTGTGTCTCGGTCAGGACGTCACTGTCCTCCGGCTGGATGCTGCTGGACTCAGCCGAGATCCTTGACCAGCTGTGCGACGCTGACCGCGCCGATGGCGACCCGGTCGTCGCTGGTCACGACGACCGAGAACAGCGTTCCGTTCAGCGCGTGACCGGTCCAGCCCTGACCCTGCACGGCGGGCAGCGCGTTCAGTGTCTGCTGCCACTGCGCAGCGCTGTTGCCGCTGTCGTGCTCGACCCGATCGACCGTCTCGTCGAGCCTGCCCGGCTGGTCGGTGCGGCACCTTGGCGACGACCACGCTGGACCAGCCGGTGCCGAAGGTCTTGACGTTCTCGGACAGCGCCTGTGAGCCTCGTGGCGGCCGCCTTCTGCTGCGGTCGCCTTCGGCCGGCGCGGTGCCCTTCGTGCCGTGCAGCGAACCGGTCGGCCCGGCCTTCGGTGGCTCGGGACCTTACCTCGGTCACCTTCGCGTCGGCCGGCGGGAGAAGGCGAAGACCGAGTCGGCCGGCGTGGCGTAGCTGATCTTGGTGTAGGCGAGTTCGAAGGCGGGCTTGTTCGCGTCGGCCTTGGCGAACGCCTCGACCCGCAGCGGCAGGAAGGTGGTGCCGTCCACGGCGATCCGGACCGAGCCGACCAGGGTGGCTGTTGCTCTTCGGGGTCAGAACGAGCTCGTAGGCCTTCTGGCCGGCCACCATCTGATTACGCTCCAGGCGTCACGGCGGTGGTCTTGTCGACCGCGGCCAGCGCCTGCTTGGCCGCGCTCCTGCGGGGTGTTCGGCAGGTCGGTCTTCGGGGTGGTCTTCGGGGTGGTCTTGCGGGTCGCGCTGCTACGACTCGGCAGGGTGGCGTGGGTGGCCGTCTTCGCCTTGCTGTTCCAGGCCCAGAGGCTGGTGCCGTTATGGACCAGATCGGACTCGCCGAAGGTGCCGGACAACATCACCCGGGACTTATCGCTGCCCGAACTCCAGACCTGCAAGCGTGTTCGTCCCCGACAACAGGTTGGTGAAGCCGACGCCGCCCTGGCCGTCGGAGACGGGCAGCGACGGCAGGCCGAGATTGGCCGTCTCGGTGACGGTGCCGGAGAGATCCTGCACCTTGGCCTGAGCGACCTTGGCGACCAGGTGCTGCGCGCTCAGCTTCGGCAAGCACTACGTCCGCGCTCGCCGTGTTGGCGGCCAGAACGCTACCGCCGGCCACCGCGAGGGCCGCCGCCGGGGCGATCCAGCGCATGGCCGGGCGCTTGTCAAGAATCCGCATGTACCCCATTGTTACTCGCCTTCGGAAAATCGACATCCGTCCACGGACGTAGATCTTTGACCTTTGAATACCGCCGATGCTGTAGCGGATCGGCCGCAGCGCCGTCGTGACCGGCTGACCGACGCAGATGCGGCGGTCTGGTCAGTAGGCACCTCGAGGGTCGTACCCGTCGGGTGCACCTGGAGCCGGCGCGGCTGGACGAGGCGATCGCTGGCTGGAGGCTCGACGTCGTCACCCGGACGGCCAGAACATCCCCACCTGGACTTTGAGGATAAGCCCGTACCCACCTAGGAAGCGCTGCGCTTCTCCGATCTCGGGAACCGACGCAGTGCGATCGAGGTCACCTCGACCGACACCTCGACGAGGCTTGGCGGGGCGGTTCTGGCCGGCGGCATGGACGCCGGGGCAGAGTCAGACCCCACCGCGCAGCAGCCGCAGAGTCGCTGAGGGATCCGGGAACGACGGTCCTTCTCGGGCCGCGGTCTCGAGTACGCGCAGCAGCTCGGCGGCGGCGAGGCTGAGACCGCCGATCGCCACCGCCTCGGATCCGAGCGACGAGGCGACCACCCGGGGCGGGACCGGACACAGCCGGCGCAGCGTCCGTTCGAACCGGGGCAGGAACAGATCGGCCGACGGTGAACTGCCGCCGCCGATGACGACCAGTTCCGGATCGAGGGTGAGGGTCATCGCCGCGGCCCCCATGGCCAGGATGTCGGCGAACGCGTCGACGGCTCGGAGTGCCCGTGAGTCTGCGGCGCGGGCGAGTTGGAAGATCTCTGCTCGATCAGGAGGTGCGGAATCGAAGGCGGCCCGGGCGTAGGCCTCGCCCGACAACTCACGCCAGCGCAGTTGTTCCAGCTCGCCGACGATGCCAGCCGCGCCGTGGACGCCACGGTGGACCGCGCCATTGATGATCGACGCTCCGCTGGTCCGAGCTCCGCACAACACATAGACGGCGGTGGTGCTGCCCTGCGCCGCGCCGACGGCGAGTTCGGCGCCTGCCCCCAGCGCGACATCGCCCTCCACCACGACTGCGCCGGCGAACTCGTCCGCGAACCGGGTATGCAGGTCGAACCCGATCCATCCGGGCATTCCGGTGCCGCCGAAGTAGCTGACCCGACCCGCCGCGTCGATCACGCCCGGAGATCCGATTGTGGCGACCCAGACCTCGTTCCGGCCGACGCCGTGCTCGGTCAACAGCTGGTCGGCGATCCGCAACGCCGCCAGAACCCGTTGTTCGGCTGGTGCTGCCTCGCTCACGCTGCCGCTGAGCTGACCGCGGACGGTGTTGCCTGCGGTGACCGCCGCAGTGCCGCCCGGAATGCTCATCGGGGTGCCGGTCAGGTCCGACAGCACCGCGCAGACGTGGTTGGCGCCGATGTCGATCGAGAGGAAAGAACCCAGACGGGGCCGGAGACGGTAGACACTCGCCGGCCGTCCGAGCCTGCCGTGGTTCGTGCCGGTCGAACTCGCCAGCCAGCCGAGATCGACCAGGTCGGAGACGACCGCGTCGACCGCCGTCCGGGAAAGCCCGGAGTGGGCGACCAGGTCACTCAGCGTCTGCGGAACTCGCGCGACAGCGCGAAGCAGGCCAAGGCAATTGACCCGACGTAGAAGCGATCGGCTGCCGGTGAGGTCCGCGTCGTCCGTCCGCAGCAGACCCTCGCGTACCACGAGCCTGACTGTACGCGGCTCTTGTTACTTAAAACGCCAAGATGCATAATCATTTCTCAGACGCGGACCGCGCCGATCGCGACTATCAACGGAGAGGTTGGACCCATGACCCGACTGCTGCAGAGACGATTCCGGCCGTGGGCTCTGGCGGTGGCGATTGGCCTGGTGCTGATCACCCCGGTGGCTGGCGTCCCGACCGTGGCCACAGCCGCTTCAGCTACGGTCTCGGCCGCCGTCTCAACGAACGCTTCGACGGCGAAGCCGCAATGGCGGAACCTGGCTTCCGGCACCGAACCCGAGGCCAACCCGTTGAAGGGGTTCATCCCCTACGCGCAGAAGTTCACCGACTTCCCGCATTCGATGGAGTGGTCCTACTTTCCGGTCAACGCGGTGATGAAGGGGCCGAAGACGTTCGACTGGACCGTCGTGGACAAGGCGCTGCGGCAGATCTCGGGTCGCAGACACCAGACCGCACTGCGCTTCTATCTGGACTACCCGACGAAGAAGAGCGGAATTCCCGCCTACTTGATCAAGGGCGGGTTGGAGACCCACGAGTACACCGACTTCAACAACAACGGTGTCAGTGTTTCGCCGAATTACGAGGACCCGAATCTGCGTGCGGCGATGTCGTCGTTCATCGCCGCTCTGGGCAAGCGCTACGACGGCGATCCGCGAATCGGTTTCGTGCAAGCCGGATTGCTCGGCTTCTGGGGCGAATGGCACACCTATCCCCACAACGGCGAGAACGGAATGCAGAACTGGTTCGCCTCCGACACGGTCCAGAAGGAAGTGCTTACCAGCTACGTCAGCGCCTTCCCGCACACGCAGTTGGAGGTGCGGACGCCGACAGCGATCAACGCCTCGATGCCGATCGGTTACCACGATGATTCGTTCGCACTGGAAACGATGCGAAGCAGCTTGGGCTGGCACTTCATGGACCTGATGGACGCGCAGAAGACGGCTGAGAAGTGGCAGCACTACTCGGTCGGTGGTGAGCTCAGACCCGAGCTCCAGGGCTGCTTGTTCAGCATTGCCGGATGCGCGAAAATCGAGGACGGCGGTGACAACGACTTCTACGGCAGTCTGGCTCAGACCCACGCCAGTTGGCTGCTCAACCAGGCCGCCTTCGACCCCGGCTTCACTGACTCCGAGAAAACCCGGGCCGTCGCGGCGTCGGAGTCCCTCGGTTACTCCTTCCGCGCCACCAAGGTTCTGTTGCCGGGGAAGACCCGGGCCAAGACCGTACCGGTCGGGCTGGCTGTCACCGATACCGGAGTGGCGCCGTTCTACTACCCCTGGACCATCGGCCTCGCCGTCGTGGACAGCAGGGGCAAGGTTGTTCGCACCGCTACGACCAAGTGGAAGCTGAACTCGATCGCCAGTGGTTCGACCCGACAGTTCGACGGCTACCTCGACCTGGGCGGTCTGAAGGCCGGCCGCTACCGGATCGTGGCTCAGGGGACAAACCCGATGGCCGGCGGGATGCCGGTCCGGTTCAGCAACGCGACCCAGGACCAGGACAAGAACGGCTGGATGACGCTGGGCATCACCCGGATCGTCCACCGCTGATCGTCCGCCGCTGACCAAAGGGAAGCGACAGGTCGAAAACGTCTGTGCGTGGCGACCGCTGCTTCTCTAGGCTGGACCCATGGGACACGTCGACCTTTCCGCGGTGTCCTATGCCCTGCCCGACGGTCGCCCGCTGCTGGACGAGATCTCTTTCCGGGTCGGTGAAGGGGCGGTCGTCGCCCTGGTCGGGGCGAACGGGTCGGGCAAGACGACGCTGGTACGGATCATCGCCGGCGACCTGACCCCGACATCGGGCTCGATCTCCCGCAGCGGCGGGCTGGGTGTGATGCGGCAGTTCATCGGCAGCATCCGCGACTCCACCGACGTCCGCGACCTGCTGTTCTCCCTCACCCCGGAGCGACTCCGGCAGGCGGTGGCCGAGGTGGACCGGCTCGAACTGGAGCTGATGACCTCCGAGGGCGCGGAGAGTGAGCCGACCCAGCTGCGCTACGCCGAGGCGCTGGCCGAATACGCCGACGCCGGCGGCTACGACGCCGAGGTGACTTTCGACGCGTGCTGCACCGCCGCCTTCGGCCTCACCTACGACCGGGCCAAGTGGCGTGAGGTCAACACCCTGTCCGGCGGGGAGCAGAAGCGGCTGGCGCTGGAGGCGCTGTTGCGCGGGCCGGACGAGGTGCTGCTGCTGGACGAACCGGACAACTATCTCGACGTTCCGGGCAAACGGTGGCTGGAGGAGCAGCTGCGCGGCACCCGCAAGACGGTGCTACTGGTCAGCCACGACCGAGAACTGCTGGCGGCCAGCGGAGCCAAGATCGCCGCCCTCGAACTCGGCGCCGTCGGGAACACCCTGTGGGTGCACGGCGGTGGGTTCGCGAGTTTCGGTGAGGCCCGGCGCGAGCGGTTCGCCCGGTTCGAAGAGCTGCGGCGTCGCTGGGACGAGGAGCACGCCAAGCTCCACGACCTGATGATGATGTACAAGATCAAGGCTGCCTCGAACTCCAAGATGGCCGGCCGCTACGCCGCCGCCGTCACCCGGCTGACCAAGTTTGAGCAGGCCGGCCCGCCGGAGGCGGTTCCGTTGGAGCAGCACGTCTCGATGCGACTGCGTGGCGGCCGGACCGGTAAGCGGGCGATCGTCGTGGAGGATCTCGAACTGACCGGGCTGATGCGCCCGTTCGACACCGAGATCTGGTTCGGCGACCGGGTCGGTGTGCTCGGTTCGAACGGATCCGGGAAGTCCCACTTCCTGCGGCTGCTGGCCCGCGGCGGGTCGCTGCCCGACGTCGAACACGAACCGGTGGAGTCCCTGGACGTACCGCCGGTGGCCCATACCGGTTCGGCCCGGCTGGGGGCGCGGGTCCGGCCGGGCTGGTTCGCCCAGACCCATCAGCATCCGGAGTTGGTCGGCCGGACGCTGCTGGAGATCCTGCACCGCGGCGACGTCGGCCTGAATGGGTTCGGCCGACCCGGATTGGGGCGGGAGGAGGCCTCCCGCAAGCTGGATCGCTACGAGCTGGCGCTGGCCGCGGAGAACACCTTCGAGACGCTCTCCGGCGGGCAGCAGGCACGACTGCAGATCCTGCTGCTGGAGCTGTCCGGGGCCACGTTGTTGCTGCTGGACGAGCCGACCGACAACCTCGACATCGAGTCCGCGGAGGCGCTGGAGGCCGGACTGGCCCGGTTCGAGGGCACGGTGATTGCGGTCACCCACGACCGCTGGTTCGCCCAGGCCCTGGACCGGTTCCTGGTCTTCGGGGCCGACGGCGCGGTCTACGCCAGCGACGAGCCGGTCTGGGACGAGACCCGGGTGCAGCGGACCGGCTGATCCCCGATCTGCTGCCGTCGGATCGCTGGGTTCAGCGGTTGCCGGCCGGGGCGCCGCCGGCCGGGGCGCCACCGGCCGCACCGCCGAAGGCACCACCGCCGGCGCCGCCGGTGAACCGACGGGTGTTGAGGTTGCTGCTGGGCAGGGCCTCGGTGGTGTCGGCGAGCACGATCTGCTGCCCGACGGTGAGCCCGCTGAGGATGGCGGCGGTGGTGCCGCCGACGGCGCCGACGGTGACCCGGCTGGTCTGGACGGCGCTCCCGTTCAGCACCCGGACGGTGCCGGCTCCGCTGCCGGTCCGCGTCAGTGCCGAGACCGGGACGACGACCGTATTGGTCGTGGTGGCGACGGTGATCGTGGCGGTGCCCGTGCTGCCCGGGGTGAGCGAGGGACCTGGCTTCGCCACCGTGACGGTGACCGGGTAGCTGGGGGTCGAACTGGTGGAGTCACTCGGCAGGACTCCGATGGCCGTGACGGTGCCGGACGAGGCCGGGCCGCCAGCGACCGACACGGCCACCGACTGGCCGACCTCCAACGATCCGACCGAGGTCTGCGGGATGTCGGCGCTCAGTTCGACCGAGCCGGCGCCGACGACGGTGATCGTCTGGCTGCTGGTCATCGCCGACCCGGAAGTGAACGGCACCGCGGTCACGGTGCCGGCGATCGGGCTGGTCAGCGTCGCGTTGCCGCGAGCGGTCTCGGCCGTGGTGAGCGCGAGCTTCGCCACGTCGACCGCGGCCTCGGCGCTGACCACGCTGATGGTCTGACCGCCCCGACCGGACGCGCCGGTGTTGCCGGAGCCGGTGCTGCCGGAGCCGGTGCTGTTACCACCCATGCCGCCCTGGCTGGCGCCGCTCGAACTCGTGCCGGACTGGCCCGACGAGCCGGACGTACTGGAGGGGGCTGATGATCCGGAGGTGCCGGACTGACCCGACTGGCCGGACGTGCCGGATTGGCTCGTCGAACCGTCGTTGTTCGGCTGAGCACCGCCCTGACTGGTCGACTGGTTGGTCTGCCCGGCGCTACTCGATCCCGACGACGGCGATTCTGACCCGGACGATCCTGACGCGGACGATCCTGACGCGGACGATCCGGACGGGGCTTCCAGGCGAGCGAGTGCGGACAGCGCGGCGCTCACCTGCTGCTGTTCCGAAGTCACGGCGAGTTGCGCCTTCGCGCTTCGCGTCAGCGCTCCGAGGCACGCCTCGACTGCGTGGGCCGACGGGCTCGCCGATGGGGTCGGCGACGGGCTGGCTGTACCGGTGGGATCAGGCGTCCCGCTTTGGCTCGGTGTCGCGCTTTGGCTCGGGGTCGCGGTGGTGGTCGGAGTGGGACTACTGCTCGCAGTCGGGGTGACCGTCTCCGTTGCGCTCTGGGTTGCGGTCGGGGTACGGTCGGGACCGGAGGTCGGGGTGATTCCGGAGGTCGGGGTGATTCCGGAGGTCGGGGTGATTCCGGAGGTCGGGGTGATTCCGGAGGTCGGAGACGGAGTCGACGAGGGGCTCGGCTGCGTGCTGGTCGGTGAGGCCGTCGGTTCGTCCGGTTGGCGGCCGAGCAGGGTGTCGCAGGTCATCAGGGCGGTGGCTTGAGCCCGCGCTTCCGCCGTGGTCAGATCCTGCAGCTTCTGTTGGGCCCGAGCCAGTGCCGCTCGAAGGGCAGCGACATTGCTTGAATCCGACCCCCCGGATGCTGATGTGCCGGATCCCGTCGTGCCCGACGACGACGGCTGCGACGAACCGGTCCTGCCTCGACCGGTCCCAGTCGTCGTTGCGCCGGTCGTGGCACCGCTCGTCATCCCGGTGCCGTTGCGCGTCGCGGTGTTCCCTCCGCCGGACCCAGCCGCCGCTGAACTCGGCGAGCTCGAACTGGCACTGGCACTGGCACTGGCTTCTGCTTCGGCCACGGTCTGCCGCGCGTCGGCAAGGTCGGACTCGGCCTGGGCGACCGCGAGGTCGAGGTCGGCGGCGTCCATGGTGGCCAGCGTCTGACCGGACTTGACGGTGTCGCCGACCGCGACGTCGACGGAGGTCACCGTGCCGGCCGTCGGGAAGCGGAGCGAGGCCTGACTCACCTCGGCCAGCGTTCCGCCGGCCGAAATCTGTTGGGTGACCGTGCCCCGACCGACGGCGGCGACGACGTAGCGGTCTGTGGCCGAAGAGGCGGCCACCGCCGAATGCACGCCGATGCCACCACCGATCACCGCCAGGGCCACGACCGGGACGCCGATCCGGAAGGCCAGTCGTTTGCGTCGTCGTCGCAGCCGGGCTACGGCCCGTGGGTCAGCCACCGGTCCGGCTCCCCGACGGGCGGACACCGAAGCCCTGGGTGCAGACACCGTTCACCGGGCTGCTCAGCGCCACGGTCCGGGCGGTGAGAGCGCCGGTGCTGTCGGTGGTGCCGTCGGCCCGGGCGCAGCGGCCGACCTTGGCAGCGGAGGCGACGACGGCCTTCCGCTCGGTGTAGGCGGTCGTCGAGGTGGTGCTCACCTGGACGTTCTCAGTGTTGGCGCTCGCGCTGCTGCCGACGCCGGCCCCGGTGCGGACGGTGGCCGCCACGGTGAAGCTCGATCCGTCCACCGCGGTGACCAGGCCGCTCACCGGTCGGCCTCCGCCTTGCCCGGCACCGCCAGCAGCTCCATCACCAGGAGCGCCGGAGGGCATCGCGCCGGAGGGCATCGCGCCGGAGGGCATCGCGCCGGAGGGCATGGCCCCCGACGACGCCGCTCCGGACGGTGCGCCACCCGGCGCTCCTGATGGGGCGCCACCCGCCCCGGTACCACCCGCTCCGGTGCGATGGCCCCTGAAGCCGTCGGCGCAGGTGCCGTTGGTGGCGGCGAACACCGTCACACTCTGCGCGGTCGCCGTGTCGGGCAGAGCCCCCGCGCTCGGCACGGCACCGCTTGATGCAGCACCTGAAGTAGCCCCCGAAGCAGCGCCGGCGGCGCTGCGGACCGTGACACAGACGCCCTTCACGATCGCCGACGCCTTCGCGGTCGCCTCTTCGGTGAACGTCGTCTTGTTGGTGTAGGTCACCGCGGTCTGCTCGTTGCTGCCCTGGACCTGCAGTGTCTTGCCGTCGATCTCGGCGATCAGACCCGAGACGCCGGGGGCACGGCTCAGGCTTCCGCCGTTAGCTCCACCATTGGCTCCGCCGCCGTTGTTGCCGTTGGTCCCACCGCCCTGGGCGTTCGAGCTGCTGGAACTGCATCCGGCCAGGGCGAGGACGCCGATCGTGGCCAGGATCGCGAGCGTCGGCACGGTCGGGCGGCTGGTGATCATGAACAGAACTCCTTGAGGTGAAGAAAACAGCGGGCACACTCGAATCGTGCGGCGAGGCAGAGAGGGTGGCTATTCACGCCGCAGAGCGTCGATGGGGGCCAGTCGGGCCGCGCGCCCCGCCGGGTAGACGCCGGCGACCAGGCCGACACCGAGCGCGATCACCAACGCTCCGGCGCTGGCCCAGAGAGAGAGGGTGACCGGCTGGCTGATCACCTTCGGCAACAACCAGGCGCCGAGGGCGGCGATGCCGAGCCCGAGCAGTCCGCCGGCGATCCCCAGCGTCGAGGCCTCCATCAGGAACTGACGGCGGATCGCCGTCGGTGTCGCGCCCAGTGCCTTGCGTAGACCGATCTCCCGGGTCCGTTCGGAAACCGAGACGAGCATCACGTTCATCACCCCGATTCCGCCCACCAGTAGGGAAATCCCGGCGATCCCGCCGAGCAGGATGGTCAAGGTCCTGGTCACCGAAGTGGCCGCGGTGACCAGGGATTGCTGACTGGTCACGGAAAAGTCGGGGTCGTCGCTGGAGCCGACCCCGTGCAGGGTGGCCAGCGCGGCGTCCGCCTCCTGGTAGGCCGCCGACAGGGTCGCCGAGGATCCGGCCTCCAGATAGATCGACGACACCGTGGTGGCCGAGGCGCCGACGGTGTCTGCGGCGGTGGTCCAAGGAGTCAACGCCTGGTCGTCCTCGTCGGTCGATGACGACGAGCCCGAGCTGGCCAGTACCCCGATCACCGTGAACTCGGTGCCGCTGATCGCCACCTGCTGACCGACCGGATCGGGGGTGCTGAACAGCTCGCTCGCCGCGGTCGCGCCGAGCACGACCACCTTGCTGCGGGCGGTGATCTCCTGGTCGGTGAAGAACCGCCCGGCCCCGACGGTCCGGGCCCGGACATCCAGCCAGGCCGGGGTGGCACCGACGACGCTGGTCGTCCAGGTGGTCGAGCCGCCGCGGTCGTCGGCGGTGAGCAGCTGGGACGCGGTGGTGACCGGAGCCACTGCCGCAACGTCGGGAGCGACCTGACGATCGGCCAGTGCGGTCGCGTCGGCCCGGGTCAGGGTGGTGGCCGAACCGCGTCCGCCGCGGACGCCGCCGGTCGAGGTGGAACTGCCGGGGGAGACCACCAGCAGATTGCTACCCAGAGAGTCGATCTGGTCCTTGACCTTGTCCTGGGCTCCCTGGCCGAGGCCGACGGTCAAGCTCACCGAGGCGATGCCGATCATGATGCCCAGCACGGTCAGGGCCGACCGCAGTCGGTTCAGCCGGACCGCCTCGACGGCGATCCGTAACGTCTCACGCCAGTTCACGATCGGCCCACGGCAGAGTCGAGCAGCCGTCCGTCCAGCACGTGGATCACCCGTTCGGCCCGGTCGGCCACGTCCTCCTCGTGGGTGATCAACACGATGGTCCGGCCGGCCCGGTGCAGATCGTCGAGCAGGTCCAGTACGTCGGCGGTGGAGGTCGAGTCCAGGTTGCCGGTCGGCTCGTCGGCCAGGATCAGCGCCGGGTCGGTGACCAGCGCCCGGGCGATCGCCACCCGCTGCTGCTGACCTCCGGAGAGCTGGCCCGGACGATGCTCGACCCGGTCGGCCAGACCGACCCGCTCGAGAGCCTCGACCGCGCGGGACCTTCGTCCGGCCGGTGCGGCACCCGCATAGCAGAGCGGCAACTCCACGTTGCGCCACGCGGTCAGCGTCGGCAACAGGTTGAACTGCTGGAAGACGAAGCCGATCCGCTGGTTGCGGACGACGGCCAACTCCTCCTCGTCCAGGTCGGCCACGTCGGTGCCGTCCAGGGTGTACCGACCGCGGCTCAGGGTGTCCAGACACCCCAGGATGTTCATCAGGGTGGATTTTCCCGAGCCCGAGGGGCCCATGATCGCAACGTATTCACCCTGCTCGACCCGCATCGTGACGTCGTTCAACGCGTGCACGGCGAGGGTGCCGTTGGCGTAGGTCTTACCGACGTCGGCCAGCTCGACGATCGCGGTCGTCGCGTCCTGGTCGGGTTCGCGCTCGCCGGTGTCGATCATGGTGGCGGACATCAGCTGCCGCCGTTCTGACCGGGTGCACCCTGACCGGTGTCCTGACCGGGCGGACCACCCTGACCGGTTCCGGTGCCACCGAAGCCAGCGGCTCCGCTCCCGAATCCGTAGCCGCCACCGGTGCCACTGCTGGCGTTGCCGCCGGCCCGGGCCGCGCCGGCCGCCCGGAAGCTGACCTGGATCTGATCACCGGCGCTGAGGCCGCCCGTCACCTGGGTCAGCGTGCCCAGCGTCTGGCCGATGGTGATCGCGGTCGGCTTTGCCGTGCCGTTGATCATCTTGTCCACCGTGGTCTTTCCGTTGGTCGTAGTGATCGCCGCGGTCGGCACGGTGATCGCGTCGCTCAGCTGTTGGACCGTGATGGCCACGCCGACCGCCGAGCCGGGTAGGAGGTCGGTGTGGGTACCGGTCACCTTGATCGTCACCGGGAAGGTCGCGCTGCCCGAGCTACCCGAATCCGTCGAGCTGCTGGACGAGCTGGCCACCACGCCGACCGAGGAGACCGTGCCGAACACCGCGGTGGTACTGCCGGTCGGCGTGATCGTCGCCTGCATGCCCTTCTTGACCGACGTCACGTCGGAGTTGCTGACCGAGGTGTCCACGGTGAAGGTGCCGCTGGAGATGACGGTGACGGCGCTGCTGGTCGAGCTGCCGGTCGTGCTGCTTCCCGATCCGCTACCGCCGGCACCGGATCCGCTCGTCCCCGAGCCGGAGGAGTTCGACGAGCTGCCGCCGGACACGCTATCGCCCTTGCTGACGTTGATCGCGGCGACCTTGCCGGCGAACGGGGCGGTCAGAGTTGCCGCGTCGAGGGCGTCCCCGGCTTGGGCCAGCTGGCTCTTCTTCAGAGCCAGATTCGCCTTGTCGGCGGCGATAGCGGCGTCGCTGGAGTCGGTACCGTCGGCGTCGTCCTGGTCGGTGGCGAGGGTCGACTCAGCGTCGGTGACGGCGGCTCGGGCCGAGGTCACCGCGACCTTCAGGCTGGCGTCGTCGATGCTGATCAGCGACTCGCCCCGGGTCACACTGTCGCCGACCGCGACGTCCACCGCGTCGACGGTTCCGTTGGAGGAGAAGGACAGATCGGCTTGTTCGGCAGGATCCAGCGTGCCGGTGGCGCTGACGGTCTGCTTGATGGTCTGTGAACTGACGGTGACCGTCCGGGTGGTGGTTCGGCTTGCGGTGGCGGACGAGCGGGTCAGGTATGAGGCAAGCAGGCCGCCGGCGACGAGCAGCAGGACGATCAGCGCGACGATCGGGATGAGTAACCGGCGCCGGCGAGAACCAGCTTTCGGCGCCGAGTCCGATCCGTCCGCTTCCCGATCTGCCCGGCTTGCTCCATCTGCCTGGTCCGGGCGAGCCAGGGCAGCGTCGAGGGTGTCCATCCCGGCAGGGGACTGGCGCGGCTCGTCGACCAAGAGACGTCCTTCGTGAGGGGCGTGGGCTGAATCCGGGCAGGACGATGGGTCCTACGTCGAGAAGACGATGGACGGCGCGGCTATGGCTGGACTGGGCCCAACCTGTCAGCAGGCTGTGATCAGCTTTGCTGGGCCAGGGAGTCCAGGTTCGGCTCAGGTTCGTCGGCTGCCGAACTGGCAGTGGAACGACTGGGAGAATCGACCGCGAGCATCGGCCGACGGGCGAACCCCGGCGCGTGCTCGGGCAGTGGTCCGAAGGCGACGCCGCGGGCGGGAATCCGCCGGATGGCCGGGATCCAACGCGCCAGCCAGGGCCCGAGCATCGTCACCGCCGGTCGGCGACCGGACAGTGTCGGCAAGAAGACCATCTGCTGCAGCACCCTCTGAGCACTCTGCATCAGCACCGTGGGGATCATCCGGCGACGCTGCACCGCGCGCACGGCCCGGACGGTGGATCGGCCGGCGAGTAACGGTTTGCGCAGCCGGGCGGCGGTCGCGACCGCGTCCTGGACGGCCAGATTGATCCCGACACCGCCCACCGGCGACATCGCGTGTGCGGCGTCGCCGATGCAGAGCAGCCCGGGCCGCCACCAACGCGACAGCCGGTTCACCTTGACCTGCAGCAGGTTCAGATCATCCGTCGAGCCGATCTCGCCGACCCGGTCGGCGAAGTCGGGCCGCAGCGCGGCCACCCGCTGCCGGAAGCGTCCGACGCCCTCGGCCCGCAGACGGGCGTCGTCGCCCTTATGGGTGAAGTAGGCAACCTGGTGGTGGGTCGGTCGGGTGAAGCTGAGCAGGATCTCCTGGTCGCTGAACCGCGGTTCGAGATTGCCGGTCTCGCCTTGCTCGGTCTCGGTCCGGGACAACCGGAACCACCAGGTGTCGAAGGAGACGGGGAACGATCGCGGACGCAGTCCGGCCGCGTCCCGCAGCACCGAGTTGCGGCCGTCGCAGGCGACGACCAGATCGGCCCGGATCTCGCCCTGCGTACGCCGGTGATCATCATCCCCCTCAGCACCACCTCTGGGATCACCACCTCTGGGATCACCCGAACCGGCGGTCCGGACGCCGACCACCCGGCCGTCCTCGACGATCAGGTCGGTGGCGGCGGTGTTCATCCGCAAGGAGAAGGCAGGTTCGTCCCGGGCCGCCTCCAACAGCAGGTTCAGCAGATCCCATTGCGGCACCATCGCCACGTAGTCGTACGGCGGCTTCAGGGTGCTGAAGTCACCCAGGCGGACGAGACGGCCGGCCCGGTCCGGCAACTGGAAGTCGCCCAGCCGGCTCTGTGGCAGAGCGCGGAACCGGTCGCCGAGACCGAGTTCGTCCAGCAGCCGGATGGTCGAGGCGTGCACCGTGTCGCCGCGAAAGTCCCGGAGGAAGTCGCCGTGCTTCTCCAGCACGATGACCTGCACCCCGCCTCGGGCCAGCAACAGACCGAGGATCATCCCGGCCGGGCCGCCGCCGGCGATCAGGCAGGTGGTGCGTTCCATTTCCACATCCTTCCGGCCCGGTGGCCCGCTCGCTCCTGAGGCCAGCATTCCACCCCGCGATCGGGCGGGAGATCGGGCGGGAGGCAGAGCGGTTCAGGAGCGGCGCAGCAGAGTGAGCAGCTCTTCGTCCGGGCCGATCAGGAAGGCGCGGTCACCGGCGGTCAGCCGGGTGTCCCGACGCGGCATCGGCTCGGCCCGACCGTTCGCCCGGGTCAGCGTCACCACCCGGATCCGGGCGTCCAACTCACCCAGCGCGACACCGTCCAGCACAGAGCCGGCGGCGACCCGCAGACTGCCGACCAGCATCGACCGGTCGCCGAGATAGAACGTCCCCAGCACGTCCAGTCCGAGGGCGGCACCGACGAACCAGGGCGCGGCCAACGCCGAGGTGGAGCGGACGAACCGGAAGTCGAAGCTGGCCTCGACGGTCGAGGCGAGCCGTCGGTCGAACAGCCGCAGCACCACCGGCACCGCCGCCCAGCGCTCGGCCAGCAGATCCCGGATGGCCAGGCCCGTCTCGATGTTGACCAGGTCGTCGCTGGTCAGTACCGCCACCGCCCGGGCGTGTTCGAGCCGGACCATGGCGAACGTGTCGGGCAGGGTCGCGTCGGCGATCACCACCGGGACGTCGTGCTGGCGGACCGCGGCCAGGAACCGGTTCTCCTCGTCGGTCTCCACCACGAGGACGTCCACCCCGGCGGCCCGCAGCCCGTCGACCACCCCGAGCCCGATGGTCCCCAGTCCGACCACGATGACGTGGTCGGACAGCCCGGTGACCCGCCGCCGGCCGAGCGCGCCGGCGATGGTTCGGGTGATCAACATGTTGGTCAGCAGGGCGAAGAAGACGGTGGCCATGGTGGCGCCGACGAGCATCAGCCCGATCGCCCAGACCCGCAGCCATGAACTCTGGTCGCGGAAGTAGAAATCGCCGAATCCCACCGTGCCGATCGTCTCCACGGTGAAGTAGAGGGCGTCGAGGACGGACATCCGGGTGCCGTCCGCGTCGCGGTAGCCGTGGGTCAGGACGAGCACCGACAGAAGGATCAGCCCGGCCAGGGCGAGCAGCACGATCTTCAACCGCCGATCCAGCGCGCCCAGCAGGAAGCGGGGCAGCAGGGTCGGTTTCGGCTGGGACGGCCGATAGGCCCGGGCGCCGACGAAGGCAGGGCGCGACGGACGGTCGTCCGGGACCAGTCCGGCGTCGTGGACCTGATCCGCCGGGCCGACCAGCACGGCGACGTCACCGGCCCGGACGGGATGGTCGCGCCCGGGGGTGATGACCAACTCGCCGTCGCGGGGCAGCACGCCGACCGGGGCCAGATCTCCGAACAGCTGCCGCAGTGTGCCGTCGCTCTCGCAGGCGGTCCGGACGACCAGGAACTCCCCACCGCCCAGCTGCAGCGGATGGAGCTGCGCGTCCAGGCAGGCCTCGATCACCGAGGGCGAGGACAGACCGGCGATGTCCAGCACTGCGACTCCGATGCTCTCCAGCGCCCGGCCGACGGCGGCGTTGCGCAATCCGACGACGATCCGGAGCTGCGGGGCGAGTTCGCGGGCGAGCAGAGCCGTGGCGAGCGTGTGCAGGTCCTCGCTCTCGACACAGACCAGGGCGGCGGCACCGGCCAGACCGGCGTCGGCGAGCGTGCTCGGCAGCCGCGAGTCGCCGCGCAGATAGGGAACCCCGGCGTCCCGGACCAACGGGATCAGCTCGGAGTCGGGCGCGTGGTCAATTACCACCACCCGGGTCCCGGTCAGGTGCAGCTGTTCGACCACGCGAACCCCGTCGCCGTGCAGGCCGCAGACGATGACGTGGTCGGTCCAGGCCGGGACGTCCGCGGTCGAGCCGGGCGGGGTGATCGCCCCACTCATCGGCGCAGTCTCATCGCCCGGCCCTCACCGCCCCAGCCTGACGTCCTGCCATGTCGGGAGTGTTACGACGTGGGGTGTCATGCCGCCCCGGCGGGTCGAGGAAGGGTGCGGGCCCAGCCGCGAATCCGGTTGATCGAGTAGCTGACGTCCGGGCCGACCGGGGTGGTGAACCGGGCGTTCGGCAGGTAGCGGTACGGCCCGGAAGCCGCGATGGTGGACGGGACGTCGAAGCCGGGGCTGGTCAGATAGTGCCGGACATTGCCGCGCTTGCCGGTGATGCTCAGAGCCACCTCGGCCACCCGGTTGTCCCGGTTCTGGCTGACGTAGAGCGTCCGGCCCTGGCGCAGGATTCTGTCGCCGTTGACCAGGGTGGTGCCGCCGAGGTCGACGGCGCCGGCCACGCCGGTGCGCGGGTCGACCCGGAACAGGACGCCGCTGCTGGAGTTGATCACTATCAGGGCCTTGCCGTCCGGCGTGGTGGCGATGCCGCTGGCGTTGTTGACGTCCGGAATCTGCTTCCAGTCACCGCGCAGCGGCAGAGTGGTGAAGGCTCCGGTGAGACGGCCGCGGCCGATCCGGGTCAGGCCGTAGAGCTGGGCCTGGGCGGAGTCGGTGAACCAGACCGTCCGACCCAGGGTGATCTCGTCGTTGACGAAGCTGGCGCCGCTGGTAGAAGTGACGCTGCGCAGGATCACTCCGGTCCGCAGGTCGACCACGCGACCCGATCCGGGGGAGCCGCCGGCCACGCACAACTGGTTTTCGCGCCGACCTTCAGCCCCAGCGACGGGGTGCCCGGACCGGTGGAGAACACCCGGCCCGGCCGGTGCCCAGATCGGCGGCGTAGATGTCGCCGTTCACCCGGGAGCCGGAGTTCCCGGCGATGGCGATGCCTTCCGGAGCGAATCCGTCGGGCAGTGCGATCTGGTCTGGCGAGGTGCTCCTGGCCGCCGCCTCGGCGGTGGCCGAGCCCGGCAGCACGAACGCGGTCACCAAGGTCCGCGCTGTCAGGATCAGCAGCAGGATCCGGCTCGGGACGGCCGCGGCCAATTTCAACCACCGTTTCCAACAGTCGTCCGGTGCTCAGTGACCAGCTATCGAGTCTGGAAATCAGCGACTCGTCGATCCTGCTCGACCCGGCTCAGGCTCAGTGTGCCGGCGGCCGGCGCGACGAACTGCGGAAAATCAACCTCTCCGGGCTCAGCGCTGATCGATCGGCACGAAGTCCCGGCCGCGGTAACCGGTGTAGATCTGCTTCGGCCGGGCGATCTTCTGGTCCGAGTCGGTGGAGAGTTCCTTCCACTGAGCCAGCCACCCGGGCGTCCGGCCGATGGCGAACAGCACGGTGAACATCTCCGGCGGGAAGGCCAGCGCCTCATAGATCAGGCCCGAGTAGAAGTCGACGTTCGGATAGAGCTTGCGCTTGACGAAGTACTCGTCTTCCAACGCGATCTTCTCCAGCTCCAGGGCGATCTTGAGTAGCGGGTTGACCCCGGTCACTTCGAACACGTCGTCGGCGGCCTTCTTGATGATCTTGGCCCGTGGGTCGTAGTTCTTGTACACCCGGTGGCCGAAGCCCATCAGCTTCTCTTTGCCGCCCTTGACGCCCTCGATGAAGTCACTGATGTTGTCGGTGCTGCCGATCCGGCGCAGCATCTTCAGCACCTCCTCGTTGGCGCCGCCGTGCAGCGGTCCGAACAGGGCGCCGATGCCGGCGGCCGTGGCCGAGTAGGGATCGACCTGGGACGAGCCGACCGAGCGGACGGCGTTCGCCGAGCAGTTCTGTTCGTGATCGGCGTGCAGGATGAACAGCACGTCGAGCGCCTTCACCAGTCGTTCGTCGGCGACGTACTTCGGCTCGCTCATCTGGAACAGCATGGCCAGGAAGTTCTCGACGTAGGATAGTTGGTTGTCCGGGTAGACGTAGGGCTGGCCCTTGCTGTGCCGATAGGCGAAGGCGCCCAGCGTCGGCATCTTGGCGATCAGTCGGGCGATCTGCAGATCGCGGACGTCGGCGTCTTTTACGTCCCGGGCGTCGGGGTAGAAGGTCGATAAGGCGCTGACCGCAGACATCAGCATCCCCATCGGGTGTGCGTCGTAGCGAAAGCCCTGCAACAGCTGTTTGACGTTCTCGTGCAGGAAGGTGTGGTAGGTGATGTCGTGGGTCCAGGTCTCCAGCTCAGCCGCCGTCGGTAGCTCACCCTGCAGCAGCAGATAGGCGACCTCGAGGAAGGTGGAGGACTCGGCCAGCTGTTCGATCGGATAGCCCCGGTATTCCAGAATCCCGGCCTCGCCGTCGATGTAGGTGACGGCGCTGCGGCAGGAGGCGGTGTTGACGAATCCCGGGTCGTAGGTCGCCAATCCGGGCTGGTCGTCCACGGCAATCTGCTTGAGATCGGCCGCCCGGATCGTCCCGTCGGTGATCTCGATCTCGTAGTCGCGACCCGATCGGTTGTCGCGAATGCTGAGAGTATCGGTCATGGGCATAACGTAGTCCGACGCGCAGAATTGCGGCCAATCCGGGCCCTATGATCCTGCACACGCCCAAGCGGTGGCACGGCCAGCCTGGGAGGGGTCGGAACTGTCCGTTTTGACCGGTTCCAGACGCGCAGGTAATCTAGATCGCTGTTGCGCTCCGGCGTGCGTGCGTCGCCGTGCCCTTAGGGCTCAGATCCGTGCTCTGTTCCGAATCTGGCCCCGATGGCGCTCCCAACATCGCCGCGCCGAGATCGACAACCCGAGATCGACAACCCGTGATCGAGGGTAGTGATGAAGTTGTCTGAAGAATCCGAAGCAAGCAAGAGAGATTGGTCTGCGAACGTGTCTACGTACAGCCCCAAGCCCGGCGACATCACGCGGGAGTGGCACGTCATCGACGCCGAGGACATCGTCCTGGGTCGATTGGCGGTAGCCACGGCCAACCTGTTGCGCGGTAAGCACAAGCCGACCTATGCCCCGCACGTCGACGGCGGCGACTTCGTCGTCGTGGTGAACGCGTCCAAGATCTCGCTCAGCGGCGGCAAGCGGACCGACAAGTTCGCCTACCGGCACTCCGGGCGGCCCGGTGGCCTGCGCAAGATCAGCTTCGGCGATCTGCTGGACAACGATCCTCGCAAACTCGTGGAGCAAGCGGTCTGGGGCATGCTGCCGAAGAACCGGTTGAGCCGCCAGCTGATCACCAAGCTCAAGGTCTACGCCGGTCCGGAACACCCGCACACCGCCCAGCAGCCGAAGCCGTTCACCATCACCCAGCTCGCGCAGTGACCGGCGTCGCTGAGACCCGCTGATACCAACCACCGCTCGAGCTCGAGGAAGAACCACCGACGTGACTGAGACCGTTACCGAAACCACCGATGCACCCACGCCGTTCACCGAGGGCGACCGCGAGATCGCTTATCGCTCCGAGGTTGGCGAGCGGTCGGCCAATCCGACCGGCCGTCCGGCCGTGGTGACCGCTTCGGCGGCCACCGGCCGTCGTAAAGAGGCCGTGGCCCGGGTCCGGATGACCCCGGGCACCGGCAACTGGATGATCAACGGCCGCTCGTTGGAGCAGTACTTCCCGAACAAGGTGCACCAGCAGATCGTCTCCGAGCCGTTCGCGGCCGCCGGCGTCCAGGGTTCCTACGACGTCATCGCCCGGATCCACGGTGGTGGGGTCAGCGGCCAGGCCGGAGCCCTTCGGTTGGGTATCGCCCGCTCGCTCAATGCCGCCGACGAAGAGGCGAGCCGTCCGGCCCTGAAGAAGGCCGGCATGCTGACCCGGGACGCCCGGATCAAGGAGCGCAAGAAGGCCGGCCTGAAGAAGGCCCGCAAGGCTCCGCAGTACAGCAAGCGCTGATCCACCGCTCCGAGAGCTGATCAGCAGATGGGTCGTCTCTTCGGGACGGACGGGGTGCGAGGTCGCGCCAACGTCGATCTGACCGCCGAACTGGCATTGGACCTCTCGGTGGCCGCTGCACACGTGCTCGCTGAGACCGGACTCTTCGGCGGACACCGGCCCCGCGCCGTGGTGGGCCGTGATCCCCGGGCCTCGGGTGAGTTCCTGGAGGCCGCCGTAGTTGCGGGCCTGGCCAGCGCCGGTGTCGACGTGGTCCGACTAGGCGTGGTGCCGACCCCGGGTGCGGCCTACTTGACGGCCAGCACCGGGGCAGATCTCGGCGTGATGATCTCGGCCAGTCACAACCCGATGCCGGACAACGGGATCAAGTTCTTCGCCCGGGGCGGGACGAAGCTCGACGACGCCCTCGAGGACGCGATCGAGCAGCGGCTGAAGGAGGGCTGGCAACGGCCGACCGGTGCCGCCGTCGGCCGGGTCAGCGACCGATCGGAACTGGTCGAGAACTATGTTGCCCATCTGGTCGCGAGTCTCGCCCATCCCGTCAGCCTGGAGGGCATCACCGTGGTGGTCGACTGCGCCAACGGCGCCGCCCATCTCACCGGGCCCGGAGCTTTCGAGGTGCAGGGCGCGACGGTGATCGCCATCCACGCCCACCCGGACGGGTTGAACATCAACGACAACTGCGGCTCGACCCACCTGCAGAGCCTGCAGGCCGCGGTGCTGGAACACGACGCCGACCTGGGGATCGGGCTCGACGGAGACGCGGATCGCTGTTTGGCGGTCGACGCCACCGGGACCTTGGTCGACGGCGACCAGATCATGGCCATCCTGGCGGTGGCGATGCGCGAGGCCGGTCAGCTGCCCGAGAACACCATGGTGGCCACCGTGATGAGCAATCTCGGTTTCGTCCTGGCGTTGGAGGCGGTCGGGATCAAGGTCGTCCAGACCAAGGTGGGCGACCGCTACGTACTCGAGGCGATGAAGGCCGGTGGTTATGCCCTCGGCGGTGAGCAGTCCGGTCACGTGGTGATGAGCGAGCACGCGACCACCGGCGACGGCGTCCTGACGGGCCTGCACCTGATGAGCCGGATGGCCGCCACCGGCCGGTCACTGGCCGAGCTGGCCGCGGTGATGGAGCGGCTGCCGCAGGTGTTGATCAACGTCCGGGACGTCGATAAGAGTCGCGCCGGAACCGATCTGAAGCTGCTGGCTGCGGTGGCCGCGGCCGAGGACCGGCTCGGCAACGAGGGCCGGGTGCTGCTGCGTCCGTCCGGTACCGAGTCGTTGGTCCGGGTGATGGTGGAGGCTCGATCGGAGCTGCAGGCGACGCAACTCGCCGAAGAACTGGCCGCCGTGGTCAAGTCCTCCCTGACCCGTTGAACCTGACCCGTTGAACCTCACCCGCTGAACCTGACTCGTTGAACCCGACCGGTCGAACCCGACCCGGGCCGATCAGCGTTGCAGCAGGCTGCCGAGCCCGCGCAGGCTGAGGCCGAGGGCGAGCACGAGGATCACCCCGATGATCGAGATGATGATCGAGAACAAGGTGGCCCCGAGCGCGCCGAAGAAGCCGATCTTGATGCAGGTCCCGGCGCCGATGGTGACCTTGTTGGTGGTGGGCGTTGACTACTGATTGGTCATGCGCAAACGCTACCGGTCGACCCGGCCCGATGACGGATCGGTCGATCAGTCGAACCGCAGGGTGTAGTAGGACTGCCGGTCCACCTGCTCGATCACGCTGGCCCCCTGCCGGAGTGAGATCCGCTCGATCCGCTCATCCAGCCGGAACTGCTCGATGTTGTACTCGCAGAGGTCGTACCCGACCACGGCACGATCGTCTCGGGGCCGATAGGCGCAGACTTCGGCCAACCGGTGGTAGACCCGACGGTTGTCCCGGCCCGGCCGCACCAGGCTGTAGCCCTGGTAGTAGATCGCGTTCCGCGAGGCGTGCTCCGGGTATCGGGCGGCATAGAACTCCGGGCTGATCCAGGCCACCGCGTCGGTGTCGTTGGTCAGCGTCGCCATCCCGACCGCTTCACCGGACTGGTCCCAGGCGACGTACTTCCAGATCCGAGGGTCCCGCATCTCCTCGGCGAACTCGTCCGGGTCGAGAACGTGACGGGCGGCGGCCCGGATGGCCAACGGGCCGAACGCCTCGAGATAAACGGCGTAGAAGTCGCCGATTGACTCGTCCTGTAATTCGTATTGCTCGGTCAGCATCAGTTCGCCGATCTGCCAGCTGCGCAAGACCTCGACCCGGCCGCTCATGGCCGACTCACATGACACTCAGATCGCAGACCCGATAGCTGGCGATCACCAGGGCGCAGACCGGATGATCCGTGCAGTGGGCTGAGGCCAGCGTCGATCCCGCGGGACGGAACATCCCGCCCCGCCCGATCGACAGATCCTCCAGGGTGACCTCGAGGTCGCGCTCCACCTGCGCCTCGGACAGTCCGCTGTGCTCGACGAAAAGACCGGCTCCGGACCCGTCGTCCCGTTCGGACCAGGCGACGCCGGCCCAGGCCTCGGCGTGCGGGGTGGAGGCATAGGCATCGGCGTAGACGCAGAAGAGTGCGTCGCCGTGGCCTCCCTGCAGCTGGTCTCGACCGCTGACTTCCTTGATCGTGCTGCCGGGCGGAATGACCGAGCTGAGCCGGATCAGATTGAAGTTCGCGACCCCGGCCTCCCGCAGAGCTGCATCGAAGGCGGCCAATCGGGTGCGTCCGGCACCGACGCCGCGACTGACCCGGATCGTCAAACCTGCCGCAGGGGACAAGGGCGAGCTGCACGCCGTGGAGGGGACGGCATTCATGGGGGACCTTTCTGCCGTTGCGGTGACCTTAGCCTTCGTCACCGCGAGGACGAGGTTCGAGCCCGAACCTGATCACGGGACAACCTTCTTCTCATGAGACGACCGCCTCGGGCATGACAACCTGAGTCGGCCGGTTCAGGCTCGTTGCCTGACCGACCAATTGGATCACACGCTGCTCGAGACTCTGTGGACTCTCCCTGCCCTTGGTCAGGAACACCGTCGTTCCGAGTCGAAGATCGTCGCGTTGGTCGGCTGGGATGTCGGAGGCGCTGTAGACCACCACCGGCAATTGGCTCAGCCGGTCGTCGGCGCGCATCGCTTCGACCAACTGATGACCGTTGCCGTCCGGCAGTTGCAGGTCCAAGATCAGTACCTCGGGCCGGATCTCCCGGGCCATCCGCAGGGCCTCCTCCTGGGTTCGCGCGTGGTCGACGTTCAGACCCCGCCGCCGCAGCAGGGTGCGCACCACGGTGGCCACTGCCTCGTCGTCCTCGACCATCAACACCCTTCCCTTGATCTCGTGGTCGGCGATGCTCACGGTCAAGGTGTGGATCAGCTGGTCCTCGTCGACGGGTTTGACGAGCCAATCGTCGGTCTGGCCGGCCAGTCTCTGATCGCTCGTCGGGTCGAGGCCGGAGACGATGACCAACGGGATGTTCTTGGTCTCGGGGTTCTGCCGCAGAGCCGCTACCACGTCCGAGCCGGACTTCCCGTTCATCATCAGATCCACCAGTACGGCGTCCGGCAGCTGTTCGGCGGCGATCTTGATCGCATGCTCGGCGCTGGTGACACCTAGGGCGCGATAGCCACGTCGGGCAAGAACGAGGCAGAGGACTTCGACGAAGTCGGCATCGTCGTCGCAGACCAGAACGGTCGGCCCATCGGACTCGTCGCCGCCGGTGACCAGGGTCGGGGCCGCCGGAACGGTGAAGAAGAACTGCGAACCCTGACCGACGGTGCTGTCGACCCAGATCTCGCCCCCGTGGCGTTCGACGATGCTTCGACTGATCGCCAGACCCAGCCCACTGCCGCCTTTTTCCCGGGCGTCGGAGGAATCGACCTGCTCGAAGCGTCGGAACACCGAGTCGAGCTTCTCGCGCGGGATGCCACGGCCTTGGTCGCCGACCGAGAACCTGATCATTCCGTCCTGCTCCGGTGTGGCCTGGATGTCGACGACCGACTGGACATCGGAGAACTTGATCGCGTTACCGAGCAGATTGACCAACGTCTGCACGATTCGGTCGCTGTCGCCCCAGACGAGGCCGCGAGTCGGCCCGACACTCAGCCGGACCGCACCCTCGTTGGCGAGTGTCTGGACCTGGTTCACCGCGGCTTCGATCAGCGCCGACGCCGGATGCTGCTCCATCTGCATCGGCATGGTGCCGGATTCGATCCGTTCGATGTCGAGGATGTCGTTGATCAACCGGGTCAACCGCTCGCTGCTGTCGAGAGCGATCTTGACCATCCGGTTCGCGGCCGGCGTCAGTTCGCCCAGGGCGCCCGCCGAGAGCAGGCCGAGCGATCCGCGGATGGACGTCAACGGCGTCCGCAGCTCATGGCTCACCACCGACACGAACTCGCTCTTCAGTCGGTCGACCTCACGCCGCTGGGTCATGTCACGGAAGACCACCACCGCGCCCTGTACATCGCGATCGCTGCCGAGCGGGCTCGCCGTGACCTCGACCGGGATGTTCAGCTGATCATGGCGGCGATAGATGTCTTCCTCCGACGTCGTCGTGCTGCCGAGCCGAATCGCCTCGGCGATGTAACAGGTGTCGTAGGGGAAGGGAGTTCCGTCGGGCTGATCGCAATGGAAGAAATCGTGGGCTTGGGCGCCGATCAGATCCTGCTCCGGATAGCCGAGCATGTTCGCTGCCGACGGGTTGACGAAGGTGATCCGACCCTGCGGATCGACGCCGTAGATTCCGTCGCCCACCGATTCCAGCATGGTCTGGCTGGTCCTGGTCAGATCCTGGAGCTCGGTGGTGCGCTCGTCGACCCGGTGTTCCAGATCCCGACGCAAGGCCTCGTTGTCGACGATCAGCAGGCCCTGCCGGATGGTGACGCAGACCAGGACGAGCACCCACAGACCGGAGAGCAGGGTCGTTGAGCCGGTGATGGGTAGCCGCCAAACCCGGATGATGGCTGCGACCAGGAAGAGGCCGAAGGTGATGCTGCTGCTGACCACCGGTGGGGTGGCGGCCGTGGGTGTGTTGATCACGAACGTCGAGGAGCCACTTCGATGCCGGGCGGCAAGCGCGAACAGCGGCGTAGCCGGCGATCCAGCCGACATCCACCGGACCCCCGAAGGCGAAGTTCGTGCGGGCAGCGAGCACGGCTCGGGCCAGATCGGAAATCGCGTAGGCGATCAGCCCTGCGGCCAGCAGCAGCAGCACCGTCCGGTCTGCGCGATCTCCGCGGACGACCAGCATCGCGGCCAGGGTGGCGACCACGATGTCCACCACACACAGTGCCAGGGACGTGTTCCGGCCACTGGTGCTGGCCGAAACCTGGTTCAGCAGCTGCGGGAAGATCGTCACCCCGGCGATCGAGAGCAGTGATCCTCCGATCACGATCCCGTCGAACAGGATCCGGGCGAGGTCGGTGCCGCGTCGCTTGATCGAGGGAAAGCTGAGGAGGGCGACGATGCCCATCAGCAGAGCCAGGATGAAGCCGACATCTCCATAGCTCGATGCCTTGTCGGAGAGGCCGGCGATGTGGGTGTAGAGCACCCAGCCGTTGCCGATCGCGGCCATCGCTCCGGCCAGCGCGAAGAACAGCCACGACCGGCGCTTCCGCCCGGTGGTCGATCGCCACCGCAGTCCGCAACTCCAGGCCGTCAGGACGCCGCCGGCCAGCAGGCCGATATCGCTGACGAAGCGACGCACCAGGAAGTCGAGCCCGCTGGCGAAGACGACCATCATGAGCACCAGCAGCAGGCCGGTGATCAGGCACAGCAGCCGGAACCGCCTTCGCTCGGTCGTGTGCCGGGCGGTGATCTCTGATCCATCGGGGTGACTCCTCGCGAGCGACCAGGTTCTGGCGCTCAGTGGCCCGGATATGGGCAATCTGAATCGAAGGCTCCCCGAAGCCCGCTTGAATGCTACCCACGTCGGGCGTGTTGGGCCGCATCAAGGCTGGTCAGGACGCCCGTTTCGCTGGGCGTCCAACCGAACCCGGGATCCGGGGCTACCATGAGGGTGTCCGCAGCGGGGGCTGCGTCGGCCTGGTTCAGGCCCGGATTGATCATCACCACAGGCTCCACATCGTCATGGCGTGTTGCCGAAACGCTTGAAGGAGCGCTGCGTGGCAGTCCCCAAGTCGATCTCCCAGTCGGCCGACGCGCCCATTGGCAGGTCTGGCCGATGAGTCGGCGAGTTCTGCTGGTCGATGACGACGATCTGATCCGGGAAGTCACCCAGGTCGGCCCTGGAGCTGGTCGGCGGCTGGCAGGTGGTGACCGCATCCGGTGCGCGCCGAGGGCATCGCCTGGCCAGGAGCGAGAGCAGCCCGACGCCATTCTGATGGACGTCATGATGCCGGGTATGGACGGCCCGACGGCCTTCGGTCAGCTGCAGGAGGATCCGCGGACCCGCGACGATCCCGGTGATCCTGCTGACGGCCAAGGCCCATCCGGCGACCGTCGGAACTGGTCACACCTCGATCGTGGCCGGCGTGATCACCAAACCGTTCGACCCGATGCGGCTGGTCGAGCACCGTCCGTCGGATGCTGGGCTGGCCCGAGGGCGGCGATCAGGCGGCCTCGTTGTCCCAGCCTTGAGCCCTCCGGCTCTGCCCGTCTGATCGGGAGAAGCTCAGCGAAGCTCATGGCACACTGACGCTGTGTCATCGCCGGAGCGGGTCGCGCACGATTCCGACGCGCCGCCATCGAGCGGCCCGGATCGACGACGCGCATCCTGCAGCTACGCGACCGCCGGGCTCGCAAGCGCGGCGCGTCGCTGACCGTGCTCGGTTATGCCGGTTACGGCACCACCGGCTGGATCCGGGTGCTGGCCCGGGTGCTGCTGAGCACGCGAGCCGAGCGTGCTGGCGCAGAGCACGGCCGCCGCCGCCAGCTCGATCGGTCCGGGTACTCGGGGCTGGCGCAGTTTCACCAGCGTGCCGGTGGTGGACGCCGAGGTGCTGGTCGAGGTCGGGGGCAGCGAGCACCGGTGACCGCCGACCGCGGCGGCGTGGTCGACGTCAGATCCCGGTCGCGCTGACCCCGGGTTGGCACACGGTGCACGTTGCGCTCGGGCGATTCAGCCGTCTCCGAGGCCGATGTCTTCGTGGTCCGGCCGACGAGGCCGAGTTCGGGATCGTCTCCGACATCGACGACACGGTGATGGTGACCGCGCTGCCACGGCCGTTCCTGGCCGCCTGGAACACGTTCATGGTCAACGAGCACGCCCGGACGGCCACCCCGGGGATGGCGGTGCTCTACGAGTGGCTTGGCCGCAGCGCACCGAGGTTCGCCCGGTGGTCTACCTCTCCACCGGCGCCTGGAACGTGGCGCCGACCCTGACCCGGTTCCTGTCCCGGAACCTGTATCCGGCCGGGCGCCCTGCTGCTGACCGACTGGGGGCCGACCCGGGACCGGTGGTTCCGCTCCGGGCCCGAACACAAGCGGCAGCAACCTGGAACGGCTGGCCGGGAGTTCCCGAACGTCCGCTGGCTGTTGGTCGGTGACGACGGCCAGCACGACGAGCAGATCTACGGCGAATTCGCGGCAACGTCATCCCGACCGGGTCGCGGCGATCGCCATCCGGCAACTGACCCCGGTGAGGCGGTGCTGGCCGGCGGCCGGGCGCGACACGAGCCACTACCGGCCGGCTCGCGCACTGGCTCTACGGTGCTGGACGGCGCCGCCCTGGCGCGAATTGCAGCTCCAGCAGTCACGGACTGCCTGCCGCCCCGGTTCGGCCCTGAGTCTGCTGGCCGCCCGCATGAGGGGTCGGACTGAGTGACCGCGGCAGGCTGGGCCTCTAGAGCTTGCGGATCCGGATCCACTCGACGCGGTGGTCGGGACCCTTGCGCAACACGGCGGTCGCCCGGCCGCGGGTGGGCTTGATGTTCATGGCCAGGTTCGGGCCGTTGATCGAGTCCCAGATCTGCCGGGCCTGTTCGGTCGCCTCGGCCTCAGCTCAGGGCGGCGTAGCGGGCGAAGTACGAGCGCGGATCGCGGAAGGCGGTGTCGCCGCAGGGACAGGAACCGCTGGATGTACCAGTCGCGGATCGCGTTGTGGTGGGCGTCGACGTAAACCGAGAAGTCGAAGAAGTCGCTGACCGCCAGCCCGGTGGTGCCGTCCGGCCGCGGTGCGCGACGGCTGCAGCACGTTCAGCCCCTCGATGATCAGGATGTCGGGCCGGCTGCACCAACACCTGCTCGTCGCCGACGATGTCGTAGGTCAGGTGGCTGTAGACCGGCGCGGAGACCTCGGCCCGGCCGGACTTCACGTCCATCACGAAGCGCAGCAATGCACGCCGGTCGTAGGACTCGGGAAAGCCTTTGCGGGCCATCAGCCCGCGGCGCTCGAGTTCGGCGTTGGGGAACAGGAAACCGTCGGTGGTGATTAGCTCGACCCGCGGATGCTGCGGCCAACCGGCCAGAAGCGCCCGGAGCAGCCGGGCCGTCGTCGACTTGCCGACCGCGACCGAGCCGGCCACTCCGATGACGAACGGTGTCTTGCCCACACTGAGCCGCAGGAACTCGTTCTGGGCCCGGTGCAGATCGCCGGTGTGTAGGACGTACTCGCTGAGCAGCCGGGTCAGTGGCAGGTAGACCTCGCGGACGTCGGTCAGGCTGGTGGGGTCGCGAAACCCGCGCAGCGACGCCAGGGTCTCGTCGTCCAGGGTGAGCGGCATCGCGTGCGACAGTTCGGCCCAGTCCTCGCGACTGCGCTCGACGTAGGGTCCGGGCTCGTGGTCGGCTGGCACGGTCGCCCATTATCGCCGACCAGCGGCTCGGACGACACTGCCGGATGCCGCCCGTCCCCGTCAGCTCCACCTCGCACGGGCTGCTCCACCGTGCACACCCTGCAATGCGTGCGAGGTGGACGACGCCGTGCAAAGTCCCGACCGTCCGTGCTCCGCGCTCCACCTCGCACGGGCTGCTCCACCGTGCACACGCTGCAACGCGTGCGAGGTGGACGGTCTCGTGCAAAGTCGCCCGGCTGGGGTTGCGGCCGACTCCGTGCCAGCGGGCGGCCAGGTCGCGACGGGCCGGTCAGGCGTCGGGGGTGAGGAACAGCTCGACCACCGGGACGGCGACGTCCGGACGGCGGACCGGCAGCGTCAGGGTCAGGGTGCCGGCCGGCTGGCCGCCCATCCCGGTGTTGACCGCCTGGGTGTCCGGCGAGATCTCGGCGAAGGCGATCTCGGAGGCGTCGTTCAGCAGTTGCGCGTACGCCACGCGGCCGGCCATACCGGGCAGGTGGACGTGCTGCGGCGGCCAGCTGAACAGGTGCAGATAGAGCCGGTCGCCGCGCTGGGTGTAGCGGGCGTCCGGCGGCGGAGTGAACCCCGAGGGGCCGGCGCCGTAGATCGAGCGGGCGTGCAGACTCATCCAGTTCCCGATGTCGGCGAGGATCGCGGTGGCCTGCGGCTCAAGGGTTCCGCGTCCGGTCGGGCCCACGTTCAGCAGCATGTTGCCGTTGTTGGACGTCCCGTCGACCAGCATCTTCACGAAGGTGTCGGCGGACTTGAAGTTCAGGTTGTCCCGGTCGTAACCCCAGCTGCCGTTCAGGGTCTGACAGGCCTCCCAGGCCACCTCGGCCCCGTCAACCGTCATCGGCCGACTCGGCTGGTACTGCTCGGGAGTGACCAGGTCGCCGGGGATCCCGAGCCGGTCGTTCACCACGATGCCCGGCTGCAGCTCGCGGGTGAGCGCCATCAGCTCCTCGCTGCCCCAGTCCTGGGCACCCTTGGCGCCCCATCGGTCGGGATTGCCTTCGTGATGCGGATCGCCGGCCCAGGAGAAGTCGTAGAACAGGTAGTCGATCCGGCCGTAGCCGGTCAGCAACTCGCGCACCTGCCCGTGCAGATACTCCCGGTAGCGCTCGATGCTGCGGCCCGCGTTCTCGGTCTCGACGTTGGGGTCGTCGCGGCGGGGATGCAAGCCGTCGATCGGGTACTCGGGATGATGCCAATCCAGCAACGAGTGATAGAAGCCGACCCGCAGGCCCTCGGCCCGGACCGCCTCGACGAACTCGGCCACCAGATCCCGGCCGGCCGGAGTGTTCGTGGCCTTGTAGTCGGTCAGCTTGCTGTCCCAGAGGCAGAACCCCTCGTGGTGCTTGGTGGTCAGCACCACGTAGCGCATCCCGGCCTGCCGGGCCGTCCGGGCCCAGGCCCGAGGGTCGTAGAGGTCAGGATCGAAGTAGCCGAGATAGCGTTCGTAGTCGGCGCAGCTCGCGCTGCTCGCGGGTCATCACCCACTCGTGCCGGGCCGGCAAGGCGTACAGGCCCCAGTGGACGAACATGCCGAAGCGGTCGTGGGTGAACCAGGCGGGGACGGTCGGCTGGGCGGACATCGGTCGGGACCTTTCGACGGTGAACGGAAGCAGCAGGCGAGAAATCCGATCTTTCGCCCTGCGAATCGAGCCTATCGGGGCTGATGACGAAGCACTAGACAGGGATTACCAACTCAAAGGTCTGATGTGTGGTCAGGCTGGCCACCAGCGAGTCCGTGGACGAGCCACGGCGAATCACCGCCCGATGATCGTCGCGCCGTTAGGGTGAACGCTATGTGTGGAATCGTCGGATATATCGGCCGGCGGCCGGCCGCCGAGATCGTACTGGCCGGGCTGCGGCGATTGGAGTACCGCGGCTACGACTCGGCCGGGGTGGCGGTGGTCTCCGACGGCTCGCTGCGGCTGGCCAAGAAGGCCGGCAAGATCGGCAACCTGGACGCCGTACTCGCCGAGCACCCGATGCCCACCGACGGGATCGGCCTGGGCCACACCCGGTGGGCCACCCACGGCGCGCCGAACGACGAGAACGCCCACCCGCACCTGTCCTACGACGGACGGGTGGCTGTCGTCCACAACGGCATCATCGAGAACTTCGCCACGTTGCGGGCCGAACTCACCGGCAGCGGGATCAACCTGGTCTCGGACACCGACACCGAGGTGGTGGCCCACCTCCTGGCCCGCGCCCTCGAGTCCCGTCCGGCGGATCTGGCCGACGCGATGCGGGCCGTCTGCGGTCTGCTGGACGGCGCCTTCACCCTGGTCGCGGTGGACGCCGAGAACCCTGACCTGGTGGTCGGCGCCCGGCGTAACTCCCCGCTGGTCGTCGGGGTCGGGGACGGCGAGAACTTCCTGGCCTCGGACGTGGCGGCGTTCATCGACCACACCCGGGAGGCGATCGAACTCGGCCAGGACCAGGTGGTCGAACTCCGTCGGGATGCGGTGAAGGTCACCACCTTCACCGGAGCCGACGCACCGATCCGGCCGTTCTACGTCGACTGGGATCTCTCTGCCGCCGAGAAGTCCGGCTACGACTGGTTCATGCGCAAAGAGATCTACGAGCAGCCGGACGCGGTCGCCAACACCCTGCTCGGTCGCTACGACGCCGATGGCAAGTTGCGACTGGACCAGATGAGCATCAGCGCCGCGGAGTTGAAGCGGATCGACAAGATCATCATCATCGCTTGCGGAACCGCCAACTACGCCGGCCTGGTGGCCAAGTACGCGATCGAGCACTGGACCCGGATCCCGTGTGAGGTGGAGCTGGCCAGCGAGTTCCGCTATCGCGATCCGATCGTCGGCCCGACCACGCTGGTGGTGGCGATCAGCCAGTCCGGCGAGACTGCTGACACCCTGATGGCCATCCGGCACGCCCGCGAGCAGCGCGCCCGGGTGCTGGCCGTCTGCAACACCAACGGCTCGACCATCCCCCGTGAGTCGGACGCGGTGATCTACACCCACGCCGGGCCGGAGATCGGAGTCGCCTCGACCAAGGGATTCCTTACCCAGTTGATCGCCTGCTATCTGCTCGGGCTCTTTCTGGCCCAGGTCCGCGGCACCCTGTTCGGTGACGAGATCAGCCGGCTGATGGATGAACTCGACCGGATGCCCGCCACCTTGCGTGGCCTGCTGGCCGACCAGGATCAGGTCCTCAAGCTGGCCAGTGACTTCTCCGGCAAGCCCTCGGTGCTGTTCCTCGGCCGGCACGTCGGCTATCCGGTCGCCCTCGAGGGAGCGCTGAAACTGAAGGAGCTGGCCTACATCCACGCAGAGGGTTTCGCCGCAGGCGAGCTCAAGCACGGGCCGATCGCGCTGATCGAGGATCAACTGCCGGTCTTCGTCGTGGTGCCACCGCGGGGACGGGATCTGCTGCACGACAAGGTGGTGTCGAACATCCAGGAGATCCGCGCCCGTGGTGCGTACACGATCGTGCTCGCCGAGGAAGACGACCATGTCGTCGAGCCGTACGCGGACGTGTTGATCCGGTTGCCGAAAGTTTCGACTCTGCTGCAGCCGTTGGTCGCAACGGTGCCGCTGCAGATCTTTGCCTGTGAGTTGGCGACGCTGAAGGGTCACGATGTCGATCAGCCGCGGAATCTTGCGAAGTCGGTGACTGTTGAGTAGGTGCCCGGCTTTGGGGCGGAAGTCGGGTTGGGGCGGGAGTCGAGCGGGTGAGGGGTCTCCTCGTTCACAACCGGTCTCCCTCGCAGGCTCGGTCGACTGCCAGGCCCATCCACGCTCATTCGGGGGACCCTCACCCGCTCGGCTCCCTTGGTCGGTGGCGCTCGTCCTGAGCTTGGGGTGCCGAGGGGCGCACTTCGTGCGCCGCTGCCGCATGCGACAGGCGGGCGGTCCGTAGGGTGAGGGGGTGAGGCAGCGCGGGTGATCATCGGGGTGGGGATCGACGTGTGTGATGTGGCGCGGTTCGCCGAGGCGATGGAGCGGTCGCCGGGGTTGAGGTCGCGGTTGTTCACGGCGCACGAGGGGGAGCGGCCGATGGCGTCGTTGGCGGCGCGGTTCGCGGCCAAGGAGGCGTTGGCCAAGGCGCTGGGGGCGCCGGCGGGGATGTCCTGGCTGGATGCGGAGATCAGGACCGACGAGGACGGGCGTCCGTCGTTCGTGATCACCGGCACGGTGGCGGCGAAGGCGGCGTCGATGGCGATCGGCAGCATTCACGTCTCGCTGTCCCACGACGCCGGCATCGCCTCGGCTGTGGTGGTATGTGAGACATGATGAACGCGTATCGGGTCGATCAGGTCAGGGCGATGGAGGAGGCGGCGATGGCTGCCGGTCCGGTGCCCGATCTGATGCAGCAGGCGGCCGCCGCACTGGCAGTGGCGGTCCTGGAAGAGCTGCGGGAACGGCGCGGCTCGGTCTACGGCGCCCAGGTGTTGATCATGGTCGGTGGCGGGAACAACGGCGGTGACGCGCTCTACGCCGGGGCTCGGCTGGCCGCACGCGGGGTTGCGGTTACGGCGGTCGGTCTGCTCGGTACGCCGCACCCCGAGGGCCTGGCCGCACTGCTCCGCGCCGGCGGTCGGCTGAGCGGCCTGGCCCGCTCGACCTGGCCCGGTCGACCTGGTCCGCGTCGACCTGGTCATGGACGGGATACTCGGCATCGGTGGCCGGCCCGGGCTGCCGTCCGACGTCGCGGAACTGGTCGGCGCACTCGACGGTCTCGGTGTCCCGGTGATCGCGGTCGATCTGCCGTCCGGGGTCGACGCCGACACGGGCGCGGTGCCGGACGAGTCCCTGGCGGTGCGGTGACCGCCGTCCGAACGGTGACGTTCGGCGCGGTCAAGGTCGCGCAGGTGATCGAGCCGGCCCGCAGTCGGTGCGGCACGCTGCAATTCGTCCGTCTCGGATTCGACGTCGACCTGGCCCCGGACCGCCTCCGTTGCCTGAGCGTCGACGATCTCCGCGACGGTTGGCCGTTCCCGGGTCGGAGCAGTGACAAGTACGCCCGCGGCGTGGTCGGGATCGACACCGGATCACCCGACTATCCCGGCGCCGGACTGCTCGGCACCTACGGCGCGGTGCACTCCGGGGCGGGCATGGTCCGCTACCTCGGTCCGGACGAGGCCGGCTCCCGGCTGCTGTCGCTGCTGCCCAACGTGGTGCTGGCCGACGGACGGGTCCAGGCCCGGCTGCTCGGCTCGGGCTGGGGGGAGCGCGAGGACGGCGCCGACGTGCTCGCGGGTGTCAAGGCCGAGGGCCTGCCGGCGGTGGTCGACGCCGACGGGCTGAAGTACCTGCCGGAGGAGGCGCCGTCGAACTGGCTGCTCACCCCGCACGCCGGAGAACTGGCCCGGCTGCTCGGCGTCGAGCGGTCCGAGGTGGAGCACGATCCGTTGGCCGCCGTCCAACGCGGGGCCGACCGGACCGGGGCCACCGTGCTGCTCAAGGGCGCGACCCAGATCGTCGCCGAACCCGGCAACGGCTCGGTGACCATCGCGGTTCCTGGTCCGGCCTGGACCGCGCAGGCCGGCTCCGGCGACACGCTGGCCGGGGTCTGCGCGACCTTGCTGGCCGCCGGTCTGGACGCAGCCGACGCGGGGGCCTACGCCGCCTCGCTGCAGGCGCTGGCCGCGACCGAGTTTCCCGGCCCGATCCCGCCCCAGGAGTTGGCCACCAGCTTCCCGACCGTGCTGGGTCGGTTGGAGTCGGGTCGGTTGGAGTCGGGTCGGTTGGAGTCGGGCCGGTTGAAGTCGAGCCCGGGGCGTCAGGTCGGCGGTCAGGTCGGCAGTCTGGTCGGTCGGTCGGGTGATCGACCCGGCGACCGCGGGCGCCGAGATCGACCTGGACGCGTTCCGGTCCAATCTGGCCGCCATCCGTGACCATCTCCGCGACAGTCGTCCGGAACGGCCGGCTGAGCTGATGATCGTGGTCAAGGCCGACGCCTACGGCCACGGCATGTCAGCGATTGCGCGGGCGGCGCGGGCCGACGGCGTCGGCTGGCTCGGGGTGGCGACGGTGGGTGAGGCGATGGCCCTGCGCGAGGTCGGCGACACCGGACGGCTGCTGGCCTGGCTGTACGGGCCGGACGAGGATCTGGCCCCGGCCGTCGCGGAAGACGTCGACCTCGCCGTGCACGGCCTCGACCAGATCGCCGCCCTGACCGGAGCGGCCGCCACCGCGTCCCGGGCCGCGCGGGTCCATCTCAAGATCGACACCGGACTGTCCCGGAACGGCTGCCGGCCCGAATTATGGCCGGAGTTCTGTGCGGCCGCCCACGAGGCCGAGCAGGCCGGAGCGATCGAGGTGGTGGCGATCTGGTCCCATTTCGCCTGCGCCGACATGCCCGGCCACCCCTCGGTGGCGCGCCAGCTGGAGATGTTCCTCGACGCCGACCGGATCGCTCGCGAGGCCGGTCTGCGACCGGTGTTGCGGCACCTGGCCAACTCGCCCGCCACGCTGATCGTGCCCTAGTCGCACTTCGATCTGGTCCGGGTCGGTATCGCGGCCTACGGCGTCGACCCCGCTCCTGGGCTGGCCGCGAGTGCCGGGGTGAGGCTGACGCCGATCATGACCCTGCGGGCCGAACTCGCGCAGGTCAAACAGCTGCAGGCCGGGGACGGCGTCTCCTACGGCCACCGCTGGATCGCCGACCGACCGACCACCGTCGCCGTGGTGCCGCTCGGCTACGCCGACGGCATCCCCCGCCGGGCCGGCGACCATGCGTGGGTCGATGTCGCCGGGCTGCGGGCGCCGATCCGTGGCGTGGTGTGCATGGACCAGTTCGTGATCGATCTCGGTGACCGATTCGGCGGATCCGGCGAACATCGGCGATCCGGTGGTGCGTCTTCGGCCGGGCCGACCGCGGTCGAGCCGACGGCCGAGGAGTGGGCCGGGGCCTGCGAGACGATCGGCTACGAGATCGTCACCCGGATCGGCCCCCGGGTGCCGCGCGTCTATCTCGGCACCACGTCGGTCCCGAGCGCGAGGTCGCCACTGAGCCGGGTCGGTGAGGGGATCGGCCTGATCGCCGGTGTGGTGGCGCTGGCGGTCGGTGGAGCGGCCGCCGGGATGGAGCTCGAACGTCGGGTGGTCTCCAAGCGGTTCCGCGGCGGACGACGAGCCGGGTCGGCGACGAGGACTTCTTCGGGTTGCACTCGCCGGGCCCCGACGTGGTCACGCCCGGACGGCGTGGTGCTGCACACCGAGGTCGACCTCGCTGACGCCAGCCTGATCACCAGAGACCACTCCAGCTGCGACACCGATCGACACGACGAGGACACCCGACGATCGTCTTCGTGCACGGCTATGCCCTCGACCTGGACTGCTGGCACTTCCAACGCAAGCACTTCCGGGGCCGACACCGGCTGGTTTTCTACGACCAACGTTCCCACGGCCGGTCCACGCCGTTCGGCGCCCGAGCTGTGCCGGCTCTCCCAGCTGGCCAAGGATCTGGAGCAGGTGCTGGACGAGGTCGTGCCACCCGGGCCGGTGATCCTGATCGGCCACTCGATGGGTGGCATGACCATTCTGCGGCTGGCTCGGACCCGGCCCGATCTGTTCGGCCCGGACGCGACCGGTGCTCATCAGATTCTCGGCGTCGGCCTGACGTTCACCTCGGCCGGCGAGATGACCGACTATTCCCCGATCCGTGCGTTGCCGGGCCGGACGTTCGGTCGACTGGCGCCGCCCTTGATGGCTGGTCTGAACCGGATCCCCGAGCTGGTGGAGAAGACCCGCAAGGCGGGCTCGGACATCGGCTTCGTGGTCACCAAACGGGCCGCGTTCGGCTCCGACGTCCCGATCAGCTACGTCGAGTTCGTCTCCGAGATGGTCGGTCGCACGTCGCTGGCCGTCGTCGCCGACTTCTATCCGGCCTTCGCCGAGCTGGACGAGACCGACGGGCTGCACCGGCTGCGGACAGTCGAGACCGCGGTGATCGGGGGACTGGACGACGTCATCCTGCCGATCCACTACACGGACAAGATCATCGCCGAGCTGCCCGATGCGGACAGCCGGCGGCTGGCCGCCTGCGGTCATCTGGGCATGATCGAGCGCCACGACGTGGTCGACCGGCTGCTCGATCGGTTGGTCGAGCGCGCACTCCGGTCGGCTGACCACCCGGTCTGACCACGCCTCCGGCTCACCGACCGGCAACGGGCCCGGCATCACCCCGGCATACGATGGCGCGGTGCAGGTGCCGGCTCTCGATCTGAGTCCCGTCGAGCTGGAGTTCCATCGCGCCGAAGCCGATCCATGCCGAGGGGATGGTCGAGGTGATCCACGCCGCCTTCGGCGCTCGGCCTGCGCTCGATCCGCCGTCCACCGCGATCGACGAGACGCCGGAATCGGTCGCCGCGCCGATCCGGGCCGGGGCCGGGGTCTTCGCCACCGTCGCGGGCCGGCCGGCCGGATCGTTGATCATCGCGGCCGGGCTCGCGCTCGTACTCGCCGACCTTCCAGCGGGTCTCGGTGCATCCGGAGTTCCAGCAGCACGGGGTCGCTTCGGCCATGATCAGCGAGGCCGAGGTGATGTCGGCCGAACTGGGGTATGAGCGGGTGGAACTCTATGCCCGCAAGGAACTCCCGGAGCTGATCCGCTATTGGGGTCATCGTGGTTTCACGCCCGCCGGCGAGGACACGCACGGCCTCTGGCTGGCCCGTGTCCTCCCGTTGCGGGTCGAGGTGCCGGACGCCGAGTCGATGCAACGCCTGGGCGAACGGCTGGCCGAGGTGAGCCGGCCCGGCGACGTGATCATCCTGTCCGGCGCCCTCGGGGCCGGAAAAACCACACTGACGCAGGGAATCGGACGGGGGCTGCACAGCGACGGCCCGATCATCTCGCCGACCTTCGTGATCTCCCGGGTGCATCGGTCCAGCGCCGGCGCCCGAGCCTGGTGCACGTCGATGCCTACCGACTCGGCTCGGCGGCCGAGCTCGATGATCTTGATCTGGACGCCGAGCTGGAGCGGGCGGTCACGGTGATCGAGTGGGGTGAGGGGCTGGCCGAGATGCTCACCGAGAACCGGCTGCACATCGCCATCGATCGGGCCGGTCATCGCGACCGGGTCAGGGTCGGCCGAGGCGCGGACGGTCTGGCTCGATCCGGTCGGCGAACGCTGGGACGAGCCGGCCAGGCGCGGAGCTGGCCTGCGGCGGTCCGAGGTGAGACCATGAGCACTGTGCTGGCGATCGACACCTCCACCCATGTCGTCGTCGGGCTGGCCCGCGACGGCCAGGCCCTGGCCGAGCACGACAACGCCGACCCGCGTCGCCACGTCGAGGATCTGACGCCGGCCGTCGAGCAGACGTGTGCGCGAGGCCGGTGTGGATCGCGGCGAGCTGGACCTGATCGTGGTCGGCCTCGGACCCGGACCGTTCACCGGCCTGCGGGTCGGGATCGCCACCGCGCGGGTGCTCGCGTTCGGCCGGTCCGTCCCGCTGCGAGGTGTCTGCGGCTTGGACGCGATCGCAGCCGACTGGTGCGCGTCGTCCCGCCCGCCGACCGGAGAGTTCGCAGTGGTCAGCGACGCCCGTCGGCGCGAGGTCTACTGGGCCCGTTATGCCCCGGACGGCACCCGGCTGGAGGGTCCGTCCGTCGGCGCTCCGAGCCTGGTGCCCGACCTTGCCGGTGGCCGGACCCGGAGCGGCACTCTGCCCGGACCGACGGGTCGGCGAGAGCTGCCCCGGTCCGGCTCTCCGGCGCCGTCGCTGGCCCGCGTCGGGCCGAGTCTGCCGTCCTTGGACGGCGAACCGATCTATCTGCGTCGTCCGGACGCCGTCGTCCCGACCGGCCGTAAGTCGGTGCTGCCACGGTTGCTGCACCGTCCGGGCCGACGGTGAGCGCCGATCGACAGCCCGACGAGGCGGCGATGACGATCGCGTCCGGCCCGACGGGACGATCTGCCGGCGATCATGGACCTCGAGCGGGCCGGCTTCCCCGATGACCGAACAGTGGAGCGACCGCAGTTGGCAGGCCGAACTGGTGGCCGACGGACGACGGGTGCTGACCGCTCGGGCCCACCGCCTGCTCGGGGTGATCACCCTGCAGGCCGGCCGTGAGGCCGAACTGCTGCGCCTGGTGGTGAGCCCGGCGGCCCGGCGGCAGGGGGTCGGCGCCGCACTGGTCCGGGCCGGGGTCGGGCGGTCGGCTTCGACGGGGCGAAGGCGGTGCTGCTGGAGGTGCGCTGGGACAACGAGGCCGCGATCGCGCTCTATCAACGGCTGGGCTTCGAGCAGCTCGCCGCCCGATCGAACTACTACGGCCCCGGGGTCGACGCGCTGATCCTGAAGCTCTGGGAGCTCGCGCGATCTCGACCGGGGCTGGCGCGACCAGATCGCCGACGAACTGCGCGTGCAGATGCCTGCCGACGAACGAGCACCTGCCGGAGCAGCTGACCCGGATCGAAAGGCAGGTGCCAGATGAGCGGGCCGTTGGTGCTGGGCATCGAGTCCTCCTGCGACGAGACCGGCGTCGGCATCGTCCGCGGCCACGAGCTGCTGGCCAACGAGGTGGCCTCGAGCGTCGATCTGCACGTCCGGTTCGGCGGCGTGGTGCCCGAGGTGGCCAGCCGAGCCCACCTGGAGGCGCTGATCCCGACCCTGGAGCGGGCGGCTGCGGCTGCCGACATCGACCTGAGCGAGATCGACGCCGTCGCCGTCACGGCCGGCCCGGGACTGATGGGGGCGCTCGTGGTGGGTCTGGCCGGGGCGAAGGCACTGGCCTACGCACTCGGCAAGCCGTTCTACGCGGTCAACCATCTGGCCGGCCACGTCGCGGTCGATCTGCTCGAACACGGTCCGCTGCCGCAGCCGGCGGTGGCGCTGCTGGTCTCCGGCGGCCACACCTCGCTGCTGCAGGTCGCCGACGTGGCGAGCTCGATCAGCCAGATCGGGTCGACCATCGACGACGCGGCCGGCGAGGCCTACGACAAGGTGGCCCGGCTGCTCGGGTTGGCCTATCCCGGTGGACCGGTGATCGATCGGGCCGCGACCGGCGATCCGGCCGCGATCCGCTTCCCACGCGGTCTGACCACCAATCGGGACCTGGAGAAGCATCGGTTCGACTTCTCGTTCTCGGGGCTGAAGACCTCGGTCGCTCGCTGGGTCGAAGAGCGCGAGCGGGACGGGCTGGACGTGCCGATCGCCGACGTTGCGGCCAGCTTCCAGGAGGCGGTCTGCGACGTTCTCAGCGCGAAAGCGATCGACGCCTGCCGGCACACCGGGGGCCACGGATCTGCTGATCGGCGGGGGAGTCGCGGCGAACAGCCGACTTCGGGCACTGCTGGCCGAGCGGGCCGAGGCAGCCGGAATCGCCCTTCGCCGGCCGAGCCCGGGTCTGTGTACCGACAACGGCGCCATGATCGCCGTGCTCGGGTCCGAGGTCGTCAGTCGCGGTCTGCCGCCGTCGACCTTGGACGTGCCGGCCAACTCTTCCTTGCCGGTCGAAACCATCTGTCTCTGATTGCCACTACTCGCGACCGGTGGTCGAACGACCGCTCTTTCGGTGGACGGGCGGCTGGGGGACAATCGGGGCATGTCCCATCCCGACCGAACGGAGCAGCCGTCGTGAGCTGGCGTCCGCAGGCGACGTTCCTCCTGGGCCTGTACAAGGAGAAGGCGAAGTTCAACTTCAACGGTTACGTCCGGCGTGATCCGCTGTGTCTGTCGACGCTCAACGCCGGCCGGATGAACCCGTATCCGTTCTACGAGCGGATCCGCGCGGCCGGCCCGGTCAGCCGCTCGAGGCTCGGGGTCTACACCACCGCCGATCACGACGTGGTCAGCGCGGTGCTGCGCTCACGCAAGCTGAGCAGCGCGTCCGCCTGAGGGCCAGGAGGGGATCGGCCTGTCCTTCCTGGAGATGGATCCGCCCGACCACACCCGGCTGCGCCGGTTCGCGCTGCCCTCGTTCAGCCCGCGTCACATCACCGCCTTCGACGCTCGGATCCGAAGCTGTGGTCGACGATCTGCTGGACCGGATCCCGGCGGGGGAGGTTCGACCTGGTCAGCCAGTTCGCCTGCGCCGATGCCGATCTCGGTGATCAGCGACCTGCTCGGCGTACCGGACGCCGACGCCGACGAGTTCGCCCGGCTCGGGTCGATCTTCGGCAGCGCGCTCGGCGGCGTCCAGTCCCTGGCCCACGCCCGGCGGCTGACGCAGGCCCGAGCGGCGCTGGCCGAGATCTTCGACTCGGCCTTCGAGCTGCGGCGACGCGAGCCGGGAGACGATCTGATCAGCCGAGCGGTGGCCGCCGGGCCCGAGGTGATCCACCCCGACGAGATGGTGCCGATGTGCAGCCTGCTGCTGCTGGCCGGCTTCGAGACCACGGTGAACCTGATCGGCAACACCATGCTGGCGCTGCTGGATCATCCAGACCAGTGGGCCCGCTGGTCGCCGACCCCGGTTTGGCCGACCGCGCCGTGGAAGAGGCGCTGCGCTGGGATCCGCCGGTGCAGCGGACCGGCCGGAGGGTGCTCGAGCCGGTGACCATCGGCGGTCACGACTTCGTCCCCGACGACTTCATCGTGGTGGCCATCGGCGGCGCCAACCGCGACCCCAAGGTCTATCCGAATCCGAACGACTTCGACATCCTGCGGACGCCCACGGCTCGAACACCTCGCCTTCTCCGGCGGCATCCACTATTGCGTCGGCGCTCCGCTGGCGCGGCTCGAAGCCACCGTGGCGATCCGGACGCTGGCCGCCCGCTTCCCGGAGCTGAATCGAAGTCGGGCGGTCGTCCGGCGTCCGGGCACGCTGATCCGCGGCATGTCGTTCTTCCCGGTCGCCGACCGTACCCGCGCCCGGACCACAGATTCCGTTGCCGCCTGATCAGGCCGGGGCGGCGCCGCCCCGCCACTACCCGCAGGGTTGAGCGAGGAGGTTCTTGCGGCCGCCGAGGCCGAGAGCGACCCCGACCGGACTTGCCGCAGCGACTCGGCTCCGCGGCGAGTTGGCCCCGGAGGCTGCGACCGCGGCCATCAGCCAGGTGATGTTGCGCCGTCGCGCCCGGGTCAAGTTCGGCGACGCGGCAGCGGTGATGTTCTTCACCCGCGACGGTTTGGAGCAGGCGACCCGGCCGGCGGTCGCCGATCGGCATGCGGCTCGGCTGGTCGCCGCCGGGGCCCAGATCGGTGCTCGATCTGGGCTGCGGGATCGGCTCGGACGCTCTCGCCTTTCGCCCGCGCCGGTCTACGGGTGGTCGCCGTCGAACGCGATCCGGCCACCGCGGCGATGGCCGCGGCCAATCTTGCGCCGGCGGGCCTCGAGGCCGACGTTCTGCTCGCCGACGCCGAGCAGGTGGTCGAGGAGCTGCTGGCCAGGTCGACGCGGTGTTCTGCGATCCCGCCCGGCGGACCGGCGCAGGGCGGACCTGGCGGGTCGAGGACTTCACCCCGCCCTGGTCAGCTGGTCTCCCGGCTGCTGGACGGCCGTCGCCCGGCCGGGGTCAAGCTGGGTCCCGCGCTGCCGCACCGGATGATCCCGCCCGGGGTCGAGGCGGAATGGGTCAGCGACCACCAGCGACACGGTCGAGGTCGGTTTGTGGGCCGGTGCCGGGGTGTGCCCGACCGTCGCTCTGCGCTGATCATGCCGAACCCGACTGGTCGCCGACGCCACCCCGGCTCCGTCCGGCCGATCGGGCGCTATCTCTACGAGCCGGACGGGGCGGTGATCCGAGCCGGCGCGATCGCGACCTGGCCGACGACATCGGGGCCGGACTGATCGACCCGCAGATCGCCTATCTGACCGGCGACACCACTGGACTCTCCGCTTCGCCACCAGCTTCGTGGTCGCCGAAACGCTGCCCTACAAGGAAAAAGCTGCTCCGCAGCTGGGTCCGTGACCATGAGGTCGGCCGGCTGGAGATCAAGTGCCGCGGGGTCGACGTCGATCCGGCCCAGCTGCGCCGGCGGTTCCGACCGGCCGGCCCCGCTCGGCAACCATGATCATCACCCGGACCCCGCCGGAGCCCGGGTGCTGATCGCCGACCGCATCGCCGCCTGACCGGTCGCGCCGGTCGATCACCTGATCAGGTCAGGGCCCGGACCCGACGCTCCTCCAGCGTGGCTACGACCCGGTCGCGATCTCGCGGATAGCTGGCGTACAACGCGGTGATCACGGCGGCGTTGACCAACATCAAGATCACCAGCACCCACAGGAACACGGCCTGGATCCCGAACCGCTCGGCCAGCTGGCCGGCGCCGAGGGCGAACAGGCCCAGCCGATGGTCTCGAAGATGGTCAGGAAGATCGCGAACGCCTGACCGCGCAGCTCGGGCAGCACCACCGACATCACGATCGGCCGGTTGACCGCCCGGGTTCAGGCCCTGGGCGGCGCCCATCAGGGCCCAGAAGACGCCGTAGACTGCGATGTTGCGGTGATCGAACTGGGTGCCGAAGAACGCGACCACGGCGAAGAGCACCTGGGCGACCTGCAGGTAAGCGACCCGGCCCCGCCGGGCATCACCCGGTCCAGGGCGGCGACGACGAAGCCGCCGCCGACGGTGCCGCAGAAGTAGCCGATCCCGAACGGCAGCAGCACGAGGGCGGCGACGGCGTTGCTGAAGCCGCGGTCGGTGACCAGGAACTGGACGCCGAAGACGCCGATCAACAGGTGCCCGGACAGCAGCCGGGACAGCATCATCAGGCTGAAGCTCGGGATCCGGAACAGCGACAGCACCGAAGCGAAGCGTGACCCGCGACCGCGCCGGGCCGAGTCGGACGAGGTCGGCGAGCTGGCGTTCGGCACGCGCCGATCTCCGGGCTCTCGATAGAGGACCAGGATCAGGCCATCCCGGCGAGGATGCAGATGCCGCCGATGGTCCACATCCCGTAGCGCCAGCCGTCGGAGAAGCCGGACAGCTGGGCGATGGCCGGCCCGACGAACGAGCCGAGCAGCGAGCTGACGCCGTAGAAGTAGCCGACGGCCCGGCCGCGGTGTTTGTCGTCGAAGGAGTCGGAGATGACCGCGTTGGCGATCGGTCCGGCGCCGATGACGCAGGCCGCCATCAGGGTGTTGGCGATCAGCAGATGGGTGAAGTCGTGGGAGAAGCCGGCGACGATGCCGAAGATGCCGCCGGTGACCGTCGCGGCGACCAGGGCGGTCCGCCGCGACGTCCGGCCGGCGAGCCAGACCCAGCCGGGGCCGAACGGGACGGCGACCAGCTTGCCCAGTGCGGCCAGGATGCCGAGTTGACCGGTGTTCAGCCGCAGCGCCGCCGCGATGGTCGGGAACAGGGTGCTGGTCAGCCCCGACTCGGTGCTGTCCACCACGGTCAGACCGGTCAGGGTGGCGAGGTTGCGCCAGCGGTGCGGCACGTGGCGTGCTTGGCCGCCGCCTTCGGGGCCCGGTTCGGGGCTGTCGGCCAGCTGCGAACCGGCCGGCATCGGTGTCGACGTCATGATCGTCCTCGATCTGTTGCAGGGTTAGGAAGTGGCGTAGAAACTCAACTGGTTCAGTGCAGCGCGACGAGCTCCTCGGCCACGGTGCGTAGCGTGTCGTTCGAGACCGGGGTGTAGGCGGCGATCTGGTAGATCGAGGCTCCCGGGGCCAGGTTGACCAGCTCGGTGTGACGCAGTGCGGGCAGGTGATCGGCGATCACCCGGGCCGCCTGCGGGACGGACATCAGGTCGGCCAGCGGAGTGCTCAGGTCCAACGGGCCCTGGGCGAAACTCTCCAACGGAGGCAGGGGTTCCGCCGCCGTGGCCGCCTGGGCGGACTGCCGGGCCGCCAGCAGGTGCCGAGGACCGGCCGGGCCGGCGGCGGGCAGACCGAGCCGCTCGTACTGGCTCGCGGGCGCTTCGTTGGCCCGCATCTGATCGAGCATCAGATCGATCATCTTCAGCTCGACGTCGTCGTCGATGATCGGCTGCAGTTGCGCCGGATCCGCCTCCAGGTCGAAGAGCAGAGTTCCGTGCGGGTAGGGATTGACGTAGCTGCCGCAGCGGGTCCGTAGCGGCCGGACGCCCTTGGTGAAGCCGAACGCCGGAGCCAACTCGGCGTGGGCGAGTTCGGCCGGGCTGAACCGGCCGCGCATATGGGTCGGCATCATCGTGTACTCCTCGAGTGGAGCGTTCGACGGATCCACCGGGGCGCGCAGGTAGACGTGGCGTCCGTCGGTGACGTTGACGTGTCCGCCGTGGATGCCGAACAGGGCGGCCTCGCGAAGCGGCCGGTCGTCGTGCGCCACCGCCGTCAGGTCGCCGCCCTGCATGTCGGCGGGTCGCTCCAGACCGAAGTAGTCGATCATGGTCGGCGCCATGTCGACGTTCTGCACCAGCGCCTGTCGCCGCGCTCCCGGAGCCGGCCGACGGGGGTCGTGCAGGAACATCGGCAGGTGGACGAGCTCGTTGAACCAAGGCTGCACGGTCTTGGCCCACCAGCCGTGCTCGCCGAGCAGGAAACCGTGGTCGGTGTTGACCAGCAGCAACGTGTCCTCCCACATCTGGTGCTCGTCCATGAAGTCCAGCACCCGGCCCAGCGAGTGGTCGCACATGGTGACCAGGGCGGCGTACTCGTTGCGGACGTGTTCCACCGTCACGTCGTCCTCGGTCACCCGCCGGTAGTCGGGCCAGTCGAAGTCCGGCCCGTCGTAGTCGTCGGGGTAGCGGTCCCGGTAGTGCTGGTGGGTGAAGAACGGCTCGTGCGGGTCGAAGGTCTCGATCTGCAACAGCCAGTTGTCGGCCTCGGCGTTGGTCTGCAGATAGTGCAAACCGGCGTCGAAGGTCAGGGTCTGCGCGTGCTCGGCCTCGGTCGGCATGTAGCTCCGGTTGATCCGGTCCTGGCGCTGCATCACCGACTTCGGCCCCGGTTGACCGGCCGGAGCGTCGACGACGCCCTTCCACGGATCGCCTTCCTGGCCACGGAAGAACTCCCAGCTGCTGTACCGGGGGTGGTAGGTGGCGCCGCCGTCCTCCCAGTAGTGCGGGTGATCCGAGACGAGATGGGTCTGGACGCCGGCCCGGTCCAGCAGCTCGGGCATGGAGTCGTCCAAGGGCTCCAGCGGGCCCCAGCTGCGGTGCAGGAAGTTGTACCGACCGGTGTGCAGTTCTCGCCGGGCCGGCATGCACGGCATCGAGCCGGCGTAGCAGTTGTCGAAGGTCACACAACGCTGCGCCAACCGGACGAAGTTCGGTGCCGAGACGAACGTGTCGGCGGCATACGGCGGCAACAGGTGCCGGTTCAGGCTGTCGAACATCACCATGATCGCTCTCATCGGGCGACCTCCTGTCGTTCTGAGGGCTGTCGTTCTGAGGGCTGGTCGTTCTGAGGGCTTGTCCAACTCGAGGTCCGGTGCGGTCAGCCGGGAGTCCAGCAGGTCGTCGCGGAGCGCGACCATCGCCGCGATGTGGGTGTCGGTGGCCGCCGCGCCGATCCGGTGCAGCCGCTCACCCACGGCGTTGGCCAGATCACCGTCGAACGGAGACGTCGGGGCGTAGTCGATTCGCCGGTCCCGGAACCGGTACCGGGTTACCTGCTCTCGTCGAGCGTCGATCTCGACCTCGAGCAGAGCCAGCACCTGCTCGACAGACATGAACCCCGCGAAGCTGAGCCGAGCGGTCAGCTCCGGGTCTTCGTAGCGGGTGGGTGGTCGGTAGGGGCCGGTGAGCCAGTCCAGGAAGACCGTCTCGCCCTCGGCGCTGACCCGATAGATCTTGGCGTCCTGGGCCCCGGGTCGATCCTCCGCGGTGAAGCTGACCCAGCCTCGGTCCGCCATGGTCGCCAGCGAACGGTAGACCTGGCTCATCTGGGTGTTGGACCGGAGGAACCGGCCGTGGGTGTCCATGAACTTCTTCAGGTCATAGCCGGTGCTCGGGCGCTCCAACAACACGCCGAGCAGCAGGTGTTCCAGCTTCATCGCAGGTCCTCTGGCTCACAACTCTGGGTGACGTGAATCCGGGTACGTCACCGTGCATCACACAAGTGGAATACCCAAACCATTACACAAGTAGAATCACAGGTCAAGCGCCGGACGGTCAGGCGTGAGCGCCCCCGTCGGGTCCGGTCACGTCGACGCCGATCAGGTCGGGTCCGTCACGTCGGTGAGCTCGGAGAGCAGGTTCGAGGCCCAGGTGGCGGGCGGCTGGCCGAGGACTCGGCGGAAGTCGTTGGTGAAGTGCGCCTGGTCGGCATAGCCGAAGTCAGCAGCCAGAGCGGCGAGACCGGGATCGAGTCGAGCAGCCTCGATGCTGCCCGCACTGCCGGCGAGCTGGATGACCCGCTCGGCGGCCGCGTGCAGTCGACCTCGGCGCAACACCCAGCCGGGCGATACCCCGACCCAGGTGGCGAACAACCGCTGCAGGGTGCGTTCGCTGACCCCTTCCCGCGCCGCCGCCTGAGAGACCCGGGACACCTCCGGGTTGCCGAGCAGCGCTTCGGCCGCCCGCTGAACCAGCTCGAGTTCCGGGCTCCGTTGCAGCCCGAGTCCGCGCAGATAGTCCTCGATCGCCCTGCGTTGCCGGGCTCGGGGCTGCACTTCTCGGGACTGGCCGTCCCGGGCCAGGTCGCGGAGCGTCTGCTGCAGCGGTCGCCCGCCGAGCAGGAGATCGGCCCCGGGACCGCCCCGGGGTGACAACTGCGGGACCGCGGTGTCGCTGATCAGGTGGAACGCCCCGATGGTGAACTTGACGCCGAGGATGTCGCCACGGCCGGTCAGCGCCCGGCTGAACACACCCCGGGCGATCCCGGTGAGGACCAGTACGTCGTGTCCGAGTTCGCCCTCCACCGTCAAGTTGACGTTCGGGTGGGGCAGCACCCGGGCGCTGACCGTGCGGCCCGCCGGAACGTCCCAGGCCGAGGTCCAGAACCGGTCGACCAGCCAGGCCAGATCCGCGCTCGGCGGCTGCCGATCGACTCGGAACGGCAGCCGACCGGGCAGCCCGAGCAGGCCGCGGGGGAGGGCGGGTGGAGGCGTTTGCTCCGTCCGGCCGACAGATTGGGTCGCCACGGTTGAACCTGTCCTCTCTAATTCTGGCGGCTAGTTCTGGCGGCTAGCTCTGGCGGTTCGCGCGTCCGAATGCCAGGATCGGCTCAGCATCCGACTCACAGACCGAAGGTTGCCATGCGATCCGCCTCCCGTCGCTTCTTCCTGTCCCTGCCCGTCAGGATTCTGCTGGTCGCGGTCACCGCCCTGGGCCTGCTGGCCTCGCCCGGCGCCGGCTCTGCCGTGGCCACCACCCACGAGCGGATCTCCGCCGCGCTCTCGCTGCGGATCAGTAGCGGCACCGCCGCCCCCGGCGCTGCGCTGTTGATCAGCGGCACCGGTTTCAGCTCGAACGAGCGGGTGGACCTCTACGTCGGAGTGCGAGCCGCCGGAGCGGTCACCGCCGGTGCCGACGGCTCGTTCACCGGCGCCCGATTCACCGTGCCGGCGACCACCCCTCCGGGCACGGTGACGGTGCTCGCGAACGGCCGGTACAGCCGGTTCACCGCACAGTCGGCGTTGCTGGTCCGAAGCGGGTGGGCCGAGCCGGGCCACGACGCCCGGCACACCCGGACCGCGACCGAGGAGAACGTGATCGGTCCTCAGAACGTGGCCCGGTTGACCCCGGAGGCGAGCATCGGCACCGACGACGGGCCGCGCGCCGTCACCGTGGCCAACGGTGCGGTCTATCTGACCTTCGGCGACGGCAGCGGATTCTCGAGTGTTCCGGTCGGCGCCGGCGGGGTGTCCTGGACCCACCCCGACCCCGAGGCCGTCAACGGCTCGACGGTTGCGTCCGCGACCCGGGTCTTCTACCCGAGCGGATCCGAACTCCAAGCCGTCGACGCCCGCACCGGAAAAGGTCTCTGGCGGACCTCCTACGGCGCCAACGGGTCGCAGAACGCGGTATCGGCCTTCGAGTACGGCGACGGGGCGGTCTACGTGGTGGCGAGCGTGGACTACCAGCACACCCTGAGCCGGCTGTCGGCGGCCACCGGCGAGATCGCCTGGACCGTCTCCGGAACCTACGACAGCCAACCGCCGGCCGTCGCCGACGGGGTGGTCTACGCCCGTGAGTCCGGCTCGGCGGTCGAGGCGATCGACGCCGCCACCGGCGAGCGGCTCTGGACGACCACCGTTCCGGGCACCGACACCGGAGTGCTGGCGGTCAGTGGGAAGTACCTGGTCGCGCCGTTCCCGTACGGACTCGCGGCGCTCGACCGCAGCACCGGGGCGATCGTCTGGAACACCGCCGCCGGAGTCACCGGGAACGTCGCCATCGCCGGCGACCGACTGGTCGCCAACTATTTCGACTTTGCCACCGGCCGGATCGCGCTCACGGCGCTCGACCTGGCCACCGGTACCCCGATCTGGCGGAACGACGCCTACGACAGCACGCCGTCGATCGCCAACGGGGTGGTTTACACCGGCCACAATCAGCAGCTGTACGCCTACAGTCTTGCCGACGGGGCGCTGCTGGCCACCTTCGACCTGCCCGAACAGGACCCGAACAGCCTGCCCTACTTGGACGCGCCGGTCTCGATCGCCGACGGCGAGGTCTACGTGCCGCTGCAGTACTTCGGGAACCGGTTCGAGGGTGCGGCGATCTACCGGTACGCCCAACCCGACCGGTTCGGCGTCCCGGCGGTCTCCTCGGTCGACGACACGGTCACCGGGTCGGGTGACGGGCAGTTCCGCTACGGCGGCGGCTGGGTCGCCGGCAGCCGCCCGGGTGCCTACTCCGGCACCTTCCACTACGCCCGCTCGACCGGCGCGACCGCAACGTTCTCGTTCACCGGGGTCGGAGCCAGGCTCTGGTACTCCACCGCCCCGGGCTTCGGCAAGGTCAGCGTCAGCATCGACGGGAAACCGGTGGTCACGCTGGACCAGAGTTCACCGGTCCGGCGGGACGGGGTGAAGTCCTGGACCGGCGGAGCGTTGGCCGCCGGTACGCACACGCTGGTGGTCCGCTCGTCCAGTTCGTCGGTGGTCGATATCGACCGGCTCGACGTCGGTACGTTCTGACCGGTTGCCGAGGTCTGGTAAGCGCTGGAAAAATGTGTCAGGATCCTCTCAGACTTGTCGTCCAAGCCGGTTCTGACGTCGTGGAGAGTTGGTCTGATGCGTTTGATCCCCCCGCGTTCCCTGTCCGCCCGATTGGCCCTACTGACCGCCGTGCTCACGGTGACGGCTCTCTTCGCCCTGGTGGCGCCGGCCCCGTCGGCCGATGCGGCGACCAACGCCGCACCGACCAACCCCGCACCGACTATCCGGCTCAGTGTCGATCAGGGTCCGCCCGGCAGCCCGCTGCTGGTCAGCCTCAGCGGCTTCAGCCCACGGGAGCGGGTCAACCTCTACGTCGGTCTGCGTTCGGTGGCCGCTCCGGTCACGGGGTCGGACGGGAGCCTCACCGGCTACCGGATCCTGGTGCCGGGTGTGACGCCGCTCGGACCGGTGCCGATCGTGGCCAACGGCTCCTACAGCCGATTCACCGCCGAGACGAGCTGGACGGCGCTCTCCTCGCCGTGGGCCCAGCCCGGCGGTAGCGCAGGTCAGACCCAGCAAAACGCCGGCGAGTACGGCTTGCGGTCGAGTACGGTCTCGGGGCTGGCCCGGACCGACTCGTTCGAGGGGCCGTGGGTGCGGACCCCGCCGACCGTGGTCGACGACGTGGTCTACGTCGCGACGGTCTCCGAAGCCGTGACCGCCTACCGACCGGACGGAACCGTGGTCTGGCGCCGCGACACCCCGGTCAGCGCGAACGCCACCGTCGTCGCCGGGGGCGGACGGGTCTACGTGGGGACCAGCACCGGGCTGCAGGCCCTTAGCCAGACGAGCGGAGTTCCGGCCTGGAGTACGGCGAACACCGGGGAAGGTGCCGCGTTCAGCTACGCCGACGGCGTCCTCTACCTGACCCGGTCCACCGCCGGCACCGCCGGGCTCACCGCCCTGTCCGCCTCGACCGGGGCGACGCTGTGGACGAGGCCGATTCCGGATGCCGGTGATCTGGTCGCGCCGGCGGTGGCCGAGGGACGGGTCCTGATCCGGCTTGCCGACGGCGGAGCGGCGGCCTTTGCGATCGCCGACGGAAGCCCCATCTGGAGCACTGCCTTCATGGCCACCGACCCGAGCCAGATCGCGGTCTCCGGCAGCACCGTGCTCGCGGTGAGCGGCTCCGGGCTGACCGCGCTGAACGCGGCCGACGGCACTGTGCGCTGGGCCGGCAACCAACCGGTCCAGGGCAGGGTGGCGGTGGTCGGGAGCCGGATCGTGGGTGCCCTGTACGCCGCCGACGGCCTCTACCGGGCGACCGGTCTGGCGCTGTCCGACGGCGATGAGCTGTGGCAGGCCAGCCGGGTCAACGGGTCCGCCGCCGCTTCGGCCGGGCTGGTGTTCTTCGCCCAGTACGGCGACCTGTCTGCGATCGACCCGGTCGACGGTGACCTGGTGGCCAAGCCTCGGGTGAACACCGAGCCGGCCGGCGAGTTCGTCTCGGTCGACGGGCTCGGCACCCCCTCGGTGTCCGGCGGTGCGGTCTGGGTGCCGGTGGCCACCGGGGACCAGTTCGGGCGGATCGAGAGTTACGGGATGCAGCGGTTCGCGGTCACCGGGCTCGACGGCGTCCCGGCCGTCCGGTCGCTCGACGACACGGTCACCGGCGCCGGGGACGACCAGATCAGCTACACCGGCGGTTGGGTGGCGGGCAGCCGGACCGGCGCCTACCGCGACACCTTCCACTACGCCCGCAGCCGGGGCGCCCGGGCCACCGTCACCTTCACCGGGGTGGGGGTGCGCATCTGGTACTCCCAGGCCTCCAACTTCGGCAGTCCGAGGGTGAGCATCGACGGCGAGTACGTCGACAGCCTGAACGAGTACATCAGCGCCGGCCGGCGCGACGGGGTGAAGAGCTGGAGTAGCCCGCTGCTCACCCGCGGCCGGCACACGGTGGTGATCGAGGCACCGAACTCGACCCTGGTCGACGTCGACCGGATCGATCTCGGCACCTCCTGACCCCGGCCGGCAGCTGGCACCGCCAAGTAGCTGATTCGGCAGGTAGGATCCGCCGCATGACCTGGGCGCTGATCGTCGCGCTCTACGTGGCCGCCGGGATCGCCGCCGGTTGGGACGCCCGCCGCAAGGGGTGGGACGACCGCGTGTTCATGATCATCGGCATCGCCCTGGGCCCGATCGCCCTGCTCGGCATGTGGTTACTGCCACCCCGGGCGCTGAAGATCGGGACTCCGGTCCGGCCGGCAGCCGCGATCACCCTGGCCGACGGTGGTCGGATCGGCCCCCGGCACGTGAGTGTGGTGCGTGACGTCGCGATGGTGGACGGCGAGCCGGTCTGCCTGATCACCTCGCCGTCGGGCGGTCGGCACTGGGTCGCCCAGGAGGCCCTCAGCCGGACCGGCCGCGGCCGTTGAATCGCCGCTGACCCACCTGGCACTCGATTCAGCCGAGTGCTAATCTCGCGTTAGCACTCCCAAGCGGAGTGTGCCAGCACCGGGCGGCACCCGCGACGACGTCCCCGCTGGGTCAGATCCACCAGTTCGATCCATCAGTTCGATTCACGGACTGACATCTGTGCCCGATCACGAGGCACGAACACATTCCACCCACGAAAGGGGTTTGAAGTGGCAGTCAAGGTCAAGCCGCTCGAGGACCGCGTCCTCGTCAAGCCGCTGGAAGCCGAGCAGACCACCGCGTCCGGCCTGGTCATTCCTGACACGGCCAAAGAGAAGCCGCAGGAGGGCGAGGTCATCGCCACCGGTCCCGGTCGCATCGACGAGAAGGGCAACCGCGTCCCGGTCGACGTCAAGGACGGCGACGTCGTCATCTTCTCCAAGTACGGCGGCACCGAGGTCAAGTACGACGGCCAGGAGTGGCTGCTCCTGAACGCGCGCGACATCCTCGCCGTCGTCAACAAGTAAGAAGGGACTCTCTATGCCCAAGATCCTCACGTTCAATGAGGAAGCTCGCCAGGCGCTGGAGCGCGGGGTGGACATTCTCGCCAACACCGTGAAGGTCACCCTCGGCCCCAAGGGCCGGTACGTCGTGTTGGACAAGAAGTGGGGCGCACCCACCATCACCAACGACGGCGTCACCGTGGCCCGTGAGGTCGAGCTGGACGATCCGTATGAAAACCTCGGCGCCCAGCTGGCCAAGGAAGTCGCCACCAAGACCAACGACATCGCCGGCGACGGAACCACCACCGCCACGGTACTGGCCCAGGCACTGGTGCACGAGGGCCTCAAGGCCGTCGCCTCCGGCGCCAACCCGATCGGTCTCAAGCGCGGCATCGACAAGGCCGTCGCTGCGGTCGAGGAGCGGTTGCGCGAGAACAGCCGCGAGGTGCAGACCACGCAGGACATGGCTCACGTGGCCACGATCTCCGCCCGCGACGAGGTGATCGGCACGCTGATCGCCGAGGCGTTCGACAAGGTGGGCAAGGACGGTGTGATCACCGTCGACGAGTCCAACACGTTCGGCACCGAGCTCGAGTTCACCGAGGGCATGCAGTTCGACAAGGGTTACCTCTCGCCGTACTTCGTGACCGACGCCGATCGGATGGAAGCGGTTCTCGACGATCCGTACATCTTGATCAACTCCGGCAAGATCAGCTCGATGAACGACCTGCTTCCGCTGCTGGAGAAGGTGATCGGCGCCTCCGGGACGTTGTTCATCATCGCCGAGGACGTGGACGGTGAGGCGCTTAGCACCTTGGTCGTCAACAAGATCCGTGGCACCTTCACCTCGGTCGCGGTCAAGGCTCCGGCCTTCGGTGACCGGCGCAAGGCCATGCTCGAGGACATCTCGGTGCTGACCGGTGCCCAGGTCGTGGCTCCCGAGGTCGGGCTCAAGCTCGACCAGGTCGGCCTCGAGGTGCTCGGTCGGGCTCGTCGGATCGTCATCAGCAAGGACGACACGACGATCGTCGACGGGGCCGGCGAAGCTTCCGAGGTCTCCGCCCGGGTGGCGCAGCTGCAGGCCGAGATCGAGCGGACCGATTCCGACTGGGATCGGGAGAAGCTGCAGGAGCGGGTGGCCAAGCTGGCCGGCGGCGTCTGCGTGATCAAGGTCGGTGCCGCCACCGAGGTCGAGCTCAAAGAGAAGAAGCACCGGATCGAGGACGCCGTCTCCGCGACGCGCGCCGCGATCGAAGAGGGCATCGTCGCCGGCGGCGGCTCTGCTCTGGTGCACGCCGCGGTCGTCCTCGACGACGGTCTCGGTCTCACCGGTGACGAGGCGGCGGGCGTGAACATCGTCCGGAAGTCGGTTGCCGAGCCGCTGCGCTGGATCGCCGAGAACGGTGGCGAGCCCGGTTACGTGGTGACCTCGAAGGTGGCCGAGATGCAGCCGGGACACGGCTACAACGCAGCGACCAACGAGTACGTCGACCTGATCGCCGCCGGGGTCATCGACCCCGTCAAGGTGACCCGGTCGGCCCTGGCCAACGCGGCCTCGATCGCCTCGCTGCTGCTCACCACCGAGACCCTGGTGGTGGAGAAGCCCGAGGAGGAGGAGTCGGCTCCGGCCGGTCACTCCCACTGATCGCGAGATCGGCTGATCGCGAGATCCTACGAGAGCCCCGCCCGACCGGCGGGGCTCTCGTCGTTTTCGGGTCGGGACTGCTCTGGCGGGATTGGCAGCGGCGGGATCGTCTCCTATGCTCGGGACCACGGAGTTGCGGTCCGACCTTCACCGGGTCGGGTACCGCCCGGGGGCTCTGGACATGATCGACATCTCCTCGCGTGGAGGCCCCCGGATGAGCCCAGACGACAGCAGCGCACTCGCCGTGCCGCACGAGTGCCTGGTCACCCGCGCCCAGGCCGGCTGCCCCGAGTCGATGGGTCAGCTGATCGCCCTGGTCAGGCCGATGATCTTCCGATACTGCCGGTCGCGATTGGCCCGTTACGCCGGCGGGCTGGAGATCGCCGACGATGTCGCCCAGGAGATCTGTCTGAGCGTGTTCACCATGATCGGCCGCTATCGCCGGCACGCGGCACCGTTCACGTCGTGGGTCTACGGGATCGCGGCCAACAAGGTCGTCGACGCGCAGCGCCGGATGATGCGGGCGCCGACTCCGGTCGAGACCGTGCCCGAACGTGAGGACTCAGCGCCCTCACCGGAGGATCGGGCGATCACCGTGATCGACTCCGAGCTGGCCCGCCGGCTGCTGGCCCAGCTGCCGGAACGGACCCGACGGGTGATGGTGCTGCGGGCCCACGGGGTGAGCGCCGAGGAGACCGGACGACAGGTCGGGATGAGCGCCGGCGCCGTTCGTGTCACCTACCACCGGGGCCTGGCCCGACTGCGGCTGCTGGCCGCCGCCGACCGGGCGAGCGGGGCCCTGGACGAAGAGCTGGTCGACCCGATGACACCGCTGAGCGGACAGTCGAGCGTTCAGTCGAGCCCATCGACCCGGCTGCGCCTCGTCGGCTAGACCGGCGCCACGTCGAGGTCGCGGCCGATCCGGGCTCAGCCGGGCACGGCCGACCCGAGGACCGGGCACTACGATGGATCTTTCTCGGCCGTCCACGGCGAGCCGGCGCCTATCCGGCGAGAAAGGGCATTCGTGCTGCCGTCCGATCTGACCTCCTCCGGCGTTCCGGAGCCGTTCGCCACCCTGGGCCTAACCTTCGACGACGTGTTGCTGCAGCCCGCCGAGACCGACGTGATCCCGTCCCAGGCCGACACCTCGGCCCGGGTCTCGAAGAACATCAGCATCAAGATCCCGCTGCTCTCCTCGCCGATGGACACGGTCACCGAGTCCCGGATGGCCGTGGCCATCGCCCGCGAGGGCGGGCTCGGGGTGCTGCACCGCAACCTCTCGATCGTCGACCAGGCCCATCAGGTCGACGTGGTGAAGCGCTCCGAAGCCGGCATGGTCGACGAGCCGATCACCATCGCCGCCACCGCGACCATCGGCGAGGCCGATGAGTTGTGCGGACGCTACCGGATCTCCGGCGTACCGGTGGTCGACGACGACGGTCTGCTGCTCGGCATCGTCACCAACCGGGACATGCGCTTCGAGACCGACCCGCGCCGGCTGGTCGGTGACGTGATGACCAAGATGCCGTTGGTCACCGGTCACGTCGGGATCAGCGGCGACGACGCGCTGGGGCTGCTGGCCCGGCACAAGATCGAGAAGCTGCCGCTGGTCGACTCCCACGACCGGCTCCGCGGCCTGATCACCCTCAAGGACTTCGTCAAATCCGACCAGTACCCGAACGCCTCCAAGGACGACCAGGGTCGGCTCCGGGTGGCGGCCGCCGTCGGGTTCTTCGGCGACGCCTGGGAGCGGGCGATGGCGTTGGTCGAGGAGGGGGTCGACATGCTGATCGTCGACACCGCCCAGGGCCACTCCCAAGGCGTACTGGACATGATCCGCAAGCTGAAGGCCGAACCGATGGTCGACCATGTCGACATCGTCGGCGGCAACGTCGCTACCTACGCCGGGGCCCAGGCCCTGGTCGAGGCGGGCGTGGACGGGGTCAAGGTCGGCGTCGGACCGGGTTCGATCTGCACCACCCGGGTGGTCGCCGGGGTCGGCGTCCCGCAGGTGACGGCCATCCACAACGCGTCCCGGGCCTGCAAGGCGGCCGGCGTGCCGGTGATCGGCGACGGCGGCCTGCAGTACTCCGGCGACATCGCCAAGGCCCTGGTCGCCGGGGCGGACACGGTGATGCTGGGCTCGCTGCTGGCCGGCTGCGACGAGAGCCCGGGCGACCTGGTCTTCATCAACGGCAAGCAGTTCAAGGCCTACCGGGGGATGGGTTCGCTGGGCGCCATGGCCAGTCGCGGCCGGCGCGCGTCCTACTCCAAGGACCGCTACTTCCAGAGCGACGTGACCACCGACGACAAGCTGGTGCCCGAGGGCATCGAGGGTCAGGTTCCCTACCGCGGTCCGCTCGCCGCGGTGGCGTATCAGCTGATCGGCGGGCTGCGGCAGTCGATGTTCTACACCGGCGCGAACACCATTCCCGAGTTGCAGGAACGCGGCTCATTCGTCAGGATCACCTCCGCGGGGCTGCGCGAATCGCATCCGCACGACATCCAGATGACGGTCGAGGCGCCGAACTACTCCGGCTGAGTTCCATCCGCACAGCCGCAGGCAGAGCACCGCAGGCAGAGCACCGGAAGCAGAACACCGCAAGCAGAACACCACGAACGACGATCAAGGGGGCGAGTGCTGACGTGGTTGTCGAAGTCGGCAGGATCAAACGGGCCGAGCAGGCCTACGCGTTCGACGACATCGCGATCGTGCCGGACCGGCGCACCCGCGGGGCGGAGGAGGTGTCGCTGAGTTGGCGAATCGACGCCCTCACCTTCGACTTTCCGCTGATCGCCGCCCCGATGGATTCGGTGATGTCGCCGCAGAGCGCGATCACCATGGGCCGGCTCGGTGGTCTCGGGGTGCTCAACCTCGAAGGGCTCTGGACGCGCTATGACGAGCCCGAGCCGCTGTTGGCCGAAATCGCCGGCCTGAACGGTCAGGCCGAGGCCACCAGACGTCTGCAGCAGATCTATTCGGCTCCGATCCAGCCCGAACTGATCGGCAAGCGGATCGCCGAGATCCGGGAGTCCGGGGTTCCGGCGGCCGGTGCGCTGTCGCCACAGCACACCGCGCAGTACGCCCAGGCCGTGGTCGACTCCGGCGTGGACTTCTTCGTCATCCGCGGCACCACCGTCTCGGCCGAGCACGTCTCCGCGGCGGCCGAGCCGCTGAATCTCAAGCAGTTCATCTACGACCTGGACGTTCCGGTGATCGTCGGCGGCTGCGCCACCTATCAGGCCGCGCTGCACCTGATGCGCACCGGTGCGGCCGGCGTCCTGGTCGGGTTCGGCGGGGGAGCGGCCCACACCACCCGCTCGGTGCTGGGGATCGCAGTGCCGATGGCCTCGGCGGTCTCGGAGGTGGCCGGCGCCCGCCGGGACTACCTGGACGAATCCGGCGGACGCTACGTGCACGTCATCGCCGACGGGTCGGTCGGCCGGTCCGGCGACATCGCCAAGGCAATCGCCTGCGGCGCGGACGCGGTGATGGTCGGTTCACCGCTGGCCCGGGCCAGCGACGCACCCGGTCGGGGCTTCCACTGGGGGGCCGAGGCCTGGCACGCCGACCTGCCGCGGGGCGAACGGGTGGAGGTCGGCACGGTCGGCACCCTGGAGCAGATCCTGCACGGGCCGTCCACGGTCAGCGACGGGACGATGAACCTGGTCGGTGCCCTGCGGCGGGCGATGGCCACCACCGGCTACACCGAGGTGAAGGAGTTCCAGCGGGTCGAGATCGTCCTGGGCTGACCCCTGTGCCGGGGCCGAACGGCCGATCGTCGCCGTATCAGGGCGACCCCCGGCGACCCAGGTGAAGCAAAAAATCTGCTCCAAACGGTTGTGGTTTGTCCCGAGGTGCCCATAGGTTTCTCAGACAAGGCTCAGCTACGGACCTTCCGTGCGGGTCGAGGGGAGCATCTGTGCGGCGAGTTGCGAAAAGTGTTCTGGGTCTCGGCCTGGCCACCGGCCTGCTGTTCTCGGGAGCGATCGGGGCGACCGGTGCCCCGACCAGACCCGCTCCGCTGACCGGCGTCGGTTCCGGTGGACCGCTGGCGACGCCGGCGGCGACCAAGATCGCCGACACCTCCGACAACCTGGACAACGCGATGGACGCCAAGCGGCAGGCACTGCGCGAACAGGCGCTGCACCTGGTGCTCACCGGCCAGCGCAAGGTGCAGACCATCAACGGCTCCCAAGTGGTCAAGGTCGGGACCAAGGTCGCCACGCTCTCCCGGGCGGAACGAGCCCGGGTCCGGGCCGGCGCCACCGTGGCGCCGAGGATCGTCGATCAGTACGTGGAGCTGTCGCGGCAGCAGACCGACAAGATCTTCGTGGTGCTGACCGAGTTCGGCAACGAGCGGGCCCCGCAGTTCCCCGACCAGGACACCAACCCGGCGGTGCCCGGCCCGGAGACCTTCGCGGGGCCGTTGCACAACGAGATCCCCGAGCCCGACCGGACCGTGGACAACTCCACCATCTGGCAACCGGACTTCAGCGCTGAGCACTACCGCCAGCTCTACTTCGGCACCGGCGCCGGCGTGGAGTCGTTGAAGACCTACTACCAGAAGCAGTCCTCCGGCCGGTACTCGGTCGACGGCATGGTGACCGACTGGGTCAAGGTGAAGTACAACGAGGCCCGCTACGGACGTTCCACCGACGATCCGACCGACGCCAACGGCGACGATCCGGCGGTCTGCGCCAGCATCGTGTGCAACAACACCTGGGCACTGCTGGCCGACGGCCTGACCCAGTGGGTCGCCGATCAGAAGGCGGCCGGCCGGACCAGCGCCCAGATCAAGGAGACACTCACCTCCTACGACCGCTACGACCGCTACGACTACGACGGGGACGGCAACTTCAACGAGCCGGACGGTTACATCGACCACTTCCAGATCGTGCACGCGGGCGGCGACGAGGCCGACGGCGACCGGTTCCAGGGCGAGGACGCCATCTGGTCGCACCGCTGGTACGCCTACGGCAACCAGATCGGTCAGACCGGGCCGGCCCAGAACCAGATGGGCGGCACCCCGATCGGGGACACCGGTCTGTGGGTCGGGGACTACACCATCCAGCCCGAGAACGGCGGGTTGTCGGTCTTCGCCCACGAGTACGGCCACGACCTCGGCCTGCCCGACCACTACGACACCGCGGCCAGCGGCGACAACCCGGTCAGCTGGTGGACGCTGATGGCCCAGAGCCGGGCCAAGGCCAAGGGCGACGTCGGGATCGGCACCCGGCCGGCCGACCTGGGCAGCTGGGACAAGCTGCAGCTGGGTTGGCTGGACTACGAGACCGCGGTCGCCGGTCAGAACAAGACGTATCGGCTCGGCCCGCACGAGTACAACACCGGCAAGCCGCAGGGCGTCGTGGTCGTGCTGCCGAAGAAGCAGGTGACCACCACCCTGGTGACGCCGAACGGCGGCAGCAAGCAGTGGTGGAGCGGATCGGGCGACGATCTGACCAGCACCCTCACCCACGTCGTCCCGGTCCCGCAGGATTCACCGACGCTGACCTTCGCGGCGAACTACGACATCGAAGAGGGCTACGACTACGCCCAGGTCCAGGTCGACGACGGCAGCGGATTTGTCTCGCTGCCCGGCGGCCTGACCACGGTGGCGGTGAACAACGGCATCGACGGCAACAGTGACGGCTGGAAGAACGCCAGCTACGACCTGTCGGCCTACGCCGGCAAGACCGTCCGGCTCCGGTTCACCTACGTGACCGACGGCGGCGTCGCCGGCAACGACGACAACCCGGGTAACAACGGACTCTTCGTCGACGATCTCGCCATCTCGTCCGCGGGCACCGTGATCTATCGGGACGGGGCCGAGGCCGGCACGAACAACTGGGTCGCCGACGGCTTCAGCATCGTCGGTTCGAGCATCACCAAGGCCTACGACCAGTACTACATCGCCACCAACCGCAGCTACGTCTCCTACGACAAGTATCTGCAGACCGGGCCCTACAACTTCGGGTTCCTGCCCGATCTACCTCAGCAGGTCGAGTTCTTCCCCTACCAGCAGGGCTTGGTGGTGAACTACTGGGACACCTCCCAGAGCGACAACAACACCTCCCAGCACCCCGGTGCGGGTCTGGTCCTCCCGATCGATGCCCACCCGCAGGCCATCTACAACCTGGACGGCGTGCCCTGGCGTGGCCGGATCCAGACCTACGACGCACCGTTCTCGCTGCTCAGGGCCGATTCGTTCACCCTGCACACCGGCGGCAAGGAGAGCTATATCCGCGGAGCGGCGGCGCAGCCGCTGTTCGACGACACCCGCAGCTACTTCGACCCGGTGCAGCCGCGGGTCGGGGTGAAGACCGCCGGGGTCGGCGTGACCCTGCGGGTCCGGCAGGAGAGCGGGACGTCGATGACGGTGCGGCTGGGAACCTCGAAGTCGGTCTCCAGTGCGGCGACGTTGGCCAGCGCCCGGCGAAACGGCTGACTCCGCGGTCTGCATCGGGAGAACGGGCTCGGTCCGGTTGTCCGGACCGGGCCCGGCGTCGTCCCCCCGAACGCGCGCCGAGCCCGGCCGACCCCCCGATCGGGACGGATCCCGACATCGGTTTGCGACCGTCGACCCACTGGCCCGCGGGTGTCACCTGAAGGGGGCTGTGACCTGGTGAGGAGGCTGGTGCGGTTGGACCACCCGTCCGCCCCGCCAGCGCAAAGTACAGCAGGATGGCCTCGGGCATTGCACGTACCGAGGTCAGGAGGATCCGCCGATGCCGCGTCGTACCGGTGAGGAAACCCGGCAGTTGCTGCTACGCACCGGGGTCGAGATGCTGCTGGCCCGGGGGGTGTCGGCCGGCGTCGGCCACATCCGGCTGCAGGAGGTGGTCCGGCGGGCTCAGCTGACCACCGGCGCGGCCTACCGGTTGTGGGCCGACCAGGACGACTTCCACCGCGATCTCGCCGTCGAGGTCACCCGGATGAGAGACGAGGCGCCGGCGGCCGAGATCCGCCAGGTGCTGGACGATCCGGCGATGGCCGGTGTCGGCTGGGAGGAGGTAGTCCGGCTCGCGACCGAGGGTCACATCCGTTCGGTGCACGACCGGGGTTCCCGGGAGGATCGGCTGTTCGCGGCCGCGTTGGCGCTGCGGTCGACGGCTCGGACCTGGGACGACCTGGCCGAGGCCAGCCTGGCCCGCCACGAGCAGTCGATGAGGGAGTTCGAGGAGATCTACGGCCTGCTGATGACAGCACACGGATACCGGATGCGGCCGCCGTTGGTGCTGCGCGACTTCACCACGGCGATGGCGGCTCTGGCCGAGGGGTTCGCCGTCCAGGCCGTCGAGGGTGCCCCCCATCCGACGTTCTCCGGTGCAGGTGCCCGTGCCGGTGTGGAGGGTGAGCCCGATGCGATCGACCTGGCCGGCGGCGACTGGACGCTGTTCGGGCTCGCGGTCCGGACGCTGGTCCAGGGGTTCATGACGGCCGACGGGCCGGACGACGAGGACGCCGCCCGGCCCGAGGCCCCGCCTGATCAGGAGAAGCCCTGATCAGGAGAAGCCCTGATCAGGAGAAGCCCTGATCAGGAGAAGCCCTGATCAGGAGAAGCCTGATCAGGAGAAGCCCTGATCAGGAGAAGAACGTCTTGGTCCGCACCACTGCCCAGTACACGTAGGCGGTGCTGAGGCAGGCGCCGTGCCGCGGATCCCAGGAATGGGAGTAGGTGTAGCGGCACTCGGCCTTCATCCGGGCGAGCAGATCGGAGTCACAGCTGGAACGCCGCTTCTGGTAGTACTGGATGCACATGTCGTGCCGGGCACAGGGGCCACGGAAGTCGGCATCCGCGCCGAAGGTGTAGAACTTGTCCGGCGATGCCGTGCAGTAATCGTGCAGGGCGATGTCCGGCCCCCGGTGCGGGTGGTAGCTGTAGTTCGACGGGATGGTGACGTGCCGGGCGTCCGAGGACACCGTGGCGGCGTGAACCGTGGTCGCGGTGGTGACCGCGCTGGTGCCGGAGTGGATGGCCGGGGCGGCGTCGGCGGTGGCGGTGACGAGCAACGGAGCCGCGAGACCGATCAGGCCTGCTGCGGCGAGCAGGCGCTTCGAACGTGTCATGTCTGGTTCCTTCCGAGGACGGATGAGCTGAGCGTGCTGACTGGTGGTGGGCCCAGGCACGATGCTGGCAGCGCGGCTCGAAGGCAGTCCAGATAGATAACTTACTTTTCCTCGATAGCCTGGGGACGTGAACGACGAGGGCCCGGATACCGCGGCGGTGGCCGAGCTGCATCGGCTCAGGAGCAGCATCGACAACATGGACGCCGCCCTGGTCCACCTGCTGGCCGAGCGGTTCAAGATCACCCAGCAGGTCGGTGAGCTGAAGGCGGCGTACGCGATGCCGCCGGCCGACCCCGAGCGCGAGCAGGCCCAGATCGCCCGGTTGCGGGCGTTGGCGCTGGAGGCCAAGCTCGACCCCGAGTTCGCCGAGAAGTTCCTCAACTTCGTGGTCGCTGAGGTCGTCCGCCACCACGAGGCGATCGCCGAGTGCCGCTAGCCCAGCCCCGCTGGCCCAGCGCCGCGTGGCCCAGCGCCCGCTGGCCCAGCGCGGCGTCAACCGAGCGCGGCGTCCAGGGCCTGCGCGGCCCGACGTCCGGTGAACAGGCAGCCGCCGAGGAAGGTTCCTTCCAGGGCGCGGTAGCCGTGCACGCCGCCGCCACCGAAACCGGCCGCCTCGCCGACGGCGTAGACCCCTGGCAGCGGCTGGCCGTCCGGCGCCAACACCCGGCAGTCCAGATCGGTCTCCAGCCCGCCGAGGGTCTTGCGGGTCAGCACCTGCAGCCGGACGGCGACCAACGGCCCGCCGGTTCCCGCCGTCCCGTCCGGTCCGGACTCGCTGGCCAGCAGAGGATGTGGCGCGGTGACCCGCATCAACCGGTCGACCACGAAGCGGCGGGCGGCGGCGGTGGCCACCAGTTGCGGATCCTTGCCCAGACCCGAGCTGATCTGTCGGTCGCGCTCCCGCACCAGGGCGAGCAGGGCGTCGGCGTCGACCATCGGCTCCCCGACGAGGGAGTTCATCGATGCGACCGCTGGTCACACCGAACGGGTAGCCGCCCCGTTCGGCCCACTGCACCACCGGGAACCAGCGGACGCCCAGACCGTGCAGCCAGGCCCGCTGCTCACCGGCGGCGAAGGCGACGTAGGCCTCGGCCCAACGGCGCGGCCAGTAGTCGCAGTCGCGGTCGAACGCTGCCGATCCGAGGCCAGTCCGAAAGCGCCAGCTCGGCGCTGTCGCGAATCTACAGCCGGCGCTGCTCGGGACTGTCGACCAGGAACAGGCCGCCGAAGGACCGGTGGGCCTGGGCGCCGAGCGAGGCCAGCGGCTCGCCGTCCAGCACGATCACCCGACGTCCGCGCTCGGCCAGCAGTGCGGCGCAGACCAGGCCGGAGGGGCCGGCTCCGATCACGATCACGTCGGCGTCCATCGGGTCTCTCAGCTGGCGGCGGAGCGGCGCGGGTTTGCACCGGCTTCGAGGGCGGCCTTGCGTTCGGCGAGCAGCGGGAGCTGGGCCAGTATTCCGTCCGAGAGTTGCCGGAGCTCGCGGGTCAGTCCGGGCAGGTCGGTGAACGGCTCGACGGCGTCCCGCAGCGTCCCGTAGACCACGGCCAGGGTCAGCCGGCCCCGATCGGTCAGCCGGACGACGGCGCGGCGCCGGTCGTCCGGGTCGCTGTGCCGTTCGGCGAAGCCGCCGGACTCGAGCCGGTCGATCATGCTGGTCACCGAGCTGGTGGTGCGGCCCAGCAGGTTGGCCAACTCGGTCTGGCCGAGGCCACCGGAGCCGTCGGTCCCTTGGGCGTTGAACAGGTGTCCCAGCGCCATCAGGTCGGTGACGTTGATGTCGAACAGTTCGGTGACGACCCGCCGGTACTCATCGATGGCCAGGGTCAGGGTACGCACGGTGAGCACCGCCTCGCGGCGGGCCTGATCGGGATCGAGATGGGACATGTCTGGCTCCTGCCTCGGGGACGATCTGTCCCCAGTGCAGCACGTCGTGCAGGTGATCGGTGCGTTGCCGTCCCGCGGCGCGCCCCGACAGGGCCGAATCGGGCGGAATCTGAGAGGGTTGTCGGCGTGAGCGGAACCGACCACGACCTGGTCATCGTCGTCGACTTCGGGGCCCAGTACGCCCAGCTGATCGCCCGCCGGGTACGCGAGGCCAAGGTGTACTCCGAGATCATGCCGCACACGGCCAGTGCAGAGCAGATCATGGCGCGCAAGCCGAAGGCGGTCATCCTGTCCGGCGGGCCGTCCTCGGTCTATGAGGCCGGTGCCCCGCAGCTCGACCCGGGTCTGCTCACCGGCGGCACCCCGGTGTTCGGCATCTGCTACGGCTTCATGGCGATGGCCCAGGCGTTGGGCGGGGCGGTGGCCAGGACCGGGATGCGTGAGTACGGCCGGACGGCGGTCCAGGTGGTCGAGCCGGGCACCCTGTTGGCCGGGCTGCCGAGCACGCTGAGCTCATGGATGTCCCACGGCGACGAGGTGACCGGCGCCCCGGACGGGTTCACCGTCACCGCCACCTCGGCGCGGGCCGCCGTGGCCGCGTTCGAGAACGTCGACCAGGGGCTAGCCGGGGTGCAGTGGCATCCCGAGGTGCTGCACAGCGAAGCGGGCCAGCAGATCTTGGAGCACTTCCTGCTCGACATCGCCGGTTGCCGGCCGACCTGGACGATGGTCAACATCGTCGAGGAACAGGTGGCGGCGATCAAGGCGCGGGTCGGGCCGGACCAGGTGCTCTGTGCTCTCTCCGGCGGCGTCGACTCCTCGGTGGCGGCGGCGCTGGTGCAGCGGGCGATCGGCGACCAGTTGACCTGCGTGTTCGTCGACCACGGACTGCTGCGTCAGGGCGAGGCCGAGCAGGTGGAGCGCGACTACGTGGCGGCCACCGACGTCGACCTCCGGGTGGTCGACGCGAGCGAACGGTTCCTGGCCGCGTTGAGCGGGGTGAGTGACCCGGAGACCAAACGCAAGATCATCGGCCGCGAGTTCATCCGAACCTTCGAGGCCGCCGCCCGCGACGTGGTCGGCCAAGCAAATGCTCGGAAGGCGGAGGACGACGAGCAGCCGGGCGAGGTGAAGTGGTTGGTCCAGGGCACCCTCTATCCGGACGTGGTCGAATCCGGCGGCGGCGAGGGTGCGGCCAACATCAAGAGCCACCACAACGTCGGCGGGCTGCCCGACGACCTGCAGTTCGAGCTGATCGAGCCGTTGCGGACGCTGTTCAAGGACGAGGTCCGGGCCGTCGGTGAGCAGCTGGGTCTGCCGCCGGCGATGGTCTGGCGGCACCCGTTCCCGGGTCCCGGACTGGCCATCCGGATCATCGGTGAGGTCACCCGGGATCGGCTGGCCATGCTGCAGCACGCCGACGCCATCGCTCGGGAAGAGCTGACCGCCTCGGGCCTGGACCGCGACATCTGGCAGTTCCCCGTGGTGCTCCTGGCCGACGTCCGCTCGGTCGGCGTGCAGGGCGACGGCCGCACCTACGGCCACCCGGTGGTGCTCCGCCCGGTGACCAGCGAGGACGCGATGACCGCCGACTGGGGCCGGCTGCCGTATGAGGTGATGGAGAAGATCAGCACCCGAATCACCAACGAGGTGGACGAGGTGAATCGCGTCGTCCTGGACATCACCAGCAAGCCCCCGGGCACCATTGAGTGGGAGTGAACTCAACCTCCTGAGCCGCCTGTCCCCCCCCGGCCCCGCCCGTTACACCGCGATCGCGCCCGTTACACCGCGATCGCGCCCGTTACACCGCGATCGCGCCCGTTACACCGCGATCGCGCCCATAGAGGGCGCGATCACTACCGGAAGGGCGCGATCCCGGTCGCCGACGGGCAGGATGGGACGGACGGTGCAGCCAGAAAGCCGGCTCAGCTGATCGGCTGTTGGCCGCGGGACGGGTCGTTGCGGTCCGGCGGGTCGAGTTCGGCGCCGCCCTGGCTCGGGCCGGTGTCGGCGTCCGCGTCGGACCGTCCAGCGCTGGCCGCGTCCGCGACCGCGTCGTAGTCGCTCGCGTCGCGGTCGGGTGCACCGGGGGACGGATTGGCGGACGGCGCGCTGTCGTCCTGGCCGACCTGAGGGGCAGATTCCGTGGTTTCGTCGCTCATCGGATCAGCATGACCGCTGGCCGACCAGGTCGAGCGGGCGGGTTGCTCCCAGGGCGCGCCGCCCTCGTCCCAGAGCTGGTCATCCCGGGTGTTCGTCGGGTGTGGGTGCGTCGGCTGTGGTGGCCTCGGGCTGGGGCCCGGCGAGGGGTGCGGGGCTGGACGGTCGACGTTCGGTTGGTGGAGCGGGTGGCCGACAGCGCCCGGATAGCCCTGATCCATCGGCCCGTACACCGGCGGCGGGGGAGGGGCCGTGCCCTCTTCCGGGACGACGAACAGCATCACCAGATAGACGATCAGCGGCGCTCCTCCGAGGACGAGGGTCAGCACCACCCAGAGCACCCGGATCAGGGTGGGGTCCGTGTTCAGGTAGTGCGCGACCCCGCCGCAGACTCCGCCCAAGAACTTGTCGGTGCGACTCCGTTCCAGTCGCTTCGGGGCTGCTGGACGGGAGCCGGGACCAGGGGCAGAGGGGGAGGAGTTCCAATACGACGACATCGAATGTCCTTTTCTTCGGGTGATTCAGCTGCGGTTGCGAGAGAGCGCCAGCCCGACGATGCCGACGAGCACCAGCGACAGCGGGGCCGCGATCTTGATCAGGGCCCAGTCGATGTGCCCGGTGACCGACTGCCAGAGCGCCGCCCCGGCCACGCCGGTGATCAACAGCCCGAAGATCAGCGAGGTCACGTCCGGTCGTCTCACTGCCGCACCTCCAGCACCCCGTCGTCGACCGAGGCGTGCACCGTGAGCAATGGACCGGAGGCGGGCCCGTAGGTCGCGCTCCGGGTCAGCTCGGAGCCCCACCGACCCTCCGTGTCGCCGAGCTTGAGATAGCCGTTGTCGATCGAGGAGTCGACCTGAATCCGGGCGCCGCGCGGTGCGATCAGGGTCAGCGAACCCTGATCGACGTGCGCGGTGAACTCCGTGTCGCGGTTCAGCGTCAGCCCGCTCAGATCGACGGTGAGCTTGCCGGAATCCCACTCCTCGGCGGCCGGCAAAGTCGCCGGGCTGGAGTAGCTGACGCTGTGAATACCGACACCGTCGGATTGTTCCGCGGCGGCCCGGCCGGTGCCGTTACCGAGTACGGCACTGAACACCGTGGCGACGGCCAGCAGCAGGGCGATCGGCAAGATTCCGCGGGCCCTGCCGATCCAGGCTGCGGCGACCAGGGTGAGGCCGGCCACCGTCAGAGCCGCCGCCAGATAGGTGGTCAGTCCGACGTGGGCGCCCGCCGCCGAGGCCAGCGCCAGCCCGGACACGGTCAAACCGAGGACCAGCACCGCCCCGAGGCGCAACCGCCTGGCCGGCCGCGACAACGCCCGGCTCGCCGGCCGGATCACCGGGTGGTAGAGCCCGACCGGGTCGGCACTGGTCAGGTAGGCGTCGTGGTCCCGGGCCCGGTAAGCCGCCGATTCGCGGGCGGCGGGGTACGGCCGGGGCGCGGGATGGGGCTGTCCGGCGCGGCCGTTCTGGTGCTCCCGCATCCGTTGCTGCCAGGCCGTCGCCGCTTCCGCGAACGGCGTGCTCGGATCGGCGAAGGTGAAGTACTGGTACTGCGGCTGGTGGGCGGGCGCCGCTTCCGGCCCCGAGCCGGAGAGGGTGTTCGAGGCCCGGTCCGGATGATCCGCAGGGTTCGGCCGGCGATGCTGGTAGTAGCCGAAGTACCAGATCGCGGCCAGGACCAGGGCCGAGCCGATCCCGAACGGCAGCACCGGCGCCAGCAGAACGGCACCGAGGATGCAGGCGATTGCCACGACGACGACCTTGACCTCACGCGGCCAATGTCGAGACTGCGGCACGGCGTCGTCGAGATGACTCCGGGTCTGATCGGCGAGCGGGATCATCAGCCAGCCGGCCAGGTACAGCACGACACCGATGCCGCCGCTCAGGGCCAGCAGGACGAATCCCACCCGAACCAGGACCGCGTCGACGCCCCACTGCGCGGCGATCCCGCCACACAGCCCGGCGATCTTGCTGTCGGAGGCGCTGCGGCGCACGGTCCAGATGGAACTCATGACCCCATCCTGGTCGGCGGCGCGGCCCGACACCATCGGGGACGACCCGGATTGCCGCCCCTCCTGCACCGGGGTCCGGGGCCACTCGGGGTCGGGGCCGGCGTCCTGGGGGCTTTCCCCGCTGGCGCCACGTCCGCGTGCGTGCGAGCCTGGACTCATCATGGTTTGGACCGACTCGCCCGGGGCCGGGACGCCGCACGAGGCGCCCGCGACCGGTGAGCCGCGTCCACCCGATGAGGCAGGACGGGGCGACATCACACCCGAGACCGACGTCAAGGAGCGCGCCCTCGCCGCCGCCGACGCGCAGGCGGCCGAGGAGGTCGGCCAGGCCCGGCCGCGGGCCACCCGGGTGGCGGAGGGGGCGATGCTCGGCGGGGTCTGCACCGGCCTGGCCCGCCATCTCGGCTGGCCGGTGATGGTGTTCCGGGTCGGCTTCGTCGCCTTGTTGATCACCCCGTTCCTCGGGGTGATCGCCTACGGCGCGCTCTGGTTGCTGATGCCGCCGGAATCCGGCGCCACCGACCCCACCGGCAAGGCACCCGGTCTGGCCGTCGCCGACCGGCGGGGGATGCGCCGGGCGGGCGACCCGTCGTCGCGCCGAAGGATCGACGTCGGCGCCTTGGTCGCCCTGATCGCTCTGGGTGCGGGCCTGCTCTGGATCGTCCAGTCGAGCGGGTTGGGGATCAGTCAACGCGTCTTCTGGCCGGTGGCCTTCGCCTGCGCCGGGGCCGCGCTGGTCTGGCGACAGGCCGACACCGCGCGGCAGCAGCAGTGGCGGGCCGAGGCCGGCGGCCGGGTCTGGCTGGCGCCCCTGATCGCCCGCGGCGGTTGGCCGGCGATCGTCCGGACGGTGGTCGGGCTGGGTTTGGTCGGCGCGGCTTTCGGGTTGGTGATCGCCCAGCAGAACGATCTGCAGTTGTTGCCCGAGGTGCTGGCGATGACCACGCTGGCGTTGGCCGGGCTGGCCGTGGTGATGGCTCCGTGGCTGCACCGATCCCGGTCGGCGCTGAACGAGGCGCGGGCCGAGAAGGTGCGGGCCGACGCCCGGGCCGACATGGCGGCCCATCTGCACGACTCGGTGCTGCAGACCTTGGCCCTGATCCAGCGCCAGTCCGAGGATCCGAAGGCGGTCCAGCGGCTGGCCCGCCGGCAGGAGCGCGAGCTGCGCGGCTGGCTGTACGGCGACGAACTGGCCCCCACCACCCTGAGGGCGGCGCTGACCGCGGCGGCGGCGGAGGTCGAGGACGAGCGCGGAATTCCGGTCGAGTTGGTGGCGGTCGGCGACGCACCGGTCTCCGACGGGGTCGGTGCAATGGTCAAGGCAGCGCGGGAGGCGATGGTGAACGCGGCCAAGCATTCCGGCGCGGCGACCATCGATGTCTACGCTGAGGTGGACGAGGACCTGATCGAGGTGTTCGTCCGCGACCGCGGGCAGGGCTTCGTGCTGGAGGAGATCGAGGGCGACCGGATGGGCGTCCGGGGCAGCATCATCGATCGGATGAACCGGCACGGCGGGACCGCCCGGATCCGCTCCGCCCCCGGCGAAGGAACCGAAGTGAGACTGGAGATACAGCGATGACCGATCAGAATCAGGGCCCGGGCCAAACAGCTGGCCGAGCGAGCAGTCGGCCGGCCGGCCCGTCCGCTCCGGATCTGCGAAACCAGAACGCGTTCTTCTCGGTGGTGATCGTCGACGACCACGCAATGTTCCGCAGCGGAGTCCGAGCCGAGATCGGCGGCAAGACCCGGCTGGTCGGTGAGGCCGACGACGTCGACTCGGCGGTGCAGACGATTCTCAGCATTCATCCGGACGTGGTGCTGCTCGACGTCCACCTGCCGGGCGGCGGCGGGGTCGAGGTGCTGCGTCGGGTGCACGAGAAGGCGCCCGAGCAGAAGTTCTTGGCCCTGTCGGTCTCGGACGCGGCCGAGGACGTGATCGGAGTGATCCGCGGCGGAGCTCGGGGTTACGTCACCAAGTCGATCAGCGGGGACGAGTTGATCGACGCGATCCGTCGGGTGGCCGAGGGCGACGCCGTGTTCTCGCCGCGGCTGGCCGGTTTCGTGCTGGACGCCTTCTCCGGGGCCATCGACATCGCCAGCGTGGACGAGGATCTGGACCGACTCTCCCAACGCGAACGCGAGGTGCTGCGATTGATCGCCCGCGGGTACGCCTACAAAGAGGTGGCCAAGGAGTTGTTCATCTCGATCAAGACGGTCGAGACCCACGTCAGCAGCGTCTTGCGCAAACTGCAGTTGTCCAATCGGCACCAGCTCACCCGGTGGGCCACCGACCGTCGGCTGGTCTGAACGCCCCGTCGTCCGGCGGCCCCGGACGCGGACTCGGCCCCGGACGGAAACCGTCCGGGGCCGATCTTGTGGTGCTGGGGTCAGGCGTTCGAGCGCCTCTTGATGAAGCCGTAGATGATCAGCACGATGAGCGCGCCGACCACCGCGGTGATCAATCCCTGGAAGCTGAAGATCTTGGTGTACTTGACGTGGAAGATGAGCCCGCCCAGGAAGCCGCCGAGTAATGCTCCGACGATGCCCAGGATCATGGTGATGACGATGCCGCCGCCCTGTTTGCCCGGCAGGATGAGTTTGGCGATCGCTCCGGCGATCAGGCCGATGACGATGTAGCCGATAATTGTTCCCATGGGCCGAAGCCTAGGGCACAAACCGACTCTGACCAGCAAACACACCGCCGGAGTTACCGAGCAGTAGGGTTTGTGCCGATGAGACTCTCCGCCCGGGTGGACTACGCTTGCGGGCCGCGGCCGAACTGGCCGCGGCCGAGGCGCCGCGCACCGTCGACCAGTTGGCGGCCGCCCAGTCGATCCCGGCCAAGTACCTGGAGAGCATCCTGGGTGAGCTCCGGCGCGCCAACCTGTTGCGCAGCCAACGAGGTCCCGAGGGTGGTTACCGGCTGGCTCGTGCGGCGACGCAGATCAGCATCGCCGACGTCATCCGGGTGCTGGACGGGGAGCTGGCCAACGTCCGCGGCAATCGTCCGGAAACGCTGGAGTACGCCGGTGCCGCCGCCCCGCTGCAGCAGGTGTGGATCGCCTTGCGGGCCAGCGAGCGGGCCATTCTGGAGAAGGTCACCCTGGCCCACATCGCCGACGGTGAGATGCCGGAGTCGGTCGCGGCGTTGATCGCCGAGCCATCAGCCTGGATCTGACTCGCCCGACCCGACCCGACGCGACCCGACGCGACCTGACCTGCCCGGCCTGACACGCCGATCGACCGGATAGTGGACGCGTTCGCTCGACCCGGTTACCCTTCTGCTAGTTTCCCTAGTGCAATACTAGGATTTGTTCAGAGGAGCTCCCCGGATGCACAAGATCGTTCTCATCGCCATCATCGGTGTCGCCAGCCAGATCGTGGTCGGCAGCATGGGCATGGGCTACGGCGTCATCGCCACCACCGCGCTGACCTCGATCGCCCTGCTCAGCCCGGCGGTGGCCTCGGCCACCGTGCACCTCTCCGAACTCGGCACGACCGGCGCGCTCGGCATCTCCCACGCGCGATTGCGCAACGTCGACTGGGGTGTCGTCGTCCGGATCGCCATCCCCGGTGCCATCGGTTCGTTCACCGGTGCGATGGTGCTGTCCTCGCTGTCGACCAAGAACGCGGCTCCGGTGATGTCGACCATCCTGGCCATCCTGGGCGTCTACATCCTGGTCCGGTTCGTCCTCGGGATCACCGCGGTCATCCGCGGGCCGCTGACCATCCGCTTCCTCGGACCGCTGGGCCTGGTCGCCGGCTTCGTGGACGCCACCGGCGGCGGCGGCTGGGGGTCGCTGGCCACCACCACGTTGATGGCCGACGGTCGGCTCGAGCCGCGCAAGATCGTCGGTTCGATGGACACCAGCCGGTTCCTGGTCAGTGCCGCCGCTGTGCTCGGATTCCTGGTCGGCATGGGCGTGGGGAACGTGCAGTGGCCGCTGGTCTTCGCCCTGATGATCGGCGGCATCATCGCCGCGCCGATCGCCGCCTACCTGGTCAAGCACCTCAAGCGTGAACCGCTCGGGGTGGCCGTCGGCGGACTGATCCTGCTGACCAACTCCCGGGTCATCCTCAAGGCCTTCGACGCCGCCGACGCCATCCGCTGGCCGATCTACGCGGCCATCGTGTTGATCACTGCCGCCGGACTTTACGTGGTCGCTCAGCGGGCCAAGCGTGTGCGGACCGCCGCCGATGCGGACGCCGAGCGGTTGTCGCAGTCCGCCTCGGTCTGAGCGGGACGGGCGGGCTCAGTCCGTCGGGGCTGGTTCGGGGCCACCGACCTGGCTCAGCACCCTCAGGTAGGTGTCGTCGACGCCGACCCGGGTGATCGGCCGCAGCCGGGCCGGCTCGGTGCGCCCGGTCCAGCGGCCGTCGGGGTTCAGGTCGTGCCAGGTCACCTTCTTCTTCCGCCACCGATGTGGACGGCCGACATAGAGCGGCGTGCGAGGGAGGTGTTCGTAGTGGATGGCGAGCACCGGGAACTGGTCGGCCAGCGACCTGATCAGCCGCTTGGTCCCGTGTTCCAGGTCTACCGGCCGGGCGGGCGCAGCCGGCGGCCACTGGTCGTGAAGTTGCAGCGATTCTCGGGTGACGCGCTGCTCCTTCGCCTTGTCGATCCGGCGGACCTGACCGAGCCGCAGCGCCGTCCAGCCGTTCGGGGTGGCTTCAGAGGTCGCCCGGATCAGCACCCAGCGGCGACCGACGCCGACGACGTAACCGGTGATCGCCTGCTGGGCGTCGACCGAGCGCCGGAGGTCGACCAGGGCGTGCTCCCGCATCGCCCGGCGGAGCCGTTTGACGAGTCTCGCGTGCTTGGACATCGTGCCGCCTTTCGCCGTCCTCCACTCAGTGCATCAGTTGGACACGGCCGACCGGTAACCGACAGCCCCGACGAGTGCGGCGTCCGAGCCGTCGATCTCGATCCGGAGCTCGTCCACCGTCCGCGGCCCGAAGGTGATGATGCGCCGCTGTCCCACCGACGCCACCTCGGCGATCCGCTCGTCACCGTCGAACAACCGCAACCGGCTGATCCGTTGCCCGCGGGACAGCTCTTCGAGGACCGAGATCCGGTCGGTCGGCACGGCCGTGCGGAAATCGAGGCGATAGGCGTCCCGGCCGTCCGGCCGGAGGTGTGCGTCGAGCGGTCGGTAGAGCCGATCCAGTGACGTCCGGTAGTCCTCGATCGCCCTGAGGTCGGAATCGGGGATCAGCCCGCGGGGATCGGGAGGCAGGTTCATCAGCAGATTGGCGCCCAGCCCGACCGAGCGGTGATAAATCTCCAGGAGTTGTTCGGTCGACTTCGGACGCTCCGAAGGGTGGTGGAACCAGCCCGGACGGATCGACACGTCGCACTCCGGTGGGAGATACAGCTCGGTCGCCACCGGATCGACGCGGTGTTCGTTCTCCGCCAACTCGCTCAGCCGCACCTGGTAGCGGACCGGGTCGGTGGCCAGCCCGTCCTCGTTGCCGACCCAGCGGATCGTCGGGCGACCGGCGTTGAACACCATCGCCTCCGGTTGATGCTGCTCGACCACCGCCATCCAGCGATCCCAGGCGTAGCGTCGCCCGAGGGAACCGGCGCCGTCGAACCAGATCTCGAACAGCTCGCCGTAGCGGGTGCACAGCTCCGTCAGTTGCTGAAGGTAGAAGTCGTCGTAGGCCGCGGCGTCGGCGTAGCGGGGCTGATGCCGATCCCAGGGTGAGAGATACAGGCCCACCTCGAGCCCCGCGTCGCGACAGGCTCGCAGCACCTCGGCGACCACATCGCCGCGACCGTCGCGCCACGGCGAGGAGGCGACCGAATGATCGGTGGTCGCGGTCGGCCAGAGGCAGAAGCCGTCGTGGTGCTTGGCGGTCAGGATCACGTATCTGGCCCCGAAGGACTGCGCGGCTTCGGCCCACTGGGCGGCGTCGAAACTCTCCGGATCGAAGACCGCGGGAGACTCCCGGCCGTCGCCCCACTCGCGTTCGGTGAAGGTGTTGACGCCGAAGTGGAAGAAGACGCCCACCTCGGCGCGGTGCCAGCGGAGTTGCTGTGGGGTCGGTGCGATGTACACGAGAGATGAGCGTAGAAAGAGAGCTGAAAACTTTGTCAGTGGCACCGGCCATGCTGTCGGCCATGAGAGCTTTCACCGGGCGAGAGATCGCCGACGCCGGGCTGATCGGCTGGGCCTACCTGCTGCGCGGCCTGCAGACCCGGATCCGGACGACCGATTTCGCCACCGGGGTGGCTCTGGTCGCCGCGATCGGCGCCGCCGCGGACGAGGTCGGGTTACCGCCGGAGGTCGATCTCCGCGCCGAACACCTGGACGTGCGGATCAGCAGTCGGTCCGATGCCGGAGTCACCGAGCAGGCGGTCGAACTCGCCCGGGCGGTCGGACGGGCGGCGACCGCGATCGGGCTGACGCCGTCGACGGCCGGGCTGGCCCGGATCGAGGCGGCCCTGGACACTCCGGACCGGGCGGCCGTGCTGCCCTTCTGGGCCGCGGTGTTGGCCATCGAGCCGCCGGCCGCCGCCCCGGGCGAGACGACCCCGGACGAACTACCCGATCCGGCCGGTGTGCTGCCGACCCTCTGGTTCCAACCCTCCGGTCGGGACGACCCTCGGCAACGCTGGCATCCCGACGTCTGGGTCGACCCGGTCGAGGTCCCGGCCCGGATGACCGCGGCACTGGCGGCCGGTGGTCGACTGGTGAGCGACGCGGAAGCTCCATCCTTCTGGGTGCTCGCCGATCCCGACGACAACCAGGTCTGCCTGTGCACCTGGCAGGACCGCGGGTGAGGTGGAGCTACCAGGTCGCCCGTGAGCCAGGTCACCAGATGCTGCTTCGATCGGCGGGTCAGGATGAGTGCTGGACGCAATGTGTCGAGACGGACCAGGGCGATGGTCCGCATCAGTCGAGAGCTGGATGAGCGCCGTCGAGGATGCCGTCGAGATCCGGGTAGACGGGTTCGCCACGCCGAGCCAATTCGATCAGGACGCATTCTTCGTCCCGGTAACGCTGCTCCGACGTAACCGGGCGATGCTTCGGCGAACAGCTTCGGATCGGTTGGCTGCTCGGCCCTGATGTACTTCGGCGTCCAGTGTGGCGAGTTCGTCGTCGTCGAGCCGGATCGCGATTTGGGTGGTCACTTACCGTACACGCGTGTCAACCAATGGGTATGCGAGGCTTCGACAGCAGGACGGTGATCGGCCGCGCCATCAGAGGGACCAGGTGACGGCCCAGAGGATCCCGCCGATTCGCTGTTGCTGGATTGCCTCAGAGCAGCGGCCGGAACGGCGTCAGCACGGTTTCGGAAAACTTGGCCATCACCGGTCGTCCGTGCCATTCCTCCTTGGTCAGCTCCCGGGTGTTGGAGGAGTCGATGGCGAAGATCTCCTCCATCTGCCGGGCCACGTCCTCGGCAAAGACCTCGATGTTGATCTCGTAGTTGCCCCGCAGGCTGAGCCGGTCGATGTTGGCGGTGCCGATGGTCGACCATTGTCCGTCGATCGAGGCGGTCTTGGCGTGCACCATCGCGTGCTGATAGAGGAACAGCCGGACGCCGCCGCGCAGCAGTTGCCCGTAGAAGCCGCGGGCCAGCCAGTCGGCCACGATGTGGTTCGAGGCCTCCGGCACGATCACCCGGACGTCTACCCCGCGGCCGGCGGCCATCAGCAGCGCACGCACCATGTCCTCGTCGGGGATGAAATAGGCGTGGGTCAGGTAGATGTGGTTCGAGGCCCGGTCGATGGCCTCCAGGTACATCGCCCGGATCGGATAGATCATGTTGCGCGGCACGTTGCGATAGAGCCGGATGTTCGGCTGCCATACCCGGACGCCGGAGTCGGGGATGTCCGGCAGGGTCTTGGAAGGGTAGAGGTTCCAGTAGTCGATGAACGCGTTGCGCATGTCCCAGACGATGTCGCCGGTCAGCCGGGCATGGGTGTCGCGCCAGTCGGTGGCGTAGAGCGAACCGATGTTGTAACCGCCGACGAAGGCGACGTCGTCGTCGATGACCATCAGTTTGCGGTGGTTGCGGCCGGACGATCGGGGAAACTTCAGCCAGTTGCCGAACAGCGGATGCGGTTTGACCAGCACGTTGGCCGGGAACCGGAAGAAGCTGCGCGGCACCACGAGATTGGCGAACTCGTCCCAGCTGGCGTAGACCTCGACCCCGCGGTCCGCTGCCTCGATCAGCGCGGTCTTGAACTCGTTCCCGACCGGATCGGCCTTCCAGATGTAGGTCTCGAAGAAAATCTGCTTCTTGGCCTGCCGGATCGCCCCGAGCATGTCGGCGTAGAGGTCTTCGCCGTAGGTGTAGACCGTCACTTCCGACCCGCCGGCCGTCATCGACCGGGGTGGCACCCGCGGGAAAACGGCGGGAGTCCGATTGCGCTTGCGCCGGTAGTCGACCACGTAGAGCCCGGCCAGCGTGGCACCCTGGACCGCGGCCACCGCCAGGACCGTCCTCCGCACGATCTTGCGAACAGGAATCCGGCGGAAGAACATGGCACAAATCTAATCGCGATCGGACGTAGCGTCGTACGGGATCACCCCGGTGAACACCTGACTTCTCAGCTGCGGGAGGACCGACTGCTCGGGTGAGGTTCTCGACCTGCATCCGCGATCGATTGGACGACGGATTTTCGGCCCCCTCGATTAGGCTGAGAGCAATGTCCAGCCAGACCACACCCGTGTCCAGCCAGACCGCACCCGTGTCCAGCCAGACCGCATCGGGGCCCGTGTCGACCGATCCCGACCCGCTGTTTCCCGAGCCTGCCAGGAAGCGCGAGCGGGCCCGACGCACCGATCCGGAGGCGTTGCTGGCCGGGCTCAACCCGCAGCAGCGCCAAGCGGTGCTGCACGACGAGGGTCCGGTGCTGGTGGTCGCCGGCGCCGGCTCGGGCAAGACCCGGGTGCTGACCCGGCGGATCGCCTACCTGGTCGCGCAGCGGCACGCCCATCCCGGTTCGATCCTGGCCATCACCTTCACCAACAAGGCCGCCGCCGAGATGCGCGAGCGGGTGGTCGAGCTGGTGGGCAACCGGGCCCGGCTGATGTGGGTGTCCACCTTCCACTCCGCCTGCGTCCGGATCCTGCGGGCCGAGATCGGCCGGTTCGACATCTCCCGGACTTTCTCGATCTATGATGACACCGACGCCAAGCGGCTGGTCCAGTTGGTCTGCAAGGATCTCGACCTCGATCCGAAACGGTTTGCACCGCGCGCCGTGCTCAACTGGATCTCCAACCAGAAGAACGAGCTCGTCGATCCCGAGTCGGTGGTGATCAACTCGGCCCTGGACGAGACCCACGCCGCGGTCTACACCGAGTACCAGCGTCGGCTCACGGCGGCGAACGCTCTCGACTTCGACGATCTGATCATGACCACCGTGCACTTGATGATGGCCTTTCCGGAGTTGCGCGAGACCTATCGCCGGCGTTTCCGGCACGTGCTGGTCGACGAATACCAAGACACGAACTACGCCCAGTACGCCTTGATCCAGCAACTCTGCGGGCCCGAGCCCACCGACACGGTCGAGGATCTCGGCGGCGGCCCGACCGCGGCACCGTCGGAGCTGATGGTGGTCGGCGACTCCGACCAGTCCATCTACGCCTTCCGCGGTGCGACGATCCGCAACATCAACGACTTCGAGACCGATTTCCCGGGCGCGACCACCATCATGCTGGAGCAGAACTATCGCTCCACCCAGACCATTCTGGATGCGGCGAACGCGGTGATCCGGCAGAACCCGGACCGGCGTGAGAAGAAGCTCTGGTCCGATCTCGGCACCGGCGAGCCGTTGGTCGGCTACGTCGCCGACACCGAGCACGACGAGGCCCAGTACGTCGCCTCCGAGATCGACAAACTGTCCGACGCCGGCACCTGCCGCTACGCCGACGTCGCGGTGTTCTACCGCACCAACGCGCAGTCCCGCGCGTTCGAGGAGACCTTCATCCGGATCGGCCTGCCGTACAAGGTGGTTGGCGGTGTCCGGTTCTACGAACGCCGCGAAATCCGGGACGCGATCGGCTACCTCCGGGCCATCGCCAACCGGACCGACGACGTCTCGCTGCGTCGGATCCTGAACGTGCCCAAGCGGGGCATCGGCGACCGGGCCGAGGCGGCGGTGGAGGCGTTCGCCGCCGAGCACCGGATCAGCTTCGCCGACGCGCTGCGCCGGACCGGCGAGATCCCCGGCCTGGCCACCCGCTCGGCCAAGCAGATCGCCAACTTCGCCGCCTTCATGGACAAGTGCGAGCAGCTGGTCGTCGACGGGGCGCCGGCCGACGAGATCCTCACCACGGTGCTGACCGACTCCGGCTATCTGGCCGAGCTGCACGAGTCGACCGATCCGCAGGACGAGACCCGGCAGGAGAACCTGGTCGAGTTGGTCGCGGTGGCCCGCGAGTTCGTGGCCGCGGCCTCGGGCATCGACCAGCTGACCGGGCTGGACGACCTGGGTCCGCTCGAGGGGGCGGTGGACCGGGAGCCGGTGGACGCGGAGGAGGCGGTGGACGCCGATCAATCCGTGGACGCTGACGGCGTCATCGATCTGGCCGCCGGAGCCCCGGAGCCCGACACCTCACTCGGCGCCTTCCTGGAGCGGGTGGCCCTGGTCGCCGACGCCGATCAGATCCCACCGCCACCGGGAAGCGACGACTCGGGAGTCGTCACGTTGATGACCCTGCACACCGCGAAGGGGCTGGAGTTCGACACTGTCTTCCTGACCGGAATGGAGGACGGCATCTTTCCGCACCAGCGCGCCCTGCTGGACAAGCACGAGCAGCAGGAGGAGCGCCGGCTGGCCTACGTCGGTCTGACCCGGGCCCGGCAGCGGCTCTACCTGACCCGAGCCGTGGTGCGAGCGGCCTGGGGCTCACCGCAGCACAACCCACCGAGCCGGTTTCTGGACGAGATTCCGGTCGATCTGATCGACTGGCGCCGGACCGAAGGCGCGATCACCAGTTGGCGCTCGACCTCGGCCACCAGCCAGGCCCAGCTCAGTCAGCGGGGAACGGCGAATCGGCAGTGGCGCAACACCGTCGGGTACGGCTCGGCGCCGCCGGTCCGCAAAGAGATCCCGTCGCTGGTCGCGGGGGACAGGGTGCTGCATTCGACCTTCGGGCTCGGCACCGTCGTCGCCACCTCGGGCGGTCCGGAGATGGCCAAGGCCGATGTCGATTTCGGTGCACCGGTGGGGCTCAAACGGCTCTCGCTGAAGCACGCGCCCCTCGAAAAGCTCTGATCCTTCGACGAGCTTTCATCCAGCTCAGGGGTGCAGGCCGACCGCTTCCATCCACGGCACCGGATTTATTGCCTTATAGACGTCGCCCGGGGTGATACCGGCCGGGTAGAGCTCGACGTGAACGTGCGGTCCGAACGAGCGGCCGGTCATCCCGACGTGGCCGATCAGCTGTCCGCCGGTCACGTGCTCACCGACGCCGACGCTGGTGTCGGCCAGGTGGGCGTACAGGGTCTGCTTTCCGTCGGCGTGCCGGACGGTCACGTAGTTTCCGGCCCAGCCGGCCTCGGAGTTCGGGCCGGAGTTGGTCACCACACCGTCGGCGATGGCGTGCACCGGGGTGCCGATCGGGCAGGCGAAGTCGAAGCCGGTGTGGTAGCGAGCCCAGACCCCGACCTGGCCGAAGCGGGCGGCCACGTGGTAGCCGGTGGTGATCGGGAGGCTGACCTTGCCGCCGGCGGCGGCAGGCGCCGACTTCGCGCTCGTCGCGCCCGATGCCGCACTGGTGCCGGTGCCGGTACCGGTGCTCGTGGTCGGGGGCGCAGCTGCGTCGGCGGCCAGGGATTTAGCCAGCTTCTCGGTCTTGCTGCTGTCGTCCTTCAGCTCGGCCTGGCGCTTGGCCAGGGCCGCGGAATACCGGGTTCCGCCCGAGGTGGCTTTCACGGCGTGCTGCTTCTGCGCCTTCGCGGCGGCGGCTTGCGCGGCCGCCTGAGCCGAGGCCGCAGCCTGCGGATCGATGGTCTCGCCGTCCAGCGGCAGTTCATTGCTGCGTCGGGTGATGCCCTGCGTCCGCTGAGCGAAGGCCGACGGGACGGCGCCGGTCGAGGTGCTGACCGACGGGGCGACGTCGGCCGATACGACTGCGGTGTGCCGGCCGACGGCCGAGCCGGTCAGGGCTACCGATCCCGCGACCGCCAGACCGAGACCGGCGACGGCGAGACCGGCGATGCCGTGCCGGATCCAACTCCGCCGGTCACGGTCGATCTCCTCGACGATGGCACGACGGGCCAGAGCCCGCTGCGGCGTGGCGCGTCGCACCAGTTTCGGGCGTTGCACGCTGAAGTCCCCCTCTATCGACGGCGAGGGCGATCACCCGATGGTGAACCGTCCTCGCTCAGCGTCGACCTGCGCATGTCGCCGGCGGAGCACCGGACGAGCGCTGAGAATGGCATCGGTGGCCTTGCATCCGGGCTGTTGACGCGCGAAGGACTCCGCAGACGTCTGCGCCCGGGCGCAAGCACGCGTAAGACCATAACGGACAAGTAACGACAGGTAAAACCGCCTTCGGGCAGGTTTCTCCCGGCGAGCGTGCTCTGCGGCCGCGCGCAGGCTCAGTTGGTCCGGCGGACCTGCACTCCGTGGCTGGCCAGCCAAGCCTGTGGATCTATCGCCTGGTAGACGCTGCCCGGCCGCACACCGGCCGGATACAGCTCGAAGTGCAGGTGCGGTCCGGTCACGTGCCCGGTGGACCCGACCAGGCCGATCACGTCGCCGGCGTTGACGTGCTGGCCGGCCTTCACGTCGATCACCGACAGGTGGCTATACATCGTGGTCAGCCCGTCGGCGTGCTGGATGGCCACGTGGTTGCCGGCCCAGGTGTCCTGACCGGTGCCGACCGGCGCGACGACCACGACGGTTCCGCCGGCGGCGGCGTGCACCGGCTCACCCATCGGGGCATGGAAGTCCAGACCGGTGTGATAGCGCGCCCAGAGCGATCCGGTCTCGCCGAAGTAGGCGCCGATGGTCGCCGAGGTGATGGGCGAGACGACAGGGCCGAGCGCGGATGATCCGGCCGAGCCGGACGTAGAGGTACGGGTGCTGGTGTTGCCGACGCTGGCGTTCCCGGCGCCGGCGGTCTCAGCGGTGCCGAGGCTCGTGCCGGAGACCGGGACGAAGGCGCCGGTTGTGTTGCTGCTAACGGCCGCCGCGGCCTGTTGTTCCCGGGCGGCGGCGGCCTCGGCCTGAGCCTCGGCCAGGTATTGAGCCGCTTTCACAGCCATATCGGCGGCCACCTGCTGTTGGATCTCGCGCTGCTGTTCGGCGTTGACCAGGCGCTCCTGAGCCTGAGCGATGGTCATCGCGCCGGCCTCCAGCGCGGTCCGGCGTTCGGCCAGCCGCAGCGAGCTGCTCAGGGTCGAGGTCGCCTGCAGGCTGGTGGCGAGCTGGTAGCTACGGGTCAACTGCTGGGAGCGGAGCAACGCACTCGACCCGGTGCCGGCCGACAGGTCGCTGCGAAGGGTCTGTTGAGCGCTGTCGAAGGCAGCGGGCATGGTGCCGGTCGAACTGAGATCAGGAGCAACCAGAGAACTGCCGGATGCCGACAGGGTCTGGCTCGGCAACAAAGAGATCGAGGCGACACCGGCGATCCCGAGAGAGGCGACCATCAGTCCGGCCAGTCCGTGGGACAACCAGCTACGACGCTCCGGGATGTCGACGACCTCGGCCATCCGCCGAGCGACGGCGCGCCCGACACGGCTGGGTCGGGCGGACCGACCCTTTGGCTGACCGCTCGACCGCTGCTCGACCGATCGCTCGACCGATCGTGCGCCGGGTACAGCACTACCGGTTGTGTCGCCATACGTCTCGTTTCAGATCCGGGGGGAGTCTGCTGCAGCAGACTCCGTCCGTTGAGGCCCGACCCTGCCGCTCCCGATACGCCGAGGCGCCGGGAAATGTGTGATCAGGACTAGTTTCACATCTCTACGAGTGATTCGGAACCGATCGTGATCCGGATTTCCTTGGGTTTGACCAAGTTTTCTCAGCTGACACCCGAACTCGTTCCTCAGTGGCCCGGGGGGCCTTCGGCTGTGGGCCGGTCCGGGCTCAGGTTTGCCAGCACCTCGGCGATCTGGGCCGCGATCGCACGGTTGTTGGTCAGTGACATGTGCCCCACTCCGTGGACGCCGACGTTGGTCACCGACAGGTCGGGGTGGGCGATCGCGGCGTTGCGGCGAGGCACCACGAGTTGGTCCAGATCCGACCAGAAGGCCAGGAACCGGGTTCGGCAGTCCGGGGCCGGTTGGGCCATCTCGTCCAACAGCGGAGAACCCGGGGTGAGCTGACGGACGAGGGGCAACACCTGGCCGACCCGGGCCAGTTCGGTGCCCTGGTGCGGGCTGCCGAGGGTGACCAGGGTGTGTACCCGAGCGTCCCCGCCCATCCGCTGCACGTAGTAACGGGCGATCAGGCCTCCGAGACTGTGTCCGATGACGTGGATCTGGTCCCGCCCGGTCATGATCGTCAATTCTTCGACGGCCGTGGCCAGCCGCCGGGCTGCCGCCCGGACGTCGCTGGTCAGCAGCCCGTAGTCGAAGAAGCGCAGGCGCTCGAACCCGCGGCGACGCAGCGCTCGTTCCAGGGAGGCGAAGATGGTGTGGTTGTCGACGATCCCGTGCACCAGCAGAATCGGGGTGCCGGCCGCGTCCATGTCGTGCTGGATCAGACCGCGCTGACCCAACGACAGCCCCCGCCGACGCGTGCGGCCACCGTGGGATCGATCGGTGAGCAGGCCGATCGGGTACATCGCCAGGTGCACCGAGACCCAGCCGGCCTCGACGGCAAGCCCGACCGCCGCCTGCGGCAGCCGCTGGGTCAGTCCGCTGGAGAGTGTGGCGATTCGGGACGGCTGGCTCGACGGCTGGCGTGACGGCCGAGACTGCCGCTCGGGCCCCCGCTTCGTGAGCACCAGCGCAGATTACTCTCATCGGCCCAGCCGGTTGCCGGCTCTCGAGGCCCGATCGTGCGCCGGGCGTATGGTCGGCGTGTGGCGGCAGAATCGGGCGACGAGGCAGTTACCGCGACCCGATCGGGTTTGCCCGCCGAGTTGCGCCCGCCGATTCGCGTGGTGGTGGCCAAGCCGGGGCTGGACGGCCACGACCGGGGCGCAAAGGTGGTAGCCCGGGCGCTACGGGACGCCGGCATGGAGGTCATCTACACCGGCCTGCACCAGAGCCCGCAGCAGATCGTCAGCACCGCCCTGGCCGAGGACGCCGATGCGATCGGGCTGTCCGTTCTGTCCGGCGCGCACATGACGCTGTTCGCCAAGGTGACCGCGCTGCTGGCCGAGGCCCAAGCCGACGACATTGTGGTGTTCGGCGGCGGCATCATCCCCGAGGCCGATCGGGCGCCGTTGGCCGAGCTGGGCGTCCGGCAGGTGTTCACGCCGGGCGCGAGGATGGCCGACATCGTCGCCTGGGTGCAGGCGAACGTGCGGCGTTCCGACGCCCCGAGCTGAGCCGATCTCCACACCCACTAGGCTCGGTGGTCGGCCTGACCGGGCCAGCAGGTCCGTCGAAGCAAGTCGATGGCACGTCGATGGCAAGTCCAGGAAGTGAGGGTGGGGAACCGGTGGATCTCTACGAGTATCAGGCGCGGGACGTCTTCGAGGCCCACGGGGTCCCGGTGTTGCGGGGCATCACCGCCACCACGCCGGACGAGGCCCGGACGGCTGCGGCCGAACTGGGGACCCCGGTGGTGGTGGTCAAGGCCCAGGTCAAGACCGGGGGTCGCGGCAAGGCCGGCGGGGTCAAGATCGCCAAGAGCCCGGACGAGGCAGCCGCCCGCGCCGAGGAGATTCTCGGGCTGGACATCAAGGGCCACGTGGTGAAGACCCTGATGATCGCCGAAGGCGCCGACATCGCCGAGGAGTACTACTTCTCGGTGCTGCTCGACCGGGCCAATCGCACCTATCTGGCGATGTGCTCCAAAGAGGGCGGGGTGGAGATCGAGCAGCTGGCCGTCGAGCGGCCGGAGGCGCTGGCGAGAGTGCCGGTCGACCCCACTGTGGGCATCGACCAGGCCAAGGCCGACGAGATCGTCGCCGCGGCCGGCTTCGACGAGGCCGACCGGGCCGAGATCGCCGACGCCATCCAGAAGCTCTACCAGGTCTACATCGGCGAGGACGCCACCCTGGTCGAGGTGAACCCGCTGGTCAAAACCGGCGCGGGCCGGATCGTCGCGCTGGACGGCAAGGTCACCCTCGACGAGAACGCCGCCTTCCGGCACCCCGAGCACGCCGATCTGGCCGACGACAGCGCCGAGGACCCGTTGGAGAATGCGGCCAAGGCCAAGGGCCTGAACTACGTCAAGCTGGACGGTGAGGTCGGCATCATCGGCAACGGCGCCGGTCTGGTGATGAGCACCCTGGACGTTGTCGCCTACGCCGGTGAGCAGTTCCCCGGCTCGCCCAAACCGGCCAACTTCCTCGACATCGGGGGCGGCGCCAGTGCCGAGGTGATGGCCAACGGGTTGGAGATCATCCTGGGTGACCACCAGGTCAAGAGTGTGTTCGTGAACGTGTTCGGCGGCATCACCGCCTGCGACGCGGTGGCCAACGGGATCGTGCAGGCCTTCCAGTTGCTTGAGGGCCGGGGTGAGCCGGTGACCAAGCCGCTGGTCGTCCGGCTGGACGGCAACAACGCCGAAGAGGGCCGCAAGATCCTCACCGAGGCCGGACTGCCCGGGCTGGAGCAGAACGACACGATGGACGGCGCCGCCGAGCGGGCCGCCGAACTCGCCGCTTCGGCGTCGGCACAGAACTGAGAGGGCGATCGACATGGCTATCTTCCTGAATTCCGATTCCAAGATCATCGTCCAGGGCATGACCGGCTCGGAGGGACGCAAGCACACCCAGCGGATGCTGGACTCCGGCAGCGCCATCGTCGGCGGCGTCACCCCCGGTAAGGGGGGACAGAGCGTCGAGTTCGAGGGCGCATCCGTGCCGGTGTTCAATTCGGTCAAGGAGGCGATCGCCGAGACCGGCGCCAACGTGACGGTGATCTTCGTCCCGGCCAAGTTCACCCGGGGTGCGGTGGTCGAGGCGATCGAAGCCGAGATTCCGCTCTGCGTGATCATCACCGAGGGCGTCCCGGTCAAGGACAGCGCCGAGTTCTTCACCCTGGCGCAGGGATCGCCGCACCCGGCTGATCGGCCCGAACTGCCCGGGTCTGATCACTCCCGGCGTCAGCAACGCCGGCATCATCCCGGCCTCGATCACCAAGCCCGGCAAGATCGGCCTGGTCAGCAAGTCGGGCACCCTGACCTACCAAATGATGTACGAGCTGCGCGACATCGGGTTCTCCTCCTGCGTCGGTATCGGCGGCGACCCGGTGATCGGGACCACCCACATCGACGCCCTGCAGGCGTTCCAGGATGATCCGGACACCGAGGGCATCGTGATGATCGGTGAGATCGGTGGCGACGCCGAAGAGCGGGCGGCCGACTTCATCAAGGCGAACGTGACCAAGCCGGTGGTCGGCTACGTGGCCGGGTTCACGGCGCCGGAGGGCAAGACGATGGGCCACGCCGGCGCGATCGTCTCCGGCTCCTCGGGCACCGCAGCGGCCAAGAAGGAGGCGCTGGAGGCGGCCGGCGTCAAGGTCGGCAAGACGCCCAGCGAGACCGCTGACCTGATGCGTCAGATCCTCACGGCGAGCAACTGACCGAGTCTCACCCGAGACCGGCATCGACCGCCAGCGCCGGGACGTCCTGTGCCCTGGCAGACGCGCTCGTCGCGGATGGTCTATCAGAACCGCTGGATCACCGTCCGCGAGGATGAGGTTTTTCGTCCCGACGGCGAGCCCGGGATCTACGGTGTGCTGGAGACCCGGGCTCCGTCGGTGTTCGTCGTCGCGATCACCGAAGCCGACGAGGTGGTCCTGGTCGAGATCGAGCGTTACACCATGGACGAGCGCTCCCTCGAAGTCCCGGGCGGCGGCAGTGATCTCGGTGAGGACCCGTTGACCGCAGCGCAGCGCGAACTGATGGAGGAGACCGGCCTGGTCGCCGACGTCTGGCGCGACCTCGGTCCGGTTTTCTCTCTGAACGGGATCACCCGATCACCCGGTCGGGTGCTCCTGGCCCAGGGCGTCCGCCCGGATCCGGAGGCCACCTCATCCACCGTTGCGGAGCAGTGGTCCGAGGGCATCACGGACGTCCGCCTGGTGCCGCTGGACGACCTAGCCGGCCTGATCGCCGCCGGCGGCATCACCGACAACGAAGCGCTGGGCGCCCTCTTGCTCGCCCTAATCGCCCTCGGACGGGTCCGCTGATCCCGGGAGGATGTCATGACCCAGGTCGCCGCCGGACTCGCTGGCCAGTCCGGCAGCGGTGCGTCGTGGTCGTCTGGCACGGCGCCACTGCAGCTAGCGGCTGTTACCCGCGATTCCTGCCGTTATCGTGGGTAATAAGTGTGCTGCGATTTTGCTCGCCAGCGGGGCGTATGAGGCGGTAGTCAGTGGCGCTCTCAGCCCGAACGAGTCGGAGCTGCTCTGGTGAGGACGAGCTCACGCCGTCCTCTGGTTGATGATCAGCGCCGACGCTAAGTCACATAACGAAACGAGGTCCTCTGGCGGCCAGTGGCGCACGCCAAAGGCAAGCAGGTCGATGGTGACTGAACTTAGGCAAATTTCAATCCAGCCCGGGGCGGCGATCTTGTGGCACTCGGCGATCAATCGATCCTGGACCTCATGCTGACCCCACAGCGCCGCGTACAACAATAGTGTGGTCAAGTCGTGAAGCCGGGTTCCGCATCCGACGGCCTCGACATCGATCATTGCGGCAACCCGGCCGTCGGCGATGAGGATGTTCTCAGGGTTCAGGTCGCCGTGCACCAAGTCACCGGCTGGGAGGACAACGCTCTCGTGATCGCGTGTGAGGCGGGTGATGACCTCGCTCAGGTGGGCACCTGCCGGACACGCCCCGGCGACGGCGGCACGATTGCCACTCCGGTCGGTGTAGACAACGTCGTGGTCGTAAGTCGACCAGTTCCGCATCCCGTCGCGGCCGAGGCCGGCCTGGCCGGCGATCACAGGTAGAACCAGATCGAGCCAGTCATGACTGACCATCTCTTGCGTCGTGCCCTCCACGTATTCCTGCACTTGGTAGGGGAACCCATCCTTCGTTTCGCCGACAGCCAGCCAGGCCGGCGTCGGCCAGCCCTGCGCACGCGCTGCCACCACGACAGCTTCAGCTGCCAGCACCGTCGGTGCCCAGTCGCGGGCATCGGTCCACTTCAACACGGCCTGTCGCCCATCCAGGTCGGCTACCAGGTAGACCCCGTTTTGATAACCACCGCTCAGCCGTCCCCTCAACTGCCAGAAGGATTGGTGGGAGGCATTGACTTCGTCAAGCACATTCGCCGTTGTGTCCATGACAAGTTGTTCCCCGGTACGCGCAAATGATCTTGTTTCACGCTGACCTGCTGCTCAGCTCAGCATGTCAGATCAGCGACGCGAAGCCGGACCCTCTTCGAGTTGAGTCCCTCATAGTGGTGTAGCGCGAGTCGCCGCAATGTGAAGCGGCCACCGCGTGATCCTTCGAGTGAACCTTCCACAGCACTCTCGAACGGAGCATCACGATGACCGCACCACATATTGTCGACCCTGCCGGCTTGCTCGGTGAGGCTCTTTCCGACGCGTCGCCGGACCTGATGCGAAGCCTGCTGCAGTCGGTGATCAACGCGTTGTTGTCCGCTGATGCTGACCAGGTGGTCGGCGCGGAGTGGGGACGTCCCAGCCCCGAGCGGGTAGCGCAGCGCAACGGCTATCGCCATCGCGACCTGGACACCCGGGTCGGAACACTCGATGTCGCCATCCCGAAGCTGCGCTCGGGCACCTACTTTCCGGAGTGGTTGCTGGAGCGTCGCAAACGGGCTGAGACCGCGCTGATCACGGTGGTCGCCGACTGCTACCTGGCCGGGGTCTCGACCCGACGGATGGACAAACTGGTCAAAACCTTGGGCATCAACGCCTTGTCGAAGTCGCAGGTCTCCCGGATGGCGGCCGACCTGGACGAACAGGTGACCCAGTTCCGGCACCGGCCGTTGGATGCCGCCGGCCCGTTCACCTTCCTCGCCGCCGATGCGTTGACGATGAAAGTCCGCGAAGGTGGCCGGGTCGTGAACGCGGTCTGTCTGGTCGCGACCGGGGTCAACGGCGACGGACACCGTGAAGTCCTCGGCCTGCGAGTCGCGACCGCGGAGACCAAAGAGGCCTGGAACACCTTCCTGGCTGATCTCGTGGCCCGCGGCCTCGGCGGCGTCCGGCTCGTCACTTCCGATGCCCATCCGGGACTGGTCGAGGCGATCACAGCGAACCTGCCGGGCGCCAGCTGGCAACGCTGCCGAACCCACTACGCGGCGAACCTGATGGGCATCTGCCCGAAAAGCCTGTGGCCGGCGGTCAAAGCCATGCTGCACTCGGTCTATGACCAGCCCGACGCGAAAGCCGTCCACGCCCAGTTCGACCGGCTCATCGACTACGTCAGCGAGAAACTCCCCCAAGTCGCTGAGCACCTCAGCGCCGCCCGCGAGGACATCCTCGCCTTCACCAGCTTCCCCAAAGAAGTCTGGACCCAAATCTGGTCCAACAACCCCGCCGAACGATTGAACCGGGAAATCCGCCGCCGCACCGACTCCGTCGGGATCTTCCCGACCCGCGACGCGATCATCCGACTCGTCGGCGCCGTCCTCGCCGAGCAAACCGACGAATGGGCCGAAGGACGCCGCTACCTCGGCCTCGACATCCTCACCCGATGCCGACTCACCACCCTCACCACCACACCCGAAACCAGCGAGGAGCCACTAGCCCTATCCGCCTGAACCTCGAAGGATCACACCGCCACACCACTACCCGGGACTTGACCAGACCCGGATTGATAGGCGCGAGCCCGCTGCGGCTGGCCGAAACTGATGAACACTCTTCGCGTGGAAGAGACCCCGGTCTGGCAGATCAAGTTTCGACAGCACCTTCCGACGGGCTACTGTTACGAAGACCTGCAGCGGCGCCTACCTGGCCCTAGTCTTTCATCGTGGGCAGTCCCAGCAGGGCACCAGTGATCACGGCCGGTTCTGAGGTGATCTGGCAGGCGACACCGACTGTACGAGCAGTGATGACAGAACTGCTTCTTTCGTTGCTCGCCGCCGGAGTCTTTGTCGCAGTGATTATGCTTTTGCCGCACGCCGATCCATTGACCGCCTGCTTAGGTCTGGTGGCGCCGGTGGTCAGTTCGATACGAAGCGCCATCACCGCCGCCCGCGGTCGCGTCGTCCTCGACGAGAACGGCATCGAGGTACGCCGGGTCAGAACCCGCCAATACCCCTGGGCCAGCCTGTCCTCGATCACCATCGATGAGGACGGCTACATCGAGATCACCCCCGAAGGATGGGTCCGAAGGCTACCGATCCCCCGTTCCCAAGTTGCTGAAGCCTTCGACATGATCACCGAACGATGGAACAGATCCACCGGCCGGCCGTCCCGAGCACCCCAGTCCTAGCGGGACGCTCGCTCGACGAGGGGTAGCAGGACGACATAGCGTCCGTTATCGGACAGCCCAGTTGAGACGTTTCCTAGGACCACGGGTTGCGGATGTGATGATGTTCTGGCGGTGGCGCCATCGACGCCAGCTCCTTCATTTTGGCGCGTCCCAGAGCCTGGCCAGCTCAGATCGGTTCGGTACCGGCGGCGGTCCGGCGGCCGCGACTCGGGCCGAGGCCGCCAGTCCGAACACCGCAGCTGGAAGAGTGGGTGGGGCAACCAGGTTGAGCTGCCTAGCTGTCGTCGTGAAGATGTCAGTGATCAGGTCGAGGAGAAGGTCAGCCGCCTCAGGGAACCAACTTTGTAAAGACATGCCTTTCGGCGCGTGCCAGCAGATCAGGGATAACTCTTCGCCCCGGCGCCCCAGCTCAGGTGACGTCATCGTGATGAAGAACTGATCGCGATGGGTACCGGAGTGCACGACACGCTCACCAAGCCCGGCTGCCGTGACGGTCAGATGTAGCTGGGGGCTTAAGCTCCCGGACCACCACGCCACCCAGCTGGGATCGGCCTGATCGCCGAGGCGATCCGGCGGAGCCATTTAGCGTGGCCCGGGTCGTTCCAGCCGTCGTCGATAACCAACCACGGCTTCGGCTTTCGTGGTTTCGGCGGTGAACCGCCGCTGAATCGGATCAGGTCATCCTGCAGGGTCTCGAGGGTTTCGTCGCTGCCGTGGTCGCGGAGTTCACGCCGGATGGTTTTCACCAGGAACCGTTCGTCGGCCTTGGTCATGATGCCGGTGTAGTAGAGGACGGTGAACCCGGCCGGAATCAAGATGTCGGCACCATCGTCCACAACCGCGGCGCCGATCCCGTCGGCGTCCACGCCCAGAACCGCGGCCAGGCTGGGATGGGCAATGAGTTCATCGACACGGTGTGACCACTCGCTGAGCATGTCCGCACCCTCGTCGGTGCCGAACGGGAGAACGTCGTCGTTCTCCGGTCGACCGCCTGGTAGATGGTGTCGGTGAAGTGTGCGACGAATCGTGGATGCGCGGGAGGCAACTCATCGGCCATGACGGTGATGCTAAATCAGGAAAGGCTGGTCGGTGCTGCCTTCGCCAGCTATGGGGTCTTAGCGGACCGGGCTATATCGGCAGGACCATCCAACGACGGGGTCCTGGCCCTGACCCCGTTCGGTGGACACCGGGCTATGCGGCTTGAAGGTCTGCCGCGTGGTGGTTGCAGTGTTGCATCTCGAAGGTGACGGGGCTGGTCTGGCCGAGGGCGGAGTGCCTGCGGCGGCGGTTGTAGCGGTCTTCGATCCAGGCTCCGACCTCGGTCTTGGCGTGGGCCTGGGTGGGCCAGACGCGGCGGTAGTAGAACTCGGTCTTCAACGTGGCGAAGAACGATTCGGCCATCGCGTTGATGCTCCTATAGATGGCAAGTCGTCAGGCTGCCGTCTGGAGGGGTCGTTCGGCGGTCTCGGGCTGCGGGGCCAGTGGCGGGAGCAGGTGGTAGATCTCCCGGGCCAGGAACCGCTTCAGGCAGCGGATGATCTCGCGCTTGGAGAGTCCCTCCTGGGTGCGCCGGGCGACGTAGTCGATGGTCGGCTGGTGCCACCGCATCCGGACGATGGTGGCTCGGTAGAGGGCCGCGTTGGCTTGCCGGTTGCCTCCTCGGTTGAGGCGGTGGCGGCCGTTGGTCTTGCCGGAGCCGGCCGGGATGGGGCAGGCGCCGCACATCTTCGCGAACGCCGCCTCGGACTTGATCCGGGTCCGGTTATCGCCGGCGGTGGTCAACATCTCAGCGGCGATGTCGAACCCGATGCCTACCGCTTCGACGAGCTGCGGCGCTGCGGTCTTGGTCTGGGTCTTGAGGTGGGTGGTGTGGAGTTTGACCTCGTCGTGCAGCGTAAGCCAGCGCCGTGCCAACGATCCGAGGACGTGTCGCATCGCGGCGTCGGGGTCGCTCAAGCAGGGTGCTGAGTCGAGCGCGGCGCAGGCCAGGACCAGCTTGTGGTCGGTCAGCGGCTCCAGCTCGGCGCGGAGCTGGTCGCCAGCGGTGACGAGGGTGGCTTTCATCGTGATCATGGCGCTGGTCTGCGCTTTCACTGCGCTGTCGCGGGCGATCTTGAGCAGCCGCAACGCCTCGACCTGCCCGTCCGCGGTCTTCGGGACCGCCATCACCGAGCCGGCGAGGACCTTGCGGGCAGCGTGCTCGGCATCGATGGAGTCGCTCTTGCCCGACATCCGTCGCTCGCCTCGGCGCGGAGGACGGTGCACCTCGTGCACCGGCTGGCCGTGTCGGCGCAGGAACCGGGCCAGCCCGATCCCGTAGGACCCCGTGCCTTCGACTCCGAAGCCGATCAGACGGCCCTCGGGTCCGATACGGGACTGGCAGAACGCGAGTCGGCAAAGCCGGCCGCCGTGGCGGGGATGAACTTCTCGCCCAGACGGCCCCCGAGGCCGTCGAGCAGGACGGCGACGTGCTCGTCCTTGTGGGTGTCGACGCCGACGAGGACGTCGTCGCGCCGAAGCAGCATGCTGGGCATAGGCCGTGGGTCTCCTTCATAGATCCGTTGGTCGAAGCCGCCGCTCGGGCGGGCGGACAGGACTGCGATGAGACCCTGGTCGAGTCAGGCTCCTATCAGGTCACTGCCCGCTCGAACGGCGGTCACAGCGTTGCTGCTACGACGGCCGACACGTCAACGCCAAGGCACCCGCGGGGCCGGTCATAACAAGGGTCAGACCGCCGCAGCAGCAACAAGAGGATGCTCGCAGTCCCAACACACCCCGGTGCGTCCCATGGAGCGGGTGATGCCGTTGTCGAGTGCGAACTCCGTAATTTGTGCCGAGGCGTACTGCGTGCCCCTGTCGGCGTGGAACACGACCTTGGCCGGCAGCTCGCCACACAGCGTGATCGCCACCTGCAGCGCCTGCTCGACAAGATCGGCGCGCATGTGCTCGTCGATCGCCCAGCCGATCACCCGCCGCGAGTGGGCATCGATCACGGTGGCCAAATACAGCCGGCCTTGCCACGTGCGCAGGTAGGTGACGTCGCCCACCAAACGCGGTTCAGCACCCCTGCGTCCCAGGTCTGGGCCACGGCGTCGGGCGGGTAGGCATCGTCGTGATCAACGATGGTGGTCGTGCGCCACCGCTTGGGGCAGACGCCTTTGAGCCCGAGCCGGCGCATCGTCTTGGCGACGGTCTTGCGGGCTGCCGCCTGCTGTGTCCGTCGCCGAACGGCGTGCGGGCAGTCGCCCATGTCAACACGGGTGTCGGTCGACCAGCCGTGCGAGCATGTGGCCATGCCTGACCAATCGAGCGATGCAGTCCAAGCTCTATTGATTGTCGATATCCAGACGGCGTTCGTTACTGGCGACGAAGCGGCTCCTGCCAGTGAGCACCTCTTGGTCAATCTGAGCGACCTGCTGCAGCGTGCCAGACGGGCCGGCGCGCTGGTCATGCATCTGCAGAACGATGGTCCACCGGGTGCCGTCGATGAGCCTGGTCGGGCAGGGTGGGAACTCTACTTTCCGGCAGCGGAGTCCTCGCGCGAGGTTGTGGTCCGGAAGCTGACGGACGACGGATTCGACGGCACCGCGCTGGATGAGTTCTTGCGGCGCCACGGCGTGGGTCGTGTCTGCGTGGTTGGGGTGATGTCAGAGATGTGTGTGCTGGCAACGGCGCGGGCCGCTCTTGCTCGGAAGTTCGGCGGTGTCATGCCGCACGACGGGCACGCGACGTTCGACATCAGCCCAGCGCCAGGAATGACTGACGGAGTGCCCGCGGCAATGGCATCGCGGGTTGCAGAGTGGGCTCTGGGTGACGAGGTCGGGGCATTGCGCAGACGGCCGACGTTCAGTTCGAGCCGATCACCTGATCTACGCCCGGCCGATGACCGATCCGCTGCTACGTGTTCTGCATGACGGTCGTCTATCGGGACGTGCGACCCTCCTGCTTTCCAGACGTTGTTGCTCTGTGACAGAGTGGTCTCCCCGGTTGACCGAGAGGAGGTGCCACACCCGTGTCGATGCCCATTTGTGCGCCTCCTCGTGCTGACTGACAAAAGCTCAGCGAGGAGCGCCTCCTTCACAGAGGTGGCCAAGATGTCCAGTCAGAACAAACCCAGTCAGTCCACAAGCTCCGCCGCCGGGATCGACGAACACCCCGTCCAGGCGTGGCTACGTCCCGGCATCGTGCTTCAGGTCCAAAACGAAGAGTGCGAGATCTTGATTGACGGCCACCGCCGCTGGGTTCGCTATGCCGCGCAGTTCCCACACCCTCGCACCGAGCGGGTCTCGCCGAGCCACCTGGTAGCGGTCGCACGCACACCCGGCGGGGCTGAGGTGATCGTTTGGCGGTGGTACGACGCGGTCGTCGTCGAGGAGCGGAGCGACGAAGTCACCCTGTGGGAACCGGCGCATGCTGAGGTGACGGCAACGCGCAGGCCGTCCTATCGCTCATCCCCGCCTGGTACGCGCGCCTATCTGTCCGCCGGGCTACCCGAGGCTGAGTGGTGGGTCGCCGGCCCGGTGGTCGCCGAAGCACGCGACGCTGATGTTGAACTCGACGAGGTCGAGCGCCTCTACACCAACCTTGGCCTCTGGGACGGTTTGACGTTTGGCTAGAGATCGCGACTCCGCCACCCGCAGGACGTACGTCGAGGCACGGCTTCGTTCCCGTAGGACGGTCCCCAACTGACACAAGTGCGGCGCGACCACGGCTGGCTATAGCGGCGCTGTCGAGCATTAGCCAATTTCCCCGCTGCGGGCGAACTCACCGCGATGTGGGTCTAGACCCTAAAGGAGCGTGGAGTTGACCCGGTTTCATAGACACCGGATGGCTGCGGCCATGGTCAGGCCGCAGAGACAGTGTTGCGGTAGTTGCTCTCGAAGGTAGCGGGGGCGATCTGGCCGAGGGCGGAGTGGCGCCGGCGGGGGTTGTAGAACGCTTCGAGGTAGTCGAAGATCGCGAGCTTGGCCTGGTGGTGACTGAGGAAGCGGCCGCCGGGCTGCTGGTCGAACAGCTTGCACTCCAACGTCGCGAACACGCTCTCGGCCAGCGCGTTATCGAAGCAGTCCGCGACGCTGCCCATGCTGGCCAGGGCGCCGTGGCGACGCAGCGCGCGCTCGAGCTGGTGCGACGTGTCTTCGCCGCCGCGGTCCGAGTGGTGCATGACGCCGGGGACCTTCCCGCCGCGGCGGTGGACGGCCATCGTGACGGCGTCGACGACGAGGTCGGTCTTGCGGTGGTGGGCCATCGACCAGCCCAAGATCATGCGCGAGAACACGTCGGTGACGCAGGCCAGGTAGAGCCAGCCCTGCACCGTCGGCACGTAGGTCACGTCGGCGACCCACAGCTGGTTCGGCGCTGAGGCGTGGAAGTTGCGCTCGACCCGGTCCGGGGCCGCCTCGGCGCCCGGGTTCTGCCGGGTGATCGAGAACGACCGCTTGCGGCGGTGACAGCCCACGATCTCGGCCCGGCGCATCAGCCTGGCGACGCGTTTACGCCCGACGTGGACGCCCGCCTCGGTCAGCTCGGCATGGATCCGCGGCGCTCCGTAGACCCTCCGGTTCGCCGTGAAGATCGTCTCAATCTGCACAGTCAGAACCTCATCGGCGACCGCCCGGGCCGACGGCGGCCGGCGCGCCCAAGCGTAGTAGCCGGCCCGGCTGACCCTCAGCAGCCGGCACAAGGTGGCGACCGGGAAGAGCGCCTTCTCCGCCTCGACGAACGCGAACCGCGTCACCTCGTCGACTCCGTCGCGAAGAGGGCCGCCGCTTTTTTCAGGATCTCGCGCTCCATCTTGAGCTTCGACACTTCCCGCCGGAGCCGGGTCAGCTCGGCCCGCTCCGCCGCGGTCAGCGGCAGCAGACCGGTGGCGTCGGGGACACCGTGCTCGGCCCGGTCGGCCTTGACCCAGTTGCTCAGCGTCGTGTCGTTGATCCCGAGATCTCGCGCGACCTCAGCGACCGTCTTGTCGCTGGCCTTGACCAGCTCCACGGCCTGCTCACGAAACTCCGGTGAGTACTTGCTCGGACGGCCCATCAGGACCCCTTCCTCAGGCGTCAAGCCCAAGATGAAGGTGTCCATCGAACCGGGTCAACTCATCGCCAGGCAAGGGACGGCTTACGGGCCTTCAATTGAGCGTCGAACCTGCCGACGATCACGACCGCTGGCGGCCCAGTTAGGTCTCACGGTGACCAACGCGGAAGCCACTTGAGCCCGTAGCGTTGCGGTCGTGAACGAGACGCCAGGTGATGAGGACGGCGGGGGCTGCCCGGTTCGACGGCTCACCGCGCCCGAAGGGACGCAGGGCAACGCCCCGGCGGTCGAGCAAGTAAGGGGCAACGGCGGGGCGGGGATCCATGGAGCTCGTTGGGTAATCCGCTCTTACGCCGCCGCGCAAGAGTTGATCAGCGCAGAACGGAACCTGCGCCAGGCCGGTTTCGGAGCGCTGACCTTCATCAAGCCGGACGACCGCCAGTCTTACGGCGATGACGACGGCGATGACGACGGTGACGAGAAGAATGACAAGCACGGCTGGCGCCGGCGCTCGTGGGTGTCCAGGCCGCCTGTGCTCTACATCGACGGGCCTGAGCACCGCGACCGCAGGCGTGCGGCGGCGCGGTTCTTCACCCCCCGAGCGGTCGACTCGTACCGAGACGGCGTCGACGACCTGGCCCGGCGGCTGGTCGCGCCCGTGGCGAGCGGTCGGACGGTGGATGTCTCAAAGCTGGCGCTGGACCTGACGGTCTTCGTCGTCGCGCGAGTGACAGGCCTGACCAGCTCGCGGCTCACCGGCCTCGATCGGCGGATCGAGGCCACGTTCGCCGCCAACCTCGACGACCAAGGCGGTCGTCTCGTGTCGGCTGCGCGCCGTCTCGTGACCCTTGGAGCGCTGATCGCGTTCTACGTGTTCGACGTCCTCCCGGCGATCCGGAACCGTCGCCGACGCCCCGGTGACGACCTGATCAGCCATCTTCTCCAGGTCGGGTTCCGTCCGTTGGAGATTCTCACCGAGTGCCTCATCTACTGCGCCGCGGGCATCGCCACCACCCGCGAGTTCATCACTCTGGCCACGTGGTACCTGCTCGACCATCCCGACCTGCGGGCCGAGTTTCGTGATGCCGACCAGGCTGGCCGAACCGCGATCTTGCACGAGATGCTCCGCCTCGAGCCGGTCGTCGGGCACCTGTACCGCCGCGTCGTTAAACCGACTGCCCTAAAGCTGAACGGTGGCCAGTCGATTGTCCTGCCGACCGGCAGCATCGTCGACCTGGACCTGCGCGCCGTCAACACCGACGCCGCGCTCGTCGGCCCCGAACCGATCGCTCTCCACCCTGGGCGACCGATGAGCCTTCGCGGCGCCGCCCCCGTGGTCCTCGGCTTCGGCGACGGACAGCATCGATGCCCCGGAGCGCCCCTAGCGATGTTGGAGTCCGAGCGGTTCCTGCACCACCTGATCGCCGCCGACCTCGTCCTCGCGGACCCTCCCAAGGTTTCGTGGAACGACCTCACCGGCGGCTACGAACTCCGCGGCCTTACCGTCAAAGCCAGACAATGCACTGACTCTCCTCGACGCCCGGAGCGACTCCCATAGGGGAGTTCCCTGCGGCGACGGCTTATTAGCTGCCTAGCACCAGGATCAGAAACCCGTGTCAGAAACTCGTCATGGTTTCTTGACAGCTATCAGGTTGGCATGGGTTTCCGACGGTCCGGCCGGGCTACTGGCTTGACGTTAAGGAAAGGACCCATTTCTGACTTGAGCGACCGCTCGCTTCCATCCTGCCAATCGGGCACATTTTGGGCTGCCGGTTGGCATAATTCACTGTGCCCGTGCTGGTACCGGGGAAGTCAAGGGAGGGCGCGCGTCAATGGCGGTCATCGTGTTCGGATTTGCGGTGATGGTGTTCGCAGCCGTCGGGCTCACGTTCGTGGTCGAACTACGCCGAGTCGGTCGCCTGGCGAAACGCAGATGGCAAGTTATCCGCTGGATTGCCTATGTGGCGATGTTTGGGTCTGCCGCGTTTCTGACCAACGATGACAAGCTGGGATCGGGTCGCTGGTGGTTGCCGCTGAGCGTCCTCTTGGTGCTGGCCGTGGCTGTCGAGTTCCCGCTACGCGGCTGGTCGAAAAGGGAACGCGCTCGGCTTCAGAGCCACGCTGGTTCCGGATCAGGAGCGAGGTCAACATTTAGCGATAAGCGAGGCGACTAACGCCGACAGGAAGATCACCGATCCTGCCGCCCAGTCCCGACTGAGCCGCTCCTCCATCTACAGTTGGCCGATGAGGCAGCGAGTTGCTCATGGGTGTTGGTTACCGACCGGATCTGACTGCGGCCAGGATTTGATCAGCAAGGCGGGCCGCAGGTAGTTGAGTTCGTGTTGTGGTGTCTTCTCGCCGCGAGGCGCCGATACGCCAGCGCCGCTGCCTCCTGGCAGATTCATTCGCTGGCTAGCGCCGCATCACCTGCGGGAGGATCGCAGCGTGAACGGCGTACAGATTGTGCAGGTTGACGAACGCGACAACGGTTGGGAACAACCTGTCTCCCGGTACCGGGTGTATCTCCACGGAAGCGGCGAAGGAACAACCGTCGGCTGGACCGACACCTACGACATCACCGGCGCCGACGTCGTGCAGGTCATCGACTGGGCTCAGCGTCAGGCCGGCGACTCACGCACCTACGCCGTCGCACTCGTCTATGACGACCGGGCGCAGGAAGACCAGAACCCGGGCCACGGCCGGGGACTGGTGTGGTTGGTCGGTATGGACGGCAATGACCCGCCGATCAGAGAGGGCGAGGCCGACAAGCAGAACCGAATGCTGGCCCGGCGTCGAGAACCGATCACCATTCCGGTTGCCGACCGAACGTCTCCAGATATCGCTGACCCCAACAACGACGGCACCGAAACGCGCTGACAATCGGCACGCGGGGGCGGCCGGCCAGCTGGTGGATGGAACCATCGTTCCTGTGGGATCACGCGATTGGTTGACCGAGTGGAGCCGCTTCGCTCGCGTGCACGCCGAGGTCGAGCCTGATGAGGCACGGGCGGCGCTCGTGGACACCAATGCCGACGGCCGCGAGCTGTGGATCGGTCTTGATGTGCGAGGTCCGTCTCAGGCGTGGCCGATGGTTCTTGACTGGGACGACGTCGAGAGTGATCACCCGGTCGACGAGTGCCCGCTCCTGATTCTGATCTGGCCGTCGGCTGGGGCACCGGACAGCTGCAAAAGCGCGAGACTGTGGACCGCGGCGAGACCGGAGACACATGCCTGTCAGCGTCGGCCGCGACGGATGGTGGATCGTCGTCGTCAACGTCGCAACCGATCCGACAAGGCCCGAGATTCTTTCCAGCCGTTGACAGTGCACCACCGTGACGTAGTCACCGCCGGCGAAGCCTTGGAACGGCTACCAAGACTGAGCAGCAAGCCGGCCGCCATCAACGCCTGTCAGAAACTCGGTCAGGTCCTGACATCTGTCAGGCTTCCTTGGGTTCCCGACACCAGACGTGGTCATAGAGGTTCACGTCAAGGAAACGACCGGATTCTGACAGCTCTCTCCAGGTGCCAACTAGGGACTTGGAGTGGCGAAGTTCCCGGAGGTCGCCGGGGCGGTGACTAACTTCTTTGGACTCCTGAGCTGGCACACTCACGGTGTGGAACCCGGCACCGATCGGTTGCAGATCACGACCAGCTGGGGTGAGACCTCAGCCGACATCAAGGTCGACCTATCCGTTGACCGCCGTTCCGCGGTTACTTGCAGACGTGGTCAAACACTCAGACCGTCTCACCAGCAAGTGGATCAACGCGGCAGACGCCCTGCTGATCACCCCCTTTGACCTGAGGGCCTGGGGCGGTGAAATCAGACTGCGATACTCAGCGACCGACCCGACGTCGACCACCATCCATGCTGTCTGGGCGCCGAGGTGGGGCCAGTTGTTCTCGTGGGGCCGGGGCCGAGAGGAGCTTCGATATCTCGATCGGTTGCTGGCGGCCGCTACGAAAGAGCCAGCAGACCCGGTCTTCGTTTTCGAGGGGACCGACCTTGTCAGCATCTTCGAAGATGTCGAAGAGGCAAATGCCTACCTGGAAGCAGTCGACGTCCGAGCCGGGGCCTACCCGATCGCCTACGACGCCCACGGACACGTCTTCGAGGTCTTCCCCCACCTGGACAACGCACGACTCGTTCCCACCGGCGTTACAAACCTGGCCGACCTGTGTCAGCGGCTCCGGCGGGTACACGGTCCACAACATCTCGCCGATCAGCCCGGCGTCTACGCTAGAAATGTCATGCTTCGAGACGTCTGATCGACGATCCGTCCGAGGCGCCTTGAAGCGCCCCAGGTTCTCTGCCGCTCTTATACGGGTTGCGGCTCTCGGTTGAGGGCCGTGTAGTGGGCGGTCTCGTACTCGATGGGACTGATCATGCCAAGTGACCCGTGGAGGCGTCGCTGGTTGTACCAGTCGACCCAGCCGGCGGTGGCGAACTCGACGTCGGCCAGCGTCTTGTAGGCGCCGTCGTGGAAGACGGTGGTGCGGATGCACTCGGCCTTGTAGAGGCCGTTGATCGTCTCCATCAAGGCGTTGTCGTAGGCATCACCGACCGACCCGATCGAGGGCTTGATGCCCTCGAGCTCGAGGTGCTCGGTGAACCGGATCGAGGTGTACTGCGACCCGGCGTCGGAGTGGTGGATCAGGTCGGCCGCGACGACCGGGTTGCCTTCGTGGTCGCGCTGCCAGACCGCCATCCGCAGCGGGATCATGACCAGGTCGGTGGCTTTCGACGTCGACGCGTGCCAGGCCACGATCCGCTGGGAGAACACGTCGACGATGAACGCCACGTAGACCCAGGCCGGCGACCAGGTCCGCACGTAGGTGAAATCGGTGACCCAGACGCGGTTCGGTGCCGCCGCGGTGAAGTCGCGGTCGAGCAGGTCCCCGGCGCGCTTGCCGTCCTTCGCCGGGATCGTGGTCCGTACCCCCTTGTCGCGACGCACACCGGACAGTCCTAGGGTGCGCATCGCCCGGTCCACGCTGCCCGCCGACGCCTCCGGCAGCCGAGTCCGGCGCACCAGCGCGGTCATCTTCCGCCGGCCGTAGAGCCCCTCGGGAGTCAGCCGGGCGCGGCCCGTCTTCGGATCCGGCGCCCAGGCGAGGTCGCGGACCACATCGACGACCCCGGCGTCGCTGAGCGTGCGAGCCGCGACTCGCCGGCTCGGGTTCTTCCAGGCCCGGTAGGTCCGTGCGGCGATCTGGCAGCCCTGCTCACGCAGGACTCGGCAGATCGACTCGACCGCATGACCCTCGGCCCGAAGGGTGTCGATGAAGCCCATCATGATCGGTTGCGGGGGTCGAGTTCCCCCACGAAGAAAGACGTCGCGGCCTTCAGCACCGCGACGTCCTCACGCAAGCGCCGGTTCTCCAGCCGGAGCCGCTTGATCTCTTCCGACTCCTCACTGGTCACCCCGTCGCGGCGCCCGGCGTCGACGTCGGCCTGGAGCACCCACCGGCGCACCGACTCCTTGCCCACCCCGAGCTGCTTGGCCACGGCCGCCGACGCTGCGGTCAACGTCGGGTACTCACCACGATGCTCGGTGGCCAGACGCACCGCCCGGGCCTTCAACTGCGGATCGATCTTCTTCGGCATGCTGCTCATCCTCCTGGACTCAAACAGGAGCGGCATCAAACCGGGGGCGCTTCAGAGGCCGCGACGGCCCGCCGCCACGGAGTCGAGCCAGGGCCGCCGCACCGAACCGATCGGCAATCTAGACCGCCACTGAGGGGACGACCCGGTGCCGCCACTTACAAATTCTGCTAAGCGGCCCTGCCCAGCCCGGAAAAGGACCGGCCACACTTCTGCCGCACCGCTGCCAAAGCCTGATCTGAAGGCCTCAGGTTTGGACCGGTCATAGTCAGCTATCCGTCGCGATTCTGGATACGTGCCCTCAACCGGACCGCTTCAGCTCTATTCCTTCGACTTGACGTGGCGACCGTTTATCGTCACACCATGTACCCCGGATTCGGGATCGAAGCCACAGACGTCGGCTCAGTGCTGGAGAAACATCAGTTTTCGGTGGCCGCCCGAACGGTGGTCCAGACCAGCAACGACCAGCCGGTCGGGCTGCAACTGGTCCCGGGTCAGTCATCCGGTTCGCCCGAGCCGTCACCGATGGACGCCGCCACGGTGACCGCGATCGTGTCGGCACTACGGCTGGAGTTGGGGCCACCGACCAGCCCGCTGCTTTTTGCCATGGATGTGGCCCAGTTGCCGTTGTTGCCCCAGGTTCGAACCCTCGGCGACCAGGCCTTGATCGCCAGCCTGAACGCCGAGCAGGTGATGACCCATCCCGGTCGGGCACTGAACTTCATCCGAATCGCCCGGAGCCGCAACTGGGAAGTCGGCCTCTACGGGGTCGGAGGCAGCGCCAACTCTCTACGCGCCGCGATCATCGTCGAGCCGGCACTGATCATCCTCGACACAAAACTCCTCACCCACCCCGACAGCCGGTTCGCCACAGAAACCAGACAAACCGTGCAAGCGTTGGCCCAGACAACCGGTGCAGCCGTCATGTCCCCATCCGCGGACAAACGACTACGGGCAGACGCAGCCCGGATAGGCGCCACCTTGTCGATCCAGAACTCGCCAGGCACGTTCTACTCGCCTGCCCCCAACTCCACCTTCAACCTGTTCAACACGCCCGCACTACCTGCTCCAAGAGCCAGCATTTTCGTTGCCGCCAGCGGCTGCTACCGCCCTCGGAGTATTCCCAAAGCTGAACTGTTGACCCTGAGTCGACAGATCGAAACCCTTGCCTGTGCCGCCAGCCCGGCCACCACAGTGTTCGCCTGCCTGCAACGGGCCCGGCACCTCACTCCGGCCACCCGGACCGCCTATCAACAGCTGGTCCATTCCGACAAGCTCGTGATCATGGCCGCCAAAGGATTACACCGACCCGTCCAGGGAGCCCGGAGTATCAACCTCGACCGGTACGACCCACTCACTCAGGAATGGGTGCTGGCCGTATTCGGCCCCACCACCTCCGTCCTGCTCGTCGGAGCCCCTCGCCGACAGCATCCCGACCGGCCTGAGGACAACTTGAAGGACATCTCCAACCGTGAAGGGGGCGCCGGGCCCGTGTTCGACTTCATCCTGACCGACGACCGGGATCTCACGAGCTATGCCGCCCGAACCGCCATGCTGCGCCTTTAGTCATCACCGAAGCCGACCTGGCTTGGCCGGCGACCTCGATCTGAACCGAAAACACCAAGGTGTGCCGGCTGCGTGACTGCTCAGCCATGACCAGCAGAAAGAGAATTCGAGATCTCACTGGGCCCGGTACAGTCCGATGACCACACGTCACTTCGCCCGGGCGAGAGAGTAGTGGGCATCCGGTGTTCGATCAGTCTGCCGCTGATCGCCGGTCGGTCACCGTGGCGGCGACGAACCGTACGGCTTCGACCGGACAGGCGTCTACCAGCGGACACCGTCAACGCTGTGAACTGTTCGCCGTCCAGGTCGCCGGAGACGGCAGCCGACGCCTCGACCCACCCCGTAATCGACCTGTCGAACATGTTCTCGCTGGGTCCACCGAACAACCGGCACAGATCTGAGCCGTCGTCCGGTTCGCAGTTGCCGGTTCCCGAGCCGACCTTCGACCGCCGTCGAAAGCTCTGTCGTCGATTCCGGTCTCCTGACGACCCCGCCCATCTCACGAAGCCGGGACCACCACAGCGGCCGGCTCAGGCGGCACCGGCTGAGCCGCTCCATCGGGGGAAAGCGGACCAGCCTGAAACCGGACCCGGGTGGACCGTTCAGCACGGCCACCGGGTCCGGGTTTTCGACATTCCCAACTGAGCGGCACTTCGGCGTTGGTCGGGTAGGTATCGCTTCGGCCCGCACCAACGCAGTCCGCAGATGGTTCTCTGATGCTTGCCGCGGTTCCATGAGGGTGGCAGATTTTGCGCGCGTGAGGTCGGCGTGGCCCCGGCGATATTTGGTCGAGACCGGACCGGCTCGGGTCGGGGACGGACTCGATGACACTATTGAAACGATTCGGTTGAGGAGTAGGGAGATATCACGGTGGATGTAGTGCGACTCGGCGACAGCGGCCTGAAGGTCTCGCCGATCACCCTGGGATGCATGAGCTTCGGCGGCGGTTCCGGCCGCCACACCTGGGCGGTCGGTGAAAACGAGAGCCGAGTGATCATCAAACAGGCCCTCGATGCCGGCATCACCACCTTCGACACCGCCAACGTGTACTCGACGGGACTATCGGAGGAGATCACCGGCAAGATCCTCGGCGAGCTCGCCGACCGCGACGACATCGTTGTCGCAACCAAGGTGCACGGCGAGATGCGTCCCGGCCCCTATGGACACGGCCAGTCCCGCAAGGCGATCCTGGCCGAGATCGACAACAGTCTGCGCCGGCTCAACATGGATTACGTCGACCTCTACCAGATCCACCGCTACGACGCGGAGGTGCCGATGGAGGAGACGATGGAGGCGTTGCACGACGTCGTCAAGGCCGGCAAGGCACGCTACATCGGCGCATCGTCGATGTGGACCTGGCAGTTCCAGGCGCTGCAGAACGTCGCCGAGACCAACGGCTGGACCCCGTTCATTTCGATGCAGAACCACTACAGCCTGCTCTACCGCGAGGAGGAGCGCGAGATGATGCCGTACTGCGCCGCAACCGGGGTTGGTGTCATCCCCTGGAGCCCGCTGGCCGGCGGCCGACTGGTGCGCGACTGGGGCGTACGCGGCACCGCCCGCTCCGAGCTGAACCAGCGCGAGCCATCACCGAACGACCCAGGGGACAAGTCGATCGTCGAGGCGGTCGCCAAGATCGCCAACGAGCGCGACCGGCCGCGCGCAGGCGTCGCGCTCGCCTGGATGCTGAGCAAGCCGTACGTACACTCACCCATCATCGGCGCCACCAAGCCCGAGCAGTTCACCGAGGCCCTCACCTGCCTGGACATCAACCTGGATGACCACGATATCGAGGAACTGGAAGCCGCCTACACCCCACACTCGATCCAGGGCCACCAGTAGGTCCTGCAGTCCCCGTCGAGGCCCCCCGAGAGGACCGCGGTAGGACACGATGACGTCTAAGCCGCCGGTGTTCGTCTTCGAGGACCCAATTGCCGGTGGGTCTTCGCCACCTGCTCACCGTAGAGTTAGTAGTGAAAGCCCTTACCTTCGGGTGAGCATCCGTGCGATGCCGGACGCCTTCAACTCAACAGGATTCGACCAGCTGTGGGCGAAGCCAGAACGCCGACGGGGGCTTTCAGATCGGTCAGTGCTCGGCGAGATCAGCAGATCGCCAAAGGCTACGGAGTATCGAAGCGATTTCACACCTTTTCGCGGACCTCAATAGCCGCTGACGCAGGTACCGGTTGGGTTTGCGTTGCGGCGCCCACTGGTCCGAGCACGGTGCACTGATTGTTCGGATCCAGGCCGGCCGGCGCCGGCCGGGTCGGTTTCGTTGAGCAGTGAGGTCGCGGGATTCCGGTCACCGACCAGCGACCGCTCGGCCGAGCGGGTGTCGTGTGTCTGCTGAAGAGCTTCGGCCTTTGAGTCGCCCGGGGTTGCGCCATATCGTGGGTCGACCGCCCGCGGGGCGCCCAGGTCGGGTGATCAGCTCGTGCCGCGGGGCAGGTTGGCCATTTCGGGCAGGTTGTCCATCGCTGATCCGCTGCCGAGGCTGCTGAGGGAGACCACGCTGATCTTGCCGTTCGTCTCCAGTACCACGTAGGCGATAGATTCCAGGCCGCCGTGGCCCGCACTGCGGACCGCCTGCCGCAGGCTCTGTTCTGAGATCCGCTCCCGCCGCATCGCTTCGTGGTTCATTTGGCCGGCGCGGAGCAGGACCGACGGTTCGCTGGTGATGATGCGCCGCAGGAACGGGACACGCACCGACATCCAGGCGACACCGAGCTGCAGCAGCGCGAGGAGGGCGAGCGCGAGGGCACCTTCGGACCACGAGACGGTGCCGCTGAGGGTGATGGTGGCCAGGGTGGAGCCCAGCGCGACGGTCACGATGAAGTCGAAGGCGTTCAACTGGGCGAGGGTGCGCTTCCCGGTCACGCGGAGGACGACGATGAGCCAGACGTAGGCCAAAGGCGTGACCGCGAGCACCCGGAGCAGGCTGCTGAAATCGCCGAACAGCATGGGGTCACCGATCTGTGGAGGTTGACGTGTGTGGGTGTGGCACCTGGTCGCAGACTAGCGGTGGGGCCGGGAGGTGCTGAGCGCTCTCGGCTGGGGCGCCGTGGCGGCCTCGTCGTTGTTCATGGGGCCTTGCCGGCCCTGGCGCGGAGCTGGCGCTCTGGACTGGTCGGTGGAGTACTCGCCTTCGGCGCCGGGGCGCTGATCTCGAGCGTCGCGTTCGAACTGGCTCAGGAGGGCCTTCGGCTGGGGGGGCCTGGCCGGGGCGGTCGGCATAGCTGTCGCGGCCGCCCTGACCGACCCCATCCCGTCCATGAACTCGGCGGTGACCTGCTCCCACCGGTCCTCCGACAACACCTCGCCGGGCGGAAACGACAGCGCGCAGTGCCAGACAGGCACATCCGCCCACGCCTGCTGCCCGTCCTCGTCCAGGACCGGCTCCCGGACACCCGCCCCCCGGGTCCTGCCACCGATCTGGGGTCCGGATCTCCGGCCGTTAGATGAGTCGCTGCTGTCCAGGTCGGCGGCGATGTCGGCGCCCTTCACGATGTTCGGCATCATCGCCGCCCGGCATCAGCGTCGGAGAGTGGGCGTCCAGCCGGTCACTGCCTGGCGGCTGGTACTCAGCCGACCTGGGTGGCCCGAGCACCCGCCCGGGCGGCCAGCGCGGTCCACTGGGCGTCGGTCAGGTCGAACTTCCCCTCGGTCGGCAGGAAGACGTAGACGACCTTGACGCCGGCGGTGACCACGCCGACCCGGTAGGCCGCGGTGGCGGTGTCGCTGGTCTTCTGGGTCACCAGGTAGGTCTTGCCCTGGACGGCGATGCCGTCAGCGCCCACTCCGGAGACACTGGTCGGCGCATTCACCGTCGCGGTGAGCTGACGCTCCTTGCACGACTCCAGGTTTTGGGTGATCTGGTTGGCCAGATCGGTGGCGCTCTTCTCGTCCGTCATGGTGAAGATCGCCTCGTCCAGACCGAATGCCGCCGGCATCCCCGTCGGCTTGTCGCTCAGCAGATAGGTACGCGCGCCCGAGGACTCGGCGTCCACCGTGCCGAAGTCGACGTTCTCACAGCCCGTGGTGACCAGGGTGGACGGTTTAGCCGGGGTCTGGCCGACCCAGCTGCCGGCGCCGGCCTCGGGCTGCGGGATGTCGGCGACGGCCAGGAAGCCGGGCTGGTCACCCGACACCGGGGGCGGTCCGGGCTTGACCGTGACCAGGCTGGCGCATTCGCCCAGCGCCGCTGTGCACTGGCTGTCGGTCACCTTGCCCAGCGCCGTGACCGCCCCGTCCAGCGGGCCGCCGCCGTTGCTCTGGGCGGTGACCACGTCGATGACGTTGACGACCCGCCCGGTCCGATCGACCACCACCGTTCGGTACTGCTTCTTGGCCTGGTCCGCGATCACCACCGCGGTGCTCTGATCGCCGAGTCCGTCGATCGAGGCGCCGCTGACCAGATAGCTGTTGGCGAGGTCGCAGTTGCCCAGGGCCCTGGCCATCAGGGCGTAGGTCACGGTCGCCTCGTCCGTCGATCCGAACGCCTGCGCCTGGTGCAGCACCATCGGCCCGGCGGTGCCGCCGGCGCTCAGGGTCCGGCTCAGGATCTGCAGCGGGTTCGGCGCGTTCTGGGTGGCCGCGGGGCTCAGACAAGCTGCGCTGGTCGAGGTGCTCGGCCCGGACTGGTCGGAGACCACCGTCCAGGTCGTGTCCGGCAGGATCAGCTTCGCCTGGGCCGCCGACAGCATCCGGGTCGGCGTCAGCACAGGTTCGGTCGAGGTCGAGCTGCTGGGGGTCGGGCCGGTCGACGGCTCGACCTGAGGAGCCCGCCGGCTGAGCCCGTACACCGTGAGGCCGACCGCCAGCGCGATCACCACCACCGCGGCGATCACCCCGATCAGCCATCGTCGACGCCGCGATGCCGGTTTGGGGCCGTCGGGATGGCGACGGCGAGCCGCCAGGTCGGGTCGGTCGCCGCGTCGCGAGCTGCTCCGGGAGCCACTCCCGGTCGTCGGGGCAGCCGTTGACGGTGTCTCCTGGTCGCCGCTCTCCGCCGCGCCGGTCGAGCCCTCGGCCGACTGGCCGTCGGAGGTTGGCTCGCGGTCGGACATGACGTGGACGACTCCTCGGGACGGCGCTGAACTGCCCTCGGCACGGCACCGGGGAGCACCAAAACTTTAGCCGGTGCGGGCGTGTCAGTCCGAACCGTGCGAATCCGGCAGGGGAGCATGGTCGGGTCATGGCTTCTCTGCTCACACCTCGTCGGGACCGCTCGGGTTCAGGGCGCTCCGCATCCGGCCGCGACTCCGGAATCCGGCTGACCGCGACACTGGCCGTCGAGGGCAGCCTGGAGGGTGAGGCCGAGGACGGCGTCCGGTCGAGCCTCACGCCCAAGGTCGGCTGGCTCGTGATGGCCCTGACCGGAGTGCTGATCACCGCGCTCTCCGGCTGGGTGATCCTGGCCGGTCTGAGCGTGCTGGGCTGGCTGGCCGGCACGGCCGGCTCGTTGCGCAGCGCCCTGGACGTCGGTACCCAGCTCTGGTTGCTGAGTAACGGTGCCGGGGCCCAGTTAGGTTCGATCCGGTGGACCATGACGCCGCTCGGGATCAGTCTCGTGTTCGCGTTCATGATCAGTCGTTTCGCCGGCCTGGTGGCTCGCCAGTACGTGGCCGAGCACCCCGGCGTCACTCGGTTCCGGGTCGTCGCCCGGGTCACGGCGTCGATGGGTCTGGGCTACCTGGTGGTGGTGAGCGGGACGGCCCTGGGCATCGGCACCCCGGTTCAGGCCGGGCGCGGTCTGCTCGGCGGACTGGTGATCGCCGGGCTGGGTGCCGCCTGGGGGAGTGGCCGGACGGTCCGCTTCCGTTTCGACGACCGGTGGCCCGGCTGGCTGCGTCCCGTCCCGATCGCCGTCGCCTCGACTCAGGCGGTGATCCTGGTGGCCGGCGCGGCGGCCCTGGTCGGCTCACTGATCCTCCATCTGGATCGGGTGATCCGACTGAGCGACAGCCTGCAAGCGGGGATCGCCGGCGGGATCGCCGTCTTGATCGGCCAGCTGGCGTTCGCGCCGAACGCGCTGATCTGGGCTGGCTCGTACGCCCTCGGGGCCGGCTTCACCGTCGGCCAGGGGACCGTGGTGGCTCCCTCGGCGACCAATCTCGGACTGCTGCCACCGTTCCCCGTCTTCGGTGCGCTGCCGGCCGACGGCGGCAGCAGTCAGCTGCAGCTGTTGTGGTTAATTTCCGGGGTGCTCGCCGGAGTGGTGGCCGCCGTCCAGGTCATCCGTCGCCGTCCTACCGCCCGGTTCGACGAGACCGCTCTGGTGGGCGGATTGTCCGGCCTGCTCGGCGCCCTGGTCTTCGTCGCCCTCGGCTGGTTGAGCGGTGGCGACCTCGGCGACGGCCGGCTGGGCGGCGTCGGCCCGCGGCTACTGCCCCTGCTGGTGCTGTCCGGGGCCACCCTCGGCCTGTCGGGGATGATCTGCGGCTTGATCGTCGGGTTGCTTCGTCAGCTCCGTGGAAAGGCCGATCGGTAGTCCGACCGATAGGCTGCGCGGGTGGCTTTCGGGTTGGTGGTGCTGGTTTCCGGGACGGGGACCCTCCTCCAGGCTCTGATCGACACCGTCCACGAACGACAGGGTGACTTCGAGATCCGGGCCGTGGTCTCGGACCGGCCGGGCGTCCTGGCCCTGGAGCGCGCGGAGCGGGCCGGCATCCCGGCGGTCGTCCACCCGCTGGCCAGGGGAACCGACCGGGCCGCCTGGGACGAAGAACTCACCGCCGCGGTCGCCGGATACCTCCCGGATCTGGTGGTCAGTGCCGGCTTCATGAAGCTCCTCGGCGCCGCCTTCCTGGCCCGCTTCGGCGGCCGGATCATCAACACCCACCCCGCGCTGCTGCCGTCCTTCCCCGGGATGCACGGACCGCGCGACGCGCTGGCCTACGGCGTCAAGGTCACCGGCGCGACCGTCTTCTGCGTCGACGACGGCGTCGACACCGGAGCGATCTTGGCCCAGGCGGCGGTCGACGTGCGCGACGGCGACACCGTCGAGACGCTGCACGAGCGGATCAAGGTGGTCGAACGGACGCTGCTGCTCGACACCGTCCGTCGGCTGGCGCAACGAGCGCCGGCCTCCGAACCCGAACGCGAACCCGAGAGGCTGCGCCAGAGATGACGACGAGTGACCAGGCGAGTGATCAGGCGAGTGACCAGTTGAACGGGGAACGCCGGCCGATCCGGCGGGCCCTGATCTCGGTCTATGACAAGGCCGGGCTGCTGGACGTCGCCCGAACGCTGACCGAGGCCGGGGTGGAACTGGTCTCGACCGGCAGCACCGCGACCCGGATCGCCGACGCCGGGATGCCGGTCACCCCGGTCGAGCAGGTCACCGGTTTCGCCGAGTGTCTGGACGGCCGGGTCAAGACGTTGCACCCGCACGTGCACGCCGGGCTGCTGGCCGACCAGCACAATCCCGAACACCGGGCTCAGCTGGCAGGGTTGGGAATCGCACCGTTCGAGCTGGTGATCAGCAACCTCTACCCGTTCACCCAGACGGTGAGCTCCGGCGCCGGCCCGGCCGAGTGCGTCGAGCAGATCGACATCGGCGGTCCGTCGATGGTCCGGGCCGCGGCCAAGAACCACGCCTCAGTGGCGGTGATCACCTCACCCGATCAGTACGTCCTGCTCGCCGACGCGATCGTCGACGGAGGCTTCACGCTGGCGCAGCGGCAACAGTTGGCGGCGGCGGCGTTCGTGCACACCGCGACCTACGACGTCGCGGTGGCGAGCTGGATGGGCAGCGTGCTCACCGACTCCTCCGCCGCTACCGGCTTCCCGGCCTGGGTCGGGGCGACCTGGCAGAAGTCGTCGGTGCTGCGCTACGGCGAGAACCCGCACCAGCGGGCCGCGCTCTACCGCGACGGCGCGGCGAACCCGGGTGATGGTCCCGGGGCGGGCCTGGCCGGTGCCGAACAGCTGCACGGCAAGGAGATGTCCTACAACAACTACGTCGACGGCGACGCCGCCCGCCGGGCCGCCGGCGACTTCGACGAGCCGGCGGTGGCGATCATCAAGCACGCGAACCCGTGCGGGATCGCCGTCGGCGCCGACGTCGCCGAAGCTCACCGGAAGGCCCACGCCTGCGACCCGGTCTCGGCCTTCGGCGGGGTGGTTGCCGCCAATCGGCCGGTCAGCGTGGCCATGGCCACCCAGCTCGCCGAGATCTTCACCGAGGTGGTGATCGCGCCCGGTTACGAGGACGGCGCGGTCGAGGTGTTGTCGCGCAAGAAGAATGTCCGGCTGCTGGTCACCGAGCCGTTCCGCCGGGGCGGGATCGAGACCCGGGGCATCGACGGCGGGATGTTGATGCAGAGCCGCGACGTGGCGGACCTCGATCACGATCACGCCGTCCACTGGACGCTGGTCACCGGCGAGCCGGCCGATCGCGGCGACCCTGGCCGACCTGGAGTTCGCCTGGCGCAGCGTCCGGGCGGTCAAGTCGAACGCGATCCTGCTGGCCAAGGACGGCGCCAGCGTCGGGGTCGGGATGGGGCAGGTGAACCGGGTGGACGCCTCCCGGCTCGCGGTGGCCCGGGCGGGCGACCGGTCGGCCGGGTCGGTGGCGGCCTCGGATGCCTACTTCCCGTTCGCCGACGGCCTGGAGATCCTGCTCGAGGCCGGCGTCACCGCGGTGGTGCAGCCCGGCGGTTCGGTGCGGGACGAGTTGTCGATCGAAGCGGCGAAGAAGGCGGGGGTCAGCATGTACTTCACCGGCGCCCGGCACTTCTTCCACTGATGAGCGATCGATGAGCCGCTGATGGGAGACGGAGTGCGGGCCAGGCCGAAATCTGGGCCGACCTCGAAACCTAAGCGCCGGCCGGCTCAGCAGTGGCCGTTGCTCGTCGTGTTGGCCGGGGTGGCGATCGGTCTCGGGTTCTGTGTGGTCGAGCTGTGGCGGCTCGGCTGCGTCATCATCGGCGCCTCCCTGGGCATCGGGGCCGTCGAGCGGATAGCGCTGCCGCGACGTAACGCCGGTCTGCTGCAGGTACGCAGCCGGGCCTTCGACATCGTGCTCCTGACCGGTCTGGGCATCGCCATCGTCGCCCTGGCCATCGTCGTGCCCGGTCCCCGGCGCTGACTACCGGGCGCAGAATCCGGGCGGAAAACCACGGCGGCCGTCCGAGACATTCGGACGGCCGCAGCGGCAAGGGACGGACTCAGTTGACACTGGTGCCGGCCGCGATGGCGATGATGATGATCGCCACGATGTAGATCGCCAGGATCGCGATGTAGATGATCGAGAAGATCTTGCCGAGCAGCCGTCCGGTTTTGACGTTCTGGTAGTTCGAATACTGAACGCCGGAGGCGTTCATCTCTTTTATCGCCTTGTTGCCGAGGTACCAGGCGATGAAGGCGCAGATGCCGACGAAGATGCCCACGATGCCGAGGATGAAGACGGTTGAGCCCTGCGGATATTCGACCGGCGCGCCACCGTAGGGGCTCTGCCCGTAGGGCGCGGGTTGCTGCCCGTACGGCACGGGCTGTTGGCCGTAACTCTGCTGGCCGTAACCCTGCTGGCCGTAACCTCTGCTGGCCATAACTCTGCTGGCCGTAGCCCTGCTGCTCGTACCCCTGTTGTTGGTAGCCCTGTTGGGGCGCTTGACCGTACGGTTGCTGCTGGCCGTAGTTCTGCGGCTGGGACTGCTGGCCGCCTTGTTCCTGACCGTGGTCCGGCTGCTGTCCCGATTGGCCGTAGCCAGGGTCGTCGGCTGATCCGGCACTGGACGGATAATTCGGATTGCTCATGAGGGATCCTTCGCGTTCAGGGTGATTGATTTGGTCCGTGGTGGTGGATGCATGGGTCAATAGTTGCTGACGTTGGACAGCGTGACTGCAACAAAGATGATGTAGATGACGATGCCGAGGACCTGGATAGCCGTTCCGACAATGCCGAGGATCCGGCCGATCACCACGTTCTGCCGGTTGGTGTAGGCCGTCGGGTTGGCGTCGATCTCGCGCAGCGCCTTGGTGCCCATCACCGCCGCGACGATGCCGCAGATGAAGCAGACGACCAGGCCGAGGATGCCGAGCACCAGGACGGTGGTGCCCTGGGGGTGCGGTTGGGGGCCGTAGCCGCCGTAGGGAGCCTGGCCGTACGGCGCGCCACCGTAAGGGTTGGGCTGGTTGCCGTAGGGGTTGCTGTCGTACGGGTTCTCTCCGTACGGATTCGATCCGTACTGGCCACCCGCGGGGTTGCTCCCGTACTGCCCGCCGTCGTAACTTCCGCCGCCGGGGTTATAGCTCGGCGGATTCTGACCATAGGGGTTGCCGCCCCCGGGCTGACCGGGGTTTTCCGGATAAGGATTGCCCTCGTAGGGGTTACTCATGGCCAGTATTGTCACCCATTCGAGGTTCGCAGGTCACCCGTTGAGGAGAACGATCGCGTGTGTCGGCGATCCTCAGCGCGAGGCCGACTCCACGAAGGCGATCAGGTCGGCCGACTGCCGCCTACGGCTCGGCTCGTGGACGTACATCATGTGGCCGGCCGGATAGTAGGCCCACTCCACCCGGCCCAGCTCGGACCGCGGCAGATGCAGGTGGGCGAACACGTGCTCGGCGGCCAGATGCGGGGTGGCGCCGTCGTAGTATCCGCAGGCTGACGTGCACCCGCAGCTGCGGATTGTAGCGCATCGCCTCCGACAACGCCTCGGTGACCTGGACCGAGGTGCCCTCGAACTCGGCGTAGGACCAGGGCTGCACCTTCGGGGTGAGCACGTTGTAGACCAGATCGCTGCGGTAGCCGAGCTCGGCGCGGACGTAGTCGTTGAACGCGGCTGCGTAGGGTCCCATGATCGCCGAGACCGCCGGATCAGTCGAAGCTGGTCGAGGCGTTGCCGAGCGCGGGCCAGCCGGTGAAGCGCAGATCGAGCCGGCCCGCCACCTGGCCCCGGTCCCGGAGCAGTTCGGCGACGAACTCGAACAGGGTCACCCGCAGGTCGGCCCGGTCGATGTAGTCGCGGTCCAGCCCGGTCAGCTCGGCGTACCGAGCCGACCACCTCGGCCCGCTCGTCGGGCGAGAGCCGGTGCCCGCGGGCCAGCGCCCAGGGCAGCCGGGTGGTGGCGAACTCCTCGGCCTCGGCGATCCGGTCGGTCAGTTCGCCGCCGATCCGGCCGTGGAAGTGCGCGGCAGCGGTGTAGGTCGGAAGGTAGAGGGCATAGGCCTGGTCGTTGCCCTCGGTGAAGTCCACGGTTCCGATGTCCAACACCGAGGAGATCAGCATCAGGCCGTTGACGTACATCCCGGAGTCCTCGGCCAGCAGGGCGGCCAGTCCGGCCGCCCGGGTGGTGCCGTAGGACTCACCGGCCAGAAACTTCGGCGAGAGCCAGCGTCCGTTGCGGGTCGTCCACAGCCGGATGAACTCGGCCACCGACTCGAGATCGCGGCGGAAGCCGTGGAAGTCGTCGGCCCGGCCGGCCCTCGACGCTGCGAGAGAAGCCGGTGGTGACCGGATCGATGAAGACCAGGTCGGAGACCGCCAGCAACGTCTCCAGATTGTCGCTCAGCCCCCAGGGCGGTCCGGTCAGCGCACCGGCGTCGCCCATCACCACCCGTCGCGGACCGAACAGACCAAGATGCAGCCAGACCGAGGACGAGCCCGGACCGCCGTTGAAGGCGAACGTGACCGGGCGGCCGGCGCGGGTCGACGTCGTCGCGCTCGTAGGCGACGTGGAAGATCTCCGCCTGCGGCCGGGAGCCGCGGTAGGTGTCGTCCTCGACGACTTCTTCGGTCAACACCATCCGGCCGGTGGTCGTCCGGTAGCTGATCGCCGACTCACCCTCACCGATCCGGTGCCGACCGGTGACCAGGTGGTCGTGGGCCGGAGGTGTGGATCGGGCCGCGTCCGGTCCGGAGGTCTCGGAGTCGGTCATCAGCCGATCAAGCCGAGTTCCTTGACGGCCTCGCGCTCGGAGTTGAGCTCGGCCACGGTGGCGTCGATCTTGCCCTGGGAGAACTCGTTGATCTCCAGTCCCTGGACGATGCTGTACTCACCGCCGGAGACGGTGCACGGGTAGGAGGTGACGATGCCCTCGGCGATCCCGTAGGAGCCGTCGGAGGGCACTGACATCGAGACCCAGTCGCCCTCGGGCGTGCCGAGCACCCAGTCGCGCATGTGGTCGACGGTGGCGTTGGCCGCGCTGGCCGCCGAGCTGGCGCCGCGGGCCTCGATGATCGCCGCGCCCCGTTTCTGCACGGTGGGCAGGAAGTCCGACTCGAGCCAGGCCTGGTCGTCGACCACCTCGGCCGCCGGCTTCCCGCCGATCAGGGCGTTGAAGATGTCGGGGTACTGGGTGGCGGAGTGGTTGCCCCAGACCGTCATCCGCTGCACCTCGGTGACGGCCACCCCGGCCTTGATGGCCAGCTGACCGATCGCCCGGTTGTGGTCGAGTCGGGTCAGGGCGTTGAACCGGTTCCTGGGGATGTCGGGGGCGTTGCTCATCGTGATCAACGCGTTGGTGTTCGCCGGGTTGCCGGTGACCAGCACCTTGACGTCATCGGCCGCGTGCGCGTTCAGCGCCTCGCCCTGAGGCTTGAAGATCGCGCCGTTGGCCTGCAGCAGATCTGAGCGCTCCATCCCCTTGCCGCGCGGCCGGGCACCGACCAGCATCGCCAGGTTGACCCCGTCGAAGACCACGTTCGGGTCGTCACCGATCTCGACCTTGCTGAGCAGCGGGTAGGCGCAGTCGTCCAGCTCCATCACCACGCCTTCCAGCGCCTTCAGCGCCGGGGTGATCTCGAGCAGGCGCAGTTCCACCGGCTGGTCCGGGCCGAGCAGGCCGCCGCTGGCGATCCGGAAGAGCAGGCTGTAACAGATCTGACCGGCGGCACCGGTGACGGCGACCTTGACGGGTGCGTTGCTCACGAATTCTCCTGACGTTCTGCATGGTTGGGCTGCCTGGTCGGACGGCGTCCAACGACACTAGCAACGTCGCCGTCCGGATGGCTGTCCGGTCAGGCAGGTGGCCGAGGCGAGGTCGGCCCAAGGTATCTTGACGTCAAGGTACTTGAAGTCCACACGTCTCAGCTGCACGCGAGCATCAGGGAAGGTTGCCCCAGCCGATGGCCACGATCATCTACACCCACACCGATGAGGCGCCGCTACTGGCGACCTACTCTTTCCTGCCGATCGTCCAGGCGTTCGCCTCCACCGCCGGGGTCGAGGTGGAGACCCGCGACATTTCGCTAGCCGGCCGGATCATCGCCCTGTTCCCAAACCGGCTGACCGAGGACCAGCGCCAACCGGACGCACTGGCCGAGCTGGGTGCTCTGGCCGAGACCGCGGACGCCAACATCATCAAGCTGCCGAACATCTCCGCCTCGATCCCGCAGCTCAAGGCGGCGATCAAAGAGTTGCAGGGCAAGGGCTACGACCTGCCCGACTATCCCGACGACCCGAAGTCCGAGCAGGACAGGGAGATCCGAGCCGCCTACGACACGGTCAAGGGCAGTGCGGTGAACCCGGTGCTGCGCCAAGGCAACTCCGATCGTCGCGCGCCGGCCTCGGTGAAGTCCTACGCCCGCAAGCATCCGCACCGGATGGGCGCCTGGACTCCTGAGTCGAAGACCAACGTCGCGCACATGGTCGCCGACGACTTCCGCTCCAGTGAGAAGTCGGTGGTCATCCCGGTCGACGACACGTTGCGGATCGAACTCGTCACCGGAAGTGGCGACGGCGACGTCACCGTGTTGAAGCCTGCGGTGAAGGTGCTGGCCGGCGAGGTGGTCGACGCCACCGTGATGCAGGTCGCGGCGCTGCAGGAGTTCTTGACCGCCCAGGTGCGGCGGGCCCAGGACGAGGGCGTGCTGTTCTCGGCCCACCTCAAGGCGACCATGATGAAGGTCTCGGACCCGATCATCTTCGGCCACGTCGTCCGGGCCTACTTCGCCGACGTGTTCGCCACCTACGGCAACGATCTGGCGGCCGCCGGGCTCAGCCCGAACGACGGCCTCGGCGGCATCTACGCCGGGCTGGAGAAGCTGGACAACGGCGCCGAGATCAAGGCCGCATTCGACGCCGGCCTGGCTGACGGCCCGGCCATCGCGATGGTCGACTCCGATCGTGGCATCACCAACCTGCACGTGCCGAGCGACGTCATCGTGGACGCCTCGATGCCGGCCATGATCAGGACGTCGGGACACATGTGGGGTCCGGACGGGAATGAGGCCGACACGCTGGCCGTCATCCCGGACAGCAGCTACGCCGGCATCTACCAAGCGGTCATCGACGACTGCCGCGCCCATGGCGCCTACGATCCGGCCACCATGGGCTCAGTGCCCAATGTCGGCCTGATGGCCCAGGCCGCCGAGGAGTACGGCAGCCACGACAAGACCTTCGAGATCCCCGCCGACGGCACCGTGCGGGTGGTCAACTCCGCCGGCGAGACGTTGCTCGAGCATCACGTGTCGGTCGGCGACATCTGGCGCGCCTGCCAGACCAAGGACGTCCCGATCCGCGACTGGGTCAAGCTCGCCGTCACCCGCGCCCGGGCCACCGGTGTACCGGCGGTGTTCTGGCTGGACGAGACCCGCGCCCACGACGCCGTGCTGATCGAGAAGGTCAACACCTACCTGGCCAACCACGACACCGAAGACCTCGACATCATGATCATGGCGCCGGTGGAGGCGATCAACTACTCGCTGGACCGGATCCGGCAGGGCCTGGACACCATCTCGGTCACCGGCAACGTACTGCGGGACTACCTGACCGATCTGTTCCCGATCATGGAACTCGGAACCTCGGCCAAGATGTTGTCGGTGGTTCCGCTGATCAACGGCGGCGGTCTGTTCGAGACCGGGGCCGGCGGCTCGGCCCCCAAACACGTCCAGCAGCTGGTCCGCGAGGACTACCTGCGCTGGGACAGCCTCGGCGAGTTCTTGGCCCTGGCCGTCAGCTTCGAGCATCTGGCCACCTCGACCGGCAACGCGCGGGCCCAGATCCTGGCCGACACTCTGGACCGGGCGACCGGGACCTTCCTGGACGAGAACAAGTCCCCGGCCCGCAAGGTCGGCTCGATCGACAACCGCGGCAGCCACTTCTACCTGGCGCTGTACTGGGCCACCGAGTTGGCCCAACAGACCGAGGACGCCGAACTGGCCGCGGCGTTCGCGACGCTTGCCGAGACACTGAAGGCGCAGGAGGAGACGATCACCGCCGAGCTGATCGGTGTCCAGGGCCACCCGGCAGATGTCGGCGGTTACTACCAGCCCGACGACGACCTCGCCACCGACGTGATGCGTCCCTCGGCAACACTGAACGCCGCCCTGGCGCAGCTGTGAGGATTTGCCCGGCATTCTGAGAGACTGGCGCGGTGACCTTGCGGATCAGCGTCATCGGGACCAACTATCTCGGCGCCACCCACGCCGCGTGCATGGCCGAGTTCGGCCACGAGGTGGTCGGCGTCGACATCGACGCCGACCGGATCAAGCGGCTGAACGCCGGACAGTCGCCGATCTTCGAGCTCAACCTGGAGCCGATGCTCGAACGGCACACGGCCAGCGGACGGCTCCGGTTCACCACCGACTACGCCGAGATCGCCGACTGGGCCGACGTGCATTTCCTCTGCCTGGGCACACCCCAGGGGGCGAACGGCTCGGCCGACCTCAGTCAGCTGCAATCGGCCACCCGGTCGTTGGCGCCGTTACTGACCAGGCCGGCCCTGATCGTCGGCAAGTCGACGGTGCCGGTGGGGACCGCCGACGGTCTGCTGCAGCAGTTCCGCGAACTCGCCCCCGTCGGCGACGGGGTCGACCTGGCCTGGAACCCGGAGTTCCTGCGCGAGGCGTTCGCCGTCCAGGACACGCTGCACCCGGACCGGCTGGTCTTCGGCACCCATGATCAGGCCGCTCTCGGGCTGCTGCGTCAGGTCTACGCGATCCCGCTGACCGAGAACACGCCGGTGGTGGAGTGCGACTTCGCCACTGCTGAGCTGATCAAGACCGCGGCCAACGCGTTCTTGGCCACCAAGATCAGCTTCATCAACGCGATGGCCCAGATGTGCCAGGCCGCGGGCGGCGACGTGACGCTGCTGGCCGACGCGATCGGCTACGACAAGCGGATCGGTCGGGAATTCCTGAACGCCGGTCTCGGCTTCGGCGGCGGCTGTCTGCCCAAGGACATCCGCGCCCTGGCCGCCAGTGCCGACGTGCTCGGGGTCGAGGTGCTGAGCGATTTCATCACCGGGGTCGAGGCGATCAACACGGGTCAGCGACACGAGATGGCCGACATGGCCGTCCACCAACTGGGCGGGGACGCCGACGGCAAGAGGATCGCCGTCCTCGGCGCGGCCTTCAAGCCGGGCACCGACGACACCCGCAACTCCCCGGCGCTGACCGTCGCCACGGATCTGGCCGACCGCGGGGCAGCGATCACCGTCTACGACCCGCAGGCTCGGGTGGACTGGCCAGGGATGGTCCAGGCCGATTCGGTGGCACAAGCGCTGACCGGAGCCGACCTGGTGCTGCACCTGACCGAATGGCCCGAGTTCCGCCAGCTCGATCCGGCCCGGCTGGGTGAGTTGGTCGCGAACAAGATCATCATCGACGGCCGGCTCAAGCTGCACCCGCCGACCTGGCAGGACGCCGGCTGGAAGGTCGTCCAGATGGGCCGTGCCGGTCACCATCTGATGTCCGGCCGACCCGATGAAGAGGCAGAAGGGGATGAAGGCGATCGTCCTCAACAGCCTGCTGGTGCTGGTGCTGATCTGTATCAGCGGCGTGTTCGTGGCGGCCGAGATGGCGCTGGTGTCGCTGCGGGAGAGTCAGATCCGCCAGCTCGTGCACCGCAGCAAGCGGGGCACGACGGTCGGTCGGCTGACCAGCAACCCGAACCGGTTCCTGTCCGCCGTCCAACTCGGCGTGACGTTGTCCGGCTTCCTGTCCGCGGCCTTCGGTGGCGCCACCCTGGCCGTCCACCTGGCCCCGCACCTGACCGCCCTCGGACTCAGCGACGGGGTGTCCGACACGTCTGGCCCTGATCCTGGTCACCGCAATCATCTCCTACGTCTCGATCGTGGTGGGGGAGCTGACCGCCAAGCGGTTGGCGTTGCAGCGCTCGGAGGCGATGGCCACCACGCTGGCGCCATTCGTCGACTTCATCGCACGGCTGGCCCGCCCGGTGATCTGGCTGCTCGGAGTATCGACCAACCTGCTGGTCCGGCTGCTCGGCGGGGATCCCGGCGCCTCCCGCGAAGACGTCACCGACGAAGAGATCCGGGCGCTGGTGAGTGAGTCCCAGACCCTCGGCGCCGAGGAACGCCAGATCGTGGACGATGTGTTCGCGGCCGGGCGTCGGAGCCTCCGCGAGGTGATGATCCCGCGGACCGAGGTCGATTTCCTGCCCGGCACCACTCCGGCCTATAAGGCGGCCGCGCAGGTGCTGCAGGCGCCGCACTCCCGCTATCCGGTGATGGGGGACTCGGCCGACGACATCCTCGGTTTCGTCCATGTCCGTGACCTGCTCGACCCCGAGATCAGTACCCGGACCACGCCGGTCGCCGAACTGGCCCGGCCGGTGATCATGCTCCCCGACACTGTCCGGGTGCTGCGGGCGCTGTCGGAGATGCGGCGCGAAACCGCCCATCTGGCCATCGTGCTGGACGAGTACGGCGGCACCGCCGGCATCGTCACCATGGAGGACGTGGTCGAAGAGCTGGTGGGCGACATCACCGACGAGTACGACGAGGTGCCGACCGACCAGCCGAGCTCTCGACGGCGAGCAGGAATTCGACGGACTGCTGACTCTGGACGAGTTCCACGAGCGGACCCGCTATCGGTTGCCCGAGGGCCACTACGACACGCTGGCCGGTTTCTTCGTCGCCGGGCTCGGCCAGATCCCCGGTCTCGGTGAGTCGATCGAGGCCGAGGCCGCGGCGGAGTCCGCGGCGGAGTCCGAGGACGACGACGAGCCCGGTGTGGTCCGGCTGGAACTGACCGTGGTCGAGTTGGACGGTCGCCGGGTCTCCCGGCTGATGGTCCGGATGGCTCCGGCGGCCGTGTCGGTGCTCCCCGCGGAGAGCGAGAGCGACGCAGCGGCCGACGTCGCCGCGGTGACCAGCGCCTCCCCTGCGAGGTCCGCCGCGACCGGAAACCGTTCGGGGCGGACCGACCGGGCGTGACAGGATGGACGCCATGTCCGACCGTCCTCGTGTTCTCTCGCTGATGCAGCCCACGGCTGATTCCCTGCACCTGGGGAACTACCTCGGGGCGCTACGGCAGTGGGTGCCGCTGCAGGACGACTTCGAGGCTTTCTACGGGGTGGCCGACCTGCACGGGCTGACCGTCGAGGTCGAGCCGGAGGTGCTGCGGGAGCGAACGCTGCGCAGTGCGGCCCAGATGGTCGCCGCCGGGGTCGACCCGGACCGTTCGCCGGTCTTCGTCCAGTCCCACGTGCCCGAGCACACCCAGCTGGCCTGGGTGCTGGCCTGCATGACCGGCTTCGGCCACGCCAGCCGGATGACCCAGTTCAAGGACAAGACGGCCCGCTTCGGCGCCGACGCGGCCAACGTCGGCCTATTCGCCTATCCGATGCTGATGGCCGCCGACATCCTGCTCTACCAGGCCGACCGGGTGCCGGTCGGCGAAGACCAGCGCCAGCACCTGGAGCTGACCCGCGATCTCGCCGGCCGCTTCAACTCCCGCTACGGCGACACCTTCGTGCGTGCCCGAGCCGCACATCCTGCCGGCGGTGGCCAAGATCATGGACCTGACCGAGCCGACGGCGAAGATGAGCAAGACCGGCTCGCCGCCCAACGGCATCATCGAGCTGCTGGACGCGACAAGATCGAACACCAAGAAGCTCAAGTCCGCGGTCACCGACTCCGACCGGTCGGTCACCTTCGACGAGCAGGCCAAACCCGGCGTGGCCAATCTGCTCCGCATCCTCGTCCGCCCTGACCGACCGCCCGATCGACGACCTCGTCACCGACTTCGACGGCCGGGGCTACGGCGACCTCAAGGTCCACGTCGCCGACGCCGTCGTCACCTTCGCCGGCCCCCTCCGCGACCGCACGCTGCGAACTGCTGGCCGAACGCACCGAACTCGAGAAAATCCTGGCCACCGGCGCCGAACGCGCCCGCGACGTCGCCAGCGGCACCCTCTCCCAGGTCTACCGCAAAGTCGGCCTCCTACCCCCTGGATAGGGCAGCAGGTGCGAGTCGACGCAAACTGTCGGCCGACGCCCACAGTCCCTCAGCTCTCAGGCAGAACTCAGCCGATCCGCTCGTCCACGTAACACCACCGCCAAGACTCCCCCTGCTCGAAACTCCGCATCACCGGATGCTCCGATTCCTCGAAGTGCCGATTCGCATGCTTACCGACCGACGAATCGCAACAGCCGACATTGCCACAGGTGAGGCAGAGGCGCAGGTGGACCGGACGGGTGCCTTCGCGTTCGCAGTCCAGACAACAGTCACTCTTGGGCTGGGTGACCAGCGGCGCGTCGTCGAGGTGCGCACAGATCGAGACCGCGGACGGTCCGCCCACTTCAGAGACGGCATTCCGGACGTCCTCCGAGCGCGAACTCATGATGGTCAGCGTGGATTCCTCGACGTCCAGGGAGTCCAGCACCTCGGTGATCACCTCGTTGTCGACGACCCCCTTGGAGCGGATCCGCAACACCTCGTCCCGTTCAGCCTGCAGGGTCAGCAACCGGAGCCGGCGGTACTCCTCGGCCGGGGTCTCCAGATCGCCACGGGCGCCCAACCGCTCCCAGATCGCGTTCGTCCGGCGTCCGATGGTGTGCCGCAGGGCGGCCATGGTCTCGTCGGAGTCGGTCTCGCGGCGTGACTCGTCGAGCTCGGTCAGGGCGGCGGCCGAGGAGGACTGCAGCACCGAGGCGACCTGCAGCGCGTCCTCACGCGGGTCGGGCCCACGAAGGCCGGTCCGCCGGGCGACCCACGGCAGCGTCGTGCCCTGCAACAGCAGCGTTCCCGCGGTGACGACGAGGGCGGCGAAGACCAGCACCGCGCGGACGTTGCTGGCCGGCAGTACGAAGGCCGCGGCCAGGGTGACCACACCGCGCATCCCGGCCCAACCGATCACCGCGGTCTTGGCGAACCGGTGCGTCAGGCCGGTGCCGCGGAACAGATAGATGCCGGCGATCGAGACCCAGACCAGCCGCAGCAGGATCACCGCGGCGAACACCGCGGCGCAGAAGCCGACGATCAGCGGGGCGCCGAAGTCACTGTCGGCCATGTCCATGATGATCCGGCGGGCCTGCAGGCCGATCAGCAGGAAGACGGAGTTCTCCAACAGGAACTGGATGGTGATCCAGTTGGTGCGCTGGCTGATCCGCGACTGGGCGGTCTGGATCACCGGTGCCTTGTAGCCCAGGATCAGCCCGACCACGACGACCGCCACCACCCCCGAGGCGTGGTAGTTCCGGTAGCCGAGTTCTTCGGCCGGCAGGTAGGCCAGGAAGGGGATCAGCAGCGAGAAGGCGGTGTCGAAGCGGCTCTTGTGAATCCGCTTGCGGATGGCGACGCAGACGACGGCGACGACCAGGCCGACCAGCACGCCGCCGCCGGCGGCGATCAGGAAGGCGACCGGAACTTCATAGATCGACACCCCACCACTGATCGCGACAATGGCGATCCGCAGACAGGTGATCGCGGTCGCGTCGTTGACCAGCGACTCGCCCTCCAGAATGGTGACGATCCGGCGAGGGAGACCGACCTGGCGGGCGATCGAGGTGGCGGCGACGGCGTCCGGCGGGGCGACGACGGCACCGAACGCGACAGCCAGTGCGAACGGGATGGGCAGGATCATCCAGGCGACCCAGCCGACGCCGAATGCGGTGATCACCACCAGCAGCACCGAGAGGAAGCTGATCGAGGCCTTGTTGGCGCGGAAGTCCAACACCGACGTGCGGATGGCAGCGGAGTAGAGCAGCGGCGGCAGCAGCCCGATCAGGACGATCCCGGAGGTCAGTTGGAACCCCGGGATGAACGGGACGAACGAGATGGCGATCCCGGCCACCATCAACACCAGCGGGGCGGACGAGCGGAGCCGCTCGGCCAATGCAGTGACGGCGATCACCACCGCGCCGAGGGCGAGCAGACCGATTGCGACGTCCACGCGCACATCCTCTCTTGACGAATATCCGAATCCGAACAGGGCAAGGTCACCGACATCGCCAACGCGAGCGCTGAGCGACGCTATATTTCCCGCGGCACGATGCGGCGGTTCGACTCACGAGCCCGGCCGAGAAGAGACGAGGTCGACAACGATGGAGTCGAACGACCAGAACCCGGACGCCCAGAACCCGTACGACCGGAATCCGGACGCCCAGAACCCGTACGACCAGAACCCGTACGACCAGAATCCCTACGGCCAGGTCCCGTACGGGCGCCCAGCACCGGGAACGGCGTCCCCGGTGACGCTCGACCAGCCATTCTATGACGCGAGCATCGTCGAGGCGTTCAAACGGTTCTGGCTCAAGTACGCCACCTTCAGCGGGCGGGCCAGCCGCAGCGAGTTCTGGTGGTGGATGCTGTGCAGCCTCATGGTCGGGATCGTGCTCGGCGTGATCGGTCTGGCGGTGCACGTGGCTTCTGCGGGGATGAGCCTGGCCTCGCTCACCACAGCCAGCCGCGGCTTCACCGCTTCAACCGTGCTCAGCGGCGTCTGGCTGTTGGCGACGATCGTGCCCCGGTTCGCGCTGGCGATCCGTCGGCTGCACGACGCCAACCGGAGCGGCTGGTGGTACCTGCTCGCCGTTCCGTCCTGGGGCTCCTCCGTCGTGCAGTTGGTGCACCCGGTGAGCGTCACCACGTTCACCCCCGGCGAGGCGCCGTCGGCACAGGCGCTGACCGGCGGGCTGGTCCTCCTGGCGGTCACTGCTGTCGTGCTCCTCATCCAGATCCCGCTGCTGGTCTTCTACCTCACCGCACCCAAACCGGAGGGGCAGCGCTTCGACCGCAGGGTGGAGCCGCGGTGACGTCCGGCCCTACCCCCGGGCCCGAACTCCGGGACGACGGTTCGGCGCTGCTGACCTCCGAGGCCGTCGGCGACCTGCTGCGCGCGGCCGCTCGGCACGGCGGCGGCAGCCTGGTCTCCTGGAGGCTCGACCACGTCGACGCCAACCCGCTGCAGTCGACCACGGCGACCTACCGCGCGGTGATCGACTGGCCGTTCGGCCGCCGGGAGGAGTTGCTGGGGGCCAGCGCCCGGATCGGGGGCCCGTCGGCGGCGGACGCGCGGGCGGTGGTGTTCGCCGACGGCCGTCGGGAGGTGGCAGTCTGGCTGTACCCGCACGATCCCGATCTGCCGGCCCTCGATCGGGCCGCGTTTCCGGTCCAGCTGGCCGAGCTGTTCACCGAGCAACGGACGTTCGGCGTCCCGGTGCGCAGCGACGAGCTGACTCTCACCATGGTCGGCTACCGCCCCCGCCGCCGCGCGGTGCTCCGGGCCACCGTGCGGCTTCCCGGCGGGCCGCAGACCGTCTACGTCAAGGTGGTCCGGCCGCGGGTCTTCGGGCCGTTGTTGTTGCGTCATCAGCTGCTGGCCGAGGCAGGTCTGCCGTCTCCACCGGTGCTGGTGGCCTCGGCCGACGGCTTGCTGGTGACCGCGCAGCTCCGGGGTCGACCGTTGGCGCAGGCGATCTTCGACCCGCAGCAGCCATGCCGTGCCGCCGATCTGGTGGCACTGCTGGACGCGATGCCGGCTCGGGTAGCCGGGTTGGAGCGCCGGGCACCGTGGGTCGACGCGCTCGGACAGTACGCCCGGATGGTCGCCCGGGCGCTGCCGGAGCTGGACCGGAGGCTCGCCCGGTTGGTCGAGGCGATCCAGACCGGCCTCGCCGGACTGTCACCCGGCGACGAACCGACCCACGGCGACTTCTACGAGGCTCAGGTCTTCGTGGCGGGCGGCCGGGTCAGCGGCGTCCTCGACGTCGACACGATCGGTCCGGGTCGACGGGCCGACGACCTCGGCTGCCTGATCGCCCACCTGACCACCGTCCAGCGGATGAACGACGAGCAGGCCGAACGGGTGCGGCAGCTGGTCGCGGACTGGCTGGCCGTCTTCGACACCCGGGTCGACCCGATCGAACTCCGGTTGCGCGCGGCGGCGGTGGCGATCTCGTTGGCCACCGGTCCGTACCGCGGTCAGGAACGTGACTGGGCCGGGGAGACCCGGATGATCGTCGGTGCGGCTGAGATGCTGGTCCGCAGCGCATCATGACCAGCAATCACACACCAGCACGAGCGAGGGAGACGAGGCGAGCCGCGTGAATGACCCCGGGGGTTCCACCGAGTCCGGCACGCCGTTCGAAGCGGTCTATTCCGCCGACGTGCTGGCCGACTTCGACCCGACGGAGCGACTCGGTCGCCCGGGTGAGTTCCCTTACACCCGCGGCCCGTACGCCTCGATGTACACCGCCCGGCCGTGGACGATGCGCCAGTACGCCGGCTTCGGCACCGCCCGGGAGTCCAACCAGCGTTATCGGGAGCTGATCGCCAACGGCACCATGGGGCTGTCGGTGGCCTTCGATCTGCCGACCCAGATGGGCTACGACTCCGACGCCGAGATCGCCGCCGGAGAGGTCGGGCGGGTCGGGGTGGCGATCGACTCGATCGAGGACATGCGGCTGCTGTTCGATCAGATCCCACTGGCCCAGGTGTCGACCTCGATGACCATCAACGCGCCGGCCGCGGTGCTGATGCTGCTCTACCAGCTGGTGGCGCAGGAGCAGGGCGTCGACCCGGCCCAGCTGACCGGTACCGCGCAGAACGACGTGCTCAAGGAATACATCGCCCGCGGCACCTACATCTATCCGCCGGCACCGAGTCTGCGGCTGGTCAGCGACACGTTCGGCTACTGCGCGGCGGTGCTGCCGCGCTGGAACACGATCTCGATCTCCGGCTACCACATGGCCGAGGCGGGTGCGAACCCGGCGCAGGAGATCGGCTTCACCCTGGCCAACGGGATCGCCTACGTCGAGGCGGCGCTGGCCGCCGGGCTCCGCGTCGACGACTTCGCACCGCGGTTGAGCTTCTTCTTCGTCTCCCGGACCACGCTGCTGGAGGAGGTGGCAAAGTTCCGGGCCGCCCGGCGGATCTGGGCCCACCTGATGCGCGACCGGTTCGGGGCGCTCGACCCGAAGTCGCTGATGCTGCGGTTCCACACCCAGACGGCCGGCGTGCAGCTGACCGCCCAGCAGCCCGAGGTGAATCTGGCCCGGGTGACCGTCCAGGCGCTGGCCGCGATCTTCGGCGGCACCCAGTCGTTGCACACCAACTCCTTCGACGAGGCGCTGGCCCTGCCGAGCGCCAAGGCGGCTCGGTTGGCCCTACGGACCCAGCAGGTGCTGGCCTACGAGACCGACGTGACCAAGACGGTCGATCCGTTCGCCGGCTCCTACGCTGTCGAGTCGCTCACCGATGACGTCGAGGCGGCGGCGCTGGAGTTGATCGAGGCGGTCGAGCGAGCGCGGCGGTGCGGTGGCGGCGATCGAGGAGGGCTTCCAGAAGAGCGAGATCGAGCAGACCGCCTACGCCGTGGCGCAACAGATCGACGCCGGCGAAAGGGTGGTGGTCGGCGTCAACCGGTTCGTGGCCGACACCGAGGAGCCCTACGAGCCGCTGCGGGTCGATCCCGCGATCGAGACCGAGCAGGCCGCCCGGCTCGCAGAGCTGCGGGTCGGGCGGGACGCAGCCGCGGTCGAGAAGGCACTGGCCGCGATCAGGACCGCGGCGGCCGGGACCGACAACGTGCTCTACCCGTTGCGTGACGCGCTGGCGCTCCGGGCCACCGTCGGCGAGGTCTGCGACGCCCTCCGCGAGGTCTGGGGCACCTACAGCCCGAGCGAGCACTTCTGACTGCTACAGATAGAGATCCGACCGCGTCTACCCGGCCGGATCTCTATCTGGGACGCGACAGCAGAGCCGACAGGGCAGCAGGGGGCCGGGCCAACCCCGCAGCTGCAGGGTGTGCGTGACCTGTCGGGCCACCAGGCAGCCGGAGCCGGTCACGTCCGACCACCCGTAACGCAGTGTCGCCAGGCCGTCCGTCGTCGCCGAGTTGTCTCGGCGCATGTCGCGAAAGGCGCCCTCGCCGACGTGGCCGGGGCGACCGTCGAGTTCGATCAGCAGCCCGTAGTCGGCGTACAGAACGTCGGCCCGGGTACCCCGCCGCCTGACCTGACGGATGCCGTCCGGCAGGCCGTGCGCACGCTCGACATCGCGCAGATAGCGCAGCTCCAGTGCGCTCTGGGCGCCGGCGCAGACATCGTCTACCAGTTGGTCGAACAACGTCCGGTGGCGCAGCGTAGGGCGACGAGCGGCCGCTGAGTGAAGCCTGGCTGGTGTCGTCGAACGCCGCTGCACCGCCGCGGTGACCCATCCGACGACATCTTCCGGCCGGGCTGCTGCGGACACCAGATCGAGCACGGCATCATCGACCGTGACCGCCGGCGGCGAACCGATCGTCCGGCGGTCCCGAAGCCCCGCCGTCTCCCGTCGGAACCGCCAGCTGATGTCGCCGTGCCGGGACCGCAACGGCCCACGATCAGCCGGGATCAGTACCACCAACTCCGAGGGTGCCTGGTCGACCAGGCCGTGAACGAAGGCGGCGCCGACGCCGGTCAGTCGGGCTCCGGGGCCACCCTGCAGGACGGCCGTCCAGGCCCAGCTCTGCCAGCTCGGCCGGCCACCCGCGACCAGGAACATTCCGGGGATCAGCCGCTGCCAGGAACCGGTGTCGACGAGCCTGGCGACGCTGTGCCGGGTGAGGCCGAGCCCGACCGCTTGTTCCCGGCTGATCACGCCTGCTTGCTCGCCAACCAGCCGCTCGATGGTGTCCGGAACCCGGTGCCGTGCCATCACCCCATCAGCTTGCGGCCGAAAAGCACCCGCGAAGCGCCGTCATCCACAGGCAATGTCAAATGGCCCGATCCGGGATAGAGATCCGACCGTGTCTACCCGGTCAGATCTCTATCTGTAGTCGATCGTGCTGTGGTCGATCGTGCTGTGGTCGATCGTGCTGTGGTCGATCGTGCTGTGGTCGATCGTGCTGTGGTCGATCGTGCTGTGGTCGATCGTGCTGTGGTCGATCGTGCTGTAGTCGATCGTGCTGTGTCGATCGTGCTGTGGTCGATCGTGCTGTGGTCGATCGTGCTGTGGTCGATCGTGCTGTGGTCGATCGTGCTGTGGTCGATCGTGCTGTGGTCGATCGTGCTGGGACTCGGCTGACCCCACCCACCGACCCTAAGGCTCGTGTTACAGCTTCGTGGCAGGTCTTACAGAACGCCGGTCGTGGCCGAACGCCGGCAGCGCACGTGCAAAGATCGGGCAGTGCATGATGTCCGGACGCCGTTGGCCGAAGCGATCGAGCAGGCGGCGCACGCCCTGCTGCCGGATCTGATCCAGATCCGCCGGGACATCCACGCCCACCCCGAAGTCGCCCGGAGGGAGCACCGGACCACCCGGCGGATCTGCGAGATCCTGACCGGGGCCGGGCTGGAGCCGCGGGTGCTGCCGGTCGGCACCGGAGTGCTCTGCGACATCGTCCCCGTGGGGCTGGACGGTTCCGACGGCAGTGCGGCCCGGCAGAAGATGGTCGGCCTGCGCGCCGACATCGACGCGCTGCCCATCGCCGACGGCAAGAACGTCGACTACCGCTCACAGAATCCGGGGGTCTGCCACGCCTGCGGCCACGACGTGCACACCACCATCGTGCTCGGGGTCGGGCTGATCCTGGCCGAGCTACGCGACCACCACGAACTGACCCGTCCGGTGCGGTTGATCTTCCAGCCGGCCGAGGAGGCCAGCCCCTGCGGGTCGCTGGACGCCATCGCCGGCGGCGCCCTGGACGGGGTCTCCGAGGTCTACGCGGTGCACTGCGACCCGAAGGTCGAGGTGGGCAAGATCGGGCTCAAGGTCGGGCCGATCACCGCGGCCTGCGACCGGGTGCTGGTCCGGGTCAGCGGCGCCGGCGGTCACACCTCGCGTCCGCACCTGACCGCCGACGTGGTCGGGGCGCTGAGCCTGGTCGCCACCTCGACGCCGCTGCTGCTGTCCCGCCGGATCGATCCTCGGGGCGGTGCCTCGCTCATCTGGGGCCGGATCCAGGCCGGCACCGCGGCCAACGCCATCCCCAGCGAGGGCGAGCTGGAGGGCACCATGCGGGCCCTGCACGTGGAGGGCTGGAAGATCGCCGAGGACATGCTGCCCGAGATCATCACCGAGTTGGCCGACCCGTTCGGGGTCAAGGTCGAGGTCGAGATGATCCCTGGCATCCCGCCGACGGTGAACCACGCCGAGGGCGTCCGCCGGCTGACCGAGTCGGCCGACCGGTTCCTCGGCGGGATGTCGATCGAGCCGACTGAACAGTCCCTCGGCGGCGAGGACTTCTCCTGGATGTTGCAGCAGGTGCCCGGTGCGATGGCCCGGCTCGGGGTCCGCCAGGTCGGTGTCGACTCCTTCACCGACATCCACCAGCCGACCTTCACCGTCGATGAGGGCGCGATCGAGGTCGGGGTCAAGCTGCTGGCCGGCGTCGCCACCCGGCAGCAACCGATCAGCCGCTGAGAGCCGATCGGATCACAAACGGGTATCACGCCTGCCGACCCGCCGACGCCGACGAGACAAACCCCGGCGGGGATGACTACAGTGCGGCAAAGCCCATGCAGATCGGCCCGTCGGACGGGAAATGTTCGGGCGGCTGACCTCCGACCGGAGGTGGTTGTCGGGGCCGATACCGCCGCGTCGGAGACCCCCGAGCCGGCGAGCACCGGGGGCTACTCGTGCCGAGGAGGCATCAGGTGAAGAAAGCCACCATCCGGCGACTGCTGGTCGCCGCACCCGCCCTGCTCAGCGTCACCGCGCTCGGCCTGACCAGCTGCGCCCAGCCGCCGGGGACGGCCGGCTCGACGCCATCCGGCACGACCACCGGCGCGAGCTCCGGAGCCAGTTCGGCGGCCGCCAGCAGCGTGGACTACAAGGCCTGCATGGTCTCCGATACGGCCGGCTTCGACGACAAGTCGTTCAACCAGACCTCGTTGAAGGGGCTGACCGACGCGAAGACCGCCCTCGGCATCCAGACCGACCAGATCGAGTCCCAGAGCGCCTCGGACTACGCCAAGAACCTGTCGGCGATGGTCGGCGCGGACTGCAACATGGTCGTCTCGGTCGGCTTCCTGCTGGCCGACTCCACCCTGGCCGCGGCCAAGGCCAACCCGAACGTCAAGTTCGCCATCGTCGACGACAACGACCCCAAGTTCTCAGGCGTGAAGAACCTCAAGCCGCTGGTGTTCAACACCGCGCAGTCGGCGTTCATGGGCGGCTATCTGGCCGCCGCGATGACCAAGACCGGCAAGGTCGGCACCTTCGGCGGGCTGAAGATCCCGACCGTCACCGTCTACATGGACGGCTTCGCCCAGGGCGTCGCCTACTACAACCAGACCAAGAACAAGAGCGTCCAGGTGCTGGGCTGGGACGCCGCCAAGCAGGACGGCCAGTTCGTCCCCGGCAACGACCCGTTCCAGAACACCTCCGGCGGACAGCAGACCGCCAACGCCCTGGTCAGTCAGGGTGCGGACATCCTGTTCCCGGTGGCCGGCGGCGCCGGTGTCGGCGCGCTGCAGGTGGCCAAGGCCAGCGGTGGCAAGGTGAACGCGATCTGGGTCGACGCCGACGGCTGTGACACCCAGCCGAGCTACTGCGCCAACATCATGACCAGCGTGTTCAAGGGCATGGACGTGGCGGTGCAGGACACCGTGCAGAGCGCCATCCAGAGCAAGTACTCGGCCACCCCGTTCGTCGGGACGCTGAAGAACGGCGGCACCGGGCTCACTCCTTATCACGACTGGGATGCCAAGATCCCGGCCGCGACCAAGTCCGAGATCGACCAGTTGAAGACCGACATCCAGTCCGGCAAGATCACCATCACGTCGAAGTCCCAGCCGTCTTCGTGAGCTCGCAGCCATCATGAACAAAGGCCCGGGCCCGCACGGTGCGCTGCAGCTCCGGGGCATCACCAAGCGGTTCGGGTCGCTGGTGGCCAACAACGCCATCGATCTGAACGTGGTGCCGGGTGAGATCCACTGCCTGCTCGGCGAGAACGGCGCCGGTAAGTCGACGCTGATGAACGTGCTCTACGGGCTGCTGCAGCCTGATGAGGGCGAGATCCTGATCGACGGTGCGCCGTTGCGGATCGACAACCCGAAGCAGGCGATCGGCGCCGGGATCGGGATGGTCCATCAGCACTTCATGCTGGTCGAGGTGTTCAGCGTGGCCGAGAACCTGATCCTCGGCCGCGAAGGTCGGGGGCTGCTGGATCTGCGGCGGGCCCGGCGCCGGGTCCGGGAGTTGTCCGAGCGCTACGGCTTCGACGTCGATCCGGACGCCCGGATCGAGGATCTGCCGGTCGGCATCCAGCAGCGGGTGGAGATCCTCAAAGCGCTGGCCAACGACGCCCGGTTCCTGATCTTCGACGAGCCGACCGCAGTGCTGACCCCGCAGGAGACCGACGAGCTGATGGGGGTGATGCGGACGCTCCGCGACGACGGCAAGGCGATCGTCTTCATCACCCACAAGCTGCGCGAGGTCCGCGAGATCGCCGACCGGATCACGGTGATCCGGCGTGGCCAGGTGGTCGGCACCGCCGAGCCGGGGGAGTCCGCGGCCGAGCTGGCCGAGCTGATGGTCGGCCGTTCGGTCAACCTGACGCGTGGCCAAGGAGACGGCCGAAGCCGGCGGCGAGGCGCGACTGTCCGTCCGCGGTCTGTCGGTGATCAGCCCGGCCGGAGTTCCGGTGGTCACCGGACTCGACCTGGACGTCGCCGGCGGCGAGATCGTCTGCATCGCCGGCGTGCAGGGCAACGGCCAGACCGAGCTGGCCGACGCGCTGCTCGGGCATCACCGCGATCAACGCCGGCTCGATCTCCCTCGACGGCCGGCCGGTAACCACGTTCACCCCGCGGCAGCGGATCGACGCCGGGCTCGGCTTCGTCCCCGAGGACCGTCAGCACGACGGCTTCGTGGCCGGCTTCTCGGTCGCGGAGAACCTGGTGCTGAACAGCTTCACCGAGCAGCCGTTCTCCCGCGGTCTCGCCCTGGACCTGGCCAAGATCCGCAGCAACGCCGCCGGGTTGGTCGAGGAGTTCGACATCCGCACCCAGTCGGTGGAGGCGCCGGTCTCGGCCCTGTCCGGCGGCAATCAGCAGAAGGTCGTGCTGGCCCGGGAGATGTCGCGGCCGCTGGCGGTGATGATCGCCAACCAGCCGACCCGCGGGGTGGACGTCGGCGCGATCGAGTTCCTGCACGCCCGGCTGGTCGCCGCCCGCGACGCCGGCACCGCGGTGCTGATCGTCTCCACCGAACTGGACGAGGTGCTGGCGCTGGCCGACCGGATCGCGGTGATGTGCGCCGGCCGGATCGTCGGCATCGTTCCCGCTCACACCTCACGCGAGGTGCTCGGATCTGATGATGGCCGGCGTCTCCAGCGAGGAGGCGTTCGCTTCGGTCGGTCAGCGGCATGAGACGGATGAGGACGTGTTGACATGAGCGAACCGGACGTTCCCGCCCCGCGGACCCGCCGATCGCCCTTCCCGTGGGGCGACCTGGCCATCACCGTCGTCGCCTTCGTGCTGGCCTTCCTGGTCGGGGCGGTCCTGATGATCGTCACCGACCCGACGGTCACCGCCACCGCCGGCTACTTCTTCTACCGACCGGGCGACTTCGCTCAGGCGGCAGCGACCAAGGTGGGCCGTGCCTACTTCGCGTTGTTCGAGGGTTCCCTGGGCAGTTGGGGGGCGATCACCGAGTCGAGCGCCCAGGCCGCGCCGCTGATCTGCGGCGGTCTCGGCGTCGCGCTGGCCTTCCGGGCCGGCCTGTTCAACATCGGCGCCCAGGGCCAGGCGATCTGGGGGGCGATCCTGGCCGCCTACGTGGGCTTCAGCTGGCACCTGCCGCCGGGCGTCCAGTTGATCGTGGCCGTCCTCGCCGGGCTGGTCGGCGGCGCGATCTGGGGCGGCATCGTCGGCTGGCTCAAGGCCAGGACCGGCGCGCACGAGGTGATCGTCGACCATCATGCTGAACTACGTCGCGGCGGGGTTGCTGGCCTATCTGCTGACCACCACCGCCTTCCAGCGTCCGGGCCGGACCGACCCGATCTCGCCGGTGGTGGACTGGAACGCCACCTTCCCGCGGTTGGCCGGTACCCAGCTCCATCTCGGGTTCTTCCTGGCTTTGGCCGCCGCCGTCGGGGTGTGGTGGTTGCTCGAACGCTCCACCGTGGGCTTCGCCATCCGGGCCGTCGGGGCCAACCCGAACGCCGCCGCCACCGCCGGAATGAGTGTGGCCCGGACCATGATCATCGCCATGACGTTGGCCGGGGCGTTGGCCGGTCTGGCCGGCGTCCAGGCCGCGCTCGGGCCGACCACCTACGGCACCCCGGTGCCGCTGTCGGCCGGCATCGTCGGGACGATCGGTTTCGACGCGATCACCGTCGCCCTGCTCGGCCGGTCCCGACCGCTGGGTACGGTGCTGGCCGGGCTGTTGTTCGGCGCTCTGCACGCCGGCGGGCTGGCCATGCAAAGCACCGCGCAGACCCCGCTGACCCTGACGACGGTGTTGCAGGCGTTGATCGTGATGTTCGTGGCCGCGCCGCTGCTGGTCACCAGGCTGGTGCCGTTCCTGCGGGGCGCGGTCGGACCGGCGACGCGATGCCCGCCTCCTCCGGAGGGCTCGCGTGAGCACCCGGCTGGAGGCCCGCGAACAGCCGCCGGCAGCGGCTGTCCACCGGCGCGCTGATCGGCGTGGTCGGCGTGCTGCTGCTGATCCTGCTCGCCTCCACCCGCGGCCGGGCCCGGTTCGCCCTCTCCAACGCCTTCGACGCCGTCCAACTGCCCACCGTCTCGCTGCCTGGGCTGCCGACGGTCGCGATCTGCGCGGTGCTCTGTCTGCTCGCCGGCGCCGGCTTCCTCTCCGGTCGGCTGCACGGCCGGCTGCCGGCGCTGGCCGGGACGATCGGCGGGCTCGCCTTCACCCTCGGTTTCCTCAGCTGGGCGGCGTCCGGACGCGATCTGCCGTTCCCGGTGGAGAATCAGTTCGCCGGCACCCTCAGCCTGGCCACCCCGCTCGTCCTCGGCGCCCTGTGCGGGGTGCTGTGCGAGCGGGCCGGGGTGGTCGAACGTGGCCATCGAGGGACAGTTCCTGGTCGCCGCGTTCGTGCGCCGCCGTGGTCGGCAGCCTGACCCAGTCGCTGCTGGCCGCGATCGTCTCGGCCATGGTCGCCGGACTCGGGCATGGCCGCGCTGCTGGCCCTGTTCGCGATCGGGCTGCGGGTCAACCAGGTCGTCCTCGGGGTGGTGCTGAACGTGTTCGCCAGCGGCATCACCGGTTTCCTGTTCGACCAGTTGGTGCATCCGAAGCGGACGCGCTGAACAGCGCGCCGGTGATGACGTCGCTGGCCATCCCGGGCCTGTCCGGCATCCCGTTCTTCGGCGTGGTGCTGTTCGACCAGCCGATGCTGGCCTACCTGGCGGTCGTCGTCGGTGGTGCTCGTCTGGCTGTTGCTGTTCAAGACGAGCTGGGGTCTGCGGATCCGTTCGGTCGGCGAGCACCCGCAGGCGGCCGAGGTGGTCGGGATCAACGTGGTCGCCGTCCGCTGGTCGGCGGTGCTGGCCGGTGGCGACTTTCGCCGGGCTCGGCGGCGCCTTCTTCACCCTGGGCGCGACCGGCTCGTTCGGCAAGGATTTCACCGTCGGCAACGGATTCATCGCCCTGGCCGCGTTGATCATGGGCCGCTGGCATCCGGTGCTGGCCGCGCTGATGGCGCTGTTCTTCGGCTTCGTCACGCAGATGGGATCGCAGATGCAGACGCTGAGCACGCCCATCCCCAGCCAGTTCCTGCTGCTGTTGCCCTACGCTGGCCACCGATCATCGCGGTGGCCGGCCTGATCGGCAAGGTCCGGCCACCGGCGCGCCGACGGCGAACCGTACGAGAAGGGTTGACCATGACACGACGCCGATCAGACGCCGAAGCAGGACGTCGATTGGGACGCGCTGCGCGACGCCGCCCGCGAGGTCAGCGCCAAGGCCTATGTGCCCGTACTCGCACTTCCCGGTCGGGGCGGCGGCGCTCATCGACCGACGGCCGGACGGTCGTCGGCTGCCAATGTGGAGAACGCCTCCTACGGGGTCACCCTCTGCGCGGAGTGCAGTCTGGTCTCCGCGTTGGTCGTCGGCGGCGGCGGGCACCCTGGCCGCGTTCGCCTGCGTGGACGGTAAGGGGCGCTGCTGATGCCCTGCGGCCGCTGTCGCCAGTTGCTGTGGGAGCATGGCGGACCCGACCTGCTGGTCGACACCCCACGCGGCATCGTGGCCGATGACCGAGGTGCTTCCGGACGCCTTCGGCCCGCACGATCTCGACGACCCGCTGACTCGGGCCGGTGCCCGACCGTTGCCCGAACCAAAACGAAGGATTCACCAGATGCCGATCGACGCCGAACTGATCCGGCGCGCCCCGAAGGTGCTGCTCCATGATCATCTGGACGGTGGGCTCCGTCCTGCAGACCGTCTTCGAGCTCGCCACCGAGATCGGCCACGATCTTCCGGCCGACAACGCCGAAGAGCCTCGGTCGCTGGTTCTTCGAGGCGGCCAGCTCGGGATCGTTGGTCAGCTATCTGGAGACTTTCACCCACACGGTGGCGGTGATGCAGACCGCGGCCGCGCTGCGGCGGGTGGCTCGTGAGTACGTCGAGGACATGGTGGCCGACGGGGTCGTCTACGCCGAGACCCGGTGGGCGCCCAGCCAGCACGTCGCCGGCGGACTGAGCCTGACCGAGGCGGTGACGGCGGTCCAGGCCGGTCTGGACGAGGGGGTGGAGGCCGCTCGGGCCGACGGAAGGTCGATCCAGGTCGGCCAGCTGCTCACCGCGCTGCGCCACCAGGACGACTCGGTCGAGATCGCCGACCTCGCTGTGGCGTTACGTGATCAGGGTGTGGTCGGCTTCGACATCGCCGGTCCCGAGGCGGGGTTCCCGCCGAGTGCGCTGTTGCCGGCGATCGAGCGGCTCAAGGCCCACAACATGAAGATCACCATCCACGCCGGCGAGGCGTTCGGGCTGCCGTCGATCTGGCAGGCCGTCCAGCAGTGCGGTGCGGACCGGATCGGTCACGGCACCCGGTTGATCGACGACATCGAGGCCGGTGCGGACGGCGGTCCGACGGTAGGTGCGCTGGCCGGCTATCTGCGCGACGACCGGACCGCGCTGGAACTGTGTCCGACCTCCAACGTGCAGACCGGGGCCGCGGACTCGATCGCTGCACATCCCATCGATCTGCTCTACCGGGCCGGCTTCCGGACCACGGTCAACACCGACAACCGGCTGATGAGCGGCACCTCGATGACCAAGGAGTTCAGTCGGCTCAGCGAAGCGTTCGGCTGGGATCTGAACGACGTCCGGGCCTGCACGCTGAACGCGGCCAAGAGCTGCTTCCTGCCCTTCCTGGAGCGTCGGCGGCCTGATCGAGGACGTGATCGTCCCCGGCTACGCGGCGCTGGTCGATGAGGGCTGACTGGCCGGCCGATGAGCGACCGGTCCCGGCTGATCTCCCGCTACCGCGACTTCGCCGCAGCGACCGCCGGTCAGTCGGACTGCTTCACGCAGTGGTCGCTCGCGGTGGCCGCCGACGCCGACGTGCTGCGCTGGATCGGCACCCTGCCCCGACCCAAGCAGCAGCCGAATCTGGTCTTCGCCGCAGCCCGTTGGCACGGAGTCGAGGCGCCTGGCCCCTACGAAGGTCTGCGCGCAGCCCTGCTCGGCGACGACGGGGCGATTCGGGCGACGATCATGACCCGGGCCACCCAGACCAACGAGGTCGGACGACTGGCCACCCTGATGCCGGTGTTCGCGACTGCTGCCGGGCGACGGGCCGATCGCGCTGCTGGAGGTCGGGCCGAGTGCGGGATTGTGTCTCTATCCGGATCGCTACGACTATGACTGGGCTCCGGCGGGTCAACTGAGCGACGCCGGTGAGGACAGGCCGAGGGAGTTGCCCTGCGCGGTCTCCGGTCCGATGCCGTTGCCGACGGCGTCGCTGGAAGTGAGCTGGCGAGGCGGGGTCGACCTGAACCCGTTGGACGTCGCCGACGACGATGTCGATGGCCTGGTTGGAGAATCCTGGTCTGGCCCGAGCAGCACGAGCGGCGGGCCGGTTGCGGACGGCGATCGAGGATCGCCCGGCGCGAGCCACCTGAGCTGATCACCGGCGATCTGCTCGACCTGCTGCCCGAACTGGTGTCGAGGGTGGCTCGCCACGGCCGGGTCGTGGTCTTCCACAGCGCGGTGATCGGCTATCTCGACCGGTCCGGGCGGGAGCAGTTCGCGGCGATGATGGCCGGCTGGTCGCGGACGGCGCCGTGCCACTGGGTCAGCAACGAAGACCCTCGGGTGCTGCCGGAGATCACTGCGAGCGCCGGCCCGCCGCCGGCTGAGCCGTACTTCCTGCTCGGGCTGGATGGTCGTCCGGTGGGCTGGAGCCACCAGCACGGGGCGTCGCTGCGCTGGCTGAGCTGATGCCGGTTGGCCGGCGTGGTAGCCGAGGCTCTGCGAGAAAAGCCGGGGTCCGCCAGGACAGCAGCACCGCCAGTCGCCTCAGGCGGAGCCGAGCCGTCCGGTCAGCTTGCTGTGCCAGGCCAGGCTCGGCTCGTTCAGGCCGATGATCGAACACTTCTTGCCCTTCTGCGCGTACTTGATCTCGATCGCGTCCAGCGCGGCCACGGTGGAGGAGTCATAGATCTGGGCCTGGCTGAGGTCGATGATCACGTTCGCCGGGTCGTCGGCATAGTCGAACTGGGTGACCAGATCGTTGCTGGAGGCGAAGAACAGCACGCCGCGGACGGCGTAGGTCCGGGTGTCCGGCTCGGCGGACTCGACGTCGACGACCTCGGTGAAGTGCGCGACCCGGCGGGCGAAGAAGATCATCGCCATGATCACCCCGACGGCGACGCCGATGGCCAGGTTGCCGGTGGCGACCGTGGCGACCACGGTCAAGACCATGATCACGGTGGCGCTGAGCGGCATCCGGCGCAGCGTCCGCGGATGGATGCTGTGCCAGTCGAAGGTGCCGACCGAGACCATCACCATCACCGCGACCAGGGCGGCCATCGGGATGATGGCCACGAAGTCGCCGAGCCCGACGACCAGGATCAGCAGGAACACGCCGGCCAGGAAGGTCGAGATCCGGGTCCGGGCGCCCGAGCCTCTCACGTTGATCATGGTCTGGCCGATCATCGCGCAACCGCCCATGCCGCCGAACAGGCCGGTGACGACGTTGGCCACGCCCTGGCCGAAGGCCTCCCGGGTCTTGATCGAGTGCGAGTCGGTGATGTCGTCGACCAGCTTGGCCGTCATCAGCGACTCCATCAGCCCGACCAGGGCCATCCCCAAGCGCGAACGGGGCGACGATCTTCAGCGTGCCCAGGGTCAACGGCACGTGCGGAATGAACAGCGACGGCAGGCTCTTCGGCAGGGCGCCCTGGTCGCCGACCGTGGGCACGTTCAGCCCGATGGTCACCGCGGCCACGGTGACCACGATGATCGAGACCAGCGGGGCCGGGACCACCGGTGGTGATCTTGGGCAGCAGCACGATGATCGCGACCCCGACCGCGACCATCGGATAGACCAGCCACGGGACGCCGATCAGGTTCGGCACCTGCGCGGTGAAGATCAGGATGGCCAGCGCGTTGACGAAGCCGACCATCACGCTGCGCGGCACGAACCGCATCAGCTTGGCGACCCCGAGCAGGCTGAGCACGATCTGGAACAGCCCGGCCATGATCACCGTGACGATCAGGTAGTCCATCCCGTACTGGCGGACCAGCGGAGCGATGACCAGAGCGCACCGCGCCGGTCGCGGCCGAGATCATCGCCGGCCGACCGCCGACGATGGCGATGGTGACGGCCATGGTGAACGAGGCGAACAGGCCGACCCGCGGATCGACGCCGGCGATGATCGAGAACGAGATCGCCTCCGGGATCAGCGCCAGGGCGACGACCAGCCCGCCCAGCACCTCGATCCGCATCCGCCGCGGCGAGCGCAGCGCCGAGATCACCGAGAGTTGTCCGGACTGCGCGTCGGCCAGGGCGTGCGGCACTTCGGCTGGTGCGGTGGTGGTCATGCGGATCCCTTCGCGGAGTCCGGAAGCGGAGAGGTCAGGAAGCGGAGAGGTCAGGAGCAGCCAGGCATCATGGTCGGCTGCCGGCCGGCAGCGGGGCGTCAGCGCCGTCCACTGGTCTCAGACTATCGGTTGGCCACCGATCTGGTCCATTTCACTGCTATTGATCACAACGACTCGCCGGTCGGGGAAGGGTTGCGGTCCTCCTCTCGATTGTGCGACCAGTGGTGTGTCGCGTGCCGAGATCAGATTTTCGGTGGGGACTGAGTTTTCGAGTCGTCGAACAGATCGGTGGAGATCGGCAAACTGGTCTGGGTGGTCATCGAGTTGCTGCGGAGCTGATCCCAGAGCGAATTCCAAGCCTCGGTCGGGGTGAGGTCCGAGTTGGAGCCGCTGTCTTCAGTGTTGGCGCGGTTCTCGCTCAACGGGCCCAGGAAGTTCAGTTTGGTCATGCCGTTGCTCGTCCCGTAGAGGTCGATGTACTCCCATTGCGGTGCCATGTCGTCGTTGTAGATCTGCGGTAGCACCTTGATCCGGGTCGGCGCGATCCCGCCGGAGAGGGCGAAGTAGTCGGCCTGGGTCCAGCCGGCATTGCAACCGCCGTTGATGTTGACCCCACCGCCGCTGAAGGGACATCCGCTTGCCGCGCCGTGGTTGACGAAGCCGGCGGTGGTCGCCCCGAGGAAGGAGTTGAGCCAGGTCTTCGTCTCGGCTGGACTCCCGTCCCCGCCCCAGTCCTCGATGTCCATGCCGCCGTCGACGATGACCCCGGTGTAGTTGGCACCTGCGTAGGTCAGCACCGGATCGATCACGTTGTTTGCCCAGTCTGCGCCGGCCGCGCTGGCGTCGTCATCGATCCAGCCGGAGTCGTTGTTCGGACTGATCACGACCATCAGTTGCGAGCTCGGATCCTTCGAGCGCCAGCCGTCGATGTAGGCCTTGGCCCCGGCGACGATCTCCGGGTCGGTGATGCCCACGCCGGTGCCGCCGGTCTGAGTAGCACCCTGATCGGGTGGCGGCGCCTGCTGGCCGTAGGACAGCATGATCAGACTCGGGTTCGGCGAGGCCTGGCCGGCGTCGTAGGCGCCCTCGGCCTTCATCGTGGTCAGGTCCGCCGAGGTTCCCTCGCGATTGCGGACGTAGTGGCTGTTCGTGGTCTGCGGCTTGCTGGTGACGTCGGGTGGGCCGGCGGCCGGGGTGACCGCGTTCGACCTGACTGATGCCGCACCGGTGCCGGCACTGTTGGTCGCCGTCACGGTGAAGGTGTAACCGGTGCCGTTCGTCAGCCCGGTCACAGTGGCTGACGTCGTGGTCGCGGTGGCGGTCCTGCCGCCCGGGCTGGCCGTCACGGTGTACTTGCTGATGGTGGCGCCGCCATTACTGGTCGGCGCGGTCCACTTGACACCGGCTTGGGCGTTACCGGCGGTCGCGGTGACTCCGGTCGGTGCTCCCGGTGCGGTGGTCGCGCCCTCGGGAGTGACCGCGTTCGACCTGACTGATGCCGCACCGGTGCCCGCGCTATTGGTCGCGGTCACGGTGAAGGTGTAGCTGGTGTTATTGGTCAGCCCGGTCACGGTGGCTGAGGTCGTGGTCGCGGTGGCGGTCCTGCCGCCCGGGCTGGCGGTCACGGTGTACCTGCTGATCGCGGCCCCGCCGTTGCTCGAGGGGGCGCTCCAGGTGACCTTGGCCGAGGCGTTCCCGCCGGTCGCCTTCACCGAGGTCGGCGCGCCCGGAACGTGCGCGGTCGGCGCCTTGTAGCAGTCCGGTTCGCCGGCGATGTGGGCGGCGCCGCTGATGTACACGTTCGTGACGAAGCCCGATCCGGCCGGCTGCACCACCCAACTCCAGTAGCCGGAGCTGTAGCCGTCGTAGCTGACGGTCTGCCCGGACTGCTGGCAGAGCGCGGTGACGGTGGCGTTGGTGACGTGGGTGACCACGGTCGGGCAGTTGCTGGTCGATGGTGAGTTGGTGCAGGCGGACCCGCCGGAGCGGACGGTCACGCTGCTCGCGTAGACGTGCACACCGGCCGGGTCGCCGCTCTGGCAGTCGGGGACGCCGGCCAGATGTGCAGCACCGCTGATGTAGACGTTGGAGACGAAGCCTGATCCGCTGTTCAGCGCGCTCAGGTCCATACTTCGAGGAGTAGCCGCCGTCGCTGATGGTCTGGCCCGGGCGTTGGCACAGCGCCTTCTGATTCCCGGCGTTCAGGGTCGCACCCACCGTCGGGCAATTCCCGATCGATGGCGAAGAGTTGCAGGCCGAGCCGCCATGGCGAACGTTGACCTGGGTGGCGTAGATGTGCACCGTCGGTGCTGATCCCGGGGTCGGCGCCGCTTGGGCCGGCGTGGCCGTCAGCAGCGAGAGCACGCTGATCGTGATCATGGTGACAGCGACGACCGCTCGTCGGACCAGTCGTCGAGTCGCGTACCGAACCGAGGTGTCCACCATGGTCAGATCCTTTTGTGCGTTGAGATTCTGGCGCTCATCGGAGCACGCGGTGAGAAACGACGTCAAGGTCGCAGTGAGAAGAATAATTTTATCTACCGGGCCGGTCGGTTGCGTTTGCGTCGGTCGGATGAGCAGGATCAGATCGTCGGCCAAGACCGGAGGAAACCCCCTGAACCGACAAGCGTAAGAATCCGTTCGCCTCCCCGCCGTAGGGTTGGGGCATGGCTTCTCATGTGTTGACCGCGGTGGCCTGGCCGTACGCCAACGGCCCGCGCCACATCGGTCACGTCTCGGGTTTCGGTGTCCCCTCCGACGTGTTCTCCCGCTACATGAGGATGACCGGCCACGACGTGCTGATGGTCTCCGGCACCGACGAGCACGGCACCCCGATCGGCGTCCAGGCCGAGCGCGAGGGGCTGACCAACCGGCAGGCCGCCGACAAGTACAACCGGGTCATCGTCGAGGACCTGCAGGGCCTCGGGCTCTCCTACGACCTGTTCACCCGGACCATCACCCGCAACCACTACGCGGTCGTCCAGGATCTTTTCCTTGCCCTGTACAAGAACGGCTACGTGGTCGCCAAGACCCAGCTGGGCGCGGTCAGCCCGTCCACCGGGCGCACGCTGCCGGACCGCTACATCGAGGGCACCTGCCCGATCTGTGGCTACGACAGCGCCCGCGGCGACCAGTGCGACAACTGCGGCAACCAGCTCGACCCGGCCGACCTGATCGACCCGAAGTCGCGGATCAACGGCGAGACCCCGAAGTTCGTCGAGACCGAGCACTTCTTCCTCGACCTGCCGGCGCTGGCCGGATCGCTCGGCGAGCTGGCTGTAGACCCGGACCGACTGGCGCCCGAACGTGCTGCGGTTCAGCGAGAACCTGATCAAAGAACTCAAACCCCGGGCCATCACCCGCGATCTGGACTGGGGCGTGCCGATCCCGCTGGACGGCTGGCGTGATCAGCCGATGAAGCGGATCTATGTCTGGTTCGACGCGGTGATCGGCTATCTGTCGGCCTAGCATCGAATGGGCCAGGCGGATCGGCGATCCGGAGGCCTGGCAGCAGTGGTGGCTCGACCCGGAGTCGCTGTCGCTACTACTTCATGGGCAAGGACAACATCGTCTTCCACTCCGTCATCTGGCCGGGCATGCTGCTCGGCTACGACGGCGACCGGGTGACCGGGCGGCCAGGTCGGCCCGTTGGGCAAGCTCAACCTGCCCAGCGAGGTGGTCTCGAGTGAGTACCTGACCATGAGCGGGGCGAAGTTCTCCACCAGCCGCAACAAGGTGATCTACGTCGGCGACTTCCTGCGTGACTTCGGCCCGGACGCGCTGCGCTACTTCATCAGCGCCGCCGGGCCGGAGACGACCGACACCGACTTCACCTGGGACGAGTTCGTCCGCCGGACCAACTCCGAGCTGGCCAACGAGTGGGGCAATCTGGTCAACCGCTCGCTGTCGATGGCCCACAAGAACAACGGCGCCATCCCGGCTTCGCCGGAGCAGCGCGACGTCGACCATGAGCTGCTGGCGACCGCGCAGGCCGGCTTCGAGACCGTCGGTGGGCTGCTCGGTCGCAACAAGTTCCGGCAGGCGATCAACGAGGCGATGCGGGTGGTCGGTGCCGCCAACCGCTATCTGTCCGAGACCGAGCCCTGGAAGCTCGGCGAAGACGACCCCGACCGCCGCGACACCGTGCTGCACACCACGCTGCAGGTCGTCTCCGACGCCAACACGATGCTGACCCCGTTCCTGCCGCACGCCGCCCAGAAGATGCACGAGGCGCTCGGCGGCACCGGCGTCTGGGCCGCCCAGCCCGAGATCCGCACCGTGCACGAGGACGGCGAGGACGGCCCCGACCCGGACTATCCGGTGCTGATGGGGGAGTACGCAGGCGAGCAGGCCCGCTGGGCGAGTCGGCCGATCGAGGTCGGACTCCGCTGCCCAAGCCCCGCCCGTTGTTCGCCAAGCTGGACGACGAACTCGGTCGTACCGGACCCGCCTGGGCGCCGATCGACCCGACCTGACCCGATAACCTGAGGTCGTGGATGTTCCGAGCAAGATCTGCCGCAGCTGCGGCCGGACGATCTCCTGGCGGAAGAAGTGGGAACAGAACTGGGACTGACATCGCCTATTGCAGCGACGCCTGCCGCCGTCGCAGAATCAACGCCGTCGACCGGAAGCTCGAAGCCGCGATCACTGACCTGTTGGCCAGCCGGGCCGCGAGCTCCTCGATCTGCCCCTCGGACGCCGCCCGCGCCGTCGATCCCGGACGCTGGCGAGAGCTGATGGAGCCGGCGCCGGCGCGCCGCCCGCCGACTGGTCGCCGCCGGTGAGGTCGAGATCACCCAGCAGGGCCGGGTGGTCGACCCGTCCACCGCCAAGGGCCCGATCCGGATCCGCCGAGCGCCCTGACCACGCCATGACCACGCCATGACCACGCCATGACCACTGCCACGCATCACGGCATGACCACGATGACCACGCCATGACCATCGACGCCGCCGACCGGCGCAGTCTCGGCCGTGACCCGAGCCGGCTCGATCCGATCGCCCCGGACTGGCTGGTCCGGATTTTGCGCCCAAGCAGGCCCCGATCCCGTGGCGCGACATGGCCCGGGTGATGCTCACCATCGTCGCTCCGCTCGCTGTCGGCTCCTGCTCACCGGCCAGACAGCGGTGGCGATCTTCTTCGGTATGGGCGCGTTGGTCGGCTCCTTCGGCGACCGGGGCGGCACCTATCTGCAGCGCTTCAGTCGAACCATGACCGGGCGTGGGCGCCGGGCTGATCGGTCTGCTGGTCGGTCAACTGACCGCGCGGTCAAGGCTGTGTTCGCGGTGCTGGTCGTCGGCGTGCTGGCCGTCGTGTCGGCGCTGATGAGCTCGATCAACGCCACCTTGTCCTTCGCCGGTCTGCAGATGCTGGTCTACGTCGCGATCTCCGGTGGCGTCGTCGGGCGAGTGCCGATCCTGGCCATCATCCCGGCCTTTCTGGTCGGCGCGGCGTGGTCGATGTTCTTGTCCTTCGTCCAGTCGCGGTTCGACCACGCCGAGGACGAACCCCGCGAGATGGTGGTGGCGCCGATCCGGGCCATTGCCGCCTGCTCCTGCGTGATCCGGCCGGGCCGGACCGCGAAGCGGGTGCGGCCCAACGGAACGCGGTCAGCCTCAAGATCAACGAGGCCGTCGACGTGATCGTCTCGACTCGCGCCCGCTCGGCCGGTCGACGCGCCGACCTCGCGCGAACTGTCAGCCACCATCAGCGCCGCGACCCGCCTGGTGGCCGCCAGTTTCGGTTACTCGCGGCGAGGCGAGGTAGCACCCGAGCTGGCCGACCTGGTCGACCAACTCGCCGCGGCCGTCGAGGAGGAGAACCGCGCCTGGCGACCACGGCGCCCGGGGCTGGACGACACGCCCCAGAAGCGGACGATGTTGGAGGCGATCCGGCAGGTCGCGGCCGCCCAGGTCGATCCGAACGATCCCATTCCGGTGCCGGGCGGGGTCCGGCAGGCCCACCGGCTCCGCCGCTACAGTGCCCTGCTGTTCGGCCGCACGGCCTGGATTTTTGCGGCCCGGCTCGGCGCCACCATGATGGTCGCCGAGGTCGTCCGCCAACTGGTCCCGGTCCAGAAGCCCTACTGGATCCTGCTGACGGCCGCGCTGGTGCTGAAGCCGGATCTGGGCTCGGTCTTCGCCCGCGGACTGCAGCGCACCCTGGGCACCATGGTCGGCGTGTTGCTCGGCGCAGCTCATCCTGCAGCTGGTCCCGACCGGCGGCTGGCTGCTGATTCCGATGGCCTTGCTGGCTTTCGGCATCCCGTTGGCGATGAGCCGCAACTACGGCATGCTGTCCACCTTCCTCACCCCGCTGGTGTTCTTGTTGTTGGACTTCGCAGCGCCGGTTCAGTCGAACCTGATTCTGGCCCGACTGGCCGACACCGCACTCGGCGCCGGCGTCGTCCTGGTCGTGGGTTATCTCTTCTGGCCCTCGACCTGGCGACCCAATCTGGGCCGCACCGTGGCCGACGGTGCGGAAGCCCTCGCCGGCTACGTCCGGGTCGGGTTCAGCCCGGACCGGACCGCGATCGGCGTCGCTCGGCGAAAGGCCTATCGGTCGATGTCGGACGTTCGGGCTGCCCTGCAGAGCAGTCTGGCCGAGCCGCCGCCGACCTCGACCCAGGCCGCCGCCTGGTGGCCCCTGATCGCCCAGCTGGAACGGGCGACCGATCGGCTCAGTCACCTGGTGCTGTTGGCCCGTTACGGCGCGAGATCGCCGGCCGCAGGCCGACGTCGACCAGCTCGCCGCCGCGCTGGACGACCTTCGGGACGCGCTGCAACAGGGTCAGCATCCGAAGAACCTGCCGTTGCCGCAGGAGGGCGTGCTCATCGACGTGGCGACCGAGATCGCCGGCGCCCGCCAGATCGCTTCCCGCGGACGCGGCCTGGCTCGGCGCGACGGTGAGCAGTCACCGACTCGGTGATCTGCGCCGGCGGAGCCGCCGTTCAGTACCCGCCGTTCAGTACCCGCCGTCAGTACCCGCTGCCGGAGCTGAGTCCGAGCGCGCCGGTCGGATGCCAGACCGTCTTGATCTCCAGGAACGCCCGCAGTCGGGCGGTCCCCGGAGATGCCGCGAAGTCGGGGGTGCCCCCCGGACGGTAGACGCGCTTGACGGTTTCAGCGGCGGCGCGTTCCAGGTCGACGGCCAGTTCAGGGCCGGCGCCGGTCAGGTCGAGGGCGTTGACGTCGGCGTGGGCGGCCAGCTGCGGAGCCATTTCGGCCGCTGTGCCGGTCAGGATGTTGATCACCCCGGCGGGCACGTCGGCGGTGGCGATCACCTCGGCCAGAGCGATCGCCACGCACGGGTCGTCCTCGGCTGGCCACCACCACCGCTGAGTTCCCGCCGGCGATCACCGGGGCGAGGACCGAGACCAGCCCCAGCAACGGTGTCCCGCCCGGGGCGAACACCGCCACCACGCCGGTCGGTTCGGGTGCCGAATAGCAGAAATACGGACCGGACACCGGATTGGCCGAGCCGAAGACGGCGGCCAGCTTGTCCGTCCAGCCCGCATAGTGCACCAGCCGCTCGACGGCGGCCTCGACCTCGGCGGTGGCGGCTCGCCTGGTCACGCCCGTGCTCGGGCGATCAGGTCGACGAACTCGGCGGTACCGGCCCTCCAGCATCTCGGCGATCCGGTAGATCACCTGGCCCGCGGTTGTAGGGCGTGGCCCTCGACCAGCCACCGAATCCCTTGCGGGCGGCGACGACCGCGTCCCGGGCGTCCTTGCGGGAAGCCTGGGCCACGTTCGCCATGAAGTTGCCGGTGGCGTCCCGGACCACGTAGGTGCGGCCGGACTCCGAACGGGGAAAGGCTCCACCGATGAACAGCTTGTAGGTCTTGCTCACCGCGAGTGCTCAGTCATGTCGTCCCCACCGGTCCTCTGACGGGTTCGTCATCACTGGATCCAGATAGGCCGAGCAGCCCGGCCGGTCCGCCTTCGCGACCGAATCCGGATTCGCCGGTAGCCGCCGAAGCAGGCGGCCGGGTCGAACCGGTTGAACGTGTTGTCCCAGATCACCCCGGCCCGCAGGCCGGCCGCCATCGCCATCGCCCGGGATCCCTTCTCGGTCCACACGCCGGCACTCAGCCCGTAGGGCGTGTTGTTGGCCTTGGCCAGTGCCTCCTCCGGGGTGCGGAAGGTGATCGTGGTCAACACCGGGCCGAAGATCTCCTCCCGGGCCATCCGCATCGACGGGGTCGCGCCGTCGAAGATGGTCGGGGCGAGATAGAAACCCTTGCCGGGCAGGGAAGCCGAGGAGGTCCAGCGTTCGGCGCCCTCGGCGTCACCGACCTCGACCATGGCCCGGATCCGCTCCAACTGGGCCGCGGAGTTGATCGCGCCGACGTCGGTGTTCTTGTCCATCGGGTCGCCCACCCGCAGCGTCTCCACCCGCGCCTTGAGCCGTTCGCTGAACTCTTCGGCGATCGACTCCTGCACGATCAGTCGCGATCCGGCGCAGCAGACCTGGCCCTGATTGAAGAAGATGCCGTTCACCACCCCTTCGATGGCCTGGTCCTGGGCGGCGTCGGCGAAGACGATGTTGGCCCCTTTGCCGCCCAGCTCCAGGGTGACCTTGCGGCCGGTTCCGGCCAGCTGGCGCCAAATCTGGCGTCCGACCTCGGTCGAGCCGGTGAACGCGACCTTGTCCAGGCCAGGATGCTGGACCAGCGCCGAGCCGACGTCGCCGGCGCCGGTGAGGATGTTCACCACGCCCGGCGGCAGATCCGCGTCGGCGATGATCTCGGCCAGGACCAGGATCGACAATGGTGTGGTCTCGGCCGGCTTGATCACCACGGTGTTGCCGGCGGCCAACGCGGGGGCGATCTTCCAGGCCGCCATCAGCAGCGGGAAGTTCCACGGGATGACCTGACCGGCGACCCCGAGTGAACGTGGGTCGGGACCGAGCCCGAGATGACCCAGCTTGTCGGCCCAACCGGCGTGGTAGAAGAAATGCTGCGCTGCGGTCGGGACGTCGAAGTCGCGGGTTTCCTTGATCGGCTTGCCGTTGTCCAGGCACTCCACCACCGCCAGCTCGCGCGAACGTTCGGCGATGCCGCGCGCGATCCGGAACAGATATCTGGCCGCGCTGGGCGCCGGTCAGCCTGGACCAGGCGCCGCGGTAGGCCCTCCGGGCGGCCTGGACGGCGGCGTCCACGTCCTCGTTGCCGGACGTCGACACCGCGGCCAGCAGCCCCCGGTGCCGGGATTGATGGTGTCGACGTCGGCTCCCTTGCCCTCGACGAATTCCCCGTCGACGAAGGGAAGATAGCGGTCCTTGATCTTGCCGATGCTCGCCGACTCCGGTGCCGGTGCGTAGTCCCAGTCCATGATCATCTCCTCTTCATGATCAACCCAGCTTCATGATCAACACGGTTCCATGATCAACACGGTTCCATGATCAACGCGGTTCCATATCAACACCGGGCTCAGTCGACACTCACGTAGTCGGCGCCCCAGTAGTGGCCCTCATGCTGGGTGCGACGTTGCATGATCAGATCGTTCAGCACCGAGGAGGCCCCGAACCGGAACCAGTGCGGATCCAGCCACGCCGGCCCGGCCACCTCGTTCACCGCAACCAGATAGCGGATCGCGTCCTTGGCGCTCCGGATGCCGCCGGCCGCTTTGACCGCCCGCTGCTCGCCGGTGGTCAGCTGCCAGTCGCGGACCGCCTGCAACATCACGTGAATGACGGGCAGGGTGGCCGCGGGGGACACCTTGCCGGTCGAGGTCTTGATGAAGTCGGCCCCGGCCAGCAGAGCCAGCCAGGACGCGCGGCGGACGTTGTCGTAGGTGCCGAGCTCGCCGGTTTCCAAGATCACCTTCAACCGTGCCGAACCGGCCGCCTCCTTGATCGCGGCGATCTGATCGTGCACCAGGCCGTAGCGTCCGGCCAGGAAGGCGCCACGATCGATCACCATGTCGACCTCGTCGGCACCCGCGGCCACGGCCAGGCGGGTGTCGGCCAGCTTGACCTCCAGGCTGGACCGGCCGGACGGGAACGCGCTGGCCACCGAGGCGATCAGGACGCCCGGAGCCGGCCAGTTCCTGCCGGGCGACGTGGACCAGATCGGGATAGATGCAGATCGCGGCCGCCCGCGGGGTGTCCGGCGCGCCGGGGTCGGGCAGCAGGGCCTTGCGAGCCAGATTGCGGACCTTGCCCGGGGTGTCGGCACCCTCCAGTGTGGTCAGATCGACCATCGAGATGGCCAGATCGATCGCCGCCAGCTTGGACTCCTTCTTGATCGACCGGGTGGCCAGGCCCGCGGCCCGCTGTTCGAGGCCGACCGGATCCACTGCCGGCAATCCCTCCAGGAAGCGCCGCAGCGAGGCCTCGTCTCGGGCCAGCTCGGTCATGGGCCTGCGACAGGTGCGGCGCTCGTGGCAGCTGCGGCGGCGGTCATGGGGCGATCCTAAGCCGCGGTCAGTGGTGCCCGTGAGCCTGCGGGATAGGCAGTCCCATCGTGAGGCAGGGGTATCGGTATGGCGCAGCACCGTCAGCATCGAGGTCCACGGACCGTGGTCGTTGGCCACCAGCCGCGCGTTCTGGGAGGGCTTCGGTCCGGCCGAACTGGCCGCCCAGTCGCGGTGCGGCCCTGCGGACCGTGTTCCTGGTTGAGGCCGATTGGTCCCGGGCCGAGGTGGTGGTCGAGCAGCACGGCGACGACGGCGCGATCAGGTGTCCGGTCCGGGCGATCTGGCGGCGGCCGCAGCCCAGACCGCTCGGTTCCTCGCCCTGGACGTCGACGCCACGGCCTGGCCGGCGGTCGGACGAGCGTGATCCGGTGATCGGCGCGGCCCAGAAAGAGCGGCAGCCCGGGCTGCGTCCGTGCGGTTTCCATTCCCCCTACGAGGCCGCGGCCTGGTCGGTGCTGTCCCAACGGATCCGGATCACCCAGGCGGCCAAGCTGCGGACGGAGCTGATCGCCGAGCACGGCGAGGACGGCGCGTTCCCGGCCCCGGAGACGCTGCGCAGCCTCGAGCTCGACCTGCCCGGCCGGAAGGCGGAATATCTGCAGGCCGTGGCCGAGGCGGCGCTGGACGGTCAGCTGGACGGCGTCGGGCTGCGCGCGCTCAGCCCGGAGCGACGCGATGGCCCGGATCCAGCAGGTCAAGGGACTGGGTCCCTTCGCGGCAGAACTGGTGCTGATCCGGGGCGCGAACGCCCCCGACGTCGCTCCACCCACGAGCGACGGCTCGAGGCCGAGGTCGCCGAACGCTACGGCGCCGAGCGAACGCTGACCGAGGTGTCGGAGGCCTGGCGCCCGTTCCGCACCTGGGCCTCGGTCTATCTCCGTTCGCTGCGTGAGCAGAGCTGATAGCTGACCCCGGCTGGGTCGGTCAGCTGCGACGAGCCCGCAGACAGGCCGCACGGTGGCGGTGGAGGTGGGAGCGAAGCGGACCGAGCGCGGCACGGCGCTCTCGACGCCCGTCAGCAGGCCCTTCGCATAACCGGTCTCCTCAGCCAGGCTCAGTTGGCGGGTCGTGCTGCCGCCGGTGCGCGCGCCCATCTCGTTGTAGACCCAGGGCACGTCGCTCAGCAACTGCACCAGGGCGAGATTGCCCGGCTCCAGCGGCGGCCGACCGGTGAAGGAGTTCTGCCGGACGCTGACCTGGCGGCCCTGGGCCACGGTTCGCCGCGCGGCGATGATCTCGGCGTATCGGGGCTGGCCCGGGCCACGGCCGGCCGGTCGAAGACGGTCCGGTGACTCCCGGTGCCGCGATACATCACCGGATAGTGGCCGCCGACCGCGACGCCGCGCTGGCTGTAGGTCGCCTCGAAGGCCGGTGTCTGGCTGTGATCGTCGTGCACGCTGATGGCCAGCACCGGCGTGCGCCCGGTCGGCGATCTCGGCCCGCTCGGTCAGACTCACGCTCGCGTTCACCGACACCTTGGTCATGATCACCCGATAGCCGTCGGACCGCAGACCGGCGGCGAGGCAGGAGGAGACGTCGAACACCTCGGTGATCTCGGGGTGGTTCGGATAGTCGTAGTCCAGCAGACCGTTCGCTGGTCCGGCTGCGGATCGACCGGCCGCTGTGCCCGGGGTCGATCACGATCACCGGGTGCGAACCGGTCGACGACTGCGGCGCCACCGTCGACTTCGGGCTGGCGGTCGGGGTCGAGCTGGCGGTCGGGGTCGGGCTGGCGGTCGCGCGGCGGTCGGGGTGGGCTGGCGGTCGGGGTCGAGCTGGCGGTCGGGGCCGAGCTGGCGGTCGGGGTCGAGCTGACGCTGGGCGCGGGGGACGAGGCCGTCGGCTGGCCCGGGGACCCGTCGCCTGCTCCGCCGCGGCAGCCGGCGGTGACCAGGACCGACACCAGCAGCAGCCCCGCGACGCGTCGGGTCCGGGCGGTCATCGGGACAGGTTAATGCCTCAGCCGAGCAGAATGACCGCTTTGCTCCGGCTGCGGCCGGTCCGCAGGATCAACGTGGCGGCCACGATCAGCGCGGCCAGCGCGGCCACCACCGCAACCACCGTCGAGCTGCTGGCCAGCACGATCGCGACCAGCGCCCAGCAGGTGGTGAAGGCGAAGCCGGCGAGCCCGCTGCCCCGGGCGACGACGGCCACGCAGCCGGCGGTCGCGCCCACTACCAGCAGCACCGACAGCGCAGTCACCCAGCCGGCCTGCGCCGGCATCCCGAAGCTGCGGAAGGTGGCGCCGAAGCCCGCGGTGGCCGCAAGGACGGTCCAGCCCAGATAGAGGGTGATCGGCAGCCGAAGCAGTGCCCGCTCGCTCAGTCCGGCCGCGGGTCCGGATCGGGTGGCCCGGTTGGCGGCGACCAGCAGGCAGCCGACCAGGGCGAGGATGACGAGCTGGGAGAGCCATACGGTCTCGGCGGTGAAGATCGGGATCCAGACCGTGCTGCAGGTGAAGGCGGCGGCCAGCCACCATCCGGTCCGACGATGGACGTTTCGACCGCGCTGGCTCGGCAGCACCTGGTAGACGCCGTAGGCCAGGGCGCCGAGGTAGATCAGCCCCCAGATCGCGAAGGCGTAACCGGCGGGCGTGACCGGTGAGGAGAAATCGTCCGACACCCCTCCGACACCACTGCCGGTGGCCAGCGCGGTGATCGGGCCGGACAGGATCTGCACCACCGCCAGTATCAACACGACCACCGCGCGGAGCAGGTCTCGTCGAACAGGATCCGATGTGCCGCGGGAACCGGTGCTGAGCGGGGTGCGGGTCATCCGGCCAGTATCCCCGCCACGCCGAAGGCTCAGTCGTTCAGAGTGACCACCATCTTGCCGGTGTTGGCCCCCCTCAGCATGCCGATGAAAGCGCTGACCGCGGAGTCGAGGCCGTGCACGACGGTCTCCCGGGCCACCAGCTCGCCGGAGCTGAACCAGCCGCCGGCCCGCTGGACGAATTCTGGCCGCAGATCCTGGTGGTCGGAGACCAAGAAGCCCTGCAGCCGCAACCGCCGGCCGACCAGCAGACCGAGGTTGCGCGGCCCGGGCGGTGGTTCGGTGGCGTTGTAGGTGGAGATCGCTCCGCACAACGCGACCCGCCCGTGCAGCTTAGCGACCCGATCGCCGCCTCCAGGTGTTCGCCGCCGACGTTGTCGAAGTAGACGTCGATGCCGTCCGGTGCGGCCCGCCGCAGCTGCTCGGCGCACCGGCCCGTCGTGGTAGTCGAACGCCGCGTCGAAACCGAGCTCGTCGGTCAGGAACGCCACCTTCTCGGCCGAGCCGGCGCTGCCGATCACCCGTCCGGCCCCGGCCAGCCGGGCGAACTGACCGACCAGGCCGCCGACCGCTCCGGCCGCGCCGGAGACGAACACGCTCTCGCCCGGCTGCAGGGCCGCTACCCGAACAGGCCGGCGTAGGCGGTCAGCCCGGGCATCCCCAGCACGCCCAGATACTGCGTCGGCGAAACCCCGTCGGCCGGCTCGATCGTCGCTACCTGCGCTGCCGGCAACAGCGCGTGCTCGCGCCAGCCCGCGTTGGTGCAGCACCAGGGTTCCGACCCCGATCTGGTCGGCGTCCCCGGCGGCGATCACCTCACCGACCGCGGCACCGTCGGCGGCCCGCTCGAGTTGCCACGGCGCGGCGTAGGACGGCGCGTCGCTCATCCGGCCCCGCATATAGGGGTCGACCGACATGGCCAGGTTGCGGACCAGCACCTCCCCGGGGCCCGGATCGGGCAGCGTCGTCTCGACCAGCCGGAAGTCCGACGGCTTCGGTTCACCGTGCGGGCGGGCGGCGAGCTGGATCTCGCGGGTCTGGGTGCTCATTGCTGCGACAACCACCTTTCCGGGAGGTCTGTTCCCGCTCCGGCCCGATCGGCTCAGCCGAACGCGTTCTCTCCGGTCAGCGCCTGCCCGATGATCAGCTGGTGCACCTCGGAGGTGCCTTCGTAGGTCAGCACCGACTCCAGGTTGTTGGCGTGCCGCAGCACCGGATACTCACCGGTGATCCCGTTGGCGCCCAGGATGGTGCGGCACTCGCGGGCGATCGTCGATCGCCTCCCGGACGTTGTTGAGCTTGCCCAGACTGACCTGCCGCGGGTCCAGCTGGTGATCGTCCTTGAGCCGGCCGAGGTGCAGCGCGAGCAGGAATCCCTTCTGCAGCTCGAGAGCCATGTCGGCGAGCTTGGCCTGGGTGAGCTGGAAGGCGGCCAGCGGACGGTCGAACACCTCGCGGCTTGCCGGCGTAGGTCGAGCGCCGTCTCCAGGCAGTCCCGGGCCGCCCCGAGGGCGCCGAAGACGATGCCGAACCGCGCCTCGTTCAGGCACGACAGCGGTCCGCGCAGGCCGGTCACCTCGGGCAGCACCGCGTCGGCGGGCAGCCGGACGTCGCTCCAGCACCAGTTCGGAGGTGACCGAGGCGCGCAGCGACAGCTTGTGCTTGATCTTGGCGCGGCCGAGAAGCCCGGGGTGTCGGTGGGCACCACGAAGCCGCGGATGCCGCTGCCCGGCTTCGTGCTCATCGCCCTCGTCGGTCTGCGCCCAGACCACGGCGACGTCGGCGACCGAGCCGTTGGTGATCCACATCTTGGTGCCGTTGAGCACCCAGTCGCCCCTCCCGCCCCGTCGCGCCGGGCCCGGGTGCGCATCCCGGCCGGGTTGGAGCCGAAGTCGGCCTCGGTCAGCCCGAAGCAGCCGATCGCCTCGCCGGTCGGCCATCCGCGGCAGCCAGGTCTGCTTCTGTTCCTCGCTGCCGAACTTCCAGATCGCGAACATGGCCAGCGATCCCTGCACCGAGACCATGCTGCGGACCCCGGAGTCGCCGGCCTCCAGCTCCAGGCAGGCCAGCCCGTAGGAGACGGCGTTGGTGCCGGCGCAGCCGTAGCCGTCCAGGTGCATGCCGAGCAGCCCGAGCGAGCCGGCCTCGCTTGATCAGGCCGAGGTCGATCTCGCCGCGCTCGTACCAGTCGGCGATGTTCGGCCTGACCCGGCGGTCGACGAAGTCGCGGACGCCGGCCGGATGTCGCGCTCGTCCTCGACTGAGCAGGTGGTCGATCTTCAAGCAGCTCCAGCGGCTGCATGCCTCATCGTCACTGCTCGGTGCCGACATTTCAGCTCCGGCCAGGGTCGATGCGCCGCCTTCTCGATCTCGTCCTCGCCCAGCAGCACGTGCTCGGCGGCCGGGCCGAGCGGGATGAAGCTGTCCTGGCTGGCCACCCGGGCGATCGGGCCGGCGAAGCCGTTCTCGACCAGAGCGGTGACCACGCCCTTCGCCGACGCCGCCGCTGTGCCGGGTCTCGTCGACCACCAGCACCCGCCCGGTGGCCTCGGCGGCGGCGCAGCATGTCGGTCGACCGGCAGCGGCGCCAGCCAGCGCAGATCGAGCACCCGGGCGTCGATGCCCGCCTCGGCCAGCCGCGCGCGCCACCCGCAGGCTCATCGGCACGCCGTTGCCGAAGGTGACCATGGTCAGGTCCGGTGCCGTCGCCGTGCCGATCGCGGCCCGTGCCGATCGGGACGTCGCTCGCCGTGATCGACGCTCAGCCAGCCGCCGTCGCCGCGGCTCGTGCAGGTCGCGGCGGTGGTAGAGCGCGATCGGCTCGAGGAACACCGACACGGTGCCGTCGATCGTCGGCCGCCGCCACGCAGGTGCGCAGCATCGCGGCCGCGTCGTCGGCGCGGGACGGGCAGGCGACGACCAGCCCGGGGATGTCGCGCAGCACGGCCGACCGCGTTGTCGTTGTGGAAGTGGCCGCCGAATCCCTTCTGGTAGGCCAGTCCGGCGACCCGGACCACCATCGGGTTGCGGTACTGCCCGGTGGAGAAGAACGACAGCGTGGCCGCCTCGCCGCGCAGCTGGTCCTCGGCGTTGTGCAGGTAGGCCAGGTACTGGATCTCCGGCGATCGGCAGCAGGCCGGCCAGCCCGGCGCCGAGCGCGAGGCCGAGGATCGACTGCTCGTCGAGGAGCGTGTCGAACACCCGGGCCGCGCCGAACCGTCCGGGCCAGCCCGCGGGTCACGCCGTAGACGCCGCCCTTGACGCCGACGTCCTCGCCGAAGACCAGCACCCGCGGTCGGCGTCCAGGAGTCGGCCAGGGTGGCGTTGATCGACTCGGCCAGGGTGCGCGGCCGCTGGCCGCCCGGTCGGGGCCCGGAGTCGAGCGCAGGCCGGCGCCGCGGCGCGCTGACCAGCCGCGGTCGCCGGGGCGACAGCGGGGCCATCACCTCGGCGCGCCGACCGCAGCCGCGGCCGGCCGCTGAGCCGGTCGGCCTCGGCTCGACCTCGGCCGCGCGATCGTCGTCGTAGCGGCCGAGCACCTCGCCGGCCGGCGACCCCGCGTCGACCAGCGCCCGCGCGGTGGCCGAGCAGCGGGTCGCGGGCGTAGTCGGCCTCGATGCTCGCGCGGGCGTGCGGTAGCCGATCTCGGCGTCGCTGCCGGCGTGGCCGAGGAACCGGACGGTGCGCAGGTGCAGGAACACCGGCCGGCGCGTGTCGCGCACGTGCGATCGACGGCCGGTCGATCAGCGGCCGCGCACGCTCGACGGGGTCGGCGCCGTCGGCGCGCGATGTAGCGCAGCCCGGGCCGGCGGCCGTACGCCGCCTCGATCCAGCCGGCCGGCGTGCGGCACCGAGATGCCGAGCCCGTTGTCCTCGCAGACGAACAGATCGGCACCGGCAGCCCGCGGTAGGCCGTGTTGAGGGCGGTGTTGATCGCCCCGGCGGCGGTGGAGTGGTTGGCCGAGGCGTCGCCGAACGAGCAGACCACGACCGCGTCGTCGCGGCCACGCGGAGCGACGCCCGAGCCGGTGGCGCCCGTGCAGCGCGATCGCCAGGCCCGACCGCGCGCGGCAGGTGCGAGGCGATCGTCGAGGTCTGCGGGATGACCGCGAGCTCGGGATGACCGAAGACCTTGTGCCGGCCGCCGGCGATCGGCTCGTCGGCCAGGCCCATCAGCCCCTGCAGCACGTCGCGGACCGGGGTGGAGCCCGGCACCTGCCGGGCCCGGGCCACGTAGAACGCCGCCGGACCGGTAGTGCAGCAGCGCCGGGTCGGTCGGCCGCAGCGGCCAGCGCGACCAGCGCGTTGCTCTCGTGCCCGGCCGAGCCGATCGTGTAGAAGCCCGCGCCGCGCGCCTGCAGCTCGCGGGCGACGACGTCCAGGTGCCGGCTGCGCGGCCTGGCGCGTCGAACAGCCTGCCAGCAGCAGCGATCTCGACAGCATCGGTGTTCGGTCGAGTGCGGCGTCGGCCGAGACGTCGCGAGGCTGGCGCGCGCTGCCCGGACGAGCTCGGCGGATCCGAGTCCGGCCCCGCGGCTGCGCGGCGGTCAGCCCTGCGAGCCGGAACGTCGGTGTCGCGGGGTCAGCTCGGCGACGTCCATCTGCGCCTTCTGCAGCCGGCCCGAGTAGTCCCAGTTGACCGACTGCCAGCGGGTGAACTGGTCGAGCACCCAGATGCCGGACTGGCGCGATCCGTTGCCGGACTTGCCGTTGCCGCCGAACGGCAGGTGCGCCTCGGCGCCGGAGGTGGAGTTGTTGATCGCTGACCATGCCGGCGCCGATCCCGTCGCGGAAGGTGAAGGCCTCCTGCGGCTCGGTGGTGTAGATCGCCGACGACAGGCCGTAGCCGGGCGCGTTGGCCAGCTCGATCGCCTCGGTCGAGCTCGGCGTAGGTGGCGATGCCGACGATCGGCCCGAACGTCTCCTCGTCGAAGATCGCGTCACCCGGCCGGACGCCGTCGACCACCACCGGGTGGTAGAACAGCCCGGCCGTCGGAGTCGCCGACGAACCCGTCGCGCGGATTGTCGGCGGTGATCCGGCCCGGCTCGCCCTGGACCGTGTGGTGCGGCTGCGACCCAGTCGAGGTACTCCTCGTAGCGGTCGGCGAACTTCTGCGTCCAGCATCGGGCCCATCAGCACGTCCTGGGTCGGGTCGCCGACCGTGGCCGCGGCCACCGCGGTGTTGAAGCGGCGCAGGAACTCGTCGTGCACCGACTCGTGCACGATCACCGTGCCGAGCGACGTGCAGCGCTGGCCGGCGGTGCCGAAGCCGGAGAACAGCGCGCCCTCGACGGCCAGGTCGAGGTCGGCGCTCGGCGTGACCACCAAGCGGGTTCTTGCCGCCCAGCTCGAGGCAGGCGGTCTGCAGGTGGCGACCGGTGAGCGCGCCGATCTCGCGACCGACCGCGGACGAGCCGGTGAAGCCGACCTTGTCGATCAGACCCCGGTCCAGGGCCGTGCTGCAGGCCGGCGAAGGTGGCCGGCCCGTCGGCGTGCACGATGTTGAACACCCCGTCGGGCAGCCCGCCGCCGCGGACGAAGAGCTCGTGGAAGGCGGCCGAGACGACGGCGGAGTAGTCGGCCGGCTTCCACACGATCGTGTTGCCGGCCAGCAGCGCCGGGACGATGTACCAGGACGGCACCGCGACCGGGAAGTTGCCGGCGGTGATCACCGCGACGGTGCCGACCGGCTTGCGGAAGGTGAAGAGCTGCTTGTCCGGCATCTCGCTCGGCACCGTCTGCCCGTACAGCCGGCGGCCCTCGCCGAGGAAGAAGTCGCAGGTGTCGACGATCTCGCGGACCTCGCCGAGCGCCTCGGCGTACGGCTTGCCGATCTCGGCGGTGACCAGCCGGGCCAGCGCCTCGGCGTTGTCCTCGATCAGCCGGCCGATGTGGGCGATGGCCCGGCCGCGGACGGGCGCCGGGACCGCCGCCCAGTCGGCCTGGGCCGCGACGGCCGACTCGGCGGCGGCGACGAACGTGTCGGCGTCGCCGAGCGAGACCTCGCCGACGACCTCGGTCAGCCGGGCCGGGTTGGTGCTGTGCGACGGTCCGCACGCCGGTCAGCGGTGTCCGTCGACGACGGAGTTGATCATGGTCGATTTCGTGCTGATTGAAGTGTCTGTCCTGGTTGAACAGACTGTCCTGGTTGACGCCGCCGGCACGGGTGTCTGGCGACGCGCCGGGTTGTTTTCGGCCTGTTCAGTTTCCGGTCCGACGCGGTCCACGACGGCCGAGGGCCGCGACCGCCTCGTCCAGCTCGGCGTCGGTGACCGACAGGGCCGGCCGGAACCGGATCGCGCGGTCGCCGCTGGGCAGGGCCAGTACGTGCTCGTGCTCTCGCAGGTCGGCCAGCACCGCGTCCCGCCGGTCCCGTCGGGGAGGTCGAGCGCGACCATCAGGCCACGGCCGCGGACGTTGGTCACGGCGCCGCCCACCGTCTCGGCGACCGGCCGCAGCCCGGCGACGAACCGTTCGCCCTTGCCCCCGGCCGTCTCGATCAGGCCGTCGGCCTCGATGATCTCCAGCAGCCGGGGGGACCGGACCATGTCGACCAGGCCGCCGCCCCAGGTCGAGTTGATCCGGCCGGAGACGGCGAACACGTTGTCGGCGACCTCGTCCACCCGGCCGCCGGCCATGATGCCGCCGACCTGGGCCTTCTTGCCGAACGCACCACGTCCGGCTCCAGGCCGAGCTGCTGGTACGTCCACGCGTGCCGGTGGTGCCCGCGCCGGTCTGCACCTCGTCCACGATGAACAGGGCGTCATGATCGTGGGCCAGTTGCTGCATCGCCTGCAGGAACTCGGGCCGCAGGTGGTTGTCGCCGCCCTCGCCCTGGATCGGCTCGGCGATGAACGCCGCGATGTCGTACGGGTGCGCCTCGAACAGCGGCCCGGGCCTGGTCCAGCGCGCGCTCCTCGGCCTGTTCCACGCAGCCCCGGTGGCCATCGACCGGGAAGGTGACGGCCACGTCGATCTTCGACTGGCCGAAGATCGACGTGCCGGCGATCACCTTCCCGATCGCTGATCAGTTGGACGCCCTGGAACGGGCCGAGGCACACGCGCTGGAGCAGGCCCAGGCGGCCTTCGACGCACACCCGCACGACATCGCCGCCTTCATCGCCGAACCGATCCAGGGCGAAGGTGGCGACAACCATCTCCGGCCGGAATTCCTGCAGCAGTTGGAAAAACTGGTCCACGATCACGACGCGTTGTTCATCCTCGACGAGGTGCAGACCGGGATGGGCACCACCGGAACGGCCTGGGCCTACCAGCAGCTCGGCCTGCACCCGGACGTGGTCGCATTCTCCAAGAAGGCCCAGGTCGGCGGCATCATGGCCGGTCGCCGGGTCGATGACGTGGCCGACAACGTGTTCGCGGTGTCGGGCCGGATCAACTCGACCTGGGGCGGCGGACTCGTCGACATGGTCCGCTCGGCCCGACTGCTCGAGATCATCGAGTCCGAGAATCTGATCGAGGCAGCCGGGCCCAAGGGTGAGCACCTGGTCACCGAGTTGTGGGCGCTGGCCGACCGGACAGACAACGCGCTGAGCAACGTCCGAGGTCGCGGTCTGATGGTCGCGGTCGATCTGGCCGACCGGGAGGTCCGCGACGCCGTGCTGGCCGATCTGCGCGACCACGAGCACGTCCTCGCCCTGCCCAGCGGCGAGCGGGCGATCCGCTTCCGTCCTGCCCTGTCCATCACCACCGACGAACTCGACGAGGCGGTCGCTGCTCTCGGCCGCAGCCTTGATCGGCTGACCTGAGCGCGGTGGCAGTGTTGCCCTTCGACAGGCTCAGGGCGCGGTAGCTTCATCTATGCGCCCTGAGCCTGTCGAAGGGCTAGGAACTCAAGCACAGAAAAGAAGTAGGGGAAATGATCAAGTCCGTGATCGACGGCAGCCCGGTCCAAGGAGTCTCGACGATCCACAGTACGAACCCGGCCCGGCTGGACGAGGTGGTCGGCGAGATCTCGCTCGCCGGCGCTGAGACCTTCCTGGCGGCTGCCGCCTCGGTCCGCCGGGCCCAGCCCGAGTGGGCGGCCGTGCCGGCGCCGATCCGGGGCCGGGCCATCGCCCAGATCGGCCGGGTGATCGAGGCCAACGCCGAGGCGCTGGCCCGGTTGGTCACCGCCGAGATCGGCAAGCCCTACGGTGAGGCGCTGGGTGAGGTGCGCGAGATCGTCGACACCTGCGACTTCTTCCTCGGTGAGGGTCGGCGGCTCTACGGCCAGACCGTGCCGAGCGAGATGCCGGACAAGCAGCTGTTCACCTTCCGCAAACCGGTCGGCACGGTGGCCGTGATCACGGCCGGCAACTTCCCGGTCGCGGTGCCGTCCTGGTACATCGTGCCGGCGCTGCTGGCCGGCAACACCGTGCTCTGGAAGCCGGCCGACTATTCCGCCGTCGTCTCGGCCGCGTTCCATGATCTCTTCGTCCGCGGCGGCGGGCTGCCCGACGGTGTGTTCAACATCGTCCACGCCGACGGTGCCGCGACCTTCGAGGGACTCAGCACCGCCCTCGACCAGGGACTGATCGACAAGGTCGGCTTCACCGGGTCTTCGGCGGTCGGCCGCGAGATCGGCGCGCTGACCGGTCGCCATCTGCAGACCGCCTGCCTGGAACTGGGCGGCAAGAATCCGTTGCTGGTCACGCCGAGCGCCGATCTCGACCTGGCCGTCGAGGGTGCACTCTTCTCCGGCTTCGGCACCGCCGGCCAGCGCTGCACCTCACTCGGCACCGTGATCGTGCACGAGTCGGTACACGATGAGTTCCTGACCCGGCTGAACACGGCGGTCGCCAACGGCTGCCGTCGGTGACCCGACCCAGGACGTCCTGATGGGCCCGATGCTCGACAGCAAGTTCGCCGACCGCTACGAGGAGTATCTGACCTGGCTGCAGCCACACCACACGGTGCAGGGCCGAGCAGGGCCGGATCAGCGCCGACAATCCGCGGTCCGATTTCGTCGGCGATCCGGCGACCGGCCTCTTCTACCACCCGGTGGTCGTGGACGGGGTCCGGCCGGGCGATCAGATCTTCGACGAAGAGACCTTCGGTCCGATCATCGGCGTCGCCACCTATCGCGAGCTGGACGAGGGCATCGCGATGGCCAACGCCCCGGGCTACGGCCTGTCGTCGGCGATCTACACCACCGAGGCGCTGGACGCCTTCACCTTCCGCGACAAGATCGGCGCCGGGATGGTCAGCATCAACAACTCCACCTCCGGGGCCGAGGCACACCTGCCCTTCGGCGGCAACGGCAAGTCCGGCAACGGATCGCGCCAGTCCGGCATCTGGGTGCTGGATCAGTTCACCCGCTGGCAGTCGATGAACTGGGACTACTCGGGCCGGCTGCAGAAGGCGCAGATGGATGTCGCCGAACTGGTCCGTGATCCGGACGTTCCGGCTCGCCGGGTGACATGGTCCCGGCTGGCCGAGTGATCGGGCGACCGTGCACGGACCGCGCGCAGCCCTGGACGCCGATCCGCCGGCCATCTCGGCGCTCCCGTCGCCGAGCCGGTCGTCGGCCCCGACCGGCTCGACGTCGATCTGCGCTCGGATCGATCTGCTCTGGGCTGCCTTCGACGCGCCGGCGACCAGCCGGCACCTCGACGTCGTCGCCCGCGAACTGCAGGCCCGCGGTGAGGGCTTCTACACGATCGGCTCGGCCGGGCACGAGAGCAACGCCCTGGTCGCCCTGGCCGCTCGGCCGACCGATCCGGCCCTGCTGCACTACCGGTCCGGCGGGTTCTACGCGGCCCGGGCCGGCCAGGTCGCCGGGCTCGACCCCGATCCGCGACGTGCTGCGCGGGCTGATGGGTCAGGCCGCCGAGCCGATCGCCGGCGGCCGGCACAAGGTGTTCGGCCGCCGCGAGCTGGACGTCATCCCGCAGACCTCGACCATCGCCTCCCACCTGCCACGCGCGGTCGGGCTGGCCATCGCCCTGCGGCGGGCCGCCCGGCTCGGGCTCGAGCACCGAGTGGCCGCACGGACGCGATCGTGGTCTGCTCGTTCGGCGACGCCTCGGCCAACCACTCGACCGCCGCCGGGGCGATCAACACGGCGCTGAACACCGCCTACCGCGGCCTGCCGGTGCCGATCCTGTTCGTCTGCGAGGACAACGGCTACGGCATCTCGGTCCCCACCCCGTCGGGCTGGATCGCGGCCGCCTACGGCCAGCCGGCCCGGGCTGGCCTACTGAGCCGCCGACGGCGCCGACCCGGCCAGACGCGTGGCCGGCGATCACCGCGGCGATCGACCATGCCCGGCAGACCGGGCGACCGGCTGTTCCTGCACCTGCGCACGGTTCGGTTCCTGGCCCACGCCGGCAGCGACGCCGAGATCAGCTACCGCAGTCCGCGCGCGCATCGAGGCCGACTACGACCGCGACCCCCTGCTCGGCCTGGCCCGCGCGCTGGTCGCCGCCGGCGTCGCGCCGGCCGAGCGTCCTGGACCGCTACGACGCCGCTCGCGCCGAGGTCGAGCCGAGGCCGCGCCGGCCTGAGCGGTGAGCCGCGGCTCGGCTCGGCGACCGAGGTGATGGCCCCGCTGTCGCCCCGCGGCGCCCGACTGCTGGTCAGCGCCCGGGCCGTCGCGGTCTGCGGCCGACGGCGATCGGGACCGGGACGGCCGCGGACGCTGGCCGAGTCGATCAACGCCACCCTGGCCGACGATCCTGGAGCCGACGCCCGAACGCCCTGGTCTTCGGCGAGGACGTCGGGGTCAAGGGCGGGGTCTACGGGGTGACCGGCGGCCTGGCCCGTCGCTTCGGCGCGGCCCGGGTCTTCGACACCGTGCTGGACGAGCAGTCGATCCTCGGCCTCGGCGCTCGGGGCCGGGCTGGCCGGGCCTGCTGCCGATCGCCGGAGATCCAGTACCTGGCCTACCTGCACAACGCGATCGACCAGCTACGCGGCGAGGCGGCCACGCTGTCGTTCTTCTCCACACGGCCAGTACCGCAACCCGCTGGTGATCAGGGTCGCCGGACTGGCCTACCAGAAGGGATTCGGCGGGCACTTCCACAACGACAACGGACTGGCCTCGCTCCGCGACATCCCCGGTCTGGTCGTCGCCTGCCCGAGCCGGGGCGACGACGCGGCGGCGATGCTGCGCACCTGTCGTGGCCGCCGCCGAGACCGACGGCACGGTGTCGGTGATCGTCGAACCGATCGCGCTCTATCACCGCCGCGACCTGCACGAGCGCCGGCGACGGCGGCCTGGCTGAGTCGTCGACCATGGTGCGCACGCACCGATCGGCCGAGGCCGGTTGTACGGAGTCCGATGCGGAGGGCGACGGCACCGACCTGACCATGATCACCTTCGGCAACGGCGTGCCGATGAGCCTGCGGGTGGCCCGTCGACTGGCCGAGGACGGCGTCGGGGCCCGGGTGCTGGATCTGCGCTGGCTGGCGCCGCTGCCGGTGAGCGACCTGATGGCCGCCGCCGGAGCGACCGGCCGGGTGCTGGTGGTCGACGAGACCCGGCACTCCGGCGGCGTCGGCGAAGGGGTGATCAGCGCCCTGGTCGAGGCCGGATTCGCCGGCCGGATCGCCCGCGTGGCCAGCCAGGACAGCTTCATCCCGCTCGGTGCGGCCGCCGACCACGTGCTGCTGGGCGAGGACGAGATCGAGAAGGCCGCCAACGCCCTGCTGAGCGAGCGGGCATGATCGTGGAGACAATGAGGAAGGGAACTGCTGTGCAGCCGTTGGAGTTTTTGGGGATCGATCATCTGCTGAGCGAGGACGAACGCGACATCTCCGCCGCCGTCCGGGAGTTCGTCGACCATCGGGTCAAGCCCGCACATCGCGGACTGGTACGAACGCGGCGAGGTCGACCTCGGTCTGATCAAGGAGGCCGGCGCGCTCGGTCTGCTCGGCATGCACCTGACCGGCTACGGCTGTGCCGGGGCCAACGCCGTCTCCTACGGCCTGGCCTGTCTCGAGCTCGAGGCCGGCGACTCCGGCGTCCGCAGCATGGTCTCGGTGCAGGGATCGCTGGCCATGTTCGCGATCTGGAAGTTCGGCAGTGAAGAGCAGAAGCAGCAGCTGGCTGCCGCGGTTGGCCGACGGCGAGGCGATCGGCTGCTTCGGCCTGACCGAGGCCGATTTCGGCTCCAACCCGGCCGGGATGCGCACCCGGGCCCGCCGGGACGGCGTGGTGAGAATGCAGACTGGGTGTTGAACGGCACCAAGATGTGGATCACCAACGGTTCGGTCGCCGACGTGGCGGTGGTCTGGGCCCAGACCGAGGACGGCGACGAGCCGAGGCGGACGGGAAGCCGGGAGCAGGCATCCGAGGTTTCGTGGTGCCGACCGACACGCCGGGCTTCTCCGCGGCACCGATCAAGCACAGAACTGTCGCTGCGGGCCTCGGTCACCGCCGAGCTGGTGCTGGACGACGTCCGGCTGCCGGCGACGCGGTGCTGCCCGAGGTGCCCGGGCTGCGCGGCCCGCTGTCGTGTCTGAACGAGGCCCGGTTCGGCATCGTCTTCGGCTCGCTCGGGGCGGCCCGGGACTGCCTGGAGTCCGCGCTGGCCTACGCCGGCGACCGGACCGTGTTCGATCGGCCGTTGTCCTCCTTCCAGCTCACCCAGGCCAAGCTGGCCGACATGGCTCTCGAACTGCAGAAGGGGTTCCTGCTCGCCCTGCATCTGGGCCGGCTCAAAGATGATCATCAGCTCGACCCGCGCCAGGTCAGCCTGGGCAAGCTCAACAACGTCCGCGAGGCGTTGACGATCGCCCGCGACCTGCCGGACGATCCTCGGCGCGAGCGGCATCACCGGGGAGTATCCGGTGCTGCGGCACGCCAACAACCTCGAGTCGGTGCTCACCTACGAAGGCACCTCCGAGGTGCACCAGCTGATCATCGGCCAGGCGCTGACCGGCGAGAACGCGTTCGGCTGATCACCCTGCCGGGAACAGACCCGGTCGCACGACCGTTATGCCTGGTGCCGGTTGCAGGGTCAGTGCGCCGTAGGCGAACCGCCGCCGGCCATCAGGATGTGCCCTCAACGAAAGGGATCCAGGTGCCCACCACCACCCGCGAGATCCAGCTCGCCGCGCGCCCGCACGGCGAACCGAAGCCGTCGGACTTCCGACTCGTCGACCACGACGCTGCCCGATCCCGGCCCCGGTGAGGTGCTGGTCCGCAACCTGGCCATGTCGGTCGACCCGTACATGCGCGGTCGGATGAGTGATGCGCCGTCCTACACCCCGCCGTGGCAGCTCGATCAGGCCGCGGACGGCGGCGCGGTCGGTGAGGTGATCGCCTCCGACCAGCGACGACCGGCCGGTCGGCACCCTCGTCCTGCACAGCCTCGGCTGGCGCGAGCACGCGCTGCTGCCGGCCGATCAGGTCACCCCGATCAGCCCGGCCGACGGGTCTCCCCCACTCAATATCTCGGCGCACTGGGGATGCCCGGTCTGACCGCCTACGCCGGTCTGTTCCGGATCGCGGCCCTGCAACCGGGTGAGACGGTCTTCGTCTCGGGTGCCGCCGGAGCGGTCGGCAGCCTGGTCGGTCAGTTCGCCAGACTCGCCGGCGCGGGCCGGGTCGTCGGCAGCGCCGGGTCGGCCGAGAAGGTCGCTTTCCTGACCGACGAGCTCGGATTCGACGCAGCGTTCAACTACCACGACGGACCGGTCGCCGAGCAGCTGAAGCAGGCTGCGCCGGACGGCATCGACGTTTACTTCGACAACGTCGGCGGCGAGCACCTGGAGGCGGCGATCGGTGCTTTCAAGCGCAACGGCCGCGGCGCGCTGTGCGGAGCCATCTCCGCCTACAACGCGACCGAACCGCAGCCCGGCCCGCGCAACCTCTCTTTGATGGTCGGCAATCGGCTGCGGCTGCAGGGCTTCCTGGTCTTCGAGCACAACGATCTGCAGCCCGAATTCGTCGAGCGGGCCGGTGGCTGGTTCGCCGACGGGAAGTTGGTGGCCCGCGAGACGGTCGCGCACGGTCTCGACTCGGCGGTCGAGGCGTTCATCGGCCTGTTGGGCGGAGCCAACACCGGCAAGATGGTTGTCACCCTGAACGACTGATCCGACAGCCCTTACTTCTCGGACCTAGTTGTGATGTCCAGGGACGACTAGTCCTGCCCGGCACAGTCCTGGCTTGCCTGACCGTGCGCGGCATAATGATGGGGTGACCTCACTTCGTTCAGCGGCGACCCTCCCCAGCCCGACCCGAGCACCCGTCGGGACCGGACCCGGGCGTTCGTGGTGCTGGTGCTGGCCGTCGTCGAAATCCTGTCGTCGCCGATCACGATCCTGCTCAGCGGCAGCATGGCCGGGGTGGGCGGGGTGTCGGACGACTACTCCTCACCGATCACTCCGGCCGGTTACGCCTTCGCGATCTGGGGTCTGATCTATCTGGCCGCGTTGGCCTACGGCGTCTATCAGGTGCTGCCGAACCAGCGCAGCCGAGAGGTCCATCGCCGAACCGGCTGGTGGATGGCGGCGGCGTTCGCCTGCAGCACGGTCTGGATCCCGATCTTCACCGCACAGCTGGTCTGGCTCTCCCAGATCGTGATCGTCGCCCTGGTCGTCTGTCTGGCGCTCGCCATGGTGCGGGCCACCCGCACCGGACCGGCGCACGGCCTCGCCGAGCAGGCCCTGTTGCGGTTGCCGATCACCCTGTATCTCGGTTGGGCCCTGCTCGCAGCCACCGCCGGCTTCGGGGCCACCCTCCGCAGC
>CAVQDD010000015.1:0-254121 GCA_963711185.1 uncultured Actinomycetota bacterium | reverse complement strand
CACCCCGTATCGTAACCGTGCCGGCGAATACAGCACACTGGGTCACGCGCCTGTCGACCTCGATCGAATGAGAAAAATCGTGCCCGACCAACTCCATCTCGTGCGGCGCCCTGCTCGAGGATTCATCGGCGACGCCTGATGGGTCTTCTTCCCCCGGACGACCGGGCGTACCTTCGACGTCCATTCCAGCGGCCTGGTGGTACGTTCCTCGGCTTCGGACTCCGGGCCGACTCCGGCCCTCGTCGGCGGCCGAGGCGGTGGCCTCGCTGAGCGACCGCGGCCACGGTTCCGTGGTGGACCCGGCGCCGTCGGCGTCCGTCGTAGCTGCGCCATCAGCTTTTCGAAGGCAGAGATCGAAGGCGGCAACCTTGTCCTCGGCCGCCGCTTCGGCCCCGGACCACCGGGCCTTTGCCCACCAGGGTGATCTTCCACCCGACTGGCGTGGTCGTCTTGTCGTCAGTACCTCTCCGTCGAGACCCTCGACCTCGACCCGGATCACCGGTCATTGAGTTTCTCGAGTCGGGTCGAGCTTTTCCTCGACCTGGGACGGAACTGATCCTGCGCCGGTACGGTGCCGCTCTTGACGACGACGTCCATCTCGACCTCCTGCGCCTACTGGATGAGAAGCGTCCGGGCGCGACGAACGCGGCGACCTTCGAACCATCGACGACGTGCTCGGAGCGCCCGACGCGCCGCGCAGCCTCGAACTGGCGCCGCTCGGGCGTTCGGAATCAGCTGCGTTCCAGTACAGACGTTACTTTCGCCTCGGCCGATTGCTAGAGCCGCGCCCGGCCCGCAAAGAGGTCCCATGAGCGACTTCACAGACTTCCCCTGTTTCGAGGATCCACCCGCTAGCGGCGCACCGGTTTCAGGCGCCGGTTTCAGCGCACCGGTTTCAGCGCACCGGGTTTCAGCGCGTCGGCGGAAAGCGGCGCGCGGTCGCGGCGACCGCGCGGCCCAGCACCGGTACGCCGGCCGTCCGTAGCGCCCGTCCGGCTTCGACCAGAGTCGCCCCGGTGGTGGTCAGATCATCCACGATCACCGCGAGAGCCCCGAGGAGACGAGAGCCTTCGCGCGGCGCGGTCGGGCACCGAGGGCGCCGGCCAGATTGCGCTGCCGTTCGAGGGCGCCGAGGCCGCTCTGGTCGGCCAGCCGTCGCACCGGCCGCAGGCAGCCGGAGACGGCGCAGTCGAGCTCCAGCCGCGCCGCGGCGTGCCGGGCGATCGCCGGCGTGACGTACCGACCCCGTGGCGCGCGGCCGCGCACCTGAACGGCACCGGAACGGGCGCCACCGACCGCCGGCCCGGTCCCAGATCGGCGGCCTGCTCGCCGTCGAGCTCGCCGAGCAGGTGCTGGACGGCGTTGGCCAGCCGGTCGCCGAGAAAACCACTGAGCGGCCCGGCCTGCCGGTTGCCTTGTTGGGCGGTAGATAGTTTCCTTCAGGATCGGGTCATAGCTGTGGCCGTCGCATGAGCGGGTAGACCGTCCGGCCGCGGCTCCCGCCGAACCAGCTCGGCGGTTCCGCCCGGTGACGACGGCACCGGCTCCAGACAGAGACCGATCGTCGGCCTCCGCACGCCCGGCGGCCCTGCTGCCGAGCAGCAGATCACCGGCGACGCCCAACCAGTCCTGGAATCGGGCTGCCCGGCTCAGCGATGGCGACGGCCGTGAAGAGCGCGAGCGGGAGCGTGAGACTGCAGGACGGGCGTGGAGTTCGGTCACACTCCTACTGTGCGGCGGTCGGGGGCCAACCGAACCGCGCCCGAGTCCGGGCTGTGGACAACTGGACCTGTGGACAACTGGACCTGTGGACAACTGGACCTGTGGACAACGCGGCCCGTGACAACTCAACCTGTGGAGTCGTCCCGCCGCCGGTTCAGCCGGGGTAGGCCGGCAGTCGCAGTTTGGCAGAGAAGGTCGGCCAGACGTCACCGCTGCGGTACTGCCAGGTCTGACTGTCCTACCCCGGCCACGACCGCCCGGAACGCGATGGCTACCGGAGTGGCGCTCGGGTCGATCGCGGTGGCCAGGCCGGTCGCCTGCCAGTCGTTCGAGCTGCCGATCCGTTGGATCTGGGATCCGTCCTGCTCGACTCCGTACGGCTCGACCGCCGCACCGCTGCCGGTGGAGGCGAGCACCATCACCTTGGTCGAGGTGATCCAGCCGACGTCGACCATCTGGGTGAGGGGTGCTTCAGCGGCGTCGGCTATCTGGATCGTCCGGAACGCCCCGATGCTCAGCCGGTCGCCCCGGGTGATGGTGACCAGGCCGAGCACGTCCACCGTCCCTCGCCGGGCGATCACTGCCATCCGGGAGCCATCCGGGGAGATCCGAAAGGCGGTGACGTCCAGGTCCGCGAGCCAATCCGGCTGGATCGTGACGACGGCACCGTTCTTGACCATGAAGAGGGCCTGCCGACCGTCGCGACTGCCGATGGCCCACACCTCGTCATAGCGGGTGAACTGTGGTCTGAGCAGTTCGGTCACACCCCGGAGCAGAACGCTGGGCGTGGTGTTGGCGATCGGCCCGCGACGCAACGTCGTCCGGCCGTCGGTGACGGCAGCGATGGCTTGTCCGGCCGAGGAGATGGCCAGGCTGTCCACCGGATAGGCGCCCTTACCGAACGGCCCGGGCACCGGTTTCAGCGTGGTCGAGAGGTCGGTGTCGTCGACGGTGACCACGTTGGCTCCGGACAGGCCGATCAGGCTGGTGCTGACCTGGGGCGAGACCGGCCCCTTCTGGTCCCCGGTGTCGATCGGGACGAAGGTCTGATTCTCCTCGGTGACCTGATCCCGGGTCGAGAACGGTGCGCTGTTGACGGTGATCTGCAGCCCGCGAATGCCCTCGTCCTGGCGCAGCGTCCAGCTGAGCTGGGCGACCAGGTTGCTGCGCTGCTCGTCGTTCAGGGCCAGCACCGGGTCGCTGAGCGAGATCTGGGCCAACCCGTTCACCACCGGCACCGAGTTGGTGTTCAGGTCGGTCTTGGGCGGGAACGCGGTGGTGACGGCCGGCTTCAGCCAGGACGACGGTCCGTTCAGCAGCGCCTGGACGAGGGAAGCCTCGATCCGGCCCTCGGCCGGCAGGTAGATCGGATCCGGGACCAACGTGGTGAAGGTGGGGTCGTAGAAGTAGAGGTCGAACGGGGTGAACGAGCTGGTGAAGCTGTCCTCGGAAATCAGCAGCCCGTCCGGCGGATCACCGATCCGCCATTGACCGTTCTCTTTGACCATGCCGAAGTTCTGCGTCAACGTGCCGCTGCTGGCGGTGTAGGCGCCGTCCGGTCCGAGAACACCGGTCCGGGTGGCGGTCAGTACCGCGGCCGTGTTGGTGGTGGTGAGTTTGCGGTCGGTGAAGACCGTCACTTTGTCCTCGGGACGCCAGCTCTCCTGCTTGTTGGTACTGAGGAACTGCCGTGCGACGGCGTAATTCGGCTCGTAGCGCGTCATGGCCAGCAGAAAGCCTTCGATGATCAACCGTGGGGCGGCATCGGGCAGCGGAGGCTTGGGCACCACCTCGCTGCGGTTCTCCTGGACCGGGCCGACCTGTTCGACCTGTTCGACCTTGCCCGACGTGGGAATCGTCACGCACCCGGCCAACCCCACGGTCGACAGCACGGCCAGCAGGACGGCCAGGACCGGCGCCATGATCCTCACCGGCCGGCGGGCGGAGCTGCCCCGTGGGCCGATCATCGCAACACCCCCGGGTGCTCGGACTGCGGCTGGGTCAGATGATCCTTTTGGACGAAAACTTCGGCCTGGGTTGGGGAATCGGGCGAGTCCGGCGGGTCGGGCGATTCGGACGGGTCGATCACCGGAGTCGAGACGATCACCGCCGAATCGTCCGGCGGAGCGCCGAACAGATCTCGGGGCACCAGCGGTAACGGGGATTGTTCCAGCACCACTCCGGCCCGGCGCGGCACGGTCAGCCGGAACTGGGCCCCCAGTCCCGGACGTCCCCAGGCGTTCAGCCAACCGCCGTGCAGACGCGCGTCCTCCATCGAGATCGACAGGCCGAGCCCGGTGCCGCCGACCACCCGGGTCCGGGCCGGGTCGGCCCGCCAGAAGCGCAGGAACACCTGCTTGGCCTGGGCGGCCTGGAAGCCGACCCCGTGGTCGCGGATGGCCACCGCCACCGCCTCGCCGTCGGTCTCGACGAAGATGTCGATCGGCTGGGCCTCGCCGTGCTCGATCGCGTTCACCAGCAGATTGCGCAGTACTCGGACGATCCGGCGGGCGTCGACCTCGGCGGGGCAGACGCTCACCGCGTGCACCTTGACCTCGGTCCCGAACGTCATGGCCAGCGAGCGGTGATCGTGGACGACCTTGGTCACCAACTCGAGCACGTCGACCTCCTCCAGGGCCAACACCGCCGCGCCGGCGTCGAACCGGGAGATCTCCAGCAGATCACCGAGCAGGGCCTCGAACCGGTCCAGCTCTTCCTGCATCAACTCCGCGGATCGGCTGGCGATCGGGTCGAAGTCGTCCCGGGATTCATAGAGCACCTCCGAGGCCATCCGGACCGTGGTCAGCGGCGTCCGGAGCTCGTGCGAGACGTCGGAGACGAACCGCTGCTGGACCAGCGACAGCTCCTCCAGCTGACTGATCTGCTTCTGTAGTTCTGAGGCCATGTTGTTCATGGAGACGGCGAGCCGCGCCAGGTCGTCGGTGCCGCGGACCCGCATCCGGTCGTCCAGGTTCCCCAGCGCCAGCCGTTCGGCTGCGAGCCGGGCCGCCCGGACCGGCGAGACGACCTGTCGGCTGACCAACGCCGCGATCAGGGTCAGCAACAGCACCAGCAGGGCCCCGGTGGTCAGCACCGCGCGTTGCAGGAAGTGCAGGGTGTCGGCCTCCTGGGTCAGCGGGAAGATGAAGAACACCGGGTAGGCGTCGGTGCCGGAGACCGTCAGGGCAGTCCCGAAGGCGACGCCGGGCTGATCGGGCTGGCCGTCGGTGATCACGTCCGTCGGCGCTTTCCACAGCTGCGTTCCGGTCCCGACACTGTGGCGCAGGTCGGCGGGGACGCTGTTCTCGGACACGTCGTAGGACGACTTCAGCACGCCGACCTGGGTGTCCAGGATCACCTGGTACTGGGCGTCGGTTCCGCTCCGGCTGGAGATCTGGTCCAACACCTGGCGAAGCACTTCGTTGATGTTGGTGTCGTTGGTGTAGTCCAGGCTGTCGAGCCGGAGCTGGGCGGTCGCCACCGCCTGGGCCACCTGGGCGGTCGCGGCCCGGTCCTTGGCGTTCAGCACCCCGGCCGAGGCCTGCTGCATCAGCAGCAGGCCACCGAAGACGAGCACGACGACCGAAGCGACGAAGGTGGTCGAGATCACCCGGAGCGGCAGCGAACTCAACCAGACGTCCAGCGGTATCCGCCACCAACGGCGGCGCTGCTCGGGCAGCGCCATCGGGACCAGCGTCATGATCGGGTCAGCCCGGGAGTCACCGGGCGGCGACCTCGCCTGCCTTGTAGCCGATCCCCCGTACGGTGATGACGATCTCGGGGTGCTCGGGATCGCGTTCGATCTTGGACCGGAGTCGCTGCACGTGGACGTTGACCAGCCGGGTGTCGGCGGCGTGTCGATAGCCCCACACCTGCTCCAGCAGCACTTCGCGGCTGAACACCTGCCAGGGCCGGCGGGCCAGCGCCAGCAGCAGATCGAACTCCAACGGGGTGAGCTGGATCTGCTGGTTGCCCCGCTTCACCGAGTGGCCGTCGACGCTGATCACGAGATCGCCGACGTTCAGTCGTTCCAGGTCGTTCTCCTCGGGCAGCCGCCGCAGCCGGGTCCGGATCCGGGCGACGAGCTCCTTGGCCTTGAACGGCTTCGCCACGTAGTCGTCGGCTCCGGCCTCGAGCCCGGCCACCACGTCGATCGTGTCTGACTTGGCGGTCAGCATCACGATCGGCACGCCCGACTCGGCTCGGATGTCGCGGCAGACGTCAACTCCGTCCCGCCCGGGCAGCATCAGATCGAGCAGCACCAGGTCGGGCTTGGAGTCCTTGAACGCAGTGACGGCCTTGTCGCCGTGGGAGCACCAGATCGGTTCGAAACCTTCGTTCCGCAACACGATGGAGAGCATCTCGGCCAGCGCGGCGTCGTCGTCGACGACGAGCACCCGGCTCCGGGCCCCCGACCCCCGGCTCGATTCCGGCTTGCCCGATTCCGGCTTGCCCGAACCCGACTCCGTTACCGACTCCGACACCGAGCTCCCTCGTTTCGTCTGGCCATCTGATCTGCCCGCACCTCGACCGGCGACATCTGAGGTCCTGATCCGCGTCAGACCAGGGCGGGCGGGCAATGATCGATGCGCTAGTCAGCGAACTGTAGCCGCCATCATAATGGCGACGTCGAAACCGATCCGCAGTCTGCGCGCCGACCCGGAAGGTCGAGGGTGAAGTCAATCGTCGGGATGCCCAGGTATTCGGGCGTTCGGACGACACTTCGGTGACAGACTGATCCGGTGGTGTACGCGAGCGCCGGGACCGGCACACCGTCCGGCGGCCTGCCCTCTCCCGCTCGTCCCGCCCCGAAGCTCAGCGCCCGCAGTGGCAGGCCGGCCGTCCTGGACGCCGCCCAGACCGCGATCATCCCGCTCCGCCCGTTGACCATCGGCGAGATCCTGGACGCCGGGTTCCTGGTGATGCGCCGCAACGCCCGGCAGATGCTCGGGCTGCCGCTGGCCATCGCCGGCGGAGCCGCCGTCTGGATCCTGCTCGGCGTCGGCGTCTGGTTCGTACTTGGCAACACCACGGTCGAAGGAATCCAGATCGCCGGCGTGGTCGTCGTCGCGCTGGTCGGCCTGCTGGTCCTGGTGGTCTGCCAGGTCTGGGTGACCGCGCTGCTGTCCCGGATCACCCTGCAGACGGCGCTCGGGCCGGGCTTCGCCCCGGCCGGGTCGATCAGTTGGCGCTCGGCGCTGCCGATCCTCGGACCGATGCTGGGCGTCGCCGGCCTGCAGTACGTCGCCCAGTCGGTCCTGCAGAGCGTGGTCGGCGTGCTCTACTACGCGATCCTGCTGCTGGGGCTGGTCGCCGGCCCTGACTATCTGATCGCCGGCAACCTCGTGGGTGCGGTGATCAGTTTCGCCGCCTACGCCCTCGGCTTCGGCTATCTCTCCCTCACCGTGCCGGCCCTGGCCAACGAGAGTCGACGCTCGCCGGGATGGATCGGCAAACCGGCCAAGCCGACCAACGCGCTGACCGCGTTCGAGCGTTCGTTCCGACTGGTCGGCCTCAAGGGCGCGGGCCGGGCGATGGCCGTCTTCACCGGCACACTGGCGCTGTCCCTGGTGGTCGTGGCGCTGATCGCGCTCGGCCTGTACGGGGTCCTGGTCGTGTACAGCCAGAGTCTCGGGTTCGCCACCGATCAGGTAACCGGAAATCCGTGGGTGATCGGCAGCGTCATCGCCTCCTCGTTCGTGGTCGGACAGTCGGCCGTGCTCGCCTTCGTCTCGAGCGTCCAGACCATGCTCTACCTGGACCTGCGGATGCGGCGGGAAGGCCTCGATCTCGCTCTACGTTTCGACTGCGTCCCGGTGCCGCAGCCGGCCGCTCCGCCGATGATGTATCCGCCACCACCCGTTCGGCCCCGGCAGTGGTGATCGGTTTCGGCTTGAGGCCGCTGGACATCCCCGTCACGCTCGGCCGCGGAGAGGCACAGCGGCGTGCGGCGGCCGAACTGGCCAAGGCCAAGTACGGCGGAGTGCCCGACTGGGTCACCGACTTCCTGGCCATGCTGCGACGGTTCCTCGTGCGGCTGACGGATTGGCTGCTGCTCTCCCGGGCCGGCGGCGGCGGCGCCAACCCGCTGGTCGTCGTGGTTGCCGTCCTACTGGTCGCCGCGGTGGCCATCATCATCTGGCGGGTCGGGTTGCCCCGGCTGCGACATCGGACCGGTGCCGAGGCCGATATCGCGGTCGATCCGACTCGATCGCCGGCCAGCTATCGCGCCCAGGCCGACGCCGCGGCGGAGGCCGGAGACTTCCGGGCCGCGATCGGTGACCGGTTCCGGGCGGTCGTCCGCGAACTCGAGGAGCGCACCATCCTGGATCCCCGGCCGGCCCGGACGGCGAACGAGGTGGCGACCACGGCGGCGGTCGTGCTGAGCGGGCACCGCGACTCGTTGAGCCGGGCCGCAGCCCTGTTCAGCGACTCCTGGTACGGCGACGGGGAGGCAAACCGAGACGCCTACGCCATGATCTGCACGCTGGACTCGGAGCTGACGGCCGCCGCCGACCACGCCGATCTGACCGACTGGACCGATCTGACCGGGCCGGAACCGGTGGTCGCCGGTGCCCGTACGAGCGGCGGACCGGACCGGACGATAGGACGCGGTCGGTGAGCGGCGTCGCCCTCGATCCGCATTCCGCCGCCACCGATGGCAGGACGGACCAGCGCACCGGAGAGCAACGCACCGGAGAGGAACGCACCGGAGAAGATCGCACCGGAGAAGAACGCACCGAGGCGCGGCGCCAGTCCGGACCGCTACGCCGACTGCTGCGACGACGCTGGCTGCGCTGGCTGCTGGTGGTCCTCGCGGTCGGGATCCTGATCCTGTCGGGGGTCAGCGTGCTCACCGACACGGTCGGAGCGCAGACCAGCAACGACCCGTCCTCGGTGACCAAGACGGGGTCCGCCGCCGTCGCCCAACTGCTTCGCGACCAGGGGATCGACCTGATCCGGACCGACGATCTGGAGCAGGCGGCGGCGTCCGCGAACGGAGCGACCCTGGTGATCGTCAACTCCGGCCGACTGGACCAGGCCCAACTGACCCGGTTGACCGACCAGGGACCGCGCCGACTCGTGCTGGTCCGGCCCGGGGCCGGCACGCTTCGCAACCTCGGCCTGGTCGCCACCCCGGCCGGATCGACACCCGAGAGCGCCACCGTCGAGCCGTCCTGCGCCGACCCGTTAGCGCTCCGGGCGGGCTCCATCCTGGTCCCGGCCGAATCGACCGGCTACCTCCCCGTTCCCGGGGCGACGGCCTGTTATCCGACCACCGGCGGCGGGGTGCTGTACCAGCAGCTCCGTTCTGCGAACCTGACCGTCGACGTGGTCGGCGCCGGGTTCGCCAACCGGGAACTCGACCACCAGGGAAACGCGGCCTTCGCCCTCGGTCTGCTCGGTAGCGAGCCGACGCTGGTCTGGCTGATGGCTCAGCAAGAACACGCGGCCCCGACAGCGGGGCCTGCCCTGCTGCCACCCTGGTGGATCATGCTCGTCACCCAGGTCGGGGTCGGTCTGGTCGTGCTGGCGATCTGGCGCGGACGCCGGCTGGGTCCGATCATCACCGAGCGGCTGCCGGTGGTGGTCCGCGCCAGCGAGACCGTCGAGGGACACGGGCGGCTCTACTATCGGCTGTCCGCCCGCGACCGCGCCGCCGGCGCCCTGCGCGACGGCGTCCGGCGTCGGCTCGGACCGCGCTACGGCCACCCGCCGGATCCGCACGCCCTGGCTCAGATTCTGGCCACCCGGATTGGCCGCGACCCGGTCCAGGTCCAGGCTTGGCTGACCGGTCCGGCGCCGACCGACGACGAACAGCTCCGCCAACTCGCCCACGATCTCGACCGACTCGAGCAGGAGGCCCGACAACTGTGAGCCCGCCCCCACCCCCCGCCATGCCCGGACCCGCTCCGTTCCCCGATCCGGGGCCGTTCTCGCCGTCCTCGGCCGCCGAACCGTACGCCGGCCCAGGCTCCTACGGCGGTGCCGCCTACCCGCAGCGCGGTCACCCGGCACCGACGGGACCGCCCACCGAACCGCCGGAGGCCCAACCGTCCCGGCAGGCGCTGAACGCGCTGCGGCACGAAGTCGGCAAGGCCGTCGTCGGGCAGGAGTCGGCCGTCACCTCGCTGGTGATCGCCCTCATCTGCCGCGGCCACATCCTGCTCGAAGGCGTTCCCGGCACCGCCAAGACGCTGCTGGTGCGTGCGTTCGCCCAGGCGACGGCGATCGAGACCCGACGGGTGCAGTTCACCCCCGACCTGATGCCCGGCGACATCACCGGATCGCTGATCTACGACGCCCGAAGCAGTGAGTTCACCTTCCGCGAAGGTCCGGTCTTCACCAACCTGCTGCTCGCCGACGAGATCAACCGGACGCCGCCGAAGACCCAGGCCGCCCTGCTGGAGGCGATGGAGGAACGCCAGGTCACCATCGACGGTCGACCCCGGCCACTGCCGGATCCGTTCGTGGTGGCCGCCACCCAGAACCCGGTCGAGTACGAGGGCACCTATCCGCTGCCCGAGGCCCAGCTCGACCGGTTCCTGATGAAAGTGCGGATCGACCTGCCCGAACGCAACGCCGAGATCGAGGTGCTGAACCGGCACGCCAATGGCTTCGACCCTCGCGACCTGACCGCCGCCGGGCTGCGTCCGGTCGCCGGACCGGAGGATCTTCGGGCCGCCCGGCAGGAGCTGTCGACCGTGCTGGTCCACCCGCAGGTGCTGGCCTACATCGTGGACGTGGTTCGGGCCACCCGCAGCTCGCCGTCGCTGCAGCTGGGCGTCTCTCCCCGCGGCGCGACCGCCGTGCTGAACACCGCGAAGGCCTGGGCCTGGTTGTCCGGACGCAGCTACGTCTCCCCCGACGACGTCAAGACGCTCGCCTTCCCCACCCTGCGGCACCGGATCCAGCTCAGACCGGAGGCCGAACTGGAGGGGGTCACCGCCGATGCGGTGATCGAGTCGGTGCTGGCCAGCGTGCCGGTGCCGCGGTGATGCCGGCCGGCCGGACCTCCGCGCTCAGACCGGGAACCGCCACCCGATGGTGTTGACCTGGCGGGCGGCGGTCGGCGCCGGGATCGCCGCCCTGGCCGTGCTCGCCGCGCGATCCTGGTGGGCCGTGCTGGTCGCCTCGGGCATCCTGGTCGGCCTTGTCGTCGCCGACCTGCTGATCGGTGCACGACCGCGGGAGGTGCAGGCCCGGCGCGGTGGTGACACCTCCGTCCGGCTCGGCGAGGTCGCCGAGACCACGTTGCTGCTGACCAACAGCGGACGCCGCCGGATCAGGGGTCTGGTCCGCAACGCCTGGATCCCCTCGGCCGGAGCACGGGGCGGCGTCCAGCGGATCGACCTACCGGCCCGCCAGCGACGTCGGCTGACCACGACGCTGCATCCGACCCGCCGGGGTGACCGGCTCGCCGGCCCGGTCGTCCTGCGGTGCCTCGGCCCGCTCGGTGTCGCGGGTCGGCAGGCCGGGCTGAACGCGCCCTGGAAGGTCCGGGTGCTGCCTCCGTTCACCAGCCGCAAGCATCTGCCCAGCCGGCTGGCCCGGCTGCGCGAGCTGGACGGCCGGTCGGTGATCATGCAGCGCGGCGAGGGCACCGAGTTCGACAGTCTGCGCGAGTACGTCCCCGGCGACGACGTGCGCTCGATCGACTGGCGCGGCACCGCCCGCTCGGCCACCGTCGTGGTCAAGACCTGGCGGCCCGAACGCGACCGCCACCTACTGATCGTGATCGACTCCGGCCGGACGTCCGCGGGTCGGGTGGGCGACCAGCCCCGGCTCGACCACGCGATGGACGCCGCCCTGCTGCTGGCCGCCCTCGCCTCCCGGGCCGGTGACCGGGTCGATCTGCTGATCGTCGACCGGCAGGTCCGCGCCGGGGTGGCCCGGACGTCGGCGAACGACGTGCTGCCCTCGTTCGTCCAGGCGATGGCCGACGTCGAGCCGTTGCTGGCCGAGACCGACCACCGGGTGATGATCACCGAGATCCTTGCCCGGACGGGGCAGCGTTCGCTGGTGGTCATCCTGACCGGGCTCGACTCGGCGGCGCTGTCCGAGGGTCTGATGCCGCTGCTGGCGCCGGTGTTGCGCCGGCACACGGTGGTGATCGCCGCGGTCTCCGACCCCCGGGTGGACGAGCTCGCCGCCGGCCGCGACGACGCCGGCGAGATCTACGCCGCCGCAGCCGCCGCGGTCGATCAGGCCTCGCGAGCCGCGACCGCGCAAAGTCTCCGCCGGCTGGGCGTCTCGGTGGTCGAGGCTCCGCCGCAGCGGATCGCCCCCGACCTCGCCGACCACTATCTGGCCCTGAAGAAGTCGGGCCGGCTCTGAGGAAGGCCGGCTGCCTCGGAGGAAGGCCGGCCCGCTCTGTTCCGGTCGCCGCTACCTGGGGGCCTCCGCGCGGTCTTCCGGTTCAGTTCAACTCCGGATCCTCGGTCCAGGTGGAGAACAACGCGATCTCGCTGCGCTGCCGGCGCAACGTCGAGCGCCACAGATCGAGCGGGTGGTCGCTGAACACGTCCGCGTAGTCGGACTCGATCACGTGCCACATGCCTTCGGTGATCTCGTCCTCCAACTGACCGGCCGACCAGCCGGCGTAGCCGGCAAAGATCCGCAGGTCGAGGTAGCCGCCCTTGACGATCTCGATCGGGGTGTCCAGGTGCAGCAGCCCGACCGAGTCGAACATGTGCCGCCACCCCGGCGGCTCCTCACCGGCAGTGACCACACTGGCCAGGCAGATCGCGCCGTTCGGCGATACCGGTCCGCCGTGGAACAGGAACCGTGGCCCGGACACCGCGGACACCCAGTCCGGCAGTACCGATTCCAACGGGGTCTGGGATATCTCGTTGATGATCACGCCCAGGGCGCCGTCGGCGTCGGAGTCCAGGACCAACACCACCGACTGGTTGAACACCCCGTCGGCGAGCAGGACGCTGGCCACCAACAGGTCCCCGGGCTTCGGCGCGCGTTCGATCATGTCGGTACCGTCCGGCGGCCGACCAGAGCGCCCCAGGCCAGCGCGGCCAGCAGCCCGAAGACGATCCCGATCGAATCGGCCAGCGCGTCGAACGGGTCGCCGTCCCGGTGGGAATAGAAGTGGTACTGCAGGATCTCACTGAGGACCGCGTGGGCCAAGAAGACGATCGGCACCAGCCACCGTGCTCGCCGGCCCAGCCGCCCGTTCGGTGTTCGGGTGGCCAGCAGCAGGCAGAAGACCGGAGCGGCGAAGATCAGGAAGTGTCCGACCTTGTCCAGGTCCGGGAACGCCGACGGCATCGGCGGCGGGTTCGGCCGGTAGATCGCGACCAGTTGGACGAGCACCGCCAGCAGGCCGAGAGTCCACCAGCGGTTCCGTCCCGACGGCGTGGTTGTCGGGCTCAAATGGCGATCTCGGTCTCGATCGGCAGCTCCTCCGGACCGCCGGCGGCCAGCCGGACGGCGCGAGCCACCGTCTGGTGGACGTCGGGGTTGAACACGCTCGGGGTGATGTAGGCGGCGTTCAGCTCCTCGTCCTTGACCACCGAGGCCAGCGCGCGCGCCGCGGCCAGCAGCATGGACGGCGTGATCTCGTTGGACTGGGCGTCGAGCAGGCCGCGGAAGACGCCGGGGAAGGCAAGTACGTTGTTGATCTGGTTCGGGAAGTCCGAACGACCGGTGGCCACCACCGCGGCGTACTCCAGCGCCTCGGCCGGATCGATCTCCGGATCCGGGTTGGCCAGCGCGAACACGATGGCGCCGTCGGCCATGGCGGCGATGTCGGCACCGTCCAGCAGGTTCGGCGCGGAGACGCCGATGAACACGTCCGCGCCGGGAATAATCTCTTTCAAAGTGCCGCTCAGGTCATCGGCGTTGGTGTTCTGCGCCACCCACAACAGCTCTCCGGACAGGCCGCGCCGGCTGCGGTGCACCACCCCTTCGACGTCGGAGACGATCACCTGCCGGGCGCCGGCAGCCAACAGCAGTTTGATGATCGCGGTGCCCGCCGCGCCGGCGCCGGAGACCACGATGCGGATGTCGGCGATCTCCTTGCCCACCACTCGCAACGCGTTGATCAGGGCGGCCAGGACGACGATCGCGGTGCCGTGCTGGTCGTCGTGGAAGACCGGGATATCCAGACACTCGCGCAGCCGGGCCTCGACCTCGAAACAGCGGGGCGCGGAGATGTCCTCGAGGTTGATGCCGGCGAAGCCGGGTGCGACGGCCTTGGCCACCGCGATGATCTCGTCGGTGTCCTGGGTGTCCAGGCACAGCGGCCAGGCGTCGATGCCGGCGAACCGCTTGAACAGCGCGGCCTTGCCCTCCATCACCGGCAGCGCCGCCGCCGGGCCGATGTTGCCGAGCCCGAGCACGGCCGATCCGTCGGTGATCACGGCGATGCTGTTGCGCTTGATGGTCAGCCGGCGGGCGTCTTCGGGGTTCTTGGCGATGGCCAGACACACTCTCGCGACGCCGGGGGTGTAGATCATCGACAGGTCGTCGCGGTTGCGGATCGGGTGTTTGGTCTCCATCTGGATCTTGCCGCCCAGGTGCATCAGGAAGGTCCGGTCGCTGACCCGGCCGATACTGACGCCCTCGACCGAGCGCATCGCCTCGACCAGCCGGTCGGCGTGCTCGGTGTCGCGCGCGGCGCAGGTGACGTCGATCCGCAGGCGTTCGTGCCCGGAGGCGGTGACGTCGAGGGCGGTGATCGCTCCCCCGGCCTGCTCGACGGCGGTGGTCAGCCTGCTCACCGACGATCCGCCGGCCGGCACCTCCAGGCGGACGGTGATCGAATAGGACACGGACGGGACGGCGCTCACCCGGCGATCCTCTCATGGCTGACGCGGCCCACCCGGCCACGCGCTAGCCGCCGTGTCCGCCCATCTCGGTCCGCGCTTCTCCCTCGCGAGCGGCTCGTTCAGCGGCCGGGAGGCAAGCACTCACCCATCACGACGGCGAGACTTCGTCAGAGGCGCCAGAATCGTAGAGGAGCCAGCGGCGTGAGAGTGCATCGACCGATCAGAGGTCAACCGAAACTCGGCCCGCGCCGGCCGCGTCAGCCGCGCGACGGGCGTTCGGGCTTGTCCCGACGCCGGCGACGCTCGGCCTCCACCTTCATCTCCGCACGCACCTGGCGCTTGGCCCGGGCCCGCGCCTCGGCGAAGTAGCCGGCCGGATCGGTGATGATCCGGCGGACCCGATCATCGCTGCTGACAATCGCACTCATCCGACCTCCTTCGTCCGGTCGCACCCGACAGTTCGGTGCCTTCAGAGTATCCCCGGACACCGACATAGCGGGTCCGGTTCCGCTGTGAGAAGGCTACCGGTCTGGAGCTCGTCATGGGCCGACGTCCTTCAAATCGGGGGTGGCCGAATCGGGGGTGGCCGAATCGGGGGTGGCCGAATCGGGGGTGGCGAGGGCTGCAGCGAGCAACTTGGCCAACAGGCGCATGGTCAACAGGTCGTCCTCGGTCAGGTCTCCGACCTCTAGCGCGTCCAGGGTGAGCATGCCGTAGGGGGTGGAGTCGGCGAACACCGAGACCGAGATGAACGTGCGGTAGTCGCGTTCGCGTCCACCGTCCCAGCCGGGCGGGGCCTCGGTATCGATGTCGCGGCAGATCAACACCCGGTTCTCGGCCACCATGCTCAGGGTCGCGTCGCCGGCGACGGTGCCGACTCGGAAATGGGTCTGGGCCGAGCCGGTTCGGCCCAGCGAACGAACCGGAATCAGCTCCCGCGGCGGACCCCGCCGCAGCTCGAACCAGCTGGCCCGCGAGCGGTCCGGGCCGATGTAGTTGGCCGCCGCCGAGAGGATCACCTGAATCGCCTCGGCGCACAAACTCTGCCGCCGGACCGGCCCGGCGGTGGCCAGCTCGCCGAGCAGGTTGGCCACCGGATCCAGCAGGTCGGCCAACGCCACACGAGTCCCCACCCGTGCCTCCAGCTCGGCCTCCTCGGCCGAGGTCTGCAGCCGGCGGGCTCGCTGCGTCTCGATCTTGCCGACCACGAAGATCAGCGCCGCGGTGAGCACTTGTAACCAGAACCAGACGTTGACCGGATCCCAGTGGCGCTGGGCGATCGCCCCGGAGATCGGGTTGAGGACGACCAGGACCACCCCGAGCAGCAGCAGTGTCGCGCTGCCGCGTCCATGCTCCAGTTCCGGATCCATGACCTCACTGTGGCGGGCGGCACTGACACTTTTATCCGACCCGGTCGTCCCCGACAGCAGCGGGGTCGACTCTGTCACACGGGAATCAACAACCACACGATATTATTTCCATCTCTTGCGTGTCAGGCTTGACATCGGTGAGGATACGGCTCGACACCCCACTGAACGGATGGCCATGACGCCCGAGACGACCACCCCGAACGCACCCGCCCCGCACCTGACCATCGCGAACCGCAACCGTGTCCGGAGACGACCGGGCCAGATTGCTCTCGGCGTGGCCACCGCCCTCGGTGTCACCGTCGCTTCACTGACCACGATGGCGCCCGCCGTCGCGGACTCCGTGGTTAAGCCGGCCGGTGGTTCGTTCACGATCAGCGGCCAGGGTTTCGGCCACGGCATCGGGATGTCGCAGTACGGCGCCTACGGCGCCGCGATCAAGGGCTTGACCTGGCAACAGATCCTGGGCTTCTACTACGCCGGCACCACCCTGACCAGCCAACCCGCCGGCAGCAGCGTTCGGGTCTGGATCACCGCCGACGCCGACAACGTGCTCCGCCTGGTCCCGACCCCCGGACTTCGGGTCGGCGACGCCGACGGCCACAGCTTTCTGCTGCCTACCGGCACCGGCTATCGGGCCTGGCGGATCAGCCGCTCCGGATCGGGCTACAAGCTGACCCACCTTGATCCGAGCGGCGCCTGGAAGACCGAGCCGACCGGCCTCGACACCAGCACCTGGACGGCCTCCGACACCGCGAACGTGATGAAGGTGGTGGTGCCGGACGGGGTGGTCCGCGAGTATCGCGGCACTCTTTCCCAGGCCAAACACGGCACCGGCGGCCGGACGGTGAACACCGTCGCCATGGAGGACTACCTGAAGGGCGTGGTCCCGTCGGAGATGCCGACCTCGTGGGCGATCAATGCGGTCCGGGCCCAGTCCGTCGCCGCCCGCAGCTACGCCGCCCGACTGAAGCTCGACTCGACCGCCGGCGGCTACGACATCTGTGACACCTCGTCCTGCCAGGTCTACCACCCCTACGCCTCGACCACCCACGGCCGCCGAACGGTCAACGAGACCGCTCGCGGGAACGCAGCCATCGCCGCCACCGCGCGGCAGATCCTCACCTATGGCAGCTACATCGCCTTCACCCAGTTCGCGGCCTCCAACGGCGGTTACGAAATCGACGGCGGGCGGCCCTACCTCAAGGCCCGGCTCGACCCCTACGACGGGGTGGTGAGCCGGAACGCCTGGTCGCTGAAGATCAGCAGCGCGAGCCTGCAGCGGCAGTGGCCCTCGGCGGGGACGATCACCGCGGTCCAGGTGACCAAGCGGGACGGTGGCGGACGATGGGGTGGCCGGGTGGTGACGATGAAGATCATCGGGACTAAGCAGACCGTGACCCTCAGCGGGTCTACTTTCCAGTACCGTTACGGGATGCGCTCGAACCTGTTTACCGTGAGCTGACTCACGGCTGAGACCCTGATCCGGTGTCTGCTGCACTGGACCACGCTGCACCGCCTTGTTGATCATGGACTTCCAGCGGTCGATCGTCGCCCGGCCCGGCGCGGAGGCGGTGGTCGAGCGCGCGGTCGGCGTCCGGGATCGAGCCCGGCGGGCCGGCGTCACGATCGGCTACGTCCGGGTCGGCCTGAGCGAGACCGAGCGAACAGCGGTATCGCCTCACAACAAGATCTTCAGTGCCGTCGCCGGTCGCGCCGGCAAGGCCGGCATGGCAGCGGACGATCCGGGCACGGCGAGCGACGACCGGCTGAGCCCGGACCCGGACGACGTTGTGGTGCGCAAGACTCGGGTCGGCGCGTTCAGCACCACCGACCTCGACGACCAGCTTCGGCGGGCGGGTTGCGACACGCTGCTGCTGGCCGGCATCTCGACCAGCGGCGTGGTGCTCTCCACCGTCCGGAATGCCGCCCGATCGGACTACCGCGTCGTGGTCATCGAGGCCTACATGAGCTCGCCGACTGCTGCTTAGATCAGCCCGAGCTGCACGAGTTCCTGACCGAGCGGATCTTCCCCCGGCAGGCGGACGTGATCACCAGCGAAGAGCTGCCTGGACTACTGGGCGAGAGCCCCTGATGTCCGAGCGGCCGCGGTCTGGGGCCCGCTCCACTCCCCGCTCCACCCACAGCGTCGACATCGGCGCCGACCAGGTGCGCAAGACGTTCCGCGACCACGACCGGGGCGAGGCCGAGCGGGAATGGTTTGCGTTGGTTCATCTGGCCCGACACGCACCGGGGCTCGCGCCGGAGCCGCTGGCCGCGGGCGTGTCGGAAGATCCGGCCTGGATCGAGATGAGTCGGCTATCGGGTGCTACGCCCGCGGTCTGGACCGAGGCCGATCATGACGCTGTCGTCGCCGTCCTCACCCGACTCTGGGCGGTACCGGCCGGCAGGGTGCCGGAGCAGCACGGCTCGCCGGCCTTCGATCCGACGTTCTGGCGGCGGTTGCTGGCGACGACGCCGGAACCGACCGAACCAGCGCTTCGCGACGTCTACCGGGAGGCCCAGCGCTGGTTGAACGGGACCGATGTGGATCGACTTCTCGCCGGTGGCGGATCGGTGGTCTTCGGCCAGGGCGATCCGAACATCGACAACATCCTGATCGACCATGACGCAAGGGGCCACCGGACGGCTCGGCTGGTCGACTTCGAGGACGCCGGTCGCAGCCGACAGAGCTTCGAGCTGGCCAACGTGATCGAACATCTCGCCAACCGAGGTTGTGGTTTCGCGAGCGTGGCCGGCAGGTTCGACGTCCCGGCCGCCGAGTTGCGGCAGAGCCGACGGCTGGTCGCGACCTACTGGTTCGCCCGGTTGCTCGGCGATCCCACAACCGCAGAACAGAACCCACCGGGCCAGCCGCTCGCCCAGGCCGAGCGGCTCCAGTCGCTACTCGACTCAGTAGCGTCGTCCTAGCGTCGCTACTCCGCGTCGCTGTTGGGAGTCGCCATTCGGGGTTGCCTCTTTAGAGTCGTCCTCGTGAGCGACTTTCGAGAGGACCTGGCCAACTTCGTGGCCGGCCTGCCAAAGGCGGAACTGCACGTCCACCAGATCGGCTCTGCCTCGCCGCAGACCGTAGCCGAGCTGGCAGCGCGGCACGAGGGGACGACATTGGTGCCCGCAGACCCCGAGCAACTGGCGGACTACTTCACCTTCACCGATTTCGCCCACTTCATCCGGGTCTACCGCTCGGTGGCCGCCTTGATCCGAACGCCGGAGGACCTCTGGGCGCTGACCTACGGCGTCGCCCGGGACCTGGCTGCGCAGAACGTCCGCTACGCCGAACTGATGGTCGCGCCCTACCTGTCAATACTGCAGGGAATCTCGCCGGCGTCGATCAGTGAGACCATCGAAGACGCCCGGCTCCGCGCGGCCGCCGACTTCGGGATCCGGCTCGCCTGGTGCGTCGACATCCCCGGCGATGCCGGTCTCCCGGCGGCCGACATCACTCTCGACTTCGCCCTGCGGCAGCAGCCGGACGCTCTGGTCAGCCTCGGCCTCGGCGGTCCGGAGATCGGCGTCCCCCGGTCCCAGTTCGCGCCCCACTTCGCCCGAGCGAAGGCGGCCGGCCTGCACAGCGTCCCACACGCCGGTGAGACCACCGGGCCGCAAACCGTCTGGGACGCCGTCCACGCGCTCGGCGCCGAACGGATCGGGCACGGCATCAACGCCGTCGAAGATCCTGACCTGCTGGCCTACCTCGCCGAGCACCGGATCGCCCTGGAGGTGTGCCCGACCTCGAACGTCTGCACCCATGCGGTCGCCTCGCTCGCCGAACACCCGCTGGCCCGGCTGATCGACGCCGGGGTTCTCGTCAGCATTAACAGCGACGACCCGCCGATGTTCTCCACGAATCTGAACCGGGAGTATCTGGTGGCCGCCGAGTTGCTCGGACTCGACGAGGACGGGACGGCCGACCTGGCCCGCTGGTCGGTCCGCGACTCGTTCCTGGACGAGGTCGGCAAGCGGGATCTGTTGGCCGAAATCGATAGCTACGTCGATAGGCACGCGGAGGCAGGCCGGACGGCACGAGACCCCGCGTCATGAACCATCCGGTGGACGATTCAGAGCACGGGGCCCGCTAATAGGTGGAGGTGGCGGGAATCGAACCCGCGTCCTCGAGCGACGAACCAGGTCTTCTCCGGGCGCAGTCAGCTAGATGTTCTACTCGGCCCCTGCACTCACGCTGACGAGTTGCAGACAGGCCCAGCCACTGAAAATTTCCCCATCAGGCCCTGTGGCCGTTCCTGACAGGTGAGTCTCCTTAATGAGGCCAGGGTCCGGGACGGAGACGCTCCCGGTCTGACCCTTCGATCACTGCTCAGGCAGCGAGAGCGAAGTCAGTGCGCTTAGAGTTGGCACTTATTGGTTTCCAAGGGACATTTACGAGTTGACCTTGGATTCTCGGCCCGCTTCTCCTGGGACTACCGTCCCGAGTCGAAACCGATCACCCCCTGTTGAGTTGTACCCACGAGAACGCTGCCGTTGCCGACCTCATTCCCGCGGCGTCTCAGTGTAGCGCCAACCAAGGCGGATTACCCGACGACGACCTCGACGCAAGGTCGTCGCACCCCTTCGGTCTGCCTCGCACACACCCTGGCTTCGCGTCGCACCCCTGGCTTCGCGTCGCACCCCTGCCTTCGCGTCGCACCCCTGGCTTCGCGTCGCACCCCTTCGGTCGGCGTGGCACACGTTCCTGGATATGCGACGCGGACGACGGTGTGCGACAGGTGACGAGACCAGCCGGACGCTCGGATGAGACCTGGGCATTGTGGCGTCGCACCCCTGGCTTCGCGTCGCACCCCTGCCTTCGCGTCGCACCCCTGGCTTCGCGTCGCACCCCTGGCTTCGCGTCGCACCCCTGGCTTCGCGTCGCACCCCTGGCTTCGCGTCGCACCCCTTCGGTCGGCGTCGCACACGTTGCTGGGTGTGCGACGCGGACGACGATGTGCGACAGGCGGAGACAGAGTCACTGAAAGGGCGGCGGCAGCGCTCAGCGCTCGGGCAGTACGTCGAGCTTGATCACCGACTTGACCGGGTTCTTCCAGTCCGCTCCCTGCCCGGCCTTCGCCCCGCCGACCACGGTCAGCACCAGCCAGCCGACCCAGAGCAGCGGGACGACGAAGTCGAGGATGTGCCACGGCGCGACGGCGGACAGGACCACGCCGATGATCAGCGCCAGGCCGGCGATCAGCTGGAAGTTGAACGCCTTCGCGGCCTCGCGCCGGGTCGCCGTCCCCGGGCTGGACAGCAGATAGACCGCACCGGGACCAAGGATCCAGGTGAACAGTCCGGAGAAGTGCGCCAACGCGCCCATCGCGGTGCTCTCCGTCCGCGGGGCCGGGACGTAGCCGTAGCCCTGGTAGGTGCCGACCGAGCGGGACCCGAAGTCGCCGGATTGTTCCGGTCGGGGCTGGACCAGACCGTAGAACGCCTCGTTCAGCTCTTTGCGGGTGCCGGCCGAGATGACCTGGCCGATCCGGGCGTCGAACTCGGCCTCGCTGACCCGGCCGTCGGCGTAGGCCTCCTGAAGCCACTGCTCGGCGCGGTCTCGTTGCTCGGCGGTGACGGACATCTTCAGACTGGGGTGCTCATAGGTGCTGCTCATGCTGTCCAGCCTGGCTCCCGGCCATCGGTCCGGACATCGGGAGCGACCCCGGATCGACCCCGGCGCGCTCCGGACTCGGTCCCGATCCCCCCGGACCGTCAGGTCCGGGTCAGACCGGCTCGGGCGCCTTCGCTAGGGTCGCCGGATGAGCGAAAAGCCCGAAGTCGACTTTCCCGGCGGCCCGCCGCCCACCGAACTCGTCATCACCGAGGTGACCGAAGGGGACGGCGCCGAAGCCACTGCCGGCAGCCAGGTATCGGTGCACTACGTCGGGGTCGCCTACAGCACCGGCGAAGAGTTCGACGCCTCCTATAACCGGGGTGCCCCGTTGGACTTCCCGCTCGGCGCCGGCCGGGTCATCCAGGGCTGGGACCAGGGAGTCGCCGGGATGAAGGTCGGCGGTCGTCGCCAGCTGATCATCCCGCCTGACCTGGCTTACGGCGATCGCGGCGCCGGCGGCGCGATCAAGCCGGGTGAGACCCTGATCTTCGTGGTCGACCTGATCGGCGTCAGCTGACCTGATCAGGCCGAGGTGATCGCGCGGAGGTCAGTGCAGCCGTCGATCCGGCCTGATCACCAGCCGCCACCGCCACCACCGCCGCCGCCGCCGCCGGAAAAGCCGCCGCCGCCGCCGAAGGCACTGCCTCCGCTGCCGAACCCGGTTCCGCCGAAGCCCCCGCCGCCACTGCTCGGCGGCGGTGGAGCGATCGAGTTGCTGAGGCTTCCGGCCAGGAAGCCGGTGTTGAAGGCGTAGAAGTTGAATCCGGTCCCGCCGTACCAGTACGGCTGACGATCGGGTAGTCGGCCCATCTCGACCAGTTCGCCACAGATCTTGGCCCACCGATCGGCCAGGTCGAAGGCGATGGCCCAGGGGAGGTACTTGCTGAAGATGTCCTCGCCCTCTTCGAACCGCAACTGCTTCGCCTCGGCGGTGGCCAGGTACGTCTTGAATCCGTCCACCTGATCACAGACGGCACGACCCAGTGGTGTCCGCTGGCCGCGGCGCAACTTGGCCCGGACCACCGCGACGGTGATCACCACCGGCAGCCCGAGCAGCAACAAGAAGACGAGTGCGGGTGCGATGTGCCAGAGGATGAACCCGACCGCCACCACGCCGATCAGTCCGACCCCCTTGGCCGCGCGGCCGCTCGGCACCGTGCTGAACCAACCTCGGGCGGAGACCTCGTTGCGCACCGACTGCGCCATCGCGGTGTGCGCATCGTGTAGGCCACCGCGGCTGGAGAGTCGCTCGGCCGCACCTGGCCCCGCACCGTGGAAGATGCCGTCGAGCAGGACCTTCTCGTGCGGTGCCGCCGTGCGGCCGGGATCGAGCAGCTGAACGCCGTACTCCTCGTTGCCGAGGTCGTCGATCCTGATCGCGCCGCGAACCGCCAGGTCGATCAGGGTGGCCGCCGTCTCACGGGTGTCGACCTGGCCGTCGACCAGCAGACCGGCCTCGCCCACCGAGATGTTCGGCGGAGTGAAGGCCACCGGGATCTCGATCCCGCGTGGGCTGTAGCCGACCCGGGCACCTTCGCCGGCGATCGTGCCCGGCGGCACGTCGAGATAGCGCAGATCCCGGCCGCGCTTGCGGAACCAGAGCACGCCGGCGATCGGTGAGCCGACCAGGCTCAGCAGCCCGACGCCGCCCACCGCCGCCACTCCGGCCTTCTGACCCGAGCTCAACTGCGACGCGTCGGGTTCCAGCTGCGGCGTGTTGTCCGCGATCAGCCCGGCGGTGATCTTCACGGCGACCGTCAGGCCGGCACCGGGCTGGATCGAGGACTGACTGAACGTCGCCGGACTGGTTCCCGTGGCGGATTTGCTGTCACAGGCCGTGGTGCTCCTCGGCGGGCCGGCGTAGCACTCGGTCCCCTGCGGACTGCCCGGAACCTTGGCCGTGACGGTGGCCCGATCGATCGGTTCCTTCCAGCCGAAGCCGGTGGCGTCCCAGTAGAACTCGTCGTAGCTGCCCGAGGTCCGCATCGCGCCGGCGACGTCGTAGGTCAGCACGTAGGTCGCGGTCTGCGCGTCCACCGTCTGGTTGGCGCTGCCGATCCGATAGGTGGTGTCGACCTCACGACCGCCTTGGGATGAGTCGGTGCTCTTGCTGACGTCGGTGTTCACGCCTGAATCGGGACTGGTCGCCCGGAAGTTGCTGATGCCGTAGACGATGTCCTTGTCGGCGTTGGCGCCGGCGTCCGGCTCTCGGGTGACGATCACCCGGTCGATCCCGTGCCGCCCGGAGTTGTCCCCGAACCGGTAGACGATCGTCTCCTTCACCTGCAGCACGCCCGAGGTCTGCATGGTGTAGTCGATCGCGTAGCTGTCGATCTGCGCGTCGGCCGCCAAGGCCCGCGGCGCCCCGACCACCAAGGTGCCGAGGACGACGGCCGCGGCCAGCCAGAACGCGGCGACCAACCGTCCGATCCGCCCGAACCGGGCCGCCCGGCCAGGTCGCGAGCGTCGCGGACGATGCACTCCGGTGCGGACCGAACTCATCGGCTTCACTCTCCCCTGTTCCGGGCCGCCAGGGCCCGTTCGGCTTCACGACGGGCGTCGCGGGTGGCGATCGTCTGCCGCTTGTCGTATTCGCGCTTACCGGTCCCGACCCCGAGCTCTACCTTCGCGTAGCCGTTCAGGAAGTAGATCGACAACGGGATCAGTGTGGTGCCCGCGGAGGCCAGATCGCGTTCGATCCGGTTGATCTCGCGCCGGTTCAGCAGCAGTTTGCGGGTCCGCCGGGCGGTGTGGTTGGTCCAGGTGCCGTGGCTGTACTCGGGAATGTGGGCCTGCCGAAGCCAGACTTCGCCGTCGTCCACGGTGGCGAACGCGTCGGTCAGCGCAGCCCGACCCTCGCGCAGCGACTTCACCTCGGTCCCGGTCAGCGCCAGACCCGCTTCGTAGGTGTCGCCGATGCTGTAGTCGTGGCGCGCTTTACGGTTCTGGGCCACGACCATCCGGCCGTCCGCCGTCAGCCGGGCTTTCTTCGTCTTCGTCGCAGCCATGTAAGCCATCATCCCGGATCGGGCAAGCCAGTTCACCTCTCACGCTCGCCCTCGGGGCCGGAGCGTCGGCTCGGACGATCAGTACCAAGTCATCGGGTTCACCAGTTGGCCGTTCAGATAGACCATCAGGTGCAGGTGGCAGCCGGTGGCGTAGCCGGTCTCGCCGACGTATCCGATGGTTTGGCCCTGGCTGACGTGCTGTCCCACGCCGACGACGTAGCGGATGGCGTGGTTGTAGGCGGTGCTGACGTAGCGACCGTCCACCTTGCCATGGTCGATGATCAGCCGGTTGCCGTAGCCGGCGTTGAAGTAGCGCTCCTCGACCCGACCGGCGTAGGCGGCGTGGATCGGGGTGCCGCAGGCCGCCCCGAAGTCGGTGCCGTCGTGCAGCTTCCACAGGTGCAGCACCGGATGCAACCGCATCCCGTAGGGCGAGGTGATCGGACCGTTGACCGGGAAGATGAAGCCGTGGTGCGCCGACGGGGACGTGGTGGCGGTGCGGGCACTCGAAGCCGAGGATGCCGCGTTGCGCGCTGCCGCGGCGGCCTTCGAGGCCGCCTTCGCGGCAGCAACGGCCCGGGCCTTCCGGGCGGCGGCGGCCCGACGTTCGGCGGCCGCCTTCCGGGCCGCCTCGGCTTTGGCCTTCGCGATCCGCACCTCGATCCGGTGCTGGACGGCGGCGTTCTCGGTCTGTAGGTCGGCGTAGTGCTGCCGGTCGGCGGCGACCTCGGTCGCAGCCTGCGCCTTCGCGGTCGCCTGCTGCTGCACCAAGGTCGCGACCGCGGCCGTCTGCGCGACGGCCTGGCGTTCAAGGCTCTGCTTGGTGCTCAGGGTCTTCGCCGCATTCGACCGGGTCGCCGAGACCCGCTTGGTGAGGGCGGACTGCGCCGCCTTGTCGGCGACCAGCTTCCGCTGCAACGCGGTCAGCTCCTCGAACTCGGACTGCGAGGTGTCCAGCATCGTCGTCGACATCTGCACCCGGGACTGAAAATCACCCAGCGAGGAGCTCCGGGACAGGATCGCCAGCGGCAGCAGGTTGGTCTGCTTCTGGTACTGATCGCTGACCATCAGCGCCACCTGGTGCTTCTGCGCCGCGAGCTCGCTTTCGCCGGTGGTCACCGCAACCGTGGCTGCGGTCAGGGCGGTCTGTTGCCGACGCAGCGCCTCGGCGGCCGCCTGGTCGGCCTTGGTCGCCGCGACGACCGCCAGCTTGGTCCGGGCCAGGCCCGCCTGGGCGACACTCAGCGAGGCCTGGGCCCGCTGCAGGGCCACCACGGCGGTGGTCAGGCCGGTGGACGACTCGTCCAGGTCCTTCCGGGTCTGGCTGAGCTGCCCCTCGAGCTGCTTCTTCTGCTCGTCCAACCCGTCGGCGTGGGCCAGGGGCACGGCGACGGCCAACCCGATCGCGGTGCTCAGCAGCCCGATCGCGGTGCTCAGCATCCCGACCACGGCGTACCGCCAGCCGCGGACCGCCAGACCGGACAGGCCGACTCGAGGCGGACGAATACGACCGATCGACGTCACACCGATCGATCCGGCGGTCGACGCGAAGCCACCCGGGATGGGTGGTGCTTCGCTGTTGTCCGGAACGCCGGTGTCGGCGTAGGGAAGATCCGGAGCCACAGCTGTCCCCAATCGTTGTCGGGCTACCTCACACGCGCAGGTACTTTCTGGTCGTGATCAAGGTGGGGACGACCGCCAACAACAGCCCGACGATGGCGACTGCGGCCATCGCCAGACCGGCCTGGTGCCAGCCGATCCACCCGATGGACTGGATCGAGATCCGAGCCTTGCGAATGACAATGAAGTAGACGCCGGCCGCCAACGTGCCGCAGGCCAACCCGACGCCGACCAACGCGGCGATCACCGACTCGAGCAGGAACGGCAGGGTGATGTAGAAGTTGCTCGCCCCGACCAGTCGCATGATGCCGATCTCGCGTCTTCGCGCGAACGCGGCGAGCCGGATCGTGTTGCCGATCTGGAGAGCCGCCGCGATCAGCAGCAACACCGAGGCCACCAGGGTGCCGCGCTGCAGCAGGTTCACCCAACTGAAGAACGGATCCAAGAACTTGCGCAGATCCTGGACGGTCTGCACCCCGGGCAGCCCGCCGACCGCGCTGACCACACCCTCGTACTGCTCGGGATTCTTCAGTTTGACCCGGAAGGACTCCTGCATCTGGTCCTCGGTCAGCGAGCCCTGCAGCGGGTTGCCCTCATAGGCCTTCTGGAACTCCAGATAGGCCTCGTGCTTGGACTCGAAGTCGACCGTGGCGACTTCGGGATTGGTCTGCAGCGCCTGCCGGATGGTGACCAACTGGGCGTCGGTGACGTCCTGGCCGGCGTCGCAGTTGTCCCCCTGGGTGACCTTGGAGCAGAGGAAGACGGTGACCTCGATCTTGTCGTACCACTTGCCCTTGACCAGGTCGACTTCCTGCTGGGCCAGGATTCCGGTCCCGAACAGGGACAGCGAAACCCACATGGTGACCATCACGGCCAGGGTCATGGTCAGATTCCGGCGCAGACCGGCTCCGGCCTCGGCGAAGATGTGGCGCAATCGCATAACTGAGAGGTCTTCCTTACGTCTGGTAGCCGTAGACGCCACGGCTCTGGTCGCGGACCACCTCACCGTCGTCGAGTTCGATCACGCGCTTGCGCATCTGGTCGACGATGGTCGAGTCGTGGGTGGCCATCAAGACGGTGGTGTCGGCGCGGTTGATCCGATCCAGCAGCTTCATGATGCCGACGCTGGTCGCCGGATCGAGGTTGCCGGTGGGCTCGTCGGCGATCAGGATCATCGGCCGGTTGACGAACGCCCGGGCGATCGCGACCCGTTGCTGCTCGCCGCCGGACAGCTCGTCCGGGCGGCGGTCGCCCTTACCATCCAGTCCGACCAGGTCGAGCACCTCGGGCACCACCCGGCGGATGGTGGTGTTGGACTTGCCGATCACCTGCAGCGCGAAGGCGACGTTCTCGTTCACCGTCTTGTTCGGCAACAACCGGAAGTCCTGGAACACCGTCCCGATCTGGCGGCGCATCGAGGGCACCTTCCAGCTGTGCAGCTTCGACAGGTCCCGGCCGGCGACGAACACCTTGCCCCGACTGCTGCGCAGCTCGCGCAGAATCAACCGCAAGAAGGTGGACTTGCCGGATCCGGAGGCACCGACCAGGAAGACGAACTCACCCTTGTCGATCTCAACGTCGACGTTGGCCAGCGCGGCACGGCGCTGGCCCTGATAGACCTTGGAGACGTTCTCGAATCGGATCACGGTGTGGGTGGGCCGGGGTAGACGACGAAATGGGCGCGGTGCGCGCCCGGGACGGCCGAAACTGAGTGTAGGTGAGCGGATCTGTGCGCGCCGCTATTGAACCCGCCAGGCGAGTCGCCTCTTCTCGGGCGGCCATGATTCCGGCCTGTATCCGGAACGTCGAACGTGGCCGCCCGACTCAGGCGGCGGGTTCGTGCGTCCTTCGCCAGCGGATCCCGGAGTCGAGGAACCCGTCGATCTCGCCGTCGAAGACCGCGTCCGGGCTGGAGGTCTCGAACTCGGTCCGCAGGTCCTTGACCATCTGGTAGGGATGCAGCACGTAGGAGCGCATCTGGGCGCCCCAGGAGTTGCCGCCGTCGCTGCGGAGGGCGTTCATCTCTTCCTCGCGGTCGGCCCGGGCCTTCTCCAGCAACCGCGACTGCAACACCCGCAGCGCCGCCGCCTTGTTCTGCAACTGGGACTTCTCGTTCTGACACGAGACCACGATGTTGGTCGGCAGGTGGGTGATCCGGACGGCGGAGTCGGTGGTGTTCACGCTCTGACCGCCGGGCCCGGAGGAGCGGAAGACGTCGATCCGCAGATCGGCCTCGGGGATGTCGATGTGGTCGGTGGCCTCGGTCACCGGCAACACCTCGACGCCGGCGAAGGAGGTCTGGCGACGTCCCTGGTTGTCGAACGGGGAGATCCGGACGAGCCGGTGGGTGCCCTGCTCGACCGACAGGGTGCCGTAGGCGAACGGCGCGCGGACGGTGAAGGTGGCCGACTTGATGCCCGCCTCCTCGGCGTAGGAGACGTCGTAGACCTCGGTGGAGAAGCCGTGCCGCTCGGCCCAACGCAGATACATCCGCAACAGCATCGAGGCGAAATCGGCGGCGTCCACCCCGCCGGCCTCCGAACGGATGGTGACCAGGGCCTCGCGCGGGTCGTACTCACCGGACAGCAGGGTGCGCACCTCGAGGGTGTCGATCGACCTCCGCAGGCTGGCCAACTCGCGGTCGGCCTCCTCCAGCACCTCGGCGTCACTCTCGGTCTGGGCCAGCTCGACCAGCACGGCGACGTCGTCGAGTCGGCTGCGCAAGCTGGTCAGCCGCTCCACCTCACCCTGCAGGTGGGACAGCTTGCCGGTCACCTGCTGGGCGTTTTCCTGGTCGTCCCACAGATCCGGCCGGGCGACCTCCCGCTCGAGCTCGGCGATCTGGTTCCGCTTGGACCCCGGATCGATCACCGCCTCGATCGAGGACAGGGCCTGGTTCAGTTCAGCCCAGATCGCAGAGAAGTCGGTAGCCACAAGAATCCAGTCTACTGAATGAGGCCGCACGGGTGGCGTTGGTTAGGCTCGGCCGACCAGGAAGCCAGCTGGGGACCAGGAAGCCACGGGGAGACCAAGCCGGCCATGAAGAACGACGGGAAAGCTCAGGGGTGAGGGGCGGAGGATGACCGATCCGGTTCTGGCCATCGACGTCGGTGGCACCAAGATCGCCGTGGCGGTGATCGACGCCCAGGGCGTCGTGCTGCTCGAGAAGCAAGCACCGACGCTGCCCTCCTCCGACCCCGCGCAGGTCTTCGAACCGGCTGCGGACGTGATCCGGCAGGTCGTCCGGGACTGGCCCGGCCGGGGTCGGCCCGACCGGGTTCGGGTCGGGATCGGCTCGGCCGGCCCGATCGACGGCCCCGCGGGCACCGTGTCTCCGGTCAACATCGGGGCCTGGCGCGACTTCCCGCTCCGGGATCGGGTGCGAGCCGTCGTCGAGGAGGCAGCGGGCATCCGGGCCAGTGGGTCAGCGGGTTCAGCGGAGGTGTCACTGGCCGGCGACGGGCATTGCTTCGCCCTCGGTGAGCACTGGCTCGGCGCCGGTCGGGACTGGGCCTCGATGGTCGGCATGGTGTTGTCTACCGGCGTCGGCGGCGGAGCGGTGATCAAGGACCGGCTGTTCACCGGGCTGACCGGAAACAGCGTCCACCTGGGTCACATCAGCGTGAACGCCTGGGGTGAGCGATGCGTCTGCGGTGGCCACGGCTGCGTCGAGATGTACGCCCGCGGTCCGGCCATGGTCGCCGAAGCCCAGGCCCGCGGCTGGCAGGGCGGGGACGACGCGCAGGCACTGACCGCAGCCGCCCGGGACGGGCACCCGATGGCCGTCGCGGTGATTGATGACGGGATGCGGGCGCTGGCCGCCGGCATCGCCTCCACCGCCAGCAACCTCGACGTGTCCACGTTCGTGCTGGGCGGCGGCGTGGCCAAGGCGGGCGACGTCATCTTCGAGCCGCTCCGCCGACACCTGCAGGATTTCGCGGTGCTGCCGTTCGTGCAGGACCTGCAGATCCGACCGGCCGAGCTGGAGAACGCCGGCATCCTCGGCGCGGCGGCACTGGCGCTCGGGGACGCCCAGTTTCCTCAGACGTAGCCGAGGAAGTGCTGCAGCTGATCGACCCGGGCCATGTCGTCGAGGAAACCGTCCGGGCTGGTCAGGTCGTTCTCGTCGTCCTCGGTGTCGATGATGTACTGCACGGTCGCTATCACCTCACGCTGCTCATGGGCGTTGAAGTCATCCCAGTGGGTGAGGATCTTGGCCATCTCGGCGTGGATCTGGAAGGCACGCCCGATGTCGAGATCCGCGTTCCCCGACAGCGCACCGGTCAGCATCGACCGGTGGCAGGACAACGCCTCCCGCAGGACGGCCACCTCGTCGTTCAGCATGGCGTCCACCCTAAACAAAGTTGGCGACGTCCGAATCGGTGAAAACCCTGACCTATGCGTCGCAACCAGCTAAAGAGGGAGCGCGGCCCGGAGACCGTCGTCCACCCGGGCCATTTCCTCAGAAGCCAGACCGCCGACCGTCACGAGCACTTCGTCATCGCGATGGAGATCGATGATGTCGTCACAGACGACCGCACCGGTGAAGGCGCCGTCGAGCCCAACGATGCTCCGGATGCGGGGGTCGGCGGTGGTGGTCGGCCGAGCGGCCAGCACCGTCGGGAGCTTGCCGTTGCGGGCGTTGTTGCTGACGACCACGAACAACGTGGGTTCGGCCAGGCCGATGTCGGCCCGGACGATCTGGCCCCGATGAACGCTCCTCACGTCTCGTCGGCCCATTCCGGTGGCCTCCGGTGACGGCGGACAGCACGATCACGCGATTCGGTCTGCCAATCCGGATCACCAAGGCGAGCGCCTGGGACTCGCTGGTCTCCACCCGCCTTCGGCGCGCAGCCGAGCGATGTCGGCGAGGTCGCTGTCGCTCAGCGGCAGGGATTTGCGGGTGGTCACCTTGGTGACGATGTTCAGAGTGCATCACCAGTAGTGCCGCGGACGACTGCGACATGAAGCCAAGACGATGACGTGGGCGCAGAGGGACTCGAACCCCCGGCCACCTCCTTGTAAGGGAGGTGCTCTAACCAACTGAGCTATGCGCCCGCACGGCCGGCCAACCCTAACCGTGACGACGACGCGGGTCCAGTGCCGCCAGGGCCTGCACCTGGGCCGAGATGTCGCGGGCGGTGCCGAAGCCCGACCGGGTCGTCCAGCGGATCTGCTGCTCGGCATCCAGCACGTACGACGCGCGTTCGGCGCAGCCTCGCTCGGCGTCGAAGCAGTGATAGCGCTGCGCGACCGCACCGTGCGGCCAGAAGTCGCTGAGCATCGTGAACGGCAGTTGCTCCCGCTCGGCAAAGACCCGCAAGGCGTAGCGGGTGTCGGTGGAGACGGCGAACACTGCAGCTCCGGTTGCCGTCATCGCCTGATGCTGCCCGGCCAGCGCACGCAACTCGCCGGTGCAGACGCCGGTAAAAGCGTAGGGGAAGAACACCAGCAGGATCGGTCGGCCGGCCAGCGCGGTGAGCTCGACCTGCTCGCCGTGGCTGCTGGGCAGCGTGAAATCTGGAGCGGTTGAACCGATCGACAGCTCGGTATCGTCACCCAAGTTCAACGACGCGATGCCTTCGGCGGCACCAGCTTGCTGGCCGACCAGTCGTTCGAGGCCGAGATCGTGCTGGTGACGGCCATCCCGGCCACCACGGCCCCTTCGGCGACGTCGGTGGCGTCGACGAATCCCGTCCGGCCGACCTTGGGGGTGAGCAGCCAGATGTAGCCGCTGTCGTTCAGGTCGGTCAGCGCGTCCACCAGCCCGTCGACTAGATCGCCGTCACCGTCGCGCCACCACAGCAGCACGACGTCTACCGTCTCCACCGCCTCCTCGACGAGTTCGCCGTCGACGGCGTCCTCGATCGCGACCCGGATGGTGTCGTCGACATCGGAGTCCCACCCCAGCTCCTGGACGACCAGCCCAGATTTGAGACCGAACTTGCTGGCCCCCGGGGAACCTGCCTCCCCGGGTCGTGCCGTCGAACTCACGAACGCCTCCCTCTCTCCGAACAGCTTTATGACCGACTCATCCGAGCCGTGCGTGCGCCAGCCTGCCAGAGCCACACCCGAGGTGGAAGTCCGAACGCGCTCCGGCAACCTGACTGTTGCAATCGTGTCGTGGTCTGCGTGTTCGTCAGCTGCGCTCCCGGCGGAGGCAGAACCGAGGACAAATCCGGCAGGGACGGCCGGAGATCCGGCGCGGAGACTCTCCGCTGAGCGCTGCCGGAGCCGGGCCGGACCGGGCCGGCTGCCTCCGGGCCAGTGCCAAGCTGGAGCTATCGACACGTGCTCCGGCCGGCGCCACGCCTGCCGCCCGGAGCCGGCAGCGCTGCCGGACGCATCAGTGAGGAGGCTCGGATGAGCAGGTCTAAGGAGCGGGCCGCGATCACCGCCGACGGTCGACCGAGCCAGATCCCGGACAGCGATCCGGAGGAGACGAGCGAGTGGCTGGAGTCGCTGGACGGGTTGCTGGATTCCGGCCCGGACGGGCGTCACCGGGTCAGGTTCGTGATGCTCAAGCTGCTGGAACGGGCTCGCGAGCGACGGGTCGGCTTGCCCGCGTTGCGCAGCAGTGACTACATCAACACCATCCCGGCCGCCGCCGAAGCAGATTTCCGGCGATGAGCACCTTGAGCGCCGGATCCGCTCCTTCATCCGGTGGAACGCGGCGGTGATGGTCAGCAAGGCCAACCGCAAAAGCCTCGAGGTCGGCGGCGACCAGGTCTTCATCCAGGGCCACGCCTCCCCCGCCATCTACGCCCGCGCCTTCCTGGAGGGCAGCTGAACGCGGACCAGCTGGACGGGTTCCGCCAGGAGGTCTCCCGCGGGCCGGGCCGCGAATGGTCGTCCTATCCGCACCCGCGCTGATGCCGCACTTCTAGGAGTTCCCCACCGTCGACATGGGCCTCGCCGCTCTGCACTCGATCTATCTATCAGGCCCGGTTCAACCGCTATCTGGCCAACCGGGGCATTCGCGACACCTCCGACCAGCACGTCCGGGCTTCCTCGGCGACGGCGAGATGGGCGAGGTCGAATCGCTCGGGGCGATCGGGGTCGCCGCTCGGGAAGAACTGGACAACCTGACTTTCGTGATCAACTGCAATCTGCAGCAGCTGGACGGCCCGGTCCGCGGCAACGGCAAGATCGTCCAGGAGTTGGAGAGCCACTTCCTGGGCGCCGGCGGGAACGTCATCAAGGTGTTGTGGGGGCGGGACTGGGAGGTAGTGGCACGGGACGGCATGGTCGACCCGCAGCTGGCCGTGCAGGCGTTCGAGAAGTACGCACTGGACGACCCGACCGCGGTGGCGGGGGTGGCGCAGGAAGGCGCCGACACCTGAGCCGGTCCTGGGGGTTGTTCAGGTGGGTTGTTCTGGTGGGTTGTTCTGGGGTGGCGGCCGGTCAGGCCCGGCACCAGTCGAGCAGCTTCTGCACCGGCCAGGTGTTGACGATCCGCTCGGGATCGATGCCGAGTGCCTCGGCCCGTTCGGCACCGTAGGCCAGGAAGTCGAGCTGGCCCGGGGCGTGTGCGTCGGTGTCGATCGAGAACAGGCAACCCATCTCGTCGGCCAGTTTCAGGAGTCGGGTCGGCGGGTCGCGACGTTCGGGCCGGGAGTTGATCTCCACTGCGGTGTCGAACTGGCGGCAGGCCTCGAAGACCACCTCGGGGTCGAAGCTCGACTCGGGCCGGGTGCCGCGCTCGCCCATGATCAGCCGGCCGGTGCAGTGACCCAGGACGTTGACCCGCGGGTTGGCGATGGCACCCACCATCCGGTGGGTCATGGTCTCGGAATCCGAGCGCAGCTTGGAATGGACGCTGGCCACCACCACGTCCAGTCCGGCCAGCAGGGTGGCCTCCTGATCGAGATCGCCGTCGTCGAGGATGTCCACCTCGATCCCTTGCAGCACGCCGAAACCGTCCAGCCGGGCGTCGAGTGCCGCGGTCACCCGCTGCTGCTCGCGCAGCCGCTCGGCACTCAACCCGTGGGCGACGGTGAGCCGCGGCGAGTGATCGGTGATCACGCAGTACTCGTGGCCGAGATCCCGTGCGGTGATCATCATCTCCTCCAACGGGCTGCCGCCGTCGGACCAGGTCGAGTGGGTGTGCAGATCGCCGCGCAGAGCAGCCCGGACGGCGCCGCCGCCCTCGGCCAGCGGCTCGGCGTCGTCCCGCAGCCCCTGCAGGTAGTCCGGCACCCGTCCCTGGACGGCCTGACCGATCACCACCGCGGTCTTCGGTCCGATCCCGGTCAGATCCGCCCAGTCCGCGGCCTCGGAGTGCGCCGCGAACTCATCCGCGCCGAGTCGGTCGACCACGTCCGCGGCCTTGCGGTAGGCCTTCACCCGGTGGGTGTCGGCGCGGGAACGCTCCAGCCAGAAACCGATCTCGCGGAGCGCCGCCATCGGCGAGGGTGAGGTCTCGGCCCCGAGGCGATTCAGCTGCACCCGGCCAGCTTAGGGAGGCCCGCATTAGGGTGAACACCGTGGCAGCCACCTCGCGCGGGATCACCCGATCGTTGCTGCCCTCGGCCAAGGTGCGGGCCACCATCGCCAAGCGACTGGCCGCCGTCACCGGTGAGATGGCGACAGCGACGATCACCGAGATGGACGCCCGGCACGACTGGTTCTCCCGGTTGGACGCCCGGCACCGCTCCTGGATCACCCTGGTCGCCCAGGCCGGTATCGACGGCTTCGTCCGTTGGTTCGCCGATCCCGACCCGAGCCGTCCGAGCACCGCCGACGTTTTCGGCTCGGCGCCCCGCGAGTTGGCGCGACGGATCTCGCTGTTCCAGACCGTCGAACTGGTGCGGACCACGATTGAGGTGGTGGAGACCCAGATCGACGAGTTGATGCCCCGGAACGACCGGCCGTTCCTGCACGCCGCAATCGTCTCCTACAGCCGCGAGGTGGCCTTCACCGCCGCCGAGATCTACGCCCGCGCCGCCGAGCTACGGGGCGCCTGGGACGCCCGGCTGGAGGCGTTGGTGGTGGACAGCCGTGTTGCGCGGCGAGACCGACGAGACGGTGCTCTCGCGGGCCTCCACCCTCGGGTGGCGCAGTGCGGCCGCCGCGGTGGTCGTGGTCGGTCCGGCCCCCACGACGGAGGCGACCGCGACCATCGAATCGATCCGGCACACCGCGGCCATCGCCGGCATCGACCTGCTCGGGGCCGTCCAGGGCGACCGGCTCGTGCTGCTGCTCGGCGGCGACCAGCTCACCGAGGGCGACCGCGCGCTGGAGGTGGTCGGCCGGTTCGTCACCGAGTTCGGCCCGGGCCCGGTGGTGGTGGGACCACCGGTCGATCACTTGATGGACGCCTCGAACAGCACCCGGCCGGCGTTGTCGGGGTTCCGGGCCGCCGCCGCGTGGCCGGAGGCACCCCGCCCGGTCGCAGCCCAGGACCTGCTGCCCGAGCGGGCTCTCTCCGGCGACGGGCACGCCCGGCGCTCGCTGGCCCGGGATCTCTACGCGCCACTCGCCGCCTCCGGAGTGGACCTGGTCGACACCCTGGTCACCTTCTTCGACCAGGGCGCCTCGGTGGAGGGCACCGCCCGGGCGCTGTTCGTGCACCCGAACACCGTCCGCTACCGGCTGCGCCGAATCGCCGAACTCAGCGGCTACAGCCCGACCGACGCCCGGGACGCCTACGCCCTGCGGCTCGCGCTGACCCTCGGGCGGCTGCTCGGGCCGGGTGCCGGCACGCCGGTCGAGCCGACGGCCAGTCCCGAGCTGCCTGCGTTGCCCGCTCTGCCCAGCGCCTGACGCGCTCACCCGCACTCACTGGTGCTCGGGCCCTTACACCCGGCGAGCCCGGCCGGGCTTTGTCAGTTTCCTACAACTACCGAGCCGGAGATTCGTCGTGTCGCTATGCGCCGTTCACCCCTTGGTCACGAAAGAGTAAAGCCGTGCTCGCCATCGTCGCGCCCGGCCAGGGTGCCCAGACTCCCGGTTTCCTGACCCCTTGGCTGAGCGAGCCGACCTTCGCCGAGCGGTTGAACTGGATGTCCGCGGTCTCCGGACTGGATCTGGTCCGCTACGGGACGGTCGCCGACGCCGAGACCATTCGGGACACCGCGGTGGCCCAGCCGCTGCTGGTCGCCGCCGGCCTGCTGGCCGCGCTCGAACTCTTCCCACACCCGGCGGACGCCTTCCCGTTCATCGGCGTCGCGGCCGGGCACTCGGTCGGTGAGATCACCGCCGCCGCCGGGGTCGGGGTGCTGTCGGCCGAACAGGCGATGGTATTCGTCCGCGAGCGGGGCCGCGCGATGGCCGCGGCGAGCGCAGCCCGTCCGACCTCGATGACCGCGGTGATCGGCGGCAATCCCGACGAGGTGCTGGCCGCCCTGGAAGAGCACGGGTTGACCGCGGCGAACAACAACGGCACCGGCCAGATTGTGGCCGCCGGGACCACCGAGCAGTTGGCCGCGCTCGCCGCCGCCGCCCCGACCCGCGCCCGGTTGATCCCACTGAGTGTGGCGGGCGCCTTCCACACCCAGCACATGGCGCCGGCGGTGAAGCATCTCAGCGAGCTGGCCCGGGCCGTCTCCACCCACGACCCGCGCACCCGGCTGTTGTCCAACGCCGACGGCCAGGTGGTGCACGACGGGCGCGAGGTGTTGCGTCGGCTGGTCCGCCAGGTCGCCTCGCCGGTCCGCTGGGACCTCTGCCTGAACGCGATGCGCGATCTCGGGGTCACCGGGCTGCTGGAGATGCCCCCGGCCGGCACCCTGGCCGGGATCGCCAAGCGCAACCTGAAGGGGGTCGAGCTGTTCACCCTGAACACGCCCGACCAGCTGGCCGAGGCGAACGCCTTCGTCCGGAAGCACGGCGGCACGGCCTCCTCGACCCCGATCGCCGGCAACCCGACCTGGCGGCTGGTGGTCTCACCGGGCAAGGGCCAGTTCACCCGGACCGAGGACGTCGACACCGACAGCGTGCTGCCCAACTACAGCACCGTCGGCGTGGTGAAGAACCTGCGCGACGAGATCCCGGTCAGCGCACCGCACGGCGGCATCGTGGTGGAGTGGCTGGTGGAGAACGGCGATCCCGTCTCGCCCGGCCAACCGCTGCTCCGGCTGCACCCGATGATCGAGAGCGCGGACGCCACCGACATCACCCGTTGACCGGTGCCGGCCGACCCTCGACCGGCGCCCAGTACGACCCGCAACACTCGCAAGAGCACGACGACCTGATCGAGATCGACCTACACCTCCGAAGGAGACCGCAATGCCCACCACCGAAGAGATCCGTACCGACCTGGCCGACATCGTCAACGAGGTCGCCGGCGTCCCGGCCACCGACGTCGAGCTGGACAAGTCCTTCACCGACGACCTCGACGTCGACTCGCTGTCGATGGTGGAGATCATCTACGCCGCCGAGGAGAAGTTCGGGGTCAGCATCCCCGACGAGGAGGCCAAGAACCTCAAGACCGTGGGTGACGCCGTCGCCTACATCGAACGCGCCGCGTCCTGATCATCTCCGACCAGCGCACCCGGATGCCAGAACCCAGCCCGATCGTCGAGGAGAGCACCCCAGCATGAGCCGCAGCACGGTTGTCGTCACCGGCCTCGGGGCCACCACGCCGTTGGGTGGTGACGTGGCCAGCACCTGGCAGGGCCTGCTCGAGGGCCGGTCCGGGGTCAGCGCACTGACCGAGGACTGGGCCGGCGAGCTGGCCTGCCGGATTGCCGCCAAGGTGGTGGTCGACCCGACCGAGGTGCTGGAGCGGGTCGAAGCCCGTCGGCTGGACCGCTCGGCCCAGCTGGCCGTGGTCGCCCTGAACGAGGCCTGGGCCGATGCCGGTTTCGGCTTCGGCTAGGACAATCCGGTCGACCGGGACCGGCTGGGCGTTTCGGTGGCCACCGGCATCGGGGGGATGCAGACGCTGCTCGGCCAGTGGGATGTCCACAAGGAGAAGGGCCCGCGCCGGGTCAGCCCGCTGACCGTACCGATGCTGATGGCCAACGCCTCGGCGGCCAACATCAGTCTGCGGCTGGGCGCCCGGTCCGTGGTGCACACACCGGTCTCGGCCTGCGCCTCCAGCAACGAGGCGCTGAGCGACGCCCGGGACATGATCGAGCTCGGCCGCGCCGACGTGGTGGTGGCCGGCGGCACCGAGGGAGTGATCCATCCGTTCACCGTCAACGCGTTCAGCCAGATGCAGGCGATGAGTCGGCGCAACGACGACCCGACCCGGGCCAGCCGGCCCTGGGACGTCGACCGGGACGGCTTCGTGCTGGGCGAGGGCGCGGTGGTCTTCGTCCTGGAGTCACTGGAGCACGCGCAGGCCCGGGGCGCCAAGATCTACGGCGAGCTGGCCGGCGCCGGGGTGACCGCGGACGCCTTCGACATCGTCCAGCCCGACCCGAGCGGCACCACGCAGGCGATCGCGATGCGCAAGGCGATGGCGGCCGCCGATCTCGGCCCGTCCGACATCGTCCACGTCAACGCGCACGCCACCTCGACCCCGGCCGGAGACATGGGCGAGGCCCGGTCGATCCGGGAGGCCCTGGGCCCGGATTCGGCCGCGGTGGTCACCGCGACCAAGTCGATGACCGGGCATCTGCTCGGCGGGGCCGGTGCGCTGGAGTCGATGGCCACCCTGCTGGCCCTCCGTCACCGGCAGGTTCCGCCGACCATCAACCTGGACAACCCCGAACCGGAACTGGAGATCGACATCGCCACCAAGGTCCGCGAGTTGCCCGAGGGCGACATCGCCGGTATCAACAACTCCTTCGGCTTCGGCGGCCACAACGTCGCGGTCGTCTTCACCAACTCCTACGCAACAGGAGAGCGAGCATGACTGCCGTGCTGCCCCACACCGATTCGAGAACCGACCCGACCACCACCGGCGCGAGTGTGTCGGCACCGGTCCCGACGAGTGCGCCGGCGAAGAAGCAGAAGCTGCCGCGCGAGGAGGATCCGCGTAACCCGAACCTGCGGTTGGCCGCTCTGCTGGACGAAGGCTCGCTCGAGTTGATCACGCCCGACGACGACTCCGGCATGCTGGCCGCGGTCGGTACCATCGACGGACTGAGGGTGGTCGCCTTCTGCTCCGACGCCACCACCATGGGCGGCGCGATGGGCCTGGACGGCTGCGAGGTCGTGGTCAAGGCCTACGAACGGGCGATGGCCGACCGGGTGCCGATCCTGGGTATCTGGCACTCCGGCGGGGCCCGGCTGGCCGAGGGGGTGCTGTCCCTGCACGCGGTCGGCCAGATCTTCAACGCGATGACCCAGGCGTCCGGGGTCATCCCGCAGATCTCCATCGTGCTCGGCTTCGCGGCCGGCGGCGCCGCCTACGGCCCCGCCCTCACCGACATCGTCATCCTGGCGCCGGAGGGGCGGATCTTCGTCACCGGCCCGGACGTCGTCCGCTCGGTCACCGGCGAAGACGTCGACATGCTGCGGCTCGGTGGCCCGGACACCCACGGCCGCCGGTCCGGGGTGGTGCACCTGGTGGCCGACGACGAGCCCGACGCCCTGAACCTCGGGCAGCGGCTGGTCGCGCTGCTGTCGGCCCAGGGCAGCGTCGGCGACGTCGCCGACACCGATCTGGCCGCGCTGTTGCCGGAATCGCCGAGGCGAGCCTACGACGTGCATCCGCTGATCAACGGCCTGCTGGACGAGGGTTCCACCATCGAGTTGCACGCCCGTTGGGCGCCGAACATCACCGTGGCACTGGGGCGGCTCGGCGGCCGGACGGTGGGGGTGATCGCCAACAACCCGCTGCGGCTCGGCGGTTGCCTGGATTCACTCAGTGCGGAGAAGGCGGCCCGGTTCGTCCGGATGTGCGACGCGTTCGGGGTGCCGCTGGTGGTGCTGGTCGACGTGCCGGGGTACCTGCCCGGCGTCGGCCAGGAGTGGGACGGCGTGGTCCGTCGGGGCGCCAAGCTGCTGCACGCGTTCAGCGAAGCCACGGTGCCGCGGGTCACCCTGGTCACCCGCAAGGCCTACGGCGGCGCCTACATCGCGATGAACTCCCGTTCCCTGGGCGCCACCAAGGTGTTCGCCTGGCCGGGCGCCGAGGTCGCGGTGATGGGCCCGGTCGCCGCGGTCCGTATCCTGCACCGGCGCAAGCTGGCCGAGGTGGCCGACGACCTGCGCCCGCAACTCGAGACCGAGTTGGCCGCCGAGCACGAGCGGATCGCCGGCGGCGTGGACCGGGCCGTCGAGATCGGCGTGGTGGACGAGTTGGTCGCCCCCGATGTGACCCGGTCGGCGTTGGCCGGAGCGGTCCGGGCGGCCGACCACGGCGCCCGCGGCAGCCACACCAACATTCCGCTCTGAGTCATCGCGTCTGAGTCATCCTGCTGAGAGTCCCGCATCCGGCGCTGGTCGGACCCGGGAATCCTCCTCGACACACACGGACGAGGGGGACGCATGGAGATCGGTGACCGGGTCAGCTGGGGGACGTCGCAGGGCCGGACCCAGGGCAAGATCGTGGAGCGGAAGACGAAGGACTTCCACTTCGCCAAGCAGAAGTTCACCGCGTCCGAGGATGAACCAGCCTTCATCGTGGAAAGTGAGAAGACGGGCGCCAAGGCGGCTCACGAGGGCTCGGCGCTGCGGAAGCTGAAGGGCAAGGACTGACCGGCCGCCCTGAGAATCTGCCACTCGTCGCACAGGCGGGGCCACGCTCCCGCGGGGCGACGGCACGGAGCGTGCACGAGTGGCAGAATTCCAGGGACGCAGCTCGGCCGCTCAGGCCAGTGGCTGGCTGAAGTCGAGCACCAGCCGACCGCGAACGCCGCCGGCCTCCAGCTTGCGGTGCGCGTCGGCGGCCCGCGCGGCCGGGATCACCTCGGCCACCCGCAGTGTGAGGACGCCGTCGGCGGCCTGCTGCACCAGTCGTTCCAGTTGGGCGGTCTCGGTCTGGTGGTGGCCGACCATGATCTGGGCGATCCGCACCTCGGTCGGCTCCGGGTCGGACCAGCCGCGGACCACGGCCATCGTGCCGCCGGGCGCTACCGCGGACAAGACGTCCAGGCCCTGGACCGCGCCGTCGACCAGGCCGGGGACGCCGTCCAGGAACTCCCGTCGGATGGCGCCCGCGGCCTCCGCCCCCCGCTCGACCAGTTCGTCGGCGCCGAGCGAGGTCAACAGTTCCTCATCGCTCGGCTGGCTGTCGGCGATCACCCGATAGCCGTCGGCCTTGGCCAGCTGGATCACGTAGCCGCCCAGGGCGCCGGCCGCACCGGTGACGGCGAGCGGGTCGCTGCCCTCCAGCCCGAGGGCGTCGATGGCCAGCCGGGCGGTCAGTCCGTTCATCAGCAGGGTTGATCCCGGGACGAAGTCGATCGAGTCCGGCAGCACGACCACGGCGGCGGCGGGCACCACGACCTGCTCGGCGTAGGCGCCGCCGTTCGGACCGGCCGGCACGATCAGGGCGGCCACCCGGTCGCCCTCGCGCAGCCGAGTGACGTCACTGCCGACCGCCTCGACCACCCCGGCAGCGTCCATGCCGGGCCGGAAGGGCGGTTGCCGCTCCGCCAGGCGGGCCCGCTGGGCGCCGTCTCGGAATAGCGTGTCGGTCGGGTTCACCGTCGCCGCGTGCACCCGGATCCGCACCTCGTCCGGCCCGGGTTCCGGCGTCGGCAGCTCCACCACCCCCAAGACGTCCGGTCCGCCAAATTCTGTCAGTCCGATTGCGCGCATGCCTCAGACAACCACCTGAGGAGATCGGTATTCCGACCGGTCCCGACATCTGCCGGCGAGCAGTTACCGACCGACCGCGTACCCCTGCATGCCCCGAGGATTGGCCGCCGCCCGCAGCAGTCCGGTGTCCGGGTCGTGGCTGACCGCGCAGATCCGGCCCAAGCTCCAGGCTCCCGACTCGGTGACCCGATGACCACGGGCGCGTAACGCGGCCACCGTCTCGGCGCCGTAGCGGCTCTCGATCTCGACCCCGGCCCGCACCCAGATCCTCGGGTCGAAGGAGTTGATCATGGCCGTGGTGTTCAGGCTGGGATGGTCGATCGCCTGCTGCAGATCGAGCCCGGCCAGCGTATGGGTGAGCCAGAAGATCAGCGGCCACTGGTCCTGCTGGTCGCCGCCCGGCGTGCCGAACGCGGTCGTCCGACCGTCGGCGGCGATGGCCATCGACGGGCTCAGCGTCGTCCGCGGCCGACGTCCGGGCGTCAGCGAAGACGGCAGTCCGGGCTCCAGCCAGGTCATCTGCAGCCGGCTGCCCAGGCAGAAGCCGAGTCCCGGGACGGTCGGTGAGGACTGCAGCCAGCCGCCGCTCGGGGTCGCGGTGACCACGTTGCCCCACCGATCGGCGACGTCCAGATGGCAGGTGTCGCCCCGGGTCGGCTCGCCCCCGCCGGCGTCCACGGGGGGCGACGAGGTGGCCGTCAGTTCGTTCCCGGAGGAACGCACCTGCGGAGCGAAGCGGGGCCTCTCCCCGCCCGGCGCCCCCGGCCGGAGTTCGGTCGAGGCATCCGCTCCGATCAGCCGCCGCCGTCCGGTCAGGTACTCCGGCTCCAGGAGCTGATCGAGCCGGGAGCGGGCCCGGTCCGGGTCGGCGTCGCCGTACCAGGCGTCCCGGTCGGCCATGGTCAGCTTGAGGGTTTCCAGCACGGTGTGGACCATGTCGACGTCCAGCACGACCCCGTCCGGGCCGGTCGGCCCGCGGGTCGGCAGAGCGTCCGGCAGCAGCGGATCGAGCATCGCCAGGGTCTGCAGGAAGACCGGACCCTGGCTCCACATCCCCGCCTTGAGCACCTGGTGTCCGCGCCAGTCCAGGGTGACCGGGGCCTCGTGGCCGGGCTCGAACCCGGCCAGATCCTGACCGGTGATCACCCCGGCGTGGTCGGCCCCGGAGGAGTCCCGGACGGCGGTCGGGGCGAACGCGTCGATCGCCTGCGCCACGAAGCCTTCGCGCCAGGCGCGCAGCATGGCCTCGCAACGCGCCTCCCGGGTCGGTCCGACCGCCTCAGCCAGCAGCCGCCGATAGGTCCCGGCCAGCTCAGCTCGCCGCAGCAGTCCGCCGCGCTTCCCGGCGGGCAGCCAGGTCTGCGCCGAACTGGGCCAGTGCGCGCTGAAGTGGTCGGCCATCGCCTCGACGGTGTCCACCACCCGATCGAGCACCGGATGGCCGTGCTCGGCGTAGCCGATCGCGAACCGGAGCACCCGCTCCGGCTCCAGCGTCCCGTGATCACGGAGCATGACCAGCCAGGCCGGGGTGGCACCCGGCACCGCCGTGGCCAGCAGGCCGGTGCCGGGGACGACGTCCAGGCCTTCGCCGCGATAGTGCTCGATGCTCGCCCCGGCCGGGGCCGGTCCCTGCCCGCACAGCACCACCGGCGACTCCCCCGCCGGACGGAGGATCAACACTGCGTCCCCGCCCGGTCCGTTCAGGTGCGGTTCGACCACCTGGAGGGTGAAGCCGCAGGCCACGGCCGCGTCGAAGGCGTTGCCGCCCTCCTCCAGCACGGCCATTCCGGCCTGACTAGCCAACCAGTGGGTGCTGGAGACCATACCGAGGGTGCCGGCAAGTTCGGGACGGGTGGAGAACATGGACCCGACCCTACGGAAGTGCTCGGCGCAGGCTCAGCCGACCTCGTGCAGCCAGCGGACCGGGGCACCCTCGCCCGCGTGCCGAAACGGTTCCAGCTCCTCGTCCCAGCGTCGGCCCAGCAGATCGTCGATCGCGGTGTAGATGTCGGTGCCGCCGAGGGCGTCGGTGAGGATCGCCTTCTTCAGCCGGTCCTCGGGGATCATGATGTCGCCGTGCAGACCGGTGGTCGCGTGGTAGATCCCGAGCGACGGGGTGTAGGAGTAGCGCTCGGCCTCGCTGCCGCTGGTCGCCTCTTCGGTGACCTCATAACGCAGTCGTTGCCAGCCGCGCAGAGCGCTGGCCAGCTTGGCCGCCGTCCCGGCCGGACCGGCCCAGGAGTATTCACTCCGATAGCAGGCGCGCTCGATCGGCTGGGCGATCCAGTCCAACCTGACGGGCAGGCCGAACACGCCGGCGGCGGCCCATTCGATGTGCGGGCACAGCGCCGACGGCGACGAGTGGATGTACAAGACACCACGGGTTGTACTCATGCGGTCCTCCCAAGGCTCGAGGTGTGCCTTCCCCGACATCCTCGACATGGGCGTTCCGCCGTCGTACGCCGTTCATTCTGCCTCATCCGTCTCATCTGCACCAGCGGCAATATCGGCCCGGCCGTCGGTTAGGTTTGCGGGCATGGCCACACCCGTCTCCCCTCACCATCAGGAAGAGCCGACCGTCGCCCCCTACGGTTCCTGGAGCTCCCCGATCGACGCCGAACTGATCACCGCGCAGTCGGTGGGGCTCGGCGCCGCGACGGTGGACGGCGATCGTTTCATCTGGGCCGAGGCCCGACCGGAGCGCGGCGGCCAGATCAGCCTCGTGCACCAGCACCGACCCGCAAGCGAACCAGCGACCGAACTGGTCGGTGACCCGTTCTCGGTGCGCACCCGGGTGCACGAATACGGCGGCGGCGCCTGGGTGGCGACGGACCGGCTGCTGATCTTCTCCAACTACACCGACAACCGGCTCTACCGGCTGGAGCTGGACGAACCGGGTGCCCGGCCGATGCCGCTGAGCCCGGACGAGCCCGGCCTGCGCTACGCCGCGTTGAGTATCACCGAAGGGCCGGGCGTCACCGAAGGACCGGATCTGTCGGGTTGGTCGCGCGGGATGCTGCTCGCCGTCCGCGAGGACCACCGCAGCGACGACGCCGAGCCGACGAACACCGTGGTGGCCCTCGCGCTCGAGCCGGGTGATCCGCGCAACACCGACGGCGGGCTGGTGCTGTGCTCCGGCGCCGACTTCTACGCCGATCCCGCGATGTCGCGCGACGGCAGACTGGCCTGGGTCGAGTGGGACCACCCGGCGATGCCCTGGGACGGCACCCGACTTCGGGTCGGCACGCTCGATCCGACCGGCACGGCGCTGGCCGAGGTCGTCCAACTGGCCGGCGGTGAGCAGGAGGCGGCGCTGCACCCCGGTTGGACACCGTCCGGTGACCTGATCTTCGTCTCCGACCGCACCGAATGGTGGAACCTCTACCGCAGCCCGCGCACGCCGGACGGCGCGCTCGGGCCGGCCATCTCGATCTATCCCAAGGACGCCGAGTTCTGCGGCCCGACCTGGACGCTCGGCGACCACCCCTACCTGATCATGGACGACGACCGGCTGATCTGCGGCTGGTCGGAGAACAACGTCGACCAGCTCGGCCTGCTCCGGATCGCAGACCGTCGACTCCTACCGATCGAGACGGGAGCGGTCAGCATCGGCGGCCTGCACACCGACGGCCGGACGTTGGTCGCCGCGCTGGGCTATCGCGACCGGTCGCGGATGCTGGCCAGTCTCGACCTGTCCAGCCTCGATCGGGCCGGATCCGAGACCGACGGCTGGCGGGTGCTCGCCCGCAGCACGGACCGTGAGCTACCGGACGAGCTGATCTCGCGGGCCGAACCGGTCACCTGGTCCGGCGACGCCGGCCCGGTGCACGCCTGGTTCTATCCGCCGACCAACGCCGGCTACCGCGCACCGGACGGCGAGCTACCGCCGATGATCACCGTCTCGCACGGCGGTCCGACGTCCGCCTCGGCCCCGGCGTTCAACCTCGGCCTGCAGTACTGGACCTCGCGCGGGTTCGCGGTGCTGGACGTCAACTACAGCGGCAGCACCGGCTACGGCCGGCCCTACCGGGAGCGGCTGCGCGGGCAGTGGGGTCTGGTCGACGTCGACGACTGCGCCACCGGCGCGCTGGCCATGGTGGGGCGGGGGCGGGCCGACCGGACGCGGCTGGCCATCCGCGGCGGCAGTGCCGGCGGGTACACCACGCTGCGGGCACTCACCGCGACCGACGTGTTCACCGCCGGAATCAGCCTCTACGGCATCGGCGACCTGGAAATCCTGGCCCGGGATTCGCACAAGTTCGAGTCGCGCTACCTGGACAGCATGGTCGGGCCCTATCCGGAGCAGGTCGACGTCTACCACGATCGGTCGCCGATCTATCACCTCGACCAGCTCAGCGCCCCGATCCTGTTGCTGCAGGGCCGCGAGGACAAGGTAGTGCCGCCGAACCAGGCCGAGATGTTCGCCGACGCCGCCCGGGACAAGGGGCTGCCGGTGGCCATGATCATGTACGACGGCGAAGGCCACGGCTTCCGTCGGCCGGAGAACATCCGCTCCAGCCTGGAGGCCAGCCTCCACTTCCTCGGCCGGGTCTTCGGCTTCATCCCGGCCGACCAGCTGTCCCCCATCGAGATCGACAACCTGGCCTGACGTCGATCGGGCAAGCCGACGCCGGCCGTCTGCCCCGACCCCGACCCCGGGCATGACCGGCCCGGGGGCCGCGCTCAGCCGTTGACGGGAGGCCGGGCGCCGAAGATCGCCTGGCCGACCCGGACGGTGGTGGCGCCGTGGGCGATGGCCAGCTCGAAGTCTCCGGACATCCCCATCGACAGCTCGGTGGCCCCGTCCGGACACCGGTCGTCGGCCTGCAGCCGGTCCCGGAGCTCGGCCATCAGCCGGAAGCAGTCGACGACCCGGTCCTGGTCGTCGCTGTTGGCGGCCAGCGTCATCAGTCCGCGGAGCCGCAGTCGTTCGCAGTCGGCCAGGCCGCGGACCAACTCCAACAGATCCGGCGGCGCCAGGCCGGACTTCGACTCCTCACCGGATGAGTTGACCTGGACGAACACGTCCAGGGTGCGGTCCTCGCCTTCGAGCCTGCGGTCCAGGGCGTGGGCCAGCTTGAGGCTGTCCAGGGCGTGGAACTCGCTGGCGAAGGCGGCGACGTCCTTGGCCTTGTTGGTCTGCAGATGGCCGATCATCGCCCAGCCCAGATCGGTCAGGTCACTGAGCTCGTCGGCCTTGGCCGCCGCCTCCTGCACCTTGTTCTCTCCCAGGAGGCGTACCCCCGCGGCGTAGGCCTGCCGCAGTTCGGTGGCGGGATGGGTCTTCGAGACCGGCAGCAGCCGGACCTCCTCGGTCGAGCGGCCGGCCGCACGGCAGGCGTCCTCGATCCGCGTCCGGACGGACGCCAGACCTTGCTCGATGCTGTCGCTCACTGCTGTCCCGGGTTCATGCTCAGGGCCAACGGGCGCCGAGTGAGATCAGACCGAGCGCGGCGAGCACGGCGAAGAACAGCCCGAATCCGGCGTAACGCGAGCTGACTTCCTTGTCCACCTTGTCCTTGCCGACCGAGGAGCCGATGTCTTTGTAGACGTCCTTGAGCTGACCGGCCGACTGGGCGGTGTAGGCCACTCCGCCGGAGATCTTGGCCACGTTGGCCAACTCTTCGCGGTCGACCGGCACCGGTTGGCGGGTGCCCTGGATCTCGATGTAGCCGTTCTCGGTGCCGTAGGCGATGGTGTAGACCGGCACGCCTTCCTTCTTGGCCTCCTGTGCGGCCTCGCTGGCCGAACGCCCGACCTGGGTCTTGCCGTCGCTCAGCAGCACGATCCGGCCCGGCGGCTTGCTGGCCGGGTTGTCCGGGTCGGGTGGGGCCTGGGCCAGCGCCGCCAGCGAGGTGTAGATGCCCTCGCCGATCGCCGTGGACGGCTGCAGATCCATGCTCTGGATGGCCGCATTGGCCGCACCCCGGTCCAGGCTGGGCGGCAGCAGCACGGTGGCCGAGGCGGCGAACTCGACGATCGAGACGTTGTACTTGACCGGCAACGAGTCCACGAAAGCCTGCGCGGCGGTCTTGGCCGCCTCCAACCGGCTGGGCTCGACGTCGGTGGCCGCCATCGAGTTCGAGACGTCGATGGTCACGACCACGGTCGCCCGCTCGCGCGGCACCTCGACGGTGTCCTTGGGCTTGGCGATGGCCAGGGTCAGCGAGATCAGGCTGAGCAGCGAGAAGCCGACGGCCACGTGCCGGCGCCAGTTCGCCTCGCGCGGGATGACCAGGTCGAGCATCGTCCGGCCGTACTGCTTGGACCGGTTCGCCTTGCGGCGCAGCAACGCCAGATAGAGCACCACCAGCACCGGGACGAACAGCAGCAGCCACAGCCAGCCCGGGGCCAGGAAGGACAGCAGGGGAACCAGGGTCGTCAGCAGGGGAACCGGATCCATCAGGGCCACCTCGCCGCCAGGGTCACCGCGCCGAGCGCGGCCAGTACCGCGAAGGCGAAGCCGTAGAGCGCGAACCGCGAGGTAACCTCACGCTTGGCCGGTTCGTAGCCGACCGCAGAGCCGATGTTCTGATACACCGTCTTGAGCTGACCGGCCGAGTCGGCGGTGAAGAACTGGGCGTTTGTCGCGTCCGCGATCTGGCGGAGCTGGTCGTCGTTCGGCGGCACCGCATACCGCTTGCCCTCCAGGTCGACGAAGCCGTTCTGGGTGCCGTAGGCGATGGTGTAGACCGGCACCTTGCGCTGGGCGGCCTGCGCTGCCGCCTGGGCCGGCGCCCGGCCGACGGTGTTCTCGCCGTCGCTCAGCAGCACGATCGCCGCCGGCGCGGTCGACTTCGGGTCGTTCGGATCCTTGGGGGCCTCATCGACCGCCTGGAGGGCGGTGACGATGCCCTCGCCGATCGCGGTCGAATCCTGCGGCTGGATGGTGTCGATGGCCCGGTTGACGGTCTGGTGCTCGAGCGTCGGTGGCACCAGGATCGAGACGTTGCCGGCCATCGAGACGACCGACACGTTGTACTTGTCCGGCAGGTCGGTGACGAACTGCTTGGCTGCCGTCTTGGCTGCCGCCAACCGCGAGGGCTGGACGTCGGTGGCGGTCATCGAACGGGACGCATCGATCACCAGCACGACGGTAGCGCGCTCCCGGGCCACCTGAATCGTCGCTTCGGGCTTGGCGAAGGCCATGGTCAGGGTGCCGAGGCTGAGCAGGGCCAGTACCACCGAGAGGTGCCGACGCCACTGTGACTGCTTCGGTACGACCACTTCGAGCATCGAGGTGTTGGTGAACCGCATCCCGCGCTTGTTCTTGCGCCGGCTGGCCAGCACGTAGACCGCGACCAGCAACGGAATGGCCAACAGGATGAGCAGCCGCACCGGGAAGGCGAAGTCACTGGGCAGTACGGCGAGCGTGACCGGCCGGATCGACTCCGAACTCAGCGCGGGGATCACTTCGCGACTCCTTGGGGCGGGGCGTGCAGCATCGAGGCGACCCGGCGGTAGGCCAGGACGAATCGGGCGATGTCCTGGACCCAGTCGCGATCGGTCCGCAACTGGATGTGCCCGACACCTGCTCGACGCAGGGAGATCCGAATTCGTTCCCGCTGGGCCGCGCTGGCGGCATCCATCCGGGCCCGGGCGTTCGCGTCTGCGGTGTTGATGTAGCGCTGGAAGTTGGTCTCCGGATCCCGGATCAGCATCTCGCCGACGTTGGGGAACTCGATCTCCCGGGTGTCGACCACCTCGATGGCCAACACCTGGTTGCGGACGGCGAGACGACGCATCGACCGCTCCCAGGGCGGCTCGACGTTGGGGTCGAGTTCGTGGTCACCCGGGGTCAGGAAGTCCGAGACGACGACCCGCAGGCCGCGCCGGCGCTGGGTCCGGGACAACTGGTCGATGGCGCCGGGCAGGTCCAGCGAACCGGTGGCGTGGTCGGGGACGAACGGCTCTTCGAGCATCTTGCGCAGCAGCCCGTACAGTGCCGAGCGACCCGACCGGGCGGGCAGCCGGCGCAGGGCGTCGGGGCGCATGATGTAGCCGCCGAACCGGTCGCCCATCTTCTGACTGAGAAAGCCGATGGTGGCCACGGCGGCGATCCCGAGGTCGCGCTTGGTCACCCCCTCGGTGCCCCAGTTCATCGACGGCGTGACGTCCAGCAGTGCCCACACTTCGAGCTCGCGGTCGGCCATCGTGTCCCGGACGTAGGGGGTCATCGTTCGCGCGGTCACCGCCCAGTCGATCTTGCGGACGTCGTCCTCGCCCGGGCGATACATCCGGGCGTCGTTGGCGTCGGTGCCCGGGCCGGGCAGCAGGCCGAGGTGGTCGCCCTGAAGGTAGCCCTCCAGCCGGCGGACGATGGTCAACTCCAGTCGGCGTAGCGCGGCCTCCGGGGCCAGCTTCTGCAGCGGGATGGTCGCCTTGGTCGGCGTCCCGAGCACGGAGGCGGCCGCCCCGGTGTCCTGCACCGGCGCCGAGAAGACCGGCGCACCGCCCGGCGGCGGGAACGCGGGAGCACCGCCCGGCGGCGGGAACGCGGGGGCACCGCTCGGCGGCGGGAACGCGGGCTGGGATGGGTACTCAGACGGGTATCCCCCCGGCTGACCCGGCGCGCCGGGATACGAGCCCGGCGGGCCTGGTGGATAGGACAAGGGTTCGCGGCCTCAGCTGAAATCGGGCTGGCGTTGCTGATACTGACCCTGGTGCTGGCCCTGCAGTTGGCCCTGTGACTGACCAGGTCCGGCCGAGCCACGCTGATTCCACACCGGGGTCGGCGGCGGCACCATGGCGACGATCCGCTCCACCACCTGGGCCGGCGAGATGTTGTCGGCGACCGCATCGAAGCCGAGCGTCAGCCGGTGCGACATGACGTCCTTGGCCACCGCCTGCACGTCGGTCGGCAGGACGTAGTCACGGCCGTGGATCAGGGCCAGCGCCCGGGAGGCGGCGACCAGACCCAGGGTGGCGCGCGGACTGCAGCCGATCTGGATCACCGAGGTCAGGTCCGGCATGTTGAACTCGGCCGGCGTCCGGGTGGCCAACACCAGCCGGACGATGTACTCGGCGACCAGATTGTGGACGAACACGTCGCTGGCCCGACGCTGCAACTGCAGGATCAGATCCGGGTTGAGGATCGGTGTCGCTTCGGGCGGGTCGACGCTCATCCGGCGGAGGATCTCGAACTCTTCGTTGCCGCGCGGATACGGCACGTCCACCTTGAGCAGGAACCGGTCGCGCTGGGCCTCGGGCAGCGGATAGACGCCCTCGGACTCGACCGGGTTCTGGGTGGCGATCACGATGAACGGGGTCGGCGACGGGTAGGTGCGGCCACCGATCGAGACCTGCTTCTCGGCCATCAGCTCGAGCATCGCCGATTGGACCTTGGCGGGCGCGCGGTTGATCTCGTCGGCCAGCACGAAGTTGACGAAGACCGGGCCGAGTTCGATGTCGAACTTCTCCTGGCTGGCCCGATAGATCCGGGTGCCGACGATGTCGGAGGGCACCAGGTCGGGGGTGAACTGGACCCGGGAGAAGGTGCCACCGACCACGGTGGCGAAGCTGCGGACGGCCAGCGTCTTGGCCACCCCGGGCACGCCTTCGAGCAGACAGTGGCCCTTGGCCAGCAGCGCGACCATCAACTGCTCGACCATGTGCTCCTGGCCGACGATGACCCGCTGCACCTGGGCGATCGCACTGCCGAGAAGCCGCGAGGCGTCCTGATTGGCCGGGGCCCGGCCATTCGACTGACCACCCTGCTGAGCCCCGCCCTGCTGAGACTGGTGAGCACCGTAGTGATCGTGCTGCCCCGGCTGGGACGAGCCCTGTGGAGGTTGCCCGGAGGGGCCCCGATAGTCGCCCGACGGTCCGTTCGGGTTCGGACTGCTCACACGATCTCCTGTACTCACCGTTGGGGCCGGACCGCGGAACTTCCCGCCGGGCCGGCTCGATCTGGCCGAACTCCGCTCAATTGTCGCAGACCATTCCATCATTGCCGGGGCGCACAAACGACATTGCCGGGGTGCACGAACGACCGGACAGCGACCGGACAGCGACCGGGCAGCCGACCGGACGGTTCGTGGCTGCGGAACCGGACCCGGACCTGAATCGTGGGATCGGGTGAGTTGAGTCGAACCGGTTGAGCGGTCCCGGTTGGATGGAACGGGGGGTGGGTGGCACCGCTCCATGCACAATAGTGGGGCCGCGGTATTCGGTCGGATGCTCCACAGGACGGAACACGTCACGCCGGGAAGCGTCCCGGTGGGCCACACGTGATGAGATTGGGAGCGATGTCGAACGCAGAACCGCCACCGCCGGGCGAGCAGCCGTCGCCCGGTCCCGGTGGCTACGGGTCGGGTGACGATTCCTACACCGGCAGCTGGGACGAGAACCCGTTCGGTGCCGTGCCGCTGAGCCCGCTGCTGGCCGAGGACTCGCCGAAGGTCGGCGACTTCTGGCTGGACGCCCGGCTGCACGCCACCAACTCCGGGGTCGCCTACACCGCCCACGACGCCGACGACACGCCGGCGATGCTGATTCTGCTCTCCCAGGGCGCGGCAGCGGACGCGGCGGCCCGGGACCGGCTGGCCGGCGTGGTGAACGCGATGTACATCGACACCGTGCTGGCCCGCGGCGGTCAGGGCCAGGACAGCGGCAAGTTCGCCCGCAAGTTTCGCCCCGAGGACGACGACCCGGTCGCGCCGAACGACCAGCAGGCGGCGCCGTGGGTGGCGCTGGCCTACGACGGCTCGCCGCAGGCGGCCGATGAAGCACTGCGGGTGTTCGAACGAGGTCCAGCTGAGCACGTTCAGCCCGCTCGGCAGCCCGTCCGGGCCCGACTATCGGCACTACTGGCTGGACCGGTTCAAACCCGGGCTGGCCCGGCTCTGGCCGCTGCCCTGGCCGGGTCGCTACGACCGGGCGGGCTGGCGGACGATCCTGGTCTCCTGGCTGCTGATGCTGTTGCTCGGCGCGCTCGCGGTGCTGATCGCCATCCTGATCTTCCACAATCTGCCTCCGCAGGCCCCGCCGACCCCGACCGGCGGCTCAGGCAGCCCTCCACCGCAGTCCGGCTCGCCCTCACCCCAGTCCGGCTCGCCCTCGCCGCAGTCCGGATCCCCGTCGCCGCAGTCCGGCTCACCCTCACCGCAGTCGGGGTCACCGTCGCCGTCGAACTCCGGCAGCCCGAGCAGTTCGGGTAGCCCGTCGATGTCCGGGTCGCCATCCGGATCACCCAGCCCGAGTGGCACCCAGTCCGGCGGCGGAGCTCCGACTCCGAGTGAGTCCGGGACCGCTGTGCCCAGCCAGTCGCCGGGCTCGAGACTCTAGTGCCTCTTCCTGACCTGTCCCCCGGTGCCGGCACTCCCCGACTCATCGTCTCCGACCTCGACGGCACGTTCCTAAGTTCGGACGGCACGGTCAGTCCGCGCAACGCCGAAGCGGTCCGGGCGGCGGCGGCGCTCGGCATCCCGACCCTGTTCGCCACCGGTCGGCCGACCCGCTGGCTGGGCGTGGTGGCCGGGCTGGACGAGGCCCAGCCGATGGTCATCGCCAGCAACGGCGCCGTTCTCTACGACGTCGCCAGGCAAACCGTGGTGGACGCCCAGTTGATCGCCGTCGACCAGGCCGCCGACGCCGTCCGTCGGATCAAGGTGGCCATCCCCCGGGTCGCATTCGGGGTCGAGTCGGGCGAACGGGTCGGCTACGACGACGACTACATCCTCACCCACCGGATCGACACCGGTGAGGCGCCGTGGGTGAGCCGCGGCCGGGCCGAGGATCTGGTCCGGTCCGGCGAATTCGTCAAGCTCCTGGTCCAACATCCCGAGCTGGATTCGGACCAACTCGCGGCGGCGGTGCTGGCCGTGGTCGGCGACTCGATGACGGTCACCCACTCGGCGATCCGTGGCCACGGTCTGGTCGAGATCAGCGCCACCGGAGTCAGCAAGGCCTCGATGCTCCGTCGCTACTGCGCCCGGGCCGGGATCGATGCCGCCGAGGTGGCCGGGTTCGGCGACATGCCGAACGACCGCGAACTGCTCGACTGGGTCGGAATGCCGTTCGTGATGGCCGAGGCCCACCCGTCGCTGACCGGGGTCGGGACGCCGATCGGCAGCAACGACGCCTCGGCGGTCGGTGAGACCATCCTGGGCTGGCTGGATCCCGCGGGCGCGGTCCGGCGGTGACAGCTAGTCCCACGGTCACGGCGCGAGCCCGTCGCGCACCCCGTTGGCTGACCGGCCCGGCGATCGCCGTGCCGCCGATGCTGGTCGGTCTGTGGGTCGGAGCCACCGGGCTGGGCGGGACGATGTTCCCTTGGCGGCCGGTGATGGCCGATCTGGAGGTGTACCGGCGGGCGGGAGCGGCACTGCTGTCCGGCGGTGACATCTACCATCTGCCGAATTCGCTGCCGTTTCTCTATCCGCCGTTCGCCGCACTGATCGCCGTCCCGCTGTCCATCCTGCCGGCGGTCGTGGTCGAGATCGGCTGGACGGTGGCCAACGTCCTGGCACTGCTGATGATCATGAGGCGGCTGGGGGTGCACGGCTGGGCCCTGAGCGTGCTCGCCACCGCGGTCATCTGGTTCGTCGAGCCGGTGAACCAGACGTTGGCCTACGGTCAGGTCGGAGTCTTCCTGGTCGCGCTGGTCGTGGTCGACCTGATTCCTGGTGGTGATGGACGTCGCGGCCGGCTGACCGGAGCACTGACCGGAATCGCAGCGGCGATAAAACTGACCCCGGGTCTGTTCTTCCTGGTGTTGGCCGCCGGCCGCCGCTGGGGCGCTGCGATCGGCGTCCTGGTCTCGTTCCTGGTCATGACGCTGGTCACCGCGGCGGTGGTGCCCGGGGTCTCCCTCGGCTACTGGACCCGGCTCGCCCACGGCGACACCGGACTCGGCCACAGCATCATCTACACCACGAACCAGTCCGTGCTCGGCGCTTGGCTGCGCTGGTTCGGATTGGGCCGACTCGCGACGTTCTCGGGCCTCGCAGCCTGCGGACTGGTGGCGCTGCTCGGGGTTGCGGCCGCCGTGGTCTGGTTACGCCACGGCGAGCCGGCGATGGGAGTGACCCTGGGCGGGGTGGCGACGTTGCTGGCCTCCCCGGTCTCCTGGTCCCACCACTTCGTCTGGATCGTGCCGCTCGGTCTGCTGCTGTTCGCCAGCCGGGCGGCGCCAGGGTTCCGCGTGGTCGGCTTCGTCTTCGTCGGCTGGGTGGCGGCCGCTCCCTTCAAGATCCTGCCGCGCGGCGGGGACATCGAGCTGACCTATCGCTGGACGCAGAATCTGCTCGCCTCGATCACGCCGGTGCTGGGTGTCGTCCTGCTCGTGCTCGGCGTGTTCGCCGGCCGGCCGCCGGCCGGACGGGCGATCTCACTCGACCCGATCGCGGCGACCGATAGACTCCGAGGCCATCGAGGGGCGGTAGCTCAGCCGGTTAGAGCAGAGGACTCATAATCCTTGGGTCGCGGGTTCGAGCCCCGCCCGCCCTACGTCTCAGCTGTCCCGCTCCACCGTGCCGGTGTGCCGGCGCCCGAAAGACGGTCAGCGCTGTCAGAACCTCCGCTGACAGCGCTGCCGCCGATCTGGATCATCAGAGCCGGTCGAACCGGCTCAGTTCAGGCGATGCCGGCCCGGGCGGATGCGATTGTCAGGTAGGTCCCGGCCGGGTGGCCGGAGTAGGCCGAGGTCAGGTGCAGCTGGACCCCGTAGACCTGGATCTGGCTGCCGCTGCGGACCACCCGGTCGAGCCACAGGGTGCCGAGCCCGGCGATGTTGATCCTGGTGTTCTCCTTGACGTTCACCGACACGCTCTTGCCTCGGATCTTGAGTCCGTTGACCCGGGTCCCGGCCGCACTGGTGACCAGCTTCGACGGGTTGCGGGTCGCAGTCGCCTTCGCCGTCACGGCATCCACCCGGACCACTCCGCCGAGCAGGGTGACGCCGGCCGCCTGCGACCGGGTGGTGGCGACGATTCCCGACCTGGCGGACTCGGTGCTCTGACCGGTGCTGCTCATCGCACCGACCTTCAGCACACCGGGCAGATCGACGCGCGCGGTGTGGTTGGTGATCACCGAACCGGACGTCCCGCCGCACGGCAGGTAGACCGCCGCGGTCCGGCCGGAGCCGGCCCGGCCCGCGACACCGAATTCAGTGCTGAAGGCGGTGCCGTAGGCGCGTCGCACGGTGGCATCGTGGACCGAGGCGTTCGCCGAGCTGACGACCACGGTGCCGGACGGAAGGCCCAGTCGGTTCTTCGCCAGCAGGGACACCTTCATCGCGGTGGTCGTGATCGAGTGCGCGCCATAGCGGTTGTGCACGGTCTGTGCGTTGAGGGTGACGGTGCCGACCCCGACGAGCGTGATCACTTGGTTGGGTTTCGAGCTGACGACCACGGGCAGACCGGAGATCCGCAACCCGGCGATAACCGAGGAACCCTTGAGGTGCGAGCCGGATGAGTCCTTCCAGGCCACCGAGGTGCTGGTGATCGCCGAGGCCCGGACCAGACCGCCGAGCAGGTTGGTCGCGGCGGTCTTCGCGGTGACGGTGGAGGTGCGGGTACTGCCACTGGTGGTTGCCCTGACGGTGGTGGTGGCGGCGCCGACGCTGCCGACCCGCCCGAGCTTCACTGCGGCGACGTTGTTGCTGCCGCTGTAGCTAGGAGCGATGGTGCACATCGGCAGGTCGGCCGTCTTGCCGGATTTCACCAGGGTGCCGAAGGTGGCGGTGGAGGCGTAGGCGCCGCCGCCGAGCGCCGTACTGGTGGTGGGGGTCGCGGCTTGGACGACGGGGGCGACGGTGGCCAGGCCGCCGGTGAGGGCAAGAGCCGACGTGGCTAACAGCATGCGTCGGGCGGGGGAAACGGACACGGGGTTCTCCGATCAGAGGGGGCCAGGTCGGCGGACGTCGACCTGTGGGCGGTCGTGCGGTCGGGGGCCCCCGAGCTCCTCGATGAGATGAAGTTAGGTCGGCTGCGCGAGCTCCGCGGCGATCTCACCTGCTTTTTAGCGAGTCGGCTTTCGCACCGCGCGGGAGTAGATCGGACCTGCCCGGTATCTGACATCGCCGGCCGGGACTTCTTAGCAAGCTCAGCAATCCAGTGCGCTCCGACCCCGCTTCGAGACCGCTTGGACGGACGGGTCGCCGGCGGCCGTGCGGTCCGCGATCCGGGCCGCGGGATGAACCCGGTGGCCTCAGCGAAGAATACCCCGTTCCCAGGTTCACTCCAGCGCTACTGATATGCCAATTCACCGGACGCGTCATCCGACCCGTCTGCGACCTCAGCACGGAGGCTGACTCTGGAATACCGCCAGCTCGGGCGGTCGGGCCTACGGGTCTCGACCCTGACCATGGGCACGACGACTTTCGGCGGCGGCCGGCAACTTCTCGGCCATCGGGTCGACCGACGTGGCCGGGGCGAAACGCCAGATCGAGCTGTGCCGGACCCCGGCGTGAACCTGATCGACACCGCGAACATGTACTCGGCCGGGAGTCCGAGGAGATCGTCGGCCAGGCCATCGCCGGCCAGCGCGACCAGGTGCTGCTTTCGACCAAGGTCCGGTTCCCGATGGGCGACGGGCCGAACGACGCCGGGTTGTCCCGACACCACATCCTGGATCAGGTTGAGGCCAGTCTGCGCCGGTTGATACCGACCACATCGACCTCTACCACGTCCACGAGTGGGACGGTCAGACACCGATGGAGGAGACCCTCGGGGCGCTGGACAGGCTGGTCTCTCGGGCAAGGTGCGCTATGTCGGGATCACCAACTACACCGGCTGGCAGCTGCCGAGGCCCTCGCGGTCCCGACGCCAACGGCTGCCGCGGTTCGCCAGCGACCACATCTACTACTCCCTCGAGTGGCGCGACGCCGAGAACGAACTGCTCCCGCTGCCGCTCGATCAGGGGCTCGGCGTCCTCGTTTGGAGCCCCTGGCCGGTGGGCCTGATGTCGGGTAAATACCGGGGCGCCGACGCCAGCCGAGGGCCGTCGCGTGAGCGACTGGAACGAGCCGCCGATCGACGACCCGGACAGGCTCTTCGCGACGATCGACTGTCCTGGAGATCGCCGACGGCCACGGCGTCTCCGCCGCTCAGGTGTCGCTGGCCTGTCTGTTGGCCAAGGCCGGCGTCACGCCGCTGATCGTCGGCGCCCGCACGGAGGGGCCGCTCGCCGACCACCTCGGCGCTGCGGAGGTCCACGCTGCCGGCGACGAGATCGACCGCCTGGACGCGATCCGGGCGCCGGCAATGATTCTACCCGGCCCTGGCACCAGGACCCCCCGCCGCCTCCGAACAGTTACAACGAGGCCGACCAAGCCCTGTACGGACGCAAGCGACCGAGCTGACCGTCCGGAACGGTGGGCTGACCGACTGTCGCCGGGCCAACCTCGGTTCCAGAGGCCGCCTCCATCTTCGTGTCCTTTGCGGCAGGACAGCGAGCCGGCTGCACTCCACCGGGATTCGGTCGTGGTTGGCCAAGACGGCAGCCGCCTCGACCCGCCGGCGCGCATCGGCCCGGGTGATCCGCAACGGATCGGCCGGCAGGTGCGCGGTGTGCCGCGGCATAGCCGTTGCTGGGCGGCGTCCTTCGTTTCCAGGTCGACGACGAGGTGATGGTCGACGACGAGGTGATGGTCGGCCTGGGCCAGCCGGTTCGCGGCCGCCCGGACCAGCACCCGGAGTAACTGATCGACGATCGCATCGATGGCGCCGATCGCCTGATCGAGCACTTCTCCCGAAGCTATATTCGGACTAGATCAGAACACTGTGTTCGAATAAGAGATAGCTGGAACAGATCACCGTTCTTCAGCTGCGACGACATCAGGCTCCGGGTCGACCTCGAACCGGACGGCATCGATAACGCTCAGTCCGGCGAGCCGGCCTTGGCGATCCGGTGACCGCCGTCCATCAATGTCCCGTCCGCGGACAGGATCACCGGATGCGACAGGTCGGCGGTCTGGATCCGACGGGCATGCTCGGCGACCTCGCGACAGGTCGGCGCACGGCCGTGGAACCAACAGTCCTGATCGAACTCGGCGATGTCGTCGATGTCTACCGGGACCACCGGCAGGTCGCGGCTCAGCTCCCAGAGCCGTTCCGTCCAGAAGTACACCTGCCGGCCGTCGACCATGCGCCCGTGTCGCTCGCCCTCCACCGGCTCAGACTAAGCCGCCGACGCGCGGCGGCATCTCGTGGCCGGAGTCATGTCGCTCGCCCGGGAGCACGGCCGACCCCAGAAGGAGTGTGGATGATGTCGACAGATGATCAGGTGTCTGCCGCCGAAGCGTTGGCCCAGCGGGCCCTAGACCTGAGCACGGGACTCAAGGCCGGCAGTTGGGAATCGGTCCAGTCCATCGCCCTCACCTCGATCGCCACCAGCCTCGCGGTGATCGCCGCGCATCGAGCGGCAACCCCGCCGCGGACTGATCGGTTCTTGTCAGTCCTGCTCGACGGCGGGGTGGCTGCATGGCCATCAGCGGAACCGATACCCGACCATGACGGGCTGGCGACCGCGCGGCTCGGTGACGACGATCCCGACGGTATGTCCGGACCCTGCTGCACGTGGCGACCGACTGGCCCGGCCACTATCCGAACGTCGCCGGCACCATCGATCTGCTGACCCAGGCCGGCGGCGGCCCGCCGCTGGCGGACGCCCGAGGCGAGCTGAACTGGTTGCCTACGTGGGAAACCTGACCCCGCTGGGTGCAGCCGTCCGGGAACAGGCCGACGAACTGGTCGCCTGGCGCCGCGCCCACGGGACCCGGTCCGGGTGAACCCCTTACTGGCCGGGAAAGCCGCAGTTACCGAGCTGGTCCGCGGTCTCGTCCCGCAGGATGCTCTTGCGCGCGAACACCGGGATTCAGCCCTGTCCTGGCTGGCGGCCATCGACGACATCTACCGCCGGGTCAAACCGGCGGTGCCGAACCCGCACCTGGTTTCCTACGTGCTGCCGGTAGACCGAGACACCGGCTGCATTCTGCTCGGTGATCATCGACGATCCGGACTGTGGCTTCCCCCGGGAGGACACGTCGAACCCGACGAGCATCCGGCCGAGACCGCCCGTCGCGAAGCCGCCGAAGAACTCGGCATCGCGGCAATATTCGATCCCCGGTACGGATCCGACCCGTTCTTCCTCACCGTGACCGACACCGTCGGCGCGCCCGACTGCCGGCACACCGACGTGAGTCTGTGGTTCGCGCTCGCGACTCGGGTCGAGGACGAACCCCGGCCGGATCCGCGCGAGTTCACCACCGTCCGATGGTGGACGCTCGCCGAGCTCGCCCGGCTCGACCCGACCCGCCGTGAGCCGCACCTGCTCCGCGCACTCGTCCCGCTCGGCCTGCCGGCCGAACCATCCGAGATCAGACGTTCGCGGTCAGGCGACCCGACCGATGAAGGCCAGTAGCCGCGTCTGCTCATCGGCCTCGGCCGGCGCCTCGACCTCGGCGCCGAACACGCCGGGCATCCGCATCGCGTCACCGTAGAGTTCGAGCTTGGCCCGCACGAAGGCGATCTCCTCGGTACTGATCGCGGTGTCGCCGCCGGTGGCGCGGGCGATGTCCCAGCGGTGCACGATCAGGTCGAAGCAGTAGTAGTCGTCGATCGCCCGGCCGAGGGTGGTGGGGCCGAAAAACCCGTCGAACTCGATCGCCGCCCGAGTCGGATCTTCCAACAGGGCTTGGAGTTCGTCGCGTGTCTGACGCCAGGCCGGCAGCGGCTCGTCCTCGGCCGACGGACCGTCGGGAAAGCTGAGCCGACCCAGCTTGACCGAGTCGCGCTCGGCGCTGATCACGTGCCGGAGCACCTGCGCCGCCGTCCAGTCTTCGCACGGCGACGGGTTGTCCCAAGCGTCCGCTGCGACGGTCTCGATCACTGTGGTGAAACGCGCCGACAGCTCTCGATAGGTCTCTGCTGGTGTGTCCATGCCCCCAGTGTCGCCCTCCGGTCGGCCGTCGGGCTTGCAAATTTCCGACGTGCTCTGACGATCCGACCTCAGGATCCGACCTCAACCGGATCCTTCCAGCCGGTCGGCCAACCGCCTGAGCCACTCGGCCACCTTGACCGGTCCGTCGAGTTCGATATCGGCCCGCGAGGCCAACGCATTCTCCTCGGACGAGGCGGAAGAGATCAGCAGGCCCGGGACACCCTCCGAGCGCAACTGCTCCACGGCGACGAAGGCCGGAATGTCACCGAGATCATCGCCGGCGAAGATCACCTGCCGGGCATCCCGTTCGGCGACCAGAGCCCGCAGCGCCGCCCCTTTGTCCATTCCCGGCAGCCTGATCTCCAGCACCTGTTTGCCGGGTTCCAGGTGCAGACCGTGCCGCCCGGCCAGCTCGCCCAAGGGCCCGGACAGCCGCTGGAACGCGGCTCTGCCGTCGGCCAACTCGCGGGTGTGGACCCCGATGGCGCGGCCCTTGTGCTCGATCCGTGCCTGCCGCAGATCGAGCTCGGCGAGCAGCCCGGGAATCTCCTGGGCCAGCTCGGCGATCTCCGGTGGGTCGGGCGGGATCTGGTAGTTATCCCCGGCCGCGTTCCACCGTTCGACCCCGTACTGACCCAGGACGATCATCGACTCCAGTCCGGCGCGCCCGGAAAACCCGCCGAGCCGAACCGCCGTCCGGGCGGGACGTCCGGTGATCACCGCCACGGTGCCGATCAGCCTGCCCAACCGAGCCATTGCGTCGACCGCGCCGGGGTGGGCGAACGCCTGCTCGGGGTCGGATCCGATCGGGGCCAGGGTGCCGTCGAAGTCGAGCCCGAGCAGAGTTTCTCGCGGCCGCGCCAGGACGGCGTCCAAGGCCGCGACACCGGTCGCCGACGTCAGATCCAGAGCCGACGCCGCGGGGGAAGGTGGTCGCTTCGTCGTCATGGCCCCGACTCTTGCAGATCCATCGCGGGATAGGGTCGGGGAACCGCATCCTGGAAGGAAACTCATGAGTTCAGGGCGGCCCGACTCCTCGGGCCCCAGATCGTCGTTCGTCGTCGTCGCCAACCGGTTGCCGGTAGATCGGATCGAACACGAGGACGGCACCGTCGACTGGCGCACCTCCCCGGGCGGGTTGGTGACGGCTCTGGAGCCGGTGATGCGCTCCCACGACGGTGCCTGGGTCGGCTGGCACGGCGCGCCGGATGAGGAACTCGAGCCGTTCGACGACGGCGGTCTGCACCTGGTACCGGTGAAGCTGACCGCTCACGAGGTCGAGGAGTACTACGAGGGGTTCTCCAACGGCACCCTGTGGCCGCTCTACCACGACTGCGTGGCCCATCCCGAGTTCCACCGCGAGTGGTGGGAGGCCTACGTCGAGGTGAACGAGCGGTTCGCTGCCGCGGCGGCGGCGGCGGTCGAGACCGACGGCGTGGTCTGGATCCAGGACTATCAACTGCAGTTGGTGCCGCAGCTGCTGCGGGAGCTGCGTCCGGACGTCCGGATCGGCTTCTTCCTGCACATCCCATTCCCGCCCACCGAGCTCTACCAACAGCTCCCCTGGCGGCGCCAGATCCTGGAGGGGCTGCTCGGCGCGGATCTGGTCGGCTTCCAGACCACCGGTGGCGCCCGGAACTTCCTCCGGCTGGTCCGGGACAGGACCGGGCTGATCCCCAAGCGGGACAGCGTGCAGATGTCCGACGGCCGGACCGTGACCGCCAAGGCCTACCCGATCGCAATCGATTCCGAAAGCTTCCACCAGCTCGCCCGTGAGCCCGACACCGTCGAACGATCGGTGCGGATCCGGCATGATCTCGGCGACCCGAAGTATCTGTTCCTGGGGGTGGACCGGCTCGACTACACCAAAGGGATTTATCAGCGGCTACGCGCGTTCGGTGAGCTGGTGGCCGAAGGAACCATCGACCCCGACGAAGTGGTGTTCGTCCAGGTGGCCACCCCGTCGCGTGAGCGGGTCGACCAGTACCGGATCCTTCGCGACGACATCGACCGGCTGGTCGGCCGGATCAACGGCGAGGTGGGTCGGATCGGCCGGCCGCCGATCACCTACCTGCACTCTTCCTACCCGCGGGAAGAGATGGCCGCGCTCTACCGCACCGCGGACGTGATGGTGGTGACGCCGCTGCGGGACGGGATGAACCTGGTGGCCAAGGAGTACCTCGCCTGTCGGCAGAACGACGCCGGCGCGCTGGTGCTGAGCGAGTTCACCGGGGCGGCCAAGGAACTGAGGCAGTCCTATCTGGTCAACCCCTACGACATCAACGGGATGAAGGACGCCATGGTTCGCGCCCTCACCGACGACCCGAAGGCCAAGGCGCGCCGGATGAAGGCATTGCGCAGACAAGTGTTCGACCATGACATCAACGTCTGGGCCGACATGTTCCTGCACGACCTCGGCGGGGCCGAACGGGACGGATCCTGATCGGCATCTGCGGCCTCTGAAGGCATGGCCGCCCATCGAGGACGGCCTGGGCTCCCCCGGTTGGACTCGAACCAACAACCCTTCGGTTAACAGCCGAATGCTCTGCCAATTGAGCTACAGGGGACTGCGTGCTGCGCGCCCGGCAGGTCGCGCGGCTACGAACCATACCAGCCGGATCGGACGCCTTCCAGCCAGATCCTCGGTCGTACTCAGCCGCGGTCGTACTCAGCCGCGGTCGTACTCAGACCGGAGCCGGGCCAACGTGTCCTCGGCCAGGGCGCGCAGCCCGGGCTGCTGCCAGCTCGACCCGCGACCCAGGCTCATCCGCCACTCGATCGGGCCGTCCGGGTGGGAGAGGTCACGCCGACCGCTGACCACGACCGAGCGGCCGCCACCGACCTGGACGATCTCCTCGACCGCGATGGAGGCGGCGATCCGCTCCCGGAACAGCTCCGGCACCCGGCCGGGAGCGGTCACCGTGGCCGACCCCCGCGACCCGTCGTAGCCGGACCAGCTCAGCCGTCGCGCGTCACCGTCCCAGCGGCCGCGCTCGATCCGGTGCCAACCGACGTGGGTCCAGCTCCGGTCCCCAGCCGCGGGCGACTCCGGTGCGCCCGGAGAGGCCAGGCGGTCCCCCCAGGTCGACAACCGGCCCCGAGTGCCGATCACCAGATCCTCACCGACCGGTTCGGTTCCGTCGACGCCCGGTCCGGCCCAGGCCAGCACCCGCTCGATCGGTTGGTCTGCAGCCTCCAGCGAGGCGGCCCAGGAGGCGAAGACCGGTCGGGGCAGACCCCGGCGGCTGAGCAGGCCCGAACGATGGGAGCCCGCACGAGAGGATCCAGCACGAGAGGATCCAGCACGATGGGATCCAGCAAGTCGAGCGCGGTCGGTCCCCTGGTCGGTCACTCCTCCATTGTCTTCGACCGGCAACCGGTAACCGAATCCCGCGGCCCGGCGCATCAGGTCAGCGCATCAGGTCAGCGCATCCGGTCAGCGCATCCGGTCAGCGCAGCGGGTCAACCCAACAGATGGACGCGGGCCTGCTGCGGACAGCAGCCCCGCAGGACGTCCAACGCCCGGCTCTCGATCCGGCGGACCTGGCGGACGGTCAGACCGACCGCCCGCGCCGTGGCGGCGTAGCTCAGGGCCTTACCGTCGGGACCGAATCCGAACCGGATGCGGATCACCTGCCGGTCCTCGGCATCCAGGTGGTCGAGCAGTTCCTCGCCGGGCATCGCCGCATCGAGCACCGAGTCGAGCTCCCCGGTGGCAGCTGCGTCGGCCAGCTGGCGCTCGGCCGCTTCATCGTCCAACGACGTCTCGAGCTGGTGGGCGAGCAGCCGCTCCACCCACTCCGCCGACCGGCCGAGCGCGCCGCCGACGTCGACCGGGGATGCCTCCCGGCCGAGCTCTTGGGAGAGGGCGGCCTGCAGTCCACGGGCTCGACGCAGCCGCTCGGCCCGACTGACCGAGACGTTCAACTGACCACCCCGGACCGCCGTCGAGGCCCGTACGTAGGCACGAATCCAGAACAGGCCGTAGGTGGCGAACCGACAGCCGCGCTGCCAGTCGTAACGCCGGACCGCCTCGATCAGCCCGAGGCAACCCTCCTGGTAGACGTCGGCCTCGACCAGACCGCGACCACTCGCCTCCTGCCGGACGACCATCCCGACCAGCGAGAGATTGCTCTCCACGAAGCGTCGCAGGGCCTGCTCCCCCTCGGCCTCCAGCAACGCCAGCTCGACCCGGCTGGCCCCGCCCGGGCTGAGCCCCACACTCAGCGCGTGGCCGGCCAACACGCCGGCCTCGACGGTGCGGGCCAAGGTGATCTCGTCGGCGGCGGTGAGTAAGTCCTGCGGGGCGCGAGTGGCGGCAGCTGCGGTCATGACCTCACCGTGACGCGGACGGAGTCGGTGCGGTGTTGTCCGTCTACCGGCCCTGTGGACGACACGCCGGAGACGCGGAACCGGACAACACCGTCGCGATTCGGGAGACGTGTGCGGGGTGAATCTCCGGCTCCGGTTTCAGTCCTGAGCGCCCAGGCTGAGGTTCTGCAACTCGGTCCGCTGCGCCTCGAGCACCACCAGCTCGGAGAACATCTGGTTGTACTTCGGCTGGGCGTCGACCGGGTTGGTCCGCTGCAGCTTGGACTTGACCGCCGCGATCTGGCGCATCACGGTCAGCAGCTTCAGTTTCGCTGTGTAGGCAGTGATGTAGCCCGGCGTCGGCTCGACCGTGAGCAGTGGTTCGACGGCCAGCGCGACGACCAGTGAGTTGACCCAGGGGTTGTCCTCGGCCGTGGCCACCCGACGCGGCCAATCGGCGAACCCGCTCTGCGATGCGTCGGCGCGCTGGGCGTGCCGCAGCACTGCGCCGTAGGCCGGGTGGGTGAAGTCGGTCGGGGTCAGGCCGTCGAAGGACGGCCCGAACAGCTGGGGTTGCTGGACCAGCAGCTTGGCCGTCTCGCGCTCGGTGCTCAGCCGCCGGTCCCGCGGATCTGGTAGCACGTCGTGGGGTTTCGGGGCCGGCTCCGGCTGGCTCGGGATCACCGTCCCCACCGCCGTCAGCTGGCCGTCGCCGCGGGAAGCACCGGAACCGGGCCGCCGCGAAGACTGCGACGCCGCCCGCATCACCTCCCGGCGGACGTCTTCGAAGTCGCTGTTGCCGAGCATCCGGGACAGCTCCCGGACGTAGCGCTCGACCATGGCACCGTCGCGGATGCTGGCGACCAGCGGCGCCGCCTCGCGGAGCGCGGCCAGCCGGCCGTCGGAGCGGTCCAGGTCGTACTTGCTCAGCACGTTGGCCATCACAAACTGATAGAGCGGCGTCCGCCGACCGATCAGCTCCCGGACGGCTGCTTCACCCCGTTGCAGCCGCAGGTCGCAGGGATCGAGTCCGGTGGCCTCGACGGCGACGTAGGTCTGGGTGAGGAAGTCGCCGTCGGTCTTGAACACCTTCAACGCCGCCGCCTGACCGGCGTCGTCGCCGTCGAAGGTGAAGATCACCTCGCCGTGGAAGGCGTCGTGGTTGCCCATCAGCCGGCGCAGCAGCCGGGCGTGATCGTCACCGAACGCGGTGCCGCAGGAGGCGACCGCGGTGTCCACCCCGGACAGGTGCGCGGCCATCACGTCGGTGTAGCCCTCGACGATCACCGCCTGGCTCTTCTTGCCGATCGGCAGCCGGGCCAAGTCGAGGCCGTAGAGCACTTGGGATTTCTTGTACAGCGGGGTCTCCGGGGTGTTGATGTACTTCGCCGGCAGCCGGTCGTCGTCGAAGATCCGCCGGGCGCCGAAGCCGACCACCGATTTGCCGGTGTCCCGGATCGGCCACAGCAGCCGGCCGGTGAAGAAGTCGTAGCCGCCCTTGCGGGTCAACCCGCCGGCGATCAGGTCGTCCTCACCGAAACCGCGGCTCTTCAGGTGCTGGGTGAGCCGGCGTCCGTCCCGCGGCGCGAAGCCGACCCCGAACCGCTCCGCGGCGGCCCGGTCGAAACCGCGCTGGGCCAGGAACTGCCGAGCCGGCAACGCCTCGGCGCTGCTCAACTGATTGAGGTAGAACTCGGCGGCCTCGCGGTGCGCGTCGAGCAGCTTCATCCGCAGGCCCGGCTCGGTCCGCGGCCCGCCGTCCTCGGTGAAGCGCAACTGGATGCCGACCCGGTCGGCCAGCCGTTGCACCGCCTCGCCGAAGGACAGATTTTCGATTTTCTGCATGAAGGTGATCACGTCGCCGCCCTCACCGCAGGCACCGAAGCAGTAGTAGAAGCCGCGGGACGGGGTGACGTGGAAGCTCGGTGACTTTTCGTCGTGGAAGGGACAGAGCCCCTTCAGCGATCCACCACCGGCACTGCGCAGGGCGACGTAGGCCCCGATCACGTCTTCGATTTTGGCCCGGTCCCGGACCGTCGTCAGGTCCTCCTCGTTGATCCGGCCAGCCACGCGGTGAGTCTACGACCGCGACACAGGTCAGGTCGCTCCTGGCGGGCCCGCCGGGCGCTGAGCGGTCCCCCTTAGAGTTAACTCGTGGATCAGCTCGTACCCCAGATTCCCCGACTCGTCTTCGACGGCGACTGCGCCTTCTGCACCAGCGTCTCCGGCTGGCTCGAGGGCCGGCTGCGCCGGCGGTACGGGATCAACCCCGAACTCGTCCCCTGGCAGCGAACGGACCTGGAAGCGCTCGGCACCACCGCCGCCCGGGCCAAGCGCGAGGTGCTGTGGGTGGACTCCTACGGCACCATCTCCGGCGGCGCCCAGGCCTTCGCCGAGTGGCTGAAATTCCGTGGCGGGGCGTTCGCGGCCGTCGGCGGCCTGATGAGCACCCCGGCCGTTCGGCCGCTGGCCACCCTGGTCTACAAGTTCATCGCCGCCAACCGCTCTCACCTGCCGGGCGGCACCCCGGCCTGCGCGCTGCCACCGGCCGGCTCCAATACCGCCGGCTGAGCCGCCTGGTCCGCGGTATCCGCACGCCCGGCCCGGCGAGCCCTCCGGACGGTTCGACGTCGGGTCCACCACGGGGACAATCGCTCCAGCGGCGCGAAGGCCAACCAGCAGACCACCGTCGGCAAGAAGTGAATGTAGATCAGCGCGGTGGTGAAGACGTGGAAGCCGAGCCAGAAGATCGCCGCGGCCAGCAGCGCCCGGCCGCGCAGCCACAAGATGATCGGTGAGGTGAGCTCGGCCAGGAACGAGCACCACTGCATCACCCGGAGCAGACCCGGGTGCGGCAGGAAGAACTGGCCGAGCCCGTGCGGACGGCGGACGATCGCCCAGGTCAAGATGTAGCTCTCCGGCCAGGCCCAGATCACCCAACCGGTGTTGCGCAGCTTCGTCATCGCGGACAGGAAGTAGGTGGCGATCACCGCGATCTGGATGCAGCGCAGCGCCCAGCCGGCCTGCACCGACCGCTGACCGCTGGACCAGCGGGCCCGGAGCGTCCGGCCGGCGACCGGACCTGCCGTCGGCAGCACCCACAGGGCCATCACCAGGGCCAGATGGTCGTGGTCGACCTTGCCGAAACTCATCCCGATCGCCGTCCACCAGGTGAAGCAGGCGGCTACCACCACTCCCGCCAGTCGCGGCAGCCGGTTGGCGGCACCGATCAGACATCCGACCCACAACAGTCCGTACAGCACCATCGCCAGCGGATGGCTTGGGACCGGTAGGCGGAACAGCCGCTCGATGAACAGCGGCTGGTACAGCCCCGGATCGCGGCTCAGGGTCGGCGGGTCGGCGACGAACAGATGGATGTCGAGCAGCACGAAGAGGTAGAGAACGGTCCGCACGATCGCCACCCGGCACTCCGGGACGGACGGGGCGAACCAGTTCAGCACTGGGTTCATGCCGGCAGCACCCTTGATGCCGGTACCACCTTCATGCCGGCACCACCCTTCATGCCGGCACCACCCAGTGGGCGAGCTGGACGACACTGGTGCCGACCTTCTTGCCCCCGTTCAGCACGGTGTGGTCCTGGACCAGCCAGAGCTGAGTCGGTCGGGAGCCGCCGGGGTGGGTGCGGATCCAGCCGTCGGCGACGGCGGACAGCAGCGCGGGCCGCCGTTCGATCGCCGGGATCTGGGCCTCGACCTCGGCCCGGCCGATCCCGGTCACGCTGTCGGTCAGCGGCAACTCCAGCCGGGTACCGTCGGCCAACTGGGCCTGCACCCGGGTGATCACCACCGTGTCGTCCGGGCCGGGAGTGAACGCGTACTGCGACATCGGCCCGAACGGCCAGACGTCGTCGTGCATCCGCAGCGAGCCGTTGACTACCAAGATGATGCCGATCAACGTCGCGGCGATCCGCCAGCCGAGCGCGAACCCAGTGATCCGACGTCGCCCGGGCCGGGTCGGGACGGTCCTCCCCGTTGGCCCGAGGCCGGGCTCGGAGGTGGCTGCGGGCACCGCTCATCGTGTTCCGGGGATGTTCGGGTGTCAAGCAGGCGCACTCGGCGCCTCGGGTCCTCAGGTGCCCGGGCGCCCTCCGCCGTTCATCAGTCAGCCTTTGCCAGACTGGGTGGGTGCCGAATCAGCCGGGGATCCCGCTCGCCGTCGCTCTGGTCGTGCTGCTGCTGATCGCCGTCACCGCCTCCTTCGTCGGTCGGCTGCGCCAGCAGGTCCACATCGCCGTCGCGGCCGGTCGGGCAGTGCTGCAGCTGGCCGTGGTGTCGCTGATCATCGCGGCGGTCCTCAGCCATCTGGTCTTCTCTGCCCTCTTCGCTCTGGTCATGTTCGGGGTCGCCGTCTTCACCACCACCCGGCGGATCGGCGCTCCGAAGGCCTGGCCGTGGGCTGCGATGGCGATGGCCTGCGGGCTGGTCCCGGTGCTCGCCGTCATCTTCGTCTCCGGCGCGGTGCCGCTGAACGGGCCGTCCCTGGTGCCGATCGCCGGCATCATCATCGGGGGCACGATGACCGCGCACTCGCTGACCGGGCGGCGCACCTTCGGGGCACTCCGGGACGAGTACGGCGCCTACGAGGCGGCGCTGAGTCTCGGCCTGCCGCGGAGCGAGGCGATCCTCGAGGTGATCGAGCGTCAGCTGCCCGAGGCGCTGGTGCCCGGGATGGACCAGACCCGGACGGTGGGTCTGGTCACCCTGCCCGGGGCGTTCGTCGGTGTCCTGCTCGGAGGCGGTAGCCCGCTGCAGGCCGGCGCGGCGCAGCTGTTGGTGCTGATCGGGCTGCTGGCCGCCCAGACCGTGACCGTGGTGGTGGCCGGCCGGCTGATCCGGGGCGCACGACTGTTGCCGCCCGACCTCAAGGCCAGCCTGCGAGCTTGAGCGTGGATGCAGGCTCAGGTGTCGACGGCGACCACGGGTGACGGGTGCTAACTCGGTGGCCACTGCGAGAATGCCTGCCTCACCACCTGGAAGGGGCCAGACATGACGGCACCGGTCACATCGCAGCAAGGCCCGAGTGAGGTCCAGAGCCGGGCCGGGGTCGAGCTGAACGGGATCAACACCATCGCCGAGCACGAGCGGCACGGCAAGCCACGCAGCCTGTTCTGGCCGTGGTTCGGGGCCAACGTGTCGGTGCTGGGGATCAGCTACGGCTCGTTCGTCCTCGGCTTCGGCATCTCCGCCACCCAGGCCGTCGTGATCGGGGTGATCGGGATCGTGGTCTCATTCGGCCTCTGCGGGATCGTCTCGCTGGCGGGCAAGCGCGGGTCGGCCCCGACCATGGTGCTCAGCCGGGCGGCGTTCGGGGTCGGCGGGAACCGGCTGCCCTCGATCATCTCCTGGCTGCTCACCGTCGGCTGGGAGACCGCGCTCACCTCGCTCGCCGTGCTGGCCACCGCAACGGTGTTCCGCGAGCTGGGCTGGAGCGGCGGGGTGGCGACCAAGATCGTCGCCCTGATCGTGGTCGCGGCGTTGATCGTCGGCAGCGGCATCGCCGGCTTCGGGCTGATCATGAAACTGCAGGTCTGGATCACCGTGATCACCGGCGTGCTGACCGTGGTCTACGCGATCCTGGTCCTCGGCCACGTGGACCTCGGCACCGTAGCCGCGATCCCGGCCGGACCGACGCCGGCGGTGATCGGCGGGCTGGTCTTCATGATGACCGGATTCGGTCTCGGCTGGGTCAACGCCGCCGCCGACTACTCCCGCTATCTGCCGCGGAACGCCCGCAGCGGGGCCGTGGTCGGCTGGACGACGTTCGGCTCGGCGTTGGCCCCGGTAGTGTTGTTGATCTTCGGGATCCTGCTGGCCGGATCGTCGGAGACCCTGAACGACGCGATCGCCTCCGACCCGATCGGCGCACTGACCTCGATCCTGCCGATCTGGTTCCTGATCCCGTTCGCCATCGTCGCCGTCCTCGGCCTGGTCGGCGGCGCGGTGCTCGACATCTACTCCTCCGGTCTGGCTCTGCTCACCGCCGGAGTGCCGGTGCCGCGCTTCGTGGCCGCCGGCATCGACGGGGTGGTGATGATCGCCGGCGCCATCTACATCGTCTTCTTCGCCGGCGACTTCCTCGGCCCGTTCCAGGGGTTCCTGATCACCCTCGGGGTGCCGATCGCGGCCTGGTGCGGAGTGATGCTGGCCGACCTGGCGCTACGACGCGGGGACTACGACGAGGCCGATCTCTACGACAGCCGCGGCCGCTACGGCAACGTGCGGGTATTGCCCGTGCTGCTGGTGATCATCGGCGCCGTGGTCGGCTGGGGCCTGGTCACCAACGCCTCGGCCGGCTGGCTGGCCTGGCAGGGCTATCTGCTCGGCCCGATCGGCGGCCGGGAGGGCGCCTGGGCTTATGCGAACCTCGGCGTGTTGGTCGCGTTGCTGATCGGCTTCCTGGGCGTCCTGGTCTTCGGCCGGAGCGCGATCCGGCAGCAGGAGTCGGTCGCCGATCAGGCAGCGGCGACAGTCTCATGACGGCGGCCGCATGAGTGAGGCGCCGTGGCTGCTGGTGATCGACATGCAGCGGGTCTTCGGCGAGGTGGACAGCTACTGGGCGACCCCGCGGTTCGGGCAGATCCTGCCACGGGTGCAGCAGTTGATCACCGAGCACGCACCCCGCGTCGTCTTCACCCGGTTCGTCGCGCCGGCCGAACCGGTCGGGGCCTGGCGCGAGTACTACGCCAACTGGCCGCAGGCGCTGACCGGCGAAGATGATCAGCAGTACGCCCTCGTCGACGAACTCACCGGTATGCCTGTGCTAGCAGGGATTGAGGTCCCGGTGATCAGCCGGACCACGTTCGGTAAGTGGGACGCCGAACTGGCCGGGCTGATCGGAACCGACGCCGAGGTGATCATGGTCGGGGTGTCCACCGACTGTTGCGTGCTCTCCACCGCGCTGGCCGCCGCCGACGCCGGGGTGTCGGTCCGGGTGGAGTCGACGGCCTGCGCCGGGGCCAGCGACGATGACCATGACCGGGCGCTGGCTGCGATGGCCCTGTACACGCCGTTGATCACCGTCGGCTGAACCCGGCAGCCCGCAGGCTCAGGACAGGCCGAGACCGCGACGGCCGATGTCGTTCAGGTCGGACTCGACGAACCGGCCGGACCAGCCGACCTCATAGTTCTCGGCCGGAAAGTCCGACGGGCTATTGCCGGCCAGGAAAGCCGTCCGGACCGAATCGAGGTAAGCCTCGTTCTTGGCGCACCAGGGCGCGGCCGGGATGTACATCACGTTGCCCCAGCCCTGCTGGTCGGTGACCGGCGCGACGGCGTGGATCATGTCGCAGTGCCACCAGACCGAGTCCCCGGGCCGGACGGTGGGGATGGCCGACAGGGCCGGCATCAGCACCTGGTGCCACTTCTCGTTCGCCGGGAAGGTCCGGTTCGGCTGCGACCCCGCACATGTCCTCGGCGTCGACGTCGGCCAACAGCGGCCGGAGCATCAGGTAGCCCATCGCCTTCGGGATCGGCACGGTGTGCAGGACCCCCTGGTCGTTGCGCATCTCGCTCAGCGCCGTCCAGCCCTGGAAGGTGCGGAACGCCGAGCACATGGTCGAGCCCGGGTACTGCGCGGCTTCGGTCCGGTAGGCGGCGTCCCACGGGTCGTAGGCTGCGAAGTCGCCCGAGAACAGGTGCCGGAAGTGCTGCTGGTAGCCCTCGGTCATCCACAGGTCCAGAGTTCCGGGGTCCAGGTGGGTGCCGAGTCCACCCGAATCCGCACCGGGCGGGCGCCGCCGCAGCCGGTCCGGGTAGAGCGTGTCCCGGTCCGGGTCGAACCAGCTGCGCCCCTCGGACTCGTGCGTCCAGCGTGCGTTGAGGAAGGACTGGACGGTGGCCATCCGCGGGTCCTGGCGCGCCTCCATCTGGGCGTGCGACCAGTAGATCGGATAGATCTCGGGCTTGCTCATCTCCAGCGTGTCGAAGAAGTCGTCGGCCGGGCCGCGGTAGTCGTCGAAGAAGTGGTTGGCGTCCACGTAGTCGACCGCACTGCGGTCCCAGGCCCGGGCCCGATCCTCCGCGAAGTGGCCGCGGATCACCGCACAACCCCGGCGCCGGACCAGCGCGACGGTCTCCGGCGGGACCGCACCCGCCTCGACGTCGGCGTAGTCGATCACCGGCCAGACCTCCTCACCGCGGGCCCGGGTGGCCTCGATGTCGTCGATCTCGGCCCGGACGAAGTCCTCGATCTCGGCGATCACCTGGGCCACGGTCCGGCCGGAGGCGGCGATCCGCGCCCGGATGGCGGCCTTGATCTCCGCGGTCGCCGCGCTCAGGTCGGCGGGCGGGGTCTCCCAGTGCGGCAACCCGGTCAGCCCGCTGAGCTGCTGCTGCTTGTCCTGCGACGTCGTCGTCATGTGATCCTCCAAGATTGGTTAGGACTCCTTACCGAAGTGCGATCAGCGTACGGCCGATGATAGGTAGGATGCAAGGAGTCCTAACAACTCACCACTCAGTCCCCGGATCCGTTGGGAGCAACCATGAGCGAAGCCGCCGGCCATATGGCCGTGGCCGACGGACGCCAGCGGCCCTCACTCGGGCTGCTCCGCGATCTCACCGACGACCACGTGCTGGACCAGCTGCTGGCCGCGACCGAACTCACCCGGGCCGAGATCGCGGCGAGGACCGGGATCTCCAAACCCACCATCTCCGAGAGCGTCCGCCGGCTGCAGCACGCGGGTCTGATCGACGAGTCGGGCCGGCAGAGCGGTAAGCGCGGACCGGCGGCCACCTTCTACCGACTGTCCGCCCGGGCCGGCGTCGCGTTCGTGTTGTCGGCCGGGCCGGACGGCGTGGTCGGCGAGATCCGCGACCTGCGCGGTGAGCTGATCGCCACCGAGCGTCGTCCGGTCCGCAGTCCGAGCACCGCCCGCGAGTTGGCGCCGATCATGACCGATGCCTGCCGCGCGGCACTGGCTAACCTCCCCGGACCGGTGCTCGCCGCCGCCGTCAGCGTGGCCAACCCGGTGGACCGACGCTCCGGCCGGCTCGTCCGGCTGCCGGACTCGCCGTTCCTGCTGGACGAACTCGACCCCGGCGAGTTGCTCGACGAGCTCGTCGGTGTCCCGCTCCAGGTGGACAACGACGTCAATTGGGCGGCCCTCGCCGAACACACCGCCGGCGCGGCCGAGGATCTAGACGACTTCGTCTACTGCTATCTCGGCCCCGGTCTCGGTCTCGGCCTGGTGCTGGACGGCCGACTGGTCGGCGGCCACCGAGGTCTGGCCGGCGAGCTGGCCTACGTGCTCACCGAGGGTCCGGACGGACGGGCACGCCGGCTGCTGGAGTGCTTCGGCGACTGGGGGCTGCTGCGACCCGACAGCTGGGCCATCGACGTCGTCGGACTGGCCGACGTCCTCCGGGCGGAGATCCCGGCCGACGCCGCCCTGCGGGACGCCGTCCTCCGCGCCCTGGCCGGCGCGCTCGCCACGGTGGTGGCGATGGTGAACCCGCAGGCGATCGTGATCGCCGAGGACTGGGGGTTCGACGGCGACCTGATCGCCCTGCTGGGCGACCGGGTGGCCGAGGCCGCGGCAGCCCCGGTCGAGCTGCGGCCGGCCGCCGGCGGGGAGTACCCACCGCTGGTCGGCGCCCGGACGCGGGCTCTCCGGTCGGCCCGGGACGCCCTGCTCGACCGCTGAACGCTGACTGCTGCGTTCGATCAGCGACCGGATGGGCAGGTCGAGCGGCAGGTCAGGCGGTCACCTCAGACGGCGTCGACCCGGATGACCACGGCGTGCTCGGGCAGCAGCGGCGGCGGCTGCAGTCCCACCGAAGCCAAGGCGGTGCCGCTCAGCACCACTCCGTCGGACCACCAGGCCGGAACACGGCGGAGCCCGTCGGCCGGGTGGTCGCTCGAGCGGGCGCCGATCGGCACCGGCCGGACCCGGTAACGCCGGTCGGGGTCGAGCCCGGGCAACCGGAACGCACCGACGTTGGTCACCTCAGACCGACCGACCGCGGCCAGTTCGAACAGCGCCCGGGAACGGTCGGGCGCCAGCACGCCGCTAACCCAGAACGTCTCGTCCGGATGGTCGACCCGGACCAGATCACCACCGAACAGCAATCCGCGCTGGTCCTTGTAGAAGCCGATCCACTCGCTCAGCTCGGCGAACTCCGCCGCGCTGGCCTCGGTCAGGTCCCACTCGATGCCGAGGTGACCGAACACGGCCGAGGCGGCCCGGAAGGACAGATCGTGGCTGCGTCCGGTGGTGTGTGAGCGGCCGGAGGCGATGTGGGAGCCCATCAGCTCCGGCGGGATCAGCTGGGTGGTCCACCGGTTCATCTGCTGCCGGTCCAGCGGATCGATACAGTCCGAGACCCAGACCCGGTCGGTGTGGGCCAGCACCCCCAGATCGACCCGACCGCCGCCGGAGGAGCAGGACTCGATCTCCAGCTCCGGGTGAGCCGCCTTCAGGGCGTCCATCAGTCGGTAGCAGGCCGACGTCTGCTGGTGCACGCCCGGCGCCCCCCCGGGCTGGGTACCGGCGTCGAACAGGTCGCGGTTGTGGTCCCACTTGATGTAGCTGATCGGGTATTCGTCCAACAGCGCCACCATGGCGTCCCGGACGTAGTCGAAGCACGCGGCGATACCGAGATTGATCACCTGCTGGTGCCGACCCTCGGGCGGCAGCCGACCGCCGGTGGCCATGATCCAGTCCGGGTGGGCGCGGGCGACGTCGGAGTCGAGATTGATCATCTCCGGCTCGAACCACAGCCCGAACTGCATCCCGAGCTCGACCACCCGGTCGGTGAGCGGGCTGAGACCGTTCGGCCAGACGTCCGGTGAGACCTGCCAGTCGCCGAGCCCGGCGTGGTCGTTGCGGCGGGCGCCGAACCAGCCGTCGTCCAGCACGTAGCGCTCGACCCCGAGCTCGGCGGCCCGCTGCGCCAGGGCGAGCAGATGTTCGAGGTCGTGGTTGAAGTAGACCGCCTCCCAGACGTTCAGGGTCATCGGCCGGGTCGCGTCCGGGTGGCGGGGCCGGCTGCGCAGATAGCGGTGGAAGCGGCGAGCGACGGCGTCCAGGCCGATACCGTAACTGCCGTAGATCCAGGGCGAGGTGTAACTTCCGCCGGTCGCGAGCACCACCTCGCCGGGCAGCAGCAACTCACCGCCGCCAAGAACCTGGGCGCCGTTGAAGGTGCGCTCGGCGTAGTGGGTGTGATTGCCGCTCCACCCGGTGTGCACGGACCAGATCTCGCCGGTGCCGAAGCCGAATCCGGGGGTGCCCAGATGCAGCAGGGTGGCGGCCTCGGTGCCGGTCCGGCCCTTGCGGCCCTCCCGCAGGTGGGTGCCGACCACCAGTTCGGAGCGTTGCGGCATGCGCTCCTTGCTCCACCGGCCGGCGAAATCGAGCAGTTCGCGCGCCTGGCCAGGCACCGGGTAGGCCAGCACCAGGTCGTCGAGCTGATAGCCGTCCGCGCCGGTGTTGGTCAGGGTCGCGTTGCTGCGCAGCACGCCGCCGGGAGTGAGTTCGACGACCAGATCGAGCTGCAGCCCGGCGTTCGGGTCGGCGGCCCGGACCTCGAGTCGGCGGCCCATACTGACCGCATCGACGTCCGGCGTGACGATCTCACCGTCGAGGACGACCTGCTCACTGACGAACCACGGCGACCAGTCCCGGCCGGCCCGCGATCCGCTCAGCCCGGGCCGACCCACCCAGCCGACCCGCTGCTCGGGCAGGAGCGACAACCGGACGACCTGGTCGACGCTGTTGTTGTCGAGCGTGGGCTCGCTGCCGATCATCAGCTCGGCGAAGGCGTCCGCGTCGAGCGGGCCCAGATCGGCACCCCAGTGCAGGATGGCCGGCAGGGCACCGCCGGACACATCGACCAGCACGCTCACCCCCGGTCCCGTCCCGTCGGTGGCGACGTCGGTCCGGAGCACGACGCGGGCGTCGGCGACCTCACTCACAAGGCTCTCGCTTTCGTTGATCTCTCGGGGTCGGACTTGGTCGGACTTGTTGGGACCTGAGCCTGCTCAGCCGCCGAAGACCGGCAGCTGCAGCCCACTCGGGTGGTCCGGTCCGTGCAGCACCTCGGTCCGGCCGGCTCGGGTCCGGACGGCACCGGCGATCGGCTCGCCCGTCTGGTGGTTGCGCACGTAGTTGGGCAGCGCGCCGCCGCTGACCTGGACCCGGATCCGATGGCCGGCGCGGAAACGATAGGCGGTCGGCCACAGGGTGAGCTGCGCCCGCCGAGTGTTGAGATCATCGGTAGGTTCGTCACCGGCCCGCAGCCGGACCAGCTTGTCGGTCACGTTCAGCGACTTCCCGGACCGGTCGACGTCGCAGACCCGGACGAACACGTCGGCGTCGGGGTAGGCGGTCCGGACGAACACCTCCGCGGTGATCTCTCCGATCACGTCGACGTCGGCGGTCAGCGGGTCGCTGCTGTAGATCAGCACGTCGGGACGGGCCTCGATCTCGGCGTTGTCGCGCTGCCCGGCCTGCATGGACAGGATGGGACCGCCGACGGTCGGGGTCGGATCGGCCGGGTCGTAGACGAAGCCGCGGGATCCGGCCTCCGGCTCTCCCGGCGTCACCACGCCGTCGACCCCGAGCGACCACGCCTGCGCGGTGGTCGGCACCGGCCAGCGCTCGAAGTCGAGCCACTGCTTGGCGCCTTGGAGGTAGATCCGCACCGGCGAGCGCTGCAACGCGGCGAGGTCGTCCAACAGGTGACCTTGCAGGAAGCTCAGATGGTCACGGATGATCCAGGGCACCGAGGTGGGCTGGCCGTGGAACCAGGGCCCGACGGTCAACCGGATCGGCGTGCCGGCGTCCTGCAACCGGGTGAAGTCGCGCAACTGGTGATCGGCGAACAGGTCGTACCAGCCGGTGATCATGCTTATCGGCGTGCTGAGCTGGTCCAGCCGGTCGTCGTTGGCCATCGCGTCCCAGTGATGATCGCCAGGCTCGGCGTGCTGGATCACCTCGGCCAGGAAGGGAACCCGGCGTCCGATCGCGGCTTCGTCGGCCTCACTGACCGGCAACGTCGTCATCGCCTGCTGCACCCGGCGCATCTGGCGGAACCGGCCGGCCGGGGTCAGGCCGTCCTCCTGGGTCCCGATCAGACTGGCCCAGAACACCATGCTGTATAGCGACATCGAGCGGCCGGGATAGAACGAAGCACCGAACGAGGAGGTGGTGATGGCCATCGCCATCGCCGCCAGCGGCGGGTCGGCGTAGGGTCCGACCGACCACTGGGTGTGGCCGAGGTAACTGGCGCCGGCGGTGCCGACCCGTCCGTCGCACCACGGCTGGCGGCGGACCCAGTCCAGGGTCGCCAGGCCGTCGGCCTTCTCGTGGTGGAACGGTTCGAAGTCGCCGTCGGAGCCGAACACGCCGCGCACGTCCTGGACCACCACCGTGATGCCGCGGCGGGCGAGCAGAGCCCCGTAGGCCATGCTCAGGAAGCCGTCCTTGCCGTACGGGGTTCGGATCACCACCACCGGCCCGCGAACCAGACCGGACGGGCGGTAGACGTCGGTGGCCAGCGACACCCCGTCGGGCATGGCCACCGGCCGGTCCGAGTCGTAATCGACACCGCGGTAGCGCGGCTCGCTCAGACCGAGGGCCCGCTCCAGCACCGGTCCGAGAATCTTGATCATGCGGTTCGAAGCGGCCACCCTCATTACCTACCATGCCTGCCGGCGGCTGGTCAGAGCGGCCGGTCAGAGCGGCCGGTCGATGCCGCGCGGCAGCCGGGCCGGATCCCAGCCGAGCTCGCGGACAGCCGCGTCGAAGGCGTAGCGATCGGTCATCCCGGCCACGTAGGTCACTGCGGCATGGATCGCCTCGGCGCTTCCGGCCGTCATGCCCGGTGACCAGGCATCCCAGGAGGGCTCGGGCCGGCCGGCGTAGTGCTCGACCAAAGCCCGGAGTAAGGCCACCACCGCTCGCGACTGAGCCAGCGACTCCTCCCGGACGTAGATCCGCTCGTAGTTGAAGGCGCGCAACGCGGCCAGCGCCGCGGCCGGCTCGGGAGCCATCCCGACCTCGCCGTCGCGGTCGATGGTGTGGACCACGGCCCGGACGAAGGTGTGCAGCTGTCGGCGCCGAGACGGTCCGCAGACCTCGGTCACCACCGCAGGCAGGTCGACCAGGTCGACGATGCCGGCGTGTTCGGCGTCCTCCAGGTCATGCGCGCAGTAGGCGATCCGGTCGGCCCAGCTGACGATCTCACCCTCGACGGTCGCCGGCGCCGGGCTGGACCAGGAGTGGTTGCGGACGCCGTCCAGGGTCTGGGCGCACAGGTTGAGGTCGCTCAGCACGACGTTCGCCCCCCACGGCCCGTGGTCGTAGCCACCCGGGACGAAGAGGTCGAAGGCGTCCTCACTGGCGTGCCCGCCGGGTCCGTGGCCGCAGTCGTGGCCGAGCGCGATGGCCTCGGTCAGCGCGACGTTCACCCCGGCCGACCGGGCGATCGAGGTGGCGACCTGGGCCACCTCGAGGGCGTGGGTCAGCCGGGTCCGTTGGTGGTCGCTCGGGTAGACCACGACCTGGGTCTTGCCGGCCAGCCGCCGGAAGGCGGTGGAGTGGACGATCCGGTCCCGGTCGCGCTCGAAGCAGGTGCGCTCCGGATCCGGTTCCTCGGGGATCGCCCGGTCGCCGGCGCCCGCGGCCCGGGTCGCCCCCGGCCGGAGCAACTCGGCCTCACGCCGTTCGCGACGCTCCCGATCTATCACCGGAGCCGGCCCGACCCGGGCGTGCGAACTGCGATGAGCCCGGACCAGCTCGCCCCCGGGGTGCCCGGCCATGGTGGTCGCCCACGCTTGCGCGCGGGCGGAGATTCCCTCCTCGGCATCGGTCACAGCCGAGCAGCGTAGTCCGCCTGGGACACTCATCAATGTGCCTCCCCAGGTCGAATCCCTCTCACCACGACGGTTGGCGTTTCTCCGCCGGCAACCGCTCACCTACCCCGAAGTCGGTCGGTCGTTGACCGAGATGCCGGACGGCTATCGCCACCTCGACCACTCCCGGCGGATCGGCACCGGCCGGGCGATCTTCGAGCTGGCCACCGACCGACTACTCGGCTGGGGCATGCAGTTGGGCGCCGGCCTACGGGTGCGGGCGGAGAGCCCGATCGTTCGTGCGGACACGGTGGTCGAGGTCGGGATCGGCCTGGGTGCGGCGCGGATTTGGTCACCGTGCCGGGTGCTGACGGTGATCGACGAACCGGACCGGCGTGGCTTCAGCTACGGCACCCTGCCCAGGCACGCCGAGATCGGCGAGGAGGCTTTCCTGGTCGAGTTGGATGACGACGGCCTGGTCCGGTACCGGGTCCGCGCTTTCTCCCGCCCCGGGCCGCGCTGGGCCCAGCTGCTCGGCCCGGTCGGTGTGTTCATCCAGGAACGGACCGCCGAGGGCTATCTGCGGTCGTTCGCCTGAGGTGGTACCGAGCGATCCCGATTCAGCCGCCGGAGGTCCCGATCTCCGCGTGCCCGAGATCGAGGTCGACGCCCGAGGTGTCGTCCAGCCAGCCTTCCGGCAACGCCACCCGGTCGCGCGGCGAACCCTGCCGGCCGCGGGGCTGGCCGAGCTCGGCGGTCGGGAACGACTCGTCCGGGTCGAGCCGGTCGAGCAGGACGTCCAGCTCGGCCAGGGTCTCGACCATCCCGAAGGCGCGGCGCAGCTCGCCGCCGACCGGGAAGCCCTTGAAGTACCAGGCCATGTGTTTGCGCAGGTCGGCGCAGCCGCGGGACTCCCCCATCAACTCCACCAGCAGCTCGCCGTGCCGGCGGACCATCACCGCGACCTCGCCCAACCTGGGTAGGGTGCGGGTCGCCCGGCCGGCGAACGCGTCGGCCAGATCGCGGAACAGCCAGGGACGGCCCAGGCAACCGCGGCCCACGACGACGCCCGCGGCTCCGGTCTGCTCGACCATCCGGAGCGCGTCGGCCGCCTCCCAGATGTCGCCGTTGCCCAGCACCGGGATGTCGACCGCATCAGCCAGGGTCGCGATGGCGCTCCAATCGGCCTCACCCGAGTAGGCCTGGGCCGCGGTCCGGCCGTGCAGTGCGATCGCCGCACAGCCGGCCTGCTCGGCGATCCGGCCGGCGTCGAGGTAGGTCAGGTGGTCGTGATCGATACCCATCCGGGTCTTGGCGGTGACCGGGACGCCGTAGCGGGCGGCGGCCCGGACGGTGGCGGTCAGGATCTGCTCCAGCCGGCCGCGCTTCCACGGCAGGGCGGCGCCGCCGCCCTTGCGGGTCACCTTCGGCACCGGGCAGCCGAAGTTCAGGTCGACGTGACCGACCCCGTACTCGTCACAGAGGATCTCGGTGGCCTGGGCCATGATCTGCGGGTCGACGCCGTAGAGCTGCACCGAGCGGGTCGTCTCGCCCGGATCGAAGGCCAGCATGTTCAGCGTCTTGCGGTCCCGCTCGACCAGCCCGCGGGACGTGATCATCTCGCACACGTAGAGCCCGGCGCCCTGCTCGCGGCAGAGCCGGCGGTAGGCGGCGTTGGTGATGCCGGCCATCGGCGCGAGGACAACCGGGGTCGCGACCTCGACCGTTCCGAGCCGAAGCGGTGGGTGCGCGGAAGAGTGGAAACCGGTGAGCGATTCTCGCTGGAGTACGTCAGTCATGGTCGCCCTCCAGGTTATCCGAGCCGGGTGACCATTCCTCGGTCTCGTAGGCCGATGGCTCGTCGATGGCCAGGCTCAGCAGCGGCACCACCGTCAGCTTGGACTCGTAGCCGCCGAGGGCCCGCCGGTAGGAGCCGACGTTGACCCACCGGGTGGCCAGCGCCCACAGCTCGGGATCATCGGTGTTCCGACCTAGATCCGCACTGAGGAAGCCCGACCGGGTGCTGAGGACCTCGATCGCCGCCTCAGCCTGCTGCCGGAATCCGCTGGTCCGGTCGCCGTCGACCCGGAAACGGTTGATCGCCATCACCGCTGGAATATAGACCGAAAAGCCTTTGGCCGAGAAGCCCTCGAGATCGACGAGCGTTGCACAGCTGTCACCGCGCCGACACCTCAGCCGGGCGGCCGGGTGGGCGACTCGAGCATGGTCCCGACACCCTCCCGGAGGAGCTGCTGGTCGCCAGCCCCGGCGAACCTCGTTTCGACTCCCCGCTGGCCGACTACGTCGGTGATCGGGAGATCAACGAACACCATGTGGACGACGACGACCGGGTGATCTTCCACGAACACCGCCTCGGCCCTCGACCTGCTGAACTGTGGGCCGTGGCCACCTGCGGCGGTCTGTGTCCGGGCCTGAACGACGTCATCCGCGGCCTGGTGATGCAGCTGGCCAAGCACTACGGCGTCCATCAGGTCTGGGGCATCCGCCACGGCTTCGCCGGGTTGGTCCCGGGGCGCGACCGAGGATCCGGTGCTGCTCACGCCCGAGTCGGTGCAGGACATCAACACCCAAGGCGGCACCGTGCTGGGCAGCTCGCGCGGCGCCAAGGACCCGGACGTGATGGTCGACCGCCTGGTCGATCTCGGCATCGACCTGGCTGAGCGTGCTGGAGTCGACCACCCAGCCGATCACCATGACCTGAGACGCAGCTGCGGACTCGCCGCGATCGGCCGCCCCGCAGGCAGCCGGTGGCAGAATCGAGGGATGAGCAGCACTCAGCCGTCGGATCTGCGCAAAGAGATCAGTCGGATCAGCCGCCCGGTCCTGGTTCGCCTGCACTCAATACCGCGGCCGGCCTTCCTGCTGGTCTGGTTGGGCCTGATCGCCGTCTCGGTGTGGGCTCCGATCGGCGCGGCAATTCCTGCGGTGGTGCTGGTGGTGCTGGCTACCGGCTGGCTGACGTATCTGTCCTGGCCGGTGATTCCCGCTAGCGGCAAGGTGCTTCGGGTGTTGGTGCTGGTGTTGCTGATCGCGGCCGCCATCGCCCGGTTCAGCTGAGCTGGTTCAGTCGAGCTGGTTCAGCCGAGCTGGTTCAGCCGAGCTGGTTCAGGCGAGCTGGTTCAGGCGAGCTGATCGGGGCCGACCGCGTTCGGGACCGCTCCGCCGTAGCGCCGCTCCCGGTCGGCGTAGAGCTCGATCGCCCGCCACAGATCGCGCCGGTCGAAGTCGGGCCAGAGGCGGTCCAGGAACACCATCTCGGCGTACGCGCTCTGCCAGACCAGGAAGTTCGACGTCCGCTGCTCACCGGAGGACCGGACGAACAGGTCGACGTCCGGAATCTCCGGCTGGTAGAGGAACCGCCGGAACCGGTCCGGGGTCAACCGATCCGGATCGAGCCGCCCCTGCGCGGCCTGCCGGGCGATCTCCCGAACCGCATCTACGATCTCGGCCTGTCCGCCGTAGTTGACGCAGAACTGAAGCGTCAGCACGTCGTTGTCGACCGTCCGGGCCTGTGCGTCGGTCAGTTCGTCGATCACGCTGCGCCACAACCGAGGGCGACGGCCCGCCCAACACACCCGGACGCCCATCGCGTCCAGTTGTTCTCGCCGCCGGCGTATGACGTCGCGGTTGAACCCCATCAGCCAGCGCACCTCCTCCGGCGAGCGGCGCCAGTTCTCGGTGGAGAACGCATAGGCCGAGAGATACTTCACGCCGACCTCGATCGCCCCCTCGATGACGTCGAACAGCGAAGCCTCACCGGCCGAATGGCCCTCGGTCCGCGGCAGGTTGCGTGCTTTCGCCCAGCGTCCGTTGCCGTCCATCACGATCGCCACGTGCTGCGGCAGTTTTGTGGCCTCGATCGCCGGTGGCCGGGCCCCGGACGGATGCGGGCCGGGCGGTTCCGGGACCCGTCCTCGCGTGGTGCCGGGCCGGCTGCCGGGGGGCGGTTCGGTCCGCCTGTCCGGACGCGATTTCTTGGCCACGTCAGCGACAATAGTCAGGTGCCCGTCTACCGCGATGAAGCCGTCGTGCTGCGCACGCACAAGCTGGGGGAAGCCGACCGGATCATCACGCTGTTGTGCCGGCAGCAGGGAAAGGTCCGCGCGGTAGCCAAGGGGGTCCGTCGGACGTCGTCGAAGTTCGGCTCGCGGCTCGAGCCGTTCAGTCACGTCGACATCCAGCTCGCCGCCGGCCGCAACCTCGACATCGTCACCCAGGTGGTCTCGATGGACGCCTTCGGTGAGCACCTGATCTCCGACTACGGCCGCTGGACGGCGGGGCAGGTGATCGTCGAGACAGCCGACCGGTTGGTGGCCGAGGAGCGCGAACCGGCGCTGCAGCAGTTCCTGCTGCTGGTCGGGGCGTTGCGGGCGCTCGACACCGGTACGGCGGACGGCCCGCGACCGGCCGGACTGATCCTGGACTCCTATCTGCTGCGGGCGATGGCCGTGGCCGGCTACGCCCCGTCCTTCTTCGACTGCGCCCGGTGCGGACTTGTCGGACCGCACACCTCGTTCTCACCGGCCGCCGGCGGGGTGGTCTGCGAACGCTGCCGACCGGCCGGCTCGACGCGACCCGGCGCGACGACGTTGGCGCTGCTCAGCGCGCTGCTCGAAGGACGCTGGGAGCAGACCCGAGACGCCGACCTGCACACCATGCGCGAGGCCAGCGGGATCGCCGCGGCCTACACCACCTGGCACCTGGACCGGAATCTGAAGTCCCTGGCGCATGTCGAACGCTGAGCCGTCGAGGGGTGGACCCGGCGGCTCGGCGTCGCGGCGGGCGGCCATCGCGATCGCGGTCGTCGCCCTGTTCGCCCAGCTGCTGCTGGTCGCGACGCCCGGAGTGGTGCTGGGCGCGGTGGCTCATCGGGTCGCCGAGGGCGCCGAACTCGGCAGGCCCGGCGGTTCGGGCGGCGGTTCGGGCGGCGGCGCAGGGACGGGGTCCGGCTCCAGTTCCGGATCGAACTCCAGCGACGACAAGAACGGCGCGTCCGGAGCCGGCGACCCCGATTTCCCGGACTACGGCGCCGGTGGCTATGACGCGGTGAAGTATCTGGTCGACGTGAGCTGGGATCCCGGCTCGGCGATGCTGACCGGACACACCACGATCCGGGCTCGGGCCTTGCAAGAGCTGCGGTCGTTCTCGGTCGATCTGGCGTTGACCGCCAGCGCGGTGCGGGTCGACAGTAAGCCGGCGAGCTTCCACAAATCGGGCTTTCAGGATCTGACGATCACTCCGCGGACACCGATCGCCGCCGGCGCCGTGTTCACCGCCACGATCGACTACGCCGGCCGGCCGGCCAACATCAAGCGGGGTTCGGTCGCCCCGTTCACCATCACCGGCGACGAGGCGTTGGTCGCCGGCGAGCCGGAAAGCTCGGCCTGGTGGTATCCGTCGAACGACCATCCTTCCGATCCGGCGTTGTTCGAGCTCTACGCCCACCTGCCGACGGGTTGGCAGGCGATCAGCATCGGCCGGCTTGCGGGCACTGCGGCCTCCGGCAGTGCGGAATCGGGTGGCGGATCCTCCCGGGGCGCCGGCCAGACCTGGCACTGGATCTCGGAGAAGCCGTCCGCGACCTACCTCACTTTCTTGGCCATCGGCCACTTCGCGCTGCACCAGGGAGTGGCGGACGGCCGCCCGTTCGTCTACGCCGTCTCGATGCGGCTCTCCGCCGGCGACCGGCGGGCCGCGTTCGCCCAGCTGGTCCGCACGCCCGCCGTGATCAAGGTGTTGGAGACGATGTTCGGCCCGTACCCGTTCGGCGAGATCGGCGGTATCGTGCCCGGCGGACGGCTGTGGTTCGACGGCCTGGAGTCCCAGACCCGACCGGTCTACGCGGCCTCGGCGATGACCCGCGGCGACGCGAGTCAATTGCTCTCCCACGAGCTGACCCACATGTGGTTCGGCGACAACGTCACCGTCTCGCAGTGGAACGACATCTTCGACAACGAGGCCTGGGCGTCCTGGGGTGCCTGGACCTACGCCGAACTGACCGGCGGCCGGAGCGCAGCGGCCAGCTTCACCCGGCTCTACGACCGGGCCGCCCCGCGGGCCGACTTCTGGCGGATCAGCCTGCTCGATCCGGGACCGGACCACCTGTTCGACGTCGTCTATTACCGCGGCCCGATGGCCCTGCAAGCGCTCCGAAACCGGATGGGCGACCAGGCGTTTTTGGCCATGGCCCGCAGCTGGGCGCAGCGACCGGGCGCACGCAGCCTCGCAGAATGGATGGTTCAGGCTCAGTCGTTCACCTCGGTCGATCTTGCCCCGTTCTTCCGTGCCTGGATCATCGCCCCGACCGCCCCGGCGAGGACGTCGGCCAACGGATTCAGCTGACCCTGCTTCTGCGTATCGTCCCCGCCATCGCAGCGGGAATCACCCGGTCGGTAACGGCTCGTCCAGACAGCGGTAGCGGTGCGCCATCTCATCGGTCCAGAGGGTTGCGTCAGGGATCCGGCGCACCTCGAGGTGGCCGAACGTCTTGGCGTTGTGGTGCGGCCGGCAGAGCGGACCCAGGTTGGACGCCGTCGTGGGGCCGGCCGGGACCGGCTCATGATGATCGAGATCGCACAACGGCGAGGCCCGGGTGCAGGTCGGAAACGAGCAACTCCCGGACCGGGCCCGGACGGCAAAGCCGAGTTTTGCCGACGGGAATCGGCCCAGCTCGGTGACGTCGAGCAGCCGTCCGGCGCGGTCGGTGAGCAGCCGGACGAACAGGGTGTCCGGCTCGGCGGCCAACTCACGCGCCACCGCGGCGGGCACGGTGGCACTGCGATCCCACAGCTCGGCCGGGGTCTCCGAGGCGCCGATCAGCGCCTCCAGCGTCACCACCACCCCGACGGTCACCTGCGGGCCGCCGTGCGGCAGCCGACCGAACGCACTGTCTTTCTGGCCTGGGACGCCGACGCCGGACGCCGACCGACCCGTTGGAGCCGGCGATGGCCCGCTGCGCCCCGGAGGCGGCTCGCTCGAACGCCGCGCGCTCGGCGCCGCCTCCACGTCCGGATCAAGAGGTTGGTAGTCGGTGCCCAGATATTCACCGGTGATCGGGTCGATCCGTTCGACTTCGAGCCAGTCAGGCTCCGCGGACGCTGGTGCTTCGTCCTCCGCGCTGTCGGCCGTAACCGGCTCGTCTCCGGCTGTCTCGTGTTTGATCGGATCCGGAGCACCCGAGTCCCGGTTGTCCACCCGGCCGAGCAACAGGTCGGCGAACAGGTCCGACCGTCGCTGCGGCAACGTCCGCTGATCGTCCGCACCGCAGGCCCAGGCCAGCCGGCTGAGCCGGCCGTCGATTGCCGAGGCGCCCACCGCGGACACCTCACCGGTGACGTAGCCGACCGCGTTCACGGCCTGGAACACGTTCACCCGTCGGTCGGCATGAGCCCGTCGCTGCCGCTCGGCCAGCTTGCCCGGCTCACTCCGGGCCAGGAACCGGTCCAACCAGGCTCCCAACTGCTGAACCGTCGGCGCCCGCTCGGCGATCACCGCTATCACCTGCCGATCCAGCTCGATCAACGTCTCGGGATGGACAACCATCCGGGCGGCCCGGTCGATCCGGGCCACCCGGCGGGCATCCAAATCGCCCGTCCGAGCCGCCGCCAACACGTCCGGCAGGCTCTGCAGCCGTCGGACCCGGGCCAACAGGTGACCCACCTCGGAGGAACTCTGCCCGAGCACGGGCGCCAACTCGGCGGCGGCGAAGGCGGCCGGGTTCCGGGCTCCGGGTGGCCGGGCCGCTCGCGGCGGCACCTCGGCGTTCAGTTCGACCGTTCGGTTGCGACTGAACCGAAAACACAGGTCGTCCACCTTGGCCTGCGTCCGGGCGATCAGGCGTTGGGCCTCGGTGATCTGGTCCAGCAGGCCGCCCGGGTCGTCGAGCGGGGAACAGACGTCCGGTCGGGCAGCCGGCACGGCGATTGTGGTCATGATCGGAGCGTGTCAGTGACCTCTGACATTTTCGCCCACCCGTTCGATTCTACCTTCGCCGAGGCCGTCCTCAGTCGGTCGAGAGGCTCCGGTTCACCGCCGAGACGACTCCGCGCAGCGACGCAGAGACGATGTTGGTGTCCAGCCCGACCCCCCAGACCACCTGGGTTTGCTCGCCGTCGCCGATCTCGCACTCGACGTAGGCGGCCGCCTGGGCGTCGCCACCGGCCGAGAGTGCGTGCTCGTGGTAGTCCAGCACCCGGACCCGGTAGCCCAGAGCCGAGAGCGCGTCACAGAACGCCGACACCGGACCGTTGCCTTCACCGCTGATCCGGTGCTGCCGATCATGGTCGGTCACCACCGCGTCCACCGAGACGTGGCCGTTGCTAGCGGTGCTGACTTTGTCCAGGCGCAGCTGCCCCTCGGCCAGGTAGGTGCGACTGAAGATCTCCCAGATCGCCGCCGCCGACATCTCGCCACCCTCGGCGTCGGTCTGGGTCTGCACCACCCGGGAGAACTCGATCTGCATCCGACGCGGCGGGTCGATCCGGTGCTCGCTCTTCAGCAGATAGGCGATTCCGCCCTTGCCCGACTGGGAGTTGACCCGGATCACCGCCTCGTAGGTGCGGCCCACGTCGTGCGGGTCGATCGGCAGGTACGGCGCCTCCCAGGCGATCTCGTCCATCCCGACCCCCTGCGCCGCAGCCTCGCGCTCCAGCGTCTCCAACCCCTTCTTGATGGCGTCCTGATGGGAGCCGGAGAAGGCGGTGTAGACCAGATCGCCCGCGTACGGGTGGCGCGGGTGGACCGGCAGATTGGTGCAGTACTCCACGGTGCGCCGGATCTCGTCGATGCCCCCGCCGTAGCCGAAGTCGATCTTGGGGTCGACGCCCTGGCTGAACAGGTTCAACCCCAGAGTGACCAGATCGACGTTGCCGGTCCGCTCGCCGTGACCGAACAGACAGCCCTCGACCCGGTCGGCACCGGCCATCAGCCCCAATTCGGTGGCGGCCACCGCGGTACCGCGGTCGTTATGTGGATGCAGCGAAATCGCGACGTGATCGCGATTGTGGATGTGCCGCCCGAAATACTCGATCTGGTCGGCGTAGGTGTTCGGGGTCGACATCTCGACCGTGGCCGGCAGGTTGAAGATGATTTCCCGGCCGGGACCCGGCTGCCAGACATCGGCCACCGCGTTGCAGACCTCGACCGCGTAGTCGGTTTCGGTCTGGGTGAAGATCTCCGGAGAGTACTGGTAGCCGAACTCCGTTTCGCCCAGATGCTGTTCGGCGTACTTCATCACCAGCTCAGTACCGCGGGTGGCCAACGCCAGGCACTCGGTCTTGTCGACCTTGAAGACCACCCGGCGGAACAGTTCGGCAGTGGCGTTGTACAGGTGAACGGTGGCCGTCCTGGCCCCGATCACCGACTGCACGGTTCGCTCGATCAAGTCCTCGCGAGCCTGAGTCAGCACCGAAATCGTCACGTCGTCGGGGATCAGGTCGTCCTCGATCAGCTGCCGGACGAAGTCGAAGTCGGTCTGGCTGGCCGAGGGAAACCCGATCTCGATCTCCTTGTAACCCATCCCGATCAACAGCTCGAACATCCGGTGCTTGCGGGCCGGGGTCATCGGATCGATCAACGCCTGGTTCCCGTCCCGCAGGTCGGTCGACAGCCAACGCGGCGCCCGATCGATCCGCTTCGTGGGCCAGGTCCGGTCAGGCACGTCCACCGGCACGAACGGGTGATAACGGCCGAACGGCATCGGGCTCGGCTGCTGAGTCGGGACGGCCTGAGGACGCGTTCCGAAGTTGGTGGATACGCGGGACTGCCCGACGGATGCGTCGGCGGTCGAATTCGTGCTGGTCATCTGTTCCTCGCTGATCGGGATCGGTGCGAGCCGGGCGCACGGAACTCCGCAGCGAGGACGCCGGCCCTTAGAGGGACTCGCTGCGGCAGCGAAGAAGGAGGCTGATGAAGGCCATGTCTGGACGGTACGCGTTCGATCCGATGATCGCAACCACCCGTGCACGCCACACCCAGGCTGGCAACACCTGGCTCGCAACACCTGAGGCCACTCCGGCACTTGCGATATACACGGCGACGTAACACGCGGGCTCTAGGGTTGACAGTTATTGCTACCGACCCTGCTCAGCACCGATCACAACCCTCGGAGGTCTCATGCCCGAATTCGCCTTCAATCGACGCCAAGCCCTGCTGTTCGGGGCCGGCATCGCCGGCGCGGCCGCCGGGCTGAGCGGCTGCTCCGGTGGCAGTACGTCGCAGAAACTCTCCGGCGGTTCGTCCAGCAGCAACAACAGTTACGACGACGTGATCGCCAACGGGATGGTGGCCGATGCCTCCACCGTCTCCGACAACGCCTGGGCCCAGGCGATCAAGGGCCGTGGCACTCTGCGCTGGGGCGGCACGGACGCCGGACCGCTCTTCTCGCTGCTGGATCCCACCACCGGCAAGATCCGTGGGTTCGACGCCGGGATGGTCCAGCTGCTGGCCAAATACATCATCGGCCAGCCCACCTACAAGCTGACCCAGACCACGGTCGACACCCGCGAAACCCTGATCACCAACGGATCGGTGGACGTCGTGGTCGCCACCTACTCCATCACCCCGGCGCGAGCCGAGAAGGTGAACTTCGCCGGACCGTACTACGCCTCGGGCACCGCGATCATGGTCAACGCGAGCAACAACACCATCACCAGCGTTAAGGACCTGGTCGGCAAGAAGGTGATCACCGAATCCAACTCCACCGCCATCCTGGCGCTCAAGAAGCAGGTTCCCTCGGTCACCCCCATCCTGTTCACCGAGAACGCGCAATGCGTCGCGGCGCTGAAGCAGGGACGTGGTGACGCCTTCGTGCTGGACCAGTCGATCTTGTTGTCGACCGCGGTCAAGGACAACACCGTCAAGGTCGTCGGCGAGCCCTTCTCCACCGACAACTACGGCATCGGTTGCACCAAGGAGAACGACAACGCGGTCGACTTCATCAACGCCTGGCTGAAAAAGATGGAGGACGCCGGCACCTGGAAGAAGCTGCTCGGTCTCACCGTCGGCACCGTGCTGAAGAGCAACTCCAGCCCGCCCGCGATCAGTGCCTGAGCGATCCAGCCCGCATCAACGCTGAGGGGGTAGCAGGTGCAGCTCTTCCTGGACCACATCGGGGCCTTCGGCCACGCGATCTTGATGACGCTGGCGCTGACCGCGGTCGGCTTCATCGGTTCGATGGTGCTCGGGTCCCTGACTGCGATCTTCCGGGTCAGCCCGATCACCCCGCTGCGGGTCACCGGGACGGTCTACGTCGAGGTGTTCCGCAACATGCCGCTGCTCAGCCTGTTGATCATCATGGTCTTCGGGCTGCCCGACGTCGGCCTGCGACTTTCTTTGTTCTGGTCGGTTTCGGTGGCCATGATGCTGGTCGGCGGAGCCTTCGCCGGTGAGGCCATCCGGTCGGGGATCAACGCGGTCCCGGTCGGCAACGCCGAGGCCGCTCGGTCGATCGGGTTGACCTTCGCCCAGTCGCTCGCCTTCGTGATCTTGCCCCAGGCGTTCGCGGCGATGGTGCAGCCGCTGGTCAACGTGTTCATCGGTCAGCTGCTCGGCTCATCCCTGGCCGCGGCGATGAACGTCGACGAGATTACGTATCAGGTTTCCTATCTGAACCTCCAGTACGCGGGTGGCCTCGGTCTGTACGCGGTCGCCGCCGCGCTCTACGTGATCATGGCCCTGCTGAGCGGCCAGGCCGGCGGCATCCTCGAGCGCAAACTGGCGGTGCACCGATGAGTGTCAAGGGGGCGATCGATGAGTGACGCGACGCGGGTGCTGTTCGACGCTCCCGGGCCCAGGGCGAGGGTGCGGATCCGGTTCCTGACTGCGGGCTCGGTGCTGTTGTTGTTACTGGTGCTGGCCTTCGTCCTCTACCAGTTCGGGGTACACAGCCAGTTGCAGGCCGAGAAGTGGGCTCAGTTCGGCGAGCTGCCGATCCTGAAGTTCTTGGCCAGCGGGCTGCTCAACACCCTCAAGGCGGCTGCGGTGTCGGCCGTCATCTCGATCCCGCTCGGCGCACTGTTCTCGGTGCTGCGGCTCAGCCAGAGTCGCTGGGTACGGTGGCCGGTCGGCGCCTACATCGAGATCTTCCGGTCGATCCCGATGCTGTTGTTGATCTACCTGTTCGTGATCGGCCTGCCCGCCGTCGGGGTAAACGTACCGATCTTCTGGAAACTGGTCATCCCGATCATCCTCGGCAACGTGGCGATCATGGCCGAAGTCTTCCGGGCCGGCGTTCGGGCGTTGCCCAGTGGGCAGTTCGAAGCCGGTCAGGCGGTCGGTCTGGGTTACTGGCAGAACATGCGGATCGTCGTCTTCCCGCAGGCCTTGCGCCTGGTCGTCCCGGCGTTGATCACCCAGCTGGTCGCACTGATCAAGGACACCACCCTCGGCTACGCCGCCAGCTACTCCGAACTGATGAAGTCGGCGACCAACCTGACCGCCTACACCGGCTACCTGATTCAGACCTATCTCGTGGTCGGCTTGATCTATGTGCTGCTGAACTACGCGATCTCCAAGTTGGCGGAGTTCCTCGAGAAGGCGATCAACGGCGGCGACCGTGGGCTCAAGCTCGAGCGGGTCGGACCTCCTGCCGAGTAGCGTTAAGGCTGCAGTGATCGGGTTGGGCTTGGCGATGTCGATCTCGGCCACCCGCCAACGCTGTCGCACGTTCTCCGGTCCGAGCACGTTGAGCCGCCCTCCATCGCTGTGCACAACATCGCTGGGAACGACATCGCTGTGAACGACATCGCTGTAAACCACATCGCCGTAAACCACATCGCCGTGGACCTCTCAGCTACACCCGGAGCGCCCGCTTCGGCCATCTGCCAGGCTGGCCCGATGGCCGCCGAGATCCAGGACCACACGTTGCAGAGCTGGTTCGAGAGCTACCTGCGGGTGTGCAACCAGCACGTCTTCGACCGGCTCGGGCACTTCGTCGCCACCGACGTCATGGTCAACGGGCGGCCAGCCGGCCTCGAAACTTACGTCACCGGGTTGCGGAAGGTGGCCCGTGGGTTTCCCGACTACCGTTGGACGTTGCAGCATCTGGTGATGAACGATGGCTGGTTGGCTGCGCACTACCTGGACACCGGCACCCATCTCGGCACCTTCATGGGCATCGGCGCGACCGGGGTCCGGGTGCGAACCGACGAGTTCGCGTTCTACCGGATCACCGACTTCATGATCACCGAGGTCTGGGTCACCGCCGACAACGTCGGACTGTTGGAGCAGATCCGTCGCCGCTGAGCGCGGTTGAGCCGGGCCACCTTGCGCCGGCACCCAAGCCTTGATTCGGGGGCCGCAAGCGACGGCTGCTGAGAGTAACTGCCGCAGACAGGCGTGACCCAGCTCAGAACCCGAGCCGGTTCAGGTGTTTCGTGTCGCGCTGCCAATCCTTGAGCACCTTGACCCGCAGGTCGAGATAGACCGGCGTACCGAGCAGAGCCTCGATCTGCGCCCGGGCCCGGGCGCCGACGTCGCGCAGCCGGACGCCCTTCTTGCCGATCACGATTCCCTTCTGGGACTCACGTTCGACGATCATCGAGGCGTAGACGTCAAGCAGGGGTTTGTCCTCCGGCCGGCCTTCTCGCAGACCCATCTCGGCGATCTCCACCGCGATCGAGTGCGGCAGTTCGTCCCGGACTCCCTCCAGCGCGGCCTCCCGGATCAGTTCGGCGACCAGCGTCTCTTCCGGCTCGTCGGTGATCTCGCCGTCCGGATAGAGCGCCGGACCGGGCGGCAGCAGCGCGGCAAGTTCATCGGCGAGCACGTCGACCTGATCGTTCCCGGTCGCCGAGACCGGGACGATGTGGGCCCAGTTGATCCCCAGCTTCTCTTCCAGGGCCTGGATGGCCATCAGGTGCTCGGCCATCCGGGTCGGGCCGACGAGATCGGACTTGGTGGCCACTGCCACCAGCTTCGGACGAGCGGTCAGGGCGGCGATCTCCCCGACCAGATAGGTGTCGCCGGGCCCGATCTTCTGGTTGGCGGGCAGGCAGACGCCGACCACGTCGACCTCGGTCCAGGTGGCCCGGACGACGTCGTTCAACCGTTCGCCGAGCAGCGTCCGCGGCCGGTGCAACCCCGGCGTGTCGATCAGCACCAGTTGCGCGTCGCTCCGGTTGACGATGCCGCGGACCGCGTGCCGGGTGGTCTGCGGCTTGTCCGAGGCGATGGCGATCTTCTGGCCGACCAGGGCGTTGGTCAGCGTCGACTTGCCCGCGTTGGGTCGGCCGACGAAGCAGGCGAAACCGGACCGGAAGTCGGAGTCGATCGGCGTCGGACCAGACATCGTCGGATCAGGCATCGTCGGATCAGGCATCGTCGGATCAGGCATCGTCACGGCTGAGCTCAGCGGTGAGCTGGTCGAGCACCTGGCCGCGGGGGTCCACGAGCCAGACCGGGACGGCGGCGCCGGCCAGCTCGGCGATGATCTGACGGTCCTGCTCGCCGACCGCCCCCTCTCCGGGGTCTGCTCCGGCAGCTGCTGCGGTGACGGCGACCGCTTCGACCCCGGGTGCGCCAGAAGACACCGCCATCGCCACCACCACAGCGATCGCGGACAGTGAGAGCGACTCCAGGCCCACACTGGTGCCCGCGTAGGTTCGGCCGTCGACGTCGCGCAGGCAGGCCCCTTGGGCGGCACCGGTCCGGGCCCGGGCCGCGGTGGCCAGGGTGATGATCTTCCGATCCTCCGGGTCGCTCGGCTGATCATTGGGTTGCCCGCCAGTTCGTTCGGTCATGGTCTCCCCGCTCAGCCGGCCCGGCTCGCCGAATCGGCGTGCGCGCGCTCGTCGTCGTCGTGTCTGCTCTCGCCGTGGTCGTCCGTGGCGATCACGGTGGCGACCACCGTGCCGATCCGGTTGCGTCGGCCGGTGGAGCGCTCGGCGACCAGCTCGAGGCCGGCGTACTTGACCACCGAGCCGGCGATCGGAACCTTGTTCAGCACCTTGGCCATCAGGCCGCCGACGGTCTCCACGTCCTCGTCCTCGAGCTCCAAACCGAACAGCTCCCCCAACTCGTCCACCGGCAGCCGGGACGAGACCCGAAACCGGCCGTCGGCGAGCTCGGTGATGTCGGTGTTCTCCACGTCGTACTCGTCGGTGATCTCGCCGACGATCTCCTCCAGGATGTCCTCGATGGTGGCCATCCCGGCGGTGCCGCCGAATTCGTCCACCACGATCACCAGGTGGATCCGGCGCTGTTGCATCTCGCGCAGCAGTTCGTCCACCGGCTTGGAATCCGGGCACCATTCGGGCTGGCGCATCATGGAGCTGACCCGCTCGGTGGTCTCGGCCCGCGGGTTGTCATAGACCCGTTTGATGACGTCCTTGAGGTAGAGGATGCCCACCACGTCGTCCAGCCCGTCCCGGATCACCGGGATCCGGCTGAAGCCCGAGCGCAGGGCCAGTGATACCGCCTGCCGCAAGGTCTTGTGCTCCTCGACGAAGACCATGTCGGTGCGGGGAACCATCACCTCCTTGACGATGGTGTCGCCGAGTTCGAAGACCGAGTGGATCATCTGCCGCTCACCGGACTCGATCAACTCGCTGGCCTCGGCCAGGTCGACCAGCTCGCGCAGTTCGGCCTCGGTGGTGAACGGGCCCTCGCTGAAACCCTTTCCTGGCGTCAGCGCGTTGCCGATCATGATCAGCAGCTTCGGGAACGGGCCGAGCACCCGGGTGACCGCGACCAGCGGTGCGGCGGCGAGACAGGCCACCCGGTCGGCGTTCTGTCGGCCAAGGGTGCGCGGGGCGACACCCCAGAACACATAGGAGACGATGATCATCGAACCGGCGGTCAGCAGCACCTTGATCCAGGTCTGGTCGAACAGCCCGAAGACCACCAGGGCGACCAGCACGATCGCGGTGATCTCGAAGACGGTCCGCAGGAACAGCGCCGTGTTGAGGAAGGGCGGCGGGTCCCCGGCAATCTGCTGGACCCGCCTGGCCCCGGCCCGGCCGTCGTTGACCAGCGACTGGGCCCGGGACCGGGAGAAGGAGTAGAGGGCGGCCTCGGCCGCGGCACCGCCGCCGGCCAGGACCACCAGGATCAGGGCCGCGACAAGCTGCACCCAGTCGGTGGTGTTCACCGGGCTCTTTCGACCCTCTCGGGCCCTGCCGCCCGCGCCTGACCCTGGGCGGTCTGCTGGTGGTCGGCCCAGGCAGCGAGGATGGTGTCCTTCAACGTAAACATCGCGGCCTTCTCGTCCGGCTCGGCGTGGTCGAAGCCCAGCAGGTGCAGCAAACCGTGCACCAGCAGGTATTCCGACTCTTCGGTCTCCGTCCGGCCGTGCTCTGCGGCCTGCCGTGATGTCACCGCCGGGCACAGCACGATGTCACCGAGCAGACCGAGCGGCGCGTCGTCCTCGGGATCTGGCGGGCGCAGCTCGTCCATCGGGAAGGAGAGCACGTCGGTCGGGCCGTCCTCGCCCATGTATTTCTGGTGGTAGGCGCTCATGGTCCGTTCGTCCACCAGCAGGATGGACAGTTCGGCTTGCGGATGGATCCGCAGCTCGGACAGGGCGAAGGTCGCCAACCTCACCAGGCCCGGACTGTCGACCTCCAGACCGGACTCGTTGTTGATCTCGACGCTCATCGCTGCTCTTTCCGAACCCTCACCACGGAGCTCACCGTCGGCTACGGCCGCGTTCGGTCGGCACCTGGATCGCCTCGAACTTGTCGTAGGCGGCTACGATCCGGCCGACCAGCTTGTGCCGGACGACGTCGTAGTTGGTCAGGTAGCAGAACGAGATGTCGTCCACCTCGTCCAAGATGTCCTGGACCACCCGCAGACCGCTGCGGGTGCCGTTCGGCAGGTCGACCTGGGTGATGTCACCGGTGACGACCACCTTGGAGTCGAAACCGAGCCGGGTCAGGAACATCTTCATCTGTTCCATCGAGGTGTTCTGCGCCTCGTCCAGGATGATGAAGGCGTCGTTGAGGGTGCGGCCGCGCATGTAGGCCAGCGGCGCCACCTCGATCACCCCCGACGTCAGCAGCCGTGGGATCGACTCGGGGTCGATCATGTCGTGCAGGGCGTCGTAGAGCGGTCGCAGATACGGGTCGATCTTGTCGTTCAGGGTGCCGGGCAGGAAGCCCAGGTGCTCGCCGGCCTCGACTGCGGGCCGAGTCAGGATGATCCGGTTGACCTGCTTGTTCTGCAGCGCCTGGACCGCCTTGGCCATGGCCAGATAGGTCTTGCCGGTGCCCGCGGGACCGATGCCGAAGACCACCGTGTGCTTGTCGATGGCGTCGACGTAGCGCTTCTGGTTCAGGGTCTTCGGCCGGATCGTCTTACCCCGACTGGACAGGATGTTCTGGGTCAGCACGTCGGCGGCACTGGCCGGCGAGGCGGTGTTGACCATGCCGCAGACCCGCTCGACCGCGTCGGCGGTGAGCCCCTGGCCGGTGCGCAGGATGGTGACGATCTCGGTGACCACCGAGGCCGCCCGCTCGATCGCGTCCGGGGCGCCGGTGACCGTCAGCTCGTCGCCGCGGACGTGCAGGTCGGCGTCCAACTCGCGCTCCATGATGCGCAGGAATTCGTCGGCCGGGCCGAGGAAGTTGACCATGTCCACCGAGGCCGGGATGGTGATCTTCCGGGTCTCGCTGACCTGATCCTGACCGGCCCCGTCGGTCTGGACCCGGGCGCCGGTGGTGTTCTCGTTCCGCCGGGACGTGCCGACGACGCGAGCCGAGTTGTCTGACCTGCTCAGAATTCCTCCGCGTTAGCTGAACTGCTGGTACCTGGCGGGCCCTGTGGTCCGCCCTGGGTCCCCGCTGAGGACCCGAGGCTCCATCGTAATGACTCGGCGAAGGAGTTCCCAATGTTTCTGGTTCCGGTCTTTTCGGCATTCACCCAGGTCGGTCGGCGAACCGATCGGTGGCCGCGACCAACTCGGCGCGGATTCCCGGTTCGGAGTAGGCGTGGCCGGCGGTCTCCACCATCCGCAGGTCGGCCTCGGGCCAGGCCCGGGACAGCTCCCAGGCGGTGACCGCCGGGGTGGCCAGATCGTAGCGACCCTGGACGATGACGCCGGGGATGTCCCGGAGCCGGCCCGCGTGGGCGATCAGCTGACCGATCGTCCGACCATGACCGTCAGGTTCGGTGCCGAACCAGCCGGCGTGGCTGAAATAGTGGTTCTCGATCCGGGCGAAGGCCAGCGCGAAGTCGGGATCGGAGAATTCGGCGATCAGCTCTGCGTCCTCGACCAGCGTGAGGGTGGCGGCCTCCCAGGTCGTCCAGGCCACCCCGGCCGGACGGTGCACCGCCGGATCGGGGTCGAACAGTAGTTCCCGGTAGGCGGCGATCGCATCGCCGTCGAAGCCACTGCCGTACCGATCGATCAGGGGCGCAAGGAACTTCGCCCGCCATTCCGGCTTGAGCTGACCGGCACCGCCGTTGTAGTACCAGTCGAGCTCGCTACGGCGCAGGGTGAAGATCCCGCGCAGCACCAACTCGGTCACCCGCTCCGGGTGTTTCTCGGCGTAGGCCAGGGCGAGCGCGCTGCCCCAGGAGCCGCCGAACACCAGCCAGCGGTCGATCCCGCGGGCGGTGCGCAACCGCTCCAGGTCGGCCACCAGGTGCCAGGTGGTGTTGGCGGCCAGCTCATCCTCGGTGCGTGCCGCGCTGGCGTGCGGCAGGCTGCGACCGCAGCCCCGCTGGTCCAGCAGCACGATCCGGTACCGGGCCGGGTCGAACAGTCGCCGATTGCCGGCGCTGCACCCGGCGCCGGGCCCACCATGCAGGAAGACCACGGGTTTGCCGTCGGGATTACCGCACTCCTCCCAGTAGATCCGCTGGCCGTCGCCCACCTCGAGCAGCCCGGAGGCGTACGGCTCGATCCCGGGGTACAGCTCGTTCACCGGGTCGGCCCGTCCAGCAGTTCGGTGGCAGCTCAGGGCTCGTCGACGATCCGCATGGCCGCCTCTTCGGCGCTGGCCCCGGCACCGTCGATACCGACGTCCTCGCCGAGCAGCTCCTGGTCGACGTCCTCGCCGATACCCTCGTTCGGGTCGACCAGCCGGCCGGCCCGCTCACGGCCGACCTCACCGTCGTCGAGGTTCTCCCCGCTCAGTTCGTCCACGGTGACGTTGTCGGCGCTGAGGTCGGCGGTGTTGAGGTCGACCTCGGGCGGGTCGTTCTCGTCCTCGATCTCGTCCGGCCGCTCTTCGGCCAGCTTCTCGTCCAACGTCTCGGTGTCACCCTTGCGGATCATCACCGACGGCTTCTCCGGCGGCGAATAACCCTCGTCCAGGAAGTCGTCGACGCCGCGGTCGACCAGCGAGTTCTCCGGATTGAACTGGTCCTGATCCAGCTGGTCCGTCTCGTCCGGGATTCCCTCGGTGTATTCGCTCATGGGACCAGCCTGCCACGGCCCGTTAGGCTTCGCAGACGTGACAGCTCTGGACCAGTCCGCCGCCTCGACTCCGACCCGGTCGAGCGCCTCGATCCGCTACGCCGACGGACGCAGCTCGATCTTCGCGGTGATCATCGCGCTGTTCTGCACCCTGCTGGTCGTCTCCAACATCAGCGCCACCAAGCCGATCGCCTTCGGGCCGGACCGGCCGCCGTTCCTGCCGATCATCACCGACGGCGGCGCGTTCCTGTTCCCGCTCACCTACATCCTCGGCGACATCCTGGCCGAGGTGTACGGGTTGAAGCGGGCCCGGCTGGCCATCATCGTCGGCTTCGTCCTGGCCGCTCTGGCCTCGGCCACGTTCCTCGCGGTGGGCGCTGCGCCGGCCGCGGAAGGCTATGAGAACTCGGCGGCTTTCCAGGCGGTGTTGGGTTTCGTGCCGCGGATCGTCGGGGCCAGCCTGGCCGGCTTCCTGGCCGGACAGTTCCTGAACGCCTTCGTGGTGGTACGAATCAAACGGATCACCCAAGAACGCAGGCTGTGGACGCGGTTAGTCGGCTCCACCCTGATCGGCGAACTGGCCGACACCACGATCTTCTGCATCATCGCTTTCGTCTGCATCCTCTCCACCCGCGACCTGATCAACTACGTCGTCGTCGGCTACGTCTACAAGTGCCTGGTGGAGATCGTCTTCCTGCCGATCACCTATCTGGTGATCGGCCGCATCAAGAAGCACGAGCCGAGTTACGGCGCCGTGGTCGACACCGCGGTGGACGAGAGCGCTTCGTGACCGGGCGACAACACCACGACGGATTCGGGGCGGACGCAGCGCGGTTCTTCACCGAACTGGCCGAGCACAACGACCGCGACTTCTTCCACGCCAATCGGGAACGGTTCGACCGCGAGGTCGCCGAGCCGCTGGCCGCACTGCTCGACACGCTACCCGAGGAGTACGGACCGTTCCGGACCTTCCGGATGAACCGGGACGTCCGGTTCAGCAAGAACAAGTCGCCGTACAAGACCCAGCACTCGGCGATCAGCACCCGCCACGGCGTCGACTACTACCTCCACATCGACGCGCAGGGTTTTCTGGCGGCCACCGGCACCTACCTGTTCAGCCGCGATCAGCTGGAGCGGTTCCGCTCGGCCGTGGCGGCCGAGAAGACCGGTCGGCGGCTCGAATCGATCGTGGCCGGCCTGCGGGGCCACCGATCGCTGGACGTCGACTCCGGTGGTGCAGCCCCACTGAAGACCGCACCGCGCGGCTACCCGGTCGACCATCCGCGGATCGAACTGCTGCGCCGCAAGGGCCTGATCGGCTCCCGGTCGCTGACCGGCACCGAGGTGCGCAGCCAGGCCGAGCTCCGCCGATGCGTGGTCGACACGTTCGAGCTGTGTCGCGAACTGAACGACTGGCTCGCCGGTCACGTCGGGCCCGACACCGATGACCGGATCGACGGGTAGACCAGGAGGATGGAGATGAGCGGGAGCCGGATGAACGGGATCGAGAGCAAGATCGTCGCCATCACCGGGGCCAGCAGCGGAATCGGGGCGGCCACCGCACTCGAGCTGTCGGCCAGAGGGGCGACGGTCGTGCTCGGTGCGCGACGGACGGACCGGTTGGCCGGGTTGGCCACGAGGATCGAGGGGTCCGGCGGCCGGGCGGAGATCCTCGAGGTGGACGTGACCCGGAGCGATGACCTGGAGCGGATGGTGGCTCTCGCCGTCGAACGGTTCGGCCGACTCGACGTGCTGGTCAGCAACGCGGGCATCGCGCGGACCGGCCCGGTCGGCGATCTCGACGTGGCCGGCTGGGAGGCGATGATCGACGTCAACGTGCGCGGGGTGCTGCACGGCATCGCCGCCGCACTGCCGGTGTTCCGTCGGCAGGGCCGCGGCCATTTCGTCACCACCATCTCGACCTCGGGGTTGAAGATCGTGCCCGGTCAGGCGGTCTACGCCGGGACCAAGAACGCCGTCCGTACCCTGCTGGAGGCCCTTCGGCAGGAGTCCACCGACGGGGTGCTGCGCACGACCAGCATCTCGCCCGGGTTCGTCCGGACCGAGCTGGTCGACGCGATCGAGGATCCGGAGGTCCGCCGGCAGTCCCAGGAGCGGATGGCCGAGATCGGCATCGACCCCGCCGCGGTCGCCCGGGCGATCGCCTTCGCCATCGAACAGCCGGACGACGTGGAGATCGGCGACCTGACCATCCGGCCGACCGTGCAGAACTGAGCCGTCGGCCTGTTCAGCAGCTCGCCCGCTCGGCAGCCGGCCCGGTCAGGCGACGGTGACCTGCCCGGCGTCGACCGACCAGCTCTGGTCGAGGCTCACGTTGCCGAGCAGCCGCCGGTCGTGGCTGACCAGCAGTAGTGCGCCGTCGTAGGAGGCCAGCGCCTGCTCCAGCTGTTCGATGGCGGGCAGGTCGAGATGGTTGGTGGGCTCGTCCAGCACCAGCAGGTTGACGCCGCGGGCCTGCAGCAGGGCCAGCGCGGCCCGCGTCCGCTCGCCCGGTGAGAGCCGGCCGACGAGCCGGGTCACCTGGTCGGCCTTGAGGCCGAACTTGGCCAGCAGGGTCCGGACCGAGCCCGCGTTCATCGACGGCATCACTGCCTCGAACGCGTCGCCGAGGGCCACGTTCTCGGCCAACCCTGTCCGGGCCTGATCGATCTCACCGATCGCCACCGACGCGCCGAGCGTGGCCCGGCCCTCGTCCGGCTCCAACCGGCCGAGCAGCAGCTCCAACAGGGTCGTCTTGCCCGCCCCGTTGGGACCGGTGATGCCGATCCGGTCGCGGGCGTTGACCTGGAGCGAGACGGGCCCGAGGGTGAAGTCGCCCCGACGCAGCAGCACGGCGTCGAGGACGGCGACCACCGAGCTGGACCGCGGGGCGGCACCGACGCTGAACTGCAGCGCCCACTCCTTCCGCGGCTCCTCGACCTCCTCCAATCGGGCGATCCGGGACTCCATCTGGCGGACCTTCTGGCCCTGCTTCTCGGCCGACTCCATGCTGGCCTTGCGGCGGATCTTGTCGTTGTCGGGGTTCTTCTTGATCGCGTTGCGAACGCCCTGGGAGCTCCATTCCCGCTGCGTCCGCATCCGTGACACCAGATCGGACTTCATCTCGGCGAACTCGTCGTAGGCCTCGCGGGCGTGCCGCCGGGCGACCTCCCGCTCGTGCAGGAAGGCGTCGTAGCCGCCGTCGTAGACGGCGACCTGATGCTGGGCCAGGTCCAGCTCGACCACCCGGGTCACCACCCGGGACAAGAACTCACGGTCGTGGCTGACCAGGACGACCCCGGAGCGCAGCCCGCGGACGAAGTTCTCCAACAGCTCCAGCCCGGCGAGATCAAGATCGTTGGTGGGTTCGTCCAGCAGGACCAGGTCGAACCGGCTGAGCAGCAGTGCAGCCAGACCGGCCCGGGCCGCCTGCCCGCCGGACAGGCTGGTCATCAGCGCGTCGGGTTCGGCGTCCAGACCGAGCTCGGCCAGCACCGCCGGGATCCGGTCTTCGAGGTCGGGCGCACCGCTGGTTAGCCAGCGGTCCAGAGCGGCGGCGTAGGCGTCGTCGGCGCCGGGCAGATCCGACCCGAGTGCGGCCGCGGTCGCCTCCATCGCCGCCGTCGTCTCGGCGGCCCCGGTGCGGCGGGCCAGATAGTCGGCGATCGTCTCACCGGCCACCCGCTCGTGCTCCTGGGGCAACCAGCCGACGAACGCATCGCTCGGGGACGCATTCACCGCCCCCGCCAGCGGCTCCAGCGTCCCGGAGAGCAGTCGCAGCAGCGTCGACTTGCCGGCGCCGTTCGCCCCGACCACGCCGACGACGTCCCCGGGCCCGACGCTGAAGTCGAGCTCCTCGAACAGCGTCTGGTGCGCGTAGCCACCGGCCAGGCCTCTGGCCACCAAGGTGGCCACCGACGTCGAACTCACCGACCCATCGTAGGCAGGGCTGTCACCGCGAATTTCCGTGGCCGGAAAGCCGGTGACCGGCACCTCTGGCCGGACATCCTCGGAGTGCACCCGAAGACCGGTAGTTCTCGACCCACCCCTCGAATATGTCGCAGTGGCAGAGATTCACTCGTGGCCGCGACGAGCAAGCTGTGATACAACATCGGTCATAGCCAGAAAGATCCGCGTCGATGAGTAATGCGAATTCATCATATTGGCGGCGCGGGCCCCAACTGCGGCCTCGTTGGCTGGCGAGGTTCTTGTGGCTGTCAGGAATTGTCGGCCGTTCCGCCGCTCCAGGGCCAGGAAATATCGTTCTGTTCATCCTGGCTGACACACTCACCGCTGGTGAACCAGATCCGGGCTGGGCCATATTCTTCGGTGTCTACGGTGGGCTGCTGCAGGCCGGGATCGTCTTCATCTGGGGCGTCCACGAAGGGTTACGACTCATCTCGTTCAAGCTGTCCGGGGTTCGCTGGGGAATAACAACGGTCGCCGTAGCCTTTGCGTCACCTCTGTCTATCGTTGTGCTTGGCCAGCGTGAAAGCTATTTTTGGACCGATTATGGGAATGATTTACAATTCGGGGTAGTAACAATACTCATCGCAGCTATCGGTGGCCACCTGATCGGGCGAGTTTTCGTCAAGGCTTACGACACTCCTCCAGCGGTCCGGAATCAAGGCCGAGACCTGGTCTGAACCAGATCAGTAACGACCCAGATTCAAGAGAACGACAGCTTCGGGCCTGCCCATTCAGCCCTTCGGTGCAGCTTTCGCTGCGTAGTAGCGGCTGAGGTAGTCCGCCTTCAGCTCGGCGTAGCTGCCGTCGATGATCGCGGCCCGCGCCTGGTCGACCAGCCGGACGATAAACCGCTCGTTGTGGATGGTGGCCAGGGTCGAGGCCAGCATCTCCTTCGCCTTGAACAGATGGTGCAGATAGGCCCGGGTGTAATGCGCGCAGGTGTAGCAGTCGCAGTCGTCCTCGACGGGGCCGAAGTTGCGCCGGTTGGCGGCGGTGTTGACGTTGAACCGGCCGTCGCGGGTGTACAACGCGGCGTTGCGCGCCACCCGCGAGGGTGAGACGCAGTCGAAGGTGTCGACGCCGTTCTCGACGGCGGCGAACACGTCGTCGGGCTCGGAGATGCCGAGCAGGTGGCGCGGCCGGTCGGCCGGGAGTTCGTCGGCGCACCAGCCGACGATGGTGCCGAGATTCTCCTTCTCCAGCGCCCCGCCGATGCCGTAACCGTCGAAGCCCAAGCCATCGACCTCCAGCGCCGCAAGATCCCGGCAGGCCCGGCGGCGCAGATCCTCGTACTGGGCCCCCTGGATCACCGCGAACAGTGCCTGATAGGGCTTCTCGGCCCGTAGCTGCGTCTGCCGGGCGTGCTCGGCCAGGCAGCGGACGGCCCAGGCGTGGGTGCGCGCCAGCGACTGCACCTGATAGGCACGGGTGTTCATCAGGGTGGTCAGCTCGTCGAAGGCGAACATGATGTCGGCCCCCAACTGGTGCTGGATGCCGATCGAGATCTCCGGGCTGAACCGGTGCCGGCTGCCGTCCAGGTGGCTGCGGAACGTGACCCCGTCGTCGTCGACGACCGCCAGGCGCGTCTTGCCCTCGGCGATCACGTCGTCGTCGCCCAGACCGGCGGTGTTCATCGCCAGCACCTTCTTGAAGCCGGCCCCCAAGCTCATCACCTGGAAGCCGCCGGAGTCGGTGAACGTCGGGCCCGGCCAGTTCATGAAGGCAGACAGCCCGCCGGCGGCGTCGACGACATCGGGGCCGGGCTGCAGATAGAGGTGGTAGGCATTGGCCAGCACGGCCTGGGCGCCCAGCTCGGCCACCGACTCCGGCAGCACCGCCTTCACCGTCGCCTTGGTGCCGACCACGACGAACGCCGGGGTGGCGATCTCGCCGTGCGGCGTGCTGATCACCCCGGCCCGGCCACGGTGTCCCGGAATTATCTGCCGTGGTTGAAATCTGAATCCGGTCTCGGTCATCGGGTCAGCACCGACGCCAGGGCTACGACCCCAGCGGTCGAGGTGCGCAATACCCCGTCGCTGATCGTCACCGCCGTCGCTCCGGCCCCGGTCAGGGCAGTCAACTCCTCTGGGGCGATTCCCCCCTCGGGGCCGACGACGATCAACAACGAGCCGGCCGTCGGCAGGACGATCTCCCCTATCGGTGTCGTCGCGTCCTCGTGCAGAACGAGCACTGCGTCGAACCCGGCCACCTGTGCGGCCAGCGCCTTGGTGGTCGTCACGGCGCCCACCGCCGGAACCCGGAACCGCCGCGACTGCTTGGTCGCCTCCCGGACGGTGCTCCGCCACTTCACCCGGGACCGCTCACCGCGTTCACCGGCCCACCTGACGATCGATCGCGACGACTGCCACGGCCACACCTCGTCCACGCCCAGCTCGGTCAGCATCTCGATCGCCAACTCGGACCGGTCTCCCTTGGCCAAGGCCTGCGCCACGGTGATCCGCAGCGGCCGTTCGGGCGAGGTCAGAATTTCGGCCACCTGCACGGCGACGGACTGCTTGCCGACGTCGGTCACCGGGCCCCGGACGGCCCGACCGGCGCCGTCGGCGATGATCACCTGCTCGCCCACCCGGATCCGCCGGACCGCCGCGGCGTGGTGACCCTCGGGACCGGTCAGCTCGATCCGTTGGCCGAGCGCGGGTGAGTCAGCGAGTTCGCCGAGGAACAGCGCGTCGGTCATCGACGGCCAACGTCGCGTAGGGGGTCACGACCGGGCAGCACGGGTAGGGGTCACTGGTTCACGAAGGCGTTCCGGAGCCGGCCGAAGACCCCTTTGCCGTGCTTCTGCACGCTCACCTCGGGACGCACCTCGTCCCGCAGCTCGGACAGCTGCCGGAGCAGTTCGCTCTGCTGCTCGTCGATCCGGGTCGGGGTCTGCACCAGGAAGGTGACTCCCAGCTGGCCACGCCCACCCGAGCGGAGCCGGGGCACGCCACGACCGTCCAGGGCGATCCGGGTGCCGGACTGGGTGCCGGAGGGAACCGAGATCTTGACCGAGGTCGAATCGGGTTCGGCGTCGGGCAGGTCGCCTTCCAAGGTGGCCACGTCGACCTCGGTGCCGAGGGCGGCGGCGGTCATCGGGATCCGGACCACCATCTCAAGGTTGTCGCCCTCACGCTGATAGGTCTCGTGCGGCATCACGTTCAGCTCGACGTAGAGGTCGCCCGCCGGACCGCCGCCCGGGCCGACCTCACCCTGGGAGGCGAGATGGATCCGGTTGCCGGTGGTCACCCCCTGCGGCACCTTGACGCTCAGCGTCCGGCTGGAGCGGACCCGGCCGTCGCCGGAGCACTCCGGGCACGGGCTGGGGATCACGGTGCCGTAGCCCTGGCAGGTGGGGCAGGCCTGGGTGGTCCGGATGTCGCCGATGAACGAGCGCTGGACGTGGGTGACCTCGCCCTGGCCGTGGCAGGTCGCGCAGGTCTGCGGCTTGGAGCCGCGGGCGGCACCGGAACCGGAACAGCGCGGGCACAGCACCGCGGTGTCGACCCGGAGCGGCTTGGTGGCCCCGAAGGCCGCCTCGGCCAGCTCCAGATTCAGCCGGACGAGCGCGTCCTGGCCGCGTCGGGTCCGCGGTCGCGGACCACGGGAGGACTGCTGGCCGAACATCGCGTCGACCAGGTTGGTGAAGTCGAAGCCACCGCCGCCGAAGCCGCCGTTGAAGCCCCCCATGCCGGCGCCGCCGCCCATCGGGTCGCCGCCGCGGTCGTAGAGGTCCCGCTTGGCCGGGTCGGCCAGCACCTCGTAGGCCTCGGCCACCGCCTTGAACCGCTCGGCCGCGTCAGGCTCGCTGGCCACGTCCGGGTGCATCTTCATGGCCTTCTGGCGGTAGGCCTTCTTGATCTGCTCCGGGGTCGCGTCCCGCGCCACACCGAGCGTCTCGTAGTAGTCACTCATCAGTTATCAGCACACTCTTCTTCTTGGTTCGCTCAACCCTCGGACAGGAATCGGCCGACGTACCGCGCGACCGCGCGCACCGAGGCCATCGTCGATGGGTAGTCCATCCGGGTCGGCCCGACGATGCCGAGCGTGGCCCAGGTGTCCTCCAGGCTGCCGTAGCCGGTGGACACGATCGAGGTCGATTGCAGCTCCTTGTACGGGTTCTCCTGACCGATCCGCACCGTCACCACGTCCGATTCGGCCGTCTCGCCCAGCAGTTTCAGCAGCACGACCTGCTCTTCCAGCGCTTCGAGCACCGGACGGACGGTGGTCTGGAAGTCGTCGGCGAAGCGCGTCAGGTTCTGCACTCCAGCGACCACGATACGACTGTCGGCGTCGGCGCCGAGCATCTCCAGCAGACTGGCCGCGCAGACCCGGAAGGCGACCTGCTCCGCGTCCGGCACCTCACTCAGCAGCAGACTCAGCTGCGCCACCGCTCCGGTGGTGTTCTGCCCGACCGCGGCCGCGTTCAACCGGGTCCGCAGATCGGCGATGGCGGCCTCGTCCAGGTCGGGCACCTCCAGCGAACGCTGCTCGACCCGGCCGGTGGAGGTGATCAGGATCAGCATCACCCGCTGGGTGGACAGCGCGACCAGCTCGACGTGGCGGACCTGGCGCCCGGCTCAGCCGCGGATACTGCACGATCGCCACCTGGTGGGTGGCCTGGGCCAGCAGCCGGACCGTCCGACGCAGGACGTCGTCCAGATCGAGAGCACCGGAGAGGAAGGTCTGAATGGCCCGCTTCTCGGCCGCGGACAGCGGCTTGACCGAACCGAGCCGGTCGACGAACAGCCGATAGCCCTTGTCGGTGGGGATCCGGCCGGCGCTGGTGTGCGGCTGGGTGATGTAGCCCTCTTCTTCCAACACCGCCATGTCGTTGCGCACGGTGGCCGGCGAGACGCCGAGGTCGTGCCGGTCGACCAAGGCCTTCGACCCGACCGGTTCCTGGCTGGAGACGTAGTCGGTGACGATCGCCTTGAGTACGGCAAGCTTGCGGTCGTCCATCATCTACGCCTCCTCTCCCGGGACCCACGTCTGGCACTCCTCCAGAGCGAGTGCCAGTGTATCCGCATGACTGATTCGGACCCGGCAGGCCAAACCGAGGGCGGCGCAGCCGATCCGCTGCTGCTCGGCGAGCCGACCGAGCTGGCCCCCGGGGTGTTCACCGTGGTCGCCGAGCCGTCGACGGTGACCATCGGGGTGATCGCCGGCCGGGACGGTGCGCTGGTCGTCGACACCGGCTCGGCCCCCGACCAAGGGTCGGCGATCCGGGAGCTAGCGACAAGGATCAGCGGGGTGCCGGTGATCGCCGCGGTGCTCACCCATGCCCACGTCGACCACGCGTTCGGCCTGGCCGCGTTCGCCGACCTGGTCACGATCGGTCACCGATCCCTGACCGCAGCGATTCCTAACTCGGAGATGGCTGCATCGATGTCGGCCGCCTACGGGTTCGCGGTCGGCGACCTGGTCGTGCCGAACCGGCCGATCGCGGTGGCCACCGCCCTCGACCTGGGCGGTCGTCGGGTCGAGATCGCTCATCTGGGCAGCGGTCACACCGGAGGCGACCTGATGGTCGTCGTCCCGGACGCGGATCTGGTCTTTGCCGGCGACCTGATCGAGTCGGCCGGCCCGCCGTGGTTCGGGACGGATGCGGTGCCGATGGAGTGGGCAGCCACCCTGGACGGGCTGATCGGGCTGCTGACCGAGAACAGCCGCGCGGTGCCCGGGCACGGCGACCCGGTCGACCGGGAGTTCGTCTTCGCCCAGCGGGGCCAGATCGCCGCTGTGGCCGGTGAGTTGGCCCGGCTGGCCGCATTGGGGCTCAGCGCCCCCGACGCCTTGGCCCGAGGCGACTGGCCGTTCCCGGCCGATCACATCGCGCCGGCCCTCGAGGTGATGGTGGCGCGGCCCCGGCAGGGCGACGTGCGACGAAACCTGCCGCTGGTTTAAGGCAGGTCTGTATCGTTCCAGAGATCACGATCCGGTCGAGGTCGGATCGAGGTCGGACAGCGAAGGGAGCTCCACGATGGGGAGTGTGACCACCAGCAAGGTGACGATCAAGACCCTGGCCCAGCTGGTCGGGGTGTCGCCGGCCACCGTGTCCAACGCCTACAACAAGCCCGATCAGCTGTCGGAGGAGTTGCGGCTGCGGATCCTGGCCAAGGCCGAGGAGCTCGGCTACGGCGGGCCGAGCGCAGCCGGCCGTTCACTGCGCAGCGGCAAGGCGAACGCTTTCGGGGTGATGTTCGTCGGGCGGCTGTCCTACGCCTTCTACGACCCGTTCGCGGCCATGTTCCTGTGCGGGCTGGCCGAGGTGGTCGAAGAGGCCGGAACCTCGATCGCCCTGCTACCGGTACTGGTGGGGCACGGCCCGGACGGCCGACGAATTCCCGACATCACCAGTGTCCGGCAGGCCAACATCGACGGCCTGGTCACCATGTGCGTCGGTCCGAACCATCCGGCGATCCAGCTCACCCGGGCCCGTGGTCTGCCGGTGGTGACCAGCGATGTCTCCGACGATCCGGAGTCCTACTGGGTGGCCATCGACGACGAGGCCGCCGGTGCCGAGCTCGGCGCCCACCTGGCCGCGCTGGGCCATACCGACGTGGCGGTGGTGGTGGGCACCCACCGCCCGGCCAGCAGTTCGGCGTTCCGGTCCACCATCGCCGACGTCGCCGAGCCCGATTCCCGGGCCCGGCTGAACGGACTGGCCCGGGCCATGCCGGACGCGCGACTCACGGTGATCGCCGCCGGCCACAACGCCGTCCAGTCTGGCCGGATGGCGGCCGGCTTCGCGCTGGACACCCGGGACCGCCCGACCGCCGTGGTCGGCCTGAGCGATGTGCTCGCCCTCGGGGTGCTGGATGCCGTCCGTTCCCGCGGGCTGGTGCCCGGCCGCGACGTGTCGATCGCCGGTTTCGACGACGTGCCGGCCGCGGCCGAGGCGGGGCTGACCACGATCCGGCAACCGATCGCCGATAAGGGCCGTCAGGTGGGGATGCTGTTGCTGGATCCGGATTCGGAGCCCCGGCAGATTCTGTTGCCCCACGAACTGGTGGTCCGGGCCAGCACCGGCCCCGCGCCCTCACACACCTAGCTCGACACCACACCTAGCTCGACACCACACCTAGCCGTCGTCGCCGGGCGAGGCCGACATCCGGAGCAGTTCGACGTCGGATTCGGCCTGGGTCGCGGTCGCGGCGAGCAGATCGGGCAGCGACTCCGAACGCAGCAGTGCAACCTGGTCCAGTGGACCGGCCGGGATGATGCCGGCCAACTGCCAGCAGGCGGCGACCGGGTCGTCGCTGAGCTCGATGTCGGCGGGATAGCTGAGATCGGCGTACTCGCTGGCCGCGGCCAGACAGCGGCGCACCGTCTTCGACGTCTGCTCGTACTGCGGCCGGACCTGCTCCGACCAGGCCAACTCCTCGACCCGGCTCACCTCGGCCCGCGGATAGGGATCGTCCTCGAGCCAGGCGTCAACCCGGATCCGCTCCCCGCCGACTGCTACCACCGCGACCATCCCCGGCATCGCGGCCGGGTCGGATCCGGATTCGGGTCCCGACTCCGACACCTCGACCAGCCGGGCCACGGTGCCGTAACCGAACCGGTGGTCACCGCCGCCGACCTCGAAGCCGCGCTCGATCAGCACCACCCCGAACTCGCGGACCTCCGCCTCCAGCAGATCGATCATCAGCTGCAGGTAGCGCGGCTCGAACACCCGCAGGGCCAGCGGCATGTGCGGGAACAGCACCGAACCCAGCGGGAACATCGGCAGCACGGCCATGGCCACACTCAACCACGGCCCGGCAACCCGCCCGGTCGTGCGGAGGCGACGTGAGGAGGGACGGGTGTGTCGCAGACTCGAGGACCAGAAGGCGCCACATACGCTCCTGCAGTGAGCACCGACCGCTATTCCTCCGATGTGTTGGCCAAGGGTTGGCAACACGCAGCCAAGAAGGTCGTCCCGGACCAGGTGGTCGAGGTCGATCTGGTGGTCGAGGACCAGACCAGCGGCTTCTGCGGCGCGGTAATCCGGTGGGAGAACGGCCTGGTGGTGCTGGAGGACCGGCACGGTAAACGGCGCAGCTTCCCGCTCGGCGCCGGCTTCCTGCTCGAGGGCCGGCCGGTCAGTCTGCGGATCCCGAACCGGACGCCGAAGGCGCAATCGGCGGCACGGACGGCGTCCGGGTCGGTGGCCACTCCACAGCAGCGAGCCCGGACGGCCCTGCCCAGCCGGATCTATGTCGAGGGCCGGCACGACGCCGAGTTGGTGGAGCGGATCTGGGGCGACGATCTGCGGCACGAGGGCGTGGTGGTGGAGTACCTGGGCGGGGTGGACGACCTGCCGGCCATCGTCGCCGGGTTCGCACCCGAACGCGGCCGCCGGCTCGGGGTGCTGGTCGACCATCTCGTGCCCGGGAGCAAGGAGTCCCGGATCGTCGAGCAGGTGGCCCGGCAGCAGAACGGCCGGTTCGTGTTGGTCACCGGCCATCCGTTCGTCGACATCTGGCAGGCGGTGTTGCCGGCGCGCCTGGGACTGCAAGCCTGGCCGGCGATCGGTCGGGAGGTGGAGTGGAAGCACGGCATCTGCGATGCGCTCGGCTGGCCGCACGCCGACCAGGCCGACATCGCCCGGGCCTGGCAGCGCATCCTCGGCCGGGTTCGGACCTGGACCGACCTGGAACCGGCTCTGCTGACCCGGGTCGAAGAACTGATCGACTTCGTCACCCAAGACCACGTCGTCCGGGACTGAGATGTTGGCCTGGTTCACCTTCGCCGCTGCCGCGATCGGTGCGGTCGGGGCGATCCTGGGCCCGATTCTCGCCGTCCGGACGTCGGCGGCCCGCCGCCAACAGGAGGATGTGGACCGCTACGTCGAGTTCGCCATCAGCTCCGACCGGTCGATCCGCGGCCTCGGCATCACCCACCTCAACTACCTGCTGCAGTCCGGACAACTGACTCCTGCGCAGGCCAACGCGGCCGCCGCGGCCGTAGCGGCCGCGGTCGCCAAAGCCGACGACCGGGTGCGCGGCCATCCCACCGCGGCCGTGGCCCAGGTCGATGAGCGGGCAGACGGTGAGGACGGGGAAAGCCCTTCGTTCGGCGAGGCGGCGATCCTTGACTCGGCGTGCGACGATGAAGACAGCGAGAGCGACTCTTGAAGGAGCGGGGATGAGCGAGGTCGTCAAGGTCAGTAGTGCGGATGTCGAACGCGCCCAGTTGGTCATCCGGCTGAATGACTACGTCGGCAAACCCACCCCGGAATCGATCCGCAAGATCGCCGCTGCGAAGCCGCTCGACGCCTCGCGTGGTCGCACTGCCTCCTGAGCCGGCCCGGGCGTCGATCCACCCTTGAGACCCCCCCCCCCCCCCCCCCCCCCCGCGCGGGTGGAGCTTCTTGATGTCCCCCGAGGTGCCCGGCGGTTGCGCCACCGGTAATTTTGTCGGGCAGGCAGCGGGACGAACGCCACCGGATCGCCGGAGCTGACGCGCGGGCTATCCGGGACGGTCCGGTCGATGGTGCTGAGGTCCTGATGATCCAACGGGAGATGACTGCCCTGTTCGAGGGTCGGGCCCACTAGTCGAGCAGGTCGCGGATGACCCCGTCGGCGAGCAGCCGTCCGGGCTGGGTCAGGATCAACTTCTGGACGCGTTCGATGACCAACTCCCGCTGCATCAGGTCAGGCAGTCTGGCCTGCTCGCTGGTGGTCAGTACCGACCGGTCGAGCCCGTCGGCCAACCGGAGTTCCAGCAGGACCCGCTCCACCCGGCGGTCCTCGGCGGTCAGCGTTTCGCGGGCGTAGGCGGGCGAAGCTCCGGAGTCGATCCTGGTCGCGTAGGCCTGCGGGTGCTTGACGTTCCACCACCGGACGCCGCCGACGTGGCTGTGGGCGCCCGGACCGATCCCCCACCAGTGATCACCGCGCCAGTAGGCCAGATTGTGTCGGCAGCGAGCCGCCGGAGTGCGGGCCCAGTTGCTGATCTCGTAGTTGGCGAAGCCGGCAGCACCGAACTGCTGCTCGGCCAGCTCGTACTTGTCGGCCGCGTCGTCATCGTCCGGCATCGCCAGTTCGCCCCGCCGGATCCGGGCGTTCAGCCGGGTGCCCTCCTCGACGATCAGAGCGTAGGCACTGACGTGATCGGGCTCGGCCTCGATCACCGCGCGGACGCTGGTTTCCCAGTCCTGTAACGATTCTCCGGGGGTTCCGAAGATGACGTCCAGGCTGGTGTGGGCGAAGCCGGCCGCCTTGGCCTCGGCCACCGCCGTGGCCGGACGACCGGGCGTGTGCACCCGGTCGAGCACAGTCAGGACATAGGGCACCGCCGACTGCATCCCGAACGAGACCCGGGTGAAACCGAGATCGACCAGGCGGCGCAGGCCTTCGGCGTCGATCGACTCCGGGTTGGATTCGGTGGTGATCTCGACGTCGGCACTCAGCCCGAACCGGGTCCGGACGGCGGCCACGAACCGACCGAGATCCTCCGGAGGCAATAAGGTGGGAGTGCCGCCGCCGACGAAGATCGTGCTCACCTCCGGCGCGTCCTCACCCAACACCCGCCGGGCTAGCTCCAGTTCGGCGATCGCGGCATCGATGTAGCCGGCCCGGCCGGCGCCGGCCGCGGGGCCCAGTTCGCTGGCCGTATAGGTGTTGAAGTCGCAGTAGCCGCACCGGGTGGCGCAGAACGGCACGTGCAGGTAGACGCTGAACGGACGGACGCCGACCTCGGCCAACGCCGCCGGGGGCAACGAACCGTCCGGCGGGGCGGGGTCGCCGGGTGGAAGGGTGGACGGCACGGCTGGAGTTTAGGTGCGCGGCCCGTCCGGTCCGGGATCCAGCACCGCGCTGAGCACCTGCTCGGCCATCGCGACCATGCCCGGGTGGGTGTCGAGGTAGTACGGCAGCGCCTCCAGCCCCTGGACCAGCGCCCAGCCGCGGGCACGAGCGACGGTGGCCGGGCCGGCGCCGACCTCGGCCACGAACCCGGCCCGGTCGGCGGCCGCCACGACGTGGAAGATCGTCATCAGATTGCCCGCCGGGTCACCGACGGCCAGACCACCGAAGTCGATCACGCCGCTCAACCGGCGCTCGCCTGAACTCTCGCCTGCGCCGGTGCTCGACCTGATCAGGTTGGCCGCGATCAGGTCCCGGTGCACCCAGACGCCGGGGCCGACCCAGGCCGGCGCGTCCAACGCCTCCTGCCAGACCCGGCGGGCCGCAGTCAGGTCGACGTCAGCCTCGATCCGGTCGCTGCGCTGCAGCGCCTCCATCGCGGCCAACGCCGTCCGGAAGGTCTGGTCGTAGCCGGCCATCGGTCCGGCGCGGCGCCCGGGTGGAACGATCGGACCGCCGTCGGCGGGTTGGGCTTGCAGGGCGGCGACGAAGCCGACCAAGGCGTTCGACTCCGCGGCGTCCAGGCCGGGGCGTCCGATCGGTTCACCGGGCAGCCAGGCGCAGACCGCCCACGGGAACGGGTAGCCCTGATCGGGTTCGCCGGCAGCCACCGGCACCGGAACGGCCAGCGGCAGCGCAGGAGCCAGCCGGGGCAACCAGTCGCGCTCGACCAGCAGGCTCGACACCGCTCCCGGTTTCCGCGGCAGCCGGACGGCAAGGTCGTCGCCGAGCCGGAACACCACGTTGTCGGTCCCTTGGGCCGGGGCAGGTCGCAGCGCCAATCCGGAGTATTCGGGGTGCTGTCGGTGCAGCAGGATCTCGACCAGGCCTCGATCGATCGGCACCTCGTCCGCGTGCAGTCGGGACGGACCGGACATGCCCGGGTCGCCCGCGCCGCTCAGGGCAACTCGATCGGCAGATCCATCCCGTCCAGGGTGCGCCGGCAGGCGCAGGTCGCCTCGGCGTCGGACTCGGCCCCCGGCAGCGCGGCGACCACGTCCTTCAGTAACGCCTTCAACCGGACGATGTTCTCCCCGAAGATCTTCAGCACCTGGGCGTGGGTGACCGCCTCCCCCGCCTCGACCCCGGCGTCGTGGTCGGTGACCATGGCCAGGGTGGAGTAACACATCGCCAGTTCGCGGGCCACCGACGACTCCGGGACGCCGGTCATCCCGACCACCGACCAGCCGGCGGCAGCGTGCCACTGGGACTCCGCTCGGCTGGAGAACCGCGGCCCGTTGATCACGACCAGGGTTCCGCCGTCGACCAGCCGACCCGAGTCGCTGGTCGCGCTGTCCAGCATCGCCTGCCGGCCGCGCGGGCAGTAGGGGTCGGCGAACGAGACGTGCACCACCGGACCCTCGACGTCGTAGACGGTGTGGGCCCGGCCCCAGGTCCGGTCGACGACCTGGTCGGGGACGACGAACGTGCCCGGCCCGAGCTCGGGCTTGAGCGAGCCGACCGCACACGGCCCGAGCACCTGCCGGACGCCGAGCGAACGCAGCGCCCACAGGTTGGCCCGGTAATTCACCGTGTGAGGCGGGAACTGGTGGTTCACCCCGTGCCGCGGTACGAACGCCACCTGCCGACCGGCCACCGTGCCGACGGCCAGCGGCGCGCTCGGCGGACCGAACGGCGTCTGCACCTCGATCATCTCCGCGTCGTCGAGGAAGGTGTAGAAGCCGGAACCGCCGATGATCCCGATGTCGGGTCGCGTATCGCTCACCCGGACGACCTTAGTGGGACGGCGACCTCCCTCAGGTAGCGCTCCGCTGCGGGGTCAGGACCAGCTTCCCGCGGACGTGCCCGGTCGCACTGAGCGCGAAGGCCTCGGAGGCCTGGTCGTAGGTGTAGAGCTTGTCGATCGGAATCACGAGCTTCTGCCGGGTGGCGAGCTCGGCGATCGCCGCCAACGCCTCGTGCGGGTCGGTCTCGCCGCCGGCGCTGACCCGGATCCCCGAGTCGCCGACGTCGAAGTTGGCGATGCTGACCACCTGCTGGGGTGACGGGGCGATGCCGACCAGCTCCGCGGCGTCGGTCTTGCCGGCGGCGTCGAAGACGCCGTCCACGCCGGACTCGGCCACCTCGGCGACCCGTTCGGCCAGACCGTCGCCGTAGTCGACGGCGACGGCACCGAGCGAACGCAGGTAGTCATGGTTGGTCCCGCTGGCCGTGGCGATCACGGTCGCGCCGCGGGCCACCGCCAGTTGGACGGCGAAGGTCCCGACCCCGCCGGAGGCGCCGTCGATCAGCACCGTCGATCCCTCGCCGATGCCCAGCAGGCTCAGCACCCGATAGGCGGTCTCGCCGCCGACGCCGACCGCGGCCGCCTCGATCCAGGACAACTGCTCGGGCTTGCGGACGGCCACGTCGAGCACCGCCTGCTCGGCGTGGGTGGCCGGGCCCAGTCCGAAGACGGCATCGCCGACGGCCAGATCGGAGACCCCGGCGCCGACCGCCACGATCACGCCGGCGGCGTCGCGACCGGTGCCGGCGGGAAAGTCCACCTCGCCCATCGTCCCGGCCATGAACTTGACGTCGACCGGGTTGACACTGGCCGCCCGGACCTCGATCAACACCTGACCGGGACCGGGTTCGGGTACGGGCATCGCTTCGACGTGGACCACGGTCGGACCGCCGAACTGGGTGTAGACGACTGCTTTCATGCCCGGATCTTTGCAGAAAAGTCGGCGACGATGTCAGCCGAACGGGCGGCTGTGTTCTCGTCCGGGTAGTCAGCCCGTGTCCTCGTCCGGGTAGTCGGTCCGGGTAGTCCGTCCGGGTTGTCGGTCCGGGTTGTCGGTCCGGGTTGTCGGTCCGGGTTGTCAGTGGCATCGATTAGGCTCCGAAGCATGTCGATGTCGATACCTCGTCGCGGTTTTTTCGCCCTGAGCGGCGGCCTGGCCGCTGCGGCCGGTCTGAGTGCCTGTGGATCCAACACCGGCCGACCGTCCGCCGGCTCGAGTTCGAGTGGCGGCGCAGCGAGCGGCCCGGCTCTGTCGCAGTGGTACCACGAGTACGGCGAGGACGGCGTCGAGGCCGCGGTGAAGAAGTACGCCGCGGGCTATGACAAGGCCAGGGTGAGTGTGCAGTGGAACGTTGGCGACTACGAGAAGGCGGTCGGTGCCGCACTGCTGACCAGCAAGAAGCCGGACATCTTCGAATACGGCAACGGGCCGACGCTGGACATGATCAACGCCGGCCAGGTCGTCGACCTGACCGAACAGATCAGCGCGGTGAAGAGCGACTTCCCGGCTTCGGTACTGGCCCCGATGACCTGGAAGGACAAGATCTGGGCCATCCCGCAGACCATCGACATGCAGTTGCTCTACTACCGCAAGTCGCTGCTCAGCAAGGCTGGCGTCCAGCCGCCGCAAACCTTCGACGACCTGATCAGCGTGGCCAAGGCGGTCGCCACCAAGAGCGTCGGCGGGTTCTTCGCCGGCAACGACTCCGGCTTCGGCGTGTTGGCCAACATGATGATCTGGTCAGCCGGCCTCGAACAGATCAACGAGGCCAGGACCGGTCCGGGCTTCGTCGCCCCGGCCATGTCCGCCGCCCTCACCCAGTACCGCCAGCTGCAGCAGTCCGGTGGTCTGCTCGGTAGCGCGTCGGCGGACTGGTCGGCGCCCGACCCGTTCGTCAACGGCGAGACCGCGATGATGTGGAGTGGTCTGTGGAACATGCCGATCTTCCTCTCCGAGCTGAAGGACGACTTCGGCGTGCTGCCGTTCCCCAAGATCGGCAGCACCGGCCGGCAGGCGGTGGCGATCGGCGCCTTTTCCTCCTGTGTGACGGCCAAGGGCGTCGACCCGGACGCGGCCAAGGCGTTCGTGAAATGGCTCTGGGTGGACAACACCGCCGACCAGGTGAACTTCTCCACCGCATTCGGCTACCACGTGCCGGCCCGCAGCAGCCTGGTGAATCAGGCCGACCGGCTGAAGACCGGCCCGGCCAAGGATGCGGTCACCTTCACCGAGACGCTGGGCCACGGCCCGAGCCTGCTCTGGAGTTCGGCCACCTCGGATGCCTTCCTGGCTGCGTTCAGCAACGTGGTGCTCAAGGGCGCCAACCCGCAGACCGCCATCCAACGGGTCGGCGAGAAGTGCACCTCCGAGATCAAGCGGCTGACCAGCTGATGCGGGTCACGGGCTGATGCGGGTCACGGGCTGATGCGGGTCACGGGCTGATGCGGGTCACGGGCTGATGATGGCCTCGGGCTGATGAGAGCGTTGGGTCGGTGACCACAACCATCACGACAGCGCCGGTCGACGCGGTCGCGGACCGGCCGGGACGCAAAAGGCTTCGACGGAACCGGTCGTTCTGGTTTTGGATCTTCGTCGGACCCTTCACCCTCGGACTGTTGATCTTCATCTACATCCCGATCCTGTGGAGCGTCTACCTCTCCTTCTTCGACGCCCGCAACACCGTCACCCCGACGAGGTTCGTCGGGCTGGCCAACTACGCCTACCTGCTGAGCGATCGGACCTTCCGGCAGAGTCTGCTCACCTTCGTCGTATTCGCCGCCTTCATCGTCCCGGTCACCTTTGCCGGCTCACTCGGTCTGGCTCTGCTGGTCAACCAGGCCCGGGTGGCCAAGGCGTTCTTCCGCTCGGTGTTCTTCCTGCCCACCGCCTGCTCCTACGTGGTGGCCGCGATGATCTGGCGGCTGGCGATCTTCAGCGGTGCCCGGTTCGGACTGATCAACGGCCTGCTGCGTCAGTTCGGCGGCTCGGACATCAACTGGCTGGGCGGCCAGGGCTACTGGTACTGGGTGGCGCTGGTCAGTCTGCGGCTATGGTTGCAGGTCGGCTTCTACATGATCTTGTTCATCGCCGGGCTGCAACGGATCCCGGCCGACACCTACGAGGCGGCGGCGATCGACGGCGCCGTCGGCTTCACGGTGTTCCGCTTCATCACCTTCCCGCAACTGCGTTCGACCTCGACCGCGGTACTGCTGCTGGTGCTGATCGCCGCGTTCCAGGCCTTCGACGAGTTCTACAACACGTTGATCACCGTCGGCGGCTATCCGCCGTACGCCAAGCCGCCACTGGTCTATTTGTATCTGATCTCGCTCGGCGGCGGCAGCCAGGAGCTGGGTATCGGCAGTGCCGGGACGATCATCCTGACCATCCTGATCGCCATCGTCGCCCTGGCCCAGCTGCTGATCCTGAACCGCGGCCGGCGGGCGGACCGGGCATGAGGAGTTCCCGCCGGGCGGCGGCGGTGCGCTACATCGTGTTGTCCATCCTGGCCCTGCTCTTCCTGGTTCCGTTCTACGTGCTGCTGCGCAACGCGTTCTCCACCCAGCAAGGGATCGCCGCCGCGATCTGGCACTGGTTTCCCGACAGCAACGGTGCCGACACCTTGCGTGAGGTGTTCGGCAACCAGAACGTTCCCGTCGCCCGCTCGCTGCTGAACACGGTCATCGTCTCGGTGGTCCAGACGCTGGCCACCGTGCTGGTCTCGGCGCTGGCCGGTTACGGTCTGGCCCGGATCGACAACCGATTCGCCCGGGTGGTGCTCGGGCTCACCGTGTTGACGCTGATGGTGCCGGCAGCGGTCACCTTCATCCCCAGTTTCGTGATGGTGTCCAGCCTCGGCTGGATCTCCACCCTGCGAGGCCTGATCATCCCGGTGATGTTCTCGGCCTTCGCCACCTTCTTGTTCCGGCAGTATTTCCTGGGCTTTCCGCGGGAGTTGGAGGAGGCGGCCTACATCGACGGCGCCGGCTACTGGCGGACGTTCTGGGCGGTGGTGATGCCGAACACCCTGGGCATCTGCGCGGCGATCGGCACCATCACCTTCATCGGGGCCTGGAACGCCTTCCTCTGGCCCCTGCTGATCGCCCAGGACAACCAACACCGCACGATCCAGGTGGCGCTGTCGCAGTTCCTGACCTCACAGCGGATCCTCTACCCCGAGCTGTTCATGGGCTCGCTGATCTCGATCGTCCCGGTGGTACTGGTGTTCGTCTTCCTGCAGCGCTATCTGGTCCAGGGCGTGGAGCGGTCCGGAATCGATTGAGTCGGCAACCGATCAGCGCCACAATCGAATCAACACCACGCCGACACCGAGCACGCCGACACCGAGCACGCCGACACCGAGCACGCCGACACCGAGCACGCCGACACCGAGCACGCCCACACCGAGCACGCCCACACCGCGAATCAGGGAGACGATGACGTCATGACCACCACCTCGCCGGCCGACACATCCCCGACCGACCCATCCCCGACCGACACGTCGCCGGAGGTCGACACCTCGCCCGAGACCGATACCGGCGCGGCGCTCGGCCCGGTCTTTCCCGACGGCGCGGATCTCGGTCGCTCGCTGGGCACCGATTTCTATCTGACCGATGAGTATCTGGACCCCGACGAGCGCGCGCTGCGCGACAAGGTCCGCGCCTTCCTGGACGCCGAGGTCGTCCCGGTCGCCGCCGACAACTGGGAGCACGCCCGGCTACCGCTGGATCTGCTGCGTCGCTACGGCCAGGTCGGGGCCGTCGGCGGCACCATCGAGGGATACGGCTGCGCCGGCCTGTCCCCCTGCTGGAGGGCTTCCTGGGGGCGGAGTTGGCACGCGCCGATGGCAGCTTCTGCACCCTGACCGGCGTCCATTCCGGTCTCGCGATGGCCTCGATCGGGCTGCTCGGTTCCGCGGAGCAGAAGTCGCGCTGGCTGCCCCCGATGGCCGCGATGGAAAAGCTGGGCGCGTTCGCGCTGACCGAACCCCGGCACGGCTCGGACGTCGTCGCACTGGAGACCCGGGCCGAGCGCGACGGCGACTCCTGGGTGCTGAGCGGTGAGAAGCGCTGGATCGGGCTGGGCACGGCGGCCGACATCGTCGTGGTCTGGGCCCGGGACGACGACGGCAAGGTCGGCGGCTTCGTGGTCGAACACCCCGACGGCGCCGACCACCCGCTCCCCGGCTTCCACGCGCGAGCGATCACCGGCAAGACGGCCAACCGTGCCGTCTGGCAGGCCCAGATCACCCTCGACGGCGTCCGGATCCCGACCGGGAACCGGCTGGCCGGGGCCAACTCCTTCTCCGACACCAACAAGGTGTTGGCCAAATCGCGGCAGGGCGTCGCCTGGGAGGCGTCTGGGGCATGCGATCGGAGCCTACGAGGCCGCCCTGACCTATGCGTTGCGCCGGGAGCAGTTCGGCAAGCCGATCGCCTCCTTCCAGCTCGTGCAGGACAAGCTGGCCAAGATGCTGGCCGACATCACCGGCATGCAGCAGCTGTGCGTCCGGCTGGCCCAGCTGCAGACCGAGGGCAAGGCCGGACTGCCGCACGCCGCGCTGGCCAAGATGCAGACGGCCGAGGGTGCGCGACGGGTCTGCGCGATGGCCCGCGACGTGCTCGGCGGCAACGGCATCCTGCTCGACCATCACGTCGCCCGGCACCACGCCGACATCGAGGCCGTCTTCACCTACGAGGGCACCGATTCGGTGCAGTCGTTGATCGTCGGCCGGGCCATCACCGGGATCAGCGCCTTCACCTGATCCGGCGTCCCCCCGACAGAGCTCACCCGACGACACTCACCCGACAGAGCTCGCGGGGCTCAGGTGGTCGGCAGGCCGGACCGCAGCAGGGCGAACGCCTCGGCCAGCAGCGCAGCTCCGTCGGTACCCTCGGGACTGTCCAGCCAGCGGTGCAGCGTGACCCGGAGCGCGGCGACCGCCGCCGCGGCCAGCACCAGCACCCGCGGATCTGTGGTGGACAAGCCGCTCCGGGCCGCCACCCCGTGCGTGGTGGCGGTCTCCATCCGCTGGGTGGCGGGCATCAACTGAGCGGCCAGCTGCGGATGGAGACGCAGTAACTCGAGCTGGGCGTGCCAGAGCGGGCCGTGGATGGCCTCGCCGACCAGGTCGCCCAACACGGCCGCCACCGCGGCGAGCGGATCCTCGGCCTCCGGTCGGGCCAGGATCCGCTCGATCAACCAGGCGTTGTCGGCCTCGCTCCAGCCGACGAAGGCCTCCTCCTTGCTGGCGAAGTAGTTGAAGAACGTCCGGGGTGAGACCCCGGCTCGGGCGCTGATCGCGTCCACCGTCACGGCGTCCGGGCCCAAGTCGCGGGACAGCTCCATCGCCGCGGTCCGCAGCGCCGCCCGGGTCTCGACCTTCTTCTGTTCGCGCACACCCGGCGCCGCTCCGGGCTGCGGTGTGCGTGACTGCGGCATGGTGCATTATTGCAGTAACTGCAACGTTTCCCCTCAGGAGTGTTCGTGACCGTTACCACTGACGTCCCCCGACTGCCGTTCCCGCGTCCGAATGTGCTGGAGATCGCGCCGCTCTACGCGGCCTTGCGGCGCGAGGCGCCGTTGGTCGGAGTTCGCACCCCGGCCGGCGATCCCGCCTGGCTGGTCACCCGTTACGAAGAGGCCCGGCAGCTGTGGGCCGACCCGTTGCTCGGGCGTTCCCACCCGGAACCGGAACGGGCCTCCCGGCTGTCCGACGCGGCGGTGATGGGCGGGCCGACCGGCGACTACGCCACCGAGGAGGCCGACCACACCCGGATGCGCACGCTGCTGCGGCCGGCGTTCTCGGCCAAGCGGATGCGACAGCTGTCCGACCACGTCGCGACGTTGGTGGACGGGCGGATCGACGCTCTGGCCGTCGCCCGCGACGCATCCGACGAGGGCGTCGCCGACCTGCACGCCGAGGTGTCGCTACCGGTGCCGGTGCTCGTCATCTGCGAACTGCTCGGAGTGCCCTACGCCGATCGGGATCTGTTCCGGGACCTGTCGGATCGGATGAGCAACCTGAGCGGCGGAGCCGACGCCGAGCTGGCCCGCCGGGACTTCCTCGCCTACACCGCGCGGTTGGCCGCCGACAAGCGGACCGAGCCGGGCGCCGACGTGATCAGTGACCTGGTCGCCGCCCAGGCGCAGGATCCGCGCTTCACCGACTTGGCGCTGGCCCAGCTCGCGCTGGGTCTGCTGTTCGCCGGTCACGAGACCACGGTGACCCGGATCGACGCCGGTCTGCTGGCGCTGCTGACCCAGCGGGAGCAGTGGCAGGCGCTGGTGGCCGACCCCGACGGCGCGGTGGACGGTACGGTCGAGGAGATCCTTCGGACGGCGGCGCCGGGTGGCGTCGGTGTGCTGCGTTACGCCCACGGTGACATCGCCGTCGGCGACCGGACCATCGCCCGCGGCGACGCGGTGATCCTGTCCACCGACGTGGCCAACCGGGATCCCGAGGCCTTCACCGACCCGGACGACTTCGACCTCACCCGGTCACCGAACCCGCACCTGGGCTTCGGGCACGGCGGCCACTTCTGCATCGGCGCCAGCCTGGCCCGGACCGAACTGCGGACGGTGTTCAGTGCGCTGGCCCGCCGGCTGCCCGGACTGCAGCTGGCCATCGGCGTCGACGATCTCGACGTCCGCTCGGATCAGCTGACCGGCGGGGTGGAGGCCCTCCCGGTCCGTTGGTGAACCTCACGGGAGCCGAAGCCACACCGCGTCTACGGGCGGAAGCCTGTCCGCCGACCTCACTCGCCGATCGGAGGGCGATCGGCTCCGCAGCCGGCGGCCCCACCGGAGGCCGATCCGGCGCAGGCCGACCCGTCCGGTCAGGCCCGCCGCCCGCAGTACATCCACAGTGTCGTTGACGTCCTGCTCAGCTGGCTGTGGACTGGGGTGAACCGGCGCCGGCGGCGCCGCCCGCCACTGCGTCCAGTCCTCGCCCCAGGCGTTCGGGTGCGACCCCAGGCCACTCTCGACCCAGCCGTGTTCGGCCAGCGCCCGGGCGGCCGCCGAGGTGAGCCGGACACCCGGACCGGGGAAGCGCTCGGCCAGGATCGCCACCATTCGCTCACGGTCCGCCCCGGTCAATTCGCGCTGGGTCTCGAGTTGACGGTTGAGACGGCGCAACACCTCGACCGCGAACGCGCTGAGACCGGGACGGACCAGCGTGCCGGGCATCGTCCACCCGGCCCGCCGATCGTTCTCGGTTTCGATCAGCCCAGCGGCTCTCAACATCCGCCAGGAGACCGCGGCCGGAGCACGCTCGTCGCCCTCCAGGTAGGGCAGACAGCGAAACGCAGCGGCGCCGAAGGCCTCCGTCCAGCGCCCGATCAGGGCGAAATGGTCGAGCAGATGAGCGCGGCTCTCGGCGAACGAGCGACCGAGTGCCATCTTGTGGCCACTGCGGACGGACTCGGTCCAGGCGCTCGGCAACCAGTAGTCGGCCCGCCGGACGACCGCGATGACCAGCACCTCGTCCACGAGATCGTGGAGAAACCGGGCCGGTCGAGCCACCTCACCCGTGGTGCGGAGCAGGCCTGCCAGATGCTCGCTGGAGACCACCACCTGATCGAGCCGACGCGCGGCGCTCAGCCGTCGGGCGATCCGGCGTCGGAGCGCTTGGCGGTCCCGATCGGATCGGACAGCGAGACGGGTCGCCTGCGCGTTCGGTCGGGCGCAGAAGGCGACCGCGAGCTCGGGCTGATTGCTGCCCCGCGAACCCCGAACAATGCATGACCGCGCGCCGCCAGCTCACGCTGGTTGTCATTCAGGAACGATTGGATCGCGCTCGATCCCGACTTCGGCAAGCCGATGTGCAGGATCAGCCGGCTCAACGCTGCTTCGCCTCGGCGACCCCGTCGGTGGTCGAGAGGGCGGCCACGAACGCCTCCTGCGGCACCTCGACCCGGCCGACCATCTTCATCCGCTTCTTGCCCTCTTTCTGCTTCTCCAGCAGCTTGCGCTTACGGGTGATGTCGCCGCCGTAGCACTTGGCCAGCACGTCCTTACGGATCGCCCGGATCGTCTCGCGGGCGATCACCCGGGCGCCGATCGCGGCCTGGATCGGCACCTCGAACTGCTGCCGCGGGATCAACTCCTTGAGCTTCTCGGCCATCATCACCCCGTAGCTGTAGGCCTTGTCCCGGTGCACGATCGCGCTGAACGCGTCCACCGGTTCGCCGTGCAGCAGGATGTCGACCTTGACCAGATCGGCCGGCTGCTCGCCGTCCGGCTCGTAGTCGAGGCTGGCGAAGCCTTTGGTGCGCGACTTCAGCGCGTCGAAGAAGTCGAAGACGATCTCGGCCAGCGGCAGCGTGTAGCGGATCTCGACCCGGTCGGCCGACAGGTACTCCATTCCCCGCTGGACACCGCGGCGGGCCTGGCAGAGCTCGAGAATGGTGCCGATGTACTCCGACGGGGCGAGCACGGTGGCCCGGATCACCGGCTCGAAGACCTCGGCGATCTTGCCGTTGGTCGGGTATTCCGACGGGTTGGTGACCGTTCGTTCGCTGCCGTCCTCGAGCCGGACCCGGTAGACGACGTTCGGAGCGGTGGAGATCAGATCGAGGTTGAACTCCCGCTCCAGCCGCTCCCGGACGATTTCCATGTGCAGCAGGCCGAGGAAGCCGATCCGGAAGCCGAAGCCGAGTGCGCCGGAGGTCTCCGGTTCGTAGACCAACGCGGCGTCGTTGAGTTGCAGCTTGTCCAGCGCCTCGCGCAGTTCGGGATAGTCGGCACCGTCGATCGGGTAGAGGCCGGCGAAGACCATCGGGTTCGGATGTCGATAGCCGCTCAGCGCGTCGGTCGCCGGCCGGGCCGAGGTGGTCACCGTGTCGCCGACCCGGGACTGGCGGACCTCCTTCACCCCGGTGATCAGATAGCCGACCTCGCCGACGCCCAGGGTGTGGGCCTTGACCGGCTCGGGTGAGATGACGCCGAGCTCCAGCGCCTCGTGGGTCGCCTTGGTCGACATCATCAACACCCTGTCGCGGTGGTTCAGCGCGCCGTCGATGACTCGGACGTAGGTGACCACGCCGCGATAGGTGTCATAGACCGAGTCGAAGATCAGCGCCCGGGCAGGTGCGTCCGGGTCGCCCACCGGAGCCGGGGTCTGCCGGACGATCTCGTCCAACAGCTCGGCCACGCCTTCGCCGGTCTTCGCCGACACCCGCAGCACCTCCGATTCGTCGCAGCCGATCAGCCCGGCGAGCTCGGCGCCGTACTTCTCCGGTTGGGCGCTCGGCAGGTCGACCTTGTTCAGCACCGGGATGACGTGCAGGTCGGCCTCCAGCGCGAGGTAGAGGTTGGCCAACGTCTGGGCCTCGATCCCCTGCGCCGCGTCGACCAGCAGCACGGCGGCCTCACACGCCTCCAGGGAACGAGACACCTCGTAGGTGAAGTCGACGTGGCCCGGGGTGTCGATCATGTTGAGGACGAATTGGTCCCCCACAGCCGGACGGGGAGCTGCACCCTTCGACGGTTCGACCGACTCGTCCCCCATACCGCGGAGCGTCCACGGCATTCGTACCGCCTGGGACTTGATGGTGATGCCGCGCTCCCGCTCGATGTCCATCCGGTCGAGGTACTGCGAGCGCATGGCGCGGTCGTCGACGACGCCGGTGAGCTGGAGCATTCGGTCGGCGAGGGTGGACTTGCCGTGGTCGATGTGCGCAATGATGCAGAAGTTCCGAATGATCGCGGGGTCGGTGCGGCCGGCCTGCGGCGGATTCGGAGTCACAACAGCCAATCTTCCCACGCCGACCCAACCGGGAACGAACGCGAACACTCCCTGGTGGGCTCGGACCTGATGGCTCGGACCTGATGGCTCGGATCTGATGGCTCGGATCTGATGGGCTCAGACCTGGTGCGGGTAGAAACCCAGCCGGGCCAGCGGCTCGACCAGTTGGCCCTCCTCGTAGGACAAATGCGACAGCAGGGTGTCGGTGAGCAGATCGACGGCGTGCTGCAGATCGGTGAAGTCGTCCGGTTCGGCGATGAAGGCGACCAGGGTCCGGTCCAACGACTCGAGCACCTCATGGATCACCTCGTGCTCGCTGGCCAACCGGTCCAGCACCGGCGCCAACTCGTCCTCGGAGGCGCGCAGGTGCGGGAAGATCGACGCGTCCTCCAGGCTGTGGTGCCCGGTGACCACCCGGCAGTAGGAGGCGCAGTAGGCGCCCAGGGTCCAGTCGTTCTGTCGGATGGTCAGGTCGTTGATCAGCGACCGGGCGGCGCCCGCCTCTGTGCTGCCCTGGCGCACCTGGTCCAGGACGTCGCGGACCGCGGTCAGCTCGCTCCGCAGGCTGTCGTGCACCTCGATCAGATGCTGGCCGACCGCTCGTCCGCGCGCGCTGTAGGCGACGTCGTCGGTGCTCGGGCGACGACGCGGCCGGGACGCTTCGTCCCACGGCTGCCCGGTGACGAGCTGGCGATCGGGCGGCGGGGTCGGTTGCAGCCCGAGCCGGCTCCACTGAGCCGCCTCGTTCGCCGCCTCGGCCGGGTCCGGACGCCTGGGTTGGACGAGGATAGTAACGCCGACGTCCGGCTGCGGGGACGACGCCCCACCGGATCGTTCGGCCTTCACCAACTCGAGGACCCGTGGCGCGACCTCACCGCTGAGCAGCTCGAGGGTCCGGGCGTCGTCGGCGGCCAGGATGAAGGTGTCCACCCCGCCCAGGGCGTAGCCGGCGAGCCGCTCCGTCCAACCGGCCACATCGTCCTCGACGCTGACGTTCAGCAACCGACGGATGTCGGCCGGCTGCCGTCCGGCGGAGCGGGCGGCGTCGTCGATGGCGGCGTGACCCCGGGCGAGGTCGCCGTCGCCGAGATAGCTCAACGACGGCAACCAACCGTCGGCTCGGGCACCGACCAGCCGGAGCATTTTCGGCTTGTAGGCGCCCAGCCAGATACCGACCGGGTGCGCCGGTGCCGGACCTCGCTTGGCTCCATGGACCCGGTAGCGCTCACCGTCGACCCGGACCCCGCCCCGGGCGTCGGCGTCCCAGATCTGCCGGATCACCTCGATCGCCTCACCGAGGGCAGTGACCGCCTCGCCGGGGACCAGCCGGGTACCGCCCATCGCCTCGATCGCCTCCCAGAAGGCACCGGCGCCCAGACCGAGTTCGATCCGGCCCCCGCTCAGCCGGTCCAGGCTTGCCACGCTGCGAGCCAGTACGGCGGGCGGACGGAGCGGCAGATTGAGCACGTTGCCGCTGAGGCTGATCCGCTCGGTCCGAGCCGCGAGATAGCTGATCAGGGTCCAGGCGTCGAGGAATGCCGGCTGGTAGGGATGATCCTGGAATGTAAGTAGGTCCAGTCCGAGCCGTTCGGCGAGCTGAGCCAGCTCGACGACCTGCGGTGCGGATGCGGCGGACGGCGTGATGAAGGCGCCGAAACTGAGGCGGCGTCCGTAGTCGGTCACCGGCCCATCGTCTCCCGACTGGCTGCCGACCTGCGAGCAGGGCTGTGTGATTTTGGGCCACCCCAGTCGCGCTGGTATTGTGAGCGGTCGCGTCCGAAGCATGGCAGCACGTTGTCGCATTGGGCGCCCGACCGAGATCAGCACCAACGAGAGTTTCAGAGGCCTGCCCCGTGGCGAACATCAAGTCCCAGATCAAGCGGATCAAGACGAATGAGGCTGCCCGCCAGCGCAATAAGGCGGTCAAGTCGGCTCTGCGCACCCACACCCGTCGGTTCCGCGAGGCTGCCCTCGCCGGTGACGCCGACGTCGCGCAGGCGGCCGCCCGGAATGCCTCCCGCGCCCTGGACAAGGCCGCGTCGAAGGGTGTCATCCACAAGAACCAGGCGGCGAACCGCAAATCAGCCATTGCCGCCCGAGCTGCCGAGTTGGGCTGATCGCCCAGCCGCAGCACGACTTGATCGGCTCACCCGCCGAATGGTCCGTACAAGCGTCCCGGTTCCGATGGAGCCGGGACGTTGTGCGTTCTCCGACAAGATCTGCCGAAGCGTGCTCGCTCTCCGGAAAGAACATTGCCACCCGGCGGCCCGCTCTAGCGGCGGGCGGCTCTAGCGGCGGCCCGCTCTAGCGGCGGGCGGCTCTAGCGGCGGGCGGCGGCAACGGCCAGGACGGCGCGCTCGAGGGCGAAGCCGGCGTCGTCGGCCGCCCCTTTGACGTCGGCGTCGGCCGCGGCGACGACGGCGATCGCCCGGGCCAGGGCGGCCTGGTCCCAGCCTCGGGCCTGACCACGCATGGTGCGTAGCTTCCAGGGAGGTACGCCGACCGCGCGGGCCAGATCGGCATCACGCAGACCACCCGGAGCGCAGACGAATTTGCCCAGACCACGCAGGCCGCTCGCCAGGGCACTGGTGACCAGCACCGGGGCGACCCCGGTCGACAGCGCCCAGCGCAATTGCTCCATCGCCTGACCCGTCCGACCGGCGAGGACGGCGTCGGCCACGGCGAAGCTCGTCACCTCCGACCGGCCCCCGAAGTAACGCTTGACCAGCGCGCCGGAGATCTGGCCCTCTGTGCTGTCGGCGACCAACTGGGAGACCGCCGAAGCGACGGCGCGCAGATCGTGCCCGACGGCGTCGACCAGGAACTGGGCGGTCTCGACGTCGACACTGCTGCCCAATCGCTTGGCCTCGGCCCGGACGAACTGGGGCAACTCCCAGGGTTTGGTGGTCGGGCAGTCCACCACCTCGACCCCCGCCTTCTTCAACTTGTCGAGCACGGCCTTGCCCTTGACCCCGCCCGCGTGGACCAGGACGAGGCCCAACTCCGGTTCCGGGGACCGGGTGAAGGCGACCAACTGATCGGAGAGGTCGGCCGGTAGCTGGGCCAGATCGCGCACTACAGCGATCCGTGAGGTGGAGAACAGTGACGGGCTGGTGATCTCGGCGAGCTTGCCCGTGTCCAGGCTCACCGCCTCGACGTCGGAGACCTCGACCTCGGGCTGGATCCGCCGAGCCCGGGCCAGCCGTTCGGCAACGGCGCGGTCGGCCAGCAGTCCTTCGGGCCCACTGATCAGGATGACCTGCCCGAACGGACTCTTCGCACTCGCCGATCCCGTCATGGACGACATCCTGCCACCGGCCACCGACAGCGCTGCCTTCCCGATACCGCCCTTCCCGGAGCCGCCCTGCCGCGTGCGGAAGGCCGGAGATGGCGGGTTCGGAACCATCAGGACTTCTGCGCCACGGCGACCACCCGACCGTGGTCGAGCCCGATCGCCACCGAGCCCTGCAGATCGGTGCGGAGCAGGGCCATCCCGTCGGACTGGACCAACCGGACGGTCTTCGGGGCCGGGTGTCCGTAGTCGTTGTGCAGACCGGCACTCGCGATGGCCAGCCGGGCGCCGGTGGCTGCGATGAACGCCGGGTCCTGGTTGGCCGAACCGTGGTGCGGGATCTTCAGCACGTCCGCGCGCAGATCGGCACCCGACTCGAGCACGGCGGCCTGCTGGGTGGGCTCGATGTCGCCGGTCTCCAGCATGCTCAACCCGGGCAGCGAAACCCGGGTGACGATGCTCTCCTCGTTCTGCTGCGACGAGCTGTCCTCGCCGGCGAGTGGGGCCAGCAGGGGTGGCCGGATCACCGGTCCGAAGACCTGCAGCCCGACCCGGCCCACCGTGACCCGCTCCCCCACCGCCGGCACCTGGGTCGGGATGTGGCGCGATCTCGCCACCGCCATCACTCGGGCCGCTTCGGTCGGAGGGGACGCGTAGGGAGACAGCCAGATCTCCCCGACCTGCCGGCCGGCCAGCACCCCGTCGAGCCCGTCGACATGATCGGCGTGGAAGTGGGTGAAGATCAGCAACGGCACGGCCGCGGATGCCGAGCTGATCGAGACAGCTCTTCGATCAGGCCGGGGTCCGGCCCGGCATCGAAGACGACCGCCTGCCGCGTCGTCGACCGGACCGACCAACCCGTCGCCCTGCCCGACGTCGCACGCCACGATCTGCCCAGTCGGACCGGGCCAGCCCGGCTGGACCGCCGGCCGGACGAAGCCGCCGATCATGACCAACGCGGCCCGCAGGACGAGCCAGCGCCGGGCCAGCAGCACAGGGGCATGCAGCCAGGCCAGCGCACAGCCCGGCCCCGCCAGCAGGACGAGCGCGAGCGGGTGCGCCGGCCAGTGCAGGCCGCCCCCGGGAAGCGGGCACCCCAATGCGCGATCCACAGGATCGGCTGGGCCGACCAAGCCGCGCCCAACCGGCGATCATGGCCGGAAGCCCGTGCAGACCAAGGACAATCCGGCGGCCGCGAAGCCGAACACCGTGGCCGGACCGACGAACGGACCGGCCAGCGAGTTGGCCACATCGCCGACCACACTCACCGTCCGGACAGCGTGGTCACCACCGGCAAGGTGGCCAGGTGGGCGGCCAGCGGCATGGTCATCGACTCGGCGAGGATCCTCGGCAGCCAGCGATCCAGCAGCCCGCCCAGCGCCGCGACCAGCCGATGATCCCGGCGCTGGCCAGCACCGACAGGGCGAAGCCGGCCGCCCGAGCCGACGGATCGGTCGATCAGCAACAGCGCGACGACCGCGACCGCAGGTTGCGAGGCCGCGGCGCCCCGGACTGGACTGTCCCAACGCAGCCAGAGCGACCACCCCCATCGCCGCGGCGCGCAGCACGACCGGCTCACTCCGGCAGAGCGCGACGAAGACGCCACCCCGAGCAGGCCGACCCCGCGCAGCCACCAGCCGCGGACGCCGGCCCAGCGGGCGAACAACAGCACGAACGCCAACAGCAGGGTCAGGTTGGCGCCGGACACCGCCATCAGGTGGGTCAGCCCGGTCCGGAATGTCGACCTCCAGCTGTGGTTTCGTCGATCGCTGCGTGTCGCCCGAGCACCAGCGCCGGCACCAGTGCGCGCTGGTCGGCCGGACGATGGGCGACGGCCCTTCGCAGCCCGGACCGGACGCGTTCGACCATCGCCAGACCGGTCGGCGGGTCACCGATCAGCTGGCTCGGCCCACGGATCCGGGCCAACGCCGCCAGGTCGGAGCCCGGATCGGCCGACTGCAGCCGGGCCACCGTCCGGACCTGGCTGCCCGCCGGCCAGCTGCGCCAGGATCCGAGCTCGTCGCCGACCACGGTGAGGAGAACCGGCGTCCGCACCCGCCAGGCGCGGCCTCGGCCGTCGACGGCGCTCACCGTGGCCCGACGGGTCAGATAGGCGGGCTTGATCCCGTCGCCGGCGGTGACGTCGGGATCACCGGAGAGGGTCACCTCCATGATTACGACCGCCCGAGAGTCGGCCAGCGCGCTCACCGTCGAACCTGCGATCAACTGCTGATGGATCGCGCCGACCGTGCCGCCGACGATCAACGCGAGGGCCACCGTGGCGGGTAGCCAGTGCCGTCGCCATCGGGCGAGTCCGATCAGCAGGGCCGACCCGATCGCCGCGACCAGCATGGCCGGCCAGGACCCGGAGGTGCCGGCGCCCGCACCGGCCCAACATCCGGCGGCGACCGGCACCAGTCTCAGATCGAAACCAGCGATGGGTGATCCGGGTTTCTCTGCAGCTGGGCCGGAATCCGAAGTGGACCAGCGGTGGCGAACGCGTTCGAGCGACTCGGCGGCGACCGGCCGAACGAGGTCGATGGCGCGCCCGGCCCGAACCGGCCGGAACCGGACTGCACGTCGCGCTGAACTGAGGGCCACGTCTCTACAGTGCGTACGTTGGCGCAAACCTGACTTCCGTCAGGCCGAGCTGTGGACAACGCTCCGGAGCCCGTGGTCGCTGTGGAAAACCCGCGGCCGGAAACTGTCGACCCGGCTCTAGTGCAGTGCGCCCTCGATCCGGCGGCCCAGCTCGACCAGTGCCAGATCGCTGCCGCGGGGCCCGATCAGACTCAGACCCACCGGCGCCGATGCGTGCAGCGTGGTCATCACCAGACCGGGGACCGACAGCGCCGGATAGCCGCCGACGCCGGCGACCGAGGTGAGTTTCAGGGTGGAGCGTCGTACCTCGTTCAGCTCGGCGGCGTTACTGGTCAGCGGCGGCGCCGGCGAGGCCGCCGACGGGAGGACCAGGACCCTGCCCGCCAACTGTTCGTCCAGGTCGGCCCGCAACCGGCTCAACGTCGCTCGGGCTCGCCGTTCGGTCTCTTCGTCGACGTCGGCGGCGGTCGCGAACCGCTCGGAGACGTCACGGCCCACCGCGCCGGGATGCGTCGTCAGCCAGCCGCCGTGCTCGCGCCACGCTTCGGCGGCCTGGACCAGCCGCGCCGTCTCGGCCCGCAGCACGGGATCACCGAGCCGGACGTGGCCGAGCGGGCGGTCGAAGTCGCCTGAGACCCGCTCCAGCCCGGCCCGGAACAGGGCCCGGACGCCGTCACCGAGCACCGAGAGGAGATCCCGGTCGATCACCAGCTCGGACTGGTCCAGCCAGTCTCCGGGCATTCCGGCCGGGCCGAGCAGGGCCCGGGTGGCCGCGGCCAGCGTCTCCGGGCTCCGGGTCACCAGTCCGACGGTGTCGAAGCTCGGGGCGAGCGGCACCATGCCGTCGTTCGAGGCCGAGCCGTGGGTGGTCCGTAGCCCCCACAGTCCCTGGTAGGAGGCGGGGATCCTGATCGAGCCGGCGGTGTCCGTACCGAGCCCGATGTCGGCGAGCCCGAGGCCGACGGCCGCTGCCGGACCGCTACTGGAGCCGCCCGGGACCGCGCCTGGTACGGCTGCGTTGGGCGGCGTGCCGTAGTGGGTGTTGCGACCGACCAGGCTGTAGGCGAACTCGTCGGTGTGGGCGATACCGCGGACCGCGACACCGGACGCCATCAGGGTGGCGAGAGCGTCGGCGTGCCTGGTGGCGGGCATCGACTCGGCCAAGAACCCGGGTACGCCGGCTCCCCGGCGATAGCCGGCCACCGAAAACACGTCTTTGACGGCGACATCGAGACCGCTGAGCGGGCCTACCGCCCCGGCCCGGATCAGCGGGTCGCCGTACTCGCGCCAGATGGTCCAGTCGATGGACCAGCGGCCCGAGCGCCAGTTGCCGTGCTCGCGCGGGTGGGAGAATTCCTCCGGTGCCGTGCGCACCCACTCAGCCACCGGAGCGCTCGCACGACGAAGTGGGAAGGCCCGCTTGAGGAACGGCCGGCGACAACGGCACGGTGGTTCTCCCGTCGTTGCTGATGAGGGGTCACGTCGGTTTCGCCGTCCGGTGCGGTCCTCGACCAGCAGGCGTTGCCGAGAGGCTAGCCGTGCGTCCGGCCCGAAATACAGGGCGACTCCGCCTATCGGCGCACTCTTAGCGCAGTCGGTACGCACAGTTACACGGCCGAAACTCAGACCGTGACTCGCCCGGACAGGTCCGCGTACGTCTTGGGACCGATCCCGTCCACCTCCTGCAACTCCTCGACCTTGCTGAACCGGCCGTGTTCGGTGCGCCAGGCGAGGATCTTTCCGGCGGTGACGGGACCCACGCCCGGGAGCGAGTCGAGATCGGCTTCGGTGGCCGAGTTCAGATTGATCCGGGCGGCCGTCCCGGCGGCCGAGGCCCCGCCTGAACCGGCCGTCGCCGGTGACCCGGCCGCATCATCGTTCGGGCTGTCGGTCGAGCTGCCGGGGACGCTGGGGTCGTCGATCTCGCTGTGGCCGTGCCCGGCGTGGGCGAGGTAGAGCTGCTGACCGTCCCCCAGCGGCTGCGCCAGGTTGAGGCGGCCAGGCGCGGCCGAGGCGGTGAGGCCACCACTCGCCCGGATCGCGTCCGCCACCCGGGCCCCTTCCGGCAGCCGGACCAGCCCGGGGTGATGCACCGCTCCGAGCACGTGCACCTCGATCGCGGTCGCGGCCGCACCGGTGGACGCAGGGCCGGACATGGAGGTCGTCGCAGTGGCACTCCCCGAGCCGGCTGCCGCAACGGCTGGACTTTCGGTAGCCGTGGACCGGCCCGAGGCCCGACCCGGCGGGGAGGAGCCGACCGTCGGTGCGGCGGTCGGTGCGGCGGTCGGTGCGGCGGTCGGTGCGGCGGTCGGAGCGGCGATGGGCGAGGCCAGTGCCACAGGTCGGGCCCGCAACACACCCCAGCCGGCCAACAGCAGCCCGACGCCGATCAGGACTGCGACCACCATCAGCTGGCGCCGACCGAAGGTGCGGCGCTGGCCGGGCACCCGCGATAGCGCTCGGAGCGAGCCTGGAGGCGCGTCCTCGGCCACCGAGTCGAACTCGCTCGGACGAGACCGCACGACCGAGACCTTGTCTTCGGCGAACCTGTCGTCGCTCCCCACAGCTTCGATCGGCACCGCAGCATCGATCGGCACCGCACCATCGATCGGCACCGCAGCATTGATCGGCACCGCTTCGTCGGCCGGCACCGCATCGTCGGCCGGCAGTGTGGCGCGCGCGTGTCGGGCGGACAGCGGACCGAGCAGCCCGCCGTGAAGCTCCAGCCGGGCCAGCCGCTCCTCCACCCGGCGATCGAGGTCGAGTCGGGAAGCCATGGTTGGACACTAAGGACCCGCGACCTCGTTCGTACCCCGACCCGAACTCGCTGTGGACAACGCTCCGAACGGCGCTCGAGCTGGGGACAACCGCATCCGGATATGCCGTGCCCGCCCACCTGACACGGTAGATTCTTGCCGCGAGCGGGTGAGCCGATCGCACCCGTTCTGGTTCGCCCCGGTGCGAACGACTCGATCTGGTCTGGAGTTTCGATGGAGCAAGCGCGCCGCCGGGTCTGGCGCGCGTCCCGAACCGTCCTGACCCTCGTCTCGGTCTTAGCCCTGACCTGCCTGATCGGTTTGCCCGCCCTGGCCGTGGTGATCTGGCGGAGCGGGCACGACCTGTGGGTGTCCGCCCTGCTGGCCGCCCTCGCCCTGCTCGGGCTGCTGTACTGCTGGCGCTTCGGACTACATCCAAGGATCATCGCCAGCCAGGAGCAACTGGTGATCAGGAATCCGTTCCGGACGCATCGCTTCTCCTGGCAGGAGATCGCGGTGGTCCAACCGGGCGGCAACGGTCTGATCGTTGCGGGGCCGGAAGATCGAGCTGAGGCGTGGTGCGTCCAGAAGTCGGCACGCGACCTGCGGCACGAACGGCCGGCCCGCGCGGATCGGATCGGCGACGAGGTGTGGGAGCGGTGGCAACGCCACCATCCCCCGATCGAGGTCCGCGGGCAGTACCGGATCGTTCGGGCCCGGCCCGGCCTCGAGGTCCAGTTGGCTGCGCTGGAGAGATCGGCCAGCATCGATGCCCTCGACCACATCTTCCCCGGGCAGCGGTTCCCGTTCCCGATCGACACGGTGACCGAACGCTGGCGCGACGTGCTGCAGGACCCGCGCAAGCAGACCTTCGTCGCCCGCACCCTTCACCCGGGCACGTCGCAGGGCGACCGACCGATCGGCGTCGTGGCTCACAGCGCGAACGCCGTGCTGCACCTGGCCGTAGCGCCGGACGATCAGCGGCACGGCTGCGGCGCGATGCTGCTCCGGTGCGCCGAGGCAGAGATCTTCGGCGACCCGGACATGACTGAGGCCAGCCTGTGGGTGCTGGAGGACAACCTGCGTGCGGTTGGCTTCTACAGCGATCATGGCTGGCGGGACACCGACAATAGGCGTCGCTCGCCCTACCCGCCGAAGCCGCCGGAACTGCGGATGATCAAGTCCAATCCGCGTGCCGCCCGGCGGAGCCGAACCTCCGATCGATAACTGATCGAAGGACCGACGAAGGACCGACGACAGACCGACGACTGACCGACGACAGACCGACGACGGGCCGCCAACGAGCCGACGGGCCATCGAACCGCACGAAGACCGAGATAAGAAAGGAAGGCCATGGCGAAGACGACGAGCATGGCCGCCACCTCCGCACCCCCGCTGGAGCCGACCGCAACCCCGCATCGCTTCCAGGCGTTCTGGGTGGGGATAGCCACGCTGGCCTTCTTCCCCGGGGTGTACGCGGTGATCTTGCGGGTCTTCCCGCCGACCGAGGACGTCGAAGCCCTGACCGCATCATTCGTCCCCTACGGCGTCGTGTTCAGCACGGTCAGCCTCGGCTGCTTCCTGGTGGCCCTGATCCGCGCCCGTCAGCGCACCGTCCTTGGGGTGGTCTCGACGCTCACCGCTGCGCTGCTGCTCTGGCAGCTGAGCTGGCAGGCGCCGTTTTTCGTCGCCGACGACCGCCCGATGACCACCGACCCGATCACCGTGCTCAGCCTGAACCTGCGGGCCGGCCAGGCCGACCGGTCCGAACTGGCCGCCATCGCCTCCGACGCCGACATCGTCGTCTTGGTCGAGGTCACACCGTGGGCGTTGCAGGGGTTGCGTAACGGACCGATGGCCGCCCGCTTCCCCTACATCGTCCCCTCGCAGCAGACCGTCTCGAACGGCTCGGCGATCTTCTCCCGCTTCCCGCTCAGCGACGCTCAGTTGCTGCCGTCGACCTCCTGGCAGATGCGCAGCGTCGTGGCTGACGTCCCACAGATCGGCGACCTGACCGTGGTCGGCGCTCATCCCTGCAACCCTTTCTGCGGCAACGGAAAGTGGGTCAGAGAGCACGCCGTGTTGGAGAACTTCCTGCGTACACTCGGCTCCGGACCGGTGATCGTCGCCGGAGATTTCAACGCCATCGACGATCACGCCCCGATGCGCCGGCTGTACGCCGACGGATACGAATCGGCCACCGACGTCGCCGGAGCGGGCTGGTTGCCGACCTATCCGTCCAACTCGAGGATCCCGCCGCTGTTGCCGATCGATCACATCCTGCTGAACGACAAGCTGACGGCCTCGTCGGTCAGCTCCTTCGCCGTGGCCGGTACCGACCACCGCGGCCTGCGAGCCGTCGTCGGTGGCACCCGATGAGAAGCGGGATGGGCGAGCGATGAGCAGACCCACCGCTGCGAAGCGGGTGGCCGGAATCGCCACCCGGGTGGCGATCGTGGCCGGTGCGCTCGGCTTGGCCACCACGGTCGGGCGCTCGCTGCCCGAGGACTCGACCCCACTGCACAGCGACACCTTCGTGATGGCCACCTCGTTCAGCGACTACGGCCTCGGCGCCTACCTGATCTCGGTGGGCGCCGCGGCGGTCGCCTTCGTCGCCCGTCGCGGTCCACTGCCACTGGTCGTCGGCGCACTTTCGCTCGGGATCGGGGCTCTGCACGCCTCCTGGATCGTGCCCCGCTACCTCGGCGACGACCGCCCCGTCAACAGCACCGTCGGCAGCACCGTCGGGTTCACCCTGCTGAGCCAGAATCTCAAGCTCGGCGAGGCCGATCCGGACAGCGCGATGCGCGCCGCCGAGAATGCCGACGTCGTGGTCCTGGTCGAGGCGACGGGACCGATTCTGGAAGCGCTGCGTGCGCGGGGCTGGAACGAACGCTTCCCTTATGCGACGCCGAACACCCTGCCGTCCGACGGCGCCGACGGCAGCGCGGTGTTCAGCCGCTTTCCGTTACGGGGCGGGCATCCGCTGTCCGGTCTGCTCCATCAGACCTGGTCGGTCACCGTGGCGGTGCCACACCTGGGCGATGTCGAGCTGTTGGCCGTGCACCCCGTCCGGCCCTTCCGCGGTGGCACCGACTGGCGCACAGAACAGGATTTATTGCGTCGGCTGATCCCCACCACGCCGCGAACCATCGTCTCCGGCGACTTCAACGCCGTCGACAGCCACCGGCCCCTCCGGCTGCTGCGGGCCGACGGCTATCGCAGCAGTACCGATCTCGCCGGCGCCGGCCACCGGCCGACCTACCCGTCGAACGAACCCGTCCCACCGCTGATCGAGATCGATCACGTGTTGCTCGGCCCCGGCCTGACCGCGACCGCGTCGACCACGGTGAACGTAGCCGGCAGTGACCATCTCGGCGTGCTGGCCGAGATCACCGGCGCCGCTTGATCGCTCGCAGCGCGGCGGCTTTGATCACATCGCCTTCGTGGTTGCACATCTGTCGAGCGGTGCTGTTCTGGTGACCGTGGGCGCTGATGCCCTCCGGGTCGGCGACGATCCCGCCGTCCTAGAGAAACACGTTCACCTGGTCCTCGGTGGCGAGCAGCACAGAGACGTTCCCGGCCGGCACGGTTCAGGGCTGGACGGTGCGCTTGACATCCGAATCCGAGCGGGCCCGCTCATGTCGGAACGCCCACTCATGCCGGGACGATGCTTACCAGCTTGGGCGCTCGGACGATGACCTTGGCCACCGCGCGGCCGTTCAGGGCGGTGACCACCGACTTCTCGGCCAGCGCCCGTTCGCGCAGCTCGTCCTCGGCGATCTCGGGACTCACCTCCAGTCGTCCCCGGACCTTGCCCTGGATCTGGACCACGCAGGTCACCGATTCTTTGACCAGCAGGGAATCGTCGACCTTCGGCCAGCCCGCGTCGGCGACCGACGGGCGATGACCCAACTGCTCCCACATCTCCTCGGTGACGTAGGGAGCGATCAGGCTCAGGGTCACGGTAATCACCTCGGCGGCCTCCCGAACGGCCGGGTCGGCGGCCCCCGGTCCGGAGTCGATCGCCCTGCGGGTGGCGTTGGTCATCTCCATGATCCGGGCCACGGCGACGTTGAACCGCTGCGAGCTGATCAACTCACCGATTTCGTTCAGATACCGGTGGATCGTCCGCCGCAGATCTACATCGCCGGTCTGCGGATCGGTGCCCACGGGGCTGGCGCCGCCGGCCTCGACGGCGATCCGGTAGGCCCGCTGCAGGAACTTCAACGACCCGGCCGGGGAGACGTCCGCCCAGTCGATGTCGTCCTCGGGCGGTCCGGCGAAGACGACCGTCAGACGGATCGCGTCCACCCCGAACGCGTCGATCTGCGCCCCCAGGTCGACCCCGTTGCCCAGCGACTTGCTCATCGACTTGCCCTGATTGATCACCTGGCCCTGGTTCAACAGCCGGCGCATCGGCTCGATGAAGTCGACCAGCCCCATGTCGAAGAGCACCTTGGTGAAGAACCGCATGTAGAGCAGGTGCAGGATGGCGTGCTCGACCCCACCGACGTACTGGTCGACCGGCATCCAGCGGCGGACGTCGTCGGGATCGAACGGTGCCTCGACATCGCCCGGTGAGCAATAGCGGAAGAAGTACCAGGACGAATCGACGAAGGTGTCCATGGTGTCGGTGTCCCGCTTCGCCGCACCACCGCAGGTCGGGCAGTCGACGTTCACCCAGTCGGTCGCGGCAGCCAACGGCGAGGTGCCCTTGGGCGACAGATCGGCACCGGTCAGGTACGGCAACTCGACCGGCAGTTGGTCATCCGGCACCGCGACCTCGCCGCAGGACGGGCAGTGGATGATCGGGATCGGGCAGCCCCAATAGCGCTGTCGGCTCAGCAGCCAGTCCCGCAGCCGGAACATGATCGCGGACCGGCCCACCCCGTCGGCCTCCAACTGGGCGATGATCCTCGACACCCCGGCGGCCTTGTCGCTCAGCCCGTCCAACGGACCGGAGTTGACGTAGCGTCCGTCGCCCGGGGTGGCGATCCCTGTCTCCGCAGGATCTTCGGCGCCGGTGTCGATCACCTGCCGGACCGGCAGACCCATGACGCGGGCGAAGTCCAGATCGCGTTGATCATGGGCGGGGACGCCCATCACCGCACCGGTGGCGTAGTCGGCCAACACGTAGTCCGCCGCCCACACCGCTATCGGCTCACCGGTCGCCGGGTTGATGGCGTGAACACCCAGATCGACCCCGGTCTTGGGCCGCTCGGTGGACTGCCGCTCGATCTCGGTGGCCTGTTTGGTCTGCTCCAGATAGGCCTCGAACGCCGGCCGGGCCTCCTCGCTGACGACCTCGGCAGCCAGCGCCGCATCCGGGGCCAGCACGAAGAAGGTGGCCCCGAACAAGGTGTCGGGACGGGTGGTGAACACGGTGACCGGTTCGTCTCGCCCTTCGATCTGGAAGTCGACGTAGGCCCCCTCCGAGCGGCCGATCCAGTTCCGCTGCATGGTCAGCACCCGATCCGGCCAGCCGCCCTCCAGCTCGGCCATGTCGTCCAGCAGCCGCTGGGCGTATTCGGTGACCTTGAAGAACCACTGGGTCAGTTCGCGTTTGGTGACCACGCTGCCGCAGCGCTCGCACATACCGCCGATCACCTGCTCGTTGGCCAGCACGGTCTGGTCTTTCGGACACCAGTTGACGAAGCTGGCCTTGCGGTAGGCCAGCCCGCGCTCACGGAACCGCAGGAACAGCCACTGGGTCCAGCGGTAGTACTCCGGATCGGAGGTGTGCAGCCGCCGCGACCAGTCCAGGCTCAGGCCGTAGCGCTTGAACGAGTTGGCCTGGGTCTCGATATTGGCGTACGTCCACTCCGCGGGGTGGGCGTTGCGCTGGATGGCCGCGTTCTCGGCCGGCAGCCCGAAGGAGTCCCAGCCGATCGGGTGCATCACGTCGAAACCCTGTGCCCGATAGAAACGCGCGACCACGTCGCCCATCACGAACGCCTCGGCGTGGCCCATGTGCAGATCACCCGAGGGGTAGGGGAACATGTCCAGCACGTAGCGGCGCTCGCGCATGTCGTCGTCCCGGGCCTGGAAGGTCTGGTGGGTCTCCCAGAACTCCTGCCAGCGCTGCTGGGCTGCCACCGCGTCGTAGCGCACACCCTCGTCCGCCCTGCGTTCCGCCGCCGGCTGCTGCATCTGGTCGGTCACGTCCCTGTCCTCGTCTCGTATCGTCTCGCCAACTCGGTGCCCCTGAGCATGAAAAAACCCCTCGGCCGTCAGGCAGGAGGGGTCAGCCGCGCGAAGTCGCGCGGCTAGCGAAGGAGTGCGGTGCTGGACACGGGGTGGAGTTTAGCCCATTCCGCCCGGCCGGGTCGCCGAGCTAGGCCGGCCCGCGTCGGCGGACGAGGACGGCGATCAACGCAGCCACCAACGATCCGAGGGTGCCGAGGCTCAGGTCGCCGAGGGTGTCGACGTAGATCGCGGCCGCAATGTCGGAGAACCGGTTGAACGAGGCGTACTCGAGCAGCTCCCAGGCCAGCGCGGCGGTACCGCCGAAGCCGAGCGACACCATGATCACCACCAGGGAGCGGGTCTCCCGGCGAGCCCGCCAGGCCACCAGCATGCCGCCGGTCAGCAGCAGCCAGTTCAGGAAGTGCATCATGTCGTCCCACCACGAGATCGACTCGAACAGGCCGAACCGGTTGCCGAGGGTGTCCAGCAACCAGGGCAGCGTGAGCAGCAGGTCGGCGGCCCAGGGATAGCCGGTGCGGCCCTCGATCCGCGGATCGATCGGGCGGTTCTCCCGCCCCGCCCGCCACCGGGCGGTGATCGCCCAACCGATCGGGACGATCAGCACGGCGAGCGGATAGACGATCAGCCGGCCGGTCGAGGCGTGCGCCTTGTTCCCGGTGAGGTCGGGAAAGACGACATCGAGCGTCAGGAGGGCGAACAGGGCCAGCTTGGCCACGATGTCCAGAGCCCGATAGGTACGCACCGCGCCATCGTCCCAGCGGGGGTCAAGTGGCGTCAGAGGCGGAATTGTCGGAGCCTTCGGTCAAGATGACGTCGTGATCAGATCGTGCCGGCTCGCCGTTTGTCAGCTCGCCATCGACGTCGACGATCCGGAGGGCAACCGGAAGGCCGTCGAGCGGGCGGTCGACCAAGCCGCCGCCGACGGGGCGGAGCTGGTCGTGCTGCCCGAACTGAGCACGTCGGGCTACCTGTTCGCCGACCACGCCGAGGGGCGGGCGCGGAGTGAAACGCTGGACGGTCCGAGTGTCGAGCTCTTCCGGCGGCTCTCGGCCCGACACCGGGTGGTGCTGGTGGCCGGGTTCTGCGAGCGCGGGCCCGGCGACGCGATCTTCAACAGCGCGGTGCTGGTCGAGGACGGCGAGCTGCGCGCCTGCTACCGGAAGACCCACCTCTGGGACGCCGAGAAACTCTGGTTCAGTGCCGGTGACGAGCCGGCCCCGGTGGTGACGACCCGGCTCGGCCGGATCGCGGTGATGATCTGCTACGACCTGGAGTTCCCCGAGTTCGTCCGGGCGGCGGCGTTGGCCGGAGCCGAGCTGATCGTCGGGCCGTCCAACTGGCCGCTCGGGCCGGCCTGGCCACCGGGTGAGCGGCCGGTGGAGATGGCCAAGGCCCAGGCCAACGCCGCCTGCAACCGGGTCTACCTGGTGGTCGCCGATCGGGCCGGGGCCGAGCGCGGCCAGCAGTGGATCGGCGGCAGCCTGGTCTGTGACCCGGACGGTTACCCGATCACCGAGACCGCCCTCGGACGCGCCGTCACACTGATGGCTGAGGTCGAGCTCAGCCGGTCCGCGGACAAGACGGTGACCGGCCGCAACGACGCCTTCGGCGACCGTCGACCCGAGTTGTACGGCGCCGTGAGCGCCGTGCCCGAACGGGTCCCGGGGTGAGCCGACTCAGTGCAGCGGGGCTGGCCCGGTTGACCCTGGCCCGCCAGTTCCCCCGGGTCGACGGATGCGACCGGCAAGCGCTGGGCGAGCTGATCGACCGGATCGGCCCGATTCAGTCGCAGGTCCCGCGGGCGCCGTTCGTCGGCATCGCCGCCCGGCTGCCCGGTATCGACTACGCCAGCGTGCAGTCGGCGTTCGAGGAGGGCGCGCTGCTGAAGGGCTCGAATCTGCGGGGCACCGTGCACGTCAGCAACTCCCGGCAGTTCGGCTGGCTGAACGCCGCCGCGCGGCTCGAGCGGGACAAGGCCGTCCGGCACCACCTGAAGCTGGACCGCGTCGACGCCGACCAGTTCGCGGCGGCGATCGAGCAGATCTGTGGACCGAACTGGGTGCAGCGGTCCGATCTGGTCGACCGCGGCCGGGCCTGGCTGGTCGAGCACGACTCACCCGGGGTTGCCGATCGAGTCCGGGGCACGCTGGCCGAGTCGCTGGTCTGGGGCCAGAGCGGGCTCTGCCGTCGGCCGAAGGACGGACGGTGGGAGAGGCGCACCGACGTGCTGCACCGTACGGCCCGGCGGCTGATCCAGGACGGGTCGATCCCGGTCGTCGGTGCGGACGAGGCGATCGAGCAACTGATCCGGCTGCACCTCAGCGCCTACGGGCCGGCCCGGATGGTCGACGTAGCCTGGTGGACGGGGCTCCGGCTGACCCCGGTCACGCTGGGCCTGGCCCGACTGGGCGACGAGGTATGCCGTCTCGTCGGTCCCGCGGGTGAGGAACTGCTGGATCTGGTCGAGCCACCGGGCGTCAACGCCGGACCGAACGCCGGACCGAACGCCGGACCGAACGCCGGACCGAACGCCGGACCGAACGCCGACCCAGTGGTGACCAGGGGATCGGGTGGTGGTGAGGGTGGCTCCGACCCCGGCACCCGACTGCTGCCCGAATTCGACGCCCTGATGCTGGGCTACCGGATGGACGGCCGGGGCCGGTTCCTGGACGAGGCGAGCCTGGCCAGCCTCTGGTCCGCGACCAACGGGCAGGTCAGTCCGGTCGTCCTGCACGACGGCCGGATCGTCGGCCGCTGGCGCACCCGACCCACCAGGCGCGGTCTGCGACTCGAGGTGATTCCGTTCGTGGCCGGCCACGGCCTCCGCGCACACGACCTGGAGGGGCCGTCGGCCGATCTCGGCCGGGTGCTGAACCAATCGGTCGAGGACGTGGCGATCTCAGCGCCGCACCTGGGTCTGCTCGATAGGGTGCGGCCATGAAGGTCTTGCTCACCGGCGGAGCCGGTTATATCGGATCGCACACCGCCGTCGTCCTGCTGGAGGCCGGTCACGAGGTGGTGGTCGTCGACAACCTGGTCAACGCCAGCCCCGAGTCGCTGGTCCGGGTCGGCGGACTGACCGGTCGCGAGGCGCCCCTGGTGGTGGCCGACATCGGCGACCAGGCAGCGATGGAGCACCTGCTGCGCGAGCGCCAGATCGATGCGGTGATCCATTTCGCCGGGCTCAAGGCGGTCGGCGAGTCGGTGGCCGAACCCCTGTCCTACTACGCCAACAACACCGGGGGCACGCTCGGACTGCTGCAGGCGATGGATGCCGTCGGCGTCCGGACCATCGTGTTCTCCTCCTCGGCCACCGTCTACGGCGCACCCGAGCAGGTGCCGCTGACCGAAAAGATGCCGTTGGACGCGACCAATCCCTACGGCCGCACCAAGGAACAGATCGAGGACATCCTCACCGACGTCGCCGCCGCCGACGACCGGTGGCAAGTCGCCCTGCTCCGCTATTTCAACCCGGTCGGCGCCCATCCCTCGGGCCGGATCGGAGAGGACCCGACCGGAATTCCCAACAACCTGATGCCCTTCATCGCCCAGGTCGCGGTCGGCCGCCGGGAGAAGTTGGTGGTCTACGGCGACGACTACCCGACCGCCGACGGCACCTGCGTCCGTGACTACATCCATGTGCTCGACCTGGCCGCCGGCCACCTGGCCGCACTCGAATTCCTGCCCGAGCACCCGGGCGCGCACCGCTGGAACCTGGGCACCGGCCACGGCTCGTCGGTGCTGGAGGTGCTGGGCGCGTTCGAACAGGCGGTCGGGCATCCCATCCAACACGAGATCGGGCCCCGTCGGCCCGGCGACTCCCCGGTCAGCTACGCCGATCCGTCCGCGGCCCTCGCCGATCTGAGTTGGTCCGCGACCCGAGACCTGGACACGATGTGTGTCGACCATTGGCGCTGGCAACAGCAGAACCCTAACGGCTACCAGACCGACTGACCCGACCTAGGGCCCAACCCCGGAATTCACAGGAATCCGACGCCCCCATCAGCCTGCCCGAGCCGGCCGTTAGTCTGCAGAAATGTTCGTGCTCACGCTGACCTACGTGGTCGACCTGGTCGAGATCGATGCCGCTCTCCACGACCACGCCGAGTGGCTGGACCAGCAGTTCAGCGACGGCATCTTCCTGGCTTCCGGCCGACAGATCCCCCGGCGGGGCGGGGTGATCCTGGCCTCCGGCACGACCCGAAGTGACCTGGAGCAGCGCGTGGCCGAAGATCCGTTCAGCGAGCGTGGACTGGCCACCTACGAGATCGCCGAGTTCAACGCGACCCGGGTCGTCCCCGGTCTGGAGCAGTTGCAGAACTGAGCAGTCACCGTCCGGTCGCCGGCGTCTGCGGCCGTCGGCGACGGTTCGCCTACCGCCGGCCGAAACACGCCTGTCACACCGCCCAAGTTTTTGAAACGTCGCCGTAACGCCTGCGGAGCTTGGCGCAACACGAGCCAAGCAGAGTATCGGCAAGGCAGTGCGCGACCCTTCACCACCGAGTCGGGATGCGCGCGCGGTCTTCCCTCCAGTCGCGTTCCTCATTCCACTCACCGAAAGTTGTGACATGACTCCACTCGCGATCGACACGGGGACCACGGCGTGGCTCCTGGCATCGGCGGCACTCGTGCTGCTGATGACCCCGGGTCTGGCCTTCTTCTACGGCGGCATGGTCCGGGCCAAGACCGTCCTGAACATGATGATGATGAGCTTCGGGGCCTTGGCCTCGATCTCGGTCATCTGGGTGCTGTGGGGCTACTCGATGGCCTTCGGCGACGACGTCGGCGGCGGCCTGCTCGGTAACCCGGGCCAGTATCTCGGCCTCAAGGGCCTGATGGGGGCCACCACCTCGGTCAGCTTCGACAACCAGACCGGTGATTACCCGGTGATGGCCTTCGTCGCCTTCCAGGCCGTCTTCGCCATCATCACCGTGGCCCTGATCTCCGGCGCCATCGCCGACCGGGCCAAGTTCGGGACCTGGATGATCTTCACCGTCATCTGGGCCACCATCGTCTACTTCCCGGTCGCGCACTGGGTCTTCGACTTCTCCAGCGGCAGCCATGTCGGCGGCTGGATCGCCAACAACCTGAAGGCGATCGACTTCGCCGGCGGAACGGCGGTCCACATCAACGCCGGTTCGGCCGGTCTGGCGTTAGCCCTCATCCTGGGCCGCCGGCACGGCTTCAAACGGGATCCGATGCGGCCGCACAACCTGACCCTGGTCATGCTCGGCGCCGGTCTGCTGTGGTTCGGCTGGTTCGGCTTCAACGCCGGCTCGGCGCTGTCGGCCGGCACGACGGCCTCCACGGTCTGGGTCAACACCATGGTCGCCACCGGTGCCGCTGCCCTCGGCTGGCTGCTCACCGAACGCTTCCGTGACGGCCACGCCACCTCGCTCGGCGCGGCTTCCGGAGTGGTGGCTGGTCTGGTCGCGATCACCCCGTCCTGTTCCTCGGTCAGCCCGATCGGCGCGATCATCATCGGCGCGGTCGCGGGCGTGCTCTGCTCCACCGCAATCGGCTTGAAGTACAAGCTGAACTACGACGACTCCCTCGATGTGGTCGGCGTCCACCTGGTCGGCGGCCTCTGGGGAACCATCTCGGTCGGCCTGCTGGCGACCGACGCGGCCCCGGCCGGCGTCAGCGGACTGTTCTACGGCGGCGGCGTCGACCAACTCTGGCGCCAGGTCGTCGGTGCGATCGCGGTGCTGGTCTACAGCTTCGTGCTGACTCTGATCATCGGTGGCCTGCTGCACAAGATCATCGGCTTCCGGGTCAGCGAGGATGACGAACGGCAGGGCGTCGATGAGATCGAGCACGCCGAGACGGCCTACGATCTCGGTAGTTTCGGCGGGGCGCTCCGCTCGACCCTGTCGGGCGGGATCGGCGCACCCCGCCCGGACCCCACCGACGACTCCACCCCGGAGTCCGGCCACGGCAAGCATGAGGAGGTGTCGGCATGAAGCTCGTCACCGCGATCATCAAGCCACACATGTTGGACGATGTGAAGACCGCACTGGAGGCGTTCGGCATCGAAGGGATGACCGTCAGCGAAGCGAGTGGCTTCGGCCGCCAACGGGGCCACACCGAGGTCTACCGCGGCGCCGAGTACACCGTGGACCTGGTGCCCAAGGTTCGACTTGAGGTGCTCGTCGACGACGGTGACGCTGCAGACATCGTCGACGTACTGGTCAAGAGCGCTCGGACCGGCCGCATCGGTGACGGCAAGGTCTGGACCGTCGGCGTGGATGACGTCGTCCGCGTGAGGACGGGTGAGCGTGGGCTGGATGCGCTCTGAAGCGTGACCTGACCAGCGAGTGCCTCGACGTCGCGATCCGGTCCTCCTGGGAAACCAGTGGGGGGCCGGATCGTCGGCGTTGTGTCTCCGAGGTGATGGAGCGGGCCGTGGTCGCGCTCTACACCCAGGTCGGCGGTCCCGATCAGGGCGTCGCCCTGGCCTGTGTGGGAAGTCTGGCCCGGCGCGAGCTCGGCCCGCGCTCCGACATCGACCTGGTCCTGCTGCACGACGGCAAGACCGCCGGCGTGAGCGCACTGGCCGAGCGGCTCTGGTATCCGATCTGGGACGCCAAGGTCAAGCTCGACCACTCGGTCCGGACGCCGGTCGAATGCGCGAGCATCGCGGGTCAGCGAGCTCAGTGCCGGGATCGGGCTGCTGGACCTGCGCGGTCTGGCCGGTGATGCCGGACTGGCCGCCTCGGCCCGCAGCGCTCTGCTGACCAGTTGGCGTAACGGGGCGCGTAAACGGCTGCCGGAACTGCTGGCCTCGATCGAGGAACGGCGTCGGACGTTCGGCAACGCCGCCTACCTGCTGGAGCCCGATCTCAAGGAGGCCCGCGGCGGCTTCCGGGACATGAGCATGCTGCGGGCCCTGGCCGCGACCTGGCTGACCGACCAGCCGCACGTGGGCGTGCAGCCGCCCTACGACCGACTGCTGGACGTCCGGGACGCGCTGCACGTGAGCTCCGGTCGGCCGCTGGACCGGCTGCTGGCCGCCGAGACCGACGAGGTCGCCGCGATGCTCGGCTATCCCGACGCCGATCTGCTGCACCGGCACGTCTCGCTGGCCGCGCGCCGGATCGGCTATGCCGTCGATCTGACCGCCCGGGCCGCCCGTCAGGTGGTGCCGGTCCGGCGGGTGATCAGCTTCGCCCGACGACCACGCGGACCCGCCATGACCCCCGGCCCGTACGGGTTGATCATCCACCAGGGCGAGGTAGGGCTCGGTCGTGACGCTTCGACCTCCGACCCGCTGCTCGGGCTCCGGGCCGGCGCGCTGGCCGCCCAGCGTGAGCTGGTGCTGTCCCCCGTCACCGCCGAGAACCTGGGCCGGTCGGCGCCGCGCCTGCCGACCCCGTGGCCGGCCCCGGCTCTGGAGGCGCTGCTCGAGATACTCTCGGCCGGGCCGGCGCTACTGCCGGTCTGGGAGGCGCTCGAGCTGAACGGCTGTATCCGTCGCTGGCTGGGCGAGTGGGAGACGATCCGGGCCAAGCCGCAACACAATCCGATCCACCGGCACACCGTGGACCGGCATTCGGTCCAGGCGGTGGTCGAGTGTCAGCCGTTCCTGACCCAGGTGGAGCGCCCGGACCTGCTGCTGCTTGCTGCCCTGTTCCACGACATCGGCAAGGGCCGGTCGCCGGGCTCGACCACGCGGCGGTCGGAGCGCCGATCGCCCGTCGGGTCGTCACCGAGCTGGGCCTGGAGGCCGAGGACGCCGACCTGGTCGAGTTACTGGTCCGCGAGCATCTGACGTTGCCCGATCTGGCCACCCGGCGCGACCACACCGATCCGGCGACCAGCGAAGCCTTGATTGCCGCGGTGGACGGCCGGGTCGAGGTGCTGAAGCTGCTCCGGCTGCTGACCGAGGCCGACGCCCGCGCCGCCGGACCGGCCGCCTGGTCACCCTGGCGGGCGCAGTTGATCGACGGCCTGGCCGCGCAGGTGATGAGCCGACTGGGCGGCGAGGAGCGACGGCCGCCCGCCGAGACGCTGACCGGGCGGGATTTGGCCACCAAGGTCCGCGCCGACGGCCGGCCCCGGATCGACGTCACGGCCGTGCCCGACGGGTTGCAGATGACCATCGCCCAGGCCGATCGGGTCGGATTGTTCAGCGACACCGCCGGCTTGCTCGCCGCCCACCAGGTGACGGTCCGGTCCGGGATGCTGACCAGCTTCGGCGGGGTGGCGGTCAACACCTGGCGGATCGAGACCCGCGACCCGGAGGACCTGCCCGACCGGGCCTACCTGATCACCCAGCTGGAGCGGCTGGCCGATCACGACACCCGAGTCCTCTCCGGGGTCCAGCGCCGCGATGCCCGCACCCAGCGCGACGCTCCGGCACCGGTGGTCCAGACGATCCCGGAGGCGAGCGAGTCGGCCTTGGTGGTCGAGGTCCGGGCCGGCGACCGCGGTGGGCTGCTCTGGGCGCTCGGCGCGGCGCTGGCCGGGCAAGGTCTCAACATCCGCTCGGCCCAGCTGTCCACGTTGGCCGGCCAGGCCATCGACACGTTCTATCTGACGGAGCCGGAGGGCGGGCGCCCGAGCTCGGAGCGCGCGGACCAGGCTGTCGGCGCGCTGCGGGACGCGGCCGGATCCTCCGGGCACACGGCCGCCACCGACTCGGGCGACTGATCCAGTTCTCAGCCGATCCGGTCCGGTCCGGTCCGTTCCTCAGCGCTCCCGGGCGATCAGCGCATCGACCTCGTCGGCCGTCGGTGGCTGGGCACCCTTGCGCGAACAGACGATCGAGGCGGCCGCCGCACCCCTGGTCAGCGCCGCGGACAGATCGCTGCTGCGGGCCACGAAGCCGTCCAGGAATCCGGCCATGAACGTGTCGCCGGCCCCGACCGTGTCGACCACGTCGGTCGGGAAGCCGTCCACGTCGACCCAGTCGCCGTCGTGGGGAAGTGCGGACGCGCCACCCTCGCCCCGGGTGATCAGGACGAAGCCGACGCCGTACTCCTGCCGGTAGTGCTCGGCCAGTTCCTTCCAGGACGGCGCAGCAGCCGCCCCAGCCCCAGAACCAGCAGCACCACCACCCGAGCCGTCGGCGATCCCCGCCCGGGCCAGGAAGTCGACGTCGTCGTCGCTGGCTTTGACCATGCCGCCACGCTGACCGACCACCTCGATCCACGGCTGCACCCGACGCCAGTACTCCTTCGGATCCCGGATCACCGTCGGACGGATGTTGAGATCGATCGACAGCAACGCCTCGGTTTCTCGGACCCAGTCCAGCAGGACCTCGGCCCCGGGGTCGACGACCAGAGCCAGCGAGGCCACGTGCAGCCAGTCCGCCGAGGTCAGGGTCGGCAGCTCTTCGGGTCGCCAGTTGAAGTTGGCCGTCTCGTTGAAGTGGAACGCGTAGGCGGCCTTGCCCTGCTCATCCAGGCTGACGACGGCCACCGAGGTGAACTCCTCGGTGCTCACGGCCAGGTCGAGGTCGACCCCGGCCGAGGTGATGTGGCCCCGTAGCTGCCGACCGAAGTCGTCGTTGGAGATCCGACCGAGGAAATGTGTCTCGTTGCCGAGCATGCCGAGCGCTACGGCGGAGTTCATCGGACCGCCGGCCGAGAGGGCCAGCCAGCTGCTGGCGAACGTGTCGCTCGGTGCGGTGTCGTCCTTGACAAGGTCGATCAGGGTCTCACCGCACACCACGAATCGCGTCATGGCGTCAACCTAGCGGCCGGACACCGACGCTCGGATCTCGCCCCGCAGGCCCGGCGCGATGTCGTTCCAGAGCTCCGGCGGCACCGCCCGCCGGTTGAGCTCGGACAGCAGTTCGGCCATCGAGTAGCCCGGATCGAGTTGTTGGGCACGGTCGACGCAGCACATCTGCAGCGTTCCGTTGCCGCCGATCCAGGCCGCGACACCGAGCAGACACAAGGGGCCGCTCGCCAACTCCGGCACACAGCAGCTGACCACCCGGGACCAGAGTGCGATGTGGGAGTCGGCCTCTCGCGGGCTGATCAGTGCCCAGGCGGCGTCCCGCACCGCCACGTCACGCGCCAACAGGGCCAGCAGCAGTGCCGTGTCCTCGTCCGGCAGTTCGCTGCTGCCGGACGGACGGCTGACCGGACCGGTGGCCCGCCGGACCAGCTGCTGCATCATCCGCTGCCGGCCGGACACTCCGATCTCGGTGAGCCGGGCGTCGCCCAGATCGGACCGGCTCAGCGCCGCCGATGCAGACGCGTCCGCCAACGCGGTGAGCCGAGCCCGGAGACGGGTCCAGTCGGCCGACGGCGGCCCGGCCACCGAGGCGGCAATGGCCTCCCGACCGGAGGCGACGCAGAGACCCGCGAAGACGGCCTCCGCTGCGACCGAACTGTCGGAGCCGCCATAGGGCGTCCCGTCGGCCGGACAACAACCATCCCCGCAGCTTCGGGACCACCAACGCCGACCGTCGGCGTACAGCGCCTCCAGCACGACGGCGTCGTCCCGGTCACTCAGCTCCGCCGCCGCCCGATCCAGCACCGAACAGCTCAGCTGCCGGTCGGAGCTGTAGGCGATCAGGATCAGCGCGGCCGACTGCTCCGACCGGGTCAGATTCGCCACGGCAGCCCGGAGCACCTCCGGATGGGTGACGTCGGCCAGATCCAGCCGCGCACACATCTGGATCCGGCGACCCGCAAGAACCGCCACCACCAAGGATTCAGCCGGGTGGTACCCGAGCAGATAGGGAATCAGCGTGACCAGATCTCCAGGCCCGGTGGCCCTGATCGTCGCCTCGGGCCCACCGCTCGATTCAGGTCTGGTGCGTGGCCGGGGCAACCGGGTAGTCGGCTTGGTGGTCCGGCGCAGGTGCGCCTTCCGTCTCGTCGTCATGATGGAGTCTTCTCCCCAGCCGCCCCGATCGGACCGCTGCATCGGTGTCCTGTGGACAGCACTCCCTCGCGCGTCTCGGCTGTGGACAACCGTCGACCGGTACCGTGGCCCCGTGAGTCAGCGTGATCGCGAGGCCGACGGGCCCGAGCCGGGTCCGCCCGGCGATGCGCCGCGATTTGCTCCCCCGACGCCATTTCCGCCGGTCTCTTCGACCAGGCCGGCCTTCGATCCGACCGCACCCATCACCGGTCCCGGCCGGCCAGCCGGTGCGCCCGGATCGCCGCACACTCCGTCACCGAACCCGTCCCGCCCGCGGCGCCGGCTCGGTCCGACCGTAATCACCCTGGGCGTGCTGGTCCTCGCCCTGATCGTGATCGGTGGCGCCACCCTCATCGCCCGCTATCGCGACCAGCACGCCACCACCGCCGCCACCCCGGGGCAGAGCCCGGCCGCGGCGCCGCCGACGAGCGTGAGCTCCCCGTCCGGCAACTCGATCGCCTTCGAGTCGAGCGACGGCAAGGGGACCATGGCCATCCTCGACCACCGCTGGAGCACCGCCGGTCCGGTCCAGGCGACCAACGGCAACTACCTGCTGATCGAATTGCAGCTCAGCGTCGCTCAGGGATCACTGAGTTACGGACCGTCGGTCTTCCAGGCCTTCGACGCCACCGGAAACATCTTCGACACGACATCGCTCGCGGTGCCCAGCCCGGCGCTGAGCGAGGGCGAACTCGGAGCCGGCCAGCAGATCAGCGGCTGGATCAGTTTCGATATCGAACGCGGGGACACGACACTGCTCCTGGCGGGTCCGGATTCGACTCCGGTCGCCGCCCTGAAGATCACGAAAGCCTGAACCAGCGAATGCGAAACACGACGGAAGAGACTGAATGACGGCGAACGAGATCGAGAACAGCGTGGTCCGGGGCTGGGAGCTGATCACCGTCCGTAGCCCCGACCTGGTGCTCGGAATCGTCCCGGGGCTCGGCGGCAGCATCGTATCGTTGCGCCGAACCTCCGACGACGTCGAACTGTTGCACCGGACACCGTGGGGGCTGCCGAACGCCGCCACCTCAGGCCTGGCCGGCGCCGCGCTCGAGGTCCGTCACGATTTCAACCCCGGGGGCTGGCAGTCGCTGTTTCCCAACGCGGGTGACAACACCGTGGTCGACGGGGTCGAATGGGGAACCGACGGCGAGGCTCGGATCGCTCCCTTCGACGCGATCGTCGAGCAGGACGCAGAAGAAGGCTCCGACGCTGGGGTGAGCCGGGTGATCATGACCACCCGGTTGCGGCGGACGCCGTTCGCGATCACCAAGACGATCACCGTGTCCGGGCCCGAGATCCGGCTGTCCGAAACGGTTCGGCACTGCGGTAGAACCCCGATCCGGGTGATGTCGGGCAGTCGGCTGTCCTTCGCCGGCCCGCTGATCTCGGCACGGACCGAGATCGACTGCGGAGCCGCCGTCGTCCATCCGGACGCCGCGCTGCTCTTCGACGTCGACTACGACGACATCTCGCCGTGGCCACGCACCCCGGGCCCGGACTCCATGATCAACCTGCGCTACCTGCCGGAGCCCGGCTCGGAGACCAATCGGATGGCCTACCTGAGCGAGTTCAGCACCGGGTGGGCAACCATCAGCAATCCCGAGATCGACTGCCGGGTGCGGCTCGAGTGGGATCTAGAAGCGTGGCCGCATCTGTGGTACGAGCTCGAGGACGGTGGCACCCGCGACCATCCCTGGTACGGCGCCGAACGCTTCCTGGCGCTGACCCCGAGCAGCGGGTGGCCGGCCCACGGCGTGCACGACGCCCGGCGGATCTCCGACAGCGCGGTCAGCCTCGACCCCGACGACGAACGGACCGCCGAGCTGACGCTGCGGGTGGAGAACATCACCTGATCAGCGGGCTGATCAGAGACGAGCGAGCGCGGCGCCCGCCAGCAAGCCGAGCAGAGCCAACGGGCAGGCGATCACCACCGTGCCCAGGCCGTGCCAGAGGGCGCCGGTCCAGCGTCGTTGCTGCAACAGCCGGACGGTCTCGAAGCAGGCCGTGCTGAACGTCGTGTAGCCGCCGCAGAAACCGGTTCCGGCGACGGCCTGCAGCCCCGCAGGCAGGCCGCCGACCACCAGCCCGACCACCAGCCCGAGCAGCAGCGAGCCGGTCAGGTTGATGATCATCGTCCCGATCGGGTGATCGCTCGGACCATGATCACGGATCAGCCCGTCCTGGACGAACCGGGCGATCGCGCCCAGGCCGCCGGCACCCGCGACGGCCAGCACGATGAGGGCCGACGTCACGACGCTCCCCCACCCGGGCCGAGCGCCCGGTCCCGGTGGTGTCGGCGCAAGCCGGCCAGGGCGATCCCTGCCGCACAGGCGATCAGGCCCAATGCGACGCTGGCCAGCGCGTAGCCGATCGATCCCGCCCAGCGTCCGGCCCGGAGGCCTTCGGCCACCTCCAGAGCCAGCGTGCTGTAGGTGGTGAAGCCGCCCATGAATCCGGTGCCTACCAGCAGCCGGACGAGTCGTCGGCGACCACGATCGGGACCGAGTCGCACCAACAGCTCGAGCAGGATACCGAGGAACATCGACCCAGCGACGTTGATGACCAAGGTCGACGGCCCGGTACCGATGCCGCGGTTCCCCCCGGCCTGGGTCAGCAGCGCTCGGGTCGCAGTGCCTAGGGCGCCACCGACGCCGACCACCAGCAGGAAACCCGGGCGCAGGTGAACCGGCCGCGCCCGATCTGCCGCCACATCGTCGACGTCGCTGTCGACCGGCAGTCCGGATCTAAATCCACGGCTAGATTCCGGATGATCAACAGCGGAGAAATCATCGGACACAGGCAGGACCCCCAGTCGCTGACAAGGCGAGCAGGAACCATCAGCCGCAGCGGTTCGGGCCGTCCGCCCCGGTGGGATCCATCACCACGGCTCACTCTACTCAGGAACGAAGCTCTGGTCCCCTGACTCCGCCGCGTCCAGCCGGACCGGCTGACCGCTGGCGACCGAGGCGTACCCGGCCTGGACCACCCGAAGGCTCCGCAGCCCGGCCTCGCCGTCCGGCTGTGGCCGGCGCCCGGTGCTGACCGCATCCAGGAACTCCTCGAGCATCAGCTCATTCGAGTCGGCCCCGTAGGCCAGCCATAACCCGTTTCCGGCCGACTCGGAGTGACCGTCGACCCGACTGACGAAGGCGTCCAGATCGGCGATCCCTCTGGTGCCGACGAGCTGGAGCTTCAGCCCGCCCCAGGTGGGATAGGAATCCGGCTTCGACCAGCTGCAGTCGATACCGGCGATCACGCCGTTGGCGTACTCCACCGACACCAGACCGCCGGTCTCCACCTCGACCTCGCCGCCGTGCAGGATCGCGTTCGTGGTCGCGTACACGCTCACCGCCGGAACCCCGTCGAACAAGGCGTCGAGCAGGTCGGCCACGTGCACCGTGTGGTCGGTCAGCGAGCCACCGCCGGCCAGCTCGGGATCGACGAACCAGGCCCGGGCGGCCATCGGGAGCTGGCCGTTGTTGCTGCCGTTCACGGCGATCACCTCGCCCAGGGCCCCGTCGGAGTAGGACTGGCGCAGGGCCAGGAAGTCCGGCGAGAACCGCACCGGGTAGGCCACCATCAACGACACCCCGGCCGAAGCACAAGCCGTGATCATCGCTTCCCCGTCGGCAACCGTGGTGGCGATCGGCTTCTCACACAGCACGTGAGCTCCTGCACCGGCAGCGAACTCGGTCAACCGCCGATGTCGGGCGTTCTCCGAACAGATCACCACCGCCTCGGCGCCCCAGGTCAGCGTGTCTTCGTACGTCGGCAGGTAATCCACGCCCCACTGCGCGGCCAGTTCGGCGCCGCCGGGCTCGCCGGGACGTGATCCATGATCGGGATCGCTGGCCACCAGCTCGATGCCCGGGCGGCCGTGGAGTCCGGCGACGTAGGCCTGGGCGTGGGTGTGGGCGAACGACCAGAGCGCGATCTTCATGCCGCAACCTCCTGATCCTGCTCGATGTCGATCGCCCGGCCTTCGGCGATGGAACGGTTCGCCGCCTCGGCCAGCACGACCGCGTGCAGCCCGTCCAGCGCACTCACCCGTGGAGCCGGGCCCCCGCCGAACGCCGCCGCGAACTCGCGGATCTCGGTCAGGTAAGGACTCTCCAGCCCGGACACGGGAGGTAGCAGTCCGGTCCCGGGTCCGCCGGCGCCCACCGGGTCAGCTGGTTCACCGCTTCCGTCGGATTCACCGCGATCCACCACGACGGCCTGATGCTCGGTCGAGTCGTGACGCAGCAGGCCGTTGGTTCCGGCGATCTCGAACGTCGTGCGGAAGGTGGTGCCCGGACGGGCCCAGATCCCCGTCACATAGGAGATCGCGCCGCTCATGTGGGTCAGCACGACCTGAGCCGCATCCAGTCCGGATTCTCGACTTCCGGTGCGGCGCGCGCGGGCGAACACCCGGGCCGCCGGACCGGCGTTCCAGCAGGCGAAGTCGAGGTCGTGGATGATCTGGTCGAGCACGATCCCGCCGGACTGCCGCTCGTCGTGAAACCACGCCATCCGCGGCCGGGACCCGGTCCGGCTGAAGCGCTGCACGGCGATCTCACCGACGGTGCCGGCCACTACGTGCTCGTGCATCAGGGCGAACTCGGGGAAGAACCGCACGACGTGTCCCGGATACAGCTGGACGCCGGCCTCCCGGCAGCTGTCGATCATTGCGCGCACATCCTCCGACGTCCGACCGAGCGGTTTCTCGCACAGGACGTGCCGCCCGGCGGCCGCTGCCTGCTGCACGATCGCGCGGTGGTCGGGGGTGGGGACGCAGACGTCGACGACGTCGACGTCGGCTAAGCATTCGGCCAGCGAGGCCTGCGGCCGACCGCCACCGCAGTCGGCCACCAGCTGCTGGGTCCCTTCCAGGGAGAAGATCCCGACCTCGGCTCCGAGGGCCAGCCAGGCCGGCAGGTGCGCGTGGGCGATACCGCCGGCGCCGACCAGACCCACACGCAGACCGTCCACAGCAACTCCTCGACCAGGGTGTCCGCCGAGCCGACTGGGTCCTACCGGGCTACAGATCTGATCAGGACCGAGCGCGACGATGATGATCATGACAATAGAGACGTCGATAATCGTGACGATGATCATGACGATGATCATGACGATGAGCAAGGACAGTAACAGACCCACCACGGCGGCGACAGTGCGGCTGGCCGACACGAGCGCCTCAGGAGAGTTCTGCCACACCTCTCCCGGGACGAGGATGTCGTTGTGAGGACGAACCCGCGTCTCAGGCGGCCGACGCCATCCGGATTCGGGCCCGATGCAACACCCGGTCGTAAACGTTCTCGAACCGGTCCAGGGTTGCGGACTGGTCGTGTCGTGCCACCAGCTGTCGACTGTACTCACCCATCCGGTCTCGCAGCTCGGGATCGGTCAGCAGGGTGCGTAGCCGCAGTGTCAGCTCCTCGACGTCGCCCGGCGCGAACAGCCAGCCGTTGCGGCCGGGCCGGACCAGGTGCGGCAGCGCCATCGCGTCGGCCGCCACCACCGGTTTCCCGGCCGCCATCGCCTCCAGCATCACCAGGCTCTGCAGTTCGGCCACCCCGGGCATGCAGAACACGGCGGCGTGACCGTAGGCCCGGCGCAACGCGTCCTCGTCGATGAAGCCGCGGAAGGTGATCCGGTCGGGGCCGAGCCGCAGCTGGCGGGCCAATGTGTGCAGGTCGGCCCGCCGGTCTCCGTCGCCGACGATCTCCAGCCGAGCCGGCAGTGTCGCGGGAAGTGCCGCGAAGGCGCGGATCAGCTCGTTCACCCGCTTCTCCTGGTCGAGCCGGCCGACGAACAGCACCGTCGGTGCCGTGCGGGATCCGTCGTCGGTGTCCTGACTCACCCGGGCGACCTCGGCCCGGGCGGCTCGGCTGGCCTGCCAGTAGCTCTCGACGTCGATCCCGCAGGAGATCGCCTCGGCCTCCGCCGCGATCGGCGTCGCGGCCTTGAGCAGTTCGACCGCGCTCGGGGTCGGCGCGGTGATCGCCTGGGCCCGGCCGTAGACCTTGGCGAAGTCGCGCCAGGCCATCGCGGCGATCGGTCGGTAGAGCGCCGGCGGGATGTTGAAGTAGCCGACCAGGTTTTCCGGCATGAAGTGGTTGGTGGCCACCAGCGGCACACCGAGCTGGTCGGCGGCGTAGGCCACCCCACGGCCGACGATGAAGTGGGACTGGACGTGCACCAGGTCCGGTCGGATCCGTCGGACCAACTCGCGGGTGGCCGGCAGGGCACGCCACGGCCAGCTGATCCGGAAGTTCTCGTGGATCGGGGTCAGGTGGGAGGCGATTCGATGCACGGTGACCGAACCGGCGTCCGAGCCGCTACCCAGCCGCTGGATCGGCTCGGTGCCGGCCGGACCGAGGGCTGAGGGACAGACCACGTGGACGTCGTGACCACGGCCGGCCAGTCCGTGGGCCAACCGCTCCACGAACCGCGCTGCACCGTTGATGTCCGGTGCGTAGGTGTCGCCACCGATGAGGATCTTCACGGCTGTTCCTTTCCGGAGCCGAGGCTGACCCGGCGGGCTGGGCGATCGGCGGACACCAGCGTCCGGGGCTGCTCCCCGAGGTCTGCACCTTCCGGTCGGGTCCGACCACGGATCGGGCGGAACGGGGTGCGCGCGGATCCGGTCCGCCGGTGCACCGCTTCGGGGTGGTACCGGGCCAGCGCGACCACGCCGGCGATGGCCAACAGTCCGCAGCCGATCATGGCCGCTCGGACGCTGGTGCCGAGGTCGCCGCCTTCGCCGAGGACGCTGAAGCCGATCAGGACCGCCACCATCGGATCGACCACGGTGAGGCAGGCGATCACCACTTCGGGCGGCCCGGAGGCGTAGGCCCGCTGCACCAGCCAGCCGCCGAGCAGTCCGGCGGCTATCAGCCCGACCACCATGATCAGCCCGACCGCGCTGATCAGCGCCGTCCAGCCGGGCGCCAGCAACTGGGCCAAGCCGCGGACCAGCGCCGAGACCAGACCGAGCCCGACCGCGCCGGCAACCGCACTGCTGACGCAGCGGGCCCAGCCGCCGAGGTGGCGGGCGGCGAACGCGAACGCAGCGAGCAGCGCCATCACGACCACCTCGGTGAGGAGCAGATCCCCGACCGTCGACAACGCCCGGTCCTGCTGGGCCGAGGACAGCCAGACGAAGGCCGCCACACTGCCGACGCAGGCGGCTATCGGAACCGCGAGCACCAGGTCGGGCCGGCGCCGGGCCAAGGCGGCCGAGGCCAGGACGGCGATCGGCAGCCCGAGCACGCCGATCGGCTGGATCAGCGAGACCGGCGCCAGGATCAGGGCCACGATGTGGAGGCTGCCGCCGAGCAGGATCAGTGCAAAGCCGCCCAGCCAGGCCCGCCCCTTCACCAGTGCGGCGAGGTGGGTCAGGCCGAGCCGGTGATGCTGCTGCTCATGGGCCGGGCGGAGGTCGAGAGTCGGCCGTCCGATCGCCAGCCGGACCGCACGATGCTGCAGGACGGCAGCAAGACCGAAACAGGCGGAATCCACCACGGCGAGGCAGATCGCCGGAGTGATCGCCGCGGCTGGCGAGGTCATCGGCGCTCCTTCGTCGGCTGACAGGCGTCCCGCTGAGCCGGCACCGGTACTTTCGGGCCAGAGGAACAGTATGTCGGGGGCGGGGGGTGAAATTCGCTGATGACGTGAGGCCCTCAGTCGACTCTCAGTCCGATTCGCGCCGGCACGAAAGTGAAGCACGCGATCAGCCTCGTCCGCCGGGCATACGGTGGGCATCCGGCGACACCCCGAGGCTGAACCAGGGTTATCGAAGAATTTGCCAGGTCGTCATCGGTCAACGCCCTTAATGCCCTTAATGCCCTTAATGCCCTTATCCAGAGAACACCCTTATCCATAGAACAGTTGCCCGATCAGCCGCTTCCGTCGCGCCAACCCGGGTCGGAAGACTCCAATCCTCTGTTCCTCCCGACTTCCCAGCCGACCGTTGTCGATCTTGGAATTCTCGTTCCCGGCTACGGGGAGTCGACGATGAAAGGACGGTGACGGACGACTGTTCTACGACTCGGCTGCGGTCGCAACCTGTGCGCCGTTTCCGGTGATCCGTACCCTGGATGGCGTGAGCTACTCCGACTCACCCACCCCGTACCCACCGGCATCGAACCCGGTGACTCGGCGTTCGGGCGCCGAGTCGCCGCTCGGCGCGGCGCTGGTCATCCTCGCTCTGCTCGCCCTGATGTGGGTGCTGGAGCTGTTCGACGCGAGCACCGGTGGCTGGCTGGACAACTTCGGCATCCACGCCCGTGAGTTGGACGGTTTGCCGGAGATCTTCACCGCGCCCTTCCTGCACTACGGCTTCGCCCATCTGATCGGCAACTCGATCCCGTTCGCGGTGCTGGGATTTCTGGTGCTGATCGGCGGTTTCGTCCGCTGGCTGGCCAGTTCGTTCATCTGCATCGTCAGCTCGGGGCTGGCCGCCTGGCTGCTGACCCCGCCGAACACCGTGATCCTCGGGGCCAGCGGGCTGATCATGGGCTGGCTGACCTATCTGCTGTTCCGCGGCATCTTCAGTCGCAAGCCGGGTCAGATCGTCATCGGCCTGATCGTGCTGCTGATCTACGGCGGACTGATCTGGGGCGTGTTGCCCGGCGGTTACGGCGTCTCCTGGCAGGCGCACCTCGGCGGCGCCGTCGGTGGAGTGATCGCGGCGGTCGCCCTGCACCGACGTCAACAGGCCAGGTCGCAACCCCGCTACTGAGCGGGGTCAGGGTGGGTCGTTCAGCGTTCGCCGGGAAGCACCTCGGGCAGGGCATCGGCCGCGGCCATCACCTCGGCCTGCAGAGGCCCGATGGCTTCCTGACCGGTCGGGATGGCGCCGGAGAAAACCGGCCGGACCTCGAAGGCGAGATCGATCAGGCCCTCCCGCGTCGGCGTCGACTTCCGCATCGCCATGGCGTCGCCGGCCACCCGGTTGTACTCGTTCATCCGCTGCTGCCAGCCCGGCTTGTCCAGCATCGACGGGTCGGACTTCATCTCCTCCAGAAGCGCGTCGCAGGCGTGCTCCAGCCGTTGCAGCTGTGACCGGCGGGCGTCCAGGTCGAGGTTGATCGGGACGACCGTCCCCTCGTCGGCGTCGTCCGACTTCCCGAACAACCTGCTGAAGACTCCCACCGTGAACTCCCCGCTCTGGCCCGACCTGCCCTGGTCTTCGGCTCGCAGGCGAGGCTACCGGTCGAGCGCCACCGCATCGTCGGAGCCGTCGAGGACCGCACCCGCCGCGCTCACCGCTCCGCCCGGATCGGCCGGTTCGGCGCGGACCGTCCCCCAGACGAGTAGCAGCTGCGCCGCCAGGTAGGTGGGCATCACCACCGGATCGAGGGCTCTGGCGAGCGCCCCGCTGTCGAACAACCCAATCGACAGTGAAAGATCGCTGATCACGAACAGGACGCCGCCCAGCGTTGTCCTGCGGTTGACCCCGCTGGCCAACACCACCATCAGCGCAAGCGCGCAGCCGTAGGCCAGCACCGCCGGCAGGAGGGCCCCGGAGATCCGGGCGACACCGACGACCGCGGCAGCGAGGCAGATCAGATAGCCGGCCAGCACCAGCGGCCGACGAAGCACACTGCGGTCACGACAAGGCCAGAACGCCGCCGCGAAGATCAGCTGGGCCACCAGGAACAGGCCGATCTTGATCAGCAGACCGAGACCGCCGACGGTGTCGCCCAACCAGGAGAAGAACAGGGCTGCGACGGCCAAGGTCGTCATTCGGCCCCGGCGGCGTCGCGCAGTCAGTACGAACCCGGCCAATACCGGCATCAGCAGGGCCAGGGCGGCGGTGTCGACGAACCGCCAGCGCGCCGCGGCGGCCACCAACTCGGCCGCGGCCAGGACGAGGTAGACGACGAGCAGCACCGTCGCCGGCCGGCTCATGCTCCTCATCGGACCAGGCTACGTGCGTACGGCACGATAGGGACATGCCCGACGCCATGCCCGAGGTCATGCCCGATGTCAGGTCCGGTCCCGCACACCGCGAACCGTTGATTCTGACCTTCGACCAGCACACGCCGCAGATCGATCCTGCCGCCTGGTTGGCTCCGACCGCGACGGTGATCGGTCAGACCGACGTGTCCGCTGAGGCCAGTGTGTTCTATGGCGCAGTGATCCGGGCCGACATGGACCGGGTGCGGCTCGGGGCCGGCAGCAACCTGCAGGACAACGTCGCCGTGCACACCGACACCGGCTTCCCGACGGTGATCGGGGCCGGGGTCAGTGTCGGGCACTCGGCGGTCGTGCACGGCTGCACGATCGAGGACCACTGCCTGATCGGTATGAGCGCCACGGTGCTCAACGGCGCGGTGGTCGGTGCCGGGTCGCTGGTCGCCGCCGGCGCGGTCGTCTTGGAGGGCACGGTGATCCCACCGCGGTCCCTGGTCGCCGGCGTCCCGGGCAAGGTGCGCCGTGAACTGACCGATGACGAGTACGCACACGTGGTCCGCAACGCCGAGATCTACGTCGAGCTGGCCCGACGCCATCGCGACCAGACCCACCCGCTCTGAGCCCTATCCGGCAACCTCGAGCTGACCCGGACCGTGCGACAGCGCCAGCTCGGTAACGTCCAGCACCAGGTCGGCCCGGTCCCGGGTGGCCCGGATCAGTTCGGCGTTCCGCTCGTCCTTGGCCAGCACCCACTCCCGCGCCTGCTCCGGGCTCTTGCCGTACTCGACGTGCCGGGCGATCAGTCGACTCAGCCGGACGGCGGGCTCGATCTGCAGGAACCAGATCCGGTCGAAGCGGTCCGCGACCTCGGGCCAGGGCTCGTCGGCCAGCAGCAGATAGTTGCCCTCGCTGACCAGGAAGCGATGGGCTGCGGCGACCGGGATGGCGTTGGCCAGCGGCTGTTCGAGGTCGCGCTCGAAAGTGGGCGCGAAATGGGTGTGCTGCGGATCGGCCCGCACCCGGCGCAGGAAGTCGAGATAGCCGCGGCCGTCGAACGTCTCCGGGGCACCCTTGCGATCGAGGGTGCCGTCGGCCCGCAGCACCCGGTCGGCCAGGTGATAGCCGTCCATCGGAAGCTGCACGGCCTCCGCTCCGAGCAGCGCGACCAACGTGGCCGCGACCGTGCTCTTGCCGCAGCCCGGCTCGCCGACCAGGCCGAGCAGCACCCGGTGGTCCTGCCCCCGATCTATTCGAACCTCAAGCCACAGCGACCGCGCCAGCTCGAGGATGTCGGGCAGGATCCGGCGGACGATTCGGACCTCCGGCTCAGACAAGCGTGTAGCCGCCGTCGATGACGATGCTCTGGCCCACCACGAAAGTGGAGTCGTCGCCGCACAGATAGACGACCAGCGGACCGAGTTCGTCCGGCTCGCCCATCCTCCCCGCCGGCGTCCGGTTCATCCATTCGGCGTACCTGCCCGGATCGCTCGAGGCGACGTCCTTGGTCATATCCGAGGCGAAATAGCCGGGAGCGACGGCGTTCACCCGGATCCCGTACGGCAACCACTCGACGGCCAGACTGGCGGTGAGCATCGACACGCCTGCCTTGGAGGCGTTGTAGCCGGCCTGGGTCTGGGGCACGTTGACGACCATCCCCGACATCGAGGCCACGTTGACGATCGAGGCTGACAGTCCGGCGTCGATCACTCGGCGGGCGAAGGCCTGGCAGGTCAGAAAAGTTCCGGTCAGGTTGACGTCGATGATCCGGCGCCATTGCTCGGCGCTGGTGGTCAGGGCCGGCTCGGTAAGGGCGATTCCGGCCGCGTTGACCAGGATGGTGGGCACACCGACGGTGTCGGTCGCGGTCTCGAGGGCCTCGGCCACGGAGTCGGCGTCGGTCACGTCGCAACGGACGGCCGCGGTCCGGACGCCGGTCTCGGCGGCCAGCCGTTCCGCACCGGCTTCCGTCTCCTCCAGCAGGTCCAGCAGCATCACCTGGGCTCCGGCCCGACCGAGCGCACGGGCCATCGCCCAACCCAGTCCGCGCCCTCCGCCGGTGACCACCGCACTCCGGCCGGCCAACGGTGCGGACGCCTGCTCCGTGCTGTCGGTCATCGACTTTCCCTTCCTCCGCAGAATTCTTGGTGCAGGTGGCCTTCAGTGCAGGTCGAGGGACGCATTCGCCCGCAGCTTGTTCCGGATGAACGTGTTGGCGTGCGCACCGAGGTCGTCGGAGTCGTCCCACAGGTTGCGCCAGACCGCCAGGCTCCGGCTCAGGTCGGGGTGCACGACGGCGGTGGAGAACGACTCGAAGGTGATCGGGCCGGCGTAGCCGATCTGGTGCAGGGCCCGGAATAGGGCGTCGAAGTCGACGGTGCCGGAGCCGAGATAGCCGCGGTGGCTCTCGCCGATGTGGACGTAGCCGAGCCGGTCGCCGCAGTCCAGTACCGGGCTGAACTGATCCGCTTCCTCGATGTTCATGTGGTAGCTGTCCAGATGGACCTTGATCCGCGGGTCACCGATCTCGTCCAGGAAGGCCAGCGCGCCGCGGGCGGTGTTGAACAGGTTGCTCTCGTAGCGGTTGACCACTTCGAGCGCCAAGGTGATGCCCAGCTCGGCGGCCCGCTCGGAGATGGCGGCCAGTACCCGCTGACTGTTTGCCCGGCCCGCCGCGGTGGCCGGCTCGGGGTACTTCTTCAGCATCGCGTAGATCACCCCGACCAGATAGTCCCCGCCCAGCTCGGCGACCACCTCCAGCGCCCGCCGGAGCAACCGCTCACCGGCAGCCACCTGCTCGTCATCGTCGGTACTGATGTCGCAACCCTCCGGCAGACCGAGGGACGCGGCCACCTGCAACGGATGGTCACGCAGTGCCTGTCGGCCGGCCGCCACGTCGAAGGCGAACGGATCCAACAACGGGATCTCGATCTGATCAAAACCGGCCCGCTCGGTGTGCTCGCAGGCGAGCGCAAACCCCTGCTCGTCGAACGTCCCGCTCCACACCAGTCCGTGGCAACCGATGGTCATCGTCCCTCTCCTCTGAATCCGAACCGGCCAAGACCCTCGCCCAGGACAGGAATCTCAGCGAGTCCAGAAGTCGATCGGATCGCTCCCCGGCCGATAACCGAAGGATTCCAGCATGGCCATCGCCTCCGGGAATCGGGTGGCAAGACGGTCCGGTCGGTGGGCGTCACTACCGAAACTCACGTGCCGACCTCCGACGTCTCGCCACCACTGCGCAATCCAGGGTCGCAAACCGTCGGCCACATTGATCTCCAGGGCGCGACCGGCGTCGGCAATCGCACGCATCGCCTCGTGGAACTCCTCCTCGAACGCGCACGGATCGAATGGGCCGGCCTGGCTGGTCGGCCAGTACCGGACCGCATAGTCGATGTGGGTGAACACGGCGAAGTCATCCGATCCGGCGACCATCCGGGGCACCTCGGCTAGGTATTCACCGACCACCTTCTCCGCGGGCCAGAGTTCATAGAGGCCCGATGGTTCGAAGAATTCCTCGCCGACCGGGAGCAGGTGCAGAGAACCGTTGACCCGGTCCAATTCGCTGAGGTCCAGCGAGGCGGCGGCCGCGCTGCGATGTGGCTGCCCGAACTCCACCCCGGTGTGGATCGCCAACTCGGGATAAGCCGCCCGGCACCGATCGACGCAGTCCCGATAGCCGTCCCGGTCGAACGGTGGAGGCTCCAAGGTCCCGGCCGCATTGACGTACTGGCGCAAGAAGACCTGCTCACCGTCGGTCTCCTCCTCCGACACCTGCCAACCGAGGAGGTCGAGATGCTCGGTGAACACGACCGCGGGCAGACCGATCGCCACCGCACGGGAGCAGGTCTGATCCATCAGACCGGCCGGCGCACCGGTGTCCCAGGACCATTCGCTATGCACGTGGGCGTCGGCGGTGAGCATGGCACCACCCTCGCAGACGACGGCGCGACGGCTCAGCTCAACCGGCGCACCAGCCACCGCAGGGTCGAGTCCGCCTGGGCCTGCTGAAAAGCCCGGAGGGTCGGCAACCCGACAGGAGCGGGCCTGCGGGCTACGTCGGCGAAGTAGCCGCTGAACCCCACCAGGACGGCGGTGATCTCAGCCGCGCTCGCCGAGCCGGCCAGATACTGCAGCACGAGCCGTTCGGGATCCTGGCCGCCGTAGAGGTCGACGTTGATGATCAGCGACAGTTGATCGATCCAGGAGGCACCGCGACTGGCCCAGGGCCAATCGACGACGGTGACGAACCCGTCCGGCCCGACCAGCAGATTGTCGGCCCGGACGTCGAGATGAACCACCGTGTCACCGGTCAGTGTTTCGACACCGGCCGCCGCGAGCTCGCAGAGCTGATCCAGGTGTCGTTCGACCCAGGGATCGAGCGTCTCGGGCCGGTCTCGCCGTAGCCGTTCCCACCCTGCGAACGGATCCGCGAGCTCATCGACCAGCGAGGGCAGCCGGTCCGGGGCGGGCGACCAGGAGTCGACCAGCTCGCGCAACGCGATCATGGCCGAGGCGATGTCGGGCTCGGTCCATGGCACCCTCGGCGGGTGCCCTTCGACGTCGGCGTAGACCAGGACCACCCAGCGCCCGTCGTCGTAATCACCGAGCAGCCTCGGGATTCGACGGTGCGGGCCGAGCAGCCGGACCGCGGCGGCCTCGCGTCGGTGGATTGACGGGCTGTCCGCGTTCTGGTCGGTGCTGATCGCCTTCACGAACGCTCGGCCACCGTTGGCGGTCCTGACCCGGTCCGCGCTGCCCGGTGAGAACCCACCGGCCTGGCTCTGGTGCCAGGTCACCGGGCCGCCCAGGAGCTCCTCCACCCAGCGCCGGACGATCCGGGGCAGCTCGGGCCAGCCGATCCGGACTCCGGCGGCGAGGACGGACGTGACGGTGGAGGTGACTGGTGCAGTGGAGGTGACAGTGGAGGTGACAGTGGAGGTGACATCGGGCAGGGCATCGTGCACGGCAGCAATCTTTCCCGTTCGGTTCTGCGCCGTCACCAGGATTTCGTGATCACTACTGTGGACCACGTCCAGCCAGGTCGCCGTCGAAAGGACGACATGAGCTCACCTCGGGTCTTGATCGCCGGCGCCAGTATCGCGGGGCCGGCAGTGGCGTTCTGGCTGCACCGCTACGGTTGGCAGCCGGTCGTCCTCGAACGGGCGCCCGGCCTACGCGACGGCGGGCAGAACATCGACGTCCGCGGCGCCGGTCGCGAGGTGGCCCGCCGGATGGGCGTCGAGGACGCCATCCGCGCCCGGAGCACCGGCGAGCTCGGCACCCGATTCCTCCGACCTGACGGGGGAACCATCGCCGAGTTCCCGGCCGGCACCACCGACTCCGGTGGGCCGACCGCCGAGCTCGAGATCCTGCGCGGCGATCTGGCCCGGCTGCTGGTCGAGCAGACCACCGACGACGTCGAATACCGTTTCGGCGACGCAATCACCGCGATCGAGGATCGCGACGACGAGCCCGACGTGGCCGTATCGTTCGCCCACGCCCCGGACGAACGGTTCGACCTCGTCATCGCGGCCGACGGAATCGGCTCCAGCACCCGGACCCTGGTCTTCGGCGGCGAGACGCCCGTCCGCTCACTGGGAATGGAGACGACCTGGGCGACGATCCCCCGGACGGCGGAGGACACCGACTGGTGGCGCTGGTGCAACGCCCCCGGCGGGCGCTCGATGACGCTGCGCCCGGATCCGGTCGGCACGACGCGTGCGACGCTGTCCATCATGACCGGCCGCAACGCGGCACGATCCGAAGTGGAGCGACGTTCGCGGAGCGAGCAGCGAGCACTGTTGCGGGAGCGGTTCGCCGACGCCGGCTGGCAGGCGCCCGGATCCTCGAGGGGTTGGATGCCGCCGACGATCTCTACTTCGAGTCGATCGGTCAGGTGAAGCTGCCGCGCTGGTCGAAGGGACGGGTCGTGCTGCTCGGTGACGCCGCGTACTGCGCCTCACCGGTGAGCGGGATGGGCACCAGCCTGGCCCTGGTCGGGGCCTATCTGCTGGCCGGTGAGCTCGCGGCTCACACGCACCACCGGGACGCCTTCGCGGGCTACGAGCGGATCATGCGGCCCTACGTCCAGCAGGCGCAGAAGCTGCCGCCCGGCACTCCGCAGATCGCCAATCCGCAGTCACGGACCGGCATCGCCGCCTTCGGCATCGGGCTTCGGATCGCTGCCAGTCCACCCGTCGCCGCCTTGGCAAACCGGTTGTTCGCGCCGCCGGCGGACCAGATCGAGCTGCCCGACTACAGCCACCTGTATCGGTGAATCGGAGGCAGTCCCGAGCGTGACGCCCAGGGCAGGGCGATAGCAGAATTCGTACCCGGCCGGCTCGCCCAGGAACTCCATCCGCTCTGCACCGGCGCTCTGGGCCGGATCCGCGCTGGTCCGCAGCATCCATGACGAGCGCGTCATCGTCCCGCTCCTCGCGGACGACGAGTGGACGTGCTGATCCCGGTCCCGCCGAGCCTGAGCTGGGATCCCCTACTGATCTGTCACAACGACCTGGCGCCGTGGAATTTATCGGCGACCGAAGGGTGTTCATCGATTGGGACGGTGCTGGGCCGAGCACCCGACTATGAAATTACGCAACGAGGGACACGGGGAACACTGGCGCGAAGCCGCGGCCTACCTACGATGCCATCACCGAGTGTGGGAGAACGCTGTGCAGCAACGGGATCAGCTGACGTAGGCAGCAAGGTGCTGTCCGGTTAACGTCGAGGCGTCCGCGACCAGATCGGCCGGCGTTCCCTCGAAGACGACCCGTCCGCCGTCGTGGCCTGCTCCCGGCCCGAGGTCGATGATCCAGTCGGCGTGAGCCATCACCGCTTGGTGATGCTCGACCACGATCACCGACAGCCCGGAATCGACCAGCCGGTCAAGGAGTTCGAGCAACTGCGCCACGTCGGCCAGATGCAGACCGCTCGTCGGTTCGTCGAGCACGAAGATGCTGCCCCTCTCGCCGAGATGGGTGGCCAGTTTCATCCGCTGGCGCTCACCGCCGGACAGGGTGGTCAGCGGTTGTCCAATGGTGAGGTAGCCCAGACCGACGTCGGCCATCTGCGCCAGGATCTTCTGCGCAGCCGGGGTTTTCGCCTCACCGACGCCGAAGAAGGCAGCGGCCTCGTCGACCGACATCGCCAGCACCTCGCTGATGTCTGTGCCACCGAGCATGTAGCCCAGCACCGAGGCGTCGAACCGCTTGCCTTCACACACTTCGCAGACCGTGGCGACGCCGGCCATGACCGCCAGATCGGTGTAGATCACGCCGGCCCCGTTACAGTGTGGGCAGGCACCCTCGGAGTTGGAGCTGAACAGGGCCGGCTTGACCCCGTTTGCCTTGGCGAACGCCTTCCGGATCGGGTCCAGGAGTCCGGTGTAGGTCGCCGGATTGCTCCGCCGGGAGCCGCGGATCGCACTCTGGTCGACGGTGATCACGCCGTCCCGACCGGACACCGAGCCGTGAATCAACGAACTCTTCCCCGAACCGGCCACGCCGGTGATCACGACGAGCACGCCGAGCGGGATGTCTACGTCGACGTCCACCAGATTGTGGGTGCTCGCCCCGCGCACCTCGAGTACACCCGTCGCGGTCCGTACCGACGACTTGAGCGAGACCCGGTCGTCCAGATGCTTACCGGTCAGGGTGCCGCTGGCGCGCAGATCCGCCACTGTGCCTTCGAAGACCACTTCTCCACCGCGGCTGCCGGCCCCAGGTCCGAGGTCGACGACGTGGTCGGCGATGGCGATCGCCTCCGGCTTGTGTTCCACCATCAGAACGGTGTTTCCCTTGTCCCGCAGCCGGAGCAGCAGGTCGTCCATCCGGGCGATGTCGTGCGGGTGGAGCCCGACCGTGGGCTCGTCGAAGACGTAGCTGACGTCGGTCAGCGATGATCCCAACTGGCGGATCATCTTCACCCGTTGCGCTTCGCCGCCGGACAGCGTCCCGGACGACCGGTCGAGCGCGAGATAGCCCAGCCCGATCTCCACGAACGAGTCCAGGGTGTCGCCGAGGGAGGTGAGCAGCGGAGCGACCGAGGGGTCGTCCAGCGAGTGGACCCAGCCGGCGAGGTCGCTGATCTGCATGGCCGAGGCCTCGGCGATGTCCACCCCGCCGATCTTCGACGAGCGGGCCTCGGCGGTCAGTCTGGTGCCGTGACAGTCGGGACAGACGGCGAACGTGGCGGCCCGCTCGACGAAGGTGCGGATGTGCGGTTGAAGCGAGTCGACATCCTTGGCCAGGAAGGACTTCTGAATCCGGGGGATCAGCCCCTCGTAGGTCAGGTTGATCCCGTTCACCTTGATCCGGGTCGCCTCCTTGTGCAGCAGCGCGTCGAGCTCCTTCTTGGTGAACGTCCGGATCGGCTTGTCCGGGTCGAAGAACCCGCAACCGGCATAGATCCGGCCGTACCAGCCGTCGACGCTGTAGCCGGGAATGCTGAGCGCGCCCTCGTTGATCGACAGGCTGTCGTCGTACAACGCAGTCAGGTCGATGTCGGACACGGTGCCCCGGCCCTCGCAGCGGGGACACATCCCGCCGACGATGCTGAAGCTGCGCCGTTCTCTGACCGTTCGGCCGCCGCGCTGCTGAGTGACCGCGCCGGCGCCGCTGACCGAAGCGACGTTGAACGAGAAGGCCTGCGGCGATCCGATCTGCGGTCGGCCCAGCCGGCTGAACAGGATCCGCAGCAAGGCCCCGGTGTCGGTCGCGGTGCCGACCGTCGAGCGAGGGTCGGTGCCCATCCGCTGCTGATCGACGATGATCGCCGTGGTCAGTCCTTCGAGGACGTCCACATCGGGCCGGGCCAGGATCGGCATGAACCCCTGGACGAAGGCGCTGTAGGTCTCGTTGATCAGGCGCTGCGATTCGGCGGCGATGGTGCCGAAGACCAGTGAGCTCTTGCCCGAGCCGGAGACCCCGGTGAACACGGTCAGCCGTCGCTTCGGAACCTCGACGTGGACGTCCTTCAGGTTGTTCACCCGGGCGCCGAGGACACGGATCACGTCGTGGACTGGAGTCTCGGTCTTCGGGCGGGTAGTCATGGTGTCGCTATTCTCGCCGCTCCGGCGAGAGCTCCGATGTGCGCCCCGACCGCGGGGCGGTGTCTGATAACAGCATGACTGAGCCGAACTCCTATCCCGACGGCTTCTTCGACCGCGACGACCCGCGCACCGACGCCAGCTTCTACTCGGTACCTCGATTGGTCACCCACATCGACGATCCGGCCATCGCCGCCGTCTCCGAGCTCTACGCCGAGCTCGGGGTTGACAACCCGGCCGCCCGGGTGCTGGATCTGATGTCGTCCTGGGTCTCCCACTTGCGGCGTGCCCCCGCCGAGTTGGCGGTGCTGGGAATGAACGGCGCCGAGCTGGACGCCAACCCGATGGCCACCCACCGGGTCGTCCACGACCTGAACGCCGATCCCGCGCTCCCGTTCGCGGACGCGTCCTTCGACGCTGTGCTCTGCTGCGTCTCGATCGACTACCTGATCCGTCCGGTCGAGGTGCTCGCCGAAGCGGCTCGGGTGCTGCGCCCTGGCGCGCCGGTGGTCATCACCTTCTCGAACCGGTGCTTTCCGACCAAGGTCATCCGGGGTTGGCGGAGCACCGACGATGACACCCACACCATGATCGTCGCCGACTATCTCCGCCGGGTCGGGCAATTCGACCAACCCACGGTCGCCCGCCGCACGCCGGATCCCTCGACCTATCGCGGCGATCCGCTGTACGCGGTGGTGGCCCGACGATTCGATGGCGGGTAGCCATGGCAACACGGCCGACCTGCAGGACACGTTGATCCAGGTCGAGATCTGGACGGCGGTCGGCGGTGGCCTGGTCATCGTCGGGCAGTTCGTGGCCGGGCCGGCGACGGATCCGGCACCGGCGACCGTGCACCGGATTGTGCGCAGCCGGTGTAGCGGTTGAGATGGAAGTCCTTGACGTCGGATCACCAGATCGTTCGGGTCCGGAGCCGCCGGATCTCGATGCTGTGAAGCCCGGTCAGGCCCGCCAGCTCAGAGTCCGCGCCGTCCGCTCCTGCCAGACGCGAACTCCCGGGCCGTCCGGACGATCCATTCGCACCAGGCCAAGTCGTCGATCCGGGGACCGACCGTACTGAACTCCCAATCGAGCAGGGCGGTCACCGTCATCGTCGCCGAGTCCAGCAGCACGTTGTTCGGCCCGAAGTCGCCGTGCCGGATGACCTCGCCGGGCTGGACCGACACCCCGGAAGGCCAGAATCGCCGGATCGAGGTCGTGCAGCCGTCGCAGCAGCCCGCCGCACGCGGCCAGCACCTCAGCACCGTATCCCGCATCGAGCAGATCCTGCCCGTGCTCCCCCGGGACGAATGCGGCGACCAGCACACCAGGCCCGTCATCGAGCACCCGGGGCACCGGAATCAGTCCGGAGAGACGCCGCAGCGCATGCAGCTCGGCTGCCGCCCGCGCCTCGGCACCCGGACCTGCGTAGGCCTTCCGCACCTCGTCGGAGGAGCGAGTCGTCTGATTGGTGTATCCGTGCCGCACCGTCGGTCCTGCCCGTCACCCGCCGCCAGGGCGGGGTCAGCGTGCCCGGTAGACGATCACGACCCGGCGGTTGATCTTCCGGTTCGCCTCCGAGGTGTTGGGAACGGCCGGATTGGCTTCGCCCTTGCCCACCACGGTGAACGAGTAGCCGGTAACCGGGAGCGAGCCGCGCAGCACCGAGGCGACCGCCGCGGCACGCTGGCGCGACAGCGTGCGTCCGTGGGCAGCCGAACCGAGGTCGTCGGTGTAGCCGGTGACCGCGAGCGAGCCTGCACCCTGAGCCTTCAACTGCGCGGCGACAGATTGCAGCCGGGCGCGAGCGGCACCGGTGATCTTGGCACTGTCCTTGCCGAACGAGACCGTCGAGTCGAGGGTGATCGTCGTCCTCTTCGGGGTGCTGTCGATCCGTTGGTCGCCCGAGATGTCGCTTTCGCCGAAAGAGATGTCCAGCACCGGGGCGACGATGGTGATCACCGGGTAGACCGGCGTCGCGCTCGCGGCGGCGGGGAACAACGCCCCACTCAGCAGGGCGACGCCGATTGCGGCACCGAGAACCGTGCCGTGCTCACTGGACCGGAAGTCCTTACTGGACCGGAAGCCCTTACTGGACCGGGACATTGCGGACCGTACCGAAAGTGGGTATCCGGACGTCGACGGCGGTGACGTCGCTGGGCGGCGCGGCAAAGGTGGCGGAGACGATGAACGGTCTGCCCTTGGGGGCGAAAGCCCCATTGAGCCCACGCGAACACAAGCAGATGCCCTGGCCGTCGGAGGCGACCAGATACACCTTGGCGTGTTTTCCGTCGACCAGCTGAATGCCGTCGGCCGCATCAGTGGTCTTGTCCGAGGACGAACTGTTGTTGTCGGACAGAGCAGTCATCACGTAGGGAGGCCCGGGCTCGGAGGAGTCGTCGGGGACCGAAGAACTGAACACGATGTTGAGGTGCGACACCGCGCCATCCCGCAGCACCGGATGGACAGCCGCGGTGATCGCTCCGTGAAAGACGTTCCCGGTCCGGGTGGACACGACCGGACCGAGGTCGGCGTTCCCGGTCGAGACGCTCGGGTCGGCCGGAGTCGGGGCTGAGGTGCCGGAGGCGGACGTAGTCGCTTCCGCGGTCGTCGAGGCCGACGCCGCCGGGGACACCGAAGCGGTGCTGCTGGACGAACCGGTCGGGCCGGTGCTCGCGGGTGCGGCAGGCGGGTCCGTGGTCGGGCTGGCGCCGCCACCGCCGAGCATGCTGCAGCCGGCGGTCGCGAAGGCGGTTGCCGTCAGACCGGCCACGATCAGTCGTCGCACGTAGGAGCTCCTCGTTCGTTCATCCGGTGTTTCGACTTGCTGAGGGTATCTTCGGAGAGGGTCGGATGTCTGCCGCCGAAGCGCGGTCGCGCAGACTGAGGCCATGACGACCACCACGCCACAAAGCCGACCGACCGTCGATTCGGGCAGCCTCGACGTCGCCGACCTCCGGTCCCGGTTCCCGTCGCTGACTTCCGGTATCGCCCACTTCGACGGACCCGGCGGCACCCAGACCCCTGCCGACGTCGGTGCGGCGATCGCTGCGACGATCACCGGCCCGCTGTCCAACCGCGGCTCGCGAGTCACCTCCGAACGCCACGCCGATCAGGCGGTCGCCGCCTTCCGCAGCGCCTACGCCGATCTGTTGAACGCCGACCGGGACGGCATCGTCTACGGCCGTAGCGCGACTCAGCTCAGCTATGACTTCGCCCGGCATTTCAGTGCTGGGTGGAAAACCGGGGACGAGATTGTCGTCAGTCGGCTCGAGCACGACGCCAACGTCCGGCCGTGGGTGCAGTCCGCCGAACGCGTCGGCGCCGTCGTTCGGTGGATCGATTTCGAGCCGGCCACCGGCGAGGTCGACCTGGACAGTGTGAGTGCGGCTCTGAACGAGCGCTCCCGCTTCGTCGCCGTCACCGCGGCATCCAATCTGATCGGCAGCCGGCCGCCGATCCGTCAGATCGCCGACCTCGTGCACGCCAACACCACCGACTCCGCCGAGCCCACCCGGCTCTGGGTCGACGGCGTGCACGACGCCGCCCACAACAGCGTCGATCTGGCCGCTCTCGGCGCAGACTTCTTCGTCTGTTCGCCCTACAAGTTCTTCGGCCCGCACTGCGCGGTGCTGGCCGCCGACCCGGCCCTGTTGCAGACCGTCCGTCCGGACAAGCTGCTGCCTTCGACCGACCGCGTGCCGGAGCGGTTCGAATTCGGCACCCTGCCCTACGAGACGCTGGCCGGTGCCACCGCCGCCGTCGACTTCATCGCCTCGATCGCCCCCGGCGCCGCCGCGTCCCGCCGGGAGGCGTTGATCAACTCCCAGGCCGCGATCGGCACCCACGAAGATCGACTGAAGACCATGATCGACGACGGGCTGGCCGAACTCGGCCAGGAGGTGACCCGCTACGGCCGGGCCGCCGACCGGACCCCGACCCAACTGATCACCGTCGCCGGCCACTCGATGCGCGAGGCCTCGGATTCTCTGGCGGGCTTGGATGTGCTGGCTCCGTGCGGCACCTTCTACGCCGTGGAGCCGGCCCGCCGGCTGGCTCTGCCCGACCCCGAACCGATCCGGGTCGGAGTCGCCGCCTACACCGACGACACCGACGTCCAGCGGCTGCTCGACGGCTTGGCAGCCTTCCTGAACCGATGATCAGCCTGAACCGATGATCAGTCTTGGCCAATGACCATCAGGTCCAGCTCGAGCCAGTCGGCCAGAGACTGGATCTCGGCCTCGACGTCGGCCCGCATCCCGCGGGTGAAGCGCACGTCCTCGTGCAGGGCGTTCACGGTGAAGACCCCGGCCCTGCGGTCGGCCTTGGCGTCCAGCTTGCCGACCAACCGGTCGTGGTGCAGCACCGGCAACGCAAAGTAGCCCCAGCGCCGTTTGGCCGCCGGCTTGTACATCTCCAGGATGTATTCGAAGCCGAAGAGCTGCTCCGCCCGGCCGCGGTCGTGGATCAGCCGGTCGAACGGCGAGAGCAGCGCGGTCCGTCCGGCGAACGGCAGGTCCAGCAGGTCGGGATCGGCCCGCCACTCCCCCTCCAGTCCCTCGACACTGACCGGGACACCGACGCCGCCCACGTGATAGGGCTCGCCGGGAACCTTGTCGGTCCTCGCCCGGGCCAGCCCCGCCGCACGCAGCCGACGCTCGGCGCGCAGCCGGGCCGACACCTCGGGATCGAGGGCCTCGAAGGCCGGATAGACCCGGTCGGCGACGTCCCAGAGCCGCTGCCGACCGCGCCGCCCGGCGACCGCCACCTCACCCCGGGCCGAGAGCAGTTCCAGCAGCTGGGTGACGTTGCGGTTGTTGGTCCAGCCGGTGGACCCCCACGGCTGCTGGCAGGTGTCCGGAACCTCTCGCGAGAGCAGCGGTCCGGACTCGCGCAGGAGCGCCAGCACGTCCCGACGGAACCGGTCGTTGGCCCTGAGCCAGTCCCCGATCCGGGGGTGCACGATGTAGTCGCTCGTCTCCGGCACCTGCAGCGCCACCGCGCTCGTCGGCCGGACGAAGGCCCGCAGCTCGAACAGCCGGCGATCCTCGATCGCCTCGACCAGGTGCGACGGTCGATAGTCGTTCCCGAGGCGGCTCCAGGCGACCAGATCGGCGTTCGGGGCCACCGCCGCGGTCGGATCGATCTGTAACAGAGTGAGCCGATCGACCAGCTCGACCAGATCCGTCGGCCGGGGTGCGTCGAGCAGTTGGGCGCGCACGGCGAGCTGCCGGGCCTCGTCTCGGGTCAACTCACGGACCGCCACGGCTCAGCCCTCCTTCGACGTCAGGGTTCGGGCGTAACCGACCCCGTACTCGACCCAACGCGTCAGATCGTCCTCGGCGACGGTCCCGTCCACGTCGACGTGCAGCCAACCCGACAGCTCCCGGCCGCGCATCACGAACCGGGTGAGCCGCGGGTCGGCCAGCAGAGTGTCGATCGAGTCCGGGTCGGCGCGTAGCAGCAAACCGCCGCCGGCGGTGCCGCTGGCGGCGACCACCAGCCGGCCGCCGATCAGGAAGGCCAGCCCGCCGAACATCCGCTTCTCGCTCAGCTCCGACTCGCCGGCCAGTGTTTCCCGCAGCCGATCGGCCAACTGGACGTCATGGGCCATGTCAAGCAGTATCGCCGACCACCCGCAACCGGGACCAGACTCGACTCCTCTGAACACAAGACCGCCTCGGACGACGTCGGTCAGCCTGGCGATGAGGGCTGCTCTACCGTCGTCCAGGTGAGCGAGCAGAGCGAACGAACCCACGAGGCCGTGGTCGACGGGCGCTCAGGCCGGCAGCCCCGAGCTACGTCGGCTCGAGATCGCCATGCTCGGCGCCGGCCTGGCCAGCTTCGGACTGATGTACTGCACCCAGGCGCTACTGCCCGAGATCGGAGCGGCGTTCGCGGTCGCTCCCGCCGCGGCGGCGCTGACCGTGGCCCTGACCACCGGCGGGCTGGCCTGCGCGGTGCTGCCGATGTCCTCCTTGGCCGAGAGCTTCGGCCGGGGCCGGGTGATGCGGATCGCATTGATCATCGCCTGCCTGCTGGTGGCACTCGGCGCACTCAGCGGCGCCTACTGGCAGCTGCTGGTGACCCGAGCCCTGGTCGGGGTCGCGCTGGCCGGGGTGGTCGCGGTGGCCATGGGACATCTCGGCGACGAGGTCTCGCCCCGGGTGGTCGGCGCGAGCGATGGGCCTCTACGTCTCTGGCAACACCCTCGGCGGGGTGCTCGGACGACTGATCCCGGCCGGCGTCGCAGAGTTCGGCAGCTGGCGGCTGTCGATCGCCGTGATGGCCGGCCTCGGCCTGGTCGCCACGCTGGTCTTCGCGCTGCTATTGCCGGCCGCACGACCGGTTCGACGCCAAGCAGTTCCGGCTGCGGGTGCACGCCGCCGCGGTCCGCGATCACCTGCGGACGCCCGGCATCCGTCGGCTGTGCCTGGTCGCCCTGCTGCTGATGGCCGGCTTCGTCGCCACCTACAACTATCTGACCTACCGCCTGGAATCGCGCCCCGTTCGGACTGCCGCCCTCGATCGGCGGGCTCGTCTTCCTGGCCTATCTGGCCGGCACCGTCACCTCGACCGTGGCCGGCCGGCTGGCCGATCGCTACGGTCGGCGTCCGGTGCTGCTGATCTCGATCGGCGTCGCACTGGCCGGTCTGGCGCTGACGTCTGCCGAACGTCCTGCCCAGCATCGTCGCGGGCCTGTTCGTCTTCACCGGCGGCTTCTTCGGCGCCCACTCGGTGGCCAGCGGCTGGGTCTCCCGGCAGGCACGCCACAGCCGAGCCCAGGCCTCGGCGCTCTACCTGATGGCCTACTACCTCGGCTCGAGTCTGGGCGGCAGCCTGATCGGCTTCGCCTGGAGCAGCGGTCGGCTGGCCGCTGACCGCCGCGGTGGTGGCGCGCTGCTTCGTGCTCGCCGCCGTCGTGGCTGCCCGACCGACCGGAGGCCCAGGTCGGCTCTCCAGGACTCGGCCGGCGACCGGCACCAGCTATCGACGAAGCACCAGCCCCAGTCCTCCCCGGGCTGCGGCCGAGGCCATCACCGGATGACCGGTGGCCGCGAAGTGCTTCGTCGCGTGCTGTTGCGGCGAGCTGTCGCAGCAGCCGACGTGGCCGCAGTTCAGACACTGCCGCAGATGCACCCATTCGGTGCCGTCGCGCAGGCAGTCCTCGCAGCCCTCCGGTGGCTCCGGATCGAGGGGACGCAGCCCCTCCAGATGGACGCACCCGGTCTCCGGCTGGTCGGGCGCCACGACGTAGCGGGCGGGTGCAGCGGGTGCGGTCATGATTTCTCCTGATCGGTGTCGCGGGATGGCGCTCGACCGTACGCAACGCGGATGCGCGACGATGGTCACCGATATAGTGCCCGACCCTGAGGAGTACCCATGCCGGACCAGCCGCAAACCGAACAGGACATCCTCACCTCCATCCACGAGTTGATCGACACCGAGCACCGGTTGCGCGCCGGTGATCATGATCAGGACCGACTGCGCGAGGTGGGGCAGGCCCTCGATCAGTGCTGGGATCTGCTGCGCCAGCGCCGCGCCCGGACCGAGTTCGACCAGGACCCAGAGGCCGCGCAGACGCGATCCGCGTCCGACGTCGAGCATTACCAGCAGTAGGTCGCGAACCCACGGTGAGTGTCGAGCTGTCGGACTGGCTGCTGACCAAGACCGACCGGGCGAACCCGCAGACCGTGCTGGACGACCGCCATCCGCAGCGACGAAGCCTGGTCGCACGGCAATCACGTCCGGCCGCTGATCCACGGCGCCGCCTACTTCGCCGAGCTCAAGATCAAGATCGAGGCCGCCGGGCCGGGCGACCTGATCTACTTCACCGACTGGCGGGGCGATCCCGACCAGCGGCTCACCGAGGACGACGCCTCGGTGGCCAAGGACCTGCTCGCCGCCGCCGACCGCCGCGGGCGTCGACGTCCGCGGCCTGATCTGGCGCTCCTACCTGGACAAGCTGTCCTTCTCGGCCGAGCAGAACCGGCTGCTCGGCCTCGAGCTCCAGGCCGCCGGTGCCGAGGCGCTGCTGGACATGCGGGTGCGGACCGGCGGCTCGCATCATCAGAAGATGGTCGTGATCCGCTATCGGGACCGACCCGGCCGACGACGTCGCCTTCGTCGGCGGCATCGATCTGTGCCATTCCCGCCGCGACGACGCCCGGCACGCACGGCGATCCGCAGCCGGCAGCCGATGGCCCCGGCCTTCGGTCCGCACCCGGCCTGGCACGACGTCCAGGCTCGATCACCGGACCGGCCGTGCACGACGTCGAGACCGTGTTCCGGGAGCGCTGGCTCGATCCGACTCCGCTCAGCCGGAATCCGATCTTCTGGCTGCATGACAAGCTCACCCGGACCGACCTCAGCCCGGACCCGCTGCCGACCAGGCCGAGCCGCCCCCAGCCGGTGGCCGGCGGCACGCACGTCGTCCAGCTGCTGCGGACCTATCCGAATCTGCGCCACGGTCGGGATTACCCGTTCGCCCGCGGCGGCGAGCGCAGTGTGGCCCGCGGCTACAACAAGGCGCTCCGACGGGCCGAGCACCTGGTCTACATCGAGGATCAGTATCTGTGGTCGACCGACGTCGCCTCGGCGTTCGTCGAGGCGCTGCGCCGCAGCCCCGAGCTGCGGGTCATCGCTGTGCTGCCGCGGATGCCCGACCAGGACAGCGCGCTATCCACAGGTGCCGCAGCTGCTGGGCCGGGCGGACGCCTTGGCCATGCTGACCGAGGCCGGTGGCGATCGGGTGGCGGCCTACTCGATCGAGAACCACCTCAGCCGGCCGGTCTACGTCCACGCCAAGGTCTGCGTGATGGACGACATCTGGGCCACGATCGGATCGGACAACTTCAATCGTCGTTCCTGGACCCACGACTCCGAGCTGTCGGCGGTGGTGATCGACGACGGCCGACGCGGCACAGCGATCGCTGCAGCTATGCCCGTCGGCTGCGACTCACCCTGGCCGCCGAACATCTCGACCGACAGGTCGGGCCGGCCGCCTTCCCCGGCGACACGTCGGCGATCATCGGTGACCGACCCCGACGACCGAGAAGACGCCGCCCTGCTCGGCGAACTCGGCGACTGCCTCGAGGCCGGCGGACGCCTTCGACACCTACGCCGAATCGGCGGCCCGACTGCAGGCCTGGCACGACGGCGGTCAGCGGGGCCGTCGACCGCCGGGCCGGCTGCGGCCGCTGCCGCCGAACCAAAATCTCGCCGCTCACCCGGCTCTGGGCCGAGCCGATGTACCGCGCGGTCCACGACCCGGACGGCCGACCGCGGATCCTGCGGCAGCGCCGCGAGTTCTGAGCCGGGACCAGCGGTAGCGTGAAGGCCGTGCCCACGGACGAACCAGCCGCCAGCGACCACCCCGACGACCGACCCCTCCGACGACCGCGCCCGCCTGCCGGTCTATCTCGACTGCGACACCGGCATCGACGACGCGCTCGCCCTGGCCTATCTGCTGGCCAGCCCCGAGATCGACCTGGTCGGTATCGGCACCGTGAGCGGGAACATCGACGCCGAGCAGGCGGCGCGCAACACCCTCGACCTGCTCGGCCTGGCCGGCCGGGACGAGGTGCCGGTCGCGGTCGGGGCTCACGACCCACAGGCCGGCCCGTTCGCCGGTGGCGCCCCGCACGTGCACGGAGCCAACGGGCTCGGCGACGTCGAGCTGCCGGCCTCGCCGGTCCAGCCGATCGAGGAGTCGGCGGTCGAACTGCTGCTGCGGCTGGCCCACCAGCACGCCGGCCGGCTGATCGTGCTCGCGGTCGGTCCGTTCACCAACCTGGCCGCAGCGCTTCGGGCCGATCCCGAGTTGCCCGGTCTGGTCGAGCGGGTGGTCCTGATGGGTGGCGCGGCGATGGTGCCGGGCAACGTCAGCGCCGTCGCCGAAGCCAACGTCGTTCAACGATCCCGAGGCCGCGGCCGAGGTGTTCGCGGCCGACTGGCCGATCACCCTGGCCCCGCTCGACGTCACCCTGGAACACACTCTGGACGAGGACGACCGGTCGGCGCTGCTGGCCGCCGAGCATCCGCTGCCCCGGGCCCTGGGCGCGATCCTCGATCTCTACTTCGGGTTCTACGTCGACCTCTACGGGAAGCGCTGTTCGGCCCTGCACGATCCCGCTGGCCGCCGCGTTGGCCGTCGGCGGCGTCCGCCGGCCAACGCCCCCCTGGTCGACTCGTTGGTCGACGACACCGACGGCCCGGGCCGGGGGCAGACCATCTGCGACCTCCGTGGTCAACGACTCGGGCCGGTCGACGCCGGACGGAGCACCACGTCCGGGTGGTGCTGGAGATCGACCAGCCGCTCGGTCCGCACCTGATGCAACGCCTGCTCAGCTTCTGAGCCCGATCGGGGTCTGCCGTCATGGTGCTGACCCGTCCAGAGTGCCGATCCCCTACGGGCCTATGGTCCCAGTAAGAGTCGTCGTGGAGTCGTCGTGGAGTCCTCGTCGAGACGGCCCACGGCGGCGACCATGATCGAGGTCAGCCGATGACCGACACGATCCGGCTCGTCGAGGTGATCATCTCCAGCCCGAGCCGCAACTTCGTCACCCTCAAGATCACCACCGACGACGGTGTGGTCGGCTGGGGCGACGCGACCCTCAACGGCCGCGAGCTCGCGGTCGCCGCCTACCTGCGCGATCACGTCGCGCCGCTGCTGATCGGCCGCGACCCGCAGCGGGTCGAGGACACCTGGCAGTACCTCTACCGCGGCGTCTACTGGCGCCGCGGGCCGGTCACCATGGCCGCGATCGGCGCGGTCGACCTCGCGCTGTGGGACATCAAGGGCAAGATCGCCGGCCAGCCGGTCTACCACCTGCTCGGCGGAGCCGTCCGGGACCGCATCCTCACTACACCCACGCCATCGGCTGGGACCTGCCCGAGCTGCTCGACTCGGTCGACGCGAAGCGGCGCGCGCGGCTTCCTCGCCGTCCGGGCCCAGTCCGGCGTCCCCGGCCTGGACACCGTCTACGGCGTGCACGACCCGCACGGCACGGCGCAGACTCCGAGGCTCGTCCGTACGAACCGGCCGGCCGCGGCGCGCGGCCCGCCGTCGAGGAGATCTGGGACACCGAGCCTATCTGCGGCACGCCCCGGAGGTCGCTGGCCGCCGTCCGCGAGCACGTCGGGCCCGAGCTCAAGCTGCTGCACGACGCCCACCACCGGCTGACGCCCGATCGAGGCCGCCCGACTGGCCAAGGCGCTCGAGCCGGTCGACCTGTTCTGGCTCGAGGACGTCACCCCGGCCGAGAACCAGGAGGTCGCTGCGGCTGGTCCGCCAGCACTCGACCACCCCGCTGGCCATCGGCGAGGTGTTCAACACCATCTGGGACGCGCAAGGACCTGATCACCGGGCAGTACATCGACTACATCCGGGCCTGCGTGATGCACGCCGGCGGGATCTCCCACGCCCGCCGGATCTTCGACCTCGCGGCGCTCTACCAGGTCCAGGCCGGACCGCACGGGCCCTCGGACGTCTCGCCGATCACCATGGCCGCGTCGCTGCACCTGGCGCTGGCCACGCCGAACTTCGGCATCCAGGAATTCATGGGCTACGACCCCGCTGGTCGATCAGGTGTTCGGCCACGCCTGGCGTTCGCCGACGGCTACCTGCACCCCGGCGACGCCCCCGGGCTCGGCATCGAGTTCGACGAAGAGGCGGCGGCCGCGCACCCGTACGACCCCGCCTATCTGCCGGTCGCCCGGACCCTCGACGGCGCCGTCACCAACTGGTGAGGCAGTCTGGTGCCATGACGCAGACCTATGAGAGTCCTGCCGCCGAGCTGTCCACCGGCCCGATGCCGCTGCTCGGCTTCGGCACCTGGCAGATCCCCGACGACGAAGCGACCGCGGCGACCGCCGTCGCGCTGGAGGCCGGCTACCGCCACATCGACACCGCCACCGGCTACGCCAACGAGGCCGGGATCGGCAAGGCGATCGCCACCGCCGGACTGCCACGCGATCGAACTGTTCGTGACCACCAAGATGCCGCCCGACCACGTCGGCCGCGAGCGGCAGACCCTGGAGGAGAGTCTGGCCAAGCTCGGCCTCGACCGGGTCGACCTGTGGCTGGTGCACTGGCCACCGAACAAGCAGGCCACGCCCGCAGGCCTGGGAGCAGTTCATCGCCGCCCAGCAGGACGGCCTGACCACCGCCATCGGCGTCAGCAACTACTCGCTGGACCAGATCGATGAGTTGATCGAGGCGACCGGCGTCGCCCCGGCGGTCAACCAGATCAAGTGGGGCCCGACGCTCTACGACGCCGACGATCGTCGACGGGCTGCGCCGATCGTGGGGTCGTGCTGGAGGGCTACAGCCCCTTCCGGGCCAGCCAACCTTGACGACCCGACGCTGGTCGGCGATCGCCGACGACCTCGGCGCCACCACCGCGCAGGTGATCGTCGGCTGGCACGTCAACCACGGCTTCGTGGTGATCCCGAAGTCGACCCAGCCGGAGCGGATCATGGCCAACGCCGAGGGTGCCGCCGTTGAACTGACTGATGACCAGGTCGCGGCGATCGACGCAACTCTCCGAGGTGTGAGCACGATCAGCACACCGGAACCGCAGGGCCGGCGCACGGTGCTGCTCACCGGAGCCAGCGGCTACATCGCCGGTCAGCTGCTCGAGCAGTTGCGCGACCGCTACGACCTGCGGATGATCGATGTCAGTACCACCGACCGGGACGGCGTCGAGATCGAGGGTGTCGAATACTCGACCCGTTCGCCGAACCCGACCGATTTGGCGAGCGCTGCGCCGGCGTCGACACCATCGTGCACTGTGGATACCGACGCCCGGACGGACCGCCGAGTTACGCCGAGGAACGACTCAATGTCGACCTCGCCGCGCAGGTCTATGAGACCGCGCGATCGGCGGGCGTTCGCCGGGTGGTCGCGGCCAGCACCAATCAGGCAGCCAAGTGGTACGAGCAACCCTGGTACGCCGGAGAGATCGACCGGGTAGTACCGAGCGACTATCCCAAGCCGGATTCGTTCTACGGTTGGGCTAAGGCGGCCTATGGTCGTTGGGCTTCCTGCACGCCTGCGGATCGTTGGGCAGTACCGTCGAGGTGGTCCAGATCAGGATCGTCGCCCCCCGCCCGATCAGGGCCGCCGCCTTCACCGACCGGCCGCTCGCCCACTACCTGCGCGACGTCGCCGGCTGGGTGAGCCCGCGTGACCTGGCTCAGCTCTTCGTCCGCTCGATCGAGGCCGACTCGGTCGCCGACGAGCACGGTGTCCCGTTCCAGATCTTCTACGGCGTCTCGGCCAACGCCCGGACGTTCTGGTCGATCACCAATGCGCGGCAGGTCGTCGGCTACGCCCCGCTGGACGATTCCGAAGTCGAGTTCCGCGACGAGATCGCCGCCATGACCGCCCGGGGAGATGAACCGTGACCGCACAAGGCGAGTGACTAGCCTGGTCACATGGTTGACACGCAGCCGGTTAGCACCCGACGAACCCGACCGGTCGGCACCGTGGCCGAGGTGGACGACATGCTCTGCCTCGCCCTCTATTCCGCTGGCCGGGCGATGACCGCGCGCTATCGACGCCTGCTCGATGCTCACCAGCTGACCTATCCCCAGTACCTGGTCCTGTTGGTCCTGGACGAGGCCGGCGGCGCGACCATGGGCGAGTTGGGCGAAAAGTTGCGACTGGAGTCCAGCACCCTGTCGCCGCTGGCCAAGCGGCTGGAAGGCCAGGGCCTGATCGCGCGGCAACGCTCGGCCGACGACGAGCGGACTGTGCTGGTGAGCCTGACCGAAGCCGGTCGGGAGCGCTGCGGCCAGGTCGCCGGGGTGCCGGACCAGATCCGTGCCGCAACAGGGTTGAGTGCCGGGGCCCAGCAGGAACTCGTCACCCAGCTACGCCGGTTGGAGGCGAACCTCGACCGACCGCAATGAGCTCGCACTCCTGTGGGCACTGATCCCGGATTCCGTCGTGCACGATTAAATCGCCTGCTACGGTCGGTCGTCACGTCACAATCCAGTCGTCACGTCACAATCCATCAGGGGGACAGATGCCGACCTTCACCGTCGAGGCAGAAAACGCCAGCCCGGTTCACATCTACTACGAAGACTTCGGCCGTGGCCGTCCCGTCGTACTGATCCACGGCTGGCCGCTGAGCGGGCGATCCTGGGAGAGCCAGGTCGGGCCGCTGATCGAAGCCGGCTACCGGGTGATCACCTACGATCGTCGCGGCTACGGAGCCTCGAGTCAGGTCTGGGACGGCTATGACTACGACACCCTGGCCGGCGACCTGAACGGGTTGTTGGAGCATCTCGACCTCCGTGAGGTGACCATCGTCGGGTTCTCCATGGGCGGCGGCGAAGTGGCCCGCTATCTCGGCACCTACGGGTCGGCCCGGATCGCCTCCGCCGTGCTCGCCTCCGCGGTCCCGCCCTATCTCTACCGGTCCGAGGACAACCCCGACGGCGGCCTGGACGACGCCACCATCGAGCAGTTCGAGACCGGCGTGAAGACCGATCGACCCGCCTTCGTCAAAGGCTTCGTTGACAGTTTTCTGACCGCCGGCGAGAAGACCGACCTGGTCAGCGACGCGACGCATGAATACCTGCGCGACCTCGCCGCCTTCGCCTCGCCCAAAGGGACCCTGGACTGCATCGGCTCGTTCGCCCGAACCGATTTCCGCGAGGATCTGGCGACGTTCGACGTGCCGACGCTGGTCATTCACGGCGACTCCGACGGCGTCGTCCCGTTCGAGGTCAGCGGCAAGCGCAGCGCCGAGATGATCAAGGACAGCACGCTGGTGGTGATCAAGGGCGGGCCGCACGGGATCAACACCTCGCACGTCGAGGAGTTCAACTCGGCTCTGATCGATTTTCTCCGAAAGTGAGGTAACGAAGGTGAGTGAGACAAGCACGAACGAAACCGCCGGGCGCGAACCGAAGGTCTGGTTCGTCACCGGATCGTCCAAGGGCTTCGGCCGGGTATGGGTAGAAGCGGCGCTGAAGCGCGGCGACAAGGTGGCCGCGACGGCCCGCCGGCTCGAGTCGGTCAGCGATCTGGCCGACGCAGTACGGCGACGCGGTGCTGCCGCTGTCGCTGGACGTGACCGATCACGACGCCGTCTTCGCCGCGGTCAAGCAGGCCCATGATCATTTCGGCCGGCTCGACGTGGTGATCAACAACGCCGGCTACGGACTGTTCGGGGCGATCGAAGAGGTCAGCGAGCAGCAGGCGCGCAACCAGATCGAGACCAACCTGTTCGGCGCCCTGTGGGTCACCCAAGCGGCGATCCCGTTCCTGCGCGAGCAGGGATCGGGCCACATCCTGCAGGTGTCCTCCATCGGTGGCATCACCGCGTTCAACAACGTCGGTCTCTACCACGCCTCGAAGTGGGGTCTGGAGGGATTCAGTCAGGCGCTGGCCGGTGAGCTCGCCGAGTTCGGCGTACACGTCACGTTGATCGAGCCGGGCGGCTTCGGCACGGACTGGGCCGGACCGTCCTCGGTGCGTGCGGACCAGCTGGACGCCTACGATGCGATGCGCGAACGGGACGCCGACCGCCGCAGTGGCGCCACCCCGGGAGACCCGGACGCCACCGGCCCGGTGGTGCTCGAACTGGTCGACATGGCCGAGCCGCCGCTGCGGATCTTCTTCGGCGAAGCCCCGCTGGGGATGGCCAAGAAGGACTACGCCGACCGGATCGCCACCTGGGAGAAGCACGAGGACCTGTCCAAGCAGGCGCAAGGCAACTAGGCAGAGCGCAACCAGCCCGGCGAGTTGGATAGGTTGGCTGGATGGCAGTCAGCTACGCGATCTCCACCTGGTCACTCAATCGAACGCTGCGCGCGATGGAGCTGGTCGATATCCCGGCCGAGCTCCATCGTCGCGGTTTCGACGCCGTCCAGTTCTGTCACTTCGACCTGCCGTCCCGCGACTCCGGCTATCTGAGCGAGTTGCGGTCATCGCTGGACGAGGCGGACATCACGCTGGACGCTCTGCTGATTGACGACGGTGACCTGACCGATCCGAGCGACGCCGATGGACAGCAGGCCTGGATCGGTGCCTGGCTGGACACGGCGGTCGAGCTCGGCGCGGACAAGGCCCGGGTGATCGCCGGCAAATCGACGCCGACTCCTGAACGGCTCGCAGCCAGCGGCCGGCGGCTGGTCCGACTCGCCGCCGACCATCCCGAGATCAGGGTCGTCACCGAGAACTGGCTCGGCCTGATGCCGACGGCGGCCAACGTCCGAACAGTTCTCGACCCGGCGGACCATCAGGTCGGGCTGCTGATCGATCTCGGCAACTGGACCGGTGCGGACAAGTACGACGAGCTCGCGGCGATCGCCGATCTGGCCGAGACCTGCCACGCCAAGTGTCACGCCGACGCCGACGGCCTGCACACCGACGACTTCCGGCGCAGCCTGAACGTGCTGAAGGCTGCCGGCTACGCCGGTCCGCTTGCTCTGGTCTACGACGGACCGGACGACGACGAGTGGGCTCATCTCGAGCAGGAGCTGGCCGTCGCGCACGACGTCTTCGACACCGCGCCCACCGATCACTGAGTTCCGCACCGCATCCCACCAACCACGATGGCGCTGCTCTACCGGCCCAGCTGGCCCCTCGAAACTAGAATTGCTGGCCGGATTCGTCCCCGGCCGACTCTGGGCCGCCAACGCCCGGTCGGTGGATCTGTCGGTGTCGGCGCCGACCGCTTCGACGACTCGGCCGGCGATGTCGGGATCGAGATATATCTCCTGGCCGGTGGCCGGGTCGGCCGTTAGGTTCCGCTCAGCGACCAGGCCGGGCCAGTCCGGCCCTACTCTGCTGGTGAGCCTGCAGTTCGCTTGACGTGTCCGGGCGGCCGCAGTTGACCGGCGATCAGGAACGCCACCGCCAGCAGCACCGCCACGACGCTCAGCGCCCGCAGCACCGTGATGTGGCCGCCGAGGAAGCCGATCAGCGGCGGCCCGCCGAGGAAGGCGCAATAGCCGATCGAAGCGATCACGCTCACCCGGGGTGCCGCCATCACCGGCTCGTCCGAGCCGGCGCTCATCCCGACCGGGAAGCCGAGCGAGGTTCCCGCGCCCCACAGCACCACTCCGAGGAAGCCGACCGGCGTGTTCGGGCCGAAGACGAAGACCAGCAGACCGAGCACCGCCACGCCGCTGAGCAACCGCAGCAGCACGACCCGTCCGAACCGGTCGAGCAAGGTGGTGCCGAACCAGCGGGCGATCGTCATCGCAGCCAGGAAGAAGGCGAACCCGAGGGTGCCGATCGCCGCCGGCACCCGGTAGCTGTCGATCAGTGAAATGGCGATCCAGTCGTTGCCGGTGCCTTCGGCGAAGGCGAAGGCGAGCACGAACAGGCCGACCAGCAGGGTCCTGGGCTCGGTCCAGGCGCGCAGCACACGGCGGCCCACGTTGCCGGGTTCGGCGGTCGGTTCGCCGCCCTGCTCGTCAGCCGGCCGAAGGTCGACCTGCGACTCAACCACGAACCGGCGGACGGCCACCGGGACGATCACGCCGACCAGCACCCCGACGCCGATCAGATGAGCGATCACCGGCACGCCCAGGGCCACCATCCCGGCGCCGGCGAGCGCACCCACCACCGTACCCAGGCTGAAGCCGGCGTGAAAGCGCGGCATGATGGACCGACCCAGCAGCCGTTCGACGGTGGCCCCTTGGACGTTCATCGCCACGTCCCACGAGCCGTTGGCCACCCCGAACAGGAACAGACCGATCACCACGACCGGCACACCGACCACGCTGCCGATGCCCACGGTGGTCAGGGCAACTGCGAGCAGGACGGCCGTCAGGCTCACCGTGCGGCGGGATCCGAACCGACCGACGACGGCGCCGGCGGTGGGCATCGACAGCACCGATCCGGCGGCGATGGCCAACAGCACCAGACCGAGCTCCGCCGAATCCAGCGACAACCGGTCCCGGACCTGGGGGATCCGGGACGCCCAGCTGGCGATGGCAAAACCAGACCCGATGAACGCCGCGTAGGTGGCGTTACGAGCCCGGTTGGTCTTGCCCCGACGCGTCGTCGTCTCGACCGACACCTACCCCACCCTCCGGTCGATTGTTCTGTGCAGAACACGTTTACGCTAACCGATCAGTCGCGCAGCTCACTCATCCGCCGAGCGAGATCGTCGACGATCCCCCGTCGCAGCGCGACCCCTTCCGGGTCGCCGTAGCTCCAGATCAACGTGTTGCGGTACCGCCGGACGTAGAACTCATAGCGCCGGCCCTGACTGACCAGCGCGTAGGCCATCCGGTCGTTCAGCCACACGCTCGGCGGCCAGGTCCGGGCGTGGACGCTGAACCGCTGGGCGGGATCCTCGAACGGGGGGAAGGTCAACGCGACGTTCGAGCAGCTGAGCAGGGCATACCGCTTGCGCCACAGCTGCGCCCGGGCCTCCTCGGCCCCGGCGAACCGGACGGTCAGGATCATCACGGGTTGCAGCGGTCGGCCGCCCACGCCGGACCAGGACGCGCCGTCCAGGGCCGAACTGGTGGCCAGTAGCGATAGCGGTGAGCAGGAGGCCGGATCGCTCCGGACCGACCGCGCGGCCCCGAGGTCGACCATCGGCACCTTTCTGCTCAACCCGGCCCGGTCGGCCGGACGGAAGGTCTGCATCGCGATGGCCAGCTGGTCCTGGTCGATCACCCGCCGGTCGTCGAACGCCCGACGCACAAGAAGGCCGCCGGCGATCTCGACGACGGCGACCACCAGCATCACCACGACCAGGAACGTTATCGCGGCGCGACTCGGCCCGGGATCAGCCGCGCGGTCGCCGTCGGTCATCACCTCCGGTGCCCCCGAGCCCGGTGGGCCCGAGTCCGGAGCGCCAACCCTCCGAACACCAGCCAGCCGAGCAGCAGCAGGACGGCGATTCCGGCCTGGGCGATCGCCACCACCCGGACGACCTCCTCGGCCCGGGCCGGATCGGACCAGGGCAACGAGATGCTGCCCGCCCGGGAACTGTCCGCGACCTGGCCCGAACCCCCGTTAATCCCGCCGAGTCCGCCGGGCGGCCGACCTGACCGGACCCCCGTCCGCGCCGAGACTCGAGTCACGATGCCGAGCGGCGCGGCCAGCACGGCGTTCAGGTTGATGAGGTTGAGCAATCCGGCGAACAGATAGGCCACCGCACGGAGCACACCCAACCCGACCAACACCGCGGCCGTGGCGAAGGTGGGCAGCAGGTAACGCTCGTGCACCCGGGTCGGGAAGGCGTAGAAGGCGTAGCTCAGGACGGTGTAGCCGAACAGGATGGCCAACCGGTCCCGCCGGATGATCAGGCCGACCACGACCAAAATCGCCGCCACCAGCAGGGCGGCCAGCCCGATCACGCTGTAGGAGAGTCCGCTGACCCCGCCGACGCCACCCAGCGGGCTGGCGTCGAGCAGCCAGACCGAACGACCGGTGCCGATGGTCGAGGCGAGAGGTGGGTTGCCGACCAGCGCCCAGACGTTGTAGGCGTTCGCGGTCAACACCGGAAACAGCTTGCCGGTGCTGACCGATTGGGCGTAGAAGCCGGCCAGGTCGCCGAGGATCGGAACGTGCGTGAGGTCGGGGCCGGCCAGCGAGCGGTAGTCGAACAGGGTGAGCAGCCCGAGACCGAGGATGGCCGGGATACCCAACGCGATCACCAGCCGAGGCACTCGGGGCGCCCGGGGTACGGCCTCGGAACCGCGGCCCAACAGGTCGGCCGCCGCCACTACCACGACGACCAGGACGACCAGAACGCCCTGCGGCTTGATCATCAGCGCGCATCCGGCCGCCACCGCAGCGAGCGTGTAGTGCCGGCGGCACAGCACCAACAGGGCGAGCATCGAGAACATGATCAGCACCGAGTCGATCTGACCCCACAGCGCCGAGACGAACCAGATCGGCGGCACCACGGCGAACAGCGCCGCGGCGACCAGACCGGCCGCGGGCCGGCGGAGGTCACGCCCGAGTAGGTAGACGACGCCGGTGGTAACCACGTCGGCCAGCACCGACGGCAGCTTGATCAACACCACCAAAGCGTGGGCGCTCGAACCCCCGAGGACGGCGCTCGCCGGTCCGCTGAGTTTGTCCAGACCGGCCAACATGACGATCGCCAGCGGCGGATAGTTCGCGCCGGAATCGTTCGCGTAGAACGAGGCTGGTCCATGTTGGGCGAAGCTGTGGGCCCAGTCGATGAAGTCGTCCATGTCACCGGCGAAGCCCACCCCGGGGTAGACCACCAACGCCAGCAGCAGCCGTCCAGCCGCCGCGACCGCCAGGATCACCAGCAGGCCGAACCGCTGCCGCACGTCGGCGCGCTCGACGTCTACCTCGGTCTGCTGCTCAGACCTCGCGGGCGCCATGGTCACAGGATCTCCCGGGATGCGGTCGGACAGGACGGTGGGACGTGAAGAGGCAGGCGGCGGGACGTGAAACGACCGCCGGTCAGGGTGTGAATTCCCCGACCGGCGGCCGTCGATCGCGGTGTTACTGGAACAACGCGTTCACCTGCGTGTTGGCATCCGTCAGTGAGGACGGCTGCGCCTTACCCGCGAAGACCGCGTCCATCGCCGGCGTCATGATGCCGTCGATCTCGGAGGCGTGATCGGTGATCGGGAATAAGAAGGTGGTCTTGTCGGCGACCTGGTTGGTGAACGGCGTCACGTCGATGCCCTTGGCCTTGAACGCGGCCTCGGCCTTGTCGGTGCCGCTCGGGATGGCCGGGAACACCACGCCCTTGGCGCCGACGATGTTCTGGCAGTCCGCGGAACCCAGGAACTCCACCCACTTGGCTGCGGCCGGCTTGTTCTTCGATCCGACCCAGATCGAGTCGGCCAGGCCGTTGTACATGCTGGCCCGCTTGCCGGTCGGGCCGACCGGCGTCGGGGCGATGCCGGTGGTCACGCCCTTGTAGCTGGTCATCGAATTGATCTGCCAGGAACCGTTGGTGATCATGGCGTACTTACCCGCACCGTAGAGGTCGGCCGAAGACTGGCTGGTCACGGCGGCCAGGCTGGGCATGTAGCCCTTCTGGATCAGACCGGAGAACCAGCCGATGGTGTTCTGGAAGTTCGCCTGGTCGTAGTTGTAGTGGTCGCCCCACGGGTTCTTGTTGGTGTAGTTCCAGCTGTTGGAGCCGGTGTACATGCTCCACTGGGTCTGCCCGTTGCCACCTCCGGAGCCACCGTCCAGACCGAGGCCGTAGACCTTGATCTTGGACTTGTCGAAGCCGGCCTCGTCGCCCCGCTTGCCGTTCTGGTCGATCGTCAGGTGGGCGATGGTCTTCTCGTAGGTCCCACCGTCGGTCGGGTTCCAGGTCATGGAGCCCAGCGTGCTGGCGGAGATCCCACCGGCGTCGGTCATCTTCTTGTTGTAGAAGACCGAAACGGTGTCGAAGTCCTTGGGCAGGCCGTACCGCTTGCCGTCCTCGCCCTTCCAGAGATCGGCCAGACCCGGCTGGTACTTGTTGGTGTCGAAGTTGTCCTTGGTCAGCGTGTCGTCCAACGGCACCAGTTGCTGCTGGGTCACGAACTCCGGATACTTCGACAGGTGGTCGGTGAAGACGTCCGGCGCGTCACCGGCGACGAACCCGTTGGTGATCTTGGTCCAGTAGTCGTCCCAGGCGTACTGGGAGATCTTCACCGTGACGTTGGGGTTGGCGGTGTGGAACGCGTCGGCGCAGGCCTGGTAGGCCGGCAGCTGGTTGGTGTCCCACAGCCAGTAGTTGACGGTGCCGGTCGCGGTCGAGGTGTCGATCGCCCCGCCACTAGCATCAGCGTCGCCACCGCTGCTCGACGAGCCGCCACTGCAGGCGGTGAAGGTCAGGCTGAGCGCGGCCACACCGACGAGTGCGGCCCCCAGCTTCTTACGGAAAACAGCCATCCTTGGCATGTCCTTTCGAGTTGGACCTCGGTTCACGAGGCCGGTTGTTGCGATGCTGGGACGGGTACTGAACTGCTGCCCCCAGAAAGCAGCGGCCAGATCTTTGGGGTGGAACGGATCTCAGTGGGAGAAGTTCCTCGGGCGCGGACTCACTTCATCCCGGAGAAGCCGATGCCGTTGATGATGCGCTTGGCGAAGGCGAAGAAGACGATCAACAGGGGCAGGGCGGCAACCAGAGTTGCGGCCATCAGCCCGGCCCAGTCCGGGCTGCCGGCTGCGGTCTGGGACTTGAAGACGCCGAGCGCGACGGTGAGGACCCGAGTCCCCTCACTGCCGCCCACCAGCAGCGGCCAGAGGTATTCGTTCCACATGTTGATGAAGGTCAGGATGCCCAGGGTGAACATCGGTGCCGTGCTCATCGGCAGGATGATCTGGAAGAAGATCCGCCAGTGCCCGGCCCCGTCCAGCTTCGCCGCCTCTTCGATCTCCTTGCTGATCCCGAGGAAGAACTGACGCAGGAAGAAGATCGCGAACGGGGTCATGAAGAAGTACGGCGCGACCATGCCGGCGAAGGTGTTGATCAGACCCAGGTTCTTGATCAAGATGAAGTTCGGCAGCTGGGTGAAGATCGGCGGCACCATCAGGGCGGTCAGGAAGACGAAGAAGACCGCGTTCCGGCCAGGCCACTTCAGCCGGGCGAAGGCGTAGGCGGCGAGCGCGCTGAAGAACACCTGACCGAGCGTCGCGACCACCGAGAAGATGATCGAGTTCCGGAGGTAGAGGACGAAGTTCAGCGATGCCCCGGAGCCACCCTGGGCGATCGACTCGGCCGGCGTGGACAGACCGAACACCCGCTTGAAGGCGCCCAGTGTCGGATCGGCCGGCAGCAACGAGCTCGCTTGGGAGAACAGCGAGCGGGTGTTGGAGAAGCCGGTCCGGACAATCCAGTAGAACGGGAAGACGGTGATCAGGATCAGCACGACCATGACGGCCCAGGCGAGGACCCGGCCCGGATTGATCGGTTTGCGGTTCTTGCTCGGTGCAGACGAGACGGCGCCGGCTTCGACGGTTGCGGTAGCCACGAGATTGTCTTCTTCTCAGGAGAGGTCGGAGTCGCCGGCGCGGAGCAACCGGAGCTGGATGAGGGCGACGATGGCCAAGATGATGAACAAGATCATCGAGATCGCGCTGGCGTAGCCGAACTGGTACTGGGCGAACGCCTTTTGGTAGATGTAGTACTGGATCACCCGGCTGGCGTTGATCGGGCCGCCGCGGGTGGTCACCGCCACCGTGTCGAAGATCTGGAACGAGCCGGTGACCGTGATGATCAACACCAGGGCCAGAATCGGCCGCAGCAGCGGCAGGGTGATCCGCCAGAACGAGCGCCACTCGGTGCTGCCGTCGACCGAGGCGGCCTCGTAGACGTAGGTCGGGATGGTCTGCAGACCGGCGAAGACCAGCAGTGCGGTGTAGCCCATGTAGCGCCAGACGTTGACGATGGCGATGGTCGGAATCGACCAGAACGCGTCGCCGAAGAAGGCGATCCGGTTGATGCCGAGGAAGTTGAGGAACTGGTTCACGATGCCGATCTGGAAGTCCATCATCAACGACCAGACCATGGCCGCGACCACGTTGGAGATCAGGAACGGGAGCAGCAGCAGGCCGCGGACGATCGTGGACTGTGTCAGTCGCTGCATCAGCACCGCGATGCCCACCGCCAGGACGGTCTGCAGGCCGATGTTGATCAAGACGTACTCGACCGTCACCGCCAATGCGTTGTAGAACAGCGGATCATGGAACAACCGCACGTAGTTGTCCAGCCCGATGAACTTCGGCGTGCCCAGCAGGCTGTACCGGGTGAAGCTGAAGTAGATGCCCCGGATGGTCGGATAGAGATAGAACACCAGGAAGCCGATGGCGGCCGGGAGGATGAAGACCAGGGCCATGCCCAGGTCACTGCCGCCTCCGGGACGGCGCTCCCGTTTCGGCGACTTGGTGGTCTCGACGACCTCGGCGAACTTTGCCGCGGGCACCTCAGTGGACTGCGTGGTCACTGGCGATCTCCTTCGATCGGCGAATCGGCTCGGACGGTGGCCCGCCCTGCTAAGCAACTCACAGGCGATGCTCGGCCTGGGCACAGGTTACGCGGGTAGATCGAATATTGACACGGGTAGATTCTCCGCGCAACCTTCCCTCACAACCTTTATCGATCCGAGATCCTTCGGCTCGGAACTTTGCCGGACCAGGGACGTTGACAGGGGCGCCTAATGTCTGAGGACACGGTTCTGCAGCAGCCGCAGCGCCATCCCGGGCGCGTTGGCGGTAGGTCCGCACCCGCAGACGTTGGTCACTCAGGAAGCGTCGACTCATGACCGAGCCCGGCTCGCCCGACCTGGTGGACGTTGCATCCGGTTTTCCGGGGGCGCGACCGGTGACCCGCAACGACGTGGCCCGGCAGGCCGGCGTCAGTTCGGCTGTGGTCAGCTACGTGGTCAACCGCGGGCCCAAGCGGGTGGCGCCGGCCACCGAGCAGCGGGTCCGGGCGGCGATCGAGCGGCTGGGTTACCAGCCGAACCTGACCGCTCGCGCCTTGTCCAGTGGGTCCACCCAGACTTTCGGCCTGCTGGTGCCGGATTTGATGAACCCCTACTTCGCCGAGTTCGCCCACGCCATCGAGGGTGCCGCGGCCGGGCGGAACCACTCGATGCTGGTCGGGAACTCCGACAGCGACCCGACCGTCGAGCGACGCCGGATGGCCGACCTGGAGGCCCGTCAGGTGGACGGGCTGCTGCTGGCGTCCGTGCTGCCCCACGGTGAGTTGGCCGACTGGATCGGCCGGCCCAGAGTCCGGCGGACGCCCACCATCGTCTTGCTGAACAGCCCCGGGCCGGTGGCCGGCGTGATCACCGTCGGCCCGGACTTCCGGGCAGCCTCCGGCCATGGCGTCCGGCACCTGATCGACCATGGCCACCGTCGGATCGCGTTGCTGACCGGGAGCGCGGCGAACCTGCCGACCGAGCCGCGCGAACTGGGGTGGCGCGACACCTTGGCCGCAGCCGGACTTCCGACCGGCCCGATTCTCCGCGGCACCTACACCCGGGAGTCGGGTTATCTGCTGGCCCGCGAGATGCTCGCGGCCGCCCACCCGCCCTCGGCGGTCTACGCCGTCTCCGACTCGATCGCGGTGGGAGTCGTCCGGGCCGCCCACGAGTTGGGGGTCCGGATCCCCGACGACCTGGCCGTGGTGTCGTTCGACGGCTCGCGGGAGACCGAGTTCAGTTGGCCGCCGCTGACCTGCCTGCGGCAACCGATCGAGGCGATGGCCGCCACCGCGGTGGCGGAGTTGTTGCGCCCGGACCCGGCTGCGCAGGACTCGCACCACGTCTTCGAGAGCCCGCTGATCATCCGCCGGTCGTGCGGCTGCTCGGAGGGATAGCGGGGCTTCCCGGCCAGGGTGGCTAAATTCTGTCTGACCGGTCGGTCACACTGGGTCGATGAAGTATCCTCGAGGTCGAGGGGCTCGGTCAGGTCAGCCGGGTCGGGCTCGGCACCTGGCAGTTCGGCTCCCGCGAATGGGGCTACGGCAACGACTACGCCTCCGGCGTGGCCGCAGACATCGTGGCCCGCGCCCGCGAGCTCGGGGTCACCCTGTTCGACACCGCCGAGGCCTACGGACTGGGCCGCAGCGAACGGATCCTCGGGCGAGGCGCTGGGCGCCGACCGGGACCAGGTGGTGGTGGCCAGCAAGCTCTTCCCGGTCGCGCCGTTCCCGCCGGTCGTCAAGGCCCGGGCGCGAGGCGAGTGCCCGTCGACTGCAGCTGGACGCGATCCCGCTCTACCAGATCCACCAGGCCAATCCGCTGGTGCCGGACAGCGTGATCATGCCGGGCATGCAGACCCTGCTGGACCAGGGCACGATCGGCGCGGTCGGCGTGTCGAACTATTCACTGCGGCCGCTGGCGCCAGGCCGACGCCGCCCTCGGCCGGCCGGTGGTCAGCAACCAGGTGCAGTTCTCGCTGGCCGAGCCGGGGCCGCTGCGCGATCTGGTGCCGTTCGCCGAGCAGGAGAACCGGATGGTCATGGCCTGGAGCCCGCTGGCCCAGGGCCTGCTCGGCGGCAAGTACGGCCCCGATCACCGACCGGGCGGTGTCCGCGCGGTGAACCCGCTGTTCGGCACCGAGAACCTGCAACGGATCGGCCCGCTGCTGGACCTGCTGCGCTCGATCGCCACCCGCTACGACGCCCAGCCCGCCCAGGTTGCGCTGGCCTGGCTGCTCGCGCAGCCGCAGGTGGTGGTCATCCCCGGCGCCTCCAGCGTCGAGCAGCTCGAGTTCAACGTGGCCGCCGCCGAACTCGATCTCGACGACGACGCCGCCTCGGCCCTGACCGCGGCGGCGCTGGCCTTTCGCCCCCGTCTCGGCCGGCCGGACCCTGGTCGACGCGGTCGGATCCAAGCTGCAGGACGTCCGCGCCAGTGGCCCCGTCCGGAAGGTGCTCCAGCGCCGCGGACAGATCGGACTGATTTCGAGAGCCGGTCCGATCGGCTGCCCGGATCTGGGACTATTTCCTCCAGCCGGTCCTGACTCCCGGGCGAGCGGGCGACCGGACGACGCGACGAAGCGAAAGAGGTGCTGGTCCTGGTCGTCCCGCAGTTGAGCCAGACGCCGCAGACCGGGCTGGCCATCGCCCTGGCTCTGGTCGCCGCCGTGGCGTTCGGCGCTGCTGCGGTGTTCCAGCACCGGGCGATCCGCGGTTCGGCCGGCATCTCCTCGGCTCAGGAAACGCTGTCCCTGCGGCAGATCGTCGGTCTGCTGCGGATCCCCCGGTGGCGGGCTCGGCCTCGGGTTCATGATCATCGGGACGTTGCTGCACGTCGGCGCGCTGGCCCTGGCCCCGCTCACGATCATCCAGCCGATCGGGGTGCTCGCCGTTCCCGCCGCGGTGATCTGGCCGCCGGCTACGACCGGCGCCGGGTCAGCGCCCGGGTGATCGGCGGGGTGGCTGGTCTGCGGCGTCGGCATCGTCGCCTTCGTCTGGCTGGCCGCACCGAGACACTTCGACCGGGGTGCTGGACGCCCGGCCGATGCTCCTCGCCGCCGTCGCCGTGGTCCTCGCCAGCGGAGTGTTGTTCGCGGTCTCCCGGTTGCACTGGCCGACCTGGGTACGCTGTCTGCTGTTGGCCAGCGCAGGTGCGATCAACTTCGGGTTGGCCTCCGCGCTGGTCCGCGACCTGACCCAGATTTCGGAGACGGCCGGTTCGGAGTCACGCTGCTGGCGATCTCGGGCTGGTGCTCGGCCTGATCGTCGGGGCCGCCCTGGGCGGCTGGTTCATCCAGCAGGCCTACCACGCGGGCGCCGCCCCGGTGGTCACCGCCTGCGGCACCGTCGTCGACCCGGTGATCGCCGTCCTGCTGGGCATCACCGTCCTCGCCGAGGGCATCCGGTCGGCGTGCCGCAGACCACCGGCATGATCCTCAGCGCTGTCGTCGGCGCGGTCGGCGTAGTGATCCTGGCCCGCTTCCACCCCGACTCCGAGATCGAACGGACGGCCGGCCCGTTGAGCTGACCGGTGGCCAGGATGAGAGGTTTGGTCTGTACCAATCACCGCATCAATCACCGGAACAATCGTCGGAACAATCGCCGCAACCGCGTACCACCCTGGGAGCCGCACCATGACCGCCGCCGTACCACGTCCGGAATATCCGCGTCCTCAGATGGTGCGTGATCGCTGGCTCTGCCTGAACGGCGAGTGGGAGTTCGAGATCGACCGGGGCGACTCGGGGCTCGAACGTGGGCTGACCGGACCGGCCGTTGAGCGGCACGATCATCGTCCCGTTCGCGCCCGAGTCGGAGGCTTCCGGGAATCGGCGACGTCGACTATCTGAACGGCGGTCTGGTACCGCAGCGTGATCCGTCCCGATGGAGTGCCGACTCGGCTGGGGCCGGCTCCGGAATCGCGTGCTGTTGCACCTCGGTGCGGTCGACCACGACGCCACCGTCTGGGTGAACGGCACCGAGGTCGCCCGGCACCGCGGTGGTTTCACCCCGATCACCGCCGACCTGAGTGACGTCGCCGTTCCGGGCCAGGAGATCACCATCGTGGTCCGGGCCCGCGATCCGCAAGGAGGGTCCGCAGGCGCGCGGCAAGCAGTCGGTGGCGCTTCAACAACCAGTCCTGCAACTACACCCGGACCACCGGGATCTGGCAGACCGTCTGGCTGGAGCCGGTGCACCAACTCCATCTGGAGTCGGCCGCGGATCACCCCGCAGTTGGCGGAGCAGCAGCTTCCGGTGATCACGCTGCCGCTTTCCCGTAACCAGCCGGGCGCCCGGATCAGGCTGCGTGCTCTCCGACGCCGACGGTGAGATCGCCCGCGCCGAGTTGGCCGCCGACCTCGATCTCGCGCCGACCGTGAGGCTCACCGTGCCGACCGACCGGCGCCGGTTTGGTCACCGTCCGACCCGCACCTCTACGACCTGAGCATCACCCTGACCGCGGCCGACGGCACCGAACTCGACCGGGTCGCCAGCTATGCCGGGCTGCGCTCGGTCGCCGTCGACGGCGACGCCGTGCTGATCAACGGCACCGCACGTCTTCCAACGGCTGGTGCTCGACCAGGGTTATTGGCCGTCCTCGCTGATGACCGCGCCGAGTGACAGGCGATCATCGACGACATCCGGCTCTCCCAGGAAGCCGGCTTCAACGGCGCCCGGCTGCACCAGAAGGTGTTCGAGGAGCGCTATCTGCACCACGCCGACCGGATGGGCTATCTGGTCTGGGGCGAGTTCGCCGACTGGGGCGCCGGCGGCTACGGCCCGACGATCGACCACCAACAGCCGACGGCCAGCTTCGTGGCGCAGTGGCTGGAGGCTCTGCAGCGCGATCACAACCATCCGGCGATCGTCGGCTGGTGCCCGCTGAACGAGACCTGGCAACCGCTCGGCGACCGGATCACCCAGCTCGACGACGTGACCCGGGCGATGTTCCTGGCGGCCAAGCTGGCCGACCCGTCCCGGCCGGTGCTGGACGCCTCCGGCTATTCCCACCGGGTGCTGGAGACCGACATCTGGGACAGCCACAACTACGAGCAGGATCCCGCGGCGTTCGCCGACCCAGGTCGGCGGCCTGGCTGCGGGACAGCCCTACGCCAACCTTCACGAGGGCGCACTGATCTCCCAGCCCTATCGCGGCCAGCCCTATTTCGTCAGCGAGTTCGGCGGCATCTGGTGGAATGCCGAAGCCGCCGCGCAGCCGGCGCCTCCGATGACCCGGATCGGCAGAACTCGTGGGGTTACGGCCAGCGGGTGGCCGACCTGGACGCCTTCTATGCCCGGTTCGAAGGACTGGTCGACGTGCTGCTGGACGACCCGGGCATGTTCGGCTACTGCTACACCCAGCTGACCGACACGTTCCAGGAGCAGAACGGGGTCTACGACTTCGAGCGCGACCCGAAGTTCGACATGGCCCGGTTGAAGGCAATCCAGTCCCGGCTGGCGGGTTACGAGGAGCGCTGGTGCCCGGGGTGCCCGGGTGCGGTTCGGACCAGCCGGCCGATCTCGGGGGCACCGACGGCGCAGCCGGAGGCGTGAGCGCAATCACCGGGGCGGGGCAGATCCGGTGGACACAAGGTTGGGTCCACCCGAGTACCGTCGAGTGTCGCGTCTCAGCGCTCGGGGAGCCGCGCCTGACGAAAGAGGACCGACATGACCGGTAACGCCAGCTATCGCCTGCACAACACGACGATGGTGTCGGTCTGCGCGGTCGACGCGCCGATCGTGGCGACCTCGGCCCAGTTCGACGCAACAGCTGGCCCAGACCTATGAGCGCACGGGCATGCAGTCGCCGGGATGCTGGAAAAGCTGGCCGGCGTGGACGAGCGACGTTGGTGGCCCGAGGACGTCGCCTTCGCCGACGCGGCCGCGATGGCCGGGGCGAAGGCGATGGCCGAGGCCGGCATCACCGGCGACCAGGTCGGCCTGATGATCAACACCTCGGTCTCCCGGGCCTATCTCGAGCCGTCCACCGCGGTGGCCATCCATGATCAGCTCGGGCTGCCGCCCGGCGCGCTGAACTTCGACGTGGCCAACGCCTGTCTGGGTTTCCTGACCGCCATGCAACTCGCCGGCACGATGATCGACGCCGGCCAGATCGAGTACGCGCTGATCGTGGCCGGCGAGGGATGCCGGCACACCCAGGAGAAGACGACTGGCCCGGCTCAGCGACGCGGACGCGACCGCCGATGATCTGCGCGACCAGTTCGCCACCCTGACGCTGGGCTCGGGCGCGGCCGCCATGGTGCTCGGGCCGGGCCTCCGATCGGCCCGAAGGCCACCGGGTCGTCGGCGGCGTCAGCCGGGCGGGCACCGAACACCACGAGCTCTGCGTCGGCGACCTCGAATACATGCGCACCGACACCAAAGCCCTGTTCAGCGCCGGCCTGGCGCTGGCCGTGGAGACCTGGCGCGACGCGGCACCCGAGTTCGACTGGTCCCACGCCGACCGCTTCGTGGCCCATCAGACCTCGGTCGTGCACATCAGACGCGATGGCCAAGGCCCTCGGGGTCGACGCGTCGATGTTCCCGCTGACGCTGCCCACCTTCGGCAACATGGGACCGGTCGCGGTGCCGTTCACCCTGGCCCGGGAGGCCGACCGGCTCAGCCCCGGCGACCAGGTGGTCCTGCTCGGCATCGGCTCGGGGCTGAACACCTCGTTCGTCGAACTGACCTGGTGACCTCGGGCCTGGCGACCTCGGGCCCGGTGGTGAGTTCAAGTCGGAGGAACTCGGCTCCGGTCGGCCCGTCGACAAACTGGTCGCGGGAGTCGAGGCGCTCGACGCCGACGGCGAACGACGCACCTGGCACCTGCTCGACACCCACGCCGGACGTCGAGGTGCCCGCCCGGGACGCCGACCCTGGTCTGCGTCCACGGAAACCCGACCTGGTCCTACCTGTGGCGTCGCTTCCTGGCCGGCGCACCGACCGGCTGGCGGGTGGTGGCCGTCGACCAGCTGGGGATGGGGTGGTCCGACCGGCTGTCCGGAGCCCGCACCCTGGCCGATGCGGATCGACGACCTGGACACCGTGGCCGCAGCGCTCGGCGTCCTCGCTCGGGCACCGGCCCGATCGTGCTGCTGGCCCACGACTGGGGCGGCCCGATCTCGCTCGGCTGGGCGTTGCGGTTGGTCGACCGGGGCGACGGCGCGACGGCTCGGCGGCATCGTGCTCGGCAACACCGCCGTCCATCAGCCCGCCGTCCTCGGCCCCGCCTGCGCTGATCCGGCTCGCCCGGGCCCGGCCGCTGCGGACGGCTGGTCGACCCAGACCACGCCGACCTTCGTCCGCGGTACGACCGCCCTGTCCCGGCCGGCCCTGCCACGCCCGGTCCGCGACGACCTGGCCGCGCCCTACCGGGGCGCGGCGCGGCGGCAGTCCGTCGGCGACTTCGTGGCCGACATCCCGTTCGAGCACGACCACCCGTGCCGGGCCACCTTGGACGCGTCGCCGCCGGGCCTGAACCGGCTGGCCGACGTGCCGGTGCTGTTGCTCTGGGGCGCCCGCGATCCGGTGTTCACCGAGCGGCATCTGGCCGATCTGCTGGTCCCGGCTGCCGCACGCCGACGTCCAGCGCTATCCGCGCGCCTCGCACCTGGTCACCGAGGACGTGCCGGCTCAGCGCCGAGCTCGCCTGGGCCTGGATCTGTGCCGCTCGATCGACCGCGTCCGGTGGTCGAGGTGACGGTGGCATCAGCCGGAGGCCGACGGCGGCCCGCCGGTCACCGGCGCTCCGCTGTGGTCGGTCCTCGACGACGGTCCCGGTTCGACGGCAGCGGCGGCCAGCCGGCCGATCCGGCCTCGGTGGCTGTGCTCGAGCTGGCGCCAGGGCTCCGCGCGCCGTACGGTCTCCTTCGCCTCGCTCGCCCGGCGGGTCGAGGATCTCGCCGCCGGACTGGTCGCCAGCGGTGTCCGCCCGGGAGACCGGGTCGGGCTGCTGATCCCGCCCGGCATCGATCTGACCGCCGTCGTCTACGCCTGCTGGCGGGCCGGCGCAGTGATCGTGGTCTCCGACGCCGGCCTCGGGCTGCGCTCGCTCGGCGACGCGTTGCGTTCGGCGGCCCCTGACCACCTGGTCGCCGTCGCGCCCGGCCTGGCCGCAGCGAAGCTGCTGCGGATCCCGGGCCGCCGCATCCTGGTCGGTTCGCTGCCGGCGGTCGGCCGGCGGGCTCTCGGCGGTCGACACCGACCTGGATCGAGGTCGAACGCCTCGGCCGGTCCTTCTCCCGACCTCGGTTCCCCCGGATCCAACCTCCGCTCCGGCCCCGCGAGGCGAGCGACGAGGCAGCGGTGCTGTTCACCTCCGGCGCGACCGGGCCGCCGAAGGGTGTGGTCTATCGCTTCGACCAGTTGGATCGGCAGCTGGCCCAGGTCCGATCGCTGTGCCGGCTGAGCAGCGAGGACCGGCTGGTCGCCGCCTTCGCACCGTTCGCGCTGTACGGACCGGCCCTCGGGATCGGGGCTGCCGTCCCGGCGATGGATGTCACCAAGCCGGCCACCCTGACTGCGATCGCGCTGGCCGACGCGGTGGTCGCGATCGAGGCGACCGTGGTCTTCGCCTCCCCCGCCGCACTGCGCAACGTGGTCGCGACGGCGGCCGCTCTCGATCCGGACGGCCGGGCGGCGCTGGCCCGGGTCCGGCTGGTGCTCTCGGCCGGGGCGCCGGTCGGCGGGCCGAACTGCTGAGCGCCGTGCAGAACGTGCTGCCGAACGCCGAGCTGCACACCCCCTACGGGATGACCGAGGCGATGCCGGTGGCCGACATCACGCTGAGCGAGATCGTCGCCGCCGGGCCGGGTCCCGGGGTGCTGGTCGGGCTCGCCGCGGCCCGGGGTCGAGGTCGCCGTGGCGCCACTGCAGGCCGACGGCGGCACGGCCGACGAGCTGAGCACCGAGCCGGGGCTGACCGGGGAGATCTGCGTCCGCGCCGGACACGTGAAGGAGCGCTACGACAAGCTGTGGGCGGTCGAAGCGCAGAGCTCACGCACCACCGGCTGGCACCGGACCGGCGACGTCGGGCAGCTCGATCGAGCACGGCCGGCTCTGGGTCGAGGGCCGGCTGGCCCACGTCATCACCGACCGCCGCCGGCCCGCGGACCCCGGTGGCCACCGAGCAGACGCTGGAGCGGCTGGACGGCGTCGAAGCGGCGGCCCTGGTCGGCGTCGGCCCGAGCGGCACCCAGCAGGTCATCGCCGTCATCGTGCCGGCCAGGGAATCCTTCTCCGCGGCCGGTGCTGGCCGCCGACCGAGCTCGCTGAGCCGGCCAGGACGTCGGTCCGGGCGCAGACCGGGATCGAGCTCGGCGCCGTCCTGGTCACCGACCGGCTGCCCACCGACGTCCGACACAACTCCAAGGTCGACCGGGCCCGGGTGGCCCGCTGGGCCGAGCGGGTGCTGGCCGGCGGACGGGTCGGTCGGCCGTGAAGGTGCTGGTCACCGGGACCAGCGGCCTGCTGGGTCGCAGCGTGGCCGTCCTGCTCCGCGACCGCGGCGATCAGGTTTCGGTGCTGCAACGCACGCCCTCCGGGCTGGCCGGTGTGGATGAGTTCCTGGTCGATCTCGCCGACCGCCCAGCAGTATCAGCGGCGGTGGCAGGCCACGACGCGGTCGTCCATCTGGCCGCCAAGGTCGACGTCGTCGGTCGCTGGGCCGACTACGAGCGGGTCAATCTCGACGGCACCGACACGATCGTTTCCGGCTGCCGGGCCGCCGGCGTCGGTCGCCTGGTGCACGTCTCCTCGCCGTCGGTGGCGCACGCCGGCCGGTCGCTGGTCGGGGTCGGCGCCGGTCCCGCCGATCCGACCGCGGCCCGTGGCGCCTATGCCCGCAGCAAGGCCTTCGCCGAGCAGCTGGCGTTGTCCGCCGACGATCCGGGTCGGCTGTCGGTGATCGTCGTCCGGCCGCATCTGGTCTGGGGGCCCGGGCGATCAGCAACTGGTGGGCCGGATCGTCGACCGCGCCCGCGCGGGTCGGCTGCCGATCATCGGCTCGGGTGCTTCCCTGGTCGACACCACCTATCTGGACAACGCCGCGGAGGCCATCGTCGCCGCCCTGGACGCCGCCGAGCGGGCCCACGGCGAACGACTGGTGATCTCCAACGGAGAACCCCGACCGATCGGCGAACTCGTCGCCGCGATCTGCCGGGCCGCCGGAGTCGAGCCGCCGCACCGGCGGATCGCCACCCCGCTCGCGCTGCTGGCCGGATCGTGGCCCAGACGGCCTTCGGCCGCCCGGACCGCGCTGGGCGCCGCGCCGACCAGCCCACCGCTGACCCGGTTCCTGGTCGAACAGCTCAGCACCGCGCACTGGTTCGACCAGCGTCGGACCGGGAGTTCTCGGCTGGACCCCGGTCAGCCTGGACGAGTGGTTTCCGCTGGCAGTGAGCGAGACCCGCTGCAGACGCGGCACGGACGTGGGCTCGTCGACCGTTGACGCCGACGACTGCCTGAGCTCGCCCATCCACCGCGGAGGTGGATAAAACGCCAAAATTCGGACGGGAAGAGCGGTAGGACGGAAGAGCGGTAGGACGGCTCAGTCCAGCGGCGCGGCCAGCCCGGTGAGCTCGAGGCTGCGTCGCCACAGCTCGGTCCGGACCTGCCGGTCGTAGGCCTGTTCGTTGGCCCTGGCCTGCTCGAGCCGGTCGTAGAAGACACCGGTGACCCCCTCGGCCTCGGGACCGACCGCCAGTCGATGCAGCGCTTCGGTGCCCGCCTCCAGGGTGTCCACACTGCTCGATCTGCTCGGCCATCACCATCTTGGTCGGCATGTAGGTGGACGGGATGCATGCTGACCACCGTCACCAAGGCTCGGATCAAGCCGGTCGGCCAGCTCGAACCCGGAGATGATCTGGGCGAGTTTGCTCTGGCTGTAGGCCCGCCATCCCTCGTAGTCGTGGGTCCAGCATCAGGTCCTCGAAGTCGAGCGGGATGCTGGCCGAGCGAGGCGACGTTGACGATCCGGGCCGCCTCACCGGCTTCCGCCGTCTCCGACGGTACCGGCCACCTTCAGCAGCGGCAACAACTCCAACGTCAGCAGGAATCCGGCCAGATAGTTCACGGCGAACCGCAGCTCGTAAGCCGTCCTTGCTGACCCGCCGCTCCCGGCCGTCCGGTTCACCGCCGCCGATGCCGGCGTTGCTGACCAGCACGTCCAGCCGGTCGGTCGTCGTCCCGGACCTGCTCCGCCAGCGATCGGACCTCGTCCAGGCTGGCTCAGGTCGGCGCGCACGGTGATCGGACGGACGCTCGCCTTCCGGCGAGGTCGGCCAACTCGCTGCGAAGCTCGGTCGAGTCGCTCGGCGGAACGGCCGTGCAGGATCAGCCGGTGGCCCTCAGCCGCCAGCCGAAGCGCCAGCGCCCGGCCGAGACCGTCGGTCGAACCGGTGATCATGATCGTGGCGGGATTGCGCATCCTCAGCTCCTCGGTCGTCGATCGGCGTCTGAGCCTTCGAGCCTAACGCCCGGTCGCCGGCGGATCGGCGCACACCGTCGCCGGATCCAGCAGGAGCGAGACCGTGCGCGATCCGATCTGTACCGTGTGCGTGTCGCTGACCTGCAGCACACCTGTTCGAGAAGGGGGACGTGATGGACTCGCGGCTGGGGGCCCAGCTCCGGCGGCTGAACCAGCATCCGCACCCTGCACGTGCTGGCCCGGATCGGGCTGGCCATGAAGGGTATCGTCTTCCTGACCATCGGCGGCATCGCGCTTGCCATCACGTTCGGCTCGGGCGGGCAGGCGAGCCAGCTCGGCGCGCTCGGCGCCATCGCCACCACCGGCAGCGGGGTCGCGCTGCTCTGGATCGCCACCGTCGGACTGTTCGGGCTGGCGCTGTGGCAGTTGACCGAGGCCGCCTAGTCGATGCGCCCGGCCTGGTCAATCGACGTTCTTCCGGCGCTGGTGCCGCTGGCCAAGGCGCTGGGTTTCGCCGGCACCGGCCTACTCACCTTGATGTTCGCGCTCGGATACAGGCCGGGCAACCGGGCCACGATGACCGACGTCACCGAGGATCTGCTGACCAGCATCGTCGGCCAGTTGATCATCCTGGCCGGCGGCGGGATCCTGATCGGCGTCGGTTGTGCGGCGATCTTCCGGGTGTGCTCCCGGCACTTCCGGGACGAGGTGAAGGCCACCACCTGCGCCACCAGCTGCGACGAGCGCGTCGACGTCGTCGGTCTGGTCGGCTACGTCAGCCAAGGGATGGCCTACTTCATCGCCGGCAGGCTGCTGGCCACCGCGCTGCTGACCCGTCGAGCCGTCGCCTTCGGCCTGGACGGGGCGCTGCGCTACCTCGCCACGCTGCCACTGGGCATCGTCCTGCTCGGCGTCGTCGCCCTCGGCCTCGCCACCCACGGCCTCTACCTGATCATCCGCTGTATGCTGTTCCCGACCGACCACCAGACCATCACTCTGCGGCCGAACGGCGCCGTGGCTTCGGAAGAGCCGGTCGAGCTCCGCTGACCGTGGTGCCGCTCACCACGAGCCGGCCGAGGCCCGCCTTCGGTTCCCTGCCGTCGTGGCAGGCTGAACCCGGGACCACACGACAAGAGCACCCGAGTAAACCCATCAGAGAACAGACGAGAGAACCCAGCGGAAGGATCAATCATGCAAGCCACCATCGAAGGCACGGTCGTCGCCGAGGCCGCGGACTCGGAGACCATCCTGATCGAGGGCAACCACTACTTCCCACCCTCGTCGCTGGCTGGTGACGTCCTCAGTGACAGCTCGACGCCCTACACCTGCCCCTGGAAGGGGGTCGCCCAGTATCACGACCTCACGGTCGACGGCGTAGCGCACCACGACGCGGCGTGGAGCTACCCCGAGCCGTATCCGTCCTCGTTCGACCGAGTCGGGCAGGACTATTCCGGCTACCTGGCCTTCGACCCCGCACAGGTGACGGTGGCCTGAGGACGGCTCTGGCGTCTCGCCCGGATCACGCCGGTGCGCGTCCCTGATGTCGGACCGCCCTCGGTCAACGCCCCTGTATCCGGCGGTGCCGGTCGTCGACCCGGATCGTCCAGCCGCGTCGATCCAGCTGCTCCAGCAAGGGGATGACGACGCGTCGGGTGGTGCCGAGCGCCTCTCGCGCCTGGCTGGCGGTGAACGGCTGCGGCAGGCCGGACAACGTACGCATGGCCAGCGCCGGTCCGGTCGGTAGCACCACCACATCGCTGCCCAGCCGGACGATCCGGCCGGTCCGCTCGGCCGCGGCCAGCTCGCGCGGACCGAGCCCCCACGCCTGCAGGTCCGGGCGTTCGGGAGCCAGGAAGGGACGCTCGGCCAGCTGCGCCTCCAACGCTCGAAGACCCGGTTCCGCGGCACCGAGACCGTCCAGATCTGAACCCGGGCGGAAGATCCGGCCGTCCTGCACGGTCAGACCGACGGCCGCCGCCGCGGCGAGCACAAGATCACGAGCGGGCAGTCCGAGCAGCTGTCGGGCCGCGTCGATCGGCAGCCGCGGATCGAGCGGCGTGGTCGTCGCCCGCGTCTGCACCGCCGAGGACAAGGCGGCCCGCCAGGCCCGCCAGGCCGTCGGGTCGACCAGCCACTCCCCCAGCACGACCACCGGGCCCGGATCGTCGACGCCGAACCCGAGGGCGGTCAGGTCCGACCGGCGGACCGCGCCACGGCGGGCAACCTGGGCCGCCAGCACAGCAGCGGTATCGGCGTCGGAGAGTCGTTCGAGCTCCTCGGCCCGGGCCCGGGCCGCACCCCGGCGGCGCAGCTCCGGCGGGTCCGGATCCAGCACCACCGCCCCGCCGAGCACGGCGTGCAGACCGGGGTCGCGCAGCACCAGCCGATCGCTCAGCTCGACCGGCACCGATTGCTCCATGATCAGTCGCGCCGTTCTGGTGCCGAGCGGCCGGACCCGGGCCGGGACGGTCGACGTCCCGAGGTGCACCATCACCTCTCCGGGCAGCTCAGCCACGACCCCCGAGCAACCGACGTCCAGCGTTGCGGTGTGGTGCCAGCAGTGCGGCGTGAGCAACGCGTCACCCCGACCGACCTGCTCGACCTCGATCCCGCGCAGATTGACCGCGACCCGAGCCGGGGCGGTCACCTCGACGCACGGCGCACCGAGTGACTGCAGCCCTCGGATCCGCACGGCGCGGCCGTTCAGCTCCAGTTCGTCGCCCTCTCGCAGCGTGCCGGCGCTCAACGTCCCGGTGACCACGGTGCCCGCGCCGCGGATGGTGAACGACCGGTCGAGCCACAGCCGGATCCGCCCGGACCGGGTCGGCTGCGGCAGCCGGTGGACCAACCGGGCCAACGCCGTCCGCAGCTCCGACAGCCCGGCGCCGGTGGTTCCGGAGACGGCCACTGCCGGTACCGATCCGAGGCTGGAGCGGGCCAGCTCGGCTCGCGCCTGGGTCAGCGCGTCGCGCGGGTCGGCCAGGTCGGCGCGGGTCACCACGAGCAGACCGTAGGTGAGTCCAAGGGCGTCGATCGCGGCCAGGTGCTCGGCCGACTGGCGCCGCCAACCCTCGTCGGCGGCGACCACGAACAGCACCGCCGGCGCCGGTCCGAGACCGGCCAGCATGGTGGCGATGAACCGCTCGTGGCCGGGGACGTCGACGAGGGCCAGCGTCGGATCGTCACTGCCGGCGACGAGTTCGTGCTCGGCCAAGCTGGTCCAGGCGTAGCCGAGGTCGATGGTCATCCCGCGGCGCTTCTCCTCGGCGAAACGATCGGGCTCCATCCCGGTCAGCGCCCGGACGAGAGTCGACTTCCCATGATCCACATGCCCGGCCGTCGCGATTACGTGCACGGGCTTGACCTGTGGCTCCCCGGCCCGAGACGGTGCCCTGACCGTGTTCGGCCCGGAACACTTGCACGCGCGCTCGGCCAGAAAGAAGGACGGGGGAAGAGGGAAGAGGGGGGGTGGCCAATGGGAGGCAAATCTGCTCGGGGGGGTTACCGGAGGGGGAGGAGAGTTGGTCGTCGGCGGAGGGGGGAAGGCAGCGGAGGTCGAGAAGGCAGCGGGAGGATTCGATCCGGCCGACCACGGAGGGTTCGCCGAGGCGGAGGGGGGCGGCGAAGTGGACGGGCAGGGCGACGGCCCAGCCGGGGAGGGTAAGGCCGGGGGCGCCGCCGCCGCCGACCACTCCGGCCGACGCGACGACTTTGGACACGACGTCGGGACGGAGGTCTTCGACGATGGCCTCGGTGCGCGCTCTGAGCGCGTCGGGGTCCGCGCGCAGGGCCGTCCAGGTCGGCGACAGCGGGCCGCGCAGGGTCGCCTCGAGGGCGGCGAGGGTCAGCTTGTCCACCCGGAGGGCGCGGGCGAGCGGGTGTCGGCGCAGCCGTTCGACGATCTCGGCGCGGCCGAGCAGCAGACCGGCCTGCGGGCCGCCGAGCAGTTTGTCGCCGCTGGCCGTGACCACCGCAGCACCGGCGCGGAGCGCGGAGTCGGCGTCCGGTTCGTCGGGCAGCAACGGGTCGCGGGCGAGCAGGCCACTGCCGATGTCGACGACGACCGGGACGCCGAGGCCGGCCAGCTCGGCCACCCCGACGCTGGAGGTGAAGCCGTCGATCCGGAAGTTGCTGGGATGGACCTTCAGGATGCAGCCGGTTTCGGGGCCGACCGCGGCGGCGTAGTCGGCAGGACTGGTCCGATTGGTGGTGCCGACCTCACGCAGCCGGGCGCCGGTGGAGGCGATCAGGTCGGGCAACCGGAAGCCGTCGCCGATCTCGACCAGTTCGCCCCGGCTCACGACGACCTCCCGACCCGCAGCCCAGGCCGGATCGGTCAGAGCGGTCGTCGCCAGCACCAGAGCCGCGGCGCCGTTGTTGACCACGGCGACCGCTTCGGCGGCCGGCACCGCGTCGGCCAGGGCGGCCAGTGCACCCCGGCCCCGGCGCGCCCGCTGCCCGGTGGCCAGGTCGAATTCGACGTCGGTGGCGCCGGCCGCCCGGACCGTGGCCGCGATCGCCGCCTCGGACAGGGCCGCCCGACCCAGATTGGTGTGCAGCACCACCCCGGTCGCGTTCAGCACCGGACGTCCACTCGCCGCCGACTGCGGCAGCGCGGCGACCGCACAGTCCGACACCGCCTCCGGCGCGATCTCCCCGGCGCGGGCGGACTGCTGCGCGGTGAGGACCGCACGCTTGACCAGATCCGGGCCGAGCCGCAACGCCGCCTGCCTCAGCCTGGGGTCGGCCAACACCCGGTCGGTGCGCGGCACCGTCCGGCGCGGGTCGATCGTCGTCACTCGGCGAGCGTAGTGCCACCCGCCCGGTGTCGAGAGACCCGGTTTCCACGCCACTGGATACCGTTCAGGCGTGGCGATACAGCAAGGACCGACGGGTGCTCGCTTCGACAACCCGACCGGGACCAAGCGCCAAGTCCTGCTCTTCGGCGTGATCGGCGGCGCCAGCGCGATCGCCTACCTCGGCCTCTATCTGGTGCTCCGACACCCCATCGGAGCTCAGCTGGCCAACGTCATCGCCCTGGTCAGCACCCAGCTGGTCAACACCGCCGTGAACCGCAGGCTGACCTTCGGCATCCGCGGCAGCCGTGGGTTCCTGCGCCACCAGGCCGGCGGTCTGGCCGCGTTCGGGTTCGGGCTCGCCCTGTCCAGCGGTTCGCTCTGGGTGCTGCACCACGCTCGCCCCCAGTCGGGGCGGGTGGCGGAGGTCGTGGTGCTGATCGCGGCCCAGGCCGTGGCCACCGCCGTCCGCTTCCTTACCCTGCGGGCCATGATGCACCGGCCCCGGTCCTGAGCAGGTCTGATCGTGCTGGCGGAGGCGGACGGGAATCGAACCCGCCTGCGACGGATACCGCCGCACACCGGTGTTGAAGACCGGGAGGGCCACCAGGCACCTGTACGCCTCCACGGCCGAGCCTAACCGGGCTGCCTACAGTGGCCCGGTGACGACCACCGAGCCGGCGATGCACGTTCCGACTGACCCAGTACGTGCACGGCGGTGGGTGCGCCTGCAAGATCCCGCCCGGTGAGCTGGAGAAGGTCCTCACCGGGCTCGATCCGTGGACCTCACCCGACCTGCTGGTCGGTCTCGACACCGGGGACGACGCCGCGGTCGTCAGGATCGGGCCGGGCCAGGCCGAGATGGTCTCCACCACCGACTTCTTCACCGCCGTGCTGGACGACGGCTACGACTTCGGCCGGGTCGCCGCCGCCAACGCGCTCTCCGACATCTACGCCATGGGCGCCACCCCGGTGATGGCGCTGAACCTGGTCGGCTGGCCGCGCGACATGCTGCCGCTGGAGCTGCTCGGTGAGGTGCTGCGCGGCGGGGCCGACATCTGCCCGGCAGGCCCAGGTACAACTGGCCGGCGGGCAGAGCATCGACGATCCCGAACCCAAATACGGGATGGCGGTGACCGGCCTGGCCGACCCGGATCGCCTACTGCGCAACGACTCCGCTCGGTCCCGGGCTGCCGATGACCCTGACCAAGCCGCTCGGTGTCGGCATCCTCAACAACCGGCACAAGGCCACCGGCGAGGTGTTTCCCGAAGCGGTCGAGTTGATGGCCACGCTGAACGCCGACGCTTCCCGGGCGGCGCTGGCGGCCGGTGTCCGGTGCGGCGACCGACGTCACCGGCTTCGGCCTGCTCGGCCACGCCTACAAGATGGCCCGGGCCTCCGGGGTGAGCATGATCATCGACGCCGCCGCCGTGCCCTACCTGGACGGTGCCCGCCGGTCGTTGGCCGACGGCTACGTCAGCGGCGGCACCCGCCGCAACCTGGATTGGGTCCGTCCACACCTGGACGCCGGCGGTGCCGGCGAGGACGAATTGCTGCTGCTCGCCGACGCCCAGACCAGCGGCGGGCTGCTGGTTGTCGGCGAGATCCCGGGCAGCTCCGGTGATCGGCGAGGTCGTCCCGGCCGGCGAGCCGACGCTGGTGGTCCGATGATCCGCAACGTGGTCGTGGGTCGGTTGCCCGAGGACGCCGACGAGCAGGCCCGTGCCCAACTCGACCGAGGGCTGGCCGGGATCGCCGCGTTGCGGTTGCCCGGCCTGATCGAGACCCGGGTCGGACGGGACCTCGGGCTGCGGGCCGGCGGTTGGTCGTTCGCCATCACCAACGACTGGACCGACGCGGACGCCTATCGAAGCTACGACGTGGACTCCGAGCACAACGTCTATCGCGCGATGGTCGCCGCGGTCTGCACCGAGCTTGCCCGGGTGCAGTTCGAGATCTGAGCTCCCGGCCCATCGGCGACAGGCCACGATCCCGTCCTCCCATCCGCGGATTCGGGTTGCTCACCGTCCCGGTCCGGTCCACCGGTGAGGTGGGTCCAGGTTTTCGCGAGGCCGCCGGAACCGTCGGGCCCGGTGCACTCAGTGGATAAGGCGGTCCGGCTAGGGCCGTCCCCTCCGCCGGGCGGTGAGCGTTATCGCGGCACTGATCGCTCCGCCGAGAACGAGGGCTCCCGCCCCGACACCGATCAGCAGGGCGAGGTTCAGCCCGGATCCGTTCGTCGGCGGAGTCGAACCGCCGCTGGGCCCGCTGCCGGGCAAGGCCGTCCCAGCGGGACTGGCGCTCGGCGTCGGAGTCGTGTCGGAGTCGGCGTCGAGTCGGAGTCGGCGTCGGCGAGCTGCTGGCTTGGTACTGCGGAGCGCCCTCGCCGGCCGTCCCGATCACGCGGATGATCAAGGTGTAAGGCACCAGGAATTCGCCCTCGTTGCCGAGCCGGCTCTTGTTGATCACCACCGAGTAGGTTCCCGGGAGCGCGGCATTGGATCGGGAGTCGGACTCCGAGCGATTGAGGTAGACGACCGGCGGTGTGCCGGAATAGGCGCGATAGGTCTTGGCCGCCGGCGTCATGCCGAAAGAGTTCTTCGGCGTCCCCGCCGGATCGGCGAGGATGAACTCGCCCCGCAGCGGGGAGAGGATCTGGAGGTTCAAGGTGTCCACGTTGCTCAACGCCTTGGCCAGCGCACCGGTCCGGGGCGCGACGACCGCCTCGGCCTGCAACCGCTGACCCCAGCCCAGCGTGACGCCGTAGACCTGCTTCTCGCCGGTCAGGATCGAGGTCCGGTAGGTTCCCGGGGCGAGCGTCACCGCGTCGGAGATGCTGGCTCCCGGCACCGCCGGCTTCTGGGCGGTCGCGGCCGCCGACATGGCTGCCAGGAGGCCGGAGTCGGCCGCCGCCGGCAGAGTGCGGCTGTCGGCCACCGGTGGTTCTTCGGCGATCAGCAACTCGAACCGGACGCCCTCCAAACCGCTGATCCCCCGGGAGATCTTGAAGAGGACGGCATCGGCGGTGTTGCAGTCGCTGTCGGTGCTCGGCCTCCACGAGCTCGAGCTCACCGGTGAGCAGACTCTTGCTGCCCTCGATGTTGATGACCAGCGCTGTATCGCTGCCGCAGTACGCCTCCTTCGCGGTAGACAGCAAGAGGCTGGCGGCGGTCTCACCGGCCACATCGGCGCTGAGGCCGACATGGATGGTGCTGCCCGTCATGGTTCGCGGCACCCGGTAGTAGAGGTCGTCCCGGTTACCCGGGAACTGATCGACGTACTGACCCGGCTGCGCCGTCGTCGGGGTCGATTGGTCGGTGCTGCCCTTGATCGGAGTGCCGGAGAGTTTGAACGGGCGGAACGCCCGGGTGGCCAGTTTGTCCAGCGAATCCTGGATCTGAGCGGCGCTATCGGCGTCGTAATAGGTGCCGTGCCCCTTGTCGGCGATGCATTGCAGCTGTGAACGGGCCGCGCCACTGACCTTCAACCCGATCACGTCGAACCTCAGATCTATGCCCTGCTTGGCCAACGTTGCCGCGGTGTCGCACGGATCGGCGTTACAGGTCTCCTCACCGTCGGACACCAGCACGACGGTCCGCTGCCCGGTGCTACCCAGATCCTTGGCCGCCTGAATCAGCGAATAGGAGATCGGTGTTTCGCCGTACGGCTTGTACGAGGCGATAGCCGTCTTCAACGCCTCCCGGTTGCCGGTACCGATCGGCACCACCAGTTGCGAATCGGTACAGGCGCCCTTGTCCTTGCGACTGAACACGGTGGCCCCGTAGACCCGCATTCCGGTCTGGGCGGTCGCCGGCAGCTTGGCGACCACCGTGTTCAACGCGTGCTTGGCGATGCTGATCTTGGTCTCCGAGCCGGCCTTCTCCTTCATGGAGCCGGACGAATCCATCAACAACACCAGCTTGGCGTCGGGTGCGGCGGACGCCGGAGTCATCGGGCCGAGCCAGGCGCACAGCAACGCCAGCGGTGTCAACAGCAGGAGCGGCCGACACCACCTGCGGTAAGTCTTGACCATCTGAAACCTCCGGACGACGTGAGCCCGAAGTGTAGGCAGACACGAGGTTCAGCCGCGGGCCTCAACCCGTTCCCGCTGCGGAACGACGGTGTATTTCGGATCGCGCGCCGAGGCCTGACCGGCTTCGAACACGCCGAACCGGGTGCAGACCGAGCCGGCGAGCAACGCTGCACCGGACACGGCCGAGACGAGCCGGCTCCGTCGTCCGGTCACGGCACCGAGCGCACCGACGGCGGTGAGAACCTTGCTGGCCTTCATCAACACACCCGCCCGTCCGGTCCGCAGCGTCTCGGCCGACAACCCCATCGACTGCTCCATCCGGTGCTCGACGGCGAGGTCGGTGACCGCCCCGGCCAGGGCCAGCCGCCGCGCCGGAGCGGCTTGGTCGAGCGGGACGCTGATCATCGCGAGCCCGCCGGCGGCAGCGGCGGCCGAGCCGACGAAGACGAAGGGCAGTTCGCGGCGCGCGTCGTGCCAGGCCGGCGTCGCGGTGTCGGTCAGCAGCACCGCAGTGTAGGAGGCGACCGCCGGCGCGACGGTGGCGGCGACCAACCCGGCCGGACGCGCGGTCGCCCCGAGGATCCGGCCCAGCGGACCGAAGCCCACCGGCAAGGCGTCGACGATCTCAGCCGCTCCGGCCACCCCGGCCATCGGCCCGTACCCCATCAGCAGCCAGGTGCCTACCGACATCGGCGACGTCGGCTTGAACACCCGCAGCATGTTCACGAACCGGCTCGGCCGACCGAGGTCGTGCACCAGGGCGGCGAAACTCAGCGCGATCCCGCCCAGACCGGCGATCCGACCGACCCGACGCAACGTCGGATAGCCGGTCAGGTCGCCGCCGGCCCCGAGCAACGACGAGCCCGCCGCCAGCCCGCCCAGGAAGAGATAGGCCGGGATGTCGGCCTCCCAGGGCGAGGCCTTGACCACCGGACGTCCGTAGTAGGAGACGAAGTCCGCGTCCGGCACCACCGGTTGCTCGCCCCGACCACGACCCCGACCACGACCCCGACCACCACCCTGGCCACGGCGGTCGCCGCGACCACGGCCCGAGCCTCGAGCTCCCGGAACCGCCTCGACCCCCCGGTCGCTGCCGCCGGCCTGCGTCGTGGTGCTCATCGGCGCCCTCCGACGAATACGGTGACCGCAGCCGCGAGCAGACCGACCGCGGCCAGCCCGGCCTGCCTCCACATCGCCGGCAGATCGACGGTGGTGGCGATCGGGTCCGGCGGCAGCCCGTAGACCTCAGGTTCATCCAGCAGCAGGAAGAACGCCCCCGCTCCGCCCACCCCGTCGTCGGGATCGTTGCCGTACAGCCGCGCGTCCATCACGCCGGCCTCGTGCAGTGCCGCGACCCGTTCGTTCGCCCGACCACGCAATTCGTCCAGATCGCCGAACTGGATCGACTGGGTCGGGCACGCCTTCGCGCAGGCCGGGCTCTGGTCGACACTCAGCCGGTCGTAGCAGAGCGTGCATTTCTGGGCGATGCCGCCGTTCTTGACCTCCGCGGGTTCTCCGGCCCGGCGGTCGATCACCCCGTACGGGCAGGCGGGCACGCAGTAGCCGCAGCCGTTGCAGATGTCGTCCTGGACCACCACGGTGCCGAACTCGGTCCGGAACAGCGAGCCGGTCGGGCAGACGTCCAGGCAGGCCGCGTTGGTGCAGTGCTTGCACACGTCGGAGGACATCAGCCAGCGGAACTCCGAACGCTCCTCGGCCCCGGCCGTGTCCCCCGGCCGCTCGAAGGACGGCATCCCCATGTTCACCGACTGCGAAGGCCTCGCCGATGCCGCCGACGGCGGCGAGACCCCGGCGACCGGTGAGGCGACCCCGGTGGTCTGGCCGCCCAGCGGTTTGCGCTGCTCGACGAACGCGACGTGCCGCCAGGTGCTGGCGCCCAGAGCTCCGGTGTTGTCATAGGAACTTCCGAGCAGCTCGTAGATGCCGTCCTGCGGGACGCCGTTCCACTCCTTGCAGGCCACCTCGCACGCCTTACAGCCGATGCAGATCGAGGTGTCGGTGAAGAACCCCTTGCGAGACGGGGGTTCGGCCCAGCCGGCGTCGCTGGCCGGGCCTTCCGGGCCGGCCAGGAACGGCAACGGGCTCATGGCCTCTCCTCTGCGCCTGCGCCGGCGTCGTCGTGCGAGCCGCGCTTCGGCGTCCTCAACTGATTCCCGGTTTCTTCGGTGATCCCGGCGCGCTCCCGGTAGGCCGCGACGTAGTCGAGCAGCGCCGGTCCGCGCGGCCGCCGACCCGGCTGGATGTCGCAGGAGGCCACTTTGCTCTCCTGGATGTGCACGTTCCGGTCCAGCGTCACCCCGAACAGGTCGTTGACCGAGTCACCGGTGACGATCGCCTCGTTTCCGACGCCCCAGTGATAGGGCAGCCCGATCTGGTGCACCACCCGGCCCGCCACCCGGAGCGGCACCACCCGCTCGGTCACCATCACGCGGGCCTCGATCGCCGTCCGGGCGCTGATGATGGTCGCCCACCCCAGGTGCTCCAGACCGCGTTCGCGAGCCAGCTCCGGTGAGACCTCGCAGAAGAACTCCGGCTGCAGCTCCGAGAGGTAGGGCTGGAAGCGGCTCATTCCGCCTGCGGTGTGGTGCTCGGTCAGCCGGTGGGTGGCGAACACGAAGGGGTACACCTCGGCGCCGGGCTCGTCGCCGGACGGGTTCTGCAGGTTGTCCGGCCGCGGGAACACCTGCCGGGTCGGGTTGGCCTGCTGGCGGTACAGCGCGTTGCTGATCGGCGATTCCTGCGGCTCGTAGTGGCTGGGCAACGGGCCGTCCAGCAGCCCGGCCGGAGCATAGAGCCAGCCCTTCCCGTCGGACTGCATGATGAACGCGTCATCGCCCCGTAGAGCAGCCGGGCCCTTCGCGCCCTCCGGCGGACGATAGGACGGCGCCTTGGTCGCCTCGAAGTCCGGCACGTCGTGGCCGGTCCACTTCCCCTGCTCTTCGTCCCACCAGACGTAGGCCTTGCGCTCGCTCCACGGTTTACCGTCCGGGTCGGCGGAGGCCCGGTTGTAGAGGATCCGCCGGTTGGCCGGCCAGGCCCAGCCCCACTCCAGCGCGACCCAGGACTGCTCCCGACCGGGCTTGCGCCGAGCCGACTGGTTGACCTCGTCGGCATAGACGCCGGTGTAGATCCAGCAGCCGCCGGCAGTCGAACCGTCGTCGGCCATCTCCAGGTAGCTGGGCAGCGCCGTACCGGCCTTCTCTCCGCTCAGATAGGTGCCGTTGATCTCGCGCAGGACCGCGTCGGCCGAGACGTCGCCGTGGTCGTCGACCGGATAGTCCCAGGTGAGGTCGAGCAGTGGCCGGTCCCGCTCGTCGGTGGAGCCGGCCAACCGCGCCCGCAGTTTCTGACCGAGCCGGAAGAAGAAGTCCAGCTCACTCTGGGCGTCACCGGGCGGATCGACGGCCTTGTGGTGCCACTGCAGCATCCGCTGGGTCTGGGTGAACGAACCCGACTTCTCCACGTGGGCGGCGGCCGGGAAGAAGAACACCTCGGTCTGGATGTCGGCGGTGCTCAGCTCGCCGGTCTCGATCTCCGGCGAATCCTTCCAGAAGGTCGCCGACTCGATCATGTTCAGGTCGCGGACGACCAGCCACTTCAGGTGCGACAACGCCAACCGCTGCATCTTGGCGTGCGCCGAGCCGACCGCCGGATTCTGGCCGACCAGGAAGTAACCGTCGATCGTGTCCTCCAGCATGGCCATCACCGTGGCGTAGGTGCCGTGGTCGCCGGTCAGCTTGGGAAGGTAGTCGAAGGCCCAATCGTTCTCGGCCGTCGCCGCCTCGCCCCACCAGGATTTCAGCAGGCTGACCGCGAAGTTGCGGGCGTTGGCCCAGTACCCCTTCTGGTCCGGGCTGGCGATCTCGGACAGGTAGTCATCGAACGAGTCGTGCTCGCCGGCCTTCGGCATCGGCAGATAGCCCGGCAGCAGGTTGTACAGGGTCGGGATGTCGGTCGAGCCCTGGATGCTGGCGTGGCCGCGGAGGGCCATGATGCCCGCCGCCCGGACGCCCGGCGTTGCCCAGCAGCAGTTGGATGATCGCGGCCGAGCGGATGTACTGGATGGCCACCGTGTGGTGGGTCCAGCCCACCGAGTAGACCCAGGCCGTCGTGCGTTCCCGGCCACTGTTGGCGCTGACCGCCTCGCAGACCTCGAGCAGCTGCTCGGGTGAGACCCCGCAGACCTCCTGGACCAGCTCGGGGGTGTAGCGGGCGAAGTGCCGGCTGCAGCACCTGGAACACGCACCGCGGGTGCTGCAGGGTCTCGTCCCGGCTGATGCCGGAGGCCGAGACCTGGGCTCCGTGACCACCGAGCTCGTGACCGGCCCCGCGGTCCGACTCCGACTCCGGGCTCTCGTTACCGGTCTCGCTGCCGGCCCGGTTCTCGGCGTGCGAGACCGGTCCGGTGGAGGCGGCATGCTCGGTCCGGTCCTGATAGGCCCAGCTGTCGGCGTCATAGCTGCCGGTTTCGGGGTCGTAGCCGGAGAAGACGCCGTCCAGGTCGTCGACGTCCACGAAGTCCTCGCCGACCAGGTGGGCGGCGTTGGTGTAGGCCACCACGTAGTCGCGGAAGTACTTGTCGTTGCTGAGGATGTAGTTGACGATGCCGCCGAGGAAGGCGATGTCGCTGCCCGCCCGGATCGGCACGTGGGTGTCGGAGACCGCCGAGGTTCGGGTGAACCGCGGGTCGACGTGGATGACCTTGGCCCCGCGCGCCTTCGCCTCCATCACCCACTGGAAGCCGACCGGATGGCATTCGGCCATGTTGGAACCCTGGATGACGATGCAGTCAGAGTTCTGCAGGTCCTGCAGGAAGCTTGTGGCGCCGCCCCGGCCGAACGAGGCTCCCAAACTGGGAACCGTGGCACTGTGTCAAATACGGGCCTGGTTCTCGATCTGGATCGCTCCGAGCGCGGTGAACAGCTTCTTGATCAGATAGTTCTCTTCGTTGTCCAGCGTGGCGCCGCCGAGGGCCGCCATCCCCATCGTCCGGCGAAGCGGACGGCCGTCCTCGTCGGTGTCCTGCCACCAGGTCTTCCGAGATTCGACCATCCGGTCGACGATCATGTCGGTCGCCTGCTCGACGCCGATCCGCTCCCATTCCTGCGCGCCGGGACGCCGGTACAGCATCGTGGTCGCCCGTCCGGGTGAGTTGACCAATTGCTCGCTGGCTGCGCCTTTGGGGCACAACCGGCCGCGGGAGACCGGCGAATCGGGGTCGCCCTCGATCTGGGTGACCTTGCCGTCGCGGACGTAGACGTTCTGGCCACAGCCGACGGCGCAGTAGGGGCAGATGCTCTTGACCACCTCGTCGGCGGTGGTCGTCCGGGCGGGCTCGGCGACGGTCCGCGCAGACCGGGCAGCCTGGCCACGGCCGAGTGGATCGGACCCGGTGAGTTGTTTGACCACCGGCCATCCGAGGAAGGCCTTGCCCACACCCACGATCATCACCGCCGTTCGAGAACGACCCCGGACCTGCTCCGAGTGAGATGACCATAACCGGCGTCGTCAAGCCCGCTGGTCCGGGGTCACTCCGACTTCAGCCGGCGAGGCCCCGCTTCAGGGCGTCGGCGATCTGGATGGCTCGCCTGGTCTGGAAGGCGATGGCGGCCAGTTCGGTCTCTCCGGGCGGGTTGGCGCCGTTGTCGGAGATGTGCGAGGTGCCGTAGGGGTTGCCGGCCCGGAACTGGATCGGGTCGGCATAACCGGGCCCCACGATGATGGAACCCCAGTGGTAGAAGGTGTTGTTCAGGGCGAGGATCGTCGACTCCTGGCCTCCGTGGGCGGTGCCGGTGGAGGTGAAGGACGAGGCCACCTTGTTGATCAGCTTGCCCTGGCCCCAGAGCGGACCGGTGCTGTCGATGAACTGCTTGAGCTGAGCGGTCGGCAGGCCGTAGCGGGTGGGCGTGCCGAGCAGGATGACGTCGGCCCACTCCAGATCGTCGAGCGTCGCCTCGGGCAGGTCTTCGGTCTCCAGCGCGTGGGCGCTCCAGCCCTCGTTGGACTCGATCGCCTCTTTGGGTGCCAGCTCGTGCACCTTACGCAGGCGGACTTCGGCGCCTTCGCCCTCGGCGGCCTTGGCGGCGGCTTCGGCCAGCGCGTGGACGCTTCCGGTCGCGCTGTAGTAGATGACGGCGACATTCACGTCGGCCATGGGTCCTCCAGGGTTTCGGTTCGGGACACCACAGGATGTCGTTGAAATATTAAACTATATGGTGGGTAGTGAAGCCCCCCGAGGACGGGTCAGCTGGTGAGACGGCCCGGTAGGACGATCAGGACGTCGTGCTCAGGACGAACCGGCGTCGGCGCTCTTGAGCCGGTACAGGACCTCGCCCGCGTGCGGCTCGACGAACGTCTCCGGATCGGCCTCGTACGCGGCTATGTCCACCTCCGCCGGGTCGAGGTAGTTCAGGTTGACCGACTCGACCACCCCGCGCGGAATGCCGGTGGCCAGCGTCACGGTGACCCGGTCACGTTCACCCTCCTCGGAACTCCAGCTTCCCTGCCCGCGCAGGTGGGTGGAGTGGGCCAGGTCGCCCCAGGGTTGGTCGCGGAACTCCTCCCACTGGCCGAGGAAGTAGTCGCGGCAGTGGTAGCCGATCTCGGTGATGTGCGGGTGCATCACCGAGATCTCGGTGATGTGCGGGGCGTAGATGATCACCTCACCACCGTCGGCCACGATCGGTTCCAACTTGTAGAACCCCTTGGCCGCGGTCCAGATGTCCTCGTACTTGGTCGGCATGATGGACAACACCCGCCGGACGGGGGCGTCCCGGTAACTGACGTGGGTCTCGGCCGACACCGCGGCACAGGCCGCCCAGGCGTCCTCCGGGGTGCCGAACGCCGCCGCGTGCAGGGTGTCGGTGCCCGAGGCCACCACCAGGCAGAGCGCCAACCGCCGGGCCGGAATCATGGACGCGGCCTCGTTGACCAGGGCGCGCACCGGCGTCACGCCGGACGTGCCGATCATCTCGGCGCTGGTGATCAACGCTCCCACCCAGTGCGAGACGTCGATCAACTCCTGGCCGGAGACGCCCGGAAAGAAGTACTTGTTGCCGCCGGAGAAACCGACGACCTCGTGCGGAAACACCGGCCCGACCACGATCGCCACGTCGGCCTGCGCCACGCACCGGTTGATCCGGACGTCGACCGAGACGTCGTTCATCAGCCCGCCGGTCAGCTCACTCATCCGGCCCGACCCAATCGTGCCCAAACGGGTGAACGTGTCCTCCCGGTCGGACTCGTGGTTGAGGATCGTCCAGCCGGGATAGACCTCCTCGGCCGCTCCGGACCGGTAGCCCAGGTGGCGGGCCAGCTGCTCCTCGCTCATCCCGTGGTGGGTGCCCAGCGCGATCACCACGGTCACCTCACGGGCCCGGCCGGCCAGCGCGTCCCGGGCCGCGCCGAGCAGCAACGGCAGCGGGCAGGTCCGGGTGCCGTCCGGGACGACCAGGCAGACCGACGCGCCGTCGAGATCGGCGTCGGCGAACGCGGTGGAGACGAAGTCGGTGACCTGCTGCTCGCTCAGCCGCTGACCCGCTCCACCGACGAACGCCGCCCGGTCCGGGTCGCCCGGGTCGGTGCCGTAGGCGGCGCCCAGATCTCTGGTGATGGTCATGTCGCCACCTCACTCCGAAACTCGGCCCAAGACAAGCATGACGCCGAGCGGTCGGGGCTCTGGGTGGCTGACGATCGTCTGGCGGACACCATCGGCGCTCCGACCGAGCCCGGTAGGAGACACTACGCGGCGTACGGCCAGCTCAGACGCGACCCTGAACTCCGCGGTGATGATGCAGCACATTCCGCAGGTTTCGTGCCCGGGCGGATCGGGCGGACTTCGTTTCCCCGCGTCACCGTCGAGCCGCCGTCGGCTGTTCGACTGGCCCGGAATAAGCCGGCCTTCCCGGTGGTGGAGCTTAGGGGATTCGAACCCCTGACCTTTTCCATGCCATGGAAACGCGCTACCAACTGCGCCAAAGCCCCGTGCTGACTGCTCGCCGACCCGGGAAGCCCCGGGAGCCGAACAGCCTGAAAGATGTTACCCGTCCGGGCGACCGAGGTGAAATCGGCAGCCTGACGGGCCAGGGTCAGGATCAGTGTCGGGGCCCTCGGTGACCTCGCCGGCGGTGGCGTTGTACTCCCGGATCAGCCAGTGACCGAGCGGATGGCGTTCCAGATTGATCCAGGCGCAGTTACGCATCCCGGCGAACCGGTTGGGCTCCAGATCGACGAATCGGGCTACCCCCACCCGGCCGGCCAGGCCGTGCATCGCGACCACGACCACCGCCCCGTCGTCGGCGCCCTCGGCGATCTCGGTCAACGCCGCACAGGCCCGCTCGGCCACCTCACCGGCCGTCTCACCGGTCGACGAACGGCGGAAGTCCGCGCCGGGATGATAGTCGTGGACGGTGTCGTCGACCTCGGCCACCTCCTCGGTGGTCAGCCCGACCCAGCTGCCGACGTCGATCTCGCGTAGGCGCCGGTCGAAGCGGACCTCCAGCCCGGTCACCGCGGCCAGCGCCGCAGCGGTCTCACGCGCCCGGGACAGGTCGCTGGCCACGATCGCGCTCGGGCCGAGTCGGGCGATCGCCACCGCCGCAGCCGCCGCCTGTCGTCGTCCGAGCTCGTCCAGCGGGATGTCGGCCTGGCCCTGGAAGCGTCCGTCGGCGTTCCACTCGGTCCGGCCGTGCCGCCAGACGATCAGCCGCGCCGCCGTCATCGCAGCCCGCTCATCGGACTTCGTCGACGCCGAGCTCGATCTTCGGGCAGTCGTGCCACAACCGTTCCAGGGCATAGAACGCGCGCTCCTCGGTGTGCTGGATGTGCACCACCAGCTCGAGATAGTCCAGCAGCACCCAGCGTTGCTGCCGGTCGCCCTCGCGCCGCAGCGGTTTCGCCTCGACGCCGCGCAGCGCCTCTTCGACGCCGTCCACCACCGCGCCGACCTGGCGTTCGTTGCTGGCCGTGATCACCAGGAACACGTCGGTGATGGCCAGCTGTTCGGAGACGTCGTAGGCGATCGATGTCGGTGCCGAGCTTGTCGGCGGCGGCCTGCGCGGCGATCCTGGTCAGCTCGACGGCGTGTTCGGTGGCAGTCAGTGTCCCGTTCCCCTCGTGCTGCGGATGATCATGATCATGGTCGTCGTCATGGTTGTCGTCATGGTTGTGGTCATGGTGGTCCTCACTGTTCGTCGGATCTCTTGCTCGTAGAGCCCTCGTTTGGCGATGTACTGGACGATCCCGTCCGGCACCAGGTACCAGATCGGTTCGCCGCCCAGCACCCGATTCCGGCAGGCGGTGGACGAGATCGCCAGCGCCGGCACCTCCATCAGGGTCATGCCGGTCCGAGGGCAGCCGTTCGATGGCCGGCCGTGCCAGCTCGACCCCGGGCCGGGTGCAGCCGACGAAGTGCGCGAGCTCGAACAACTCATCCACCGCCGCCAGGTGAACATCTGAGCCAGCGCGTCGGCGCCGGTGATGAAGAACAGGTCGACGTCCTCGCCCCGCTCGGCCCGCAGGTCGGTCAGCGTGTCCAGGGTGTAGGTGACCCCCGGTCGGTCGATGTCCACCCGGCTGACGCTGAACCGCGGGTTGGAAGCGGTGGCGATCACCGTCATCAGATAGCGGTCCTCGGGAGCCGAGCACCTCGCGGTCGACCTTCTGCCAGGGCTGACCGGTCGGCACGAAGGCGACCTCGTCCAGCGCGAACCGGCTGGCCACCTCGCTGGCGGCCACCAGGTGTCCGTGATGGATCGGGTCGAAGGTGCCGCCCATCACGCCCAGTCGGTACCGTCGCCCGGGATCACGTGGGCACGGGCCAGGCCCGGTGGTGCGAGCCTGCCCGGTGCCGACGGTGCCGTCGGGGACTCCTCAGCGGCTCCACTCCGAGCTGTCGTCGACGTCGCGGTCACCGAATCAGCTGTGCGGACGACCCTTGCCGGCCGCCAGAGTGATCAGCAACAAGATGATGAAGATGCCGAAGGCGATCAGCCCGAAGGCGATGGGCGGCAGCGGGAGTTCGGTCTCCAGGGCGATCAGGCCAAAGGTCATGGCGCCACCCTAACGCCTCGCGCCCGCTTGCCGCTCAGGCCGCGGATCTGGCCCGCCCCGGTGATCAGGTATTTCGTCGAGGTCATCTCGGCCAGCGCCATCGGGCCACGGGCGTGCAGCTTCTGGGTCGAGATGCCGATCTCGGCGCCGAAGCCGAACTCGCCCCCGTCGACGAACCGGCTGGAGGCGTTCACCAGCACGGCGGCGGCGTCGATCTCGGCTGGTGAACCGGGCCGCAGCCGAGGCCGAGTCGGTGACGATGGTCTCGCTGTGCCCGGTGCTGTACCGGCCGGATGTGCTCGATCGCCGTCCTCCAGTGAGTCGACCACCCGGATCGCGATCTCGAGGGCGAGATATTCCGCTCGCCAGTCGTGCTCGCCCGCCCGGAGGATCTCGCCCTCCTCGAACCGCCCACCCCAAGGCGACCACCCGGTCGTCGCCGTGCAGGACCACCCCGGCCGGCCCGCAGCTCGGCGATCGCTCGGGGCAGGAATGCCTCGGCCCGGTCGGCGTGCACCAGCAGAGTTTCGACCGCGTTGCAGACCGAGGGTCGCTGCACCTTGGCGTTCAGCAGGATCTCGGTGGCCATCGCGAGGTCGGCGGTCGATCGACGTAGAGGTGACAGTTGCCGACCCCGGTCTCGATCACCGGCACCACGCTGGTGCGGACGACCGTCTCGATCAGCTCGGCACCGCCGCGTGGGATCAGCACGTCCACCAGGCCGCGGGCCGCCATCAGCTCGCCGGTCACCTCGCGTGGGCCCGAGGACCAGCTGGACGGCGTCGGCGGGCAGACCGGCCCGGACCAGGCCGGCCCGGAGCGCCTCGACCACGGCCGCGTTGGACTCGGCGGCCGAGGACGAGCCGCGCAGCAGCACGGCGTTGCCCGGACTTGAGGCAGATCCCGGCGGCGTCGGCGGTCACGTTCGGGCGGGCCTCGTAGATGATGCCGATCACCCCGAGCGGCACCCGGACCTGCTCGATCCGCACGCCCTTGCGCGGTCGTCCAGCCCCGCACCACATCACCCACCGGATCGGCCAGCCCGGCCAACGAGCGCAGCCCGTCGGCCATGGCCTCGATCCGGTCCGGGGTCAGTCGCAGTCGATCGAGCAGGCCGGCCGCGGTGCCGGCCTGCTCGGCCCGCTCGACGTCGGCCGCGTTGGCCTCCAGTACGGCGGTCTCGGCCTTGGCCAACGCGTCGGCCATGGCGTGCAGAGCCGCGTCCTTCCGACCCCGGTTCGCCGTGGCCAGCACCCGCGACGCGCACCCGCGCCGCCAGGCCTGATCGGTGAAGCTCATGGCAATCCTACGGCGCGGGCGGCCGACGTTACGCTCAGGCCGGTGACCACGCGACAGAGGCCACACGGACGGACCGGAAACGATCACGCACGCCGGAGGAGGTGACCGAGCCGAGCGTCTCGCGATGGAGCACGAGGCCGAGTTCGCCGCCACCGAGCGGATGATCTTCTTCTCCGACGCGGTCGTGGCCATCGCCGATCACCCTGCTGGCCCTGGAGTTGCCGGTTCCCGAGGGTACGGCGACCCGGGAGATCCTGCACAGCGCGGGCGAGAGCTTCGGCGAGTACCTCGCCTTCGTGATCAGCTTCTTCGTCATCGCCTTCCACTGGCGAACCCACCATCGGGTCTTCCGCTACGTCAACCAGGTCACCGCCCGGGTGATCTCGCTGAACATCTTCTGGCTGTTCCTGATCGTGATCACCCCGTTCATCACCAAGTTCCTCAGTACCGGCGAGATCAACCTGCTCCGGTTCGGCACCTACGCCGCGGTCAGACGATCCAGTACGTCGCTGTTCATCGTGATGGTCGTGGTGATCATGCGCAGCGACTTCGTCAAGGCCGGGCACCGATCTCCAGCACTTCCGCAACACGATCCGTCAGATCGTTCCGGTCGCCCTCGGCTTCGCGCTCGTCGATCCCGATCTTCTGGCTGTTCGACGCGTTCCCCGGGCTCGGCATCAACGAGAACTTCGCCTTCGTCACCTGGGCGGTGCTGCCCACCGTGCTCGGATTCGGCGGCCGCCTCTGCGCACTCGCCGCAGTCGGACTCCGGCCTCGGACCGATGACCGACGACGTCGACCCACTGCTCGCCCGCTGGCGGGCGGCCGCCGAGGAACCGTTCCAGGGTTGGGATTTCTCCCGGTTCTCCGACCGGATGACCGACGAGCCGTCACCGTGGTCCTATCCGGACCTGGTGCGGGCGGCGATGCGTCGGGCTGATTCGGTGCTGGACATGGGCACCGGCGGCGGTGAGGTGTTGGCCGCGCTGAAGCCGACTGGCCGCGACGGGTGCTGGCCAGTGAGGGTTGGCCGCCGAACCTCCCGCTCGCCCGGGCCGCCCTCGAACCGCTCGGCATCGAGGTGCTGGCCTACGACGCGGACACCGACTCCCGACTTCCCCTGCCCGACAACGATCTCGACCTGATCGTGAACCGGCACGAGGTCGTTCGACGCCGACGTGGCCCGGGTACTCCGTCCGGGCGGCCTCTTCATCACCCAGCAGGTCGGGACGCGGAACCTGCGCGAGTTGGCGGCCGTGCTCGGTCCGGCCCACACCCCGGCCACCGTCACACTGCCCGCCCTGTCCGGGCTGCTGACTGCGGCCGGACTACGGATCGAGCGCACCGAGGACTGGACCGGCCGGACCACGTTCAGCGAGGTGGACGCCCTGGTCTACTACCTGAGCGCCGTCCCGTTCACCGCACCGGCGGACTTCTCCGTCGATCGGTACGCCGAGGAGCTGCTGAGCCTGCACGCCGCCGGACCGGCCCGAGGGCGGCCGATCGAGTTCAGTCAGCACCGGTTCCTGATCGTGGCCCGCCGTCAGCCGGAGAACAGCCCGGACAGGTAGGGCGCCACGATCAGCGCGACCGCAACGACGGCAGACCTCACCTCGGCATCCGCGCACCCGAACGCTACGCGGGGCCAGGCTCAGCTGCCGGCTGCGACATCACCAGAGCCTGGGCGGCAGCGCCCCCTCGTGTTCGAGCAGCCAGATCTTCGTCTCGTGCTCGCGCCCACGGTCGCCGCCGGAAAATCCGCCCAGCCCGGCGGCGGCCAACACCCGGTGACAACCGATGACGATGGGCACCGGGTTGGACCCCATGATCGAGCCGATGACCCGGGCCGGCAGACCGGTGCCGCTGCGCCGGGCGAGCTCGCCGTAGGTGATGGTCTGCCCGTAGCCGACCGTCTCGGAGAGCGCGGTCAGCACCGCCCGCGTCGTCGGCTCCAGCCGACCCAGGTCGTAGTCCACCGCGAACGTCTGCCGTCCACCGCTGAAGTAGTCGCCCAGCTGCTCCAGCACGACCGCCACCCGCGGCCCGCCCTCGACCGCCGACGTCGGCCTGGCCAGGGCCCAACCGACGCGGCACAGCCCGCCGTCGTCCACGACCACCCCGACCCGCCCGACCGGGGTGTCCAGCGCGCCGTACTCCCACCGGGTCCGCGTCGGAGTCGATGTCATGGACCCATTGTGGCCGCAGCCACCGACACGATCAGGCCTCGGCGTCGCGGAGCGCTCGCAGCTCGGTCCGGCGCTGCTCCTGCCGGACCGGGTCGGGCACCGGCAGCGAGGCGAGCAGCCGCTGGGTGTACGGGTGCTCGGGATGTCCGAGAATCTGCTCACCGGGCCCCTCTTCCACCAGCTGACCGTGGTAGAGCACCGCGATCCGGTCCGACAGCATGTCGACCACGGCGAGGTCGTGGCTGATGAACAGCGAGGCGAAGCCCAGCTCACGCTGCAGTTCGGCGAACAACTCCAGCACCCGGGCCTGGACCGACACGTCGAGCGCCGAGGTCGGTTCGTCGGCAATCACCAATTTCGGCGACAGCACCAGGGCGCGGGCCAGGCTGGCCCGTTGCCGCTGGCCACCGCTCAGCTCGTGCGGGAACCGGTCACCGAAAGCACGCGGCAACTGCACCGCCTCCAGCATCTCGTCCACTCGTGCCCGGGCGGCCCTCGTATCGGACTGATGGTGGACGATCAGCGGCTCGGCCACGCACTCGGCGATGGTCAGCAACGGGTTGAAGCTGGACGCCGGATCCTGGAAGACGAACCCGATCCCGCCCCGCACCCGCCGGAACTCCCGCTCCCGGACGCCGTTCATCTCCTGCCCGAGCACCTTCAGCGAGCCGCCGGTCACCTTGGTCAGACCGGCAACCGCGCGGGCGATGGTGGTCTTGCCCGATCCGCTCTCGCCGACCAGGCCGAGCACCTCGCCCGGGCCGCACCGCCAGGCTCACGCCGTCGACGGCCACGAAGCCCGGCCGGCCGATCCGGCCCGGATACTGGATCCGCAACCCCGACGCCACGATCAGCGCATCCTCCGGCCGGTCCGCACCGTCGGCGCCCTGGCGTTCGGTCCGCTCCCGGGCCCGTACCTCGGCCCGGGCCGCGCCTTCGCCGACCGACGGAACGGCGGCCAACAGCGCCTTGGTGTAGTCCTGTTGCGGGTCGGCGAACAACGAGCGGACGTCGTTCTCCTCCACCACCGAGCCCTGGTACATCACCGCGACCCGGTCGGCCAGATCGGCCACCACGCCGAGGTTGTGGGTGATCAACAGCACCGAGGCGCCGAAGTCGTCGCGGCAGCGGCGCAGCAGGTCGAGGATCTCGGCCTGGACGGTGACGTCCAGCGCGGTCGTCGGCTCGTCGGCCACGATCAACCCCGGATCCAGCACCAGCGCCATGGCGATGACGATCCGCTGTTTCTGACCGCCGGAGAACTGGTGCGGATACTGATCGACGCGGTGCTCGGCGTCCGGGATGCCGACCCTGCCCCATGATCTCGATCGCCTCGGCCCGGGCCTGCTTGCGGCTGAGTCTGCGGTGCGCCCGCAGCCCTTCGGCGATCTGCCAGCCGACCGTGTACACCGGGTTCAGCGCCGTCCCCGGCTCCTGGAAAACCATCGCCACGTCGCTGCCCCGCAGCTCACGGAGCCGACGCTTACCGACCGCGATCACGTCGGCGCTGGTCCCGGCCCGCTCACCGGAGGCGTGTCCCGACAGCAACACGACTCCCGATGCGGTCGCGGTGCTCGGCAGCAGACCGAGGATCGTCTTCGCGGTCACCGTCTTGCCGCTGCCCGACTCTCCGACCACGGCCAGCACCTCGCCACGACGAACGCTGAGGCTGACCCCGTCGACGGCCTTGACCGCACCCCGATCACTGGCGAAGGTGACCTGCAGATTCTCGATCTGCAGGACGTTCTCGGAGTTCTCGGCCGCAGAGCTTTCCGCAGCGGCGACATCCGTGCTCACCACCGCACCTCCGGTTCCGGTTCCTCGCCGGCCTCCAGCCCCTCGGCCGAATCGAGGGTTCCGCCCGGCACGACCGCAGTCTGGGCCGTCTTCCCGAGGGCCACGTCGCCCGAACTGGCGTCCACCGCCCGCAGGCTCCGCAGCCGCGGGTCGGCCAGATCGTTCAGGCTCTCGCCCATCAGCGTGATGCCGAGCACCACCAGCACGATGGCCAGGCCGGGGAACAGCGCCGTCCACCAGATACCGCTGGTCACGTCCGACAGCGCCTTGTTCAGGTCGTAGCCCCATTCTGAGGCCGACGTCGGTTCGATCCCGAAGCCGAGGAAGCCTAGACCGGCCAGGGTGAGGATCGCCTCGGAAGCGTTCAGGGTGAAGATCAGCGGCAGCGTCCGGGTCGCGTTACGGAGCACGTGCCTGATCATGATCCGGTGTACCGGCGCGCCGATCACCTTGGCCGACTCGACGAAGGCCTCGCTCTTGATCCGCACCGTCTCGGCCCGGATCACCCGGAAGTACTGCGGGATGTACACCACGGTGATCGAGATCGCGGCGGCGAAGATCCCGCTCCACTTGCCCGACCGGCCGCCGGAGATGACGATCGACATCACGATGGCCAGCAGCAGCGTCGGAAAGGCGTACACCGCATCGGCGATCACCACCAGCACCCGGTCCAGCCAGCCACCGAGGTAGCCCGAGACCAAGCCGAGCGCGACCCCGATGAAGATCGACAACACGATTGCCACCACGATCACGTAGAGCGCGGTCTGGGCGCCCCAGAGCACCCGGGACAACACGTCGTAGCCGCCGACCGTGGTGCCGAGCAGATGCTGACTGCTCGGCGGCTGCTGGGCCCCGAACGAGGTCTGGTCGGCACTCTGCAACTGGGCGAAACCGTACGGGGCGATCAGCGGCGCGAAGATGGCCACCAGGACGAACAGGGCGGTGATCACCACGCCCGCGATCAGCATCCCGCGTTGCACCCCGATGCTGGAGCGCAGCTCGCGGATCACCGGCAGCGTGCGCCAGCTGAGCCGGCGACCGCTGCGCAGACCCGCGCCGGAACCGGCAGCGACCTCGGCCATCAGTACCGCACCCGCGGATCGATCAGGGCCGCGATCACGTCGACGATGAAGTTGGTCACCGCGACGATGACCGCCAACAGGGCCACGATCCCCTGCACGGCGACGAAGTCGCGCGCCTGCAGGTACTGCGCGAGCTGGAAGCCGAGGCCCTTCCATTCGAACGTCGTCTCGGTCAGCACCGCACCCCCCAGCAGTAGGGCGATCTGCAACCCGATCACCGTGATGATCGGGATCAGCGCCGGCCGGTAGGCGTGCTTGCGGACCAGCCGGAACTCGCTCACCCCCCGGGACCGGGCGGCGTCGACGTAGTCGGTGCCCAGGGTGCCGATCACGTTGGTCCGGACCAGCCGGAGGAACACGCCGGCGGTCAGCAGCCCGAGCGCGATCGCCGGCAGCACCGCGTGCTGCAGCACGTCCAGCACCAGGGCCGCGTCGCCGGTGCTGATCGAGTCGATCAGGTAGATGCCGGTGGTGGTGTGCAGTTGCTGCAGGATCAGTTCGTCGCCCAGGCTGGCCCGCCCGGACACCGGCAGCCAGCCCAGCCAGACCGAGAACACCAGCTTGAGCAGCAGACCGGCGAAGAACACCGGGGTCGCATAGCAGAGGATGGCGAACACCCGCAGCGCCGCGTCGCCGACCCGGTCCCGGAAGTAGGCGGCCAGCATGCCGAGCGGGATGCCGACGATGAAGGCCACGATCAGGGCGTAGAAGGCCAGCTCCAGGGTGGCCGTGCCGTAGGTCACCAACACGTGGGTGACGGGCTGGTTGTCGCTGATCGTGGTGCCGAAGTCGCCGTGCAGCAGATCGCCCAGGTAGTCGCCGTACTGCACCAGCAGCGGCCGGTCGTAACCCGCCGCGTGCACCCGAGCCGCCAGTTGGTCCGGGGTGAGCCGGCCACCGAGCGCCGCGGTGATCGGGTCGCCGGTGCTGCGCATCAGCAGGAACACCATGGTGACCAGGATGAACACGGTCGGGATGATCAACAGGAACCGGACGACGAGGTAGCGGAGTAGTCCGCCACCGCCGCTGGATCCCTTCTGAGAGTCGGACCCGCCGGACCCGCCGGCCGTGGTGACGGCAGAATCGTCCGCCGGCGCGATCGCCGTGCTCACCTGATCAGTTCCCCTTGGCCAGAGCCCCGTAGCGGAACTTGAAGGACGCATCCAGGGTCCGGTCGGCTCCGGTCACGTCGGAGGCGACCACCGCAACCTGAGATCCCTGCAGGTAGGGGATCGTGGACAGATCCTGGGCCACGTCGGTCTGGATCTTCTGGATCAGCGCGGTCCGGGCCGCCTTGTCCGCGGTGCCGACCTGCTGGTTGATCAGCTTCTGGACGTTGGTGTTGCTGTAGTGGTTGGACAAGAAGTTGTCGGCGGAGAAGAACGGCGTCAGGTAGTTGTCGGCGTCGGAGTAGTCGGGGAACCAGCCCAGCTGGTAGGCCGGGTAGACGTCCTTGACCCGGTCCTTGGAGTACTGCACGTAGTCGGTGGACTGCAGGTTGACCTTGAACAGACCACCGGACTCCAGCTGGCTCTTGATCAGGGCGTACTCATCGCCCGAGCTCGGGCCGTAGTGGTCGGTGGTGTACTGCAGATTCAGCGTCACCGGGGTGTCCACGCCGGCATCCGACAGCGCCGCCTTGGCCTTGGTCAGGCTGGGGTTGCCGTTGCCGTCGCCGTACATCGTCTTCAGCGGGGTGATGGCCCCGGTCAGGCCCGAGGGGACATAGGAGTACAGCGGTGTGTAGGTGCCCTTGTAGACCTGACTGGCGATCTTGGACCGGTCGATCAGGTCGGCCGCGGCCTGCCGGACGGCCAGGGCCTTCTCGGTGCTCGGGTTCGAGGTCTTCGAGCCGAAGGGCATGGTGTTGAAGTCGAAGACGATGTAACGGATCTCACCGCCGGGTCCGTCGACCACCTTCACCTTGTTGTTCGTCCGCAGGCTGGCGATGTCGGTCGCCGACAGGCTGCGGAAGGCGACGTCGACCGCGTTGGTGCCGACGTCCAGCTTCAGGTTGGAGGCGTCGGCGTAGTACTTCACGTTGACCGTCGAGGTCTTGGCCGGGCCGAGCAGACCCTGATAGCCGTCGTAGGCCTTGTACTGGATCAGGCTGTTGAAGGCGTAGCTGGCGATCATGTACTGACCGGCGAACGCCTTTCCCGCGACGATGTCGTTGTCCGGAGTCAGCTTGGTCGCGGAGAACACCTGCTCGTCGACGATCGGGCCGGCGGGGCTGGAGAGGACCTGCGGGAAGGTCTGGTCGTTCTCGGTCTTGAGGGTGAACACCACCGTGGTCGGATCCGGGTCCGCCGTGCTCTTGAGGTTGCCGAGCAACGAGGACGGGCCGTTGGCGTCGGCGATCTTCAGCTGCCGGTCGAAGGTGAACTTCACGTCCGAGGAGGTCAGATCGTGACCGTTGGCCCACTTCAGCCCGGATTTCAACTTGACCGTGTACGTGGTCGGGCTGGTGAACGAGGCCGAGGTGGCGATGTCCGGCTTCACCTCGGGGCTGCCGTAGGGGGTGTTCATCAGGAAGGGGAAGACCTGGTTCATCACCGCGAACGAGCCGTTGTCGTAGGAGCCGGCCGGATCGAGAGCGGTGATCTTGTCGGTGGTGCCGATGGTCAGGGCCGCAGGTCGATCCGGTCGACTCCGGTGGTGGGGACGCTGTTGCCGCAGGCGGCGAGCGTCATGGCGATGGCGGCGGTCCCGGCCACCAGGCCGCGGTGGTGCGAGCGAAGTCGGCGGTGCGGGCTGGTCATGGCTACTCCTGGATCAGGTGTTCGGCAAAGATCACCGCCGGGCCGGCACGGCGGCACAGATCTGACCTCGAAAGTCGGCTGACGGCCGAAATCCTCGCACGGATCCACCGGTTCTACCCACTCAGCAGGCCCGATCGGCGTGCACTTGTAACACAGCGGGGACCCCGGTGACTGCCGGACCGGCGCGTGCGGTGAGATGGGCCCACGTCCACTCACCGAGGAGAAGCCTGTGTCAGCGTCTGAGTCCGAGTCCGGACAGTCCATCGATCTGAGCACCGAACTGCCGGAGACCTCGGGCGAGGTTCAGCTTCCCGACTACGACCGCTCGCAGCTGACCAGCGGCATCGTCCACTTCGGGGTCGGCGGGTTCCACCGGGCGCACCAGGCGATGTATCTGGACCGCCTGCTCCGCAACCCCAACACGTTCGACCAGACCAAGGACTGGGCGATCTGCGGCGTCGGGGTGATGCCGTCGGACAAGAAGATGCGCGACGTGCTGACGGCCCAGAGCGGGCTCTACACGCTGGTGGAGAAGGCGCCGGACGGCAACCAGAACGTGCTGGTGATCGGCTCGATCATCGACTACCTCTACGCCCCGGACGATCCGGAGGCGGTGCTGGAGAAGCTGGCCGACCCGGCCACCCGGATCGTCTCGTTGACCGTCACCGAAGGTGGCTACAACATCCACAACGTGACCGGCGTATTCGACCCGAACAACCCGAAGATCAAGGCCGAGCTGGGATCGAGCGAACCGCCGACCAGTGTGTTCGGGCTGGTCACCGAAGCCCTGCGCCGCCGTCGCGAGGCTGGCACCACCCCGTTCACGATCATGTCCTGCGACAACATCCAGGGCAACGGCGACACCGCTCGGGGCAGCTTCGTCGCCTACGCCCGACTGGTCGATGACGACCTCGGAGCCTGGATCGAATCCCACGTCCCGTTCCCGAACTCGATGGTGGACCGGATCACCCCGGCGACCACCGACGACGACATCACTGCCCTGCAACACGATCACGGCGTCACTGACGGCTGGCCGGTGGTCTGCGAGGACTTCGTCCAGTGGGTGCTGGAGGACAACTTCGTCGACGGACGGCCGGACTATCAGAAGGTCGGCGTCCAGGTCGTCGAGGACGTCGTGCCGTATGAGCTGATGAAGCTGCGGCTGCTGAACGCCGGTCACCAGGCGCTCGGCTACTTCGGCTACCTCTCCGGCCACCGCTACGTCCACGATGCCGCCCAGGACGAGCCGCTGGCCACCTTTGTCCGGGCCTACATGGATCTGGAAGCCACCCCGACGCTGCGCCCGGTCGAGGAGGATGTCGAGGAATACAAGGACACCCTGCTCGCCCGGTTCAGCAACTCCCACGTCCGCGACACCGTCCAGCGGCTCTGCCTGGAGGCCTCCGACCGGATCCCGAAGTTCTTGCTGCCGGTGGTCCGCGAGCAGCTGGGCCCGGACGGGCAGGGCGAGGTACGGCGCTCGGCCGCGGTGGTGGCCAGTTGGGCCCGCTACTGCGAGGGCGTCGACGAGGAGGGCGAACCGATCGAGATCAACGACCGGATCGCCGAGACGCTGCGCGAGTACGCGATGAAGCAGGATCCGGCGAAGGAGGGCGGGGACGAACTGGCCTTCCTGACCAACCGAGAGCTGTTCGGTGACCTGGTCGACGACGAACGCTTCACCGCGCCGTACCTGGAAACGCTGCGCTCGCTGAAATCGGTCGGCGCGAAAGAGACGGTGAAGGGTCTTCTCTGAGACGTTCTGTCGGTGGTCGTACCTACAGTCGAAACAGCTGAGCACATCCGGTGTTTCTCAGCCGCTCACCCCGAAAGGCCGGTCATGACCCGACACGCACTACCCCGTCACCCGCTCAACTGCATCCTCTCCCCCACCGTGCTGCGGCGGCTGGCCGAGAACGCCTCTGCCGAGGACCGGCTGCGGTTTCTGCAGTCGCTGTCGCTGGACCACAGCTTCCGGCTGGCCCGGGCCGAAGCGGCCGGCCGGCGGACGATGCAGTCCGAGCAGCAGGGCCAGAGCGCGACCGCCGGGACGCCGAACCGGAAGATCTTCGACCAGCAGCACTCCGACGCCCAGACCCCCGGCACGCTGGTCCGCAGTGAGGGCGACCCGGCCACCGGCGACGACTCGGTGAACGCCGCCTACGACAACTTCGGCTTCACCTACGCCTTCTACTGGGAGGTGCTGCAGCGCGACTCGGTGGACAACCACGGCGAGGAGATCGACGGGCTGGTGCACTACGGCCAGGCCTACGACAACGCGTTCTGGGACGGCATGGGCCACATGTTCTTCGGCGACGGCGACGGTCAGCTGCTCACCGACACCACCAAGGGCCTGGACGTGATCGGCCACGAGCTCACCCACGGGGTCACCCAGAACACCGCGAACCTGACGTATTCCGACCAGTCCGGGGCACTGAACGAGTCGGTCTCGGACGTCTTCGGGTCGCTGGTCAAGCAGTACCACCTGAAGCAGTCCGCCGAGCAGGCCGACTGGCTGATCGGGGCCGACATCGTCGGGCCGGAACTGGCCCCGGCCCTTCGCTCGATGAAGGCGCCGGGGACGGCCAACAGCCAGGACGACCAGCCGGCCGACATGGACGGCTACGTCCAGACCAGCGACGACAACGGCGGTGTGCACACCAATTCCGGCATCCCCAACCACGCCTTCTACGTGGTAGCCAGCACCATCGGCGGCAACGCATGGGAGAGCGCCGGCAAGATCTGGTACGCCACGCTGAACGATCCGGACCTGAAGCCGGCCGCCACCTTCGCCGAGTTCGGCGCCGTCACGCTGGCTCAGGCGAAGGCCATCTTCGGCGACACGTCCGCCGAGGCCTCGGGGGTACAGGCCGGCTGGGACGCGGTCAAGGTCTCGCTGACCGGCTCACCCGCCTCAAGCCTCTGAGGCGTCGGTCAGGAGCCCAGCACGACCAGGGCGTCGCGATGAACCACCGTGCGGTCGTAGCCGTCGCCGAGTTCGGCAACCAGATCGGTGGTGTGCCGGCCGAGCAGCGCAGGCAGCTCACCGGCGTCGTAGTTGACCAGACCGCGGGCGACGACCGCGCCGTCCGGACCGCACAGGTTCACCGGGTCGCCGGCGCTGAAGCTGCCCTGGACGGCGGTCACGCCGGCCGGGAGCAGCGAAGCCTTACGGGTGACCAGGGCGTTCACCGCGCCCGCGTCCAGGGTGAGCGAACCGCGGGCGTCGGTGGCGTGGGCCAGCCAGAGCAGCCGGGTCGGGCGCCGTTTGCCGGTCGGATGGAAGACGGTGCCCACGTCGGCACCGACGAGCGTTTCGGCCGCTTGGTCGGAGCGGGCCAGCACGACCGGGATGCCGGCCGAGGTGGCGATCTCGGCGGCGTGGAGTTTGGTGGCCATCCCGCCGGTGCCGATCCCGGACGAGCCGTGGACGCTGGTGTCGACCACAGCCAGCTCGGCGCTCGCGCGCACCTCGCCGATCCGGGTCGCGCCGGGCAGCCGCGGGTTCGCGGTGTAGAGGGCGTCGACGTCGCTGAGCAGGACCAGGGCGTCGGCGTGCACGAGATGGGCGACCAGGGCGGCCAGTCGGTCGTTGTCGCCGAACCGGATCTCGTGGGTCGCCACCGTGTCGTTCTCGTTCACGATCGGCACTACCCCGAGTTCGAGCAGCTTGCCGAAGGTGCGGTAGGCGTTGCGGTAGTTGCTCTTCCGGGTGACGTCGTCCACGGTCAACAGCACCTGCCCGACCGCCAGGCCGTGAGCGCTGAACAACCGGGTGTACTGCGCCATCAGCAGACCCTGGCCGACCGAGGCGGCCGCCTGCTGGGAGGCCAGGTCGCGCGGCCGCACGTTCAGTCCCAGTGGCGCCAGTCCGGCGGCAATCGCCCCGGAGGAGACCAGGACGACTTCACGCCCGGCCCGCCGGATCGCCACCAGCGCCTCGACCAGCGCTTCGATCCGCTCCGGGTCGATCCCGCCGGCGGCCGTGGTCAGCGAACTGGAGCCGACCTTCACCACCACCCGGTGGGCGGACGCGATCTGATCACGGAGCCCGGCGGCCGGCCCGCTCTCGGTCACTGACCCGGGTCGATGTTGGGTTCGGCGTGATAGGCGACGTCCTTCTCCCGGCGACGCTGAGCGGCCGGCCGGTCGGATTCGAGCCGCTGGTCCTCACCGCGCCGGCTGAGCAGTTCGGCGCCGCTCTCCAGCTGGGGCTTGAAGTCGAAGATCACGGCGTCCTCGCCGCCGATCGCCACCCCGTCACCCCCGCGCGCGCCGAGTTCGAGCAACCGGTCCTCGACCCCGAGCCGGTTCAACCGGTCGGCCAGATAGCCCACCGCCTCCGGGTTGCCGAAGTCGGTCTGGCGGACCCAACGTTCGGGTTTGCTGCCGCTGACCAGCCACAGGTCGTTCTCCCGGACCACGGAGAACTCGACCCCACCGCCGCGGGCGGAGCGCACCGGCTCGGGCCGCAGCACCGTCCGGGCCACGGTCGGTGCGGGCCGGGCGGCCCGCCGCTCGGCCACCAGCTGGGCCATCGCGAAGCTGAGAGCTTGCAGTCCGACACCGGTCATGGTGGAAACGGCGAACACCGGCAGCCCGCGCTGCTCCAGCTCGGCGGTGACGATCTCGGCCAGTTCGGCGGCGTCGGGCACGTCGGTCTTGTTCAGAACGACCAGCCGGGGCCGATCCTCCAGCCCGCCGTGGGCGACCAGCTCGGCCTCGATCACGTCCAGGTCGGTGAGCGGGTCCCGTCCCGGATCGAAGGTGGCGCAGTCGATCACGTGCACCAACGCGGCGCAGCGCTCGATGTGGCGGAGGAAGTCGTGTCCCAACCCGCGGCCCTCGCTGGCCCCCTCGATCAGTCCCGGGACGTCGGCCACGGTGAAGGTGACCTCACCGGCCACCACCACGCCGAGATTCGGCACCAGGGTGGTGAACGGGTAGTCGGCGATCTTCGGCCGGGCCCGGGAGATCGCCGCGACCAGGGAGGACTTGCCGGCGCTGGGGAAGCCGACCAGACCGACGTCGGCCACCACCTTCAGCTCCAACGTGACGGTGCGGGCCTCGCCGTCCTCGCCGAGCAGGGCAAAACCGGGCGCCTTCCGGGCCGAGGTGGCCAGTGCTGCGTTACCGAGCCCGCCGCGGCCGCCGGTGGCCACCACCAGCTCGGCGTCAGGTCCGGTCAGATCAGCCAGCTGTTCACCGCTGTCGACGTCGGTGACCACCGTTCCCTCGGGGACGGTCAACACCACGTCGTCGCCATTGGCGCCGTGCTGGTCGTCGCCCTTGCCGGGCACGCCGTTGGAACCACGGCGCCAGGACTGCCGGTGAAACTCCACCAGCGTGGTCAGCCCAGGATCGACCCGCAGGACGACCGAGCCACCGTTGCCGCCGTTGCCGCCGTCCGGACCGCCGAGCGGTTTGAACTTCTCCCGCCGGACCGAGGCGCAGCCGTGACCGCCGTTGCCGCCGGCCACGTGCAGAGTCACGGAGTCGATGAAGCTCGGAATGGCCATGCTCACCTCCGAACTCCCCGGACTGACCCGGTGGAACCAAAACCGCTGGATAAAGCCAGGCTGAAATGAAGCCGAGCTGGAAAAAAACAGCAAGGGCGGCCCGGGAGATCCCAGGCCGCCCTCACAGATTGATCGTGGGTGTCGAGTCCTACTCGGCGGCCGCAGCGACCGGCTCGGCCGCGACCGCAGCCGGGGTGATGTTGACGACCCGGCGGCCGCGACGGCTGCCGAACTCGACCTGGCCGGGAATCAGCGCGAACAGCGTGTCGTCCCCGCCCCGCCCCACGCCGGTGCCCGGGTGGAAGTGGGTGCCACGCTGCCGGACGATGATCTCGCCCGCGTTGACCTGCTGACCGCCGAACCGCTTGACGCCGAGCCGCTGGGAGTTGGAGTCACGCCCGTTCCGCGTCGAGGACGCGCCCTTCTTGTGTGCCATCTCAGCCCCTCAGCTTTCGGTTCCGGTGACGTCGGTGATGCGGACCTGGGTGTAGCGCTGGCGATGGCCCTGACGCTTCTTGTACCCGGTCTTGTTCTTGAACTTCTGAATCCGGATCTTCGGGCCCTTGGTCTCGGCCAACACCTCGGCCTTGACCGAGGCCGAACCGAGCTCGGAGGCCACCGAGGTGACCGATGCGCCGTCCACCACGAGCAGGGGCTGCAGACTGACGCTCGCGCCGACGGCTTCGCTCAGCCGGTCGACCTCGATGACGTCGCCGACGGCGACCTTGTGCTGGCGGCCGCCACTACGCACAATCGCGTACACGCCTGACCCTCTTCCCTCTTTTACCATCCTGGAGTGCGCCCACCCTCGAGGGGCGCGGACAAGTGCACGCCGAGGCGCGCACCGAAGGTCAACATTACGCGGCGGTCCGGGCCGGGGCAAACTCACGCAACGCCGTCCCGTTCTGGGCACTACCCTGAGCCGGTGCCGACCCGCCAGCTCCCCCGGATCGCCGCGACTGCTTATCTGACGCCGCTGCGCGAGGGCGGTTCACTGCCCGGCATCGTCGAGGCCGACGATCTCGGCACCTACGTGGTCAAGTTCAGCGCGGCCGGCCAAGGCACGAAAGCCCTGGTGGCCGAGATCATCGTCGGCGAGCTGGCCCGGCGGCTCGGGCTCCGCAGCCCGGACCTGGCCCTGATCGAGGTGGACGCCGAAATCGGCCGGCGCGAACCGGACGAAGAGGTCCAGGAGCTGATCACCGCCAGCGCGGGACTGAATCTGGCCGTCGACTTCCTGCCCGGCGCCCTCGGCTTCGACCGTCTCATGTCGGTGCCCGCCGACGAGGCAGCCCGGATCGTCTGGCTGGACGCTTTGGTCGCCAACGTCGACCGCAGCGCCCGGAACACCAACCTGCTGCTCTGGCATCGCGATCTGTGGGTGATCGACCACGGCGCCTGCCTGCGGTTCCAGCACGCCTGGGGCCGGCCGGAGGTGTTCGCCCGCTCGCCCTACCGCTACGACGACCACGTTCTCTACCCGAGGGGCCGGCCGAGGGACGTGCACGCCGAGCTGGCCGGCGAAGTGACCGCAGATCTGCTGGACGAGGTCACCGCCCTGGTGCCGGATGCGTGGCTGGTCCCCGATCCGTTGCGACCGGACCCGCAGGCGCCGCCGACCGCCGAGGCGGCCCGCGTCGCCTATCGCGACTATCTGCTGGCCCGCCTCGACGCGGCCGGGTCGTGGCTGCCGTGAGCGCCGGCCCGGTGACCGCGGCACCGTTCCAGTACGCCGTGTTACGCGCCGTCCCCCGGGTCGAGCGGGGTGAGTTCGTCAACGTCGGGGTGATCCTCTACTGCCAGCAGCAGGACTTCCTCGCCGCCGCAGTCGCGCTCGACGAGTACCGGTTGACCGCGTTGGCGCCGGATCTCGACCTGACCGCGCTGCAGCAGGCGGCCGAGTCGGTTCAGCGGGCCTGCCGGGAACCGGTGGGTCACGCCCGGGAGAACACCGGCCTGGCCACCCTGTTCGGCATGCTGGTCGCCCCGCGGAGCACGGTACTGCAGCCGTCCCCGGTGCACGCCGGGATCACCGACGATCCGCGCGCCAGCCTCGAGCTGCTGCTCACCCGGCTGGTCCGCCTCTGACTCAGCGGACCTCGAAGCCGTCCAGCCCGGTCGGTTCTTCGTCGCTGACCTCGACGCCGTCCACGCGGGCCTGCCCCGGCCCGGTCTCGCACCAGGACCGGATCGCCGCCACCTGGTCGACCGAGCCCTCGACCACCGCCTCCACCGTGCCGTCGCCGCAGTTTCGCACCCAGCCCGCGAGGCCCAGCTGCTCGGCCCGGCGCCGGCAGGAGTCCCGGAAGCCGACGCCCTGGACCCGCCCGGAGATCACCAACCGCTGGGCCGCCAGGTCACTCGCCTCATCGTGGGTCATGAAGCCGGTCATCCCGAATATCGCTCATCCGGCGTACAGACAGAACGGGTGTCCGGCCGGGTCGAGCAGCACCCGGACGTCGTCCTGGGGCTGAAAGCCCGGCAGTTCCGCCCCCAGATCCAGCGCCCGCTGCACTTCTGCCGCCAGGTCGGTGACCTCGAAGTCCAGGTGCAGCATCATCTGCGGCTGCCCGGGCTCACCGGGCCAGACCGGCCGGACGTAGTTCTCGTTCCGCTGGACGCTCAGGTAGGCGACGCCCTCACCGGTGTCGAGGGAGGCGTCGTTCTCGTCGCAGCGGTGGATCTTCCAACCGCGCAGCTCGGCGTAGAAGCGGGCCAGCACCGCGACGTCCGGCGCGTCCAACACGACGCCCCACCAGTCGCGGCGATCCCACCGGTCGACCGCTGCTTCGACATCTCCGGTCTCGTCCATAGCGCACACTCTAGAAGCCGGCCGGGCCCACCGTAGGGTGAGCCGGTGCCAGCGCCAGTGGTCGAACATCGGATCCGGACCATCGTCGTCCTCGGTCTGCTGTCCACCTTCGGGCCGATCTCGCTCGATCTCTATCTGCCCGCGCTGCCCGGCCTGGCCGACGATCTGCACGCCTCCGCCTCGGGCGCTCAGTTCTCCATCACCGCCTGCCTGCTCGGCCTGGCCCTCGGACAATTGATCAGCGGTCCGCTGTCGGACCGGTTCGGCCGACGGCGTCCGCTGATCGTCGGGCTCGTGCTGTACCTGTTGGCCACCGTCGCCTGCGCGTTCGCCCCGACCATCACCGCGCTGGTCCTGCTCGCGACTGATTCAGGGTCTGGCCGGCGCGGCCGGCCTGGTCGTCTCCCGGGCCATCGCCCGCGATCTGTTCGGGGGTAAGGATCTGGTGATCATCTTCGCGCGGCTCACCCTGGTCTCGGGTCTGGCCCCGGTGGTCGCGCCGGTGCTCGGTGGCCAGCTCAACCGGGTCCTGGACTGGCGCGGCATCTTCTGGCGTGCTGGCCGCGTTTCGGGCTGCTGCTGCTGCTGGCCGGCACCCTCGGCCTGCGCGAGAGCCTGCCGCCCGAACGCCGTGGCGTCGGCGGTCTTTCCGCCACCCTGCCAGGATTCCGGCGGCTGCTCGGCGACCGTCTGTTCGTCGCGAGTGATCGGTGCCGCCGGCCTGGCCGGCGCGTCCATGTTCGCCTACATCTCGGGCGCGACCTTCGTCCTGCAGCGGATCTACGGGCTCTCTCCGCAGGGCTTCTCGTTCGTCTTCGGAGCCAACTCGATCGGCATCATGATCATGAGCCAGACCGGCGCCCGGCTCGCCCGTCGTCATCATCCGTCCCGGATGCTCGCCGTCGGGCTCACCCTCAACCTGCTCGGCGCGACCGCTCTCGCCGTCACCATCCTCGCCGGTCTACCGCTGCCGTTCATCGTCGGCTCGCTGTTCGTCATGGTCAGCGCCGTCGGCCTGGTGCTGCCGACCTCCAGCGCGCTCGCCATGGCCGACTATCCGGATCTGGCCGGCTCCGCTTCGGCGTTGCTCGGCCTCGGCCAGTTCGTGATGGGTGCGGTGGTGGCCCCGCTGGTCGGGATCGCCGGCCAGGACACCGCCGTGCCGCTCGGCCTGGTCGCCGTCTCGTCCAGCCTGTGCGCCACGCTGGTCTTCGCCCTGGTCGCCCGACCCGCGCTGGCCGTTGTACGGTCGGGTCAGCCGATCAGGATCGAGGTTGATCATGAGCGATCGCCGCTGACGTCACCGAAGCGCCCTTCGGGCGCCGACGTCCCCGGGCGACGTTCGACGCGATGCCGGTGCCCAACGTGCTGGTCGGGGTCACCGCGGAGCAGACCGAGTCGGTGCTGACCGAGGCGGCCCGGCTGGCCGACCGGCTGGGAGCAACTCTCGCTGTGCACCAGCGTCGACTCCAGTCGCTACATCACCGACATCCTGCCCGACGGCAGCGTCTTCTCGTTGCCGATCGACGCCGACCAGGTGGAGAGCGAGACAGCTCGAGTTCTCCCCCGAACTCGCCTCACACATCCGCTCGGTACTCGACCGGTTGCCGAAACCCGACGGCGCCGAACGGCCGATAATCTTCCGCGCCCTGGTCGGAGATCCGGCCCTGGCTCTGGCCGCACTGGCCGAGTCTGCACGGAGTACCTACGTGGTGGTGGGCAGCCGAAAGCCTGGCTTGCGGGCCGGCATGAAGGAGTTCTTCAGCGGCTCGGTGGCCGTACACCTGGTGCATCGGCAGTCCAGGCCGGTGCTGGTGGTCCCGACGTCACCGATCAGTCAGGAGCGACCGCTGCCCTGGGAGGGCTGATCGGCCGGTACTTCTTGCGGTGTATCGGGAGGCAGGTCGATGCGGGGTACCACCAGCTCCGGGTTGCCGCTCAGCTGATCCGCCGCCGCGGCCAGCAGATCCGACCGGTGCGCCAAGGTGGTCCGTTGCCGGCCGTGACCGACCCCCCGCTCGATCTCGGCCGCGTCGATCCGGTGCCAGGCCGGCAGCTCCAACGGATGCAGGTTCCGGGCCGCGAGCAGTTCACGCAGTTCGGCCAGCTGGTGGCTCGGGGTGATCGCCTCGTCGGCGATGTCGGCCAGCAGCGAGGTGACCGTCTCGACGGCGTCGGACTTGTTGGTGCCGATCACCCCGGTCGGACCGCGCTTGATCCAGCCGGTCACGTACTCATCGGGTGAGAAGGCGCCGTCGCGGATCACCCGCCCTTCGGCGTGCGGCACCCGGCCCGTGGACCCGTCGTAGGGCGCGCCCGGTAGTGGGGTTCCCTGATAGCCCACGGAACGGACCACCAGCTCCGCCGGGATCGTCCCGGTCACCCCGGTGCCGACGATCCCGCCGTCCGCCTCGATCCTGGTCCGCTCGACCTCGACGGCCTCGACCCGGCCGTCGCCGAGCAGCCGGGTCGGCCTGGTCCAGAAGTGGAAGTGAATCCGCCGGGAGGCCTGACCGGTCGGCCGGTCCAGCCAGCCGCGCATCACCCCGACGTTCCGGGCCGCCACCTTGTCCACGCCGAGGACGGCGCTGCTGGAATCGTCCAGCACGAAGTCATCCGGATCCAGTACCAGGTCGACGTCGTCGAGTTGGCCCAGTTCGCGCAGTTCCTTGGTGGTGAAAGCGGTGTAGACGGGCCCGCGTCGGCCCAGGAGATGGACGTCGGTGACCCGGTTGCTGTCGAGGACGGCGAGCACCTCGTCGGCCATGTCGGTAGGGGACAGTTCCTCGGCGCTCTTGATCAGCACCCGGGTCACGTCCAGGGCGACGTTACCGACGCCGACCACCACCGCGCTGGACGTGGTGGCCAGCAGTTGCTGGACCTCGCCGGAAAGGCCCGTCGGTGCCGTCTCGGGATGCTGGATTCCGGCAGGGTCGGTGTCGGGGTGTACGTCGGGATGTCCGCAGTACCAGGCCACGAAGTCGGGCGCGGCGATGCTGCCCGGCAATCGTTCGCCCTCGATCCGCAGCCGACGGTCCGAGCCGGCGCCGTAGGCGTAGACCACCGCGTCGGTCCGGTCGCGTAGTTCGTCGGTGCTGAGGTCGCGGCCGATGGTCACGTCACCGAAGAACGACACTCCCGAGCGTTCCAGCGTCCGCTCCAGGGTGTTGCGGATGGAGCGGATGCTCGGGTGGTCGGGCGCGACCCCGTAGCGAACCAGACCGAACGGCACCGGTAGCCGGTCGATCACCACCACCTCGACCGGCACCTCGGTCTGCTGGATCAGCGCCTCGGCGGCATAGATCCCGGACGGACCGGCCCCGATGATCGCGATCAGATAGGGCCGGACGTCCTCGCTCATGAGTCCTATCTCTGCTGAACTGGCCGCCGGCTCGGGCTGCGGCCCGACGGACTCGGACCCGTTCTCGGTGCCGGGTGAGTCCGAACCGGTCTCGGCCGACTTGGGCGGACCCGCCGGACGCCCGGCCCGGCCGCGTCCCCGTCGGTTCCGGCTGCCGGACTCACCGGCTGAACCCAGCACCTGCTGGACGGCCTTCGCGACGCTGTCGTCCACCGCAGTGGATGGCGTGGACGCCAGGGACGGGGTCTCGGGAGCGTCCTGGCCGGAGGCCGACTCACTCTGCTCGACGGCCGCCGAGTCGTCGCGCCGTCCGCGACCCGAACGGCGGTTGCCGCCGTCCTTGTCGCTCTTGTCGCCGCCACCCTTGTCGCCGCCACCCTTGTCGCCGCCACCCTTGTCGTTCGAGCCGTTGGACCCGTTGGACCCGTGGCTCCGATCGGAGCCCCGGCCACCGCGACGGTGACCGTGGTCGTCGGAGTTCCGCGCGCCGCCGTCCGCCTGCTTCTGGGTTTCGACCGGCATGTCGTGCAGTTCGACGCCGCGGCCGTGGCAGTGCGGGCACTCGGAGCTGAACGCCTCGAGCAGACCGGTCCCGATCTTCTTGCGGGTCATCTGAACCAGTCCGAGACTGGTCACCTCCGCAACCTGGTGCCGGGTCCGGTCCCGGCCGAGGCACTCGACCAGTCGGCGCAGCAGCAGCTCACGGTTGTTGGGCAACACCATGTCGATGAAGTCGACCACGATGATGCCGCCGATGTCGCGCAGTCGGAGCTGACGGACGATCTCCTCGGCCGCCTCCAGGTTGTTGCTGGTGATGGTGGCTTCCAGGTTGCCGCCGGAGCCGGTGAACTTGCCGGTGTTGACGTCGATCACCGTCATCGCTTCGGTCCGGTCGATGATCAGCGATCCGCCGGAGGGCAGGAACACCTTGCGCTCCAGGCCCTTGGCGATCTGCTCGTCCAGGCGATGAGCTCCGAACAGGTCGCCGCGGCTGTCCGGATCCCAGCGCTGGATCCGGTCAGCCAGATGGGGCGCGACGTGCCCGACATAGGCCTCGACGGAGTCGTAGGCGTCCGACATCGTGTTGTTGCCCTGGATGATCAGCTCGGCGAAGTCCTCGGTGAACAGGTCACGGACGATCCGGATGGTGAGGTCGGGTTCGGCGTAGAGCAACTGCGGTGCGGTGCCGCCCTTGATCTTGGCCTCGATGCTGTCCCACTGGGCCTTGAGCCGGTTGATGTCGCGGATCAGCTCATCCTCGGTGGCCCCTTCTGCCGCCGTCCGGACGATCACGCTGGCGGTGTCGCCGACCGGCCCGGCCAGGATGTCCTTGAGCCGCTTGCGCTCGTTCTCCGGCAGCTTCCGGGAGATGCCCGAGAGGTGGCCCCCCGGGGCGTAGACCAGGTAGCGGCCGGGGATCGAGACGTGGTTGGTCAGCCGGGCACCCTTGGCGCCGACCGGGTCCTTGGAGACCTGCACCAGGATCGTCTGGCCGGACTTGAGCACCCGCTCGACCTTCCGTTCGCCGCCCTCGGCGCCGAACGACTCCCAGTTGACCTCGCCCGCGTAGAGCACCGCGTTCCGGCCGCGACCGATGTCGATGAAGGCGGCCTCCATCGAGGGCAGCACGTTCTGCACCCGACCGAGATAGACGTTGCCGATCAGCGACGTCGCAGACTCCCGGTCGACGTAGTGCTCGACCAGGACGTCGTCCTCGAGGACCGCGATCTGAGCCAGCTCGTCGAGCTGGCGGATGACCATCGTGCGGGACACCGACTCGCGCCGGGCCAGGAATTCGGCCTCGCTCAGGATCGGAGCCCGACGCCGGCCGGCCTCGCGCCCTTCGCGCCGGCGCTGCCGCTTGGCCTCCATCCGGGTCGAGCCTTCGATTCCGGTGACCTCGCTGCTGCGGTTGCGCGACCTCGGCTCGCGGACCCGCACCACGACCTCGCTCGGATCGTCCGGGGAGTTGCCGGCGTCCTCGCCGCGACGACGCCGACGACGCCGACGACGCCGTTGGCCCTCGCTCTCGCCGTCCTGGTCCTGATCGTCGCCGTGGTCGCTGTCGGACCGCTCGGTGTTCTGGTCCTTCGAAGGGTCCGACCCCGACTCGGCCGCCGAGCCGTCGTGCGCCTGGCGCTTGGCCGAACCGCCGTCGGATTGGTCCTCAGGCCGGTCCTCGGACCGGTCGTCGGAGTAAGACTCGTTGTCACCCGAGCCCGACCCACGCCGCCGCCGACGGCCTCCGCGACGCCGCCGCCGGCGACGGTTGCCGTCCCCCGACTCGTCGTCGCTGTCGTCGTCGCTGCTGTCTGTGTCGTCGCTGCTGTCTGTGTCGTCGCTGCTGTTTGAGTCGTCGCCGGTGTCGGGGTCGTCGCTGGTGCCGGTGTCGTCGCTGGTGCCGGTCATGGGGCTGCCGGCGGTCTTTGTGGAGTCCTGCTGGGACACCGCCGGCTGCACACCCTCAACCTCGCCGCCCTCGGTGGTCCCGCCCTCGGTGGCCCCGTCCTCGTCTTCTGCGGACGGCTCGGCTTCGGCGGACACGTTCCCGGCGGGACGCACCTCGATGTCCGGAACGGCGAACGGGTTGCGGGACGGCGCCGGCGCCGGTGCCCGGTCCGGCTCGGTGGACTGGACTGCGGCGGCCGGGTCGGCATCATTCGGACTCGCGAAAGGCTGGGTGATGGTCGGCAACGTCTCTACCGGGTCGTCCGACTTCTCTACCGGCTCGTCCGACTTCTCTACCGGGTCGTCCGACTTCTGTACCAGGTTGTCCGACTGGGCCGACCGAGCCTCGGTCGGCTCGCTCGGCGCGGCCGCCGCTTTCGGCGCCGCCGCCTTACGGGTGGCGCGTTTGCGGGCCGGTCGAGCCGGCGCCTCGGCGGGGGCGTCCGAGGCTTTCGCCGGGCCGTCGAAAGACGGGTCGGCGGTGCCGGCCTGACCGGAGTCGGTCGGCGGCACCTCGACCACCACGTCGGGATCGGGTCGGGCGCCCGCCTCCGCGCTGCCGATCGGAGTTTCGACCTCGTTCTCGCCATTCACGCCGGGAGCGTCCGCAGACTCGGCAGCGGCGGCCTTCTTGGTCGTCTTGCGTGGCGCCCGCTTGGCGGGTGCCCGCTTGGTCGTCTTCTTCGCAGCAGGTGCATGGTCGCCTGCGGCCCCCGCAGAACCTTGATCCGGGGAGCCTTCAGCCGAGGAGCCTTGACCCTTTGAGCCGTCCCCCCCGGAGCCGTCACCCTGGCCGGCCTCGCCCTCGAGGGCGGCCGGCGGGCCGGCGGGCCGGCTGGCGGAACGACGCCGCGCGGGACGCGCCGCTCTGGGCTGCGTGGTGTCCGGACCGGGATTATCCGGGCCGGTTGATTCGGAATCGGAAGGACCGGCTTGGGGATTGCCGGGCTCGGAGTCGAGCATCGAGGAACTCCTCTGGGTGCGCTGGGGCACCGGTGTCAGTCGCCGTACCGGACGGGGCCGGACAGCGGAAGCATGAGTCGTGCGATGCGCGATGCCGGTAGGACCTACCGCGGTCGACGCCGAGATCATCGAACGTTCGTCGCGGTGCAGTGTGCCCCCAAGCCCCGACGGTGGACTGTCACCCCACCCGGGTGTCACGCACCCGTCCGGAACATATGGGACGCTCCGAACTGAACCCAGTATCCCACACGACGCGCCCCAGACCAGCCAGGCGCGATCCGGAAGGCCGTCCCGGCATGCTCAAACGCCGGTCGACAGGCGCTCAGTAGAGGTGGGCGGCGTAATTCTTCTCGTCGTAGTAGTCGCTCAGGTCGCTCAGCGAATCCTCCGGCCGCTCCAGCTGTTGGGCGATCCGGGGACGGTCGTCGACGAGGTCGGGATGCCAGGTCTCCGGCTTCCAGAGCTTCGAGCGCAGGAACGCCTTCGAGCAGTGGAAGAAGATGGTGTCGATGGCACACTCCAGGGCCAGGATCGGGCGCTTCCCCTTGACCGCCATGGCGTCGAAGTAGGGCGCGTCACTCACCAGTCGGGCGCGACCGTTGATCCGGAGGGTGTCGCCGCGAGCCGGGGATCAGCGGTAGGGCCGGAAGAAGTCGCGTAGCTCCTGCGCGTACAGCTCCGGCTCCTCGAACGGCGCGAAGTGTCCGCCGCGGTCCGGGTGCGTGACCCGGGCCAGCGCGGTGCTGCGCTCCAGCCAGCTCTGCGGCGGGGTGATGATGTCGGCCGGGAACAGCGAGAACCCGGACGCCACCTCGACCCGGCGGCGCAACTGCTCGGGCGCGACGGCGGCGTTGGCGTGGTACATCCGCATCGAGGAGCCGATCGTCCCGGTCAGCCAGTAGATGGTCACGTTGGTGAGGATCTCGTCCTTGCTGTAGGAGCGTTCGACGTCGCCGCCGCAGTCGCTCCAGCTGCGCAGCTTCTCCACGATCCAGGCGGCCAACCCGGCCGGGGAGTCGTTCAGCCCGGCCGCCGCCGTCTGCGGCTTCGTCCGGTGCATCGCGGCGTAGCCGCCTTCGCTGGCGGCCCAGTCGCCGGCTCGCTCGACCCAGTCGTGCTCCTCCGCGGTCAGACCGTCCGGGTCCAGCCCGCTGGGCACGCCGGCGTCCTGCCGGTGGACGGCGACCACCCGATCGGCGTGGTCGAGCGCCAGGTAACGGCTGACCTGGCTGCCGATGTCACCGCCCGCGGCACCGAACCGCGGATAGCCCAGCCCGGTCATCAACTCGGCCCACATGCCGGCGACGGCGATCGAGTTTAGTGGTGGACCGGCCGGACGATCGGAGTAGCCGTAGCCCGGCATGTCCGGCACCACCACGTCGAAGGCGTCGGCCGGATCGGCACCGTGGGCGCCGGGATCGGTGAGCAGGCCGATCACCTTGGTGTAGCGCCAGAACGAGTCCGGCCAGCCGTGGTTGAGCAGCAGGGGCAGCGCGGGGGCCGTCGAATTCGTCGCACCGGCCCGGGCGTGCACCACGTGGATGCCGAGACCGTCGATCGCCATCCGGTAACGCGGCAGCTCGGCCAGGGCGGCCTCCTGGGCCGGCCAGTCGAACCCGTCGGCCCAGTAGTCGCACAGTTCGCGCAGATAGTCCAGATCGGTGCCCAGCGACCAGCCGGCATCGTCGGGGGCATCCGGCCACCGGGTCGCCCGCAACCGGGTGCGGAGGTCGTCCCATCCGGCGGCGGTACTCGGCGGTCGGAACGGCTCGGGTCGGGCGGAACTCTCGGTCATGACGCCAATCTAGGAGGACGCCCCGGCTCGCGAGGCGTGTGCCTGGCGCAGGACCGCACGAGCGGCCCGCCGTCCGGAGACCAGGGCGCCCTGGATCGAGGCGGTGTCGCGGTGGTCGCCGGCCACGAACAGCCCGTCGGCGAGTCGGACCGGACGGCGGACCTGCAACGGCGCCGACTGGGTCGGCAGCGCCTCGGCGATCGCATGCGTGGCGATCAGCTCCCAGCCGGAGGTGTCGGTGCCGTACATCCGAGCGAGCTGGCGGCGGGCCTCGGGCTCGGCCGCCACCTCGGCTCCGAGCACCGTCGCGGCGATCAGCTGCCGCCCGGCCGGGGCGTAGGACGGGGCCACCGCGGTCATCACCGCCGAGTTCACCACCGGCCCACGGTGGTCGGCGTCGAGATGGAGCAGCTTGGCGTGGGTCGGATCGGCGGGTGGCTCGTCGGTGCCGTACCAGAACGTGGTCAGCCCCCGCATCCTCGGCGGCTCCACCGCAACCAGGCGGGCGGCACTGGTCGGGTCGGTCGCCACCACCACCGCGTCCACCTGCTGCTCACCCATCGAGCCACGCAGCACCCCGGGTTCGACCTGCTCGATCTCGACCCCCAGACACAACGACCCGCCCGGCAGCCCGGCCGCCAACTGCTCCGGCACCCGGCCCATCCCCAGCGACGGCACCGACGGATTACCGAGCAGGAAGGACCGGACCAACAACAGGCTGAAGGTGGCCGACGACTGCTGGTCGGCGTCGGCCAGGACGCCGGCCAAGAACTGGTCGACCACCCCGGTCCGCAGCGGGCCGCCGACGCCGGCGTGGTCGAGGGAGGCGGCCAGTGTCGTGTCGTCGGCGGACAGCAGTTTGGGCACCGGCCACAGCGAGCCCATCGCCCAGCCGGCGAAGGCCATCTTCTCGGCCAGCGTGCCCACCGGGGCCATGACGGTGTCGGCGATCGCCCCCGGCATCCGACGGGGGTCTGCCAGCCGGAACCGCTGCGAACCGTGGGCCACCGTCACTCCGGCGCCGAAGGCCCGCAGGTCGAGCGCGGCCAGGTCCAGCTCGCGCGGCACCGCCGGATAGGCGGGGTTGATCAGCTGGAAGCCGCGGTCGCAGCGGTAGCCGTCGATCAGATCGGTCCGGACCCGTCCACCGACCTGCCCGGCCTGCTCGTAGACCGTGACCTCAGCGCCGTGCTCGACCAGTTGGCGGGCGCAGACCAGGCCGGCCAGTCCCGCGCCGACCACGGCCACCCGCATCCCGGCGGCCCTGATCCCAGCGATATCTACCCCGGATCCTGCCTCGTGTTGCTCCATCACCGGGGAGTCTAGTGACCCCCTGGCGGGCGTCGGGCGGCCTGCTCAGTGCCGCGGCCGGACCAGTCCGACCTGGTAGGCCAGCACCACCAGAGCCACCCGGTCCCGCAGCCCGGTCTTGCCGAGCACCCGGCCGACGTGGGTCTTGACCGTCGCCTCGCTGAGGAAGAACTTGGCGGCGATCTCAGAGTTGCTGAGTCCGTGGGCGATCTCCAACAGCACCTCGCGTTCCCGCTCGGTCAGCTCTCTCAGCCGGTCCGCGTCGGCCGGGCTCGGATCGGGGACCTCGTCGACGAACCGCTCGATCAACCGCTTGGTGGTGCTGGGGGCGATCACCGCGTCGCCTCCGTGCACGGTCCGGATCGACGACAACAGAGTGGCCGGCGGGGTGTCCTTGAGCAGGAAGCCGGCCGCCCCGGCCCGCAGGGCGGCGAAGGCGTGCTCGTCCAGGTCGAAGGTGGTCAGTACGATCACCTTCGGCCCGGATCCGGTCCGCCGACTTCGCTCGCCGATGATCTTGGTCGCCGCGACGCCGTCCAGCCGCGGCATCTGGACGTCCATGATCACCACGTCGGCCGTGGTGGCCGGCAATCGCTCGACCGCCTCGGCGCCGTCGCCGGCCTCGCCGACCACCAGCATGTCCGGCTGCGACCCGATCACCATCGCGAAACCGGCTCGGACCAGTTCCTGGTCATCGACCAGGAAGACCCGGATCTGCTCATCCACAGCCCACTGGTTCACAACGTCACATTCCTGCTGTGTAGGGCATCCAGGCGACCACAGCAAAACTCGACGCCGGGCTCGACGTGGTCGGTGACGTGATTGGTGAGGTGATCGCTGACGGGCCGGCGCGCAACGACCCACCGATCGCGCTCAACCGTTCCGACATGCCGGTCAAGCCGTATCCCGGCGGCCCGATCGGCAGATCGCGACCCGACTCGGCGGGTCCGTTGTGCACGGCGAGCTCGATCCCGTCCGGCCCGAAGTCCAGCCCGACCTCGACGTCGGAACCGCCGTGTTTGCGCGCATTGCTCAACGCCTCCTGGACGATCCGGTAGAGGGTCAGCCCGACCATCGGGGCCAGCGGACGTCGGGCGCCGGATTCGTGCACCGCGATCTGCAGCCCCGCGTCTCGGGCCTCCTCGATCAGCTCGGTCAGCTGGTCCAGTCCCGGCTGCGGCGTCACCTCTCGACCGCCGATCTGCTCCTCGCGCAGCAGACCGAGCAGGCCGCGCATCTGGGTGAGCGAGTCGCGCCCCGTCCGCGAGATCCGTTCCAGCGCTTGCTTGGCAGTGCCGGGCGACTCGTCGATGACGTAACCGGCACCATCGGCCTGGGCGATCATCACCGATAGGGCGTGGGCGATGACGTCGTGCA
>CAVQDD010000014.1:0-15564 GCA_963711185.1 uncultured Actinomycetota bacterium | reverse complement strand
ACGGCGCTGACCGGCCGAGACGAATGTCGGCCGGATGCGCCCAGGGCAGGCCGGCAATCCCGCTGCAGCCCGGGTGGGTGAGTCAGAGCAGGCGCAGCAGTTCCCGCCGGTGCCGCCGCACGTCGAAGCTGAAATCCGAGCGGAATGCGGTCAGCGAGAAGTTCTGCGGCATCGCGATGTCCGACGGCCCCCAGAAGTAGTGCAGTTCGTTGCCGTTAGCGGCCGCGATCAGATGCTCGTTCTCGGCGTTGTAGCTGGTGCCGGAGATGAGGATCACCCGGGCTCCGGGCGCGAACATCATGTTGAACATCCCGCTGCCACCCAGTCCGGCGATCACCCGCGCCGAGCTGAAGATCGTCTTTTGATCGGTGTAACTGTGGTCCTCGGGAAACAGGATCCGAAATCCCTGCTCGGCGAAGAACGTCTCCACCCCGGGCGTCTCCCGGCAGTGGCGCTTGTCCCCCGGGCGTCGGGAGACGAAGATCTTCTCGCTGGTCGAGGTGACCCCCGCCGGCAGCTTCGCCCCGAGTTCGGCCCAGACCTCGGCGATGTCCGGGTCGATGTAGGTGGGGTTTTCCAGCTGCGGCGTCGGCCCGTAGAGCCGCTCGACCCGGACCTGTTCCCGGGGCCCGATGATCTCGACCCGGTCGGCCGGGATGCCGAGAGCGGTGAAGATGGTCTGCTGGAAACCCGGCAGCCGGCGGGGTTCGGCAGACACGCTGACCAGGGCCTTGAGGTCCGGTTCGAGTTCCGCCGCCCGCCGCCAGCCCCAGACCCGGGAGACGACGTCGGTGGTGATGTGCCCGAAGTGGCCGGGAAGCTCGGTGTCGAGGTAGTAGTAGGCGCCCGGCAGCTCGCGGACGGCGATCGGCGCGGTCCGGTCGAGGTGGTAGCCGAAGAACGAGCTGGCCCGCTCCAGCTGGCGGTTGTTCAGAACCCGCTGGTGCGGGTGCCGCCAGGAATCCGGCAGGACGTAGTCCCCGAACTGCACCACCTGGCGGGCGGTGCAGTGCACGTTGCGGTAGCAGCGCAGGAACCGGGCCGGGACCTCGAAGACCCGTCGGCCGTCCGGGATCGGGCCGTCCGCGCCGTGGGAGGTCACTTCGGCCCGGGAGGTGAAGGTGACCGCGGGCCGGTGCTCGACCACCTCACCCCAGGCTTGGTCGTAGCGGCGGGTCAGCACGTCGTCGGCCTCCCAGTCGCGGAGCTTGAACCACACGGCTGCCTCGGAGCGCCGGACCGCCACGGAGTCGCCGTCGAAGACCATCCTGTCGCTGGCCTTGACCAGCGAACGCACCGTCGCCGACTCCTCGGCCAGCCCGCGGGCGGGGTAGGACGTCGCCTCGGCGACGCGGGCGAGCAGTTCCCGGACGTTCTGCCCGTCCCCCTCGTCCCAGCGGGGGTCACCGCAGGTGTCCAGCTCGGTCGCCAGATAGTGACCGCCGGGGGCGAGGAAGTAGAACAGCTGCCGGTAGCAGCTCAGCCGGTGCGCCCGTTTCCGGTTCCCCACCTCGATCATCAGCTGGGGCCGCCCGATCCGCGCCAGGTAGTCGAGGCGGTCCTGTTGGGAGGTCGCCGTGACGTAGCTGACCTGGGCCGGCAGCCGGTCCTCGGGCGCCAGCAGGTTCTTGCTCGAGCCGAGGAGGTGCAGGTGCGCGGCGGGGAACAGCTCGGCCAGCTCCGCGGCCACGTCGCTCACGTCCCCGCGGAGGAACACCACGACGTCCCGGAGGTGGGGACGGGTCGGATTCAGATCCTGGGTGAAACCGGACAGCGCGGCCCGGACGGCCTCGAGCACCGAGCGGTGGGTCATCTGCGCCGGCTTCCCACGCCGATCGATCCGTCCCGTCGCGCCTCGTCCTGTCGCGCCTCGTCGCCGGGTGCCGGCTCGTCCGCTGGGGATTCGGCTCTCGACGCGGCTGTCGGTGCGGCCGGCTCGGCCGAACCGGAACCAAACAGGACGTCCAGAACCCGGTCCGAGGCCCCGCCGTCGTCGCGCGGACCGTACGTCTGGGCGAAGGTCTCGACCCGGTCCCGGTAGCGGTCGGTGACCCCGTCGAGATCGTGCAACGCCGCGACCAGGGCGTCGTTGTCGAGCAGCAGCGGTCCCGGCGCCTTTCGGCCTCGAAGTCGAGGTAGAACCCGCGCAGCACGTCGCGGTAGTTCTCCAGGTCGTAGGTGAAGAAGAGCATCGGCCGACGCAGCTGGGCGTAGTCGAAGAACAGCGAGCTGTAGTCGGTGATCAACACGTCGGCGGCCAGCATCAGTTCCTGGATGTCGTTGTAGGTCGAGCCGTCGATGACGAAGTCGCCCACCGCGTCGCTCAGCCGCAGCCCCTGCCGTACGAGCTGGTGGAAGCGCACCACCAGCACCCATTCGTCGGCGAACTCCACCGCCAGCCGTTCGATGTCCAGGGCCAGCTCGTGCTTCCAGTTGACCCCGCGCCGGTTGTCGTCGCGGAAGGTCGGCGCGTAGAGCATGATCTTGCGCGGGTCGTCGGCGAGCCCGAGCCGCTGTCGCGTCGACTTCGCGCGGTCCTCGGCGTCCGGCCAGCGGAACGGGTCGTTGCGCGGGTACCCCAGCTCGTAGACCGGGCCGTCATAGCGGAACGCGCTGCGGAAGCAGGCCGAGGCGTACGGGCTGCGGAGACCAGCGCGGTCCAGTACGAGGTGAGCCGGGCGGCCCGCTGCTGGTAGCCGGGGTCGCGACCGAGCATGGTGTCCACGTCGTGCTGCATCCGCTTGAGCGGCGTGCCGTGCCAGGTCTGCAGGAAGCGCGTGCGCTCGGTCGCCAGGTCGGCCGGGAAGTTCTGGTTGTTGACCCAGTACCTCGCCCGCCCGAGCTCCCAGTAGTAGCGCGGCGTGTTGATCTTGGTGGTGGCGTCGTCGACAGTCGCAGCGTCGTGGAGCTCGACCAGATGATCTTCAACCCGTGCTCGCGACGGATCAACCGCTCGTAGAGGTAGCGCGGGGCGTCACCGTAGGGGCGCCGCGGTCGCCTCGAAGAGCACGGTGTCACGACGGGGAAGCCGTCGCCCGACCGCGAAGAGCCGACGCATCCACCAGAAGTACCGCTTGCTGCGTCGGAACGAGCGCCAGCGGCGCTGCGCCCGAGCGGCGTTGCGGATCCGGGCCAGCGCCGTCCGCAGGTCCCAGGCGTTCTCGACCACGTCGAGGATGCGGGCGCAGTTCTGCTGTCGGCCTGGTCGATGAACCGCTGCGCCCGCGCCCGTAGGTCGGCCATCGCGCAGTCGCGCTCGACGGTGTCGGTGAGCTCGCTGAGCAGCCGGTCGGGAGTGCCCGCGATCGGACCGGGCAGGAAGTCCCCGAAGTCGATGTGGGGGGCGGCGGTACCAGGGCCCGTGGTCGAACTGGAAGTAGAGCACCGGCCGCCGCAGGAAGCTGAAGTCCCACGCCACCGAGGAGAAGTCGGTGATCAGCACCGCGCTGGTGCGGATGAGCTGCTGGACGTCGACCTGCTCCTGCCTGATGAGGGTGACGTTGGGCATCGCGAAGATCGGCGAACATCCGCATGTTGGGGTGCAGTACGAACTGCACCCGCAGCCCGTGGTCGACCAGCAACCGCTGCAACCTCTCGTCGGCCAAGAACCCGTGCCAGTTGGCGTAGTAGTCGCTCTCCAGGAACGTCTCGGCCCGGAGCAGCGAGTCGCGCCAGGTCGGCATCACGGTGATCGTCGGATCCGGGGCGGGCAGGTCGGCGAAGAGCGCGTCGAAGCGCGCGAAGCCGGTGACCGGCACCTGGTGCGGTGGAAACCGTAGTCCTCCCGCACGATCCGGCGCTCGAGCTCGGAGACCACCAGGAACTTTTCCGCGGGCGCTCGAACGTCCCCTGCCGGGCGTAGTTCAAGGTGACGTTCTTGCTCGCCGTCACCCCGTGCTGGAGGAAGACCCGCACGCCACGCGTGAACCGGGCGACGGTGCGGTCACGGGAGGCGAAGAGATATTCGGCGTGGTGGTGCCGACCAGCCGGGACGCGAGCAGGCTGTAGCGGATGTGCCCCCTGGAGACACGTTCGACGACGTTGCCCAGCGCCGCCACCCGCGCGCGGTCCGGGGAGGCCTGGTCGATCACGTAGTAGACCCGACGGTGCGGCTGGGTCGGCGGGCGTACCTGAAGAAGTGGAAGCCGTTGTCCTGCGCCTTGTAGGGCACTTCGCCGACGAGCCAGATCCTGGTGAACGGCTTGACCAGGGGAAGGCCCAGGCGACGGTAGCATCCGACGCAGGTAGCGGTAGTTCTCGGCGCTGAACTGTTCCAGCCCCAGGAAGGCGATCCGACGGGTTCGGTAGGTGGGGTAGGGGATGTAGACGACGGCTCGGTCTGCAGAGCTGGTCCAGGAGGAGCGCAGCCGGTGCTCCTTGGCGCCCTTGGGCAGCGTCGGCACCACGCGGATGGGTTTCTCGGCCCCCTCCAACTCGACCAACACCCAGATGTCGATGATGTCGTCCTCGGCCGAGACCCAGTCCGCCACCTGGTCGAAGCGGAGATCGAAGGACAGCTGGTAGTGCAGCTTGCCCCAATCGGCCCGAGCCCCGTCCGGGTCCGGCCGGACGTCCGCCGGCCACTCGATGGTCTCCCAGGAACGCCGGCCGGTGACGACCGTGGTCGCCCGTTCGATCCGCTGGTTCTGGGTGCGCAGGTCGCAGCGCATCCGCACCCGGTCGCCCTCCCGGGTGATGTCGAGCATCTTCGGGGTGATCCGGCTCTGTATCGGCTGGCCGACGTGCAGTGACAGGTTCCCCTCGATCGTCACGTCGAACCTGACCTGGCGGCCCTCGATGTCCACGATCTGCTGGCGCGGCGGGCGAACGGTGTCGAGGAAACACCCCAGCCGGTCGTCAGCGGACCCCGCGGTTCGGCCGCGGAGTCGTGGTCTGAGCGGCGGCGCCGTCGGTCGGTGAACCGGGTTCATCGGCTGCCGAGTCGGATCCGTCGGTTGCCGGCTCGGGCGTGGCCGGACGGTTGCGGGAAGGACGTGCCCAGCGGACGAACAGCCGCAGACTCGAGCCGCGGAGCTTCGGCAGCTCGATCGGCTCGTCGTCGTCGGTTGAGCTGTCGGTTCCGGTTGCGCTGTCAGTCTCGGCTGGACTGTCGGTCTCGGATGGGGACTCCGCACCGTCCTGCTGCTGCAGATCGTCCGCAGCGGGGAGAACGTCCGCCGCTGCCGGGTCGGGCAGCGTGGTCCGCCCCCGGTTCGCGGCGGCCCTGGTCTCGTCGGCCGGGTTCGCCTCGTCGACCGGTTCCGCATCACCGATCAGCGTCGCCTCGAATTCGGCCAGCTGCCGGACAAGGTCGTCGAGGTCGATCCGAGCGGTGACAAACCCCGCGTCCGGGCTGGGGACGAAGGCGAACTCGGGTTCCATCAGCACGCCCCGGTTCTTGAACACCACTGCTTCCGGGCGCCAGCCGGGCCGGCTCTCGCGGATGTCGACCACGGCCTCGTGCCCTTCGAGCCGGAACCGCAGGCAGTCCGGCGTCGGGCCGGCGATCAGACCGAGATGCTGCATCGGTCGACGGACCCGCCGCCTGATCGCGGGGGGCACGTGCTTGCTGAGCGTCGGCACCAGTGGTCATCCTTCTGGGTTCGGCGGGGTTCGACTGCGTGGATCGGGAGCTCGGAGGCCGCGCACGCCGACCTGGTCGGGCGGCGGCCGGCCACGGTGAAATCAGTACATCATGGGGTGCGGTGATGCGCGGGCCACGAGGGTGCCGCGTCTCGGGCGTGTTCCCGATCCTGCTCAGGCCGATCGTCGTGTCGGTCTGCCATGATGAACCACGATGTCCAAACTCCCCCGGCCCGTGCCGACGTCCTGGCGGGCTGTGCGGCGGGCTGCGCGTCTGGTGGAGCGCCGGGTGGTGCCCGGGACGGACGGGGCAGCGGGTTCGCTGTCCCGGCTCGCGCGGCGGGGTCAGGAGGCGCTGCGGACCTGGTCAGGTTCGTCGGCGGCCGGCGCGCCGGCGGTGACGACGGTCATGTGGTGCCCCGCGGAGGACCGCGGTGGCTCCGGAGCGGTGACCGACCGATCCGGTCAGATCCGGACGACGCTCGACTCGCTCGGCCCCCGTTCCGATCCCGCCGCAGACCCCGCCGACATCGTGCTCGTCACGGGCCCTGGCGATGGTGACGAGCTGGGCGATGCAGTCCGTGCCTCGACCGCCGCCGCTGACGTGCGGATCGTGCGGGCCGCCGAGCCGGGGCCGGGGGCACTGGCCAACGCCGGCCTCGCTGCCGCCCACGGCGAGCTCGTGCTGCTGGTTCCCGCCGGCCGTCGACTCCCGCAGGGCGGCCTCGACGCCGTGCTCCGGGCGTACGCCACGGCCGCGGATCAACCACAGCCGAACGGCACAGCCCCGGAGCTCATCACCTCGGACCCCGCCCCCCCGGACCTCAACACCAGGGGTGAACAACTCCCGCCGGCGGACACCTTCAGCGGGGCGGGCCGGCCCTGGGACTCGATCGTGCTGTTCCGTCGGTCGGCCTGGGACGCCCTGGCACTGAGCTTTCCCATCGACGTCGGTGACCCGCTCCGGGGGACGATCACCGAGCTGTTCCTCCGTTCGGCGCCCGGCGACGTCCTGGTGCTGCCCCGCGACCGGACGGGCGACCGGGAGGACCGGCGGATCCCGCAGGGTGCGGCCGCCCGGGAACGGCTGACCGACTTCGCCCGGTCGGTGCGACGCACGGCGGACGTCGTCCGCCGGTACGGCTCGCCGGAGACCTGGGACCGCTGGATGACTGGCTTTCTGGTCGAAGGGCTGCCTCCGTCGGTCGCGGTCGCGGCTGCAGCCGTCGAACGCGGACGCCTGGCCGGTGCTGCGGGATCTGACGGCCGAGCTGACCTCAACCGACACCTCAACTCAGACCTTCGGCGCCCCGGCCCAGGTGCCCGGCTTCTCCCGGGTGCTGCTGCACCTGCTACGCGCCGACCGGCCGGAGCTGGCGGCGGCCGCCCGGGTGGAGTTCGACGACCTCGGCGGCCAGCTGCCGACCCGGTTCGGCGCCGGCGGCGCCGCCTTCGTCGATCTGACGGCGCTGTGCGCGACCACCCCGGTCGACGCCGGTGCGACCACCGACGATCCGCTGCTGCGGGTGCCCGACGCCGAGCTGCCGCTCCGCAGCTGTCTGAGCCGGGCCCGCTGGCTCCATACCGACGCCGGCCCCGTACTGGAGCTGGAGGGATGGGCCTTCATCGCCGGTCTCGACCCGGCGCCGTCCGTGCTCACCCTGCGAGCCAGGGGTGTCGGCAGTGCACATTCGGTCGACGCGGTGCTGACCCGGGCGCGACGACCGGAGGTCTCCCGCTGGGCCCGGAGCCGGGGCCTGGACCTGGACACGGCGGCCTTCACCGCGCGGCTGACCTTCCCGCTCGAGGCGGGTCTGCGGCCCGCCGACCCCGGGGAGTTCGGGGAATTCTGGGAATTCGAGGTGTCCGTCCGCAACGGCGCCGAGCTGCGGACCGGGCCGGTGGCCGACGTCCTGACCGGTGGCTCGGCGGCGGCCGAACCGGCTCACCTCGACGGCTCGGGCTCCCTCCGACTGGTCCGGTCGGCCGCGGGTGCGCTCGGCCTCCGCCGGAATCCGCACCGGGCCGAGCTGGTCGGCCTGGACGTCGACGGACACGTCCTGCGGCTGCAGGTCAGCACCCGGGACTTCGAGCCGGTCGGGGTTCGCCGTCGCTCGGACAAGGGCCGCGACGTCGCCGGCATTGAGCTGCAGCGCGGGTCGATGGTCGGTGCAGTGGTCGGTGCAGTGGTCGGTGAAGTGGACGGGGCGTGGGTGCTCGAGATCGCGCTGCCGGAACCGCCACGGGCCAGCCTGTCGGAGGAGTCGGTGCAGCTGGTCGGGGCGGACGGCGCGGCGGTGCCGATCATCCGGTCGTCGCGGCAGCCTCGTCAGCTGAGCGCTTCGGGGTTGAGCACCGCGACCAGCGAGGCCGGCACCCTGGTTTTGGTCCGGTCGGCGACCTTGCCGCTGATCGAGACACTGCTGGTGTCCGGCGACCGGCTCAGCCTGAGCGGAGTGCTGGAACCGGGGCGTCCGGACCTGGCCGGTGAGTACCGCCTCCGGCTGCACAACTCCGATCTCAGCTGGGACTCCGAACCGTTTCGGTTGACCGGGTCGTCGTTCGAGATCGAGGTGGCCCTGATCGAACGGGCCGCCGGCGGCACCCAGCCGCTGGCCGCCGGGAGCTATTCCCTTCGCCTGATCGACGGCGGCGGTGCGGTCAGTGTCTTCCGATTCGGCCGAGACCGCGCCCCTCGACTGCCGATCGAGGGTTCCGGCGAGCGCTACCGCTATCGGCTGAGCCGGACGGTCGCCGGCAACGCCCGGCTCTCGCTCAGTGAGCCCCTACGACGACGCCGAACAAGGCCGGGTTGGCCCAAGGCAGACTAAAGCTATCCTTTCACGGACCTCGACCGCGCTGGTGCGACCTGAGCTGGCGCTGTTCCACGCCTACCTCGGGGCGGCCGCAACCGACAGCTCAGCCGTCCATCTTGGCCGGGCTGCTCGCCAGCCGGCCGGGCATCGAGGTGGTCTGGGCGGTCCGGGATATCGACGTTTTTTGCCGTTCAGCAGCCCGCACGCCCAGGTGATCCGTCGGCGTTCGTCGACGACTTCCAGCAGAAGCCGGTGTGGTGGTTCACAACCTGCTGTTCGATGGCTGGTACGTCAAGCGGCCCGATCAGCGCTTCGTCCAGAGCTGGCACGGGACACCAATCAAGCGGATCAACGACTCCTACTGGCGCGGGCTCGGGCGCAGCCAAGCCTCGATCGAGCCCGGATGCATGCTCAGGCCCGGTCCTGGGACCATCTGATCAGCCAAAGTCCGTATTTCTCCGACGTAGTTGCGGGCGAAAGTGGGTATCACGGCGACATCATCAGTCCGGCTACCCGCGCAACGACGCGCTCCCAGCCGGCTGGCGCGTCCGAGCGGCGGGCGCTCGTCCGGAGGCGACTCGGGCTCAAACCGGCGAGCAGACTGCGCTGCTGTGGGCTCAAGCCTGGCGTGACGGGTTGTCGTCTCGGGCCTGGCAGGCCGGCCTGGTGGACTTCTTCGAACCGGAGGCCCTGATGGCGAGACTGCCGGCCGAACCACGTCCTGCTGGTCCGGGGGCATGGCCACAATGCCCGCGCCGGAGAGTCTCGGTCCACCGACACGGCGCGGGTGCGTGATGTGACCCGGTACCCCGAGATCAACGACCTCTATCTCGCCTCCGATGCGTTGATCACCGATTTCTCGTCGGTGATGTTCGACTACACGGTCACGGGTAAACCGCTGGTTCTGTTCGCCCCGGATCTGGAGAGCTATCGCGATGCAGGCCGCGGGATGTATCTGGACCTGACCGTGGACGGTCCTGCCCCGGTGCTGACCAACCTTGACGATCTGGTGCAGACCTGTCGCCGACCTGACCGGTCACCAGCTGCGGAACGCAGACCGACACCAGATTTTCACTGACCGGTTCGCGCCCTGGGACGACGGTCCACGCCGCCGTAAGGGTGATCGAACGGGTGTGGCCTCGATGAGGGCGCGCGAGTCCGGGCCGGGTCGCCGCCATCGTTCTCGTACTCCGGGCCGGCCAGATCGGGACGTATCTAAATAGAATTGGCCCGAGCGGTGCGAATGTGGCGGCGGCCTGCCGGTCCCACTCGGCTAGAGTCGGCGGACCCGAGGACCGCTCCCCCGGAAACCCATTTTTGAGAAATTCACACCGATCATGCCCTCTGCTTCAGCGCCCGCAGCCGACCCTGACCGCACCCCGTCCAGCGGATCGGTGTCTTCGGTCGGGCCCTCGGTTACGGGCCGCCGTCCGCGGAGCCGGACGTGCGGTACGTCCGTACGGCCCGGCCGGCTTGACCGGGGTGGTCTCCCCACCGGTCCGCAGGCCGACGATGACATTGCCGCCGCAAAGTCCGCGGCCCGCATCCGACGGGTGGTGCTGACGATCGGGCCCGGTGCTCAGCCTGATCCTCGAGTGGCCGGTCGAGGAGCTGGATCGCCGGAGTAACCGATCACGTCTCGCTGACGTCGTCCGGCTGCTCCGGGCCGAAGTTCGGGGACGGCATTGCCGCCGCCGATCGATGCTTCAGCCGTGGACCCGGCCAGGACGAGGACCAGACGGACGAACCGGCCCAGCGGCCGGCTGACGTGAGCAGCACACCCTGTGGGACCGGAAGCGGCGCGATTCCGGGCGGAGTCGGGTCGCTGGACGTTGGTGAGCCCCGGTGCGGCACGACGGCGACCGACGTTCTGCTCGACGAGCCCGGACGACCGGCCGACCTCGGGCCGATCCCCAGCAACCGGGTGGTGACCGAGAATGAACAGCTGGTCAGGGCGATCGGAGCGGGGTGCCGGTGGCGAGGCCGTGCTACGGAGTCAAAAAGACCCCACAGCCTGCGGTCACCGTCCGTCGGGTTCGGAGCCTCCGGACCCACCCACCAGGAGGTCGAGGCGACGGTCGCCCGACCGGGTGGCCGGGCGCGGAAGTCGCATTCGAGCTCAGACAACGTGGCAGCCGGGGCCGTGGTGGCGTGTGCCTCTCAGCCTGCAGCGGCGCTCACCGGTCGCACAGCGGATATCTCTGGACTGGCCGAGCTGGGTGCTGATCGATCCGGACGTCTTGTTCGGTGGCCGGGAGAGGGTCCGGCTGGCCTCTCGACGACCCCTTCGTGGGATCTCTGGGCCCGCTCGGGAGCCCGCGGGGCGTTTTCAGTTACGGGTCGGGGGGGCGACAGTGACACCGATCTCTCCTCCTTGCGCCGCGCACACAGTTTCGGCTGGACCGGCGCAAACGCCAGGGCGGGGAGCTGCGGCCCTATTTCACCGATTCGCAGCCGACTTCGCCGTCAAATCCGGACCGATCCGCGAACCAAGCGAGACCGCCCCCGACGTCGTTCGTGCCTCCGACCCCAAACTCGACCTCGACCGAGCCTCGGGCGCGCTGTGAGAGCCCCTCAAGATCAGGCCTTCGTCCTGACCACGGGCAATGCTGCGGCCGGCACCGAGAGAACGGTGTTCAACCAGGCGAACGCGCTGGCGAGGCGGCATCGGGTCAGCATCATCAGCATCTTTCGGACGGCTGAGCCCTCACCGTTCCCGCTCCGTGAGAACGTCGAACTGGTCCACCTGATCGACCTGAGGGCGACACGCCCTCGACCCCTGGTGCCGATCACCGGTGCCGAGCCGGCGGCTTTTCCGGGACTGGCTACCGAACCCTCGGCCCTGGTGCAAGCCGACTGGGAGCCGATCTTCTCCGGGCTCAGCGACGTGGTCGCAGCTCGATTCTTCTCCGACACCGGATTCGACGTGCTGGTGGTGACCACGCCGGCGCTGCTGGCGCTCGTCGCCCAGACTGCTCCGGCCGACCAGTCGATCGTCGTCCAGGAGCACCGGCCGAGCGCCGAGCGCGGACCGACCCTCGAGCCGATCACCCGGTTCGGTCGCCGAGCCCAGGCCATCGTCTCGCTCACCGAACGATCGACCCACTGGTTGGCCGGGCATCTGGATGGGGACGTCCGAACCGAGACGATCCCGAACTTCCTCCCCGACGAGTTCTATCCACAGACCAGCGGTCGTACGCCGATGATCATCGCGGCGGGCCGGATGGTCTCCCAGAAGCGGTTCGACCATCTGATCGCGGCGTTCGCCGAGGTGGCCGATGAGTTCCCGGACTGGCGCCTACGTATTTATGGTGAGGGCAAGAAAGAAGACCAACTTCGCCGCCAGGTGCGGCGGTTGGACATCGTCTCCCAGGTGGAGTTCGCCGGGGTCAGCCACGACATGGTCGCCGACTGGTCGCGAGGCTCGATCTTCGCCTTGAGCTCTCGGCACGAAGGATTCCCGATGGTCGCGCTCGAGGCGTCGGCCTGCGGCTTGCCGTTGGTGATGTACGACTGCCCGACCGGACCGGCCGAGCTGCTGGCGCATGGCGGTAACGGGATCTTGGTGCCGGACGGCGACGTCGAGGCCCTGGCCGCCGCGTTGCGCCGACTGATGAGCGATCCGGTGCAGCGGACGACGATGGGTGGCCGGGCCAGTCGGTCGCCGCGCTCTACGCGCCGGCCGAGGTGCGAGCGGTGGGAGCAGCTCTACGCCGAGGTCGCGGGTCCGGTCGAGGCGCTGACATGGGCCTGATCATGCGTTCGCCGCTGTCCCGGACTCATCCCGGTGGTGCAGCTCGTCGGCCGGTCCGCAGCCGCCGGCGTGCCGTTCGCCGCCGACTTCGGGCCGGCTGGCTCACGCTGGTCTCGATTCGGGCCAGACTGGGCTGCGGGCTGACCGGGACCCGCGCAGCCGGGCCGGTGAACGGCGAGGCCGCCGGCAGCCGGGTGGTCGATCACGGCTATCTGGTGCGGACCGTGCTGGTCGACCAGATCGACCAGCACCGGCATCAGGACGGCTTGCTGCAGGGGATTTCGGACGCGCTGGGTGCAGCTGGGGCGAGCTTTCGGGTCGGCCGGGCCGACTGGCGGGAGCCGACGCTGATCGAGGTGAGCGGTGATCCGCACCGGGTCTGGCGGGCGCTGGCCGCGCTGGATTCGGGTCGGCTGGCGGTGACCGTCCAGACTCGGCGCAGCGGGAGAGGCCGCGAAGCGGATCGGCGGTGGCCGACTGTTCGCCGGAGTTCTCGGGGTGGAGTTCACCACTTTTTCGGGACGCCTGGAGGGGTGGAAGCCACCGTCGAGACTCCGCGGTCCGGCTCCGGTGGCCGGCGACTGGCTGGTGGCCAGTCACGAGACCACTCGCGACGGTTCACGCCACCTCGGCCTGGAGGCTGCCGTTCGCCTCCGCTTCGTGCCCGAGACACTTCCCCCCGCCGAGCCCGAGAACCTGGCCACGACCTCGATCGACTTCCCGATCGACGCCGTCTTCACCTGGGTCGACTTCGAGGACCCGCGCTGGCAGCAGCAGTTCGGCCGGACCATCCGACCGACCAACCTGGTGCGCGCCGCGGCGAACGAGTCGCGCTTCAACCACGTCAACGAGCTGCGCTACAGCCTGCGTTCGATCAGCGAGTTCGCACCCTGGATCAATCACATCTGGCTGGTCACCGCCGGGCAGGTGCCGGGTTGGCTGGACGTCAGGAACGACAAGATCAGTGTGATCACCCACGACGAGATCTGGGCCGGCGAAGCGGGGCTGCCGAGCTTCAATTCCCAGGCCATCGAGGCGAATCTGCACCGCATCCCGGGGCTCAGTGAGCACTTCTTGTACTTCAACGACGACATGCTGATCGGCCGGCCGGTCGCGCCGGAGACGTTCTTCACACCCGACGGCAAGCCCAAGGTGTTCATCTCGTCCTCGTCGGTGCCGGACGGCGACCCGAGCGCCCGCGATCTCGCTCCGGACGCCGCCGGCAAGAACAACCGGCGTCTGGTCGCCAAGGTCACCGGACAGGTCCGCTCAGCGAAGTATCAACATGCGCCCTACGCGCTGCGCACGTCGATCATCGCCCAACTCGAAGCCGAGTTCGGGGCGGAACTGGCCGCGACCCGGCACTCGCAGTTCCGCTCGACCAGCGACGTCACCGCCGCCGGCGGGCTGCATCACAGCTACGCTCTGGCCACCGGTCAGGCCGTCGCCGGCGACATCCGGCACCGCTACGTCGACCTGGAAAGCGCGCACGCCGACCACCTGCTCGAAGGGATCGCCCGGTATCGCTTCTATGAGAGCTTTTGCGTGAACGTCGTCGTCGGCGGGCCGAGAAATCCGGCCGGGCTGGTTCGCTTCCTGCAGAGCTACTACCCGAACCCGGCCCCCTGGGAGACGTGCGTTGGTCAAGACTGAACTTCGTCGGCTCCGTCGGCTCGGCGAGCTGGGGCGACGTGAGGCTCGGCGCCAGGTCGGCGCCAGGTGGGTGCAGGCGCGCCGTCGGAGCGACCTCGACGTTGGGTTCGCCTGGATCAAGAAGAAGCGCGTCCCGGTGATCGCCCGGATCGACGCGCAGTTGCGGCTGGACGACCAGCGGCGTGGGTTCAGCGAACGGATCGGTCGGGCGCTGACCGAGGCGCAGATCGGGTTCTGGTGGCTGCCCGGTGCTGAGCGGTCCCGGCCGACACTCGGCCTTCGCTCCGAAGACCGGGTGGCCGTGCTCGGCGTGATCGAGCAGATCGCCGGGCCGAGCTGGTATGCCGATGTGTTGGAGCCGACAGGGCGTCGGCGTGGCCGTCTGCTGGCCGCCTCGTCGTTGCCTGGTTCGGTGGCGATCTCGGCCCCAGGTCTTCGGCTCTGGGAGTACGTGGCGGCCACTTCAGACTCAGGTTTCGTGGCCGACGAGCACCAGGGCATCGTCATTCACTTCTGGACCACCACCCGGGCCGACGAAGCGCTAGGTGACGAGTCTGCGGGTGACGAGCCGCGGAGCCGAGCGAGGACGCTCCACCGCGCCGAATCGACCGTCGCCGACGAGCGCCCGGTCTTGCGTCTCTGAGGTGAGGAATCTGGTGGCGACCGTGCTCGATCCGGTGGACTGCTTAGGCTTCGGCGAGGTGCCGACCCCGCTCCGGTCCCGCCAGATCGGCGTGGTCGACTTCCCGATCGACGTGGTCTACACCTGGGTCGACGGTGCCGACCCGGCCTGGCTGCAGACCAAGGCCAGGGCCGTCGGTTCGAATGACGGTCGGGCCTTCACCGAGCGGGCCCAGGACGAGTCCCGGTTCGCCGACCACGACGAGCTGCGTTACAGCCTGCGGTCGCTGGAACAGTTCGCGCCCTGGGTCAACCACGTCTGGATCGTCACCGCCGATCAGCGCCCGGCGTGGCTGCGTCGCGACGATCCGTGGATCAGTGTGGTCGACCACCGCGACATCTTCCCCGACCAGGACGGTCTGCCGACGTTCAACTCGCACGCCATCGAGGCCTGCCTGCACCGGATCCCCGGGTTGAGCGAGCATTTCCTCTATCTCAACGACGACATGATCCTGGGCCGCCCGGTGAACCCGGAGCAGTTCTTCCACCCCAGCGGGATCGGCAAGTTCTTCTACTCCCGGGCCCTGGTCGACTATCGCGAGAACGTCGCCGGCGAGATCGCCAGCTCGACCGCGGCCAAGAACGCCCGGTCGCTGCTGGCCGAACGCTACGGGGTGACGTTCGCGCGGAAGTTCTATCACACCGCAGCCGCCCTGCACGTCTCCGAGCTGAGCCGGCTGGAGACCGAGTTCGCCGAGTCCTTCGCCGCCACCCGACGGGCCAAGTTCCGCACCGTGCGACGACATCGCCGTCGCCGGATCGTTCTATCTCAACTACGGCTATCTGGCCGGCACCCTGACCCCGAGCCGGCTCAGTTACGACTACGTCGACCCCGCCGCCCCGGACGCCGACTGGCGGCTCCGCCGGCTGCGGAGGCGGACCTACGACGCGTTCTGTATCAACGACGGCTCCAGCGCCGAGGACGAGCACCAGCGCCGCCGGACCGACCAGACGATCCGCCGTTCCTGGCCGACTATCTGCCGGTGCCCGGCAGCTTCGAACGTGGTTGAGGTGGTTCTCCCGACCGACTGGCGGTAGCTGATCCGCACCGGGGCGCTGGTGGCCGGCGCGGTGGCG
>CAVQDD010000013.1:0-7878 GCA_963711185.1 uncultured Actinomycetota bacterium | reverse complement strand
CCGGCGCTGAGCGGACCGGTCCTCGGCCACCGCACCATCTCGTCCGAGCGCCTGCGGCCGGCCACGACGACGCCCGGGACTCCGATTCCGGGCGGGAGACTGGGCGATCCTCGGCCGCTCCCTCAGCCGACGCCCGGTACGGTAATTCGGCATCCCCGATCGTGCGTGAGGAGTTCAACCCCGTGAGCACCGCTTCCCCGACCATTTCGGGACCCGCCGAGCTGAGCGCGCCGGACGTCGAGCCCGAGGCGTCCGGCACGGCCATGTTCAGCATCGTGGTCGCGGTCTACGACGTCGCCCGTTATCTGCCCGACTTCATGGCCTCGATCGAGGCGCAGGACTTCGATCTGGGATCGGTGGACGTCGTCATGGTCGACGACGGCAGCACCGACGACTCGCTGGAGGTGCTCCGGGCCTGGGCCCGGCGCCGGCCCGACCTGGTCCGGGTGCTGACCAAGTCCAACGGCGGCCAGGGCTCGGCGCGCAACCTCGGCATGACGCACGCCCGCGGCCGGTGGGTGACCTTCATCGATCCCGACGACACGGTCAAGTCCGACTACCTGACCCGGGTCGCGGCGGCGATCGCGCTGCATCCGGACCTGGTGATGGTGGCGACGAACCGGATCATCCACGTCGACGAGACCGGGGTCCATTCCGACAGCCACCCCTTGCGGGGTCTCTTCACGCACCGCGACCAGTTCAAGGATCTGGACAAGTTCCCGGAGTTCTTCCACGGCAGTGCTCCGGCCGCCTTCTTCCGGCTGGACGCGATCCGCGAGCACGGGTTGAGGTTCGACGACCGGATCCAGCCCAACTTCGAGGACGGCCACTTCTGCCAGCGTTACCTGCTGCGCGCCCCGGTCCGGTTCGTGGCCTTCCTACGCAGCGCCGAGTACTACTACCGCAAGCGGCTCGACCAGAGCTCCACCCTGCAGACCGGGTCGATCCGGGCCAGCCGGTTCAACGAGGTCCCGCAGCACGGCTACCTCGAACTGCTCGAGGAGGGTGCCGACCTCAACCAGGGTCATGCGCCCGAGTGGCTGCAGAACATGATCATCTACGAGCTGTCCTACTACATCAGCCCCGAGGACGCCGGCTTCAACGCAGCGACGGCCTGCACCGGTGCGGTCGCCGAACGGTTCGTGACCATCCTGCAGGCGATCCGCGAACACCTCGACGACTACGTGATCCGCTCCTTCACCACCCGCCGACTGCGCTCGGAGTGGCGGCAGGTACTGCTGTACGGCCTGGTCGCCGAGGACTGGCACAGCCCGTACGTGGTGACGCACAAGTACGACGACCGGGCCGGGCAGGTGCTGATCTCCTTCCGCTTCACCGGCGAGGAACCGCCGATGACGGTCTACAGCCGCGGCGAGCCGATCGAGCCGGTGGCCACCAAGATCCGGGACTACCGCTATTTCGAGCACACCCTGATCCGCGAACGCCTGTGCTGGGTCTCGGCCAGGGGCACCCTGCGGGTCCAGCTGGCCGGCGAGTTCGTCGAGCTGCGCACCAACTGGACGGATCTCGTGCCGACCTCGATCCGGCCGTCGCCGCTGCGTCGCCGGTTCGGGCTCGACCAGGCCCCGACGAGCAAGCGGCCCGTCGCCCCCGATCCCGACGAGCTGCGCAACGCCGCCATCCGCGCCATGGCCGCCCGCGGGCCGGTCCGCAAGCAGTTCAAGGGCGCCTGGGTGCTGATGGACCGGATCGGCGACAGCGGCGACAGCGGCGAACGGTTGTTCAAGTACCTGCGCTCGCGCCGGCGCAAGATCAACGCCTGGTTCGTGCTCGACGGATCCTCCCCGGACTTCGCCCGGTTGAAGAAGGAGGGCTACCGGCGCGTCGTGGCCTACGGCAGCCTCACCTGGAAGCTGCTGATGCTGAACTGCAGATTCCTGATCTCCAGCCACATCGACGTCGACATCTACCGTCCGCGCGAGATCATGAAGCTGCGGGCCAAACCGGCCTGGTCGTTCGTCTTCCTCCAGCACGGCGTGATCAAGGACGACATCTCCGGCTGGCTGAACGCCAAGGAGATCGCCCTCTTCGTCACCAGCACTCCGGACGAGCACACCTCGATCGTCGGCGACGGCAGTCGCTACAAGTTCACCGAGAAAGAGGTGCAACGGACCGGCCTGCCGCGCTTCGACCGGCTGCGGGAGATCGGGGCCGAGATCGGCGAGAACGATCAGGATCTGATCCTGGTCGCCCCCACCTGGCGTAACTGGCTGAACTCCCCGCTCAGGCCGGGCGCGCACCGGCGCGAGATCGTGCCGGACTTCGCCGAGACCGACTACGCCGAGTGCTGGTTGTCCTATCTCAAGGATCCGGCGTTGGCCGAGGCGTGTGCCGAGCAGAACCTGCGGATCGGCTTCCTGCCCCACCCGAACCTGCAGGCGATCCTGGCCGACCTCGACCTGCCCGGTCATGTCGAGGCGTTGCGCTACGCCGATCAGGACGTCCAGCGGTTGTTCGCCCGGGCCGCCGTCCTGGTCACCGACTACTCATCGGTCGCCTTCAACGCCGCCTACATCGACCGACCGCTGGTCTACTTCCAGTTCGACCGCGAACGGGTGGAGGCCGGTGGTCACCTCGGCCGTAAGGGGTACTTCAGCTACGAGCGCGACGGCTTCGGGCCGGTCGCCCGGACCAGCGCGGAGGCGGTCCGGGCCACCGTCGAGTCGCTGGCCGCGGGTCGCCGCAACCGCCCGGTCTACGCCGAGCGGACCGCCGCCGCCTTCCCGGACCGGGACGGGCGCTGTTGTGAGCGCGTCGTCGCCGCGATCGGCAAGCTCTGAGTCATGGACGTGTCTGGTGCCGCGAGAACGTCCGGTCCGCAGCCGCGGGCCGGACGAAGATCGGCTGTCCTCGGATGCCGGGTGTGAGGTTTCCCTCCGCGCTCCGTGGGCCCGGGCGCACTCTTCGTCGAACCCTCCGCCGGGGCATCTCCGGCCTGGTCGCCACCCGGGCGGGAATGCCTCTCCAGGCCGCGCCCCAGCTCTCCCGGCACCAGCAGGGGACCGGCCCAGGACATCCCGCGACCCGACCTGACGTCGTCGTGGATCACGGCTACCGGGTCCCCACCACGACCGTGCTCCGGTTGGACCACGGCCGACACGCCGAAGAACTGCAGTCGGTCGTGCGCGGCGCGGTCGCGGCGGCCGGCGGCGAGCTGCGCGAGGTGCGCTCCGACGAGCGCGGGATGCGGGCGTTCGCGGCTGGGGTCGAGGCCGCGGCCGTCTGGTCATCGCTGAACCGGGCGGCCGACGAAGCCGGTCTCGCTCTGAGCGTGCATCCCCGCCGCCCGTCCTCGGCCGCCGGTGCGTCTGGTCCGGCGACTGGTCGGCGCCGCCGTCGGCGTCGAGTTCGCCGACGCCCAGTTGCGGCCGGTGCACTGGGGACCGCCGCAGCCGCCGGACGGACCGGCCCCGGCGAGCGACGACTGGCTCGTGGCGGCGCACGCCTCGACGCCGGACCGGAGCCGGCACCTGGGGGTGGAGGCCGGGATCGAGCTCCGGTTCGGGGCCGCGCCGGCACCGGCGGCCCGACCGGACTTCCCGATCGACGTCGTCTACACCTGGGTGGACTTCCACGACCCGGAATGGCGGCACAGCTTCGACACGGCGTCGCGACCGGGCGATCTGGTCCGTGCCTCCACGACCGACTCACGGTTCGACCACCTGGACGAACTGCGCTACAGCCTGCGTTCGGTGGCCGAGTTCATGCCGTGGGTCAACCACATCTGGCTGGTGACCGCCGGTCACGTGCCGGCCTGGCTGGACGCCGACCATCCCGACATCACCGTGATCAGCCACGACGAGCTGTGGCAGGGCGAACCCGGGCTGCCGACGTTCAACTCCCAGGCCATCGAGGCCACGCTGCACCGCATCCCGGGGCTCAGCGAACACTTCCTGTACGTCAACGACGACATGCTGATCGGCCGGCCGTTGGGCCCTGAGGTGTTCTTCGACCCCGACGGCCGGCCGCGGGTGTTCACCTCGACCTCGACCGTCCCCGACGGCGACCCGGAGTGCTCCGATCTCGCCCCGGACGCGGCCGGCAAGAACAACCGACGCCTGGTCGCCGCATCGACCGGACGGAGGCTGTCGATGAAGTACCAGCACGCGCCGTACGCCCTGCGCCGGTCGGTGATCGGCGAACTCGAACAGCGGTTCGGGCCAGAACTGGCGGCCACTCGTCGAGCCCGCTTCCGTTCGCTCACCGATGTGACGGTCGCGGGTGGGTTGCACCACAGCTATGCGCTGGCCACCGGTCAGGCCGTGGTCGGTGACATCCGCAACCGCTACGTCGATCTCGAGAGCCCGGACGCCACCCACCTGTTCGACACCATCAGCCGGCACCGCTGGTACGAGAGCTTCTGCGTCAACGTCGTCCTGGACGGGCCCCGGGATCCGGGGGCGCTGCTGAGCTTCCTGCAGAGCTACTTCCCGAACGCGGCCGAGTGGGAGTCCGATCACCGGTGAGAATGGGGGTAGCCCCGAGCAGGTGCGGCCGGGCGCCGATCGGGTGGGGAATCGAGTCGTCGGAGGGTTGAGTGAGGATGGGGGTGAGTCGTGGTGAGGGCTGAGCTGAGGCGGGCCTCGGCGCGGATCGGCCGGGCGGGCCGGCGCCAGCTCGGCAGTCGCCGACGGCGGCTCAGATCCGGCCGGAAGGCGCCGTCAGGCCACGTCTGGATCCGGTGGAAGCTGCTTCCGGTCCTGGCCCGGCTGGATCCCGGCCTCCAGCTGCCGAAGCAGCGAGCCGGGCTGGTCAAAGAAGTCGTCGAGGCTCTGGGCGCGCGTCGGATCCAGCACTGGTGGATCCCGCCGGAGACCGGTGACCGGGCGACCCTCGGCGTCCGGGAGGAGGACCGGGCGGCGGTTCTCGAGGTGCTGGCCACGGTGTCCGGGCCGGCCTGGCACGCGGATCTGATCCGCCCCGACGGTCGGGCACGGCGCCTGCTGACCGGCCCCGAGCTGGGCTCCCGCGGCGCTACGGCTCCGGGACTGCTGCTGTGGGAGTTCGTCGCGGCCGAGGTGGGCAACACGTTCATCGCCGACGACGCCCAGGGGCTCGAGATCACCTTCTTCTCACCGGATCCGGAGCGGGCTGACGTCCTGCGTTCGGCGGCCGCCAGCGTGGTGGCCACCGAATTGCCGGTCGAGCAGTGCGGCGGCTTCGGCGAGGTCCCGGCGGTGCTGCGCCGGCGCCAGATCACCGCGGTCGGGTTCCCGATCGATGTCGTCTACACCTGGGTGGACGGCGCGGACGAGGCCTGGTTGCGCAGCAAGGCCGAAGCAGCCGGCGTGGCCGACCCGGAAGCCTTCACCGAGCGGGCCCACGACGCCGCCCGCTTCGCCGACCACGACGAGCTGCGCTACAGCCTGCGCTCCCTGCAGCAGTTCGCTCCCTGGGTGAACCACGTCTGGGTGGTGACGGCCGACCAGTCGCCGGCGTGGTTGCGGCCCGACGACCCCTGGGTCACGGTGGTCCCGCACCGCGAGATCTGGCCCGACGACGAAGGGCTGCCCACCTTCAACTCGCACGCCATCGAGGCCTGTCTGCACCGCATCCCCGGGTTGAGCGAGCACTTCCTCTACCTGAACGACGACATGATCCTGGGGCGGACGCAGGCACCGGAGAGGTTCTTCCATCCCAGCGGTATCGGCAAGTTCTTCAACTCCCGGGCCTTGGTCGGCTACGGCGTTGCGCAACCGGGGGAGATCGCCTCGACCACCGCAGCCAAGAACGCCCGGACGCTGCTGGCCGAGTCCAGGGACGTCACGTTCGCGCGGAAGTTCTACCACACCGCGGTCGCGCTGCGCCGCTCGGTCTGCGAGGAACTGGAGACCGAATTCGCCGACGTGGTCGCCACCACCAGGGCCGCCCGTTTCCGGACCGTGCGGGACGTGGCTCTGTCCGGCTCGTTCTATCTGAACTACGCCTACCTGATCGGCGCGGCGGTGCCCAGCCGGATGCGCTACGACTACGTCGACCCCGCTGCCCCGGACGCCGGCTGGCGGCAGAACCGGCTGCTGCGCACCCGCGCCTTCGACGCCTTCTGCATCAACGACGGCACCACCGCCGAGACCGAGGAACAACAACGGCGGACCGACCAGGCGATCCGGCGGTTCCTACGGGCCTACCTGCCGGTGCCGGGGACCTTCGAGATCCCGAGCCCCGACTGAGCCCGTTCCCCGAATGAGGCCGATCCCCGCCGAATCCTGTTCACGGTTCTGAGACACGGAAGACATCACGATGACTGCCCCCGACCGGCCCGAAGACGGCGCCACCACTTCGTTGTTCGTCGAGAACGTCGACACCTGGGAACCCCAGTCGGCGGAGGACCGTCGGCTGCTCGGTGATCTCGACGCCGAACTGGTGAGGGACGCTCTGGTGCTGCCGATCATCACCACGGGTGAGGGCAGGCTCGCCGGTGGTGTGGTGCGTCCGGACGGAAGCCGGGTCGAGCGTGGCCGGCACCTCCAGCACGCCGAGCAGGTCGACCATCCGGCCAACGTCGTCGACGTCTACTCACCGGCCGAGGCGCCCGTCCGACATCACGGCCGGGTCATCTATGCCGGTGGTGGTGGCAAGTTCGGAGCTTTCGGGCACTTCCTGATCGAGGACCTGTCCAGGTTGTGGTGTCTGTTCGAGAACCCGGAGTATCGCGATCTGCCCCTGGTCTTCATCAATCCCCAGCAGAAGATCGACAGCGCCGGGTTCCGGCTGCTCGAACTGGCCGGGATCTCCGCGGAGCAGGTCCTGATCCTGGACCGGCCGACCGTCTTCGACGAGGTCATCGTCCCCGACCAGTCCCTGTTCCTGCATCCGGGGTCGCTGCACGCAGCGAAGTCGCGGATCACCTACGACGCCATCCGGGACAGCGTGGCCCCCGGACCGTACGAGAAGGTGTATTTCACCTACACCCAGATGAAGCGGACGCAGTTGTCGGTCAGCGTCAACGAGGAGATGATCGAGGACCTCTACCGCCGGAACGGGTTCGAGATCATCGCGCCGGAGACCCTGAGCATCCGTGAACAGATCGGCATCATCGCCGGGGCCAGGGAGATCGCGTGCACCGCAGGCACGCTCTCGCACCTCGTCGCCTTCGCCCGGGACGGCGTCGTGCTGGACATCTTCGTCCGGGACAAGAACTTCATGCCCGAGATCCAGTGGAGCCTCGATCAGCTGCGCTCGGCCCAGGTCAGCGTCGTCGACACGCTTCGTCCGCTGCTCTGGGGAAACGCTCGCCGAGGTGTCATCTACTTCACCCCGACCCCGCAGTGGGCCCGGTTCGCCCGGGCGCGGTTCGACGCGATCGAACCGTCCGAGTCGCCGGACGACTACGTGGCGAAGTACCTGGCCGAATGGGCGCAACTTCTCGGAAATTCCCGCAAGTGGGCGCTGGACCTGATGCCGGAGTGGCGGGCCTCGGATCTGGTCGAGTCGCTCTATCTGGCCCTGCTGCCCGCCGAGGAACTGTCCGCCAGACTCAGCGAGCCGGACTACGGCGTAGGTTCTATGCACCTGAGCGTCGTCTCGAGCAGGCCGAGCGACGGGTCGTGGAACTGCGCCAGCGGCTTCACGCCTCCGCGCAGCGGGTCGATCACCTTGAATCGACATCGGCCGAGGATGCGGCTGCGCACGACCGGCTGATGGCCCGTGCCGAGAAGCGGGTCAGCCAGCTCGAGCGCCAACTCACCCAGCTGAAGAGTTCCCGCTCGTGGCGAGTGACCCGGCCGTTGAGGAGGCTCGGCCGGCGACCACGCAGCACGAAACGCTCGACTGAGAACTAGGAGTCAGCTGGGGCCGAGCCCTCAGCCGAGATTCACACTGACCCGGACGGAGCCGCTGGTGGCGGGCGCGGTGGAG
>CAVQDD010000012.1:0-3639 GCA_963711185.1 uncultured Actinomycetota bacterium | reverse complement strand
GTGGACGCCACCATCAACGTCGCCTACGCGATCCTCTCCGAGACGACCCTGTCCTACTTCGGCTTCGGCATCCAGGCCCCCGACACCTCGCTCGGCACCCTGATCAGCGACGGTCAGTCCAGTGCCACCATCTTCCCCTGGATCTTCCTCTCACCCGCGACCGTGCTGGTCGTCCTGATCCTGGCGGTGAACGCGATGGGCGACGGCCTCCGGGACGCCTTCGACCCCAACTCCAGCGCGGGAGGAACCGCAGCATGAGCGCTCGAGACCGCATCGCCGACCCTGGTCCCGCCGGACCTCCTCGGGCACCGTCTTGTCGGTGAACGATCTGCACGTCACCTTCCCCAGCGAAGCCGGCCCGGTGCGCGCCGTCCGCGGCCTGAGCTTCGACCTCGCCGCAGGCGAAACGATGGCCATCGTCGGTGAATCCGGCTCGGGCAAGTCGGTCAGCTCGCTACGCCGATGATGGGGTTGCTGCCCGACTCGGCCCGGATCACCGGCTCGGTGAAACTGCACGGGGACGAGATCCTCGGCCTGCGGGACCGCCAGATGTCGAGCATCCGTGGCAAGGACCTGGCCATCGTGTTCCAGGACCCGCTCTCGGCGCTGACCCCGGTCTACACCGTCGGCGACCAGATCGTCGAGGCGATCCGGACCCACGACAAATCGGTGGCCAAGCCGGTGGCCATGCGGCGGGCGACCGAACTGCTGGATCTGGTCGGCATCCCGAACCCGCAGGTCCGGGTGCGCTCGTTCCCGCACGAGTTCTCCGGCGGCATGCGGCAACGGGCGATGATCGCGATGGCGATCGCCAACGATCCCGACGTGATCATCGCCGACGAGCCGACCACCGCCCTGGACGTGACCATCCAGGCCCAGGTGCTGGAGGTGCTCAAGACGGCCCAGCGGGAGACCGGGGCCGCGATGATCATGATCACCCACGACCTGGGCGTGGTCGCCGGCGTCGCGGACCGAGTGACGGTGATGTACGCCGGCCGGCCGGTCGAGACAGGCCGCGGTGGACGAGGTCTTCTACGCGCCCGCGGATGCCCTACACGATCGGGCTGCTCGGCTCGGTGCCACGGGCTCGACGCCAAGGACGCACAGGCTCTGGCCACCCTCGACGGCAACCCGCCCTCGGTGGTCGACCTGCCCCCGGGGTGCCCCTTCGCCCCACGCTGCCCGATGGCCGCCGAGGACTGCCGCGACCGACGAGCCGCCAGCTGCTGCCGACCGACCGACCCGAGCACACCGCAGCCTGCATCCTACACCGAGCGGATCGGCGAGGGCCGGCTCGGCTACACCGACGATCTTCGGGGTGCCCGAGATCGCCGCGCCGACCGCGGACCCCGGCCCGCGCGAGCAGCGTGAGTCCATCCTCGAGTTGCGCGATCTGAAGCGGCACTACCCGCTGATGAAGGGCGCGGTGTTCCGTCGCCGGGTCGGAACGGTGTACGCCGTCGACGGGATCAGCCTGGACGTCAAGCAGGGCGAGACCGTCGGTCTGGTCGGCGAGTCCGGCTGCGGCAAGAGCACGACCCTGCTGGAGATCTTGCAGCTGCAGCCGCCGACCGGCGGCGACATCGTGGTGCTCGGCCGGGACGGTCGATCGATCAACGGCTCCGAGCGACCGGCGGGCGATCCGTCGTGATCTGCAGGTGGTGTTCCAGGACCCGATGGCCGCTCTCGACCCGCGGATGCCGGTCTTCGACATCGTCGCCGAGCCGATGTCGGCGCAGCAGGATGTCCGACAGGCCGGATCGAGCGACCGGGTCCATGAACTGCTCGACCTGGTGGGCCTGGAGCGCGGTTTCGCCGACCGCTACCCGCAGGCGTTCTCCGGCGGCCAACGGCAGCGGATCGGCATCGCCCGGGCCCTCGCCCTGGAGCCGCGGCTGCTGGTGCTGGACGAGCCGGTCTCGGCCCTGGACGTGTCGATCCAGGCCGGCGTGATCAACCTGCTGGACGACCTGAAGGCCAGACTCGGGCTCTCCTACCTGTTCGTGGCCCACGACCTGTCGGTCGTCCGGCACATCGCCGACCGGGTCGCCGTGATGTATCTGGGCAAGCTCGTCGAGGTCGGCGAGACCGACCGGTCTTCGACCACCCGCACCACCCGTACACCCAGGCCCTGTTGTCCTCGATCCCGCATTCCCGACCCGGCCAAAGAACGCAGCCGGCAGCGGATCCTGCTCGAAGGCGACCTGCCGAGCCCGGCCAACCCGCCGTCCGGCTGCGCCTTCCGCACCCGGTGCCCGAAGTTCCTCACCCTGGACGAGGCCGACCAGCAACGGTGCGTCGAGGTGCCGCCGGAGCTGGTGGATCTCGGCCTGCCCGATCATCAGTCGGCCTGCCACTTCAACGAAGAACGAGTGGTGATCTGATGCGGCCGTTCGCGGCCGACGGTGGGGAATCGTTACCTGAACGTCATCTCGACGGTGAAATGTTGCCACCCTGTGATTCGTGGAGACGGTATCGGCACCGGTAGCGCCGTAGAGTCGACGCAATATCGCGGGCACACCACCGCCCGCACGAACTTTGATGGAGGACATGTGAAGGCACGCAAACTCCTGGTGCTCCCCGCCGTCGGTGCGCTAGCGATCCTGGCCGCCTGCGGTGGCGCCAGCACCCCGAGCGGCAGCAGCTCGGGATCCGGCACCGGCTCGACCGGCGCGGCCAACGCGCTGCCGGCCTCGGCCATCAACCCGCAGTCGCGGGACAACGTCGCCGACGGTGGCGAGTTGCGGCTGGCCGTCGAGCAGTTCGGTGGTCAGTGGAACACGCTGAACGTGAACGGCAACACCGGTGACAACAACACCATGGTGAACGGCACGCTGATCCCGAACCTGTTCAACTACGACGACAAGGGCCAGGCCACCGCCAATCCGGACTACCTCACCTCGGTCACCTCCAGCGATTCCAGCCCCGAGGTCGTGACCTACACGCTGAACCCGAAGGCGGTCTGGGGCAACGGGCGGCAGCTGGACTGGACCGACTTCGAGACCGAGTGGAAGGCCTGTAACGGTAAGGACAAGGACTTCCAGTGCGCCACCACCCAGGGCTTCAGCTCGATCACCAGCGTCAAGCAGGGCACCGACGCCCAACAGGCCGTGGTCACCTACAACGGCGCCTACCCGGACTGGAGCAGTAACTTCTCGGCGCTGTACCCCAAGGAGGGCTTTGCCGACGCTGACACCTTCAACAACGGCTGGAAGAACATCGCGGAGATCAACAAGTACTTCGCCGGCCCGTTCATGGTGGACAGCTTCGACCAGACCCAGAAGATCCTGACCCTGGTGCCGAACACCCGCTGGTGGGGCGACAAGGCCAAGCTGAGCAAGGTGAGCTTCAAGGCCATCGACACCCAGGCTCAGCCGGCGGCGTTCGCCAACAACGAGATCGACTCCTTCGACGTCGGTGTCGACGCCACCGCCTACGCCAAGGCGGCCGCCGTGAGCACCGGCGAGGTCCGCAAGGCCGGCGGCCCGGACTTCCGCCACTTCACCATCAACAGCAAGGCCGGCGCCCTGAAAGACCTCAAGGTCCGCCAGGCGGTCAACCAGGGGCTGAACCGAGAGCTGATCGCCAAGTCCGATCTGGCCGGGCTCCCTGAACCGGTCTCGGTGATGAACAGCCACA
>CAVQDD010000011.1:0-6072 GCA_963711185.1 uncultured Actinomycetota bacterium | reverse complement strand
GCTCCACGGTCGGAGCGGGATGGCCAGTGTGGTCACGATCGGCCGGGCTCGGCCGACGCAGCGTCAACGGGTGGCGGGCCTGAGCGCCCAGATCAGCAGCCAGACGACCCCGGCGGTGAGCAGCATCGCTCCGGGGACGTGGACGTAGAGGGTTTCGTATCCGCCGATCGCGGCCTGCACGAAGGTGTAGCCGAAGACCAGGACCGCCAGGACCATCACCTTGAGCCCGAGCTTGCCCTGCCGCCAGAGAATGACCGCGGCGACGGCGGCGAGGCCGCTGATCACGTGCAGGACGATCGCTCCGGCGCTGTGCAGCTCTTCCGGGCCACCGGCGGAGAACAGCTGACCGGCGGTGATGAACTGGAACAGCACGTTCAGCACCGAGAGCGCCGCCAGAACCTGGAACAGGCGCAGGAGTGGCGAGACCCCGGTGCTGGCGGTGCTGGTCGTCCCTGACGGTGCTGACATGGGTTTCCTTTGCAGAGAGGGCGTTCGGTGATCCGATCCCGTGACTGATGTATTCCTGGCGTGGCTCGTGCGGGATGCGCCGACGGCGTGGCCGAGGCTGTGGCGCTCCCACCTAGCCATTGTCCTGGGATTGTGTTCGATGGCGCGCTGGAGCTTTGCCGCTTCACAGTTTCGCCGGCGGTCGAGGCCGAAGGCCTCGAGCCGGTGACCGCGCTGCTCGAGAGCCGCTTGCACTGGTCCGCGCCGGGACGTCGTCGGTCGGGTCGGCCTCGTTCGGTCACCGCAGGGCCGATGATCTGGGTCATGCTCGTGGGTGTCGCGGGCTCGGTCATCTCCGTCCTTTCCACCGCCCGACCAGGACGACGTCAGCAGCCGAGCCCCACCGATGCCCTAGCAACTCGCTGAGCGCCACCGACAACCGAAAGGCCGACCCGTGTCCGTCGATCAACCGAACGCCGCTCAACCCAGCACCGATCAACCCAGCGCCGATCATCCCTACCGCGACCCGTCCCTCTCACCCGTTCAACGGACCGAGGATCTGCTGGCCCGGATGAGCCTGGAAGACAAGGCCGGCCAGTTGTTCCACAGCCAGATCGGCATGGGCCACGGCGGGACGCTGGCCGAGGCAGATCCGGCGTTCAGCCTGCCCAGCACCCAGGATTTCGTGCTCCAGCGGCGAATGAGCCACTTCAACCTGCTGGGCGTCGTCGATGACCCCCGAACCGTGGTGGCCTGGCACAACGCGATGCAGGACCTCGCGGCCGGCACCCCGTTGGGCATCCCCGTCACCCTGTCCACCGACCCGCGACACCACTTCACCGACAACCCCGGTACCGCCTTCAACGCCGGCGTCGTGTCGCAGTGGCCCGAAACCCTCGGCTTCGCCGCCCTGCGCTCGGCCGAACTCGTCCACACGTTCGCCGACATCGCCCGGCAGGAATACCGGGCCCTCGGCTTCCGGGTCGCCCTGCACCCGCAGGTCGACCTGGCCACCGAGCCACGCTGGGCCCGGATCAACGCCACCTTCGGTGAGGACGCCGACCTGACCGCCGAGCTGGCCGTGGCCTACGTCCGCGGCCTGCAAGGAGAGGGCGTCGGTGCGGAGTCGGTGTCGACGATGACCAAACACTTCCCCGGCGGCGGCCCGCAGCTCGACGGCGAGGACCCCCACTTCCACTACGGCCGTGAACAGGTCTATCCCGGCGACAATCTCGAGTACCACCTCAAGCCCTTCGCGGCCGTGATCGCCGCCGGCGGATCGCAGATCATGCCCTACTACGGCATGCCGATCGGCACCGATCTCGAGGAGGTCGCCTTCGGTTTCAACCACGGCGTGATCACCGGTCTGCTGCGAGAACGGTTCGGGTTCGACGGCATCGTGTGCACCGACTGGGGCCTCATCAACGACGCCGAGATCCTCGGTCAGCCGATGCCGGCCCGCGCCTGGGGTCTGGAACATCTCAGTCCGCTCGACCGGGTCGAGCGCGTCCTCGAGGCCGGCTGCGACCAGTTCGGCGGCGAGTCCTGTCCCGAACTGGTGATCGAGCTCGTCCGCAGCGGACGGGTCGCCGAGAGCCGCATCGACGTCTCGGTGCGGCGGCTGTTGCTGGAGAAGTTCCGGCTCGGTCTCTTCGACCGGCGCCGACTCGACCCGGAGGATGCCGTCGCCGTCGTCGGCCGGCCCGACTTCGTGCGCGCAGGGGAGGACGCCCAACGCGCCTCGTTCACCCTGCTGACCAACCGCGACGACCTCCTCCCGCTGCAGCAGGACAGTCCGGGTCTGCGGGTCTACCTCGAAGGGGTCGATCCGACGTTGCTGGACGGTCTGGGTGTCGTCGTCGCCGAGCCCGCCGACGCCGATGTGGCCCTGATCAGGCTGAAGGCCCCCTACGAGCCGCGGCCGGGAGGTTTCGAGGCCTTCTTCCACGCCGGGTCGTTGGAGTTCCCCGCCGCCGAGCTGCAGCGACTGCAGGCCGTGTTCGCGACGGTTCCGAGCATCGTGGACATCTATCTGGACCGGCCGGCCGTCATCCCCGAGATCGCCGCCGGCGCCGCCGCTGTTCTGGTCGATTACGGCAGCAGTGGTCGCGCCTTCCTCGATCTGGTCTTCGGGCACGCCGTACCCCGGGGACGGCTGCCGTTCGACCTTCCCGCCTCCACCCAGGCCGTCCTCGACAGCCGCAGCGACGTGGCCTTCGACACCGCCGACCCGCTGTTCCGCTTCGGCCACGGACTGAGCTACCGCTGAGGTGAGCTGGTCGGGGTCAGCCGTCCGGACCCCGACCCGTGGCGCCTGATTTCCGGTCGTCCTGCGGCCGCGAGCCTGGCTAGGGTGACCGGGTGAGTGCCGATGCCCCGACCATCCTGGCCACCTCGGGCGGCATCGTCCCGGGTGCTCGGACGCGCTGGGAGTTCAGCCCGCTCACCGACTACGCGATCGAGCTGTCCGGGGTCAGCGGGCGCGCACCGAAGATCTGCTTCCTGGCCACCGCCAGCGGCGACAACCCGTTCGCCCTGACCGCGCTCTACGAGGCGGCTTCGCTGCGCGGCTTCCAGGCCTCGCACCTGAGTGCGTTCTCGATGCCCAACTTGCCCGACCCCGAAGCGCACCTGCTCGCGCAGGACGTCGTCTGGGTCCTCGGCGGCAGCGTGGCCGGGCTGTTGGCGATCTGGCGGCTGCACGGCTGGGACGCGATCATGCGGCGGGTCTGGCAGGCCGGCGTGGTGCTGACCGGCGTCTCGGCCGGCTCGATCTGCTGGCACGTCGGCGGTACCACCGATTCGTTCGGGCCGACGCTGCGCCCGGTCACCGACGGGCTCGCGTTGCTGCCGTACTCCAACGGTGTGCACTACGACGCCGAGCCGCAGCGTCGGCCGTTGTTCCAGCGGCTGGTCGCCGACGGCACACTGCCGGACGGTTTCGCCACCGACGACGGCGCCGGCCTGCTCTACCGCGGCACGGAGTTGGTGGAGGCGGTCAGCGAGGCCGACGGCGCATCGGCCTACCGGGTCGAGGCCGGCCCGGACGGCACGGCGGTGGAGACGCCACTGGACACCCGACGGCTGCCCTCCCGCTGACCCGGTCGGCCCGGCGTCCGCTCGGTCGTCGGCCGAGTGCGGGTGGCCACGGCGGACCCGGCCCGCACCGTCCCGAGCGGTTGGCCTCCTACCGCGACCAAGGACTCGTCGACGACGACGGCGAGACGGTGATCGACCCCGCCGCCGGCAAGAAAACCCTCGAGCAGGGCGCGGCGACCATCGTCTTCGGTGCGGCCAGCCCGCTGCTCGACGGCGTCGGGGGCGTCTACCTGAAAGACAACGACGTCGCCGTCCTCGACGACGAGCAGCGGCCACTGACCGCCGACAGCATCCCCTCCGACGCCAACTCCGCCATGCTCGATCCCGAGGACGCGGCCAGGCTCTGGGCCCTGAGTGAGCAGCTGCTGGATTGAGCATCGCTCCGCTCGTGCGACAGGTTCGCCGGTCTGGGTCGCCGCGTGCGGTGGTGCACAAGGTGGAGGTGACCGCGGTGCTGAGGAGGTGCGGCTGACCGCGCGGGCCGCAGAGGCCGGCTGTGAACGCCGACCACCTCGGCCTTGCTGCATACTTCCGGGTGCCCCACGGCCAGGACTCCTGGATCGTGGCAGCCGCCGCATCGAGGAGTGACATGACAGCATCGAGGAGCGACACGACTGCGGAGCCAGTGTCGGCGCCGTCAGGGCACTGGCTCGACGACGCCGTCTTCTACGAGATCTACCCGCAGTCTTTCGCCGACTCGGACGGCGACGGTATCGGAGACCTCAGAGGGGTGCTGGCCCACCTCGACCACCTGGCCTGGTTGGGCATCAACACCATCTGGTTCAACCCGTGCTTCGACTCACCCTTCCGCGACGCCGGCTACGACGTGTCGGATTACCTACGCGTTGCTCCCCGGTACGGCAGCAACGACGACATGGACGCTGTGATCGCGGCGGCTGCAGCGCGGGGCATCCGCGTGTTGCTCGACCTTGTCGCCGGCCACACTTCCGTGGCCCATGACTGGTTCCGGCGTTCTGCAGATGAGCAGTACGACGACCGCTACATCTGGTCAGATCGGGCAGCCGACAACTTCGTGCCCTCGCCGGGGAAGCGACCTGGCTACTACTTGAAGAACTTCTTCGACGAGCAGCCGGCGTTGAATTTCGGCTATGCGCGCCCGAACCCGGGTGAGCAGTGGCGGCAAGCTGTGGACGCCCCTGGTCCCCGGGCCAACCGGGCGGCCCTGCGCGAGATCATCGATTTCTGGGTGTCACGCGGCATCGCCGGCTTCCGCGTCGATATGGCGTACTCCCTGGTCAAGGACGATCCCGGTCTGGTGGAAACCGCCAAGCTGTGGCGCGAGATCCGCGACTGGCTCGAACAGGCTCACCCCGGCGCCGTGTTGATGCCTGAGAGCGACTACCCGATGCCTGCTGATGCAGGCGTGCGGGCCGGCTTCGACGCCGACTTCTTCCTCGTCATCCACGAGGCCCACAGCGCCCTGTTCAACAACGGCGCCGCCGGTGTGCTGGTGGCCCTGCCCGAACATCAGGGGTGCTATTTCGACGCTGACGGCACCGAACCGGCGTCGACCTTGGGCACCTTCCTTCGTCTGTGGCAGGAGCACCAAGACGGTGCTGGCCCGGGCCGGCGGGTGGTCTTGGCCTCGTCCGACCACGATTTCTCCCGGCTCGCGTGCGGCGGCCGTACCGCTGAGCAGCTCGGTGCTGCGTTCACGTTCCTGCTCACCTGGGCTTCGATCCCGTCCATCTACTACGGCGACGAGATCGGCATGCGCTACCTGAACGGGCTGCCCGACCATGAGGGCAGCAGATGGACCCCCGGGTACAACCGCGCCGGGTGTCGCACCCCCATGCAGTGGGACAACGCCTTGCCCAATTCCGGCTTCTCCACCGCGTCGGCCGCCGAGCTGTATCTGCCCCAGGACCCTGACCACGATCGCCCGACCGTCGCCGACCAGACACCTGAGCCCAGCTCGATCCTGAACGTGGTCCGCCGGCTCGTGCACCTACGCCGAGACACCGAAGCATTCAGACCGACCGCGTCCATCGAGATCCTGGCCGGCGGATATCCCTTCGTCTATCTGCGCAACGGCACCCATCTCGTCGTGGTCAATCCTCGTCGGGAACCGGCGAACGTCGAGTTGCCGGAGCTCACAGGGCGAAGCGGGACGCCGCTGGAAGTCAACGGCGTCCGCCTGAGGTCTGGCCAGATCCGGGCCGAGTCTTTCGGGTTCGGCGTGTTCCAGCTGGACGACGCCCCTCAGCAAACCACCGATCACCAGTAGCCGTTCCTACGATGCGGCGCATCCCTGATGCTGGTTCTGAAGGGGGGGTCTTACGGGCGGCTACAGCGCTCACGCATGCTCTCTTGCGGCGCCGCCGGTCCTGAAGCCTTCGGCAGATCTCCGGAGCTGCCGGCGTTCGCACGGAAGAGACGGTCGAACGCCGGACACGGCAGGAAGCTCCTCATCGCGCCGTGGTGAGCAACGAGGGAGACCGGCCGGTGGGGAACCCCGAGCCGCCCGTCCAACGGCGACACCCCGGCCCAACCTCCCGGGCTCGG